>NZ_FUWG01000020.1 GCF_900167145.1 Treponema porcinum | reverse complement strand
GTTGATTACAACATCCAGATCAGCATGGACGGAAAAGACCGGGCTCTGGACAACATCAGAATTGAGCGTCTTTGGAGAAGCCTCAAGTACGAGGACATCTATCTTAAACGCTACGAAACAATGAAGGACTTGAAGACAGGAGTTGATGCCTACTTCAACTTCTACAATACGGCGAGGTTTCATCAGTCTCTGGATTACAACGTGCCTGATGAAATGTATAAATGCTTCCAGTACAATGAACTGGAAAGGAAAAAGGCTGCATAAATTTTTACACCTTAAACCTGTAAAAATTTTGTGTTGACTAAATAGCGCATTTTAGTAGGAGAGTGTCCAGTCGCAGTAGGCATCGAATTTAAACTGATAATTTTTGAGTTTAAGTTCACAATCTACATAAAAACAGCTGTTTTCAGAATCATAAAACATTTCATTATATCCCCAGTTGTTCATATCACCGCGCAGAAAAAGCCGCTTATCTGTAAAAAGCATTTCTTTTGTGTCATCACCGATATAATAGACGCGCGTTTCATACGGAGCAATATATTCTACTTTAATATAAGAACCATCCAAAGAAAGGTTCTTTTCATCATTCACACCGATAAGCACAGAATAAGAAGAAATATCCAGATCGCTACTATCAAACCAGAACTTATTATCAGAAACATTTTTTAAGCTGAACACGCATAAAAGAGTGTCTTTTCCGTCAGAAATTGTATAAGCGGCGACTGTATATAAAGGATTTTTAGTTTCATTATTAACAGTGTTGCTTTTAAGTTCTTTTACAGTGCCGTTTCTGAAAAACTCAGGATATTCTTTTCTAAGTGCAAGAAGTGCCTTGTTCAGGCTGAGAATGGAACTGTCATCATTACGCTGTTTTTCCACATCCGTCCAGTTAAGTTTTGTACGAAGGCGTAAATCACCGTTATAGTTTCCTTCCTGCATGCCGATTTCATTTCCGTAATAAATAAACGGCACTGTCGGGCGCAAAAGAGACATTGCAGAAATAAGCTTTATTTCGGCAGAATAACCGCCAAACCAACTGGCTATTCTTCCCATATATTCATCGTGATTTCCGATAAATGTTCCGTAAGCCTTTATTTCTGATGGATTTTTATAAAGTGTAGATGCTAAAATTCGGCTGTCGGAGTTATAAATGCTGTTAAAACAGCCGCGTCCCTGGTCAAAATCAAGAACCATATTAAATTCAGGCTTTTGTTCTGAGCCAAAATATGCATCAAGTGCAGAACGGTTATTTTCTATCCACGCCTCGCACACCATAAATTTTGGCGAAATTTCTTTATACGAATCAATAACTTCCGTGCGAAGTTCGTTGAACCACGCGTGCGTTTCCGGTGTGTCAACAAACGAATTTTCTGTTTCAATAAGGTATCGCACGGCATCAACGCGAAGTCCGTCAAAGCCTTTGTTCAGCCAGTAGCGCACAACATTCTTCATTTCTTCGCGCACTTCATAATTTCTGAAATTCAAATCAGGCTGACCTTCCCAGAATGCTGCATAATAATAATCGTTTCCATTTGGATTTTTGTGCCATGTGTTAGACGAGCCCATTCCGGGATTCCAGTTGAGTTTTGAATTATTCCAGACATACCAGGCTTTTTTTTCTCCGCCTTCGCAGGAATCCGTAAACCAGGCATTTCCTTTTCCTGTATGATTAGGAACAAAGTCAAAGATGATTTTCATATTCCGCTCATGACACGCGTTTATAAGACTGGTTAAATCTTCCTCTGTACCGAAATAATTGTTTACGGCATAATAATCTTTTACATCGTAACCGTGCATATTCCCGGACGGACTTTTTGATTTATAGTCACATTCAAAAATCGGGGAAAGCCATATTCCGTCACAGCCCAAATCATTTTTAATATAATCGAGTTTACTTTTAATTCCGTTAAAATCTCCGCAGCCGTCGCCGTCATAATCGCAGAATGATTTTACCCAGATGTGATAAAACGCAGTATCGTTCCACCAGCCGTCTTTTAAGTCGGTAGACTGATGTTTTGCATCTTCTACAGAAACATCATTCGGGCTTTTATACGAGTTGTTTCCCGAATATGAAAGCAGGTGTTCAGGAAAAGAATTGCCGTCATCGCTACCGGAACTTCCGTCAGAATTTCCGTCTGAACAAGACGCAAAAAAAACGATGCACAAAAGCACCGCACAAAGATAGAATTTTACTTTTTTCATAGCAGGTTCTCCCATAAAAAGTCAAGAAGATTGTTTCAACAATCGATTGACTTTTTATGCCGCTTCGCAATGAAATGAGAAGCGGCAGTTGATAAGGAAGTTCGCATTGCGAACTTGTGAATAAAAACTTTGACGCTATTTCAGGCAAAGTTTTTATTACACCCTCCTTAAAACAGCACCAGTCAAAACAGCTGATTACGCTGTCCAGAAATCTGGAGTCAGTTCAAATTTTGTTTTCAGGAGAGTTTCGCCCCCCCCCGATTATTAAACAACCTACTACAAAATATGTAATTGTTCAAGAGCCCTGCAAACAGCTCTCTTATGTCAGATGCAGAAATATACAGTCTCTATTCACGTTCCGTTTCCTGTCATTCCACGGTTTGTAAATAGTACTATCCACGAAACGTGGAATGTCTTTCCACAAACTGTGGAATGTAATGCCACAAAACGTGGAATGTAACGCCACGAAACGTGGAATGTAACGCCAAAAAACGTGGAATGTAACGCCACAAAAAATTGCGTGTAATTCAGCAGATTTTAAACATTCACTTAAAAAAAATTGATTATGAAATCCCTAAAAACTTCAGTTTTTAGAGGTAACTTTGAAAATGTATCTACATCCTGACGGTAAAACTTACTCCGGAAGGCAAAAGTTCCGGCAGAAAATGCTCCGTGGCGGCAGATTCGTTTACGCGATGCAAAAAAGGCACAAGAAATCCGCTTGCAGACCCGATAAGTGCGCCGGTAATTACGTCTGTAAGGAAGTGATTTCCGCTTGCAAGACGCATACAGGCTGTAGCAGCCGCCGCAGAATATGATGCAGCAATTACAGGAAGACGCAGTTTTGAATCCGGGAAATAGCTGCAGAATGTATAGCTTGTAAATGCTGCAGCAGCAAATGCCATAGTAGAATGACCTGACGGAAATGAATTACACCAGTCGCCACTGTCAACTTTTTTCTGCGGATAACCGTCAAAATACATATACGGACGCGCCCTTGTTACGGAAAGCTTTATTACTTTTGCAACTCCCTGCGCAACGGCAAGAGTTTCTGCGTACATAACTCCAAGCGTAAGCCATTCATCTTTCTGCGTCGTAAGAAGCACCGCAGGAGAAACAAGGGCAAGCGTTTCAAAGCCGGAACCTAGATAATCAAGACCTTTTGAATACGGATTCATAATCAGCCTGTCGAATGCATTTACATCGTTCTTATCGTAAAGTTTACCGTCAAAATCATCTTTTTTTACAAAGTCACCTTTATCAAGAATTATATTTACGCCGTTCAGCGCAAGCGAAGAGCCAAGAAGAATGCTGTCCTTTACGGGAGAAAGCTTGAATACAGTTCCGCTTCCCCATAAGGAAAAATCTTCGGCAAACACGGAAGAGAACGCAGGCATCATCAAAAACAGAAACAGAAAAACTGTTTTTACAAACAGCTTCCTGCACTTTTCATACACACAAGACATAAAACACACCTTACAAAAAAAATATATGCTTTCAATCAGATTTTTAAAGCGCGGAGAATTTTCTTCTGTTCATCCGTAATCCTGAAACTTTCCAGAGATTTCTGAATTGTTTTGTTATGACACCATTCGCCAAGCCTCTGCTCCTTTATATACGGAAATGTTTCATCCCACTGCTTTGCAAGTGCAGTAGCAAAATACCAGGCAATCATCATATTTACGTAATATTCGCTGCTTTTTACGGACGCAACAATTTCAATATACTCAGGAGAAAATCCGCCGTCAAGAAAATAATTCATAAGCATTTCAATTCCAAAGCGAACGGTATACGTTTTTCCGCTTGCAATCCATTCACGGCTTTTTTCAAGCAGGAACGAAGGATTTTTTGCAAGCGCCTTAGGCTTTACCGTATCGCAGGTAGCCCAGTTATTCACGAACGGCAGAAACTCGTCAATCCGGCGGGCGCACTCTTCCCCGTTTTTTATCCGTTCTATTAAATAGCCGTGAAGATTGTATTCCTCATAATAGGAATGTGGAAGACAGTCTAAAAATTCATTTATGTCAGGATTTCCGGAAAGAACTTTTGCAAGACTGCGAAGCTGCGGCGTCCGTATTCCTATAACAGTTTCCTCCGGCACACCGGGCATAAGCCTGCACTGAAATATGCGGTAGTCAGAATCCTGCATTGAAAAAAGAGTTTTGTGCAGTAAATCAAAATCAAACATAGACAATAGTATATACCTGCCTTGCAATAGCTTCCAGTAATTCCTGCGTTGCATCGTTTTTCATAGATACGCTGCACATAAGTCCGGGAACTGTATCATACCAAAGACAGACGCCGGTCGTACTTCCGCCGGCTTCTGCAAGTTTTACAGTAGCGGCGCACCGCCCGACGTTCGTATTGATTTCAGACTTCCACGAAAAATACATACCGGAAATATCAGTAAAAGACGGTTCTCCTGAAATGCGGGCGGTACACTCAATTCCTTTCCAGACAAAATCCATCTGCGCCGTCTTTCCGCCTATAATAGAATAGCGCACTCCGGATGCACCTTCCGGCTCGTTAAAGCATATTCCTAGAACCTCAAGAATTTCCTGCGGGTCAGACTGAACTACCGGATTTGCAATTCCCAACGCAGTTCCGCCAGCCGCCCGTCCGTCAGCCTCAGTCAAACCGTTTTTCTTTTTCTGACTGCTGCAGCCGGATGCGCAAAAAATAACGCAGACTGATACAAGCAGAAGGAAAAGAACTTTATTTCCCTTTAAATTTATTTTTCTCATTGCACAATTCATAGAAAATCCTTTGCAAAAACAGAAATCAGCGGATTTTTATGCCGAACCCGAATGACGGATAAAGAGTTATGTCTTTGCTTCCGGCAGTAAAATCAATGTACATATTACGCTTTCCGTAATCAAATGCCTCGTCATTCCAGTCTTCTATGCGAATGTCAACGCCAGCTGTTGCAAACAAGGAAAAATGACTTAGAAGATTATAGCTTACAGAAAAACGGAGTGACGGATATGTATATTTATGGAACTGCTCCGCAAGGTCTTCAACCCTGTCCTTATCTTCCTTTGAAGCATCATCAGAAAAACTTTTTCCGTCATTCTCATACTTATTGATAATATCGTGAATTTCATCGCCAATATCAACAACATCCTTGCATAACGTATTGTAGAACAATGCTTCTATGTCAAAACTGACTTTACGGCAGTTGAAACGAGTTCCAAGTCCAAGCGCAAAAAAGTGATAGTAGTCATTACCGCCAGACGAAAAGAAATAACGCGGACTTGAGCCATACAGTGCCGTAGTAAAAAGATGATTCGTACCGCTCTGAATCTGTGTAAAAATATTTCCGTTTGTATCAACCATAATACCTGCATCATGCACACCGTTGCGGATTATATTTATAAGACCAAGCGCAATGCCGTTATTTTCATCGGCAACATTTATCAAACCAACCTGAACGCCGGTAACTTTCTTTGCAACGTTTACAATACTACCTGCCTGAACGCCGCGAATTGTTCCTGATATATTAAAAAGTCCTGCAGCCTGAATACCATTCATAGTCCGTGCGCTGTTAAAAATACCAGTTGCCTGAATTCCATAGCCGTCCTTCACCGTATTGAAAATACCTGAGCCCTGAACACCAAACAATAAATCCGCCGAATTATAAATTCCCGTTCCCTGAATGCCGTTTACAGTTCCGCTGCTGTTGAATATGCCGGAAACCTGAGCTCCGTTTACAATGTCTGCAGAAGTATAAATGCCGGCAGCCTGTACACCGTTTATAACGCCTGCATCCAGCCCTATACCGGATGCCTGAATACCGTTTAAAACGGAACTTATATTTCCAGAAAACAAAGAAACCTGAGCACCGTTTACAATACAGTCATTTGCACGAATCAATCCTATTGAAATTATGCTCTGCACATTACTTCCGTTTTCTCCTGCAAACATAAAATGGAACGGCTTAATTTCAAGCGGGACAGGCGTTTCAGAAAGTCCTGACGGTTCTAAAGCACGGTCATTTTCTTCGTTTTCCGCAAAATTTTCCGCTTCATTTACAGTTTCATCACCGCGAAGCCTGTGTTCCGTGCGGGCAACAACAGAATTAAAATACGAACGGTCAAGTTTCAAAAGCTGGTTTTTCTTTAAAATAAAATTTCCCTGCATAGTATCCGTTTCCGTTATGAGGACTGCTGTATAAGTTCTGGCGGAAAGGGCAAAATAAACAGGATTTTTTTCCGTTTTGTTGATTTCCGAAATAAGTTTTCCGAACGAATCGCGTATAATTATTTTTCCAGTCATTTCTTCCGGAATCATTAATGCAGACTCCGAAGCCGAAATGTCTGACAGAATAAGGTCGCCGGAACCTACGAGCGTAATATTATAGTTAGGGTGCTGAGGTCCTGCACTGCTGGATTCCGTTCTTGCAAGGGTGTCGTTAAAGGCATACGAATACAGCTCGTTCAGGGAAACCTTGTTGTCCCCCGAAGTATCAGCTGCACCGCGAAGCCCCGTAAGCATTGCGTTCGTAAAGAATGATGAACCTATTTCATCAGATTCCTGAGAAGATTCAAGCGCAGAACTGGAAGAAAGATAAGCGTATCCTTTTACGACAGTTGAATCGTCTACAAGGAACGGCTTTTTCCGCTGTCCGCCTTTTGTCCGTATAAAATTTCCTGAATAGCATGAATCAAGGATAACAACGTGAACATCACTTGGAACATTTGAAATTGATTCCTTAAGTTGTGAATATTCATAAGATGATTTTCCCAAAAGAAGCGCATTTTCGTCTGAATGTCCTGAATAATAGAAGATAAATTCAGTGCGCCGGGAAACAGATTTTCCCTGAACAATAGCGTTCGACACGGCAGAAAGCGCATCGTCCACCTTGTCTTTTGTCGGGTCTAAAAGAAGAATGCTGTTGCTTTCTGGAACTCCGCCGATTTCCGACATTGTTTTCTGAAAGGACATTGCGTCCGTTCCTGCGTACAGAAGGCGCGCATTATTTTTTCCGCCGGAATTAGAGCCTATATATATTGCATACCGTTCTACGCCGGAAGAATTCATATCTGCCGTTTCTGCAAAAATTGCGCCGCACAAAGAAACTGCTGCACAAAATAAAAAAGCAAAAATCCTGACATTTATATTTTTTTTCATAAGTCTGTTCTCCGTTTTAGTATACATTCCGTATATAAGGTTTTATTTCCTAAGCAGAAATGCCGTTCTGTCCGTGCCGGAAGGAAGATAATTTCCGACCTGTATAAAATCTACATCCACAGAAGAAGCGGCAATTTCTTCGTCAATGCCTTCAAGCGAAAAGGCTTTTTTTGACGCAACAAGTATAAAACATTCAAAATCAGGCGCATCATCAAGTTCGTATGAAAAATCAAGGGGAATTTCACTTCCGGAATGTTTCATTTTTACTGCCGTCCAGCCGCTTTCCGGGAAATGGCGCGTTACGTTTCCGTTTCCATCAATGCTGAAAATAACACCGTAGTCATTGCGGCCGGGATTGTACGTTATCTGGATAACATCGCCGGCTTTTGCAGACGCGCCGTTTTCAAGCGCATTCACTGAATTTCCGTCTTTCCTGTACAGGCGAAGCGACTGCGGAGTTTTTGACGGAATTTTGTTTCCTTTTAGGCGATTGCTGTTTTCCGGGGAAGCAGAAGCCGGCCTTGCCCTCTGCAAAACGACAGGCGCAGCAATTACTGCCGCAAGAACAGCGGCGGCACACGCCATAATCCTGAGCCTGAGCGCATGAGGACTTGATTTTTTTTCGGAAGAATCGTTTTCTTCGCCGGAAGCGCCTCCTGAAGTTCCGCCTGTTACGGAAAACTGCTTTTTCAGAACAGCATTCCGCATATCATCAGCAAAATAACGGCTTAAAATCTCCTCGTCCGACTGATCAAGCTGTTTCAGCGCATTTTCAAGCTGTTCTTTTCCATATATATCGTAGTAATCTTCTGCGTTACGTTCTCCAAGATGAATTTCCTCTAAAATCCTGTCCGGTATATTCATTGTTTTCATTATGCCTCCCATACTAAAAGCCTTCGCTTTTCTGCATATTTTTCACCTTTGGCTCTCCGCGTACTTTCGCAGACCGCTAAGCCGCTTACGGATACCGGAAACTGACATCTTCATTTTTTCAGCGGTTTCCTCAAGCGTAAAACCGTCAAGATAATGCAGCATCGCAATCTCCCTGTCCTTATCCCTGCCGGAAAAAATGCACTCCAGAAGAATTCCTGAATCAATTTTTTCCTCTACTTCAGAAGATGACGCATCTGACACGACTTCCGCAATAGTTTCAAACGCAGGACCAGACCTTACTTTATCCGCCCTTATCTTATTCAGGCACACGCGCGTCGCCGTTACGTAAAACAGACTTGCGCACACAGACTGAAGGCGGCTTTTCCGCTCGATAATGCGCACGAACACATCCTGCATAGCATCAAGTGCCTTTTCCTCATCCTTTAAAAGAAAGCGGCAGCGGCGCAGAACCATAGGACCGAACGTGCGGTATAAAGAATCAAAATCATCCATCGACACAGTTTTCATTGTACAATCAATTCCCTGTCTATATATTTAACACCCTAAGCTGAAAAAACTGATACTGTTTTTCTGCAAAATCAACAAAAAAAAAGCAGGAAGAAAATCCACCGTGATTTTTTCCTGCTGATATAAGGTCATCTTCAAAAACAAACGTTTTTAGGGAAGTGCTGATTAACACTTGAAGCGATTACTCAGCACTTCCCGTCAAATTGCCGTAAGTCATTGACTTACGGACAATTAGCTAAATTCAAGGTTAACACTGAAAAATCCTCAATAGGATTTATTCAGTGTTTCCTTAGAAGTTCCCGAAAACGCAAATGATGACAGCGCAATTATGCACACAAAAGTTCATACACTTCTTTTTCAGTAGCCGCATTTGCAATTGCATCGCGAAGTTCCTGACTTTTCAGTTTTGCGCTGAAATAGGAAATCGTCTGCAAGTAATACGTATGCTGATTGTAAGCTGCCGCAATCATAATAAGCAGATTGACAGGCTTGTCATCAACAGTCTGGAAATCAGAAATCGGAGTCCTGCACACACCGACTGCCATAACAAGATCCGTTACGGAAGAAAGGCGGACATGAGGAATTGCAATTCCCCTTCCGACAGCAGTTGACATCAATTCTTCACGCTTAAGGATTTCAGAAAGCAGTTCGTCGCCGCGCTTTACCTGCGGAGCATTTGCAAGGACGTTTGCAAGTTCAGTGAGGGCATCGCGCTTTGCTGACTGCGTTATGAAAACAACCCGGTCAGGAGAAAGAATGTTCTTTACCTGAACGGCATCATCTGTCTTTTTTGTATTTGAACTTGAAGAAAGGCGCTCATTCACCCATTTTTCTACTTCAGATTTTTTGAATCTCCAGACTGTTCCTATTTTTCCGGCAGGAATTTCACCCTTCTGCGCCCAGTCATATACCGTTCTGTCAGAAACACGTAAATATTTTGCGACTTCTTCAATAGTAAGAATATCGTCTTCCATAATAAAACTCCAAAACTCTATTGAAATACTTGTCAAAGTTTGCATTATTTACGGTTTTTTGTCAAGGTTCGCAATCCGGCAGATTTACTTGCGGATTACGTTCAATCTCCAAGCTCGTGCAGACTGTCGAACGGATATAATTCTCCGAGTGTCTTTACTACGGATTTTTCATACGACGGTCCGAAAATGACAGGCGTATCCTGCGGCGCAAATTCCGTAAGCACCTGACGGCACGCACCGCACGGTCCTACCGGATAATCCGCCTTAGGAGCAGCAATCGCCAGCGCTCGGAACGTTTTATATCCGCGTGCAACTGCCGTAAAAACAGCAGTCCGTTCCGCGCAGTTCGTAAGTCCGTACGAACGGTTTTCCACATTACAGCCGGTAATTACAGTGCCGTCTTCCATAAGCAGTGCCGCTCCCACCGGAAAATGAGAATACGGCGAATAGGAATTTTCGCTTGCCTCAAGCGCCTTTTTAAACAGTTCTTCAAAACGATTAGTATCAGTCATCAGCGTACCTCCTGCTTTTCTTGACTGTAAGCCGGTATTATTATAACATCATTTACTATGAAAACAAAAAAAACAAGCTCCTTTTATATTACGCTTGCATTGATTTTATGCGCAGTATATATAATTTTTGCCATTAAGCCGCTTGGCTTCGAATATCAGCTTACGCCGGGCTGGAAAATAGACGTTACTAACCCTACGATTTCTGAACCGGAAGAAAACGAGAGGCTGCTTCATTTTAAGCTTGGTCAGAGCATAGGATATTTTACCGAAGACGGAAAAGTAACGAATTTCATCTCCTATCCATATAAATCTTCAATATCAAAGGAATATTACACTTTCTACAGCGCAAACAGCAGCGCGGCCTCGTTCTATCTGCCTTCCGGAAAAAAATCCGGAACTATTAACATAAGCGGATTTCCGATGATTCAAGATGACAGAATCTACGTATTTTTGCCTGGCGGTTCGTCGTTCGTGCAGTGCAGTGAAGACGGAACAAAAGCGTGGGAATACAGCGGAACTGTTCCGATAACGGCATTCGACTCATCGGAATACGGCTGCATTGCAGGATTTGCTGACGGTTCGGTCTGCGAATTTGCCTCGGACGGAACAATTATCCAGCGTTTCTCTCCCGGCGGAAGTGAATTCCCGGTAATTCTTGGAGCAGCAATTTCGTCGAATGCATCGCTTGTCGCCGTAGTCTGCGGACAGAACAAACAGCGTTTTGTCCTTGCAAAAAATGACGGCGTAAACGCAAAAATCATCTTCCACGAATTCCTTGATTCTTCCGACCCGTATCAAAAGCTGGTGCGTTTCTACAACAACGACGGAACGGTCATCTACAATTCAGGAAACCTTCTTGGCTTTGTCGAAACAAAAACAGGAAAGTCCGCGCACCTTGAAATTAAAGGACAGGCGCTGAACGTACAGGAATCAGGCGACTGCATTTTCATTCTTGCAAAAGACGGCGGAACATATACTGTTTATATGGTAGAAAAACTTGCAACGCTGATAGGAACATTCTCGTTTGAAGCAAAAACGGCGTTCATTCAGACTGACGGAAACAAACTGTACGTCGGCAAGGATTCAACGATTTCACAGCTTGTGCTGAGCAAAAAGTAACTGGAAAGGTATATTATGAAAAAAACAGCAATTATCTGTGCGGCCATTGCCGCAGCATACACCGCAGCAAGAGCATTTGAATGGCCGCAGGAACAGCAGATTCAGTCAGACTCGTTCTATTCCTATTTCGGGCAGCTGCGCGGAGATACAATCAGCAATTCCCTCATTTTCTCTGATCCGTCAGAAATAAAGGCGGCGGACAACGGCTGCCTTACGGTCATCATAAAAGAATACAACGACGACACGGACTTTTTTCCGTCGACACTGGGAAACGCGGTAATCATCGCCCATTCGGACAACCTTATGACCGTCTACGGCAACATCGATGCAGAATCGCTGCCGGAAAACCTTTCGGAAACAAAAGAAATTGCAACAGGAACGCCTCTCGGAATAAGCGGAAATTCAGCCTGGCAGCAGGGACACAGTTCCCTTGAGTTTCAGGTAATTGACACAAAGAACAACACCGCCATAAATCCGCGCATTCTTATGCCGCGAATAGGTAAGGAACTTCCTCTTTACCCTTCTGGAATAGTCCTTCAGAACAGAAACGGCAGGACTTTCAAAATTGCAGAACAGAACGTCATTCCGGCAGGATTTTACCGCGTGTACCAGAAACGCCAGGCAGTCGCCGTACCGTACAAAACGCACATTTCGGTAAACGGAACGATTGTAGACGGCACATCCTACGACCTTTTGCGCCAGGACGGAAGCAGCATTTGCGTTTCAGGCAAGCGTAACTATCCGAAGACAGTGCTCTACCCTACGCCCGATCTTATGCTTTTGGGAGAAGTGAATTTTACGCAGGGAAAAAATGCCGTTCAGTTCACCCTTTCCGACATTCTGGGAAAAGAAACGTCAGCAACGTACTACCTTACAAACTATTAAAAAAAACGTAAAATCCGGGGGGGGGCAGAGAAACGTTACGCATTTATGCATTCATCACCCGGAATTTTACCGTTCTTAAAACAAAAAAAGCGCCGTGAAAAATCACGACGCTTTCTTATTTTACTAATTCAGTAAATAATCAGCAATTATTAGAATACAGCAACAACTTCACCGTTTCCGTAAGTTTCTGCAATATAATCCTTTACTTTCTGACTCTGAACGGCAGCCGCAAGAGCCTTAAGTTTTGCAGAATCCTGTTTTCCGTCCTTTGTGCAAAGAACATTTACATACGGAGAATCTGCGCCCTCAACGAAAAGTCCGTCCTTAGAAGCGTTCAATCCGGCAGGAAGCGCATAGTTTCCGTTGATTACAGCAGCATCAACGTCTGCAAGAACGCGCGGCAATGTAGCAGCCTCAATCTCGCGGAATTTAAGGTTCTTTGCGTTCTTTGTAATATCAGACGGAACGGCAGTAAGGGAAGCCTTGTCCTCAAGTTCGATAAGACCAGCTGACTGAAGAAGAAGAAGCGCGCGGCCTTCATTTGTCGGGTCGTTCGGAATTGCAACAGTTGCACCGTCAGGAATGCCTGCAAGGTCAGAATAGCGCTTTGAATAAACTGCAAGCGGCTCAATGTGAATGCCTGCAAAACTTACCAGATGGTAACCCTTCTCTTTATTGAAAGAGTCCATATACGGAAGGTGCTGGAAATAATTTGCGTCAATTTCGCCTGACTCAACAGCC
This sequence comes from Treponema porcinum, assembly GCF_900167145.1. Lineage (GTDB taxonomy): Bacteria > Spirochaetota > Spirochaetia > Treponematales > Treponemataceae > Treponema_D > Treponema_D porcinum. The sequence goes on along the minus strand of NZ_FUWG01000020.1, from coordinate 3,615 downwards.
TCGTTCGGAGTTACGTAATCAGTAAATTCGATTACTTTAAGCGTATAGCCGTCTTTTGAAAGATCTTCGGCAACAAGATTAAGAATTGCCGCGTGAGGCTCTGGGGTTGCTCCAACCGTAATGACTGTATCTGCGTCCGCCTTTTTACAGCCGGCAAAAGCTGCAAGAATCAGTGCAGAAGCCAAAAAAGATGTTGTTTTTTTCATTTAACTCATTCCTCCTAGAATTGAATGATGTAGTATTGTTGCTAAATTACAGATTTTAGTCAACAATTTTTTAAATTTTGTCATCATTCAGGATTTTTGAGAATATATTTGTTTTGAAAGTTTCACTGCCGTCAAATTTTACACTTTCTCCAGTGCGTTCAAACATCTTTTCAAGTTTTTCCATAACACGCGGCTCCGAAAATTATCAGCAGAAAACGAACCGCTAATCTTCCGGACGGAAAAATTCCGGCGCACCCCAGCCGCTTTCTGCAATGAGCTCCTTCCAGAAATCCTGCCGCCCGTCCGCATAAAAATCACTTATCTGCATATATAAAGAAAGTGTAGTGAGGCAAAATATTGCGGTCAAGGAAAGCAAAAATAAACCTAATGGCTCAGAACCATTTAAATATTGACTGTCCCCCTGAAAGGACATACAATTTTATCGTACTGAATTTTCCAAACATCCGGACATCAGTGCCTTTAAACAAAACTTTATTGCCTTTTATGGGAGAGATTATGTGCGTCAAAATTGAAAGTTACTGCGGAATAGAATGCAGTTCGTGCGAATTAAAATAGTCCAACTGCTGCGGAACGTGCGTTAAAACAAAAGGCGTTACGTTCTATAAGAAAGACGGTACTGTCTGCCCGGTAGCACAATGCGCAATCAGCAAAAACAGGCGGTTCTGCGGCGAATGTGCGGAATTTCCCTGCGAACTTCTGACACGCTTTGCCTTCGACAAAGAACACGGCGACAACGGCAAGCGGATTGAGCAGTGCAAGATATGGAAAGCCGCACTTGTAACCGATGCAAGAAAAGGCACTGACCCTATAAGCGTCTGCGGCCACCACTGCGACCTGTGCTTTTTTGCACAATGGTGCGGCGCAAATTCTGTGTGGGGCGATTACGGCACTAATAAAATACTGTGCGAAAAATATTATTCTTCTGTTTTCCCAAACACGTATATTATCCGTCCGCCGTATCTGTACGGACAGGGCAACAATGTGTACCGCGAGGCGTTTGCGTTTGACTGCGCCGATTTCAACCGTACATTCTATCTTCCGGAAAACGGCAAAATGAAGATGCAGTTTTTTCACATAGACGATTTATGCCGCTTCATTCACATTCTGCTGGAACAAAAGCCTGAACAACGTATTTTTAATGTCGGCAACGCTCAAAGCATTTCTGTAAAAGAATGGGTAAACCTGTGCTATGCCGCCGCAGGACAAACGCCGGCTTTCAAGTTCGTAGATACGTCAGTTCCGCAGAGAAATTATTTTTGTTTTCATAAATACGAATATGCGCTGGATGTTTCCCGAATGTCTGCACTTATGCCGGAAACAATTTCTCTTTCCGCAGGATTAAACAAAAGCTATGACTGGTACAAAGCGCACAAGGATGAAGTAAACCGCCGTGATTATTTTAATTACATTGACAATGACCTGAAAATTTCAGAGAAGAGCAATGTAAAAGCGTAAAAAACTTACGTTTCAGGCATCAAAATCAGGAATCTTTCCCCACGCACGCAATTTCCACCCACGCAGGATAAAAACCTGCAGCGCGTGCTGTTTTCCGCGATAAGACATTTGACCAGGCAGAACAATAATACGGAACTTTTCCTTCGGCAAAAACCTCCTCTGCACATCGTTTCACCAAAGCACTTGCAATTCCCTGCCGTCTGAATTCGGGAAGAACATCTATACCTATCTGCCACATAGAATCACAGTCATCCGTAGCTCCTGCAACACCGGCAACCGTACCGTCCACAGTACAGACAACCGCAACAGAATCTTTCCGCCGTCCGTCATTCCTGACACAACTTCCATAGTCAAGTGCATTATGAAATCCATCAAGTCCATACAGCCGGGCAATGTCAGTACCGCGCAAAACGCAGATTTCCAGATCATTCCGCACGGAAACATCTGCCGTTACATCGGGCAGCAAATAATTCGCCATACAATTTATCTGCTTATTCAAAGGTGCAAGAATATCATTGAATTCATACAACTTGCAAAGTTCCATATTTCTGAACGCATTATCAGGCTGAATGGCACGATTCATCTCTGCCGCAATTCTAGAATCACACGTACAGACTATTCCTTTTCCCCAATACACCATATTGCAGGTCATAAAAGATAGAATGCTTTTTTTCTGCCCGCGGTTTCTGACTGCCTCACAGTCCGTCATCGGAATGACCAAAACACCTTCCGACAAAAAAGCCTCTGGCTCGCACATCATATCTTTTGCGCATTGGTTCATAGCGATTTTTATAACCTCGTCATTCGTCATCATTGTTTTTATCAATCAAGTTTATCCAATTTTTGAAAATAATCATCCGCTTCCTGAAGAAGTATCTGAACTACTCTACCTTTTTCTTCACAATATGAATTTCTGTCAGTCGAATAGAGTCCTGCAAGACGGATTTTTTCCGCTTCGTATAGCAGCGCTTTATCTGAAAAAGCATTCAGATAATCCCTGAAATGAATGTAGTCGTTCCATTCCTTTCCGCCGTATATTACAAAATGAATGTGATGTGTGCGCGTATCTTTCTCAAAATCTCCGCACGCAAAAAGCCAGTTACCGTCTTCCCTGATTCTGAAAATAAATCCATTGCCCTCAAGATTTTGAACAAACGGCTCTACAGACTCAAACGAGCGAACGCCGACTACAATATCAATGATCGGCTTTGCCTTTATTCCGGTAATAGAGGTACTTCCAATATGCTGAATATCAATCGCCACCGCCCCAAGAATAGCGTTGAGGTGCTCAATACATTTTTGTGCCGTTATTTCCCATTCAACCGAGTGCGGAAAAAGTGCGACTGTTCCTCTTTTCAATCCGAGCATCCTGATTTTTCCTCTATTTGCGACATAAAAATCCAGTAAAAAATCGTTCTTGAAAAGAAATCTTTGAAAGAATTTCTCCGTCACTATAATCAGCACCACAAGGCGACACAATCCACTTGTCCTCGCAGTCGTTTATACGATGATACACGGCAATAACAATTCCCTCAAACGACTGAACCGGTACATCAATTCCAAGAACATACGCATCCTGCTCCTCACCGTCACCGGCAATTACATCTTCAATAAAACCGTAATTCACTTGATATACAATATCAGAATGTTCAGGATGCCTTGAACCAAGCGGACGGTCGATTTTTACGCACACCTTTTTCCCTATTACATCGCTGTAATCAGGTGTCAGAAAATCTTTATTTTCCATAGAGAGAATAGTAGCATAAAAACATAAACAGATGGAATACTATTAAGAAAGGATTCAAAAAAAAGAAAAATCGAAAAAAAAAGTCCGGCAGCTACCTACTTTCCCGCCTTGCGGCAGTATCATCGGCGTTAGAGAGCTTGACTTCCGTGTTCGGAATGGGAACGGGTATTGCCTCTCCACTATGGC
>NZ_FUWG01000019.1 GCF_900167145.1 Treponema porcinum | reverse complement strand
GTTCGAATGAATGAACTTAATTTCATAAGTCCTTTTCCCCAGGTCGATACCTACAAATCTCTTCTGTTCCATTTTTTACCCCTTATATGATAAAATGGAATCAGGAGTAAACGCTGGTAGTGGTATACCGTGCTCCTATCCGAGGTCGTGGGGAATGCCCCCACGCCTCATTATGGCGTACGGCGGTCGGCTTTGATTAATCTTAAACCCGAAGTAAGCGGCTGCCATTCACGCAGTGGCTTCTTCACCAGTAGTTAGAACCTTCCGCCGGCTCTCTGATTCCGTCAAACCAGAGTACCACTTTTTCCCAGCCTTTTATATCATGCCATCTTAAACCTGTTAATTCCATAGAACCTCCGCTGATATGAACTTTACGTTATTTTTTGTAGTTCAAGTCCGTAAGAATTTCCGTATGGTCAGGGAAAACAGCGACAGTATGTTCCTCGTGCGCAGAACACAATCCGTCATCCGTAACTACCGTCCAGCCGTCATCAAGGGTGTATACGTCCGGCACGCCAAGATTTATCATCGGTTCGATTGCAAGAACCATTCCCGGCTTTATGCGCGGATTTGCACCGCGGAACGGACAGTTAGGAACGCTAGGGTCTTCGTGAACGTCAAGACCTACTCCGTGTCCGCAATAGTCGTATACAACGCCGTAACCGTGCCGGTCTGCAATTTCGTACACGGCATTCGCAATATCGCTTATTCTGTTTCCTACACGACAGGCTTCTATTCCTGCGGCAAGACATTCAAGTGCAACCTGATCAAGTTTCCGCACCTCAGGCTTTACGTTTCCTACAAGCACTGAATGGGTAGAATCGCTTATGTAGCCGTTAAGATCAATTCCTACGTCAATAGAAACTAAGTCTCCGTTCTTTATAATTCTTTTCCGCGACGGAACTCCGTGAATAACCTCTTCGTTTATGCTTATGCAAGCAGCACCGGCAAAATTTTCCCGGTACCAGGCTGGCTTTCCGCCGTGGCTCACAATAAAATTCTTGCACAAATCATCTACGTCTTTTGTTGACATTCCGGCTTTTACCTGCGGCAGCAGATAATTGAACATATCAGCAAGCAGATGACAGGATTTTCTTATTCCGTCGATTTCATCGCTGTTCTTCAAACGTATCATATATATTACCTCTTTTTATTCACCCGAAAAATTATATACCAAAGGAATGCGCCTTCCGCTAAGAAAGATTTTTCTGCGGACAAAGACGCGCAGCTTCCTCCATACATATAGATGCCGTGCGGACATCGCCAATCCGTTTATATGCCTGCGCCATTTTCCTTAGGAAAAACGCATTCTCCTCAGCCTTAAATCCCAAATCAAGTGCGCGTTCCCACACATCAATAGCAAGCTCGTCATTTATGTAACCATCTATATTCCGTTTTAAAATAGACAGCGTAAAATCAAGCACCTCAGGAAAAAAAAGCCGGAAGTAGCTGTAACTGTACTCCATACGGATAATCTGTTCCAGAAGGATAATTGCGTCGTAGTATTCGCCGCGAATCGTAAGTTCTTCCGCAAGAATATAGCCGTAATCCATAAAATCTTCACGCGAAAACCAGTGCTTTAGCGAAAAATCAACGTGATTTACGCACATACGCTTGAATTCGCTTACGGCTTCGTCCTCACGGTGATGCATTAAATCAAAAAAAATAAGTTTCGCGCGGCTCTCGTAATCAGTCCGCTTTGAAAGCCATTCGTGATAGTCAAAAGAGTCTTTCGGTTTTGTGCGGAAATCAAACTGCGAAAAAAAAGAAGCGTCAAAAATCGAACGCTGCCTTGAGTCAGACAGAATTTCATACGCCTTAACAAGCTGCCGGAATTTTTCAGAATCAGCAGAATGTGAAGTGTCCGGATGAAATTCTTTTGCCTTAAGGCGATACGCTTTCTTTATTTCAGCGGCAGTTGCATCCTGCCTTACGCCCAGTATTTTATAGCAGTTAATCACGGAAGAAACCTTTATGAAATCTTAAAAAGTTCCTCAACGTCCTGCTTGTGGACTACAAGCACCGGGCAATGAGCATAATTTACAATTTCATTACGGACAGTTACGGCAGAACTTTTCTTTGTCTGGTTTCCCTGAATATACGAACCTGGATCGTTGTGACCGCCGACAAGAATAAGGTCAGAACCGAATTCATCGGCGGCAGTTATAACTTCCGAACTTACAGAACCTTCCCGAAGTTCCGGCTCAATCTTAACGCCTTTTGTACGGGCAAGATTTACAACGTAATCAAGATAGTTCTGTCCGTCTTTCTTAAGGTCGTTCTTATAGGCATCCTTTTCGTCAGAAACAAGGAATTTAAAGTTGGCAAGATATTTTATTGTTGCCGTATCAACAACAAAAACAACTTTCATTTTTAACTGGTACTGCTTTGCCAGTATAATTCCGTACATAGCTGCAAGAACAGAACTGTGAGTTCCGTTAATGGCAACCAGAATTTTCTTCAAAAAAGGTTTCCCCATATATCATTCCTCCGCCTTAGAATCATTCCTCTTTTTCAGTGCTTTCAGGACAAAAACATTTTCCCTTTCTTTTTCCTCAAGCACATTTTCTATATATGTCTTTGTTTCAAGCGTCTGAGGGATTACCATTTTATCAAGGGCATTTACCCTGCGCTGCGTTTTCTTCACTTCCTCTGCAAGACGCCACACAATCGTCCTGATTGATGCCATCTGAGTAAGCAGCGAAAGAAGTTCGAAAAACTCCCCTATCACAGCATCAGTATTTGCGTATGTTCCAATCATAGAATAGAACAGCTGCTTTTCAGGAAGTTTCACGTCAAGAGAAGCAAAACTCATTCCGCCGATTACAACCTGCTTTTCGTGCATTTCAAATTCATAGTGAATATCGTGCGCAATACGCTTTACCTGATCGCTTCCGTCTGCCATAAGCATACGCTTAAAAGCAGGGTATGCGCGGGCAGTCACCTTGTCAATATCCCGCTCAAGCATCTTTACTTTGTCAACCATATGCATAAGTTCCTGAACAAGGATTTCACGCTTCTGCTCAAGAAGTTCATAGCCGTTCTGCGAGATTGAAAGCTGTTCTTTCATAGAGAGAAGGTTTGACTTTGTAGGTGCGATATTCAACTTTGCCATAGACTACTCGTGCAGATATTTTTCTATATATTCAGATTTTATTCTGAAAAGTTCGGATTCAGGAAGTTCACGAAGAACGCTCCAGCCGATTGAAAGCGTCTGCTCAATCGTTCTGTCCTCATATTCACCCTGCGAAAGGAATTCATTTTCAAACCGTTCGCCGAATTTAAGATACTGCTGGTCAAGTTCCGAAAGTTCTTCCTCGCCTATAATAGACGCAAGGTTACGGATTGACTTTACCTTGGAATATGCCGCAAACAGCTGGCTTGAAACGTTCGCGTGATCCTCGCGCGTCATTCCGTCGCCGATACCGTCTTTCATAAGGCGGGAAAGGCTCGGAAGTCCGGAAACAGGCGGATAAATTCCCTTGCTGTCCATCTCACGGTCAAGAACAATCTGACCTTCGGTGATGTAGCCGGTCAAGTCAGGAATAGGATGAGAAATATCATCGTTCGGCATTGTAAGAATCGGAATTTGCGTGATAGAACCGTCCGAGCCTTTTATTTTTCCTGCGCGCTCGTACAATTCTGCAAGGTCGGAATAAAGATATCCCGGATAACCTTTACGTCCCGGAACTTCTCCGCGAGTCGTAGAAATTTCACGAAGCGCCTCGCAGTAGTTTGTCATATCAGTCATAACGACAAGGACATGCATTCCTTTTTCAAACGCAAGATATTCGGCAGCCGTAAGTGCACAGCGCGGTGTCATAATACGCTCAATGGAAGGCGCATCTGCCAGTGACTGGAACATTACTACCTTGGAAAGAACGCCGGACTCCTCGAACGTATTTACGAAAAAGCGCGCAACGTCGTATTTAATGCCCATTCCGGCAAAAACCATAACAAACTGTTCGTCGCTGTTACGGAGTTTTGCCTGACGAATAATCTGCGCGGCAAGTTTATTGTGCGGAAGACCGTTTCCCGAAAAAATAGGAAGTTTCTGACCGCGAACAAGAGAGTTCATCCCATCTATGGCAGAAATTCCAGTCTGGATAAAGTCACGCGGATAAGAACGCGAATATGGATTTATCGGATTACCGTTTACGTTTATGCGCTTTGAAGAAATAATCTCAGGATAGCCGTCAATCGGCTCTCCAAGACCATTAAATACACGGCCGAGAAGACCTTCTCCTACGCGCAGTTCAAGCGGCTTTTCCAGAAATTCAACGGAACTTTCCGCAAGGTCAATTCCTGTCGTATTTCCAAAAATCTGGACTACGCATGCTTTTTCATTCAAATCAATAACGCGCCCCAGCCGCTTTTCACCCTGACGGTCTCGGACACAGACAGTTTCATTGTAAAATACGTTTTCAGTCCGCTGAACTACGACAATCGGACCGTCAACAGACGTAACGCCACGGTATTCTATTCCTCTCATAATGTAACCGCCTTATTATACACAGACTCAAGCTCGCTGAACTGCGTATCCATACGGAGCTGAATCTCCTGAATTTTATCAAGTTTGTCATTCGGAATGTCCATTTTTATGCGGACAATATCATTGCTTACGGAAAGCGAATTTATCTTTGTAAGAGGGCAGCCGTTTTTCACGACGTTCAGCGCCTTCCTGTAGAACTTCACCATAAGCTCAAGAATCATAATCTGCTTTTCGGAAGAACAGTACATATCAATGTCATCAAACGCATTCTGCTGCAAAAAGCCGTTCTTAATCATCTCTGAAACTTTCAAAATCAGACGGTCAGAATCAGGAAGTGCATCAGGACCTACAAGTCTGACAATCTGTTCAAGACGCTGTTCTTTCTTCAAAAGTTCAAGAGCTTCCGTACGAACCTGCCACCACACAGGATTATGATTTTCCCACCACTCGCGGACTTCTGCTGCATACTCAGAGTACGAATCAATCCAGCCGATTGCAGGATAATGGCGGGCATTTGCAAGTTCCCGGTTCAAAGCCCAGAAACAGCGGATAAAACGTTTTGTATGCTGCGTAACAGGTTCGGAAAAGTCGCCGCCCGGCGGAGAAACCGCACCGATGACGGAAACAGAACCTTCCTGACCGTTCAGCGAGATAATTCTTCCTGCCCGCTCGTAGAAAGACGCAAGGCGCGTCGGAAGATACGCCGGGAATCCTTCTTCAGCAGGCATTTCTTCCATACGTCCGGAAAGTTCGCGGAGCGCCTCTGCCCAGCGCGACGTTGAATCTGCCATAATGGCAACGTGCATACCCATATCGCGGAAATATTCCGCAAGCGTAATGCCCGAATAAAGCGAAACTTCGCGCGCCGCAACAGGCATATTGGAAGTATTCGCAATCAAAATCGTGCGCTCCATAATGGAACGCCCTGTGCGAGGGTCAATAAGTTCCGGGAATTCCGTAAGAACTTCCGTCATTTCGTTTCCGCGCTCGCCGCAGCCGATATATACAATCAAATCTGCATCGCACCATTTTGCAACGGCGTGCTGCGTCATCGTTTTTCCAGTACCAAATCCGCCTGGAATGGCAGCCGTTCCGCCCTTAGAAAGCGGAAAGAACACGTCTATAACGCGCTGCCCTGTAATCAGCGGTTCTGAAACTTCAAGCTTGTCTGTATACGGACGCGGCTGGCGAACCGGCCAGTACTGGGAAAGCTTTATTTCTTCGTCAAGTTCCGTCGTTGCAATGACATCATCAACGGTGTAGTCGCCGCTTCCCTTAAAAGTCATAAGGACGCGACCGCGCACTGTCGGCGGAATCATAATTTTCTGTGTGATTGACTCCGTTTCTTTTACAGTTCCGATTGCAAGTCCCGGCTTTATAGGACTCCCCTGTGCAATTCCGTCAAGAGCCTCAAAATGCCAGACTTTTGAAACGTCAAGCGGTTCTGTCCGTTCGCCAGGAAGCAGAAATGCACCGGAATTTTCAGCCATCGTTTTAAGCGGACGCTGAATTCCGTCATAAATCGTTCCTACAAGTCCCGGTCCAAGCCGGAGTGAAAGCGGACGCTGCTGGCACACAATTTTTTCACCGACGCACATACCAGTGTCGTCTTCGTATACCTGCACCGTAGCCTTGCCTTTATTCTGACGGATAATTTCACCGATAAGTTTTTTTTCGCCTACATCAACAACATCGTACAGACCGCAGCCGTCAAGCCCTTCGGCAAAAACAATAGGACCTGAAATACGGGTAATCTTACCTTCTATCATTATTTTTCAAGCCTCCCGCCAAACAATGCATCATACAGTTCTTTTCTGTACGTATCCTGAATCTGCGAAAACAGTTCCGAAAACGTAAGGCGGCATCTTACAGACCTGTCTTCAGTTTCCAGAATAATTCCTTTTTTGCAGGAATTTCCGCAGCTCTTCTCAACTATCAATTTATTGAATTCTGTTTTTTCACAGGAAACAAGCTCAAGCCTTTTTTCAAGTGCCTTTTTTACGAGCGCAGTGTCAAAACCGTACACAAACGCACGCACTTTCCCGGACTTCAGATTTTTTTCATATTTCGTAAGCTGCTTCAGAACAAGCGAAAGCTTTTCTTCCTCCGTCAGCGACTCTACATATTCGTCAATCGCCTTGTTTATTGACTCCTGAATAAAAGAAACAAGGAAGCGTTCTTTTTCCAAAGGAACAGCAGCTTTCTGATCGTTCTCAAACGCAGCGATTTTTTCATCATATTTTGAAATTCGTTCTTTTTTTGCCTGCTCGATACGTGCCGGAACGGAATTCAGTACAGACTCACATTCTGCCTTTGCAGATACAAGAATGCGCTCGGCTTTCTTACGGGCATCTGCCTGAATTTCTTTATCCAGAATTTCGGTGGAGCGTAATTCATTCATATAAAAACCTCGGATTTGACTGCAAAAACAGCATTCACTTTCAATTCAAGTAAAAAATCTTAAACCTGAACGCCTATTGCTTCCCTGATTGCTTCCGTAAGAGTTTTCTTACCCTTCACGTGCCCGTCAAGGCACGGAATTTCAACAATCAGCGGATATTTACCTTTCTTCTGCCACTCAACTTCTTCTTCCTCTATCTGGGCTGCAGCAGCTTCAGTCAGAATAAGAACCTTCGGCACTTCGTCAACAGGAGCAGCAATCGCGCTGCCTTTTCCTGTTACCCGGTTAAAAGCATCCAGCACTTCCTGACGCGTTTCAGCAACCGTGCCTGAAATACCAGTAAGCCTGAATGCGAGTACCATTTCCCTGTCACCGATAATGTAAAATTTCAACTTCTATGCCTGAACTTACAATACAATTATAAGAAGTCCTACAAGGAATCCCCAAAGACAGATACCTTCAGCAAGACCTACGAACGGAAGTGCCTTTCCGGAAAGTTCAGCATTCTCGCTCATTGCGCCCATAGCAGCAGAACCGATTTTTCCAACGGCAAGACCGCCGCCGATACAACCGAATCCAACCGCAAGAGCTGCCGCAATATATTTTACGGCAGAAGATTTTGCAGGAGCCTGAGCCTCAACGGCAGTTTCTTCGGCAGCGTTCGCCTCAGAAGTCTGGGCAGAAACAGACAGAATGCCGAAACAAAGCAGCAATGCAGACAAAACAAAAATTTTCTTGTTCATAAAAATATACCTCTTATATTTTTCAAATTTATTTATTTCCATAATGGAACTGAAGCGGCTTAAACTCGCTTCCTGTTTCATTAAAGAATTTGCTGAAGAATTCATAGTACTGAAGGCGGATTACCTGAATTGCAACAATCATTCCTTCAAGGACGACGACAACTGCATTTCCGATAATCATAACCAGAGCACCACCTATAATACCGCTCCTTTCTGCCATCATATGAATTATAAATCCAAGAACGGCGTGAGCAAGGGCAAAGGCGCCTACACGGACAAAGCTGATTGAACTTGAAAGATAATTTGAAATTACCTCGATAAGTTCGACTACTCCGCCGATAACCATTGCGCCTATTCCGTTTTCTATGACAGGACGTTCACCGTTCAAAAGACGCTCGAACGGTTCGCCGAATGCCGCAAAGAACAGCGTAATTCCGATAATTACCCAGTCCGCAGCAGAAGGCACGTGCTTGAAAAATGCAACGCGCAGCGCAAAAATTACGACATACCAGAAGAACACCGTACCGGCAAGACCTATTTTACCGAACAGTGCGCTTCCCCACTTTTTCTGCGTCATCTTATTAATGATGTTTATTACAAGACCGATTGAATTGATGATAAATCCAAGACCTATCGTCATTCCAAATATGCCGAAAATTACCTTTACCGAATTAGGATCGGAAGAAGGCATAACTTTCAGAATAGGAGCGTGCGGCTCGCCGAAAAGCCCGGTCACCCACATTGCAAACGGTTCAAGCAGAGTTTCGTTCGTAAAGAACTCGCCGGTTATAAGTCCCATAATCGAACTGGACACGCCGATTGCCATAAAAATAGGCGCAAACTTGTTCCAGCCGCCGACTTTTATCACTTTTGCCGCCATCAATATTCCCATAAGAAGGAACACAAGTCCCTGTCCGCAGTCACCAAACATAATGCCGAACAGAACCGTAAAGAACACGGCAACAAACGGCGTAGGGTCAATCGTTCCGTACAGCGGCGAACCGTAACTGAAAATCATACGCTCAAAACTGGAAATAAATTTTCCGTGCTTAAGCTTTACAGGAACCTGCTCTTCGCCGGCAATAACAGACGGAACTTCAGTAGGAAGATACTCGCGGATTGCAATGCGCCCTTCCGTAAGCTCATCAAGTTCTTTCATAAACACAGCCGTTTCCTGCGACGGAATCCATCCTGTGAGGCGGTAAACCATTGAAGTAGACTCAAGGCTGTTCTGAATGTCAAAAACCTGTGCACCGACAGAGAACGCCGCAAGCAGGTGGTGAATTGAATCTGTGTGGGTATCGGCAAAATTAGAACGTTCCTCGTCAAGATGGCGGAGCAACGCTTCTGACTCGATTACCTGATTTTTCAGACTTTCGATAACGTCTTCAGGAATTCCCTCAAAATCCTTAGGAATTTCCATATTCACAAAGCCAAAGCGCTTTAATTCCGTATCAAGGGCAAAACGTCCTTTTTTGGAAGTTGCGGCCATAATCCGGGAACTGTCATTTCCAAGAGGAATGATGACGGCGGAATTTCCTACCGCAAACCTAAGGTTGTCTATATTTTCCGCAGGAATGCGTCCTATGCGGAGCGAAAGAAAAGACAAATGTTCAAGTTCCGTATAAGGAACTTTGAGATTGGCAAACGCCATCGCTTCTTTATAGGCATTTTTTACGCGCGTAACTTCGTCAGTCTGCTTAAGGTATCTGTCAGACAAATCATTTACTGCATTAAGGATGCGCGCAGCCTCTTCGCGGTCTTTGTCATTCGCCCTGGCACAAACAAGAACGTCAGAATCCAAATCATCTATATTAAGAAAAATCCTTGCTTTCTGAAGATTATCAAGGAAATCCCTGTCAAAATTTGAAACAGACTTTACGCCCTTATCAGCAGAAAAATCGTGCTTCTTAGACTGGAACTGAAAACTGCCCTTCCGTCCAAGATATTCAACGACATTTGAAATATCTTCGGAAAGAGTCATCAGTTCTATCAGGCTCATCTGAGTTGTTCTTGCCATTCTTAAACCTTCCTTGAAAATTGCACACCGCAGTTTACAGTGATGTACTTTTAACGCTCTATATCATGCTCCAGAGCATCAGGTTTTACTCCGGCAACATACATAGCTTCATTTTTATCTGCATTAAGGCGCAGGCGTTCAGTTGCAGCCCGAATGCAGTCCAGTTCCTGCTGCTTTATCCTGAAGAACATTACAAGTGTAACGTCCGTCATAGGATACTGATGGAACAGTTTTTTTGTCTTTGCCGCTTCAAAATAGCGGAAATTCTGCTCTACAACCATAGGGGCAATGCTCCAGACCTCGCCTTCTTCGTGACGGTTAAGATATTCTGCAAACCGCCATTTGCTCCAAACAGGAAACGAATCAAGATCCCAGTCAAGAATTTCATACGCATAGGCGCAGATAGGGTCAGATTTTGAAGGAGCATCTCCTACATAGAACAGATTTTCTTCAACAGCTTCTTTTTTGAAATTGTAATAAACGCGAAGCCGAAGCGCCCAAAGAAGATTTTTTATGGAATAAATCTCACGGAAAAAATCAACGAGAACGTCTTTAGTTCCATCGCTTACGTGATTTAATGCGCTCCACAAATTCTTTATTTCCTGAAGGTCAAGCGCATAGTCAAGTTTCTGACGTTCCGCAATGCGCGGCACTGCGTTATACCATTCAAACGGAGAATCTTTTGTAATTTTAGAAAGGTCTGGCCATCCGCTGTAGTCAAGGACGCTGTAATTCCCTATATCAACAATACGGGGTGCTTTAGTTTCACCCATACTGAGAGAAGCTGCAAAAACCTTAAGATTTTCTATTTCATAACGACGAAGCAGCTCCACCGGAAAAGAGTCTGGAGAAGTGTAATTTTCCAGAAGATGACTGTATTGTGACACAAAACGCTTTACAGCCTCATACTCAATTTGATTTGCAAGCAGCATTTCCGGAACAACAGGAACAGGCTCTGTAAAAATAAGTGCCCATAAATCAGAAAGAGATTTTGCATTGAACAGTTTTACTGCATTTTTACCGACGTATGCCTTGCCAAGCATTCCGCAGGCTTTTGCATACACATAAGAGGCGGCTCCGGACTTATCCATTCTTCGCGCTCCTATAATGCTTCAATAACTTTCTTTACGAAAGCATTAAAAGCCAGCTTATCCTGTTCTGTTTTTTCTACGGAATTCTTATAATCGTCTATATTCTTTTTATATTCAGCGGCAATACGCTCAGTCTGGGTTTTATAGTCTTTTTCAAGTTCCGAAACAAGAACGTCATACTGAGCCTTATATTCAGAATCTGCCTTAGCTTTAGCCTCTGACAGCATTTTATTAGCATCGTCCTGAGCTGTTTTTGCCTGAAGATAAGCATTCTGCTCAACTTCCAGAAGATGTGAAATGATATTAACTTCTTCTTCCGCCATATTTCACCTCAATAGTATGCCGCAATTTTCCTAAACTTCTTCGATTCTTCTTAACTTTTCTATTATTTCCGACGCAGAGCCGGCAGTCAACGCAGTCTGATAAAAAGCAGGAGTCTGAAGGATATGAGCACATTCAGCAAGAATATGCAGATGACGCTCCGTATTCCCCTGCTCAAAAAGAATCATAATAACAAGATGAACAAGCGATTCCTTTGAATCAGGAGCCGCGCCGCCTTCCACCTCATAGTCAATACCGCCCCTGCTTATACCAATTGAAACAACAGGATAAGTTACGGAAGCACAGGACGCATGAGGAACGGCAATGCCCGATTTTATACAGGTATTCATCTTGTTCTCGCGCTCGGTAAGGGCAGCCAGAGCTTCGCTTCTGTTCACGGACGGATGAGTTGTAACGATATTCTCAACCATTTCAGCAAAAAGAACGTCTTTTTCTGAACTTTCAAGCTCAAGAATAATATTCTCTGGTTTTAAAAGACTGCTGAACATCATTTACCAATACCCCAAAGGATATTCTAGTTAGAAGCCGCGTCAGATTCCGCAGAATTCCACCATACGGAACTTTCTGCATCAGAAGCAGGCGCTTCTTCAGAAACAGACTCAACGGCTGTTACAGGAGCAAGATCCTCGGCAGGCTTTTCTTTCTTGTTTATGAGGGCAAGCAGTACAGCCAGAACAAAAAACAGTACGACAAGAACGACAGTTGCTTTTGTCAAAACGCTTGCTGAATGAGAACCGAACGCAGCAGTTCCGCGTCCTCCTAATAGTCCGCCCATTCCGTTCTGACCGTCATCCTGTACAAGAACAAGAAGAACAAGAAGAACACATACAATAACAAACGCAACAAGCAGGATTACACCAATAGTATTCATAAATAACTCCACAGACGGCTTTTTATCACCGGCAAGAATCTTTTTTATTGTCTTGTCATAGTAATAAAATAAAAAGATTTGGTCAATGAAAAAGCCTCCTGCATTTCCTTAAAAAAGCACTTCTAATCCCTGCGGCGTCCGAAAAGGCGCAGCATAGCAAGGAATATGTTGATAAAATCAAGGTACAGGTCAAGCGCGCCGATAACGGAAGCCTTACGGAACATTTCGTCGTCAGAAACGTTACGGCTTACAGCAAGCATCTTCTGCGCATCATAAGCCGTAAGACCCGTAAAAATAACGACCGTTATAATTGAAAGAAACCAGTCGAGCATCGGAGAGCGCAGAAGGAAATTTACTAAGGAAGCAATTATAATTCCGACAAGCGCCATCGCAAAATATTTTCCGAATGAACTTAGACTGGACTTTGTTACAGTTCCGTAAACCGCCATAGCGGCGAACATTCCGGCAGAAATAAAGAACACCATAAAAATAGATTCGATTTTATAAACCAGAAAAATAGATGAAAGAGTAACGCCGTTCAGGACAGAATATAAAATAAATGCGAAAAATGCCGCACCGGAGCTGATTTTATGAATGGAAGCAGTAAGCCACCACACAAGCGCAAGTTCCGCAACGGCAAGAATAAGAAAACCAAAACCATTGCCTATAGTCAGCCGGATTATCGTTTCGTTTGTTGCCGCAAGAAATGCCGTCACTCCGCTTATTACAAGCGCAAGCGTCATCCAGCCGTACACACGGGACAGAAAAGTATTTTTTACCTTTACCTGTGCAATTTCATTTACCATAATCTTAATTTCCTCCTGAGTATAATTCTATAAAAAATCGCAGATACGCTATCTGCGCGAAATTGAACCGGCACGTTCCTTTATCTTTCCGGCAGCAGAGCGAACTTTTCTTCCTGCATTACGCGCATTGTTACGCAGTTCACTGCGTTCAAAAAGTTCTGCAAAAGTCGGAAGGCGCTTATGCGCAATATGAAACAGCATTTTCAGAGTCTTGTAAAGACCGTCTTTAAGTTCCGGGTCAAGACCGTGAATCGCCCTGATTATTTTTACCGAATTTTCAACGATATTCTGCTCAATCTCGGAATTCGTACGTGCATCAGTCGCCTGAATTATACTGAAAAGAGTTTCGACGAACGTTTCACGCTGTTCCGGCGGCATCTGGCTTATCCAAGTATTGAACGTATCGTGAAAAAATCTTGAAGTATCGTCAAAGCCGTCAAGCACAACGTAACGGCATCCAAGAAGATGCCAGGAAAACGGATCGTGCTGCATAATGCCGGACTCGTCGCTTTCTACAACGGAATACGAACCTGCGTGATCAAAAAGCATTCCGACAATCGAAAAATGCGGATAATACGAACGGACTTTTGGAATTACAGAATAGAATTCCTGCGAATGAAGCCTCTTTTCGGAAAATCCAGGACCGTCCATATTGTAAATCAGCTCAATGCGTTTTTTTTCAGTTTCACAGGCTTTGGAACAGGCGTAGACGGCAAGATTTCCGCCTTTTGAATGACCGCCAACGACGAACGAACCTTTTAGAACGGACATTGCCTTATCAAGATATTTTACCGCGTCTTTCTGGGCAGGAACCTCATCAAGAATTGCAAGATTAAAATCTTCTTTCCAGCCGACAATCGTATCGTCAGTACCGCGGTAAGCAATGAAATTCATTTTTTCCTGCGGAAGATACGTAACGGCGGAAAACTGTTCTTCATTTTTCAGGTCGATTATTGAAACGTAACCGGTAACGCCCACTCCGCCGAACCTTCGTGAAGCAGCCGCATCGAACATAAGCTTAACGGTAAGCCGGTTTATAAGAAGCCCGGTGTCACAACGTTTTTCAAAATCCGCGGACTTTTTGAACAGTCCGGCAAGTTCCGAAAGCGTTACTTTTTTGGAAAAATCGCCGTCCGCAAGAAGTCCGTCAAAATTCAAATATGATATCTGGCACAAGATAAGCGCATCAATTTCATTGAACGCAGACTCTTCAAACGAAAGGTCCCCCCGCCATACAATATAATCAAGAATATTACTCATACCATAAATGTAATGCAAAAAAGCCGGGAATGCTACAATAAAATCAGCCGGCGGCAATTATAACGGAAATCCGCACAATTACCGCCACCAGACAGCACGCGCAACAGTAAACGGCTCTGAATGAAAGCGCATCATCCAAAAGCTGTTACCGCTGTTTTGCGCCAGCTTATTTCTTCTGGGCTCAGGCACAGCCTTCGCACGGCCGTTTTCAAGGAATAAGCTAAACCAATGCTCTCGCATTGGTTTTTAACGCTTATTTCTTCTGGGCCATTTCGATTGCACCGGATTCAACTCCGTAACCTACGATTGGGTTTGCAGTGTTGTTACCGTAAATAAGCGAAGGGTTACCAACATCCATGGTTCCATTGCTGACTCCGTTTGCAGCATCTTCACCGCCTACAGTACCAAGCGTAGCAGAATCGGTTCCTGCAAACCACTTGTCATTTGCCTTCCAGTAATCATTTGACGTAAACGCTTTTGCATTTCCTGAACTGTCACGCCATACGCCAACATTGATTGTGTCGTCATTTAAAAGACTTGTTGATTGTGTAGGAATTACAGAAACTTCCCAGTCTCCTGTAAACATGTCTTTTGAATCTGCACCCGCAGGAACGGTTGAATCAAAGTTCGTCCTGTATGCAATCTTTGCGTTGTAGGTGTAAACACCGCCAATCATCTGATATGTGATATAAGGCACCTGATTTCCGCCTACCTTTGCAACGTCAATCGTACATTTTGTACCGACAGCACCGTTTGCATCAACAGTAGCAATCTGAGGAGTTTCCGTAACACTGCTCAAGTAAGCGTATTTCAAGTTACCGCCATTTGCAGTGTAGTAAGCAAGATGAATTCCGCCGTCACTGTCAACACAAGATTTTACATGCAGACCTCCATCTGTATCAACAGTTTTGTAAACCCATGTTTTCGTTGTTGTCGGGCTTGTGTTGTAAGCCATCATAAGTTTAGAACCATCGTACCAGAATACAACAGCCGTTGGAGAGGCAGTGTCCTTTCCAAGAATTGAAAGAGAAACATACTGACCGGCAGTATAATCTTTCTTTGCGTAAATGCTGTTATGCGTTCCGCTGTAAGAAAGACCGCTTCCTGCTATTACCTGAATTGGAAGCCCATTATTATTTGTATTACTGTACTTTACAAATGAATCAGCGAGAGAACTTGGTCGAGTTTGTCCATCGTATTTTTTAGCCTCTGCATAACCTGTGTATTCTGACTTATGGATATCATCCAGACCATAACAATTATCTTTTCTTGAATCAAATTCGTTACTTGATTTATTTTTCTTTCCGTCAATCGAGTCAGAATAAGCGCCTACAGTTCCCCATCGGAATCGAACCTGCTTAACAATTGCATCATAATACGCCATGAATACATACACAGGACTTAAATTTGTAGCTGCCGAAGTTCCGTTGGAATTGGAAGTTTCCATACTGATTGACTGGATTCGGTTAATGTTGCACTGCCAGTTCTGAGAAGAATCTGTACCAACATTCATTGTAGAAGAATCAAGACGGCTTGCATTAGCTTCGTTACAGTAATTCATGTTCTGGTCGTAATGGTTAAACAAGATTGGAGTTTCCTTACTAAAGAACTGGAAGAATGCAGAAGCCTTAGCACTCTGAGTATCCGTACACATGGCAGCTCCGTAAGAATATCCCTGATTATCAAACGTAAATGAGTTATGGCTGAATCCGCCGTAGTTCATTCCAAACGGAATCTGAGAAGTATATGTTCCATTTATTGTATCGTTATCACAACCATAAGAATCCGTATTCGTATTGTTGTCCGAAGAATATCCCGGCATGCTGAAATACAATACAGAGTTTGCATAACTGAAACCTGGAGTTCCATTCACAGGGTTAATCTTCATCGTTACGCGTTCTGCTCCACCGTTTACAGGTTTTGCAGCATCTTTAAACTGCCATACATCAATTGCAAGGTCGTCGGTAAGAACATTGTTATTTACGCCGTTTGGCTGGCGGTTATAAGCATTTGCGTAACCATCATCGCTTACAGAACCAGAATAACTTCCCTTTGCGTCATTAACATTCAAGTTATTCAAAGCAGGAATGTTGTTAACGCTAACGCTGATAACGCCCGATCTTGCACCTGTTTTACCTGCACTTGTAGAAGTAAGAGTAACGCTGTTTGAATCAGAAAGTACAGTTCCGGCAGCTTCCATTCCCGGAATAACGACTTTTGCCTTTCCGCTTCCAAGGTTATATCCTACAAACTGGATTGTTTCTCCTTCGTAAACTGGATAATGACCAAGGGCTGTACGTGCATAAACACTTGGAGCCGTTCCGTAGAAACTGCTTAAATGTGTTACAATCTCCGTTACATAAGGCACAACGTCCATCTTGTAGCAGTCAGTAAGGGCACTGCTTTCAGTCTGTGTATTCCCAGGTGTTGAAGTATTCTTATTCCAGTCAATTGCGCTAATTGTTATTGTTTTGTTCGTACCAACAGGATATCCGCTTTCATTAAGTTTCTCCGTGTCAATTACAGCTACATAACTTACAGTATGTCCGTTCTGACTGAGTTCTTTATCTTCTGCAGTAAATGAAACAACTCCTGTAGGCAAGTCATCACATTGACTCCACATACCGGTTAAATAAGTTGCAACTGTTTTTGAAGAACCAAATACATTCATTGAAATTGATTTTACAAGGACGTTATCAGTAACAGTTCCTTCAATCTTAATCTTTCCGGAAACCTTTGGAAGTCCGCTTGTATATGCACTGTCATCTGGCAATGCACCTTCAAGTTCAATATGCCCCTTAATGCTTGCAGAACTGTCTCCGGCTTCCTTAATGAGGACGCTGTTATCGCCGCTTCCATTCCAGTAGAACGGTTTGATTACAGGTACAGGAGGATTTGTTTCTTCACCCATGTTCGAGAACGGAATTACAAGAGTTGCCCACTGTCCGTTTGTAGATGGACCAGAAGTGCTGTCAGTTTCATCCCAGAAAGTAAGTTTTACGCTTGTTACTCCAGATAAATCACTCTGCGAAATTTCAACTCCACCAAAATCATAGTAAGTTGTTCCGCCTATATCTGTTCCGCCGTATGCAACAGGGTTTGTATTTCCATCAGGATTTTCCCTTGTTACAGTTCCGAACATCGGTATTGAACCTACCTGCCTGACATTAAGATTATCCTTATTTTTCATTGCAGTAAGAGTTCCGGTGTTATTTGCAGTTGTCGTTATATCATCTTTATCAAGAATGTATTTAAGGCTTCCGTTTCCGCCTACAAATTCAGGAATAATGCAAAGTCCTTTTACAACCTTGAATGTATTTGAAGCAAGCGTTACTGCCGACTGACCAAGTCCTGTCCGGGTATTGTAAGCTGTATAATAATTGAACTCTCCATAACATGTTCCGTTAGGTGTTCTATAACGGCTGTTCGTAGAAACTACAGGAGCTTCATCGGCATCAAAATCGTAATTTCCGCTTGAGTTCAAGTCTGTACCTATGAATACCTTAGTCATGCGCGGGCGGTTATTTGCAACAATTGATTTAATCTTACCGTAAGAAAGGTTTCCTGCATTATCCATCGCAACAACGCGGATATAAGTTTTTCCATCAGGAATGTTTGTTGAATCAACGCTTGCCGTCCACTGATATGTTGTTCCAATCTGAGTGATTGTTTCGCACATCTGGTCACCGTCGTCATTCATAAGAGTGTAATATGCATCATCATTTGAGTCGTAAGCTGTATCAAAATATTCTGTAATCTGGTGATCCACAACCTGAGCGTAAATAAGTTCTGCATTTACAAAGGTAGTAGAAGCTGCTGGTGTAAAGGTTACTGTTGTTCCAGCTACATCTGTGATTGTGTGATAAGAACCACCAATCTTTACAAGTCCACCAACCCGTACATGAGTAGAATCTACACTAGAATGTGTAAGACTGTATGGTGTTGAACGAGTTGCCCCAGTTACATAGAATGCCGCAAGATTATCGCTGTTTATATAAAGAGCATTTTCAGTTTTAGTTCCAGAAATTGCAGTCCCGCTTGCGCTATGCATCGGATCATAAACTTTATTTCCAATTTCATTCTGAAGATAGAATGCAATGAACTGCAAACCAGAACCTGCTTCTATTACATTGTCTCCAAATGTAAAGTAACCGTCAGAGTTTTCAATTACAGAATTAGCGGACAAATCGATTCCGACCATCTTGGAAAGACTCTTAAGACGAAGGGCATCTGTTCCTGTTGTTGATTCTGCACCGGCTGTTGTATACAAACTTGGCGCAGTCGAATCAATGTTTATCTTAACAGTCTGATTACCAGTTCCAACCCCATTTGTAGATTTCAGTTCAGAATAAATCATTCCTGAAGAATCAGTAGCAAGCGGAATGAGAAGTTTATATACGTCTTTTGTACCTGATTCGTTTGTATCTTGAACAGTATGAACACCTTTACTGATTTCCGGCAAATCGATTACAACCGTACCAGTTGAACTAAGAGAATTTGCTTCAATAGAATTAATCTCCGTATTACTCTTTACATAGCCTGTAAGATACCACTTTCCGTTTGCTTCTACAGAATTATTGCTTATGTACATACCGGAAATGTATTCGCGCTCAACAATTGGAATGGAATTTACATCTGGTGTTACGCCGGAACCATACTGAACTACTGCCAGATCCGTAAACCAAGGTGCAGTATCATCAATTGTGATACAGTGATAATCTGTATAAGAGCGTGTAAGATTATCACCGTCAATTGCACGAACGCGGGAAACAAAATATTTTTTACCGTTTGTTACAGTCTGAGTACCAATTTCTGTTCCTGTCGTGCCAGTATATTTTGCAATGCTATCTGTTACAATCGGGCATTTCCAGCTGCTTGTTCCACCGGCTAAGATATACCAGTCATTTCCTACAGCAGTTGAAGCAACAAGCATCCCATTTACATATTCACCTATATACTCTTCAGGGTTTGCATTAATTAAATTATAATCTTCTTCAGTAATTATACCGTCACCGTTTACGTCAATCTGAACACAAACCTTAGAAACACTTACATTGTCGCTTGCACCGCCATAAATCGTTACAGTACCGCTTGTTACAGTTCCCTGCTCCGGCGCGTTTATCCATGCTTTTGGCTTACCGCCGTTAGGGTCAGCATAAACAAATTGAGTTTTATCCACAGCAACATTTCCAACACTGTCTGTAGTACGGAAATAAACCGGAACTTTATAAATACCAAGACCTGTTTCAATTTCATTTACAGCATATTTATTCACCGCAAGATTTGCAGCACTTACATAATAGAGCAGACTGTCTGGAGATTCTTCTGAACCAGATGTAAATGCAAGTTCCCATGCCGCACTTGTCACCAACATATTATTCCAAATTCCGTCAGATTCTGAATATGTTTCCCCTGTTAAAGGTATTACATATTCAAGTTTTGCAATCGAAGATTTATCGTCCTGAACGATTCCCTTTATGGAAACAGATGAAGAAACTGCATCAGAAAGCGCCGTTGTAGGAGAAATGATTTTTACCGTAGGAGCGTCTTTATCAATCGTTATGTTCAGAATATCCTTGTTTGTATTTCCTGCAGAATCTTCTGCCGTAACGGAAACTGAAAGAGGTCTATCAGCCGGATAGCCTGATAATGCAATCGGATTGAATTTATATATGTATTTTTTCTCTTCATTTGAAGGAACAGAAGCAGCTAATTCTTTCTTTTCGCCACCAATATAAAGAACTGCCGGTGCTGTTTTTGACATTCCGACAGCTTCTTCTACTTCCGCACGAACATAAAGATTCTTGCTTCCGCCAAAAATTGTATTTGTCGTACTGTAGTGTATTCCGTCTTCACTTAAAGAAATCTTAACAGTCGGCGCAGATGTGTCAAAGAAGAAACTTACTCCAGTCTGATTATCAGTTTTTTCATTTGAACCGTCTGTAAGATATGGTCTTTCCAATGAAGATGCCGCTTTTGTGCAGAATTCGCCGCCAGCTTCATCAATTACATAGAAATACCAGTGCTTTGAACCTTCCCCTTCTGAATCTTTATCAATTTCTGCTTTCCAGATACCTGTTCCAGCTTCTACAGGAATTGACTTCCAGTCATTGCCATCAGCAGGTTTTAAATTTGTTGTTTCATTATATTTTGTTGAATCAATTCTATACAGTTTTATTTTAGCATAATCACCGTCTTTTGTAGAAACGCCGTCATCATCGGAAATTACGCCCTGCACAACATTTGAACTGATTGAACTTCCAGTTGTATTAATATTTGTAAGCTTGATTTCAGGTCTGTCTGCATTCTGGTCAATTGTAAGTTTATAAGGAGAATTCTCTACAGAAGCATTTTTGTTTCCGGCTTTATCAGTAAATACAACGCGGAAGTCAAAGGTTTTACCAGAATTCTCCGTATCATTATTGTACAATTTAGTTGTATCAACGCCTGTAATCGTCCATTCCTGATTAGTAAGCGACGTTGAAACAGCAGAAACATCTTTCCATTTAGTTCCGTCGTTATACCAAAGAACAGGCACAGAACCGTCCGGGAGGTTATTGTCTGTAACCATTCCTGCAAAACTAATCGTCTTATTTACAGTTGCCCCGGAAACAGGAGTTTTTATTTCAACTTTTGGAGCGGTACTGTCAACAATAACTTCTCCTGTCGAAACAGCCTCAGATTTATTTCCTGCATTATCTGTTGCACGAACATAAATTGTATGTGTACCGTCAGAAAGTCCGCTCAATGAATACTTGTATGGAGAAACAATCTTATCCCCAGTTAAAGAAACAGCTCCTTGCATATTAGAATTTGTGGCTAATTCTACTTTCTTAATTCCGCTTGTTACATCTGTACAATCAAAAGCTACAGAAATTGATTCTGTCTTTTGAAAAACCTGTCGTCCGCTAGTATCAGTAAAAGAAGCTGTAACAGTCGGAGTATTCGTATCGATTTTAAATACAGGAGTATCTGTTTTTTCATTTCCAACTTTATCTGAAACAGTTACCGTTACAGAAGTTGCCTCTCCTTCCGGAAGGTCAAATGTCGTTTTGTATAAAATCCAGCCTTTTGTTTCTGCTTTAGTGTTTCCGTTTTTATCACAAGAATCACCGCGTGCAAAATATCCTTCTGTTGTACTCTCACCGTTTTTAAATGAATATTTTACGGAATCAATGCCGCTTGCATAACTATTATTTTCTGCATCCTGAACAATATAAGTCAATGTCTGTGTTCGTGAATTAAGCCACTTATCAACTATTTTTTCAGTATCAGAATGACGGCGGACAGACGGAGGAGTATTATCTGCATAGCACGTAAGTTCCAGTTCACTATGATTTCCAGTAACGTCTTCAGCAAGATAATAGAAATGGTTTTCTCCTTCGGTAAGCTGACCGGCAGAAATTGTTTCTGTCCATCGAACTTTACTGCTGTTTTCAGGAAGTGAAACCGTTATTCCACCAGACTCATCTTTTTTATAGAACGAAAGAACTTTCTTTTCAGATACCCCTGATTCATTCTGTACTATTGTATATCGCTCAATAGATTTTATTTTATCCAGATCTGTAACTGAAATCGTACCTTCAACAGTAGTGTCTTCAAGTTTTACTTCGCACTCATCGTTTACAATCTTGCTGTCTGCAAATTTCATAACAAAATTGCTTTCGCTTACAACAATATAATTTTTTGCCGTTGATTTTCTGTACGACATTACAGTTTCTGCATCCTGACGGTCACCGACATTTTTACACTCAACATCAATTACTTCTATGTCAAGGATATATTTTCCTTCTTTTTGAGGAAGAATGTAACTTACAGAATAAGATGCAGAACCATCTGGCGTATATATCACTGGATTTTCCGCAATCTTCCTGCCGTCCTGAATTTGAACGTTAAAATCATTATTCTCTTCAAGACTTATTCCTGCACCATATTCATCACACAGGGTAATCTTTATCTCTTCAAGTCCATCGTCGTCAGTAAAGCTAAAAAGTGCCTTGTTGTTGTTTTCAACGCCAAAAATATTCTGCCCATTAACAACTTTGCTGAAATCATCCACACCGTCAACAGTAGATTTTCCGTTTGAGAATTTAATTACAGGCTTATCGGTAGTCTGGTCAACGGTGTATTTTTCAGAAGCAGAAGATTCATTTCCTGCTTCATCCACTGCCGTAAGGGTAAACACTACTTCTCCGTCACTAAACAGCGTAGTGTCTATCTTCTCTTCAAAAGATGCTTCTGAATAGGTATGAGTTTCCGTCTTTTCTGCGCTGTCTTTTACGGTAAGAACAAGTGACTTTAAGTTCTTTTCTGTAACCTTTCCGCTTATAGTAACAGTTCCGTTGATTTTCTTTTCAACAATATTACCGTTTTCATCTTTTTGCTTTTCTGCAACAGGGTCAACATTCGTAATCAAAGGAACAGGCTTTGCGTTATCAAGGTAAATCCTGCGCTTTTCATTTGACTCAGAAGCAGAATCATCGCGTACTACAACAACAATTTCATACACAAAAATCTGCCCCTTTTTGTTATCATATTCTGCAGACGGATTTGCGGACGGATACTTATCTTTATCAGCAGATACAAACGTTCCTTTTGAAACATCGCAGGAATATTTTACAGAAGCATCCCCAAATCTGGTGTTTTCTACAGCCTCTGCAAAACCGGTTACAGTTCCCACCTTAATATAGTTTCCGCCGGAATCCTTCTTTAAGTAATCATAGACAGTAATTTCGTATGATATTTCTTTAATTTTTGATTCAGTACTTGATGCAGTTCCCGTAATGAAAAGTCCTTCCGAACTCTTTATTACCGCATCATCATCAGGGAAAGAAATCGTTACCTGAGGCGGCGTTCCTGCTGCTATTCCGGTAAATCCGTAAAATGTTCCTTCAGAAGTTTCAAGGGTCAGACCGTCCAGATCGCTTCCTGTAGCTGCAAAAATATACCGGCTTCCGTTTGTAATCGACTCTGGAAGCGTAACTGTCTGCGTAAACGCCTCTACAGAGCCTTTCTTATAATCTGCGCCGGAATACAGAATTTCTGCCTGAGAGTCCTGCTCCTTGTGGTACTGGTTATATTTTTCTGCCGGCTTACTGTACAGTCCGTTGATAAATGATTCATCAACAGACGCCGGTTCAAACGGTCCGAAAAGGTAAAGCGTAAACGTAGACGGGTCTACCTGTATGCCGTTACGTCCGGCATTTGCCATAAACGTAATTTTTCCGTTCTTTGCAGCAGAATTTCCGCTGAAATCAGCGCCTGTCATATCGTAACCGCCTATGCTGTACGTAGGCTCTGCTTTTTTGTTCAGGGAGAATGCAAGCTTTGTTTCAGCGGTATCCTTCCGTTTGTC
Organism: Treponema porcinum; assembly: GCF_900167145.1. Lineage (GTDB taxonomy): Bacteria > Spirochaetota > Spirochaetia > Treponematales > Treponemataceae > Treponema_D > Treponema_D porcinum. The sequence goes on along the minus strand of NZ_FUWG01000019.1, from coordinate 765 downwards.
CTGCAAAATTGAAAGAACAGCCGGCTCATCATCCGTTCCGTTCCATATTTTCTTTATTCCGCCGGCTTCAAGCTGATACGCGCTGTTTGCGCCCATCAGTTCTTCATAAATATCATCGTTAAGCCACAGGCTGGTTGTAACGTTTCCGCGTGCAATATTTTCCGGCTGCAGATCCGTTTTATACACAGGCTCAACCCATTCCTGCGCAGCATCCTCAAGTTCAACAGTACAGGTAAAAATCTTGTCGCCGGTGTATCCTTCTCCATAAATATTTATATAATTATTATGAAGAGTCTGTTCTGCCGCAGACAGTCCGGACTTTGTAAAATAGCGTGCGGCAGTTATGCTCATTCCGCCAGCCGTATCAACGTTTGTATATGTCCAGGTATCGTTTCCTTCTATAATTTTTCCGTCTTTATCATAAACGGTAACATTCATTTTCCTTATATCGTTATTAGAGCTCGCCTGAAATAGCCACAGATAGTCCACCGAGAAAAACCAAAAATTAGTTCAAGAGAAATAACCAGAAACTCAGTCTCTTCGAACTTAGATTATTTTACCGCTGGAAGTTCGGCGTTGGTTGCTTTTCCCCTGAGTGTAGTCAGGGAATACGACTCGCAATCCTTCCCGCGATAACTGTTACCGCGTAAGTTGAAAATCAGGGCATCATCAAAGATTCTGTCCAGTGCACAAAGCAGAGAATCGTCCTCGTTGAAGTTCTGTTTCCATTGTGACGGCTGCTTGTTGCTGGTAAAAATCATTGTG
>NZ_FUWG01000013.1 GCF_900167145.1 Treponema porcinum | reverse complement strand
GAAACTTCGGCAAGAATATGTCATCCTCAGTCCAACGGAAAACTTGAAAGATTTCATTCAACGCTGAAAACCGAACATGTCCGCCAGACAGCGTATTTCAGTTATGAAGATGCAAAACAAAAAATGGCACAGTGGATAGATTTCTACAACAACGAACGTCTGCACGGCGCGCTTCTTTATCTGACTCCGGAAGATTATTTTGCAGGAAGAAAAGAAGAAAGACTTGCAGACAGGAGAAATAAGCTTCATAATGCAGATATAAAAAGAAGAGCTTATTGGTTAGCTCAACAGGCTTAAACCACCTTATTAGCTTTTATAAAAAAGTCCAAGTTCACTTTGGGCAGAACAGTATGCACAGCCCAACTAAGAAACATTATCATGGTTCTGGTGGAAATAAATGCCGCTGGTGTGGAAGTTTATCAACTGGTTCAGGTTGTATGCATAGCCCTACAAAAATACATGAAAGATAAAATACCTTTTGTTCCGCTTAAGGAAATTGCCACAATAAATCAAGGACTCTCTATAAGGTCTAAAATATGGAAATCTTCTACAAGAGAAGAAATAGAAGACTTATATGGACTACAGAAGAATGATGTTGTCATTCTTAGAAAGATGTACTCTAATGGCAAGAAAATTGCAGCACTTGTAGAAGACACAAAAATTGTGGTAGTTCCAAGCGCATCTTCTATGATTATTCGACCTGACACAACTAAGATTTTTCCACTTTATCTAAAAGCATTTTTGGAATTCCTGCCATCTGATAAAGTTATTAAAGAACTAAAACTCACAAGTAAGAAACATCTATTGTCAAAAGGAAGTCTATCTAAGCTTCTTGTACCGTTGCCACCTGTAACAGAACAGATTGCACTTTCTGATAAATACGATAAGGTAAAAACTGTAGATTTCTACCATCGTTATGCAAATCCGATTATTGAACAATATGATTCGCTTATGAAATTCTTGTGGAATTGTTACCAAACAGACAAAAAGGATATAATAAGTTAGAAATGCAGAGACTTTTATGGCTAGATGATTATAGAACCCCCAAAGATTATCTTATCAGAGATTATGAAATCACCTGGGTTAAAACATTTGAAGAATTTTGTGCTCATCTTGAAAACGATGGATTACCGGATATTGTTTGTTTTGACCATGACCTTGGAACAGAAAAATCTGGATATGATTGTGCAAAATATCTTGTGAATTATTGCCAGCAGCATAATCTGGATATTCCTCAATATGATATTCAGAGCTCAAATGTGGTTGGAAAAGAAAATATTAGAAGCCTTATGGATAATTGGCATAGATTATTTATCAGTAAATCCTAGATTCCTGCTAATTCTGCCATTTCACAGATTTTATCTTTCCAGCGTTGAACAAACTCATTCGGCTCAACAGGTTTTGCATCTGGACCACAGGATAAAATCCATTCGAGAATCTTATCATCCTGACTGGATGTAAAAGTAAGTGTAGTTTTATTTTCAGATACTTCTAATATCTGGTCATCTGCCCATTTGTTTTCGCTAATCCAAACCTGTGTATTGCCGTAAAACTCAATTTTATATTTTACAGGCTCTTTGAAAGTATAAGCACCGAATTTGCTAAAACCGTGTTTAAGTGAAAACTCATAATCTGCTGGTAAATCAAAACTTTCGTTATTTTTCAGTCGGATTTCTTCCATACGTCTAAGAACAAAAAGACGGTCATCCTGTTTTTCTTCATCATAGCCGTAAAGATAACATGTGCCATTATCGAGTAAAAGCTGATACGGACGAACAACACGATTTTTTCTTTCATCACCATGCCAGCGGCCTTTGTAATAAAACTGAATTTTAAGATTTTGTGTCATATAATCAAAAATCTTTGAAAACTTTTTCTGATCCTCTTTGTTGTATTCTGGCTTAGGAGGAACTGCAATGCGAGAAAAATCTTCAATAGGCATTTCTGCAAGCTCTTCAATTGTATCAATAACACTCTTATATAAGGGAGTATTTTTGTATTGCTCCAATAGTGATTTCATAATTCCAAGCGAACCATAATCTGATAATGAATCAATTTTGATATACTTTGCAGATTTCCATTTTTTATTCATTCTGAATGTAAGTTTATGCTTATCAAAAGTAATAATCTTTTCGCCTTCATCTCCAATCCTAGAAAGCTCGCGGCCAAGAGTTGCTGAACTACCAATATCTTCTTTTTGAAGAGTTGATTTATTTATAATTTCGTTCTTGGCTTCTGCCTTTTGGATGAGACGGATGATTTTATTTATACGCTCATTGCGTTCTCTGCTGATTGATTCATCATAATACATAATAAATACCTTTTTTTATTCAGAAGATAGCTTCATGGCAGCAAAAAAATCATGCATACCAAAATGAGTATCATTCATATATTTTAAGAAAATCTCTTTATTCAAAGTTATAAAAGATTGAACAGATTTCAACTCATCTGATGAAATTCTTAAAGTATTACCCTTTGCTAAAATTGACGGACAATCTTCTACCGAGATAGGAATCAGATCGCTTTTTTTTCTGAGTGTATCTGAAGTGTTATTTTGAAACATGAGCCTAGACTTATGTTCGCTATTTTCATCTATCCATAAATTTACAGGAAGTTTTGTATCAACCTTCCGAAGCATAGTTAGTTCAATTGACGAAAACATAATAGCTCTCCTATAGATTTCATTTCTAAAACGTTACTTTTACAGTCTGGAATATTTAGAAAAAAAAATCAACTACGTATCACCACTGATATGGACTTTCATGTTATAATTAATGTAGAAATTGCAAAGGGGGAAATTATGATTCCATTATTATCAGAAGATTTTGCAGCTTTTCATATTGAAAACTTTCTTACAATGACAGATGTTTATTGTGGTTTATACGATGAAGAATATACAACCGAAGCAGCTAAAAATCCAATACGTGTAAAATGGGCTTTTGCAGCTCAATTTTGTAATGATTTAAGCAAAAAACATAATTTAGAACCCTGTTATTATTTAAATGGTGAGCCTGTATCTGCTATTAATTTTGATATTACAGGAAAAGATTTTGAATGCAGATATGAAAATAATGGCTGGAGACTTCCGACTAAAGAAGAAGCAAGACTGCCCATCTTTGAATTATATGGAGATATGATTCAAAGAGAAGGCTGGGAATGGACTAACGACGATGGTGAATGGCTTACCGGTGAAAGCAAAATAATAGTACGTGCAAGTGATGATTCTGATTTGGAAAAAGGTATTTGTAAACTAGAGCAAACTAATTCTGATCCTGAAGAAAAAAGAGGCTTCCGTTTATGCAGAGGTATTAAGGATGCTCAATTTGCAGGCGGATATTCTCCTATTGTTAATAAAAAACTTACACCGGAAGATGAGGAAATATATGGACGAAAAATGCATAGATAATTTTATTGATTTTGGACACAAACAACTTTCTCTTATTGAACAAAGGAATGGAGAAGTTATTTATAGTTCAAAAGAAACTTTTAAGAAAGGAAAATATTATTTTCTTGGATTGAATCCTGGAGGTGAAGGATTTATTTCTATAAAAAAACATTTAGACGATTTTTCAACTTGGACAAAAAATTCAATTTGTGATTTAAAATGGAATACTTCAAATCATGAATATGCAGAAGGTCAATCACCTTTACAACTTAGAATGCAATATCTTTTTAATAATGTATTAAAAAGTGATATTCGTGATGTGTTTTCGACTAACCTGATTTTTGAAACAACAAAATCTGCAAATACATTAAATTTTGGACTTGCAGGTTTATGTTGGAGTGTTCATGAATCAGCATTAAGTGTTATTCAGCCGGAAGTAATTATTACTTGCGGAAATGACCAAGAGAAATCTGCATTTTCATTTATTGCGGACCTATATTGCGGAAAAATTGAGCAAAAGTTTTTATCAGGAACTTTTACAATAAAATATTCAAAAATATTTATTCAAAATCGTACTACATTGCTCATAGGACTTCCTCATTTAAGCAGATTTGAAATTAGAGACAATGAAGATTTTAAGAGAAAACTTTTAAATATTTTGGAAGAAAATAATGAATAAGTTTGTAAAGAAAGAAGTTTTGACAGTTTATATTTCTCAATTTGCAATGATTGCCGTTGCTCTTTTTTGCTGCTTGGCACCATTAATTTCTAATTCTGCATATCTATCTGGTTGTAAAGCAATTTCTGGATTATTCCTATTAGAAAGTATTTTTGTTGTAAATATTGTTTATATGACTACACAATTCCAAGGAAATAAAAGCCTTCTTCCTGGAAAAATTGCACTTGAATGTATGGGAGAAATGTTTTTCAGAATCGACGAAAACTGCAATAAAGGCCTATTTTCAAAAGAAGATACAGAGAAATGTAAACAGAGATATAATAACGTATTAAAATGGCTTGAAAGATTTGATTTTCTTGCAATCCCTTTAATGATTATTGATTGTGCTGTAATTGGATTATCAATAATCGGAATCATCATTTTACAGATTAAAAAACATGAAGTTTCATTTTGTTCTCTCTATGGAGTTGCAGGATTTTTTATTGTAATGCAGACAACTTGTCTTTTTATTTCTTCAAGATTTTTATGGAAAGCTGTTTTTGCCTGGATTGAGAGATTAAGAAATATAAAATGAGAAAATACAAAGGAGCTGGAATCGCTCTGTTTCAAAAACAAGATAATGACTATACAATTCTTTTAGGGAAACGGACTATAAAACCGAATAAAGGCAAATGGTCTATTCCTGGCGGCGGATTTGAAAAAACTGATAATTCATTATTTGAAACTGCTATTAGAGAATTACGAGAAGAAACAGGAATTAACTTATCTAATTCAGTAAATGAAAAAAAAGCAATCATCTGTAGTTTTCACTATCCATGCTTCGAATGGAAAACTTTTATGTTTGAAGTTGCTTCTGATTTTCATGTACCAGAAAGATTTTGCTATGAGTTTTCTGAAATTAAGTTCATTTCTCTAAAAGATATTCATCAATATAAATTAGCATTTGGAGTAAGGAAAGAAATCAAAAAATTTTTAATTCAACTATATGTTGAATGACGATTCATGTTATTAGATGTAAAGCAGCCGGAACCTGAACACGTGTATTTTCATTGAAATCTGAAGACATAATTTACCTGTTAAAAAAAATATTATCTTATATTTTCTTTATTATAATGGAAATTTCTTTTTTCTTCTATTGTTATCTAAACACAGATAAAAACTGAAGGGATTTTCAGCGTACAGATACCGTGCAGCGATTATGTTATATGCAAAAACTGTACTTTTATAGAAGATTACGTATTCTCGTTATGCTGTTATAAACAGTCTCCTCTCAGTGTTACAAAGTATCTCGCTATAAAGGAGATAAATCATCTCCAATTATAAAATTGGTAATATTTCTTTCCATGTACTTGACTAAAATGGAAAGTTAAATTATCCTTATGGTAAGAAAGTTTAGATTCTAATTTTCTTTTGGGGGTATAAGATATGGAAGAAACAATGGGTGATAGAATCGCCCGCCTGATGAAGGCAAAGAATTTAAGTCAAAAGGAGTTCGCACAGGCAATCGAGTCTACAGAAGCTTCTGTTTCCCGTTATCTGAGCAATGCAAGAGAACCGGGTGCAAAAGTTCTGGTAAAGATTGCAAATGTTCTTGGTGTGACTGTTGATGAAATTGTTGGAAAAGAAGATGAATCCGATTTTTCAGCAGAATTTCCGAGAATAAAACTTCTTTTGGCTCGTAATTCAAAAATTATAACAAACGAGCAGAAGAAAGAAATAATAAATGCCCTTCTTACTGACTCTACGGAGGATAGTGGTGAGACTTTCTGATGAAAGATACGAGGAGATAAAAGAAGAAGTTGTTGAATTATATAAAGAACTTCATATTACAAAGTTCCCTGTTATAGCTATGGATGTCTGCAAACAACTCGATATTGTACTTAAATCATATAATCAGTTTAATGAACGGGCATTTGTAGCTGTTATAAGGGCAAGTGAGGATGGAATGGTAGCAAAAATAGACAATCATTATGAGATTTTCTATAACCCTTCAAAAGATTCTGCTCGTGTGCGCTTCACAATCTTTCACGAAATTGGGCATATTCGATTGCACCATCTTATTCATGATGAAGAAAATGAAGCTGAAGCAAATTTCTTTGCAAGTTATTTTTTAGCTCCTGCTCCGCTCATTCACTACTTTAATCTTGAGTATATACATGAAGTGATGGATAAGTTTTGGGTAACAATTTCACTTGCAACAAATGCCTTTAGCCGTTATGGAAAATGGCTTAAATACTCAGGCAACTTTTATACTCAATATGAAAAGGAACTTTTAGAACTTGTAAAGGAGGAAAACACTTGAAAACAGACTTAAAAAGTCTTTCTGCTTTATCCGGTGCGGAAAGACAAAAAAAGCTGTAAGTTTACGCCAATAAACCTACAGCCTGTATAAATGCGTGAACACTTATAAATTCGTTGATTTTTATAGTATCACGCATGACCGCCGGGGTCAATATCTTAAAAACAGGGCTTTATGCTTTGTAAAAATCTCATATTTTATAGGTGATACTATGAACGACAAATCTAATAAATTATCAGACACAGTGAACGTTACTATGCATACGCTCACATTCTCGGACAAAACAGTTTCTTATGCTAAGGTAAAAAGAAACACGGCTTTTATTGGAAACATTGTTTCAAAAATCCTTGAACACAATAAAGTTATGGACAGAGAAACATTGCTCTATTCAGCAGGGCTTTTCAGAAATGCCATTTTGGAACTTTTAAAAGCCGGAAAAGCCGTTGATCTTCTTGAAATGGGAATCCTCTATATCAAGCCAGACGGAAGCATTGAGTCAGAAGAGCCGGGAATAGATGATGTTCCCAAAATGACACTTTCTTTTACACCAAGCGACATTGCTCTTGAAGCGGTAAAGGATGTAACTGCCGGTGCTGACATTTCCACAACAAACGAGCCACTTATTTCTTCCTTGTACAATATCCATACTAAAACAAGCGGCACAAGGCTTTCTAAAGGATATTCCGCCCGGATTACAGGCAGACGAATGAAGATTGCCGGCGATGAAGCAGAAACAGGCTTGTATCTTGCTTCCTGTTCAGAAGATGGCACTTATGATATGGATTCTTCCACATGGACTTGTCTTGGAATGGAAAACATTGTTGATAACACCAACACAAAAATTCTGTTCAATATTCCAGATACTGTAACTTCTGGAAAATATAGGCTGATTATCAAAACTGCATACGGCTCAGGCACACGCATAAACAAAACTGTAAGAACAGGTGTTTACGGTGAAACTGTTTTAATTGCATAAGTCTTTTTTAGGGCAGAGAGTTTTCTCTTTGCCCTAAAGCAAAAATCGAGATTCCTGTTGAACCTTCCTGCACGGACAAAAATTAAAATCCATTTTTAGCAAGCCACTTGTCCAGATCAGAGTCAAGCGTTGCGCCGCCGGAATAATAAACGGAAAGCGGATTCTAAACTTTTGCATCGGGCACCAGTTTTGTGATAGCCGAAACGCTCTGAGCAGCCAGAGGAAGCAGAAAGATCTATCTGTCATGCTGAACAAAGGCTACAACTACATAAACAGCATCGAAGGGGGAGTGTCTTTTCCGCCGCCGCAGGTCATAGACGAAATTGCTTCATTTCTGCACATTGAACCGGAGATTCTTTTTTCTAAAAATGCCTGCCCGAAAAACATCAATTCTTCGTTCAAGAAAAAATACTCCGCTTCTCTTGCCGCCACGCTCATCTCCCGGGTAAGCGCGGAAATTGAAAAAGTCTGTCGCGACTCGCTTGAAAAATAATCCCTCGCCACCCTTACAAAAAATCTTTGCCAGTAAACAGCCGTTCTCCGCGTTATTTTCTTGTTTTTTTTTCTATAAACATTTATCTTTAAAAAATACACGTCCGCCGGTTTTGCGCGGATGCACCACCTTTTAAGGACACATATTTATGGAACAGAATTCAAACGTAAAAAGCTTCAAGAAACTGAAGCCGGCGCACTTTTTATGGATTATCTGGCTGCTTCTTGCGGTCATCGTATTGGGAAGCAGTTTCTTTATCGTAGATGAAACGGAACAGGCTGTCATCACCAGATTCGGTAAATACAACAGGACTTCCGGTCCAGGTCTTCAGTTCAAGCTGCCCCTCGGAATTGAAAAAAGCTATTCCGTTCCGGTAAAAGTAATTCAGACGGAACAGTTCGGTTTTAAGACTGTAAAATCCGGAAGGGAAAATGAATACCGCAACAACATCACGAACGAGTCCACAATGCTCACAGGCGACCTGAATATCGTAGATGTTGAATGGATTATACAGTACAGGATTGTAGATCCAAAACAGTGGCTGTTCGGCGTTATGGAAAAGAACCAGACTATCCGCGACATTTCTCGCTCCGTAATAAATTCCCTTGTCGGCGACAGGGCAATTCTTGACATTATGGGAGCTGACCGTTCAGCAATTGAAAACAGTGCACTTGAAATGATGAATGAAAATTTCAGGCAGCTGGGGCTTGGAATAAACGTAATCACCGTAAAGCTTCAGAACATCATTCCGCCGAGCGGCGTTCAGGATGCATTCGAGGACGTAAACAAGGCAATTCAGGATATGAACCGTTTTATAAACGAAGGAAAGGAAGCATATAACTCGGAAATTCCTAAAGCTCAGGGAGAAGCGGACAGACGTATTCAGGTAGCAGAAGGATATGCTGCAGAACGCGTCAATATGGCAAAAGGTGACGTAGCACGCTTCAACTCCGTCTACGATGAATACCGTCGTTCTCCAAAAGTTACAAAAGACAGAATCTACCTTGAGACAATGAACGAAATATTCGGTTCAGACACAAAACCAGTTCTTATAGACGGAAAACTTGATAACGTGCTGCCGGTAAAAAATCTTGGTGCAGCACAGCAGCCGGCAAAAAACTAAAAGGATGGACACAAATGACAAAACAGAATAAAAAATTCTTTATCACGCTTGCAGCAGCTGCAGCTGTTGTCGTTATTTTTCTTATGATGGGACCGTTCTACATTATAAATGAAGGCTATCAGGCGGTCGTAACGCGTTTCGGCGGAATTGTATCTACGCACACGGAAGCCGGGCTGTATTTCCGCATTCCGTTCATCGACCAGGTAACGACATATCCAAAACTGGTGCTTTCTCTCGACGGTGACTCACAGCGCATTCCAACAAAGGAAAACCAGTTCATCATCGTAGACACTACAAGCCGGTGGAAAATTACTTCCCCTGCAAAATTCTACCAGAGTTTCAAGACTTTGGACAACGCATACAACAAATTAAGCGACATAATCGACTCGTCTACGCGAACTGTCATCACGCAGAACAGGCTGAGCGAAATCGTCCGCAGTTCAAACATCATAAATGAACGGACGGCAATTCAGGCTGACGACAAGGACGAAGAAACAAAAGAAATCGAATCGCTTGTGAACGTAAACAACGTAAACGAGTCCGTTTCAAAAGGACGTAACGAACTTTGCCGGCAGATGACGGCAGAGGCGAACAAACTTGTGCCGGAATACGGAATTGAACTGATTGACATCGTTCCCAGACAGATAAAATATTCCGACGAGCTGACTGAAAGCGTATACAACAGAATGATAAAGGAACGCAATCAGGTGGCGCAGGCATACCGTTCTCTCGGTGAAGGAAAAAAAGCCGAATGGATGGGAAAACTTGAAAACGAAAAGCGCACCATTCAGTCAGAGGCATACAGAAAGTCAGAGGAAATAAAAGGAGAGGCAGACGCCAAGGCTGCGCGGATTTATGCGGAAGCATACAACAAAGACCCGGAATTCTATAATTTCTGGAAAAGTATGGAATCATACAAGTCTACGCTGAAAGACTCAAACGCAACGTACAGCACGAATATGGACTACTTCAAGTATCTGTATTCACCGAACGGAAGGTAGCGGCTTTTTATGGAAAATATTTTATCAGCAGAAAAAGAAGTGCTTTTGCGGACGTCGCTTGACGAAATGATGTTCGCAAAGACAAAATTTTCTTCCCTTATGTACGAAAAAGGGTATATTGCAGAAAGCGACGGAACTGACGGCGGTGTGCGCTTCAGCGAATGGGCGTTCTCCGGCACAAAAACGATAGACGGAACTGTTTATTTTTCGGGAGAAGGATTTACAGGAACGGCAGTTTCAGAACTCCCTGAAAAAAACGTTTCAAACAACGAAATAAAGCAGATTTTGTTTGCAATTTGCCGCGCATACGACTGTGCGCAGAAGCAGGACATTCAGCTTCCGTGTGCAGGTCCGAGCGCCGTTCTGTATGATGAAAAAACAAAGCGGCTTCTGTTCGTTCCGCAAAAAACGTTCGGGCGTTCCTGCGCCAATCTCGGAAAAGAGCAGTACAATCTTATCATTGACCCCTGGTGCGAGGCGGCTTTTTCCGGAAACCGGGCAATGAATTTTACGCGGGCGGTATACATTTATTTTGCCTTCACAAAAAATCTTCCCTACCCGGCTGGTACGGAAACGGACAAAAGCGTTTCCATTGCCTACAGCAATTTCTGTCCGCTTGAACTGTGCGTAAACGGAATTGACCGCACTCTTGCAGCCGCCATAAACAGCGCATTGTGCGGAAAAACCGCGCAGACGGATTTTCCTATGAAAGCGCTGGAAGAGGAACTTTTCCGCACAGAACCTCGCAAAAAAATTATGTCCGACGACCTTTTTGAAAAATCCGCCGAACTGTATATGAAAAAACTGGCAAACCGTATACAGAAAAAACAGCGTTTTGACCGCCGGGCAGGAACTGTAATTGCGGCGGCGGCAATCATTCTTTTCATTACAGTTTTCATTATAAACGCTGTCTTTGAAAACAGGAAAAAACCTACGGTCATCGGACTTTCTTCCCTCCAGACTACAGAAATTTTCTACGCAGGAATTCACCGGATGGACACAGACTATATGCTTGCCGCCGCGGAAAACTGTCCGCAGGCACAGGGTTACATTTCGCGCGTTCCGCAGATATTCGTAACTACGCAGATGAAAGCCGCATATAATTTTGAATCCGGAATGTCTACTCCTGAAAACTGGATGTTCTTTGAACCTGATTCATCCCGGGCATATTCTCACTCAATCTACGGAATTACAAACTTTACGGCAGACGGAATACCGTCCACCCTTACCCAGTCGGCACCCTCGCTCAGAAACCATCCGCCAAAACTTACGCGCGTCGGTGAAGAACGGCTTACGGAATTTTCCCGCGCACAGCACACGGCGCATTACTACCTTGTTCATACTGTTGACAATATGATTGTCATCGAAGAATTTACTACTGTCGTAGAACTTAAATACACCGGAAAAAAATGGCAGATAGCATTCCTAAATGAATCAAGCAACAAGGAAACGCTTTCGCCGCTTACATTCTCGCTTGATTTGAAAGAAGCGCTTGAAAAATGCGGCGGAAACACGGTAGATGCCGTAGATCAGCTTCGCGAAAAATATCCGTGGGTTCCAACACGGGAATCTATGCTGGCGGAAGAGGCGCGCCTTGACGCAATCGGCTATTGAACAGGAACGTTTTTTCTTACGCACGACTAAATGACATTTTTCCAAAATTTGTCATATTGACAACAAACCGGCATTTTTATATCATAAAATAAAGGAAACACTGAATAATCCGAGTGCGGAATTATCGCTTCGAGTGTTAATCAGCATTTTCCAAAGTACCAGTTGGAGGAATCTAATGGAATACGCAGTTGAAAAACAACACGCAAAAGGAAAATTTCACGCAATAGAGAGAATCAACCAGCTTTGCGATAAAGACACATTTATGGAAATCTATTCAGGTGTACGCCATAACTGTACAAGTTTCGGAATGGACAAAAAAGACATTCCTTATGACGGCGTAATCACCGGTTTTGGAAAAATAAACGGCAGAAAAGTTGCTATCTACGCACAGGACTTCACCGTTCAGGGCGGCTCATTGGGTCGTATGCACGGAGAAAAAATCGCAGAACTTATAGACAAAGCAATTCAGGCGCGCTGTCCTGTAATCGGAATAAACGATTCGGGCGGAGCACGCATTCAGGAAGGCGTTGATGCATTGTGCGGCTACGGAGATTTGTTCTACCAGAACGTACGCGCATCTGGAAGCGTTCCGCAGATTTCTATTGTAGCAGGACCTTGCGCTGGCGGCGCAGTTTACTCACCGGGAATAACCGACTTCATTTTTGCAGTAGACAAAATCAGCCAGCTGTTCATCACTGGTCCTAAAGTCGTAAAATCAGTTATGTTTATGGACATTACCGCAGAAGACTTGGGCGGCGCTTCCATTCACTCAAAAAAATCAGGAGTTGCTCATTTCCGCTGTGAAAGCGAGCCTGACTGTTACGACAAAGTACGCCGCCTGCTTGACTACATTCCGCATTATTACGGCGACGAGCTTGTTCAGGCAGCAAAATACCACTTTGATGCACACAAAAAGACAAAGCATATCGAAAAAATCCTGCCGGAAAATACGCGCCAGGGTTACGATATCCGCGAAGTCATCAATGACGTTACGGATGACGACTCATTCTTTGAAGTATCACAGGAATTCGCAATCAACTGTGTAATCGGTTTTGCAAAAATCGAAGGCCGTTCCGTCGGTATCATTGCAAACAACCCGGCAGGAATGGGCGGTGTTCTTGACTGCGACGCATCTGACAAAATTGCGCGCCACGTACGCTACTGCGATGCATATAACATTCCTCTTCTTACGTTCGTCGATGTTCCTGGCTTTATTCCGGGACCGCAGGAAGAACAGAAGGGAATTATCCGCCACGGTGCAAAGGTAATCTACGCCTATTCAGAAAGTTCCGTGCCGAAAGTAACTGTCATCACGCGCAAGGCTTACGGCGGAGCGTATATCGCAATGTGTTCAAAACACATTGGTGCTGACTACGTATATGCCTGGCCGGCATCAGAAATTGCCGTTATGGGCGCAGACGGTGCAGTAGGCATTCTGTATGCAAAAGAACTTGCCGACCCGTCAAAAGCCGGCGAAGTTGCAGAAAAAAAAGCACAGTATGAAAAAGAGATTATGACTCCTACAATTGCAGCAAAACGCGGCTACATCAGCGAAGTCATTTCTCCTGCGGACACGCGTAAATACGTAGCAAAAAGCTTTGACTTCCTTGCAGAAAAAGCCGCTATGGATAAGCCGCTTAAAAAGCACGGAAACATTCCGCTGTAATTCAATTAAGACAAGAAATTTTCCGCGCGGAATGAATGTTTCACCGCACGGAAAAAACTTCTTTTTTCCATAAAAAGCCTTTGGGAATCGACATTTTCCGCTCCCTAAGGCTTTTTCATTTTAACCCGAACGATCCGAATTCGTCTTTCCAGACACTGCCATCCTCATACCGTATAAAATTTGCGTAAAAATAATCAGTCATATACAATTCTCCGCTTTCTTCCCAATCCGACGAAACAAACGAACGCAAGTCAATCTCAAAACTGCGGCAATCACCAGGAAAAACGCGTTCTGCAAAATCTACAGTAATAAAATCGGAAGATAATGCCGGTTCACCGTCACCGTTAAACAAACTCAGAACGACGGAAAACGCTTCCACCGTCTTTTTGCTGTTGTTGCAAAAAGTAAAATCGTAGGAAAGCGGACCGCCGCAAGGAATTCCGCCGGAACTGAATTCTCCCTGCTCTACGGAGTATACTCCGCCGGAAGAAATACATCCGTCCAGAATGCAGCACAACAAAAACATAAAAACAAAACAGCCGACATACAAAAGTTTTTTCATTTTCACCTCTACCTGTATATCGAATTTTTCTTTAAAAAAAGGCAAAATTTACACAAATAAAAAGATTTTTTTACCTGTTTTTTTCATATTAAAATTGAACATTGCTCTTTTTTCTGATATATTGCAGTAATTGACTTGACATTTCACTTTCAGGAGGTGCGTATGGACAGCGGAAGCGATAGTTCCGGTTATCATGGTGTGTATGTTATACGCAATCCGCAGCAGGAAATGTCACTCTAAAACGACTGCTCCTGTATGCTACATTTTTTTCACAGGACAGAACAATGATTACATACTGGCAGCAAAACGACGGAAAACTCCTGAAAATCAAAAAAGAAGAACTCGACGAAACTCAGCGCACCTGGGTTGATGCACGCGTCGTTACCCGCGATGACGTTGAACTTTTGCAGGAAGAATACAAAATCGACCCTGAACATATCCTTGATATTCTTGACCCGGATGAACTTTCACGCCTTGAAGACGGCGATACGTATATCCTTACGATTTTACGCCTTCCTTTCTATGACCCTGCGGCAGAAACGCAATATTCAACAGTTCCGCTGGGAATAATCATTAAAGAAAACTGCATCATCACAATCTGCTGGACTGACTGCGAAGTTCTCAAGGATTTTTCAATGGGACGCGTAAAAGGCATCACACTTTCTGATTTTCCGGCATTCATTATGCGGCTTTTGGGCAGGGCAAATATGACGTTCCTGCGCTACTTAAAGGAAATCAACCGCCGTTCCGCCGCCATTCAGAATGAACTTCAGCTGGCTGTAGAAAACCGCGAGATTATGCAGCTTCTGGGACTTGAAAAATCACTCGTTTACTTTACGACGTCATTAAAAAGCAACCAGCTGCTCCTTGAAAAATACCGCAAGACAAAACTCATTAAACTTGACTACGAAGATATGGACTGGCTTGACGACGTAGAAATCGACAGCCACCAGGCTATTGAAATGGCAGACACGTACAGGAACGTCCTTCTTGGCGTAACGGACGCATTCGACTCCGTCATCAACAATAACCTGAATATGTATATGAAGCGACTTTCAATCCTGAACATCATTATGATGGTGCCTACATTCATCACAAGTTTCTGGGGTATGAACATTGAACTGCCGCTTGTAAAATACGGAAAATGGTCTGTTCTGATTTTAAGCGGACTGTGCCTTTTCTCCATTTTTGTAACGAATTTTATTCTTGGAATTATGGAACGCAGATACCCGAAAGCGCGCAAAGAACAGACCATTAAAATCAAGCAGAAACGCAAGGAACGGAAAAACGCAAGGCGGCTTAAATCAATAGAAGCGGCACTGCTAGAATAGCCTCGTCTTCCCCATCCACAAAGCATTCAAAAACTGTAAAAAAAAAAGCCGGATATACTCCGGCTTTTTCTTTATATTTTTGTTTTTTTCATATTAGATTTTTTTAATTTCTGCATTTTTTACAATGAATTCACCATCGTTTTTTTCAATTTCAAGAACGGCATACGTTCCCTGATTTCCAAGGCTTCCTGAATTTATAACCGTTGTCCTTCCGATTTTGTCGATCGAAGTTCCCTCGTGAATATGCCCTGTAACGACAGCAAGTGGCTGAATCTGCTCGATAAGTTCGCGGAATTTTTGAGAGCCGGCGTGAAGCGTATCGTTCACAGCATCACATTTTGTGTCTTTAGGAGGATTGTGCGAAATTATAATCAGATTTCGCCACGTATCTTTTTCATCACCGCCGGAAGCAGAATTAAGTATATCAAAATCCTTAATAATATCGTCTTCCGGCCGTTCATTCGGTGTATCGTGCGTAAATTCTGTTGCACCGCCAGAACCGAGTATTGCAATTCCGTCAGTATAATTCAAAGTCCTCTCGGCATTTATTCCAGAATCTTCAAGCTGCTCTAAAAAATCCGGCACATCGTGATTTCCAAGAACCGCATATATTTCATCGTGCTTTGAGCAAAGTTTTTCCAAAACCGGCTCTCCCGGAAGCTTACTGATAACGTCTGCAAAATCTCCGCCGAACAGAACTGCATCGCACGATTTAAACTCATCATCAAGCTTGTCAAGAACGGACGAATTTCCGTGTATATCTGTCATAACTAAAAATTTCATAATATCTCCAACAACCTCTGTATTTTTAAACAGACTGAAGTCTGCCTATAACACGCTTCAGCTCATTCATCTGTTTTTTTGTTCCTATTGTAATGCGCACATAATCTTCTATTCCCTTTGTGCTGAAATGGCGGACAAGAATTCCCTCCTGTTTTATGCGCTGATAGACTTCTTCGCCGCCCATTCCCGGCTTCTGCGCAAACACAAAATTCGTCTGCGAAGGAATTACGTTCCAGCCGTTTTCAGAAAGAAATCTGATAAAATCATCGCGCTCACAGGCAACTTTTCGGGCACACTCTGCATAATACCAAGGATTTTCGCAAGCCGCTTTTCCGGCAGCCTGCGCAACAGCATCAACAGGAAAATGATTGAGACTGTTCTTGACCGTAGTAACGGTATTTACAAGTTCAGGATTTGCAACGATATAGCCAAGACGCATTCCGGCAGAACAAAGGCTCTTGCTGAACGTACGGACTATCACAAGATTTCTGAATTCAGAAAGAAGCGGAATGCAGCTTTCTCCGCCAAAATCGCAGTACGCTTCATCAACGACAAACACTTTGTCAGAATCTGCGGACTTAATCATCGCTCTGACTTCATCACGTGTAAGCCCTCGGCCGGTAGGCGCATTCGGATTTGCAAAAATAATTCCGGAACCGTTCGCTTTTGCGCGGGACAGCATCTCCGCAGTATCAAGCGTCCAGTCTGCATTAAGAGGAATCACGTCGGTCGGAATATTGTAGAAGCCGGCATATACCGGATAAAAACTGTACGTAAATTCCGGCAGGACAAGCCTGTTCGCGCTGTCAAAAAACGCATAGAACACAAAAGATAAAACTTCGTCGCTTCCGTTACCGGCATAAATCATATCGGGAGTTACCACAAACGGAATTTTATCTTCCTGAGCCGGCTCGCATTTTTTTCCGGAAACACTTGCGCGGCACAGAACACCGCCGGTCTTGTTCAGCATATCAGCAATTGATGCACGAAGACTAAGCGAATCCGGGTCTGGATAAAGCGCAAGTTTCATCGGATTTTTCTTTACAAAAGCACCAGTCGCCTTAATCACCTCAGGCGCCGGCGGATACGGATTTTCATTTGCATTTAATTTTATATACACCCTGTCCTTAGGCTGCTCGCCCGGAACATATGGGTGAAGGTTTTTCATACGTTCGGAAATCATACCGCTATTCTATTGTTTTTTTTCAGATACTGCAATTGAAATTGACATTGAAAACACCGCCGTCACACATATTATTTGCGCAACTGAATAAAGAATTGTATAATGGAAAAATGTTTGAAGTTGAACTGAAAGCACACGTCTGCAACAGAGAAGAA
Organism: Treponema porcinum; assembly: GCF_900167145.1. Lineage (GTDB taxonomy): Bacteria > Spirochaetota > Spirochaetia > Treponematales > Treponemataceae > Treponema_D > Treponema_D porcinum. The sequence goes on along the minus strand of NZ_FUWG01000013.1, from coordinate 84,351 downwards.
CTCATCAAAAAACTCAATAGTTTTGCAGACTACATACGGACAGTAGAAAAAAGCGATGTCTATTATCATCTTCCCGTTTCAACCGGCAGTTCAGGAAAAAAATCATACATAAGCACGCGAATACGGACGGAACGTCAGTCCGACTCACAGGAAGAAAAATGCACTTATTACCTTACATATAAAAAGAAAGAAATCAGGCAGAATGCAACCGGAATTTCATCCGAACTGAATGACGAAAAAGAAACAGTACTTTCAGATGCAGGCGCAGTCGAGGCGCTACTTTCGGACATCGGTTTCAAACCTGCGCTCCACAAGAAAAAAAACGTACTGGCATATCAGGCACAGACAGAATACGGAACGGCAGCGCTTGAGCTGTGTACGGTCGGCGGACTCGGCGACTTTATCGAGATAGAAATTCTTTCGGAAACCGACGACGAAAAGACAGTCAGCGCCATTCAGGACACATTAAAATCACTTCTTTTAAAATGCGGAATTCCGCTTGAGAACATCGAGCCGAAATATTACAGTGAACTTCTGGCAGAAGTTGAAAACAAATAACGAAGTTAGTATAACAAGGAGGCAGTTTCTAACTATGTTCGACAGAAAAAAATACAAACAATTTGCAAAAATGCAGCTTTCAAAGCGTTGGTTTACGCCGGTCATTATGACATTGATTTGCTTTGTAATCCTTTTTCTTCTTGAGGCGCGGGATTTTAAAGAAGCCTTTATGGAACTTTCAGAATTTACAATACCTGCGGACGAAGTACTTTTTACGACGGAAACAGCCGAAACAGGTACATATATGTTTGACACAATCCGCAGCTGGATAACTATTCTTGTAGAATTCATCCTGATGTTCGCCCAGCTTAACGTCTATCTTACTATGTCAAAAGGACCTGAAAAAATTACGCTGGGAACATTCGTTGAAGGATTAGGTATGTGGGTAAAAGCTGTTCTTGCCGGATTATGGAACACGCTGTGGGTATTCCTGTGGTCAATGCTGTTTCTCATTCCGGGAATCGTAAAATTCTATGCATACTCGCAGATGTTCTATCTTCTTGCAGAATTCCCGGAACTGTCCGTGTCAAAAGCAATGAAAATCAGCATTGAAATTACACGCGGACATAAAGGCGACCTTTTTGTAATGCACCTAAGCTTTATCGGCTGGGCAATTCTTGCTGCAATACCGGTAGGACTGGGATATTTGTGGCTTATGCCGTATATCAATATGTCAATGACAAACGCATACCACGGACTTTTAAAAGACGCGCTTTCCACCGGTGTTATAAAGCTGGAGGATTTAAAAGGCACTTCAACCGGCGCAAACAGAGATTTTTAGGCGGAAATAATATGAAAGACAACAAAAAAAACGGAATTATCGTTCTTGCAATCATTGTAGCAGTAACGCTTTTCTTTACGGCAGTAAGTGCACTTGGAATTACAGCCCCGGATTTTAAAAGCAGTCCCTCCGGAACAATAAAAACTGCCGCAGCACGCAAAGGCAAAAACGGATATATCGCAGCGCTTTACATTGAAGGCGTAATCGACACGGAAAACCAAACTTATAACCAGAAATGGCTTCTTGATACAATAAGAAACCTTAAAAATGACAGGCAGAACAGGGGAATTGCGCTTTTCGTAAACTCTCCGGGCGGAGCAGTATACGAAGCGGACGAAGCATATCTTGCACTTCAGGACTACAAGACGGCAGGAAAACCTGTCTACGCATATCAGGCAAACCTTGCTGCTTCCGGCGGATATTACATTTCGTGCGCCGCTGATAAAATCTACGCAAACCGCAACACACTTACCGGTTCTATCGGCGTAATTACCGCAAGTTCTTTCGACGTAACGGAGATGCTCTCAAAAATCGGCGTAAAATCTGAAACAATCCACGCTGGAAAGAACAAAAATATGTTCAACTACAACGAGCCTGTCAGCGAAGAGCAGAAACAGATTATGCAGAACATCGCCGACGAATGTTATGAACAGTTTACGGGAATAGTTGCTATGAGCAGAAATATTCCGCTGTTTGAGGTAAAAAAACTTGCTGACGGGCGGATTTATACCGCAAAACAGGCGCTTTCAAACGGACTGATTGATTCCATTGATACGTGGGAAAATATGATTTCCAATATAAAGCTGGAAGAATTTGACGGAAAAGACGTAAATCTGATTGAATTCCGCTACAAAAAAGATCCGTCTTTACGCGATATGGTATTGGGAAGCCTGTTCGGTTCTGCAACGCTTAATTCCCTTAAGGAAATGTCGGAACAGGTGCAGCTGCAATATCCGGCGTTTATCTACCAGACAAAATAACGGACTATACAAAGTAACAAAATATACAAGAAAAAACGGGCTGTCTGCTAAGTTTAATTACTTTCCGGCAGCCCTTCATTTTCTGCGTTACGTATAGTCCGCTTAATAAGCTGATACGAAAAGCCCGCTCCCGTCATAGAACGGATAAGCGCCTCCTCCGATTTTCCCGCGCGTACGTATTTATTATACGCTTTTTCGCAAAGCGCCTCTTCCGGATTTTCAGCAAAAAACTCATCAAGAGCTTCGCAACTGTTCTCTTTTGAAATACCGCGCGAAAGCAATTCTGCAAGAAGCCTTTTCCTTCCTTCATAATGATTTATTTTCCGGGAATTAAGCCAGGCGCGGGCGAAGCGTCCGTCGTTCAGGTAATTTTTTTCTTCAAGATAGTCGAGGGCCACATCAATATATTTTCTTTCGTAATTTTTTTTAAGCAATTTCTGCGCAAGATTAAAACGACACTGCTCTGCCCTTGCAAGATACTCAACAGCCTTGCATTCTGCGCTGTACGTCATTCCGGCATCAATAATGTCGTCTTCCTCTTCTTCTGAGAATTCTGCATCTTTTTCTATTGCAGCCGGCGAAACGATTTTGAGAAACGTAGTTCTAATAAAAAAAGCAAGTCCCGTATCAGAAGTAATCTTGATGACTTCCGGCGAAACTTGCTCTGTACTGTAGATAACCAAAGACTAACGCTTAGAGAACTGGAATCTTCTGCGTGCGCCTCTCTGACCGTACTTCTTGCGTTCAACCATACGAGAGTCGCGAGTAAGATAACCGTTTGCCTTCAATGAAGTATGACAATCCGGGTCAATCTGAAGCAAAGCACGAGAAATACCATGCAGACAAGCAGCAGCCTGTCCGTTAAGTCCGCCGCCAACAACAGTTATAACAATATCATACTTACTGTCGTTTGAAGTAACAAGCAAAGGCTGTGCAACAAGCTTAACCTGCTCTTCAAGCGGGAAATATTCCTTTACGTCTTTTCCGTTTACAACAATTTTTCCTGAGCCTTCGCGGACAAATACGCGGGCTACAGCTGTCTTTCTTCTACCTGTTCCAATAGCAATATTCTTAACCATCTTAAACTCCTAATTAAAGTTCAACAGCTTTCGGATTCTGCGCTGCGTGCGGATGTTCCGGACCTGCATAGATTTTTACATTATCCATAAGAACGCGTCCAAGACGTCCGTTAGGAAGCATTCCCTTTACTGCAAGGCGGATAGGATCTTCTGGATGCTTTTCAATGAGCTTTTCAAATGTATGAGCCTTGAGGCTTCCTACATAACCGGTTGTATATTTGTAGTAAATCTTTTTCTGTTCTTTTCCACCGGTAACAGCAACTTTATCAGCATTGATAATTACTACGTAATCACCCATTTCCTGATTAGGAGTATAGGTAGGCTTTTCTTTACCGCGAACAATAGAAGCAGCTTTTGCAGCTACACGTCCAAGTGGTTTGCCAGCAGCGTCGATGACAAACCAGTCGCGCTTCTGTTCTTTTTCATTTACGAAAATAGTTTTCATGTATATACCTTAAAAATAATAAAGTTTCACGCATCCGCCGCCTTGCATCAGACAGCTTCTGCAGAAGAATCCGATGAGCAGTCAGACCCTTCTTTTATATACGGGGTATACTACTGTACCTTTTTTACAAAGAAGAGTCAATAATAAAACACTGCATAACAGAAGGGATTTTATTTTTCTTCGTCCGAGCGGGCTTCAAGTTCTTCTCTTTTTGCGTCACGCTTATCCTTTATATCTGCTGCTCCTATAAAAAGGCAGATAAGTCCAAGAAAAGCTGCAAGAACAGGTGCGCCGCCTTTCAGAAAATTGATGACGTCTGCACCCCAGTTCAGAGGAAACACCGGAAGAACTGAAAATACAGTAAAAACAACAAGAATAATTCCTAATATAAGAGATACCATCGTACACTCCAGCAAAACATCAAAGTAATTTTCAAACAGATTTGCAACGCAAACCCGCGTCTTTCGGCGCATAATTACATTGTTTTTACTATACTACATAAAACGTCAATCTGCAAGTTGACAGATTTTTTTTCACTTTATTCCGCACCGAAAAATACCGCAAAAAAAAGTCCATTTATTTTTTCTAAAACTATTGACAATTAAGAGTAATAACTTCATTGTAAGCAAAAATATTCATTACTGCAGGTTGTGCAGGTCTTATCATAATTGACAGAGGTTGCTTAGGTGAACGGAAGCCAGGTTACCATTGATCATGTCTCAAAGCGCTTCGGAGATTTCGTTGCCCTTGACGACATTAACTTTACTATCAAGCCGGGAGAATTCTTTTCCCTGCTTGGACCTTCAGGATGCGGTAAAACAACATTGCTCCGTATTCTTGCCGGATTTGAGTTCCCAGATGACGGAGCCGTTCTTTTTGATGAAAAAAACGTTGCCAGGCTGCCTCCGAACAAGCGGCACTCAAACACCGTTTTTCAGACGTATGCACTGTTTCCGCATATGTCCGTCTATGACAACATCGCCTTTCCGTTAAAACTGCGGAAACTCGGAAAAGATGAAATAGACGAAAAAGTGCGTCATTACGTTCATCTTGTTCAGCTTGACCAGCACATCGACAAAAAGCCGAACCAGCTTTCCGGCGGACAGAAGCAGCGCGTCGCCATTGCACGTGCACTTATAAACGAACCGAAAGTCCTTCTGCTTGACGAACCGCTTTCTGCACTTGATGCAAAGCTTCGCTCCAGCCTGCTGATTGACCTTGACAATCTTCACGACAAAATCGGCATTACATTCATTTACGTTACGCACGACCAGAGCGAAGCGCTCGCCGTTTCGGACAGGATTGCCGTAATGAATGCAGGACACGTCCTTCAGGTAGGAACGCCTTTTGAAATCTACGAAAGCCCTGCTACGCAGTTTGTAGCACAGTTCATCGGCGAAACAAACCTTTTTGAGGCAACCGTCGTAGACTGCCTTCCATATAAAACTGCGGAAGGAAATTCTGAATACCTCGAAACGCTTTCCGTTCCGTGCCTTGGTCAGCAGGCACCTCTTGCGTCGGACACAGCGGAAGAAACGAGCCTTGACCGCTATATGCAGGTAACCGACTACGAACAGACAAAACCGGGGCAGAAAGTAGCCGTTACAATCCGCCCTGAAAAAGTGCGCATTACGCTTACGCCTCCGGAAACTGGCGGACGCACGGACATAAACGTCTATTCCGGTATCGTTGAAGAGCCGATTTATTCCGGCTTTCAGTCTAAATTCTATGTAAAGCTTGATTCGGGTGCCGTAATAAAAGTTTTCAAGCAGCACACGGATTATATGGATCAGGGACCTGTCATCCGCTGGAAGGACAAAGTATACGTATCCTGGTCAGCAGATGATGCATACGTAGTAGAGGACATTGAAAAATGAAAAATACAGCGCAGGAAGAAAGACCAAAACCTGACGGTGAGGCAACAGTAAGAAAGTCGCTGCTCAATCAGGGCAGTCTGTATGCGTGGCCTATGGGAATATGGCTCATCATATTCTTTGTAGCACCGCTTATAATCATTCTTGTCTACAGTTTCCTGAAAAAAGACGCATACGGTGCAGTCCTTCCGCAGTTTTCGCTCAAGGCATACGCAGATATGTGCAATCCGAAATACGCGATAATCGTTCTAAGGACGCTGAAAATTTCCATTGTTTCAACAGCCATAACGATTGCAATCGCGCTTCCCTGTGGCTACGCCATTGCACGGAGCAGGCATCAGATGCTTCTTCTGCTTCTTGTAATAATTCCGTTCTGGACAAATTCGCTCATCCGCATTTTTGCCTGGATAAGCATTCTGAACAATGACGGAATTATAAACCAGATTTTAATGCGGCTTCACATCACAAAGGAGCACCTTTCCCTTCTGAACAATCAGGGCGCAGTCATCCTTGTTTCCGTGTATATGTACATTCCGTATGCAATCCTTCCGATTTTTACGGCAATCGACAGGTTCGACTTTTCACTGCTGGAAGCGGCACGCGATCTTGGCGCCTCAAAAAATCAGGCTATGGTAAAAGTACTTCTTCCGGGAATAAAAAGCGGAATTATCTCTGCGCTTATATTTACGTTCATTCCGATTTTCGGCGCATACACAGTTCCGGATTTAGTCGGCGATATGAATTCTTATATGCTCGGAAAACTGATTGTAGACCAGGTACAGCGCACTAATCGAAACCTGCCGCTCGGTTCTGCATTTAGCCTTGTCATTACGCTTGTAAGCATCATAGGAATTTTATGGATGGAGCTGGCTAAGAAAAAAGAAGCTAAACTCAAGAAGTCTTCTACAAAAGAAGAAAACTATGTATCGGCACAGACCGCAGGAGCAGTAAAATGAAAAACGTATTTTTTGCACTGCACGGTTTATTATCGCGGAAAAATCATCCGAAAACAGCAGAAGCGGCGCGCCACGCCAAGAAAAACTGGAAAAAGCACCGCCCTGCATTTTCCGTGTCAAACGTACTGCTTGTACTTACGCTGCTGTTCCTTTTTGCGCCGCTTATTTTCATCATAATATTTTCTTTCAACGGCACGAAAGGGTCTGAATTTACGAATTTTTCGCTTGTCTGGTATAAAAAACTGCTGTTTGATTCCGACAAGCTGTGGGCATCGCTTTTAAACAGCGTAATAATCGCCTTTTCCGCAGGGATTGTTTCAACAATTTTGGGAACGCTTGCGTCCATCGGAATAAACTGGTACAAATTCCGCGGACGGAACGTAATTCAGACTCTTACATATCTTCCGATGGTTCTTCCGGAAGTTATCGTAGGAATTTCCACGCTGATATTTTTCGGCGGAATACACGTTCCTCTCGGTCTTTTTACGATTTTTGCGGCGCACACAACGTTCTGCCTTCCGTTTGTTTTTCTTATGGTAAATGCCCGCCTTGACGAATTTGACTATTCGATTATCGAAGCGGCGCACGATTTGGGAGCATCGGAACTTCAGACAATGCTTAAAGTCGTCGTGCCGGCAATTATGCCGGGAATTTTAAGCGGCTTTATGATGGCAATTACTATGTCGCTGGAAGATTTCGTAATCACCTACTTTGTAGGCGGTCCGGGTTCTACAACGCTTCCGGTATACGTATATTCGTCAATAAAATACGGTGTATCTCCAGTAATCAATTCGCTTTCCTGCGTGATGATTTCAATCACCTGCCTTCTGGCGTTCACCCTTAGAAAAGGACTGAAAGGCATTGCCGCATCACATTAAGCGGCTATAGTGGCTCCAGCTTCTTGCGCAGAAAAACTTTGTGCAGGATAAAAATAAATCTGCGTTGCGGATTTCTTATTTTAATTAAGGAACAGCCCGTTCCGAAAGGTATTGAAATGAAAAAGGTCAATATCATTCTTGCAGCCGCACTTGCCGGCACTATTGGATTATCGTCTTGCTCAAAAGCAGGCGCTAATAACACCCTTTACCTGTTCAACTGGACGTACTACACGCCTGACTCCGTAATCGAAAAGTTCGAGCAGGAATACGAATGCAAAGTTGTCGTAGACTCATTCGATTCAAACGAAGTTATGTATGCAAAACTTCGTAACGGCGCTTCCGGTTATGACATTACGTTCCCGTCGCAGGATTACACATCAATTATGATTAAACAAGGAATGCTGCAGGAAATTGACCAGGAGCAGTTTGAAAACAAAAAATACATCAATCCGGCTGCGCTTGAAAAAGCAGTATATGACCCGGAGATGAAGTATTCAGTTCCGTATTATATGGGTGCAGCAGGAATTGCAGTAAACAAGACAAAAGTTACTGATTACGAGAAAAGCTGGAACATTTTTGCGCGAAAAGACCTGAAAGGTCATATGACGATGATGGACGATATGCGCGAAGTAATGGGCGATGCCCTTGCATACTGCGGCTATTCCGTAAATACTCTTGACGATGCACAACTTACGCAGGCAGTCGACCTGGTAAACAAAGAATGGAAGCCGAACCTCATCAAATTTGATGCAGAAGGCTTCGGAAAATCATTTGCAACAGGCGATTTCTGGGTTTGCCAGGGATATGCGGAAGTAGTATACGGCGAAGTTCAGGAAGAAAAGCAGGACGATATAATCGATTTCTTCATTCCGGCAGAAGGCGGACCGATGTATCTTGATTCTATGGTTATCCTTAAAGGCGCAAAACATTACGATCTTGCAATGAAATTCATCAATTTCTTCCACCGTCCGGAAATTTATGCAGAATTCCTTGACACGTTCAAGTTCCCGTCGTTTGTAAATACAGAAGCTGCAAAGTACACCACAAAAAAACCGATGTACAAGGCAGAGGAAATGAGCAACTGTGAACTCAAGAACGATCTTGGCGAAGGTCTAGAAAAATATAATGAGTATTGGCAAAATATTCGCTTTTAGTTTTTAAAAAACTAGTGTAGAATAAAAGCATCGGGAAACAGGAAGATATGTTTCCGGTTTTTCCGGTGTTTTTTTTATTTAAAAACAAAAAATCGGATTTGAAGTTTTTCAAAATATCGGACAGATGTTTTTATAAAACACACAGCATAAAAAGACCAGCAAATTTATTTAAGAGCCTTTTTATGTAAGGACCAGATAATTGAAAAACAGTGCGGCAGTTTCAGACTCTACTACGTTAAATCAAAAAGACTTTATGTCTATCATGAATTCCATTTTCTCGCCTCTTATTGTAGCCCGCCCTATCATTTTGCCACAGGGACAGAAGGATTTTGAACTTGTATTTTTTAATGAAGCATTCAGCCGCACAGTTTCAAAAACAATTCTAAAATTTCACTATTTTCATGAGTTTAAAGCATTACTTTCAACAGAAGTTCCATGGAACGATATGGCAGACAAAGCAATCAACAAAATTCCATGCGAACCTGTAACTTATTTTTCTGACTTAAGTAACGGCTGGTTCAGAGTCCAGATGAAAGGTATGGACGGAAAATACATCGTCGTAAACATTGAAAACATCACAAAAGAGCGTGAACATTCAAAAAAACTGCTTGATACCGCATACATAGACATTCTTACAGGTCTTTACAACAGGAACAAATTTCTTGACGACATTGCAGATCTTACGGCACAGGCGCAGTTTAACGGAACAAAACTCGGACTTCTCCTCATAGACATAGACAATATGAAAATCATAAATGACTACAACGGTCATACAGCCGGAGATGAAGTCCTGAAAAAATCCGCAGAAATACTAAATCGGTTCAGCAAGAACATTATAAAGGCCTACCGTTTTGGCGGAGACGAATTCCTCCTCGCAATCAAAAACTGCTCGTCAATGGACAGCATTACAAACGTCTGCGACACCGTTTTTGAGTCGTTTAACAGCGAACAGATAAAATTTTCCGGCGGAATTGCAGTATACCCGGACGATTCGGAAGAACCAGAAGATTTACTGCGCTTTACCGACATTGCAATGCGAAGGGCAAAAAAAGACGGCAAGAACAGAATAACTAATTTCAAGCCGGAAATGCAGCGAGTATTCATCCAGAAACTTAATATGCAGGCAAAAATGTCGGCGGCACTCTTAAACAGCGACTTTTATCTGGTGTACCAGCCGCAGTTCGACATAAAAACAGGGGATTTACGCGGTTTTGAGGCATTGATGCGCTGGCACGACAAAGAACTTGGAGATATAGGACCTGCAATATTCATTCCGCTGGCAGAAGAAACAGGTATGATACTTGAAATCGGCGACTGGGTTCTTAATACGGCATTCTGCACGCTGAAAAACTGGCAGCAGAAATATTCATTCAAGGGCATTATGTCCATAAACATTTCGCCTATGCAGCTTAAACAGCCGAACTTTATCGAAAACATCCGCAATCTGCTCATAAAATACAATCTTAATCCTGACGCTGTTGAAATTGAAATCACGGAAGGGATTATGATAGAAAATATGAACGAAGCAATAGAAAAGCTGAATTCGCTTAAAAATATAGGACTTAGCATTTCGCTTGATGATTTCGGAACTGGCTATTCTTCTTTAAGTTACCTTCAGGTTCTGCCTTTGAACACGCTAAAAATCGACAAGTCTTTTATAACCGGAATTACGGAAAAAAACGGAATTCAGGCAAACATTACGAATTCCATCATCACGATGGTTACAAAAATGGGACTTCAGACGATTGCAGAAGGCGTTGAAAAAAACGAGCAGCTTCAGATTTTAAAGGAATTCAACTGCCACATAGTCCAGGGATTTCTGCGCGGAAAACCTATGCTGGAACAAAACTGCGCTGCCTATCTTGGCGGAAAAAAATCTGCGCTTATCTCGCTGGAAACAGAAAAATCATAGCATTTTAATTGGCGCAGTTTATTTTATAGAATAAAAATCATATTTTTGATACTATGTTTTAGGGAAGTGTTGATTAACACTTGAAGTGCTTACTCTGCATTTCCAGTCAAATTGCCGTAAGTCATTGACTTACAGACAATTAGCTACATTCAAGGTTAACACAGAAAAATCCTCAATTAGGATTTATTTAGTGTTTCCTTAGTCCGCATGTAAGTGCAGACGCTTATATTTTTTAAAGGAATTATTATGTCTGATGTAAAAAGCGAGTACCGCAGGATAGTTGCGGAAGCCCTGAACAAATTTATAAATGAAAAGAACGCCGGCTGCGCCCCTGTTAATGCAGATACCGTTGCCGTGCAGACTCCGCCTAATCCGGAAATGGGTGATTTGGGAATACCGATGTTCGTCTACGCAAAAACGCTGCGCGCCGCACCGGTGCAGATTGCCTCTGAAATCGTGCGGATTATAAATGAAACTTACTCAAAGGAAGAACTTTCACGCACAGGTGAATTTCTTGCAGTAGGACCTTACGTAAACCTGAAACTGAATAAGGCGGACGCAGGAAGCGCAATTCTGGAACGGATTGCACAGCAGAAAGACTCTTATGGCTCGCTTGATGAGGACGGCAAAAAGCCGCTTGAAGGTCGCCGCGTTATGATAGAATTCTCATCGCCTAATACAAATAAGCCGCTCCATCTTGGACACCTTCGTAACGACGCACTTGGTGAAAGCGTAAGCCGCATTCTGAAAAAAGCCGGAGCAGACATATACAAAGTTGACTTAATAAACAACCGCGGCGTTCACATCTGCAAGTCAATGCTCGCGTACAAGTTGTTCCACGAAGTAAACGGCGACACTCCGGAAAAACTCGGAATGAAAGGCGACCATTTTGTAGGACAGTGTTACGTTGAATTCGACAAATATTCAAAGGAACACCCGGAAGCCGGAAAACAGGCAGAAGAAATGCTTGTTAAATGGGAAGAGGGAGATTCCGAAATCCGCGCATTATGGCAGAAAATGAATGACTGGACGCTTAACGGCGTAAAAGAAACGTATGCACGTACAGGAGTTACGTTCGACAAATTCTACCTTGAAAGCGAAACTTACCTTAAAGGCAAGGACGAAATCCTTAAAGGACTTGAAAAAGGCGTTTTCTTCAAGGCAAACGACGGTTCCGTGCGCATTGACGTAACGGATGTTGTAGGAAAGGGAAAAGACGAGGACGCGCACGAAAAGGTACTTCTTAGAAAAGACGGAACTTCTGTATACATCACGCAGGACATAGGAACGGCAATCAGCCGCCACGACGACTGGCAGTTTAACCAGATGGTATACGTTGTTGCAAGTGAACAGAACTATCATTTTAAAATTCTGTTCCACATCCTTAAAAAACTCGGCTTTGACTGGACAGACAAGCTGTTCCACCTAAGCTACGGTCTTGTAAATCTTCCTAGCGGACGAATGAAAAGCCGCGAAGGAACAGTCGTTGACGCAGACGACCTTATTGACAGCCTGCACGAAGCAGCACTTGCAGAAATAAAGGAAAAAGGACGCGACGCAGAACTTTCCGATGCGGATGATGTTGCAGAAAAAGTTGCGCTTGCCGCCCTTCACTACTATCTGCTTCAGGTAAATCCTGTAAAAGATATGCTTTTCAATCCGGAAGAATCGCTGAGCTTCAACGGAAACACAGGTCCGTACCTTCAATATGTAGGTGCAAGAATTAACTCTATTCTTGCAAAAGCAAAGGAAAGCGGAATTACATCTGACGGTTCGAATGCGCCGCTTTTAACTCAGGCGGAAGAATGGGAACTTATTAAGGCACTCGGAGAATTTCCTGCGACTGTTGCAAAGGCGGCAGAAAACCTTGACCCTAGCATTATGACGGCGTACCTGTATGACGTAAGCAAACTGTTCAGCAAATTCTACCAGCAGTGCCCGATTGTAAGCGCAGAAACAAAGGAACTTGCCTCAGCACGCCTTTACCTTGCGGAATGTACGCTTACGGTTATGAAAAACGCAATGAATCTGGTGCTTGTTCCGTTCCTGGAAAAAATGTAAAAAAAAAAGGAAACGCAACAAGACGGAGCAGAAGCTGCCTGAAAAACTCAGGCAACTTTTATTCGTCCATAATCGTGATTTCAACGCGGCGGTTTTTCGCCCTTCCCTGCTCCGTCGTATTCGGAGCAACAGGAACGGAAGCGCCTTTTCCCTCCGTAAAAATGCAGTTAGGATTGCGAACATTCAAAAGCGAAAGATATTCAGCAACAGATACAGCGCGGTCTTCTGAAATACGCAGCTGGTTCTGTTTTGTGCCGCGGTCTGCGCAATGTCCGGTAATCAGTAAATCATTGTCAAACGTTTTTAAAATCTCTGCAATCTTTTCAAGTTTTACTTTTTCGCTTTCCATAAGGACAGCAGAATCCGGTTCAAACTGAATGTTCTCTATGCTGATTGTCACGCCCTTTTCGCCCTGCACTACGCCGATATTACCATAGCCAAGATTTGACACGGACTCGCTGATTTTCCGCAGGTTTTCTTCCGTACTTACGCGCTTGAATTCCGTAACTTCTGCGTGAGCCGTACCGGAAAACGTAATCTGGTCGCCATAAAACGTTTCGATAATGATTTTAAATTCTTCAGAATAATGGTCAATCATTCCTTTCTGATTATCCCACCAAATTTTCTGACTTGAATGTCCCATTGTAACGGCTGGCGCATTCAGAATATCCCTTGTAATGGAAGACGGACGCGAACTTTCAAAATACATAGAATATGTAACTTCAATAAGATTAAGCGTTCTTCCTGTGTTCTCATCAGTTTCGTCATCAACATATTCGTACTGTGCCGTAAAAGGAACTCTGAACGGTTTTTGAATGTTAAACGCCATCCTGAGGTCGTGCACCTCGTGACCTTCCGCACTCCATTTTCCGCCTTTTTTCACAGGATATTCAGGAAAAACAGGAACGTCACGCACCGTCGGCATAAAATAAATGTCTTCGATTGTGTATTTTCCGGTTCTGGTACGGACAAACGCGCTGTCGTATTCCTGTCCCCAGGAAAAAGAGCCGCCTCTTCCGCCCACGGACGTTTCTGAAGTCATAAAAGACGCCTCGTGCGCGGCGCTTCCGTCATCAAGAACATCGGTAACCTTGCAGAATATACGGTTTAAAATCTGCGCACGGTGATTGAGCGCGCCGTTTACGAAAACAGCTTCGTCAACAGTAGAGAGAATTCTGCTTGAATCATCTTTTTTATATTTGAATTCAAAAAGCGTTCCGTCTGCGTCCTGACTAAATGCCGCTGACACGAAAACCAGCGCTGAAATAAAAAAAACAGTTCTTTTCATACATTAAATATCGGCGCAATCGGCAGAACGGTATATCGAAAAAAAACGAACGCTTTTTGCTGTTCACAATAAACAGTAATAATGTTATTTTTATGTATGCTCTCAATATTTGACAGAATATGTGCTTTTTTTTCTTCGGCTATAGCTTTTCTGCCGGATGCCGCGCTTATCGTCCTTATTCCTGCTGTCCTTGCGCTTGTATTTTTTGCAGGCAGACTGACAGGAATGCTTGCGGAACGAAATGCCTTGCACAAACAGCTAAAGGAAGGCAGAAAAGATGCGGTAAAACGTTCGCGTGCAGTCATCGGCGGACAGATGGCAGAGCAGATTGCACCGTTTCTTCCTGATTTTCCGTGCAATCCGGCAGACGTGCGTTTTATAGGAAAACCGGTTGACTTCATCGCCTTTCCGGGAATGGCAGAAGGCAAATGCATAGAAGAAATCGTACTGGTTGAAGTAAAAACAGGCACATCGCAGCTTTCTGAACGGGAAAAAGAAATAAAATCCGCTGCAGAAAAAGGAAACGTCCGCTATGTTGAATACAGAATATAAAGGCGGAAGAAAAACTGTCCGATACTGAAAATATGAATATGCAGCAACTTTTTCCTGTCCTTAAGCAGGTATTTACAAATCCATATATCATCATCACTGCCGTAGTCGTTTTTTTGTATATGGATTTTTGCATTTATGTAGCAAATTACGTAAAAAAACCGAAGAAGTCAAAAAAGAAACGGTCTTCTCCGGCACCAGTTGCAGCCGCCGCTCCAAAAAGCGCAGAAAACACAGAAGATGAAGAAGGCGACGGCGAAACGACTTAATAAAAGGAAAACAAGGCGCTGTCTTTCTTACGGTTTTTATCCGTCCGCGCCACGGAAATTTCAAAATCTGTATTTTATTTTCAAAAAGCAGACCTTCCAGCGCCTGTTCAAAATCAGAATGAGTCCATATATTTATTCCGGTAAACGCGCGGACATACGCATTAAGTTCACGCAGGCAGATTTCCTCAAGCGATTTTTTTGTATAATAGCACCCGGCATTTTTTATGCGCCTGTATATATAGCCTGAAAAATCCATAAGTTCGTCAGCAGGAATGCGGAAATACAGCGGAGAATTTTCAAAACGTCTCTGTCGGAAATGTCCTGCAAACGGAGGAATAGATTTTTGAAAAGCAGAATTCCAGGCGCTTTTCTTCCAGTTCAAACGGGCTTTCTGCCGCTTTTCCTCATCGCAAACGTCACAGCCGGAGCAGACGGCTTTTTCTGCGCCCAATGCGTCAAGCAAAGTCTGACGGCGGCATAACGGAGAAAGCGCAAAATTTCTCATAACTGCATTCCGCGAGTCGTCCTTAAATGCCTTGAATTTCCGCGTATCTTCATAATTCCACAGAAGAATTGCATTTGCAGTTTCACCGTCTCTTCCGCCGCGTCCTGCCTCCTGAATATACGCTTCCGCCGTTAAAGGCGCATCAAGATGAATTACTGTGCGGATATTTTTCTTGTCCACGCCCATTCCGTATGCACACGTAGCGCACAGTACGGCGTCTTCCGCATTAAAGAACCAGTTTTCAATCTTCGACTTTTCCTCTTTTTCAAGACCGGCGTGATAGAAGCGCGCAAAATCATCTCCGAATGCAGTACAAATCTCGCGGGCCATACTTTCCGCCCGACTTCGCGTTCCGCAGAAAATAATCATCGGGCGGCGTTCAGTTCTGGAAAGAAGAAGCGCCGCATTTTTCTTGGACGCAGTTTTTTTTACATAATAATGAATGTTCGCCCTGTCGCTGTCGCTCCTCACAATATGCGCATTTCCGCCGAAAAGTACGTCGGATATACGGCGCAGAACTTCCGGAGAAGCAGTAGCCGTAAACGCAGTTACTACAGGCGCTCCTATTTTTTCAATTATTTTTCCAAGTTCAAGATACGCCGGACGGAACGAATCGCCCCACTCGGAAACACAGTGCGCCTCATCAATTGCAACGTGAGAAATGGAGAATCCACAGAGCCTCTCTAAAAGCCAGAAATCCAGCAGGACTTCGGGATTTGCAATAATGATTTTTGCACCGCGTTTAAGTTTTTCGAAAGCGTCGTTTCTTTCGTCTTCACTCTGACCGCCACGGAAAACGGCGCACTCTACTCCTCCGGCAGAAAGACGGCGCTCCTGATCACTCATCAGCGCAAGAAGCGGATATATTACAAGCGTTACTCCTCCAAGCAAAAGCGCCGGAATCTGAAAACATGCAGATTTTCCGGCACCTGTCGGTAAAAGTACAATCTGCCTTCCGTTACAGAAAACGTCATCGCACAATTCCGGCGCACCGTCATTTTTCTGCGCGCCGTCCTGTCTGCAGGCAGACTGATACGAGTCAATTATATTTGCAATTACAAGACGCTGCCACGGATACAGATACTGAATGCCGAACCGTTCGCGCGCCGCAAGAACAGCCGAATCATCACAGAAAAAATCATCTGCATCAACAGTACCGGGAAATTCAATATTTTCTTCCATACTCTTATAAATCGAATTTTTTGCAAGAAAAATGGAAGTAAACAGAAGAAAATTTGCAAAGAAAAAGCAAATATTTAAAACTATTTAATCACTGCGGATATTTTTAAGAAATTAATTTTGTTTGAATCAGATAGATTTCTGAAATTGGATATTAACATTTTTTCTGCAGGATCTGATGAACCGGGGGACTGTTTGCCATCTACAAGATATCCAACTGACACTCCAAGAACTTTTGCAATTTTTACAGCCGTTTCTACGTTGGGAAGAACACCTCTGGAATCAATATATGAAAGAAAAGTACTGTAACTGAGTCCAACCTTTGCGGCTATTTCTTTTTCCTGTAAACCTTTAAACTCAATTTCTTCTCTTAATCTATCCCTGAATTCCATAACTTTAGAATATCAAAATATTGATGTTAAAAATTTGATAAAAACAATATTTTGATTTACTATCCATTTATAACATCAACATTTTATTGTTAGGTATATAATTTATTGAGGTTTACTACCGTTGAAAATAAAAAAATTCGCTTTAAGGGTATACCCTTAATTTCTATTATATGGGAGCTAAATATGAGCATCAGAAACTTCTTTGGTTTTATCGGATTATGGTTTAAAAGGATTTTAAACATCTTTTCTATGGGAATGTGCGTATTTTTTTCTATAGCATTTTTTTCAGATTCTTATGAAAAAACAGTACCGCTTGTCCTTCTGATAATTCTTTTTATCCTTCTTTCACTGTTTAATGCGTTTTACTATTTCATACGTTCTGAACACTTACGCATTATTTCGACAGACTGCTTTTCGGCAAAAAACGCACGCTAAGCGAACAGTACATAGAAGACTGCAGGAAAATAGAATTGTTCAGTTAGCATCTTGCATTCTTAATTACAGGTATACAATATTTTTCAGATAAAAAAATTCCAGCTCTACTTGATATTGCACCGTTCTTTCAATACTATTTAAATATGACAGGAATTGTTGATTATAATGCCGGAAACATTACGAGCGTTGAGAGGGCACTAAAAGTGCTGAAAGCACCGTTCATTCTTTCAAAAAATCCAAAGGATCTGGAAAAGGCAGACCGGATTATTTTTCCGGGCGTGGGTGATGCTGCCTATGCGATGAAGCAACTCAAGCTCACTGGGTTCGCTTCTTTCCTTAAGGACTGGGCTGCAAGCGGGAAAAAACTTGCAGGAATCTGCCTTGGCTCGCAGATTATCTTTGACCGTTCCGATGAAGGCGACACCGAATGTCTGGGACTTCTTCCCGGTTCAATCGTGCATTTCAGCACTTTGTTTGACGAAATCGGTATGAACAGGGACGGCGCAATAAAAATTCCGCATATAGGCTGGAACGACCTGACGTATGATAACGGCGGAAGCGCGCTTCTTGAAGGAGTACCGGAACATTCTGACTTTTATTTTGTACATTCCTATGTCATCTGTCCTAAAGACTACTCAATCGTAAAGGCGACGGCAGACTACGGCATTAAAGTACCTGCCTGCGTTGAAAAAGACAATATAAGCGCATTTCAGTTTCACCCGGAAAAATCGGGCAGTCACGGTATGCAGATTCTTAAGAATTTCTGCAAGGATGATTTAATTAAAGGATAAGAAAATGCTAAAAAAAAGAATTATCGTATGCCTTGACGTAAAAGACGGAAGAACGACGAAAGGCGTAAAATTTCTGAACAATATAGACATCGGTGACCCGGTTGAGATGGCGGCGGAATATTACCGTCAGGGCGTTGACGAACTTGTATTCTATGACATTATGGCAAGTGCCCGCGGACGAGGACCTATTCTTGACTTGATTGCGAACGTTGCAAGTCAGGTGTTCATTCCGTTCTGCGTTGGCGGCGGAATTACGACAATTGACGACATCCGTTCTACCATTCTTGCCGGTGCAGAAAAAGTAAGCTTGAACTCACAGGCGGTGAAAAATCCTGAACTTATCCGCGAAGGAGCGCGCATTTTCGGAAACCAGTGCATTGTCCTTGGAATGGACGCCGCCCGGGATGTCTCAAAGCCAAGCGGATACAGCGTTTTCATTAACGGAGGACGCGTTGATACCGGACTTGACGCACGCGAATGGGCGCAGAAGGCAGTTGCGCTAGGAGCCGGAGAAATCGTACTCAATTCAATAGATGCCGACGGCACAAAAGAAGGATATGAAATTCCGCTTACACGTATGATTGCAGAATCTGTACCTGTTCCAGTAATTGCATCCGGCGGCGGCGGAACGCCTGAACATCTTGCTTCTGTTCTTACGGACGGAAAAGCCGACGCGGCACTCATCGCAAGTATGGTTCACTCCGGCGCATATACAATCGGAACAATAAAGAACGAATTAAAAACACTGGGAGTTCCTGTAAGGTCGTAAAATGATACAATGGAAAACTCCTGCTTCCGGCGATTTTCTGCTTCTTAAAGAAGCAGCAGAATGTTCACGTTCGCTTGGAAATGACTGCTGCGCCGTAAACCTTATCTTCTACAGTGTAAAATACGGAACGCAGATTGCCGTACAAAACGGATTTCTTCTCAGACGGTTCAGGAAGCAGGACGGAACAGAGGTATACTGTTTTCCAATTCCGGCAGATTCTCATACGGCGGCGGCACTTGAAGAAGGAAACACGGAGCAGCTTCTTTCCGTATGCAGAGAACTTTTTTCCGATGCAGAAAAAAATTCCGTTCCTTTCCACTTTGCCCTTCTAACAGACAGCCAGAAAGAAACTGCGGAACGTCTATTCCCTAGACTTTTCGAATTTACGGAAACGCGGGAGTCCGAAGATTATATCTACCTTACAGAAAACCTTGCAAATCTTCCGGGAAAGAAATTCCACAAGAAAAAAAATCATATAAATCAATTCAGCAAAAAATATGAGTCCTGTCGTTTTGAACCTGTTTCAGACAGGAACAAGAACGACGCTTTATATATAGAAGAACAATGGTTTTCACAGAACGGCGGCGAAGGAGATTCCGGAAAAGAATTCGAGCGGATTATCATAAAAAACATTCTGAACAATTATGAC
This sequence comes from Treponema porcinum, assembly GCF_900167145.1. Taxonomy (GTDB): domain Bacteria; phylum Spirochaetota; class Spirochaetia; order Treponematales; family Treponemataceae; genus Treponema_D; species Treponema_D porcinum. The sequence continues at coordinate 64,847 of NZ_FUWG01000013.1, read as the reverse complement.
GAACTTGAACTGTCCGGCGGAATTCTTTATGCGGACGAAACGCCCTGCGCCTTCTGCATTGCGGCAGAAATAACTAAAGACGTTATCGACATTCTGTTTGAAAAAGCAATTATGCCGTTTGCAAAGGACGGCGCTTATGCCGTAATAAACAGAGAATTTGCAAAAACGGCAGAAAAATACACCTACATAAACCGCGAAGAAGATTTAGGAATTGAAGGACTGCGAAAAGCAAAGCTTTCCTATTATCCTGACATTATTCTTCAAAAATGGAACGGAGAAAAAAAATGACTGTATTCAGACAATATCACGACGGCGAAGAGGCTGCACTGAAATTCCACAGCGAAAGCCAGATTTATTTCTGTCAGTGCGATGCGCAGCACAACCTTAGTTTTTTTGAACTTCTGCGCATTCTTTCTGACGCGGCGGTAGAAGACTACAACCAGCGCGGAATGTCCTGGCAGATGCTCAGGGATAACGGCTATGCAATTCTTGTAAGCCGACAGTCTTTCAGGTTTCATAAAATTCCGCAGGCAAATCAAAAAATTACAATTCACACTTGGGAAGAAAAAAGCCAGCCGCTTCAGTTTGTGCGCGCGTATGAAATTGCAGACTCACAGACAGGAGAAAAACTTGTATCCGGGCTTTCAAACTGGCTTTTAGCAGACGTCAATACGCACCGCATTCTCCGCCTGAAAGAATTTACGCTTCGTCCGGAACCGCAACTTCAGGAGGAACACGACTGCATTGAACCTGGAAAAATCGTCATTCCTGAAAATCCGGCACTTCTTACGGAACGCCCGGTGTGGTATTCGGACATAGACGGAAACGGTCACGTAAACAACGCGCGTTACGGCGCATACGTTGCAGACTGCCTGCCGCCAGAATACCAGCAGAAAACGTACAGGGATTTCAGAATAAACTATTCAAAGGAAGCAGTCGCAGGTCAGCTTATTCAGCTGTACGGAAATTTTGACGAACAGAACAAGAGAATCATAATCGCAGGAAAACAGAAGGAAAACACCTGTTTTGAGGCGGAACTTTACTGGTAGCAAAAAAAGCACCGTCCTGCAAAAATGCGCAGGCGGTGAAAAAGTGATTTTATTCCGGAAGGTCGTCCGGCATATAGCGCGCCCGGGAAGTATCTGTTTCAAAAACATCTACAGCCTGAAGCCATACAGATGTTTTTCCTTCGCCTTTGCGCAAATCTTCGCCGGAAAGCAGTTCGCGCTCAATAATTGCATCAAAAATATATTTTGCAATCCGTTCCGCACTCGGGTTCTGCTTAAAAACAGGCATATCGTTCAGGTTTGTATGGTCAAGTTCTGCACATACGCCGCGAAGAACGCTTTTTAATTTTGTAAAATCAAGAAGCATTCCGCCTTCATCAAGCCTGTTTCCGCGCACGTGCGCATACACCTTGTAATTATGACCGTGCAGGTTTTCGCACTTGCCGTTGTAATCTTTTAGAAAATGGGCTGCCGCAAAGTCAGCCGTAACACGAACTTCATACATACTTTATCCTGCCCCAATTATAGCAGATTTTTAAATAAAAAAAAATCCGCGCCGCGGACTTAAAAAAGCCTGTGGCGCGGATTTTTCAGAATGCCGCATTATGCACATTCGATTGCTATGCGCTTTGGTGAAGCGACAGCCTTTCTTGGCATTGCAATAGACAGGATTCCGTTTTTGAAAGAAGCCTTTACGGATTCAGAATCAACGTCCTCCGGAAGGGTAAAGCTCCGGCTGAAAGCAGACATACGGCGTTCACGGATAAGGTATTTCATCTTTGAAGCCTCGCCTTCCTTCTCCGCTTTCTTGTCTTTCTTATCGCCGGCATCTTTCAATTCTTCTTTTTTAGAAGAAATTGTAAGCGTATTTCTGTCTATCTCGATATTTACGTCACTCTCAGTCCTTCCAGGAAGTTCCATATTAAGAGTGTACGCATCGCTGGTTTCCGTTACGTCAACTTTCGGAACTGGAGCTGTACGATAGCCGAGTCCGAAAACATCGTCCATTGAATTGTTGAAAAGTGAATCAAAAAGTGAAAGTTCGTTCATATTTATGCCTCCTAAAGCATTTGTTTTTATTTGCATTTTTCAAGGATTTTCAAAATCCTTACACCTATAATTATGCAAGTACCGTGCCAACTTTATAAAAAAAATATTTTTAATAAAAAAAACGCAGAAAATCAGCTGAAAACAGGCAAAAACGTCAAATTTTCCCTCTTTTTCACGAAAAAATCCGCGCCTCTTTTCTTCCCGTGCCCAGATTTTCACCACCGGGTAAATTTTCCCTGTAAAACTGAGTCTTTTTTACACAGATATAAATTAAAATCTGTGATACATTAGGGAAAAGTTACCTTAACAAACTTAAATTCCAGAGATTTCTGCGGATACAAGAGGCGTAGTATGGAAAATAAGAATTTATACAAAGGAATATTCTGCATTATATTCAGCGCGTTCTGCTTTGCACTGATGGGAATGCTCGTTCACCTTGCCGGAGACATTTTTTTTGTACAGAAAGCTTTTTTCAGAAATCTCGTTTCTTTTTTTGCAGCAATGATAATGCTCGTAAAAGAGCGGAAATCAGTAACAATTCCTAAAGATTCGTTCAAATTCCTTTTGATACGCGCCGCCGCCGGTTCAATAGGAATTTTCGGAAATTTCTATGCGCTTGACCACATTCCGATTGCTGACGCAGGCATTCTGAACAAAATGTCGCCGTTTTTTGCAGTGCTGTTCAGCCTGATTTTCCTTCACGAAACGATAAAGCCGGTGCCGTTTATGTGCATTTTAGGCGCGTTTGCAGGAGCAGTATTCGTAATAAAACCGTCCGCAAACATAATGAACTCGTTTCCGGCAATTTTTGCGTTCGTCGGCGGAATGGGCGCCGGTCTTGCGTATGCGTGCGTAAGAAAACTTGGCTCTATGAAAATGACCGGCTCGGTAATAATCGCGTTTTTCTCCGCGTTCTCCTGCCTTCTGAGCGTTCCGTATCTTGTTACGAGCTTTACTCCGATGACCTGGCAGCAGTGGCTCATTCTTACAGGTGCAGGAATAGCCGCAACAGGAGGACAGTTTGGAATTACCTATGCTTATTACTATGCTCCGGCGCGCGATATTTCAATCTACGACTACACGCAAATTCTTTTCAGTGCGCTGCTCGGCTACCTTGCATTCAGGCAGATTCCGGACGCATACAGCCTTATCGGGTACGCAGTCATCATTCTGATGGCAGTAATAGTTTTTTTATACAACAAAAAGCACGGAACAACTGTATAGCAAAAATCTGAAAGAAGAGAAAAAATTAAAGGAACTGAAAAGAGATTTCCTCATTTCATCAGTCTTTTTCCGTAAAGGCTTACCGCAGTAACAGTCTGAAAAACGTTCTCGCTTTCGTAATAACAGCCGTACTTGGTGTAAAGATTTCCGTCAATTCCAAGCGAAAAATTCTTAGTGATAATATGGTCATAGGAAAGGTCGCCGTTAAAAATAAGGGCAAAACCGTCTGAACCGTAAGCAGGAACGGCAGTTTCAAAACTGAAAAGTCCGCAGAACATCGCTTTTGCACCGAATGTTCCGAATGATTTTTGTCCTGCAGTCAGTTCACAGCGTGTATAAAAACCAGTACCGTAATCATACAAACGGCGTTCAACACCATCATCAGGCAGTTTTATGTTTCCGCTGTAAAGATTGTAGTAGTCGTTTCCGCCAAATAGAACCCAGCTCGCATTTGCATTCAAAATGACAGAAAATCCGTTATCATATTCGCTGTTCATCCGGTACAAAAGTCCAAGTCCATCAACAGAAAATGCCGTATTTTTTTTCCAGGACGCATCAAAAAGCATTGAGCATCCCAGCATATACCGTCCGTTATCAGTATAGCCTGTGCCGAAACGGTACAGAATTCCCTCTGTGCGGATAGATACGGCAAAATAATCTTTTGTTCCGCCGACAAGTACATCCATTGTAAAAAAGGAATAGGGAACGTTTTTCCGGCAGGTAAATGCGTTTCCGTACTCAAGATTAAATCCGCCGCTGAAATTAACAGGAAAGACGGTAGAATTTTCCGTTTCCGGAGAATCTGTATCTTCATTTTCAAAAACAGAACCTATCATAAGATAATTCTGAAAACTGGTAATTCCGTCGTCCTGTCCCCTGCTCTGAGTTTTCCCGGTAATAACGCCGGTCAGCGCGTCCATAGGACTTAAAATAAAGGCGAACGGAGATTTTTGTTCGTGAGCTTCAAGATAAAGCCGGTGAAGAACCTCGCCGAACGCCGCACCGCCGAATGTCGTACAAATCAAGTCATTCACTGACTGCCGCTCGTTTTCGCAGAAATATTCCCACGTTACGCTTCCGAACGAAGTACACAAAAGCGACTGCATAAACGAAAGACCGTTCGCGCGCCCCGAACAGAAATAAAAAGAACCTTGATACGGATGTCCCAGCTGGTTCACCACAAAAGTGTCCTGATCCCACACCCACTGATGCGAAAGGTTGTCATAAATAGTATCGCCGTCAACTTCCGCATATTCTGCCTGCATTACAAAATGATTGAAAGAGAAAAGCGCGGCATTGCTTGCAAGAACGCCAGCACCGGCAAAAAGCCAGTCTTTAATTCCGGGTTTCCCTGAATCCTGCTCAAAATCAGAAACAGAAGACGGCTCTCTTTCTTCAACATCAGGGAGCGCATACTCCGGCACAAAACCGTTGTCCCTGTCAAAAAGCAAAACAGGCGGAACAGACTGCGAAAAAGCCGGAAGAACCGTGCTCATCATTATAAAAACAGCCAGAGCGACAGCCAGAACAGAACTGACATTTTTTCTATAAAAATACATACATCAAATATACTGATTATTCACTGTTGTTTCAAACTGCAGGCAAAGACGGCGCACTCCGCAAAAATCAGCAAATACTTTTTGTTGTAAATAATCTTTATAAACGCTAAAATAAACTATCATGAAAAAATTACTTTCACAAATTCTTCCTGCGTTCGGGCACGAACTTGTTGCCTGCGACACAAAAACGCCGGTAGAAAAAAACGACGTTTATTCCATTCCTGTATCAAATCTTGTTTTTGATTCCAGGGACGTTACGGAAGGAAGTATGTTTTTTGCACTTCCCGGAACTCATATACACGGAAATACATTCATTCCGCAGGCACTTGAAAAAGGTGCAAATGCAATAGTCTTTGAAGGCGAAATTCCGACCGACATTCAGAAAGAATGTGCGCAGCTGATTGCAAAACGGCATATCAAAAGCGCGCTAGGAATGCAGGCGGAAGGAGAAACGGCGGACGGCGCGGAAAAATACTGCGTTCCAGCTTTTATAAAAGTTCCTGATGCGCGTTATGCAATGTCGCCTGCAAGCGATGCATTCTATGATTCTCCGTCAAAACGGCTTGTCGTCATAGGCGTAACAGGAACGGAAGGAAAAAGCTCCACCGTTTCGTTCATCTGGCAGCTTCTCCGCCTGTGCGGAAAAAAAGCCGGCTTCATCTCCACAGTTGAATATTCGTTCGGCGGCGAGGCAATTCCTAATCCTCAGCACCAGACAACGCCGGAAGCACCGATAATCCAGCACCATCTGAACAAAATGCTTGAAAACGGATGTCAGTATGCCGTCGTTGAGTCTTCAAGCCACGGACTTTCCTCAAAAACAAACAGACTGGGAAACGTCCTTTTCGACTGCGGCGTTTTTATGAACGTTACGCTTGAACACCTTGAATTCCACAGAACGTTCGAACAGTACAGAAGCGACAAGGCAAATCTTTTCCGCGCACTGGACAGACACGATCACATAAAGTGCATCGGCGGAGAAAACGTACGCATTCCGTCTATAGGAATAGTAAATCTTGAAGATCCGTCAGCCGCATATTTTATGCAGGCAACAAAACAGAATGTCTACGGCTTTACGACTCTTGGAAAAGCAGGAAAAGCCGCGGCTGAAACTGGAGCAGACGCCGTTCCACTCCCCAAAATTCCAGACAATACGCGCTATATGACAGCAACAAACATTGCTTCCGCGCGCTACGGAATTGATTTTTCAATTGATGCAGACGGTGATTCGGCGGCTTTTCCACCTTCCTATGACCCAGTCGTTCCGCGCACGCATCATCACCTGAACATACAGGCAAAACTTCCGGGCGCATTCAACGCGTACAACATTATGGCGGCAATTACCGCAGTATCAAGCGTTACTTCCCTTCCTTTTGAAAAAGTAGCAGCGTTCGTTCCAGAACTTACACCGATAAAAGGACGGATGACAGTAATTGATGCCGGTCAGCCGTTCGAACTGATTGTTGACTATGCGCATACGCCAAGTTCTTTTGAAACTATTTTCCCGCCGCTGAAAAAACGCTGTGCCGGAAGAATGACTGCCGTATTCGGAAGCGGCGGCGAACGCGACATAAAAAAACGTCCTCTTCAGGGTGAAATTGCAGGAAAATTCTGCGACACAGTAATTCTTGCGGACGAAGATCCGCGCGGTGAAGATCCGGCTGAACTTCTTTCGCAGATTGCAAAAGGCGCGGAAAAAGCAGGCAAAACGCTAAACGAAAATCTTTTTATCATTCCGGACAGAAAGCAGGCAATCCGCCGTGCATTTAAAACGGCGCAAAAAGGCGATATTGTCCTTCTGCTTGGAAAATCTCATGAAAACAGCATTATCTACAAAGATTTTGTAATGCCATACGATGAAATAAAAGAGGCGGAAAAAGCACTTTCCGAACTTGGATATAAAAAATAAAATTTTAACAGAGGTATTTATGAACATTGCAATAATATACGGCGGACGTTCAGGCGAACACGAAATTTCACTTATTTCTGCGGCCGCAATCGCACGCGCCGTCGGAAAAAATCATTCCGTCACCCTCATCGGGATTACAAAAAAAGGCGAATGGTATCTTCAGGACAGCGAAGAATACGAGCGTATCTGCAAGGAGCAGGACTCGCCGCTTACAATAACCGAAAAACCGGAGAATGCAATATCAGTCATTCCAGCAGGAAAGAAAAATGCATTCCGCACCGCAGATAAAACCCTTTCGATTGACGTAGTATTCCCTGCCCTTCACGGTACTTACGGCGAAGACGGTACTATTCAGGGACTTCTTGATATGGCAGACATCGCATACGTCGGCTGTTCAACAATGTCAAGTTCCCTTACTATGGACAAAGAAAAGACAAAGCTTGTAGCAGAAGCGTCCGGCATCAAAGTCGTTCCATATATCTGCATGAAACGCTGTGACCTTAACGACAGCCAGCGCTATGACGAAATGTTCCAGCGCGCAATCGACACGCTGGGATTTCCGCTTTTTATAAAACCGTGCTGCGCAGGCTCTTCAAACGGAGGCTCAAAGGCGCAGACTCCAAAAGAATTTTCATTTGCGCTTATGGAAGCATTCAGCTGGGACGACAAAGTTCTTATTGAAAAAGCAATAAACGCAAAGGAAGTTGAATGCAGCGTAACTGGAAATTCCGTAACTGCGGCTACCGGAAGCGAAACTGATTCTGTGAAAGCATACATTCCGGGTGAAATTCTCCCGACTCATACGTTCTATGATTTTGACGCAAAATACAACGATCCTGACGGCGCAAAACTTAAAATTCCGGCAGACATTTCCGCCGATATGATAGAAACAGTCCGCTCAACTGCGGTTAAAATCTACAAGGCAATGGACGGTTCGGGTCTTAGCCGCGTCGATTTTTTTATAGACAGGGACACGAACGAACTTTACTTTAATGAAATAAACACAATGCCTGGCTTTACACCAATCAGTATGTTCCCAAAAATGTGTGGCGAAGCAGGACTTGATTTTCCGCAGCTGACTAACCTTCTGATTGACGAAGCAGTTTCGCGCCATTCGGAAAAATCAAAGCTCCAGACAAGCAGATAACGATTTGCGCTGAAAGCGGAGGAAACAATGCATATATATTCGCAGGGCTGTACATTCAGCACAATTGAAGACATCGCCGGAAAACACGTTACTGTTATGGGGCTTGGGCTGAACGGCGGCGGAGAAGCGTGCGTGCGCTTTTTTCTGAAGCACGGCGCATTTGTAACCGTAACCGATATGAAGACGGAAGAACAGCTGAAGCCTACAATTGAATCGCTGAACGCAGACAATACGCTTGATTTGTCGCACCTTAAATATATCCTAGGTAAACACCGAGAAGAAGATTTTATAAATGCCGACTGCGTTATAAAAAATCCAGGCGTAAAAATCGAAGGAAACAAGTATCTTTCCCTTGCACGTGCCGTTGAAAGCGACATCAGCATTTTTCTTCATTTTACAAAATCACCTGTAATTGCAGTTACCGGAAGCAAGGGAAAATCAAGTACGGTAAGCGCAATAAACTACGGTCTGAACAAAGCCGGGTATACATCGTTTCTAGGCGGAAACATCACCGTAAGTCCGCTGACATTCCTTGACAAAACAACAGAAGATACGCCCGTTGTCCTTGAACTTTCAAGCTGGCAGCTTGCGGATTTACGAGGAAGAAAAGAGCTCCGTCCATACATTTCGCTTATCACGAAAATTGTTCCCGACCACCAGAACTGGTACGGCACCATGGAAGACTATGTTGCAGACAAACGGCTGATATACAAAGATCAGGACAAAGGCTGCTACACAATCGTTGATATGGATGCAGACGAACCGGGAACAGGTCCTTCATCAGGCGGAAGCTGGGGTAATCTTTTTGCAAAAGAAACAAAAGGTACTGTCCTCAGGTACACAAGGAAAAACTCTCTCGACGGAAATTACGGCGTATTTCAGGAAAAAAACGATGACGGTTCGTTCTGCGGAAAAGTTTTTCTTCCGGGAATGGACGAACCGGAGATAATTCTGCGAAACCTTAGCGTTCCAGGAGAGCATATGCGCGTAAACGTACTTAATGCTGCGCTTGTTTTATTCCTGATGCACGTTCCGTCCGGCGACATTGCAGAAATTCTCGGAAGCTGGCAGGGAATTGACCACCGGCTGCAGTTCTTCCATACATACAGAAATTTCAAATTCTACAATGATTCCTGCGCAACAGTTCCGGAAGCGGCAGGCGCGGCAAGTCAGGCATTCGGAAAACCGGTAATTCTGATTACAGGCGGAACTGACAAAGGACTTTCGTTTGAGCCGCTTATAGAAACGCTTTCTGCAAAAAACGGCATAATTCCCGTAAAAAAACTTTATCTGCTTGCAGGAACAGGAACGGACAAGCTTACGAAAGGACTTTCTGAACGCGGCATTCCGTATGAAAAGCCGTACGAAAATCTTTCTGCACTTCTTTCTGCGTTAAAAACAGACATCGACAGCGGTTCTGAAAAAGAAAGCGCCGGCACGGAAGAAATTATCGTATTCTCGCCGGGAGCTACGAGTTTCGGAATGTTCAGGAACGAATTTGACCGCGGAAATACATTTATGGCGGAAGTAAAAAAAACATTCATCTGACAGGAAATTAAATGAGAACAAAACTTAAACACATCTGCGCCGTACTTTTTATTCTTATTATTCCAGAAAGATTTTCTTCGCCGGAAATAACGCTGCCGTTTTCAAAATGGTGGGAACCGCAGGGGCTTTCCGTATTCAGAAAAGCATATCCTGACGTAGAATTCATTTCATTGTTCGACAAGGACGCAAACGACTGGTGCATCCACGTCATTACGGAAGAATCGGGCGAAAAAAAAACGGACACTGCGCTTTACTGGTGCGAAAGCCGTTTTCTGCCTAAAGAAAAACTTGCAGAAAAAGAAACCTACCGCCCGATGCTCTACACCTACCCGAAAAACGTTCCAGATCCCCGGAATTTTACGGAAGAGCAGATTGCGCATATAGCGGAATTTACGTCCAGGGAGAACAGGCAGAAAAGTGCTGTAGATCCTCCGTTTTTATTCAATGCAATATACGATGTTTCAGACCGCGCGCATACGGAAAGCCACATAAAAAAAGTGCCTTTTCTGGACGGAAGAACGGTAAATGTCCACGAAAAAATTGAAGCGCCGCTTACGCGCGTTTCCGAACGTATTATGGCACTTCCTAAAACAGCAGAACTGGAACATTTTTTTTCAACACTTTCACGAACAGACGGATTTAACTGGCGTTCCGTCCGAGATACGCAGTCGCGCTCGTTTCACAGCATAGGTCTTGCGATAGATATTCTTCCGCGCGGATATTACCAGAAAATCATTTACTGGGGCTGGCAAAAACAGCTTCACCCTGAAACCTGGTGGAACACGCCGCTTGAGTCACGGTGGACGCCTCCGCAGGAAATCATAGACATTTTTGAAGATGAAGGATTTATCTGGGGCGGAAAGTGGATTGTCTGGGATAATATGCATTTTGAATATCACCCGGAACTGCTTTTATACAATAAATAGCACTACCCCCCCCCCAAAAAAAAAAAAAAAACTCTCCCTCACACATTTATTGAATGTGCTTCTTATATAAAAAAACGGCGCAGCCTGCATTTCTGCACGCTGCGCCGTTTTCTTTTCAGGCAGAAAAAATCTTCCGCCAGATTATTCTACCGCTTTTTTGCAACAGTAAGTTTTCCTGTGTACATTTTATATGTCCAGAAGAAACCTGTCGTCCAGCAGTCACGGGTCTTTCCGTCGAATGATTTTCTTGATTCAATATCAATGTATGCAGAAAGCGAATTATTTTTGTTCAGGCAGAACGTAAATTCAGGGCGGATGTCAAAAATATGACCGCCGTTCCAGTCTTCCGTTGCATCATAATCATCCCAGTCTTTGTCTTTTGAACCGACTGCAAACGAAGTCCATGCCTGAAGAATCATCTTTTCATTTATGTCGAATTTAAAAAGTCCGCCGGCATACCATGCTGGAGTCCAGCTGGAATTCTCAAACCAGTTCAAGCCAGCTTCAGGGCGTATTGTAATTCCAACTTTAGGGAATGCAAATGTAATGCCTGCACCTGTACCGAACGCCATATCATCGTCATAATCGCTTGCAATATTGTCACAGGCAAAATATGCATCAAGAATAAACGATTTTGCACCTACAGTCACGCCGGCATAGAAATCGCCTCTTTTCTGAAGAAGTCCCTCATACGCAGTTGCAATAGAAAGCCAGTCAACAGGGCGAAGTTCAACGCCAAGATTCATAACAGGACTGTCCGTGTCAGCGCCGTCAGGAATTGCCGCACCAATCTGAAGACCGAAATCTCCCTGATAGTTATAGCGTGCACCGATTGCTTTTTTTGCATAAGTGTTTGCGTAGTGAACAAATCCTACGACGTCCGCAGAACCAGGAGCATCCGGCGTAAAATGCTTGTAAGCCTCTCCCGGCTTGTCGTTATATGCCGTACTGAATCCGCCCTGACGGATATGCGCATCGCTTCCCCATACCCACGAACCGTAAGTAGGAGCAGGACCTACGCGCCAGTTGAGTTTTGTTCCCATTCCAAAGTCAAAATTATTGACCGGATGCCACAGGAAATTTACATAGTAGGAATCCTGCTCTGTCTGTGATTTTATGGCATTGGAATAATTTTTATAATTTAGAGTGTTTTTATACTCACCATCATTATCTTTATCATTATAATGACGGTTCAGAGCATTTGTTGATGTATTTTCAAATTTCAATCTGTCAAAATCGTCATCAACATCCCAATAAGAAAGCGCGCCCCAGTTCAGCATTCCTTCAACGGTGAACTTGCCTACGTCAACACGAGCCTGAAGCGTATCAACAAAACCAAAATACTTTGCATCTCCAGAGAACGGAGAACCAAGTCCTGTCCACAGCGTATTTTCAACACCGGAAGCAGGCATAACCTGTGCCGAAGCACCAAAAGCAGCCAATGCCGCAACAGCAGCACCAATCAGTAATTTTTTCATAGCATACCTCACTATAATAAAACAAGCTGCTTTCAGGCACATTTTTTCTGAAAAAGCAGCTTGTTCAAGTTTTCACCCTCTTTTATTTTTTCCAGATTTTTTCGCGGTTAAACGTCTGGTTTCTGTCAGGACCAACAGAAACGATTCCGACTTTTGTACCGGTGTAATCCTCTATAAAATCAACATACGCCTTTGCATTCTTAGGAAGCTGGCTGTATTTTGAAAGATTTTTTATAGACTGTTTCCAGCCGGCAAATTTCTGAAGAACAGGTTTTGCCTTGTTCAAAGCAGGAATGCTTGTCGGAAAATCAGTAACAAGTTCGCCGTCGATATCGTAGGCAACGCAGGCTTCAATTTCTTCCATATCATCGTACACGTCAAGGTGAGTAAGGACAAGAGAATCAATTGAATTTACGTGGCATGCATAGCGGAGCGCAACCAAATCCAGATAACCGCAGCGCCGTGCGCGACCTGTAGTTACACCGAACTCATTGCCGGTCTTGCGCACGTAATCGCAAAGTTCGCCCTCAGAATCAGCATTGAATTCCGTAGGCATAGGACCGTTTCCAACACGCGTTTCATACGCCTTAAAAACGCCGTATATTTTATCAAGATTTCTAGGACCGATTCCAGAGCCGCTTGAAGCCCCGTAACTTCCTGATGCACCGGAAGAAACATAAGGATACGTACCGGAGTCAATGTCGAGCATAGCACCCTGAGCACCTTCAAACAATATATTTTCGTTTCTTATTTCCCACATTTTTGCAGCAATATCTATCCGCATTGAAAGAAGCCTTTCCATATATGGTGCAAGAAAATCTTTATCCGCCTGGTCAACGTCATTCATTTTTTCTTCCCAGTCAAGATCTGCAAGACGGATTCCGTCGCGCTCTGACTTCTGGGAATATGTAGTTCCGATTCCCCTGCCAGTCGTTCCAATAGGGCGCTTTCGTGCAGCATCGCGTTTTTTATCCATTTCTCGGTAGCCAGGAAGAACAATGTGAGCACGGTCAGAAATAAATACACGCCCTTCCCAGTCAATTCCGTTGTCTGAAAGCATTTTCAGTTCGGCAAACAAAGCCTCCGGGTCAATAACCATTCCCGAGCCGAGAAAAACAGTTTTTCCTGGGTACAGAATTCCGGACGGAACCTGATGCAGTGCATATTTCTTGCCGTCAACGACAATCGTGTGACCTGCATTAGCACCGCCTGCAAAACGGCAGACATATTTTGCGTCCTGCGCAAGGTAATCAACAATCTTACCTTTTCCTTCATCACCCCACTGGGCACCCATTACAACAACATTCATTGTACGCCTCTTTTCTGCAGAATCATCGCAGAATAAAGATATTGATTTAGTAAAAAGCGCCGCAGAATCATCGCGAACTAGTGCTTTTTACTTCAGAATAGTAGCACAAACGCTAAATACATTCAATTACAGAAAAAACGGTTGGCAATGCAGAAAAAACGTTGAAAAGAAAGATATGAATGTTGCGCTACAGCTAATTCTTCTATAAAATAACATAAAATTCTTATAAAGCGAGGAATATTCTATGAAAAAGATTATGTTAACGCTGGCTTCCGCCCTTATGCTGTTCTCCCTTGTTTCCTGCAAAGGAAAAAAAGCAGACGGAAAAGTATGGGTTGTAGCAACGGACACTGTATTCAGACCGTTTGAGTACACAAACGAAAAAAATGAATTCGTCGGAATCGACGTTGATATTCTTGCTGCAGTCGCAGAAAATCAGGGCTTCAAATATGACCTTCAGTCACTCGGCTGGGATGCAGGTGTTGCCGCTGTTCAGGTAGGACAGGCAGACGCACTCATTGCAGGAGCTACAATCAAGCAGTCACGCATTGAATCAGGATGGATTTTCAGTGACGGCTACTACAACGCAACACAGACTTTTGTCGTTGCAAAAGACAGCACGATTTCTTCTTATGAAGATTTGCGCGGAAAAACAGTTGCCGTAAAGAACGGAACTGCCGGCATGGATTTTGCAAACAGCCTTAAAGACAAGTACGGATTTAAAGTAATTGTCTTTGAAGATTCTCCTACAATGTATCAGGACGTAATTCTTGGAAACAGCGCTGCCTGCTGTGAGGACACTCCGATTATGGCAGACAACATCAAGACAGGCGGACTCGCACTTAAAATCCCGGAGGGAATGGAAAGCGAAGGCGCACCTTACGGTTTTGCAATTATGAATCCTGCAAATCAGGAACTTCTGGATATGTTCAATGCCGGACTTAAAAACATCCGCGAAAACGGAACTTACCAGAAAATTCTTGACAAATACTTGAAATAAGCTGCTGCTTTTACAAACCGAAGCGGTCTGTCCTGAAAATGACGTCCGCTCCGGTTTTTCCACATATACAAAAGCAGTACAACATCTCTGCAAAAAAGGAGTTCTCCGGATGATTTCTATTTTACAGACATATTCAATAATGCTTCTCAGATCACTGGGCTATACTCTTATACTCACTGTTCTGGCACTTGTTTTTGCAATGATAATCGGACTGATTTTTGCGCTTTGTAACGTAAGCAGAATAAAAGTCCTGAATATTCTGGGTACAATATATGTAGATGCCATCCGCGGAGTTCCTTTAATCGTTCTTGCGTTTTTTATTTATTTTGGCATTCCGCAGGCATTCCGCCTTCTTGGAATAAACAATTTCCGCCTTCCCGCGCTTCAGGCAGGAACAATTGCGCTTTCTATGAACTGCGGCGCATATATGGCAGAAATTTTCCGCGCAGGAATACAGAGCATAGATAAAGGTCAGATGGAAGCAAGCAGAAGCCTCGGCCTTTCCTACTCCACTACAATGAAATGCGTAATCCTACCGCAGGCATTCCGCGTAATGGTTCCATCAATCATAAACCAGTTCATCATCACGCTGAAGGACACGTCAATTCTGTCCGTCATCGGCTACCCGGAACTTACGAATATGGGAAAAACAATTTCCGGCAATACTTTCAAAAGCCTTCAGACGTGGGCAATCATCGGAATTTTATATATGATAGTAATCATAACGCTCAGTAAAATCGCAAAAAGAATAGAGCAGAAAATAAAGATTGAGGATAAATAAGGACAGACTATGGCTGACAACGTAAAAATAAAGGTAAGGAACTTACAGAAAGACTTTGGAAAACTGAGAATCCTGAAGGACATAAATATAGACATTCACGAAGGCGAAGTCGTCGTCGTAATAGGTCCGTCAGGAAGCGGAAAATCAACTTTTCTCCGATGCCTGAACCGTCTTGAAATTGCAACAGGCGGTGAAATCATCATAAACGGAAATGACATTAGCGACAAACACATCAATATAAATCAGGTACGCGAAAACATCGGAATGGTGTTCCAGCACTTTAACCTGTTCCCGAATATGACAGTCCTGCAGAACATTATGCTTGCGCCGGTAAAATTAAAAAAAATGACGAAAGAGCAGGCAAAAGAAGCAGGAATGAAACTCCTTACGCGCGTAGGACTTGAAGAAAAGGCAGACGTTTATCCGCAGCAGCTTTCCGGCGGTCAGAAACAGCGCGTAGCAATTGCAAGGGCGCTTGCAATGAATCCTTCGATTATGCTGTTTGACGAACCGACAAGCGCGCTTGACCCGGAAATGGTAGGCGAAGTCCTTAATGTAATGCAGGAACTTGCCAAGGGCGGAATGACAATGGTCGTAGTTACGCACGAAATGGGATTTGCACGCGAAGTTGCAGACAGAATTGTTTTTATGGACGGCGGATATATTATTGAAGAAGGAACGCCTGACGAAGTCCTTAAACACCCGAAGCAGGAACGGACTATCACTTTCTTGAACAAAGTTCTGTAGCAAAATCGAAGCGTCCGGCACAGGGCGCACACGGGAAGATGCGTAATTAACTGGAGGCAATGAAATGAAAAAAATTATTACAATAAGCCGTGAATTCGGTGCTGCAGGCGGAACTATAGGTCAGCTTGTTGCAAAACGACTTGGCTACGAATATGTAGACAAGGAACTTGTAATTCAGGCTGCCCGAGATACCCATATAGATATGACCCGGTATTTCAATCCTGATGAAAAAGTGCCGGTTCTGTTCGGTTTTACGCAAAGCCTTTTTGACCTGTACAACGCTCCGATAGAAGAAAAAGTCTACGACAAACAGAAAGAGATTATCCGCCGCATAGGCGAACACGGAAGCTGCGTAATCGTAGGAAGAAACGCAAACTCCATTCTAAAGGAATTTGACAATTCACTGCACGTATTCATCTATGCAGACGTCAGCTGGCGTCTACGCCGCCTGAAGAAAGAAAAAATGCCCGAGATGCCGGAGCAGAAAATTGAAGAGCATATAAAAAACATAGACAAGGCACGCCGTAAATTCTGTTCATATTATACAAAACAGGAATTCGGACTTGCGGATAACTACGACATCTGCCTGAGTACGTCTTCGCTTGGCATAGAAAACTGCGCAGACATTATTTGCAGGCTCGCGGAATAATGCACCTGCCGTCAAAACAATTCAGGCACTTTACAAAAAAAACGAAATAGTGTATCTTGGTGATATGAAATACACACTGCTACTACTACTTTCTACTCTTCTCAAAGTAACCGCTTAAGGTAGATAGACTGTGTAATATTTTTGAGCAAATTACAGACCTGTCGCTGAGCGGCAGGTCTTTTTTTATACTGAATGAAAAAAAGATAAATGCCGTAAGCACATAATCTGCAGCAAGGAGTTTTATATGAATCCTAACGGAAAGTACAGACCATTTGAGCCAATCCCGATTACAAACAGAACCTGGCCTACAAAAACAATTACAAAAGCACCGTTATGGTGTTCCGTAGACCTTCGCGACGGAAATCAGGCGCTTGTAAATCCGATGAGCGTAGAGCAGAAACTCGAATTCTTTGACCTGCTTGTAAAAATCGGCTTCAAGGAAATAGAAGTAGGTTTTCCGAGTGCCTCCGACACAGAATTCAATTTTATGCGCCGCCTCATAGAAGAAAATCACGTTCCTGAAGACGTAACGCTTCAGGTTTTGTGTCAGGCGCGCGAACATCTTATAAAACGTACGTTTGAATCGCTTAAAGGATGCAGGAACGCAATCTTCCACCTGTACAACTCAACATCTCCTGCACAAAGAAAATATACGTTCAACAAATCAAAAGAAGAAATCAAGCAGATTGCCATAGACGGAATACGCTGCGTAAAGAGCTGTCTTTCACTTTCAGAAGGAACGAATATCCGTCTTGAATACTCTCCGGAAAGTTTTTCCACCACAGAAATTGACTACGCACTGGAAATATGCGAAGCGGTAAAGAAGGAATGGGGAACTTCCCGTGAAAACAAGATTATCCTGAACCTTCCTACAACGGTTGAGTGCGCGCTTCCAAATCAGTTTGCTGATTCAATTGAATATTTCTGCCAACATATAAGCAACAGGGACGAAGTAATTATAAGCCTTCACAACCACAATGACCGCGGAGAAGGCGTAGCGCAGTGCGAACTTGGACTGCTTGCCGGTGCTGACCGCGTAGAAGGGTGCCTTTTTGGAAACGGCGAACGGACAGGAAACCTTGACATCGTAAACGTTGCGCTGAATATGTATACGCAGGGCGTAGATCCGCAGCTTGATTTTTCCGACATTCAGGCAATCGCCGAGGACTATAAGCGCTTTACGGGAATGGAAATTCATCCGCGCACGCCGTATGTAGGCGAACTTGTATACACTGCGTTCAGCGGCTCTCATCAGGACGCAATCCGTAAGGGAATGGCCGCGCGCGTAGGAAAAGCGGATAACGAATACTGGGATGTTCCGTATCTTCCGATTGATCCGCACGATGTAGGCAGGCAGTACGAAGGAATCATAAGAATCAACAGCCAGAGCGGAAAAGGCGGCGCGGCTTTCATTATGGAACAGGACTACGGAATAAGTATGCCTAAGGCAATGCAGCCTGTATTCGGAAACCTTGTAAAGGAAGCCGCAGACAAGGCACAGCGCGAGCTTCAGCCGGCAGAAATTTTCGACGTATTTGAAAATACCTGGATAAAAACGAAATCGCCGCTGAATATCATCGAAATCAGCGAGCGTCATCTAGAAGGAGAACGCGGTTCAAATGTTCCGGAACAGGTTGCCACAATGCTCACGATCGAATGGAACGGAAAACGCTATGCAATTGCAGCAAACGGTAACGGTCCGCTTGATGCTTTCGTTTCTGCAATGAAACAAACGCCTGCACCGAAATTCAACATCACGTCTTTCCACGAACACAGCGTAGGAACCGGCTCTGATACGTATGCAATGTCGTATGTTCAGATAACAAAGGAAGACGGTTCTCAGGTTTGGGGCGTAGGAAAAAGCTCGAATGTAGGAAGAGCCGGAATTGCGGCTGTTGTAAGTGCACTGAATTTTAAGGGCTGAAAAATCAGAGGGTTCAGAGGGTGAACGAATGGGCAAGAAGAGATATTCAGCAGCTTTAATAGGAACAGGGCGGATTGGTTTTTCACTAGGCTTTGACAGAAAGCGGGAACAGCCTGCAAGCCACACAATGGCGCTTAAGGCAAACTGCAGAATCCGCATTGAATCCGGTTGCGACAGCGATGCTACACGACTGGAATACTGGCACAAGTTCAATAAAAAATCCGCCGCATATTCTTCTTATGCCCATTTATTCACCTCCTCAAAACCGGAAATTATAGTCATCGCCGTAAACGAGGAATTTCACCTTCAGGTATGCCTTGCCGCAATTCACGCACTTCCAAAAATCATCATTCTGGAAAAACCGGTTGCCCTAACAGTACAGGACGCACTCAAACTTCAGGAAGAAGCAGAACACTACGGCGTTCCGGTTCTTGTAAACCACGAGCGGCGGTTCGCAGACGATTACCGGATTGCAAAAGAATATATGAGTTCAATCGGAACGATTTTGAGCATAAACGCACGGCTTGATTCTGGTCTGTACGTCTACAATCCGGAAGCAGAATCATCCGGCGCGTACAGCCTGCTTCACGACGGAACTCATCTTGCAGACTGCGTACAATACCTGCTTGAGGACAGCCCTTCCGAAAAAGAAATCCTATTCAATCAAAAAATAACGGACATTGTATATGATGAGGAAAAACCTTCTGTCGTCCGAAATGTGAGCGTTCATTTTGAAAGCACAAAATGTACCGACATAACGCTGGCATTCTCCGGAAAAAGCCGCTACTTCGGCTTTGAAACAGACATAATCGGAAGCGAAGGACGAATAAGAATAGGAAACGGCATTTTCGAACTTTACAAACGGGAAGAATCAAAACTGTACACAGGATTTTATTCGCTTGCAAAAGACAAAACGATACGCCGTCCGTCAAAAACCCGGTATTTTTCAAATATGGTTCAAAACGCCGTTGATTTTCTTGACGGAAAAGCGCCCCTTCGTTCTACCTTGCAAACAGGAATAAGCACGCTAAAAATCCTTGAATCAATCAAAGAGTCCATACGCAAAAAAACGGAATAACAAATAACATCTCAAAAAAAAAGCCTGTGAATACTGAAAATCAATATTCACAGGCTTTTGCAAAGTGCCTACACAGGTAAGTTACGGCACTACTTTATTTTTCCTCCGAAAACAAAATCAATTACTTCTTCAACGCGTTTTACCGGCACAAACGTTATTCCATCCTTTACATTTTCCGGAATATCCGCCAGATCACGTTCGTTTGCCTTAGGAATTAAAATCGTCTTGATTTTATTGCGTTTTGCCGCAACTGTTTTTTCACGCAATCCGCCGATTGGAAGAACCTGCCCCGTAAGCGAAAGTTCGCCTGTCATTGCAAGCTGGCGCTTTATCGTTTTATGCGCAAGAAGCGAAATGAACGTCGTAGCCATAGTAATTCCGGCGCTCGGTCCGTCTTTAGGAGTTGCGCCTTCCGGTATATGAAGATGAACGCAGTTTTTTTCAAACCATTCTGGCTTCTTGATTTTACGGTCAAGAACGAATTTCCGCGCCCAGTCAAACGCAATGCTGCAAGATTCTTTCATTACATCGCCCATCTGACCAGTAAGCACAAGTCCGCCCTTTCCAGCAAAAGAAGACGCCTCTATCAAGAGCGTATCGCCACCCATACTTGTCCAGGCAAGACCAATTGCCGTTCCCGGAATGTCAGCCTTTTTTATTTCGCTTTCGTCAAACACAGGCTTTCCAAGATATTTTTCCAGATCAGGCGCATCAAGTGAAAAAATCTTTTCAGGATCAAGGAAATTTTCAATACGAAGAGCCTCGATTTCCTTTGCAGGTTTCTTTTCCGCCTTTGCAGCCTTTACTGCCTCGTTGTACTTTTTGTCCGCCTCAAGCATTACTTCCGTAACTATTTTACGGTGAATTTTATCAAGGTTACGCTCGTAGTTACGAACGCCTGCCTCGCGAGCATATTCTTCCGCAATCCTAAAAAGCGCCGCCTTAGTATATTTTACTTGACCTTTTTTCAGACCGTTCTTCTCAAGATTTTTTGGAATAAGATATTTTTTTGCAATCTCAAGTTTTTCCTGATCAATGTATCCGGAAAGCTGGATAATTTCAGCGCGGTCAAGCAGTGGTTCAGGAACAGAATCAAGAGTATTCGCCGTAAGAATAAAGAACACATTGGAAACGTCGAACGGCAAATCAAGATAATTATCGCGGAAAGAAACATTCTGCTCCGGATCAAGAACCTCAAGAAGCGCGCTTGCAGGATCTCCTTGTGGTCCGGAACTCATTTTGTCAACTTCGTCAATCATAAAGACCGGCGCTTTTGTATGCGTTATCTTTATTCCCTGAATGATTTTTCCGCACATAGAACCTATATATGTACGGCGGTGCCCTTTTATCTCCGCCTCATCCCGCATTCCGCCAACGGAAAAACGGTAGAACGGCTTGTTCATCGCATTTGCAATGGAGCGCCCTACTGACGTTTTTCCTACGCCCGGAGGTCCTACCAGAATAAGAATTGAACCTTTATTATCTTTTTTGAGTTTTCGCACGGAAAGATATTCCATAATGCGCTTTTTTACGTCATCAAGTCCGTAATGGTCTGCCTCAAGGATTTTTTTTGCATTCTCAAGATTGTAGTTTTCGGAGAATTCTTCATTCCACGGAAGCTGTGTTACCAGTTCCAGAAAATTCCGGGAAACAATATATTCAGGCGAATTAGGTTCCATCAGAAAGAATTTTTCAAGTTCGCTATCAACAGATTCCTTTATTTCGCCTTCAAAATGAAACGATTCAATCTTTTTCTTGAATTTTATGTAGTCAGTTTCGTTTCCCTCTGCGTCAGTGCCAAGTTCCTCCTGAATGGAACGCATTTCTTCACGTAGAAAATACTCGCGCTGGTTTTTCTCGACTTTTTCGTTCAGTTCGTTCTGGATTTTTTTCTGAACGCGCAGAAGTTCCTGCTCCTTTTTTATGTAAACAAGAACCTGTTCCATTCGCTGACGCACATTTAGCATCTCCAGAACTTTCTGCTGTTCCGTCTTTTCAATGTTCAGAATTGAAGCGATGAAATCT
This sequence comes from Treponema porcinum, assembly GCF_900167145.1. GTDB lineage: Bacteria > Spirochaetota > Spirochaetia > Treponematales > Treponemataceae > Treponema_D > Treponema_D porcinum. The sequence goes on along the minus strand of NZ_FUWG01000013.1, from coordinate 43,486 downwards.
GCAATTTTTCCAGGATGGTCAATGTTCACCATATTAAGGCGCATTTCCTCCGAAAACAGCGGATTGTTCTCGGAAACTTCCTTCATTTCGCTGATAAGCGCACGCGTCAGCGCCTTCACCTCAAAAGTATCGTCTTCTTCATCTTCAAGATACTCCACCGCCGCAACTATCGGAGAAGAAGAATGAAGCGGCTTTCGTATGCGGAAACGCTTTATCGTAGAAATAAACACATTTATTCCGCCGTCAGGAAGATTGATTTTTTTTATGATTCTTGCGGCAGTTCCGACTTTGTACAAATCGGCTGCAGACGGCGACTCAGATTCGTTATTAAGCATAACAATTCCGATATAGCCGTCAGAATTATAAGCCTGTTCAACGACTTTTGTGTCTTCCGCCGTCGTAATCATAAGCGGTGTAAAAATCCCCGGAAAAATAGGGCGTCCCTGAAGTGGAATAATCGAAAGTTTAGGAGGAAGCATTTTGTCGGCAGGAACAATCTCACCTTTTTTTTCAGGCTCAGCCTTTTTTCGCCGTGAACGCGGCTTAGTTTTTTTATCCTCATCCGCTCCGTCTTCTTCAGTTTTCTCGTTTTTATTGAAAAAAGTAACGGCTTCGTCTTTTATTTCATCAAGCAGTTTTTTAAAATCTTCATCAAAATTAATTTTGTTGTCTTTATCGTTTTCGCTCATATTAAAAATATACCCACAGATTATAAAAACGGCAAGAATAAATATGTCCTGACAAACATATCAGGACATAAAACTGAAAAAAAGCAAAACTGCATTCCGTTCCGCAAGTTTATTTTTCAAAAAACTGCGTTATCTGGGAAGAAAAATTTTCTTTTACAAACATTTCCGCAGTCCTTACGGCACTCTGCCTTGCCTCTGCGCGCGACAGTTTTCCCTGCCGGCTGTTTCCTGAACTTGCAAGAACAGTATTGCCTGAAGATGCTTCCTTAAGCGACCAGGAAACGATGCACCTGGTAAAGTAAATGTCAGACGAAGCGGACTTTTCAATATCTTCGAACGAAACATCCGCCGTAAACGAATATGCCGCATTCCTAGCCGCCGCACCATCCTGCGTCCTGAACCCGAATCCGTTTATCGCTTCACCAGCAGCAGCGTTAATCCTTCCGTCAGAATCTCCGTTCACCAGAACAGAAACGGTAATTTTCCCGAACGCCTTTTTTATGCGCGCAGAAATCTCGCCGCTAGAACCGTAGGAAAATGAATGATGCGCCGCCGGTTTAAGAACCGCAAGAAGCGCTGCATAATAGTCGTTTTCCCTTGCAATTTTATATGCCTGAATTAAATTCCTGCACTCGTCAAGAGAACCGGACTTTTGCTCCGCAAGGTCAAGAAGTGACTCAATTTCAAGCGAATTCTTATTCAAAAGAAGCGAATATGACTTTGACGCAACACCCTTATCAAGTACGGCAAGGGAATAGCATCCGTTTTTCTTGTCTTTATAACGCTCTTTTATGGAAAGCCCCGAAATATTCTTTATGTCAGACTGCGTAGTTACGTCTACAAGATAGGAAGAAAGGTTCAGACCTTCAGAAGAAGCCGCCTGCTGCACTCTCTCAACGGAACTGATATTCTGCTGAAGGACTGCTGCAACATCAGAGAGCGCCTTTTTGTCCGCATCATCAGATTTAAGTCCTGTTCCTACCGCACAGATATAAGACTTTTCGTCATATCCGGAATAGGGATTGTCTATCCACGCAGGCGCTTTCCTTGCAAACGCACCGGCGGCAGTAAAGACAAGCAGTATGACAGGCACAGCACGGTGCAGAGTCCTGGAACAAAAAGCGTCTGCACGCCCGGAAATCAATTTTTTCATATAAACACCGCCCTAAAAAAATAAAGAAGTCCAGGCGGACTTCTTCATTTTGCTATTACTACATTCTTGTAGAAGAACGCTTTATGACTTTTTTTATACTGGAATTATCGTCCATCCAGATTTTCTTGTTCGTTTCAATATCAATCATTTCCGTAGTAACAAAATAGCTTCGCGCCATCGTCTTGCCGTCGGAATCAACGATTGTCTTTACAGAACCCTGAAGCATAAAGTCTGCGCCAGTTTCATTGCCAAGACTTTTTGCCGTAGACTCGCTGGCATTCGTCTGCTGGTCAATGCGTTCTGCACGCAGTTCATTGCGTTCTGCACTTGATGCAACGAATTCAACCTTTCCGCTGTTCACAAGAGCAGCCTCAAGCTTTTTAGTAAGAATTTCCGTGTCGATATGCTCATCGCTCTTGTTGCGGTATGAACCTACAATTACAACAGGGAGTTTTCCGCCGTGCTGAGAAGGATACAGAGCAATCCGCGGAGAAGCAAGGCATCCGTCTATAATCTCGCCTGCAACAAGGCGAACGTCTGTGTCATTCCAGTAGCCGCTCAAGTCGGTAACAGTTTCGGAACTTACGCGCGACACATTATTTGAAGCGCAAGAACTGAAAATCAACGCCGCAGAAACAGCGGCAATCGTAAGAATTTGTTTTGCCATTCTATACTCCAGCACTACTCAGACGCAGAGTTAAGCAGATTGTATTTTTTCAATGCTTCTGCAACTTTTGCTTCGGTGATTTCAGTTTTCTTGTCTACGCTGTACTCGGTTACAATATCGTTTGCAGCCGGAGTAACAGCATTGTACGGAAGATACATCAGGACAAATACAGTTTCATCTGCATCAACCCAATAATCAGCCTGTTTTGAACCGCTTAGAATTCCTGCAGCACGCTGAACAGTCGCTTCTTCCATATAATTCAGCACATCGTCCTTAACGCCTGTGTCCTCTGCATAAGTCGTAATAACGTTCTTCAGCGTTACCTGAACAGTTCTCGTAAGTTCTGCGCGTCCGTTTGTCTGCGCAACCTTCAAAGAATTGGCACGAGTACTCATTTTTCCTGACCCAACAGCATAAATTCCGTCATCAGATTCCATTCCGCTGAGCACCCACTGCGGACGTTCGACACCTTCTGCACCAATAACGGCAGGAACTTTATCAGCAGCTTTCTGAACTTTGTTTGACGCACATCCGGCAAACGCAAGGGTAACAGCCGCAGCAAAAATAAGTTTTTTCATTAAAATAAACCTCCAAAAAGATATATTAAAAATAACACATTTTACGTGATATTACAAACAAATTATTGACTTATTTTAATTTGTTAATTGACTTTCAGCAAAGCTTTTGATATAGTGCTAGAACATCATAAAAATTAATGCGGAGTTAGCTCAGTTGGTTAGAGCATCACGTTGACATCGTGGGGGTCGGTGGTTCGAATCCACTATTCCGCATACAAAACTACAATTCTATTACAGGACAAAAGCGTACGGTTTTTCCGGGACGCTTTTTTTGTCAGCAAATCCGAATCAGATTATCCTGCTGACATATAAAATCTGCCGTTTTCAAGGAGTTTATTACAGTTATATGACAGGAAATGAATATCAAAAATCGGCAATGAGAACCTGCCGGAGTCCTAATCTTAACCATGCAGTATTCGGATTATGTTCAGAAGCCGGAGAAGTTTCAGGCATAATGCAGAAAGTTTTTCAGGGTCATAAATTTGATAAAAATCACATCGTAAAGGAACTCGGGGACTGTCTCTGGATGATTGCAGAAGCCTGTTCGGCACTGGATGTTACTTTTGAGGAAGTAATGGATCAAAACATCGAAAAACTAAAAAAAAGATACCCGGACGGCTTTGAAGAAGAAAAAAGCCTCTTCAGGGATAAAAATGACATTTAGGCTTCTGAACAAAAACGGATTCAGCACTGCCAGAACAGATTGAACAGTCTGCATGTGCAGCACCTGAATTACTGCTCAATTTGCTAAAAATCAATTCACGTTATATAATTGTATTTATGGAAAATACAACAATTATTACAGACAGCCCTGTAGGACAGCATCTTGATAAAATAGCAGAATCAACGCCGGCATCTTACCTGATGTTCGACAAGCGGAAGATAGAGCTGGTAGCAAAAATCACTATCGGACGCGAATACGACAACAATGTTGTGGTAGACAGCAAGCTTGCAAGCCGCCATCACGCCGTCATTCAGAAGATACGCGATGCGTACTTCATAAAAGACGAAAACAGCACGAACGGTACATTTGTAAACGGCAGGAAAATTCCGGAAGGAAAATACGTCCGCCTGTATGCAGGTGATAAAATTACAATCGGCACAACAAGTCTTGTGATTTCCTAAAACCGGACTGACATTTGGATTCATTATTTTTAGAAAAACTACATACTCTTTCGCTCGGAAGTTCGCTACCGGAATACAGTTATCTTATGGAGCTTTCAGACAATGTCTGCTCCGTACTGGAAACTGAAAATCCAGCGTACCGTCCGCTTTCCAAAAGCAAGGTTCCGGGCGGTCTTATTGACTTTACCGGAGGAGAACCGCAGAAACTTCCTGTAATTGTCGTTCCTGATTTACATGCGCGGGCATTTTTTCTATATAACATACTGAGTTTTACCCTTCCGGCAGATTTTCTTGCAGACGGAAAACAGCGTACGATAATCCAGGCGCTCGAACAGAAAAAACTGCGCGTTGTCTGTGCAGGAGATTTACTGCATTCCGAACTTCGCGGCAGGGAGCGGTGGATTGAAGCGTGGAACGAATTTTTACGCGGAAACACAAGCGGTCCGGCGATGACACAGGAAATGATGGAAGGACTTTCGCTTCTCTGTATGACAATGGAACTGAAATGTGCCTTCCCGGAATTCTTCCACGTCCTTAAAGGAAACCACGAGAACATTCTGAACAAAACAGGGAACGGCGATTTTTCGTTCTGCAAATTTGCAAACGAAGGTGAAATGGTAAAACTCTTTATGGAAGAAAAATACGGAGATGAGGTACTTTACGTTATCTCCTGCTTTGAAAAATCACTTCCGCTTGCAGCAGCCTTTCCGGAATGCATAATTTCCCACGCAGAGCCGCTCCGTGCATTTTCGCGGCAGGAAATTATAGACGGACTTAAAAACGGAGAAACCGTAAAGGGTCTTACCTGGACAGAAAACAACAAAGCTAAAGCCGGCGGAGTAGAAGCGATGCTGTGCACTCTTACAGGAAGAAAAGACTTTCTGAATGCGCGATACATCGCCGGTCACCGACCTGTAAAAGAAAATTATGCGCTCAGACAGAACGGATATTTCGTTCAAATTCACAATCCTGACAGACAGAATATTGCCCTTGTTCACGCGGACAGGGTTTTTAATCCCGAAAAAGACATTGTTTGTGTCGAATAGGGAAATACGTAACGTTTTTGGAGAAACAGTATGGCAGATTCATTCCCGGAATTCATAGGAAAATACAAAGTGCAGGGAATCATCGCAAAAGGCGGTATGGGCGTTGTCTACAAAGCAATTCACCCTTCCCTAAAGCGGTACGTCGTCATAAAAAAAATGACGGCACGGCGCAATTCCTCCAATGTAGAACGCTTTAAGCGTGAGGCACAAATTCTTCTTGACCTGCAAAGTCCGTATATTGTCCACCTGTTCGATTATTTTACGGAGGGCGGATACCGTTATATGGTGGAAGAACTTGTTGACGGGATGGCAGTAGACAAGCTTCTGCAGAAACAGACTGTCTTAAGTCCTCAACTTGCACTCCTTATCCTGCAGGATGCCTGTTTCGCCCTTAAATACGCACACTCAAAAGACATCGTTCACCGAGACATAAAGCCAGGAAACATCCTTATTTCAAAACGCGCAGAAATAAAGCTTGCCGACTTTGGAATTGCAAGCGACAAGGAACAGGGGGATGATTCGCTTACGCAAAGCGGTGTTGCCTTGGGAACTCCTGCATATATGCCGCCGGAACAGTTTGAAGACAGCGCAGCGGTAGACCAACGCGCGGACATCTACGCACTAGGCATTATGCTGTACGAAATGGTAACCGGCTCAAAGCCGTATCCGGGTACGCTTTCCATTGAAACGCTGAATACAATCAAAAAGGGAAAATACATTTCTCCGCGGAAGATTGACAAGACCGTTCCCCCTGTTGTCTGCCGCCTGATAAGAAAAATGCTTAAGCCTAAGGCAAAGCAGCGCTTCCAGACGACGGCGCCGATACTCAAAATCATAAAGCGCTATCTGAAACATTACGACACTCACGCAATCCGCGTACAGCTTGCAAAAATGATAGCAAGCCAGAATATGGTTCAGGAACCGGCGTATGTTCAGAAAGATTTAAAACGCAGAAAGATTATGCGGATTGCAGTTTCCTGCGCGGCGGCGGCGGCTGTTTTTGCAACCTGCTGGCATCAAGGGTGGATTCACCGTTCCATCCTCCGTCATTGGTTCACCCCCGTAAAAATTGAAATCCAGATGCCAAGCACATCATCCGCAACGCTTGACCTTCCTGTATGCGCGTTTTTCTTTGAAAATGACGGAAACGAAATTCCAGAAGTTCCGAACACGCGAAGGGTTCTTTCTGCGCCGTCAAAGAAAAACGCGGAAAATTCTTCAAAATACAAGCAGCTTATCGCAAAAGACGTATTCCTTACGCCGGGAGCATACCGTGTAAAACTAGTTGCCGGTCCGTATGTATGGTGGAAATCATTTTCCGTAGGAAAAGAGGACTGCGTTCTTGACTGCCAGTTCCTTAAAGATATGCGCCGTCCGATAAAAGTAATTCCGAATGCCGTTGATTCCGTTACCGGAAGCGACATTTCCGCACAGACAACCGTAAAAGTAAGCTACAACGGTTTCTGGGTTCCGCTTAACGATGTTCCAAAAGAAAAGATACTGAGCAATACGGTGTGGAAATTCAAATTTTCGGCGGACGGCTACAACGATGAAATTTTTTCACTGCGCTTCGACTGGTATCAGGACGAACTGTACGTAAGCGCAAGTATGTCTCCGAAAAACACGCAGGCAAAAGACAAAAAATAACGGATTTTCATGCAAAAAAATGCGGCAGAAGATTTTTCTTCTACCGCATTTTTTATAATCTAACGAATAAAACAGAACTTACTCAGTCGGACGTTTCTTAAAGCTCTTGCTTTCGATAATCGCCTGTCCCTCGCCTACGTTCTGCTCCATCATAGCACGCACTTTCAAAGGAAGACCGAACAGAGTGATAAATCCCTGAGCGTCTTTGTGGTCATACAAGTCACCTGTCGTAAATGATGCAATGCTTTCGTTGTACAGACTGTACTTAGAACCAGAACCTGCGCCTCGGATTGCGCCCTTGCACAGTTTTACTTTTGCCCATCCGGTTACAGTTTCTTCAGTCTTGTCTACAAATGCCATACAGGAATCGAACAGCGTTGTAAACCATTTTCCGTCATAAATCAACTCTGCAACCTTGATGGAAAGCTGCTGTTTGTAATGATAAGTATCACGGTCAAGGCAAAGATGATCCATCATACGGTGCGCAAAATACAGAATTGCTCCGCCAGGAGTTTCATACACACCGCGAGATTTCATTCCGACACAGCGGTTTTCGCAGATGTCAACAAGTCCTACACCGTTGCGTCCGCCGATTTTATTCAGTTCCGTAAGGAGCGAAAGTGCATCCATTTTCTTGCCGTTCAAGCCTACCGGAATGCCTTTTTCAAAGTCGATTGTTACATATTCGCCTTCAGCAGGAGCTTCTTCCGGCACGACAGTATTTTTTAGCATATGCTTATAGTTCGGTTCGTTTTCAGTTTTTTCAAGCTCAAGTCCTTCGTGGCTCAAGTGCCAGATATTCTCGTCGCGTGAATATGACTGGTCTTTTTTCATCGGAACTTCAAGACCGCGCTTTTCAAGATACGCAATTTCTGCCTCGCGGCTGTCCATATTCCATTTGTCATCGCGCCAGGCAGCGATTACTTTCAAATCCGGTGCAAACGCCTTTATTGCAAGCTCAAAGCGAACCTGATCGTTTCCTTTTCCTGTTGCACCGTGACAGATTGCAACGGCACCTTCTTGACGTGCATATTCTACAAGAATTTTTCCGATGAGCGGACGGGCTGTAGATGTTCCCAAAAGATATTCGTCCTCGTAGACTGCATTTGCCTTCAATGCAGGCCAGATGTATTCTTCTATATATTCTTTGCGCGCATCAACAACATAGCAGGCAGAAGCGCCTGTCTTTAAAGCGCGTGACTTGATTGCCGCCCAGTCATCACCCTGACCTACATCAATACAAACTGCGATAACATCATAATCGTAATTTTCCTTAAGCCACGGAATGATAACTGTTGTATCAAGACCGCCGGAATACGCTAAAACAACCTTGTCTTTTGCCATAATTCATACCTCATATAAAATTACATTAGAGTTGCCGGAACTTTTCAGAACCGGTAGATTTCTTTATGAATATTTATACATCAAAATGTATCTTTATTCATTGGCAATGTCAATGCCCAACACGAAACGTTTCATCATTCCAGTACTGTTTTATGCTCCCTGGATTAAAGAAGTTTGCGGTTCTTTCCGATAATGATAGTGGAGTCCTATTGCGATGAGTACAACGATTACATTTGAAGAATTGAAAGAAAATCTCACTTTTAAAAGCGACTTAATGCTCGACAATGAATTTGTCCTGCTCCCTGTTACAGTCTCTGTAACTCCGGAACTGATAAAAGCACTGAAAGAATGGAACTTTACGGAATTCCAGTGCGAAAGCGGCATAAGCCTTGGCGGTGACATCGGTGTAGAAGCAAAACCACAGGAAGATTCTGAAACAAAAACAGCCACTCCTACAGTAACAGACTCCGTAAAAACTGCACTGGAAAACATTAAGTCTGAAACCGTTGAGGACAGCGACAGGACGCGACTTGAATCCGTCCAGGAAGTGTATCAGGAATATATGAAATATATAAATTCCGTTTACACCCACTACGCCACCCACAAGAAGATCTCACTTGATGAGATGACGGAAACTGTAAAAGACCTGTGCATATTTATCAGGGAAAACAAGCGGTATGTCCTGCGCATTTCGCCGTCTGCAGAGGCGCGCAATAAGAATTTCCTTGTCATTCACTCAATGCGTTCCACCGTACTCGCAATCACTATAGGACTTGAACTTCACCTTGCGCTTTCAAAACTGATAGAACTCGGCATAACGTGTATCCTTCACGAAATAGGAATGCTCCGTCTGCCTCCGCAGCTGTATATGACGGACAAACCCCTTTCCGTCGCAGAAAAAGCGCAGATTTCAATGCATCCGCTTTTCAGCTGCAACATTCTGAAAGAGCAGAATTTTCCTCTGAGCATTCAGCTGGGAGTTCTTGAACACCACGAAAAAGAAAACGGTCAGGGATACCCGCGCCATCTTTCCGGTGAAAAAATATCTACCTATGCAAAAATAATCTCAGTAGCCTGCTCATTTGAAGCAATTACAGCTCCACGCGCATACAAAACGGAACGGACGACTTTTGACGCAATGGTGGAAATGCTGAAAAATCCGAACAACCAGTATGATGTAACAGTCATCAAGGCGCTGCTCTACAACCTCTCGCTCTACCCTATCGGCGCATACGTCTATCTGAACAACGGAAAAATCGGTCTTGTAACTGACGTAACGCCTAACAATCCGAAAAATCCGATGGTTCAGCTTATCAACGAAAAAGATTCCGACGGTTCGCCTAAAACAATCCAGACGGATGACGGTTCTAACAAAATAATCCGCGTACTTTCAAAAGAAGAACAGGCGGACGTAATAAAAAGCATTCAGCTTCAGACAGAAGCAGAAAAAGAACGTGAAAAGCAGAAAAAACAAAAAATCACACAGGAAAACAGTCTTGGAAATGAATATATGAACGGACTGAAAAAAGAAAGAGAAGCCGAAAACGGCTTCTCCTCTGTAGATTTAAGTGCGTTTGACTGATTTTTCATCTGTCTGAAATCAGTTGAAGAACATTCTTATACGCTCAACGTCTTCGTGGAATTTTTCATCAACGACAGGCGGATGCTCGTTAAAATACAAAATCTGCTCCAGTTCCTCGTTCGTTTGTACGCCCCATAAAGGAATGACATTCTCATACTGATGAAGAAATCCGAATGCAAGCGGAATGTTCTCTACAAGTCCGCCGCACAGCGGCTGCATTGCAACAAAACCGACGTCATTTTCCTCGCACAGTTTTACAAGCGCAATAGATGCGTCTGCACTCAGCATACTCAACGGAAACTGAATTGTATCATACAGCCCGGAATAAATCGCTTTTTCCGCAATGTCAAGTTCCTGCGTTGCAAGGCCGATTGCCTTGATTTTTCCAGTTTCCTTCATTCGCAAAAAAGCATTGTATATGCCGTCCGGCGAGTCTTTTTCCGGCAGAAAACCGTCAGATTCATACTGGTACAAATCAATGTAATCCGTATGCATAACGGCAAGGCTCGTTTCCAGATCGCTCAAAATTTCTGCACCGCTCTGCCCGCTTGTCTTTGACGCAAGGACGACGCTTGCACGGATGTCGCCTACAGCATCGCCGAGCAGTTTTTCACAGCCTTCGCAGTTTCGTGACGTATCGAAAAAATTTATTCCCTGCTGATATGCAGTGCGGACAAGCGCTACCGCAGACTCCTCATCTCCGATTTTTGAAAGGGACATTGCGCCCATAGCCACACGGCTAATCATAAGGTTCGATTTTCCAAGTCTGACGTATTCCATACTTTCCTTAATTTAAAATACAGCAGGGCAGGAAATGTATATTTTCTGCCCAAAATGCGTTTAGTCTTTTTTCTCAACCGGTTTGTATGATTTTATTGCTTTCTGAAGTTCGGAAACAAGATCAGCGCGGTTCACACGTATCTGCTCCATAGAATCGCGGAAGCGGATTGTTACAGTACCATTCTCCAGCGTATCGTGGTCAATAGTAACGCAGAACGGAGTTCCGACTTCATCCTGACGGCGGTAGCGTTTTCCGATTGTGCCGGAAACATCGTAGTCAGTTACAAAATCTTCTTTCAGTTCGTGCTGAATTTCCTTTGCAAGTTCTGCAAGACCGTCTTTCTTCATAAGCGGAAGAACGGCAACTGTAATCGGTGCAAGACGCGGATCAAGGTGAAGGACAGTACGGTAATCTTCCGGCTCACCGGCAGGCGCAACATTCTGTTCTTCGTATGCTTCGCACAGGAACATAAGGAAATTGCGGTTCAATCCGGCAGACGTTTCGATAACGTACGGAACATAGCGCTTGTTTCCGTCTTCCTGATCGATATAGTTCATATCTTTCTTGGAATATTTCATATGCTGCGAAAGGTCAAAGTCCGTACGGCTGTGAATACCCTCAATTTCCTCAAATCCAATCGGGAAATTGTAAGTAACGTCGTACGCATCCTTTGCATAGTGCGCAAGCTTGTCGTGATGATGCCACTTAAGATTTTTTTCGGAAATACCGTATTTCAGGTAGAAATTCCAGCGGTCTTTACGCCAGCGCTCAAACGTTTCGTCCTCAGTGCCCGGCTTGCAGAAGTATTCCATTTCCATCTGCTCGAATTCGCAGGTACGGAAAATAAAGTTTTTGAAAATAATCTCATTGCGGAAAGATTTTCCTACCTGAGCAACGCCGAACGGTACTTTCATACGGTTAGACTGAACTATGTTCTTAAAGTCTACGAAAATTGACTGGCAGGTTTCAGGGCGAAGGTAAACAAGGGACGAATCTGTTGCAACAGGTCCAAGATGAGTCTTGAACATAAGGTTGAATTCGCGTACGTCAGTCCAGGAATGTTTGCCGCAAGTAGGACAGTTGATTTTTCCGTCGATAAAGGCTTTCATTTCCTCGTGACTCATCGTATCAACCGGCTTTTCCGTATTTTCATTGTGAGAAGCACAGTAATCCTCGATAAGCTGGTCTGCCCGGAAACGCGCCTTACATTCCATACAGTCAATCATCGGATCAGAAAAATGACCAACATGACCTGAAGCCTCCCAAGTGGTGTGGTGCATAAAAATAGCGCCGTCAAGACCTACTACGTCATCGTGCAGCTGCGTCATTTCTTTCCACCACGCATTCTGAATATTTCTCTTGAAGTCAACGCCTAACGGACCGTAATCCCACGCTCCTGCCTGACCTCCGTAAATTTCTGAGGACTGATAAACAAAACCGCGTCTTTTGCAAAGACTGATGATTTTGTCCAATGTACACTTGTGTGTATCGTTTGCCATAAAAACTCCTATATAAACGCTGGAATGCGTCATTTAGATATAACTGAAAACATACCACAAAACTGAATAATGTACAATTGCGTTTCACTTCATTGCGTTTCGGACTGAAATTCCGCATTATGAAAACAAGAAACGGACGATTTTTCTTCAAAAACAACAGGACGGTATAAATCACCTGCAATACAAGAAATATCCGGCGGAGCAGAAACCATCTCCCAGCCAGTGCCTGAAAGAACGGAAAAATCTTTTTCATCATCCATACGGAATGTCTGCCAGGAATGAGGACAGCCAGAATTGTACAGAATGACGACAGTTTTCCTCCCCACGCGCTGCATTTCAACAAGTGCGCCGCACGGCTCAATCACCGTTTCCCAGCTTCCGGCAGAAACGACGGCGTCAAATTCTCCGTCATCAAAAGGCAGGCATTCCGGGCGCACTACAAAACCATAATCGCTTTCATTAAGGACAGAAAAACTTTCCACCTGCGAAGGAAACTGAACCTTTTCCGGAGAACAGGCACCGGTAAGGAGAAGAATTTTCCTGTACTTACGTTGTTTTAGAAGAAAATCGACAATCCCGGAACAAAGAAAAAGCTCCCTCTGAGCGCAAATTGCCTTTTCTGCATCGTCAGAACGGCGGTACTTTTCCAGAAGCATACGTTCCTCCGCGCGATACGCTGAATTCAAAAACGAAACCCTGTCAAGATAAAGCTGTCTGTACACAAAATGCTGTGCAGAAGCACTGCGCTCCACAGACCAGAATAATGCCGTACGGACTGCATTCTCCCTGACAAAACGGTATTTTTCAAAGTTCTGCACGGCATCCCTTACGGTTTCCGAAAGCGCTCCGGCATCATCCGTAACCAGAATGCAGTTCCAGCCGGGTTTTGCATACAAAGGCAATTCACCGCCGGAAAGGATAAGCACAAGACACCCAGTTCTCATCGCAAAAAGACCGGCGGCATCAAGAGGAGAACAGGCAGAAGAAATAACCGCAATATCAGAATGACCGTACGCGTCTTCCGAAAAATCATTCTGGATTACAGTAACGTCATCAAAATGCGGAAAATCATAAAGCAAAGGGTGAGTTTTCTCCGAAGTTCCATATACAGCGTATAAAAAATATTCTGGCTTATACTGCCGTTTAAAATCTCCGCCCAAACGCCTTACCGCAGACACAAAACGCTCTGCCAAACCAGAACCGCCGTTTCCGCAGAAAAAGCCCACATGAACCGTCCGTCCACTGCCTGAATTCTTCTTCACGGAATTTATTTTTTTCCTGCCAGAACTGCTTCCGCCGTAAAACTCTTTCTGCCCAACATACAGGCATTCAGACTCACAGCCGGTTCTGTACAATGCACTTTTTCCGTATGAAATTCCGGGCGGAACTACAACAGGAACGCACTGTCCGCCGGAAAGACGTTCCGCAAGATTTGCCGCCGCCGGAGAACTCACGCACAGAACATCGCAATTCCCTACCGCGCACCGTTCAAGTTTTTCCTCATAAAAATCTATGTCGGTAATGACAGAAGATAAAACACTGTCCTGAAAAATCATTCGGGAAGAATACAGAACGTGCCTGTCAAACCGGAACGGAAGAAAACTCTGCCTGTCATTGCAATGGATGATATCCGGCATAAACGTACGCACAAATTCATCGCAGCCGGCACGGACAGAAGCAGCACACTCCAAAATCCGCGCATCGGTGGAAAACGCCTCAAACACGCATTCAGGAGAAAAAACGGCATCTACAATTCCCGGCGGAAAAGAAACGTTACGGTGTTTATATGCCAGAAATACGCACCTTACATCGCACCGCCGGCGAAGTTCTGAAATAAAATCAAACAGCACGGAAGAAAAGCCACCGTACCAGTCCAAAAGATAATCTGAAAAGACAAAAAGTATCCTCATTCTTTGCTCCGAATAGTTTTCTAAAAATCCTCCAATGTATAATCGAAGCAGAATGAAAAAAAAGTGCAGTTTTTGCAGAAAAAAATCAGTAATCTGAAAAAATTATTTCTCGTCCGTCATTTTATTGCCTTTACGGCACAAAAGGCGGGAAAAAAACATTTTCGAAAATATCAAAAGATGTGTTTTTACAGGAAACTGTTGTCAGGCGGAACAATACGTTTTCGTCTGCAAACGACGGATCTGACGGAATGTTACGAACAAGCCGGCAGACAGCCTGATATTTTCCAGAAGACTTCCGTTTTTCGGTCGGCGTATAATAGAACACACGTTCCGTATACTTATATTTTATTCCTTTTTCTTTCTGAAAAAAATAACGAAGATCCCTGCCTGATTCAGGACTTCCCAATCCAAGAGAAACCGCAGGATCAGAAAAAACTGGTTTTCCGGTTTCAATTACCGCGCATAGAAGTCCGTCCTTAAATTGAAATTCAATGTATTCAAACGGAGAATGTTCCGTATTTTTCCACGAAAGCTTAAAGCACGATACGTCAAAATGACTCTGACTGCACGGCGAATAAGAATAATTCGTGTTATTTTTTTTGACCCATTCTTTCACTTCGTCCTGCGTACTTTCCCAGGCAAGACCATTCCAGCCGCTCTGCAAGTCAACCGTTTTCTTTATTACAAAAACCGGAACAAGGACAAAAACAGCCGCCAGCATGCAGATAAAAACCTGCGATTTTCGTTCCGTCATACGTTTCTCCCGTCAAGAAAGTTTTTTTTATTTTTTCCGGCAAGCGAAGAAAGCCGTCCAGCTTCATCCTGCGCCTCTTTCAAAAGTGCATCATATTTTCCCGAAAGCACGTAAAAATCTACGCGCAGCTTTTCCGCATTAAATCCGTCCGTACAGAATTCAAGGTAAAAACCGGCAGCAGCAAAAAGAATGGCGGCAAAACCCGTCACACCCATAAAACTGCTCACAACGGAAATATTCCTGAAAATTCCCACAGCCACAAGAAGGACAAAAAGCAGTTTTGCAATGGACTGAACGCTAAAAATCATTCCTGCAATGCAGAAAACTGAAAAAAGCGTAAGGAAAAAATCAGTTTTCATTCTTTCGATAGAAGGAAAGGCGGACATTCCCGTTTCAGGGAAGAGAAATACTTTTATAATCATTGTAAAAAACAGCGTATGAACGGTTATGCTCAGAAGATTAAGGACAATTTTCAGCGCCCGGTGATTCTGGTTTTCGCCGGAAGAAACGCCGTCAAAAAGCGTCACACGGAAAATTCCGCGAAGCTGCATAATAGTCATAACAACAAGGGCGGAAATTCCGCACAGTAAATCCGGCTGCTGCTGAACGCCTGCATTATGTTTTGCAGAAACTCCGAAAGCCTTAAAAAATGCGCCCCATACTGAATTAAAAAGCGGAACTTCCACAAGCATTCTGTGCGGATACATCAAAAGCCAGGACGACACCCAAAGGCATACCAATCCTGTGAGCGCATAAAAATCCACCGTTTCAAACCATTTTTTACGTTCCATACAGAACCTCCGCATAAAAAAAACGGCGGACACATTACGTATCCGCCGTTTTAGAGCCAACTCCCGGACTTGAACCGAGTACCTGCGCGTTACGAGGGCGCTGCTCTACCAGGTGAGCTAAGTTGGCAAAAAATTAATGCTGTGCCACTTCGGCAGCACGTGCAATTCGTTTCATATCAGAGATATTGGAAACGATAATATAATTATCAAAAACTTCAATCCGCCGTTTTTCAACAAAACGGTTGATTTCCGTTCTTGTAACATCCTGAGAAAGACCAGCCCACTGTGCAACATCTGCAACAGTTACATTAAACTTACAGATGCGGCTGTCAGGATTCGCGCTTGGATACATTTCATTAAGCATAATGAATACATTTGCCAGACGCGCCTGAGGGTCTTTTATAACAAGAATTCTGAAACGCCGTTTCTGATCATAAATCCGCTTGCAGAACAGCTTAAGCAAATTAAGCGCAAGCTGCGGATTTCCGGTCATAAGAACTTCAAAATTCTCTTTGCTGAACTCAAGGCATTTCACGCGCGTCTTTGCCATACACGTAGCAGAACGCGGCGAATTGTCAAGAATTGCCATTTCACCGAAGAACTCACCCATTTTCAATATATCAAGGTTTTTCTTCGTTCCGTTTACACATTTTATCAACTGAACAGTTCCAGTCTGTATAAGATAAAAAGCATCTCCAGGCTCAAATTCAGAGATAATAACCTGTCCCGGCTCATACGTTTTCGCAAAACGCTCAAACGCAGGAAGATCAAAACAACTTGCAGAACCGTCTGAAGTATCAGAAGAAACTTCATCAAAAGACACACGAGCCGACATTTTTTCATTTCGGATACGCGCATCTTCATACAGCTTTGCAACTTTGTCCTTTATATGTGACCGAGGAAATCTTTTTAGAATTTTCAGGCACACATCACAGCAGGAACGGAACTGCTCGTCATCATAAAAACTCTGGGCAACCTCCAGCATTCCTGTCGTTTGATCTTCAGGAATTACGTTAAGGATAGTGCCTATTTTTCTATGAATCTGCCGCAGCTGATTAGAAAATACGCGAAGCATTTTCATAATAAGCTGCTTATTCCCGCTGAACAATTTTTCAAATTCAACTACAGTCAGGACAACAACTGATGCTTCAGAAAGAACCGTTACAGTTTCTTCCCGAGGAAAATGTCCTAAAGCAGATTTTACGCCAAAAAATTCACCAGGCTTCACCTGATCAGTCACTGAGCTACCGGTCTCAATATCTACACTAGTAAGAATTACAATCCCTTTCTGTAGAATAAAGACCCTGTCATCCTGGTCTCCTGCAAAGTAAGGAATTGAACCCTTTGTGTACTGCATGAATCTAGGCATTCAAAGTCCCCCTGACTTTTATGTTTTTTATTATATCACAAATATTTTTTTTGTGCTATGGTTTTTCTATGATAGATTTGCATATACACACACTTTTTTCTGACGGACAGTATACACCTGCCGAGTTTATTAAAAAAGCAGCGGACAAAAATATAGAAGTCATCGCAATAACTGATCACGACACTGTAGACGGTCTTGAAGAAGGAGAATTTGAAGCAAAAAAATACGGCATTACGTTCGTTCGCGGAATAGAACTGAACATCGAACGCCCGAACTGTGAATGTCACCTTCTTGGACTTGGACTTCAGGAAATTTCTCCTGAACTGAAAAAGATAATCAGCTCTCTGCAAAAAAGCCGGAATGAACGGAATGAACAGATGATAAGCCTTATGAATGCCGGCGGAATTGAAATTACAATGGAAGATTTGCAAAACGAATTTTCCTGTTATGTTTTGGGAAGACCTCATTTTGCAGCCTGGCTTGAAAAGCACGGCATCGTAAAGCACCGGCAGGACGCATTCGATAAATATCTTGCGCGCGGACGCCCGTGGTTCGTAGAGAGGGTCGGCGCAGATTTAGACGACTCTATAGAAGCAATTTACAAAAGCGGCGGAATACCGGTACTTGCCCATCCGCTTTCGCTTTATCTTTCCTGGACAAAACTTGAGCCTGTCCTTCAGGATTTTAAAGAACGCGGCATTGCAGGAATAGAGGCGTTTCATCCCGGTGCGCGTGTAACGGAATGTCTGAGGCTTGAAGAGATGGCACGCCGGAACGGACTTTTTGTCACTGCCGGAAGCGATTTTCACGGTGAAAAAGTGCGTGCTGACAGGCATCCTGGCATTACCTGTGGCGGCAAGAAGATTGAAAATCGTTTTTACTACGATGAACTTCTGCCTGCACTGGAAAAAGCACGTTCTTCAAGATAATTTTTTCAGATTTTTCCTGCATTTTTTGCCTTTTTTCAGCACTGACTTCGATATATATGTGTGGAGGCAAAAATGCAGATTTATTCTTTTTCACCATTCGGTTACGAAGGTGCACTTGTTACTGTAGAAGTTGATTTACGGCGCGGAATTCCAGCCATTGATATTGTAGGACTTGCGGACAATGCCGTAAAGGAATCAAGGGAGCGGATGCAGGCAGCAATACGGAATTCAGGGCTTGATTTTCCAATTGAACGCGTACTTATAAGCCTTTCCCCTGCTGACTTGAAAAAAGAAGGCGCAGGTTTTGACCTTCCTATTGCACTCGGCGTGCTTGCCGCAAACGAAGCAAACAAAGGAAACGGTGCAGATGCAGGAGAAAGAGATTCTGCGCCTGTTCTTATTATGGGAGAACTTGAACTTTCCGGGAAAATACGCGCAGTACGCGGAGTTCACGCGGCGGCAGCAACAGCGGCGGCAGGAGGAATATTCCGCTGTATAGTACCGGCCGCAAACGCGGAAGAAGCGCGTGAAGTAAACGGAATGAAAGTCTTTGGTGCAGATACGCTTGAAGAAGCGTTTGCGGCAATGAGCAGTCCTGAAAATTTTACGGAAGCTGCCGCTCATTTTTCCGGAACAAAACAGATTTTTGACAAAAACGCCGTTGAAACAAACGGAATTTTATTTCCGCGCATTACGGACGGCTATGAATTCGGAGACATACGCGGACAAAGGCAGCTTATCCGCGGACTTCAGATAGCGGCGGCAGGCGGTCACAACGTTGTTGCAATCGGTTCTCCCGGTTGCGGAAAAACTATGGCAATGCAGAAATTTCCTGCATTGCTGCCGCTCCTTACGCCGGAAGAAGCACAGCCCGTTACAAGAATTATGTCACTGGCAGGACTTTTGCATCCTGCACAGCCGCTTGTGCGTACTCCGCCGTTCAGAATGCCGCATCAAACCGCTTCAATAGAAGGAATGTGTGGCGGCGGAATAAACTGCCGTCCCGGAGAAATATCCCTTGCGCACAACGGCGTACTGTTTTTAGACGAAGCGGCTGAATTCAAGACGTCGGTATTGCAGATGCTTCGCGTTCCTCTTGAAACCGGGCGAATAACCCTGGCACGTGCAGGACGTTCAACGCAATTTCCGGCACGTTTTCAGCTGCTTATGGCAGCAAATCCGTGTCCCTGCGGAAATTTCGGTTCGGACACAAAAATGTGCCTGTGCAGCAGCAGGGCAATTGAAATGTACTGGAAGAAATTTTCTGCGCCGCTTCTTGATAGAATCGATATACGTGTTTCAGTTAAAAACGAAAGCGATGGAACAGAGGCTTCTTCTGCACAGGAACCGCCGCTTACAACGGAACTGCTGCGCATAGGAATTGCAAATGCAGTAAAAACCCAGCGCCACCGTCAGGCAAAGAAAAATGCCTGCCTTACACCGGCGGAAACTGCTTCATTTTGCAAAATAGATGAGGCTACAAGAATGCTGCTTACAAAGGCGCAGAACAGATACGGATTTTCACCGCGTGCTACGGCAAGCATTCTGAAAATCGGAAGGACAATCGCCGATATGGAACTTTCTGCAGAAATAAAACAGCAGCACATTGCTGAAGCGATACAATATAGAAAGACATTTTCAAATTTCATGCAGTCTGAAACGTAGCTTTTGTTCTGATATTCAATAAGTATTTTTCAGAAACACACTGCTGTTTTATATTGTGCAGACGGAATCAACGATTTACAAACAGAAGACAGAGCGGTATCAGCAGAATCATGAAGATAATATTAACAACAGTAAACTTAAGAAGATATATTCCGGAAGTATTCGGATTCTCTGAATTATACAATTTATATGAAATTACGCTTGCAAGAGATGCAATAAGAGTGCCTAATCCGCCTGCATTAACTCCAAGAAGAAGTGCATGTGTTTCTTCCGTAAAATTAGAAAGCAAAAGAGCAGCCGGAACGTTACTTATAACTTGACTTGCAGCAATACTTACTCCAAACACAACTCCGGGACTTTTCAGTACAGAAGAAATTGTACTGGAAAGTCCCGGAACAGACGTGCAGTTTTTAGTAAAAACAAAAAATGCGCAGAATGTCATAAGCAGACAGTAATCAACTTTTTTTAAAAGATGCCTGTTACATAATAGAATTGAAATAAGAGTAAAAATAAAACCAATTCGGTAATCAATAATACGAAACACGGAAAGCAAAATAACAAGCATAACGACAGAATACACAGATGTTCTTACCCTCCGTACCGGATGAAATGAAAAATCATTTTTGCTAAAAAAGAACGGCTTATTTTTTTCACCGGCAGTAATAAGAATCACCGAGACAAAAAGCAAAATAAAAGACGGAATTGCAATAACAAGAGTTGTCTTGAAAAAATCTACAACAGGAATAGAGTAAAATGAATACAGAAAAAGATTCTGCGGATTTCCCATAGGAGTTACACAGGAGCCAAGATTTGCTGCAACTGTCTCCAAAATTACAAGCATAACAGATGGAATATCCGCCATCTTACATACGAGAATAGAAAGAGGAACGAATGTCAAAAGCGCAACGTCATTTGTAACCGCCATTGAGCTGAAGAATACAAGAAACGTAAAAGAAAAATACAATGAACGAACAGACGGACATAAACGCAGAATCCAGACAGCAGCATTATCAAGCACATTTTCAGACTTAAATGCCTGAATCACCAGCATAAGACTGAATAGAAGTACAATTACGCGCCAGTCACAAAATGACAACATCATCCGTGCTGTTGGACAAGTTATCAGAGAAGAAGCAACTGCCAGAAATACCGAAACACAAAAGACAATCTCCTTTTTTACAAATGCCTTGATATTCATAACTATTCGTTTGGAAGTTCAAGAATCAGCTCAATTTCTGCAGGCGTTCTCTTAAGGCTCTTTGCAATTTCATTGATTCCCCAGCCCTGCCGGCGCAGCTGGCGAACGAGATCCCTCTGCTGCGGCGTAATATGAGAATTATCTGCCGGCGGATTTTTTGCAACATCCTCACGCGTCAGTATTGCCAGCTGCTCGAATTTAGAATCAACTTCTTTTGACAGTTCCAGAAGCCGCTGTTCGCTTCTTCCAATTCCCTGCCGTGTAGAATTAATTTCTTCCATACGAGTTTCTGCATCTTTCAGCAAATCCTGAAGTGAAGACAGTCTCTGCGCCGCTTCACCGATTTTCGGTCCGTTTTTCAAAAGTTCGTCCACATTTCGCTGAACATCGCGTATTTCATCAGGCAGCGTTTCTGCCTTGCTGGAACAGACTTTTAACCTGTCTTCAAGATTTTTCAGATTTTCAAAAGACGTATTTACGTCCTTCATAACGCGATCAATAACTTCCTGTTTCTGCTCCAGACGGTCATATCTGCCGGAAATATTTGCAAGATTTTCCTGAAAATCACGAACCTGAATTTCCATATTCTGTAGTTCGTCATACGTTGTATTAAGACCGTCGATTTTATCGTCTATAGAACTTGACAAGGTAATCAGCCTGTCATACTTCTGTCCGATTGTATCGACTTTTGTCTGATCTTCCTCAAATTTGCCAATCTGTTTTTCAACTTCATCTTTCATTCTAAGAATCTGGTTGTACTGACCGGTTAAATCAAGTGCAGCAGCCTTAAACTTTTCAAGACGCGCAAAATCTTCTTCCAGACCGCCGATTTTTTCATCAAGCTGCTTTTTCATCTGTTCGGCTTTCTCGTAAACTGACAGCTGAGTTTTTATAGCCTGAAGTTCTTTTCCAAGTTCGCTCATCTGAGTCTGCATTGCATTTGAATCGCCCTGCATCTTCATAACAAAAGCAGACTGGTCATTTCTGTTTTTCTCAGAAACACTCTGAATTTCTGCGTTCAGTTCCTGAAGTTTTCGGGAAGCCTCTGTATTCTGCATACGCACGCGTTCTTCCGTATCATTAAGCATCTGCTCGTACATTTTCTGAAGCTGCTGAACAACCTCATTAGAGCGGGACTCATAATTACTAAGCGACTCATCAGCGTGCCCGTTAAGTTCGGAAACTTTTTTTGCCGCCTGATCAATAAACTGCCGGTATTCAGTATCAAGATAATTCTGTGCATCGCTTACCTTGTTCATTGCAAGTTCCTTCAATCCTGAAAGTTCCTGCGCAAAAAGATCTTTTGACTCATCAAGCTGGTGTTTCAGCTGCTGTTTCCACGTATTGAACTCACCCAGAGCCGCATCAATGGATGACGTTCCTGTTTCCTGGCGGGACTGCACGATTTCTTCAAACTTCTGAAGGTCTGCCATAAGTTCCGACTTTACCTTTTCAAGCTGTTCGGCAACGGCACTCTGCGTTTTTTCAGCAGTTTCCTTCAAAAATTCGTCGGTTCTGGAATCTGATGCAGAGATTTTATCTTTCATATCTGCCATAAAAGATGAAACCGAAGATTTTATATCATTAATCTGATTTTGAACTGAATTCTGCGCCTGTGCAATCTGAATTTCAACACGATTTTGCTGTTCTTCATTTTTTTCCTGAAGTGCGGCAAGTTTTTCACGCAGATTATCATTGTACTCAGTTTCAATAGCGCGGCGTTCATCTATAAATTCATTCGTAATGGAAGTCATTTTTCCGTCAAACGCACTCTTCCATGAAGAAAGTTCCTCGTTAATTTCATCGCCGCGTGTTTTCAGATTGCGGTCAAAATCATCCTCAAAGCCTTTAAGCTTCTCGCTCATAGCGCCGATTGCATTTGACTTAAGTTCATCTATTTTCTGCTCTATAAGTTGCAAATTACGCTCAATGACTTCGGAGTCAGACTTGATTGACGATGCAAACTGCTCGTGTTTTTTCTGCTGCTCCGCCGTAAAGAAATCAAAGTCATTCATAACACGCCTTGAAATTTCGTCCATTGCAGCACGAAGAGTTTTCTCAAGCGTATCAACATCGCTTCCGGATGCTTCAAGCTGCGAAAGGCGGTACTCCAAATCTTTCTTATATGCAGAAAGCTTTTCATCAACTCCGCTTAACGCCTTTGATTCCTGCTGTTCGCACGCAAGTTTTATCCGCTCCGATGACTGCTCAAGAACCATATTCAGATTTTGCATTTTTTCAGCAGCTTCAGCCTTAAATGATTCAATCCTGTCGTTCATTCCGTCTATCTTGCCGTCAAGCTCAGGCTCAAACTGCGCAATACGCTTCATCGCATCTTCACAATCTGATTTTATTCTGTCCACCGTACTTTCAGCGTCTTTTGCCGCCTTTGCAATTTCGCTTGCAATTATACTGTTATAGCGTTCCTGAACAGAAACGATTTTTTCATCAAGGAGTGCTTTTGCATCTTCAAACGATTTCTGGCTCTGTTCTACACAGTCAGAAACCTGACGGGCATTCTGCTCAGCCGCATGAAGCGACTCCGTCAGTTCCTGCCTCAAACCTTCAATTCTGCCTGCATAATTTTCTGACATCGCATCAATTTTCTGCAAGATTTCAGACTGAATTCCGCCCTCTTTTTCGCTGTATAAACGTTCAACAGCCTCAATCTGCTGAGAAAGCCCGGCGGTAGCAGAAGCATATTTCCGGTTAAGTTCATCATAGGCAGAATCTATATCAGAAAGTTTCTGCTCGTAATTTTCTTTTATCTCTGCAACTGACTTCTGATAATTATCATTCAAAGAAATAATCTGCTGCTTGCACTTTTCAAATGCCTCTGCAACTTTATGCTGGAGTTCGCTAATTCTCTGATTGTTCTTCTCCAGCGCCGCCGCATACGTTTCGGCAGCCTTTCCGTCCGCCGCCTGAATTTTTTCTGCAAGAGCAGAAATGCGTTCATCATTTTTGCTGTCTACGGAAGAAAGCTGCGCTTCATATTTTTCGTGAATGCCGGCTACTTCGCCTTCAAATTTTACGTTCAGTTCATTCAGGCGCTGCCTGCATTTTTCGTCGCTCTCTGCAATTTTCTGCTGAAGCGCAAGCACGCGCGAATCGCTTTTTCCGCCGGTCGTTTCTATAAGCGATGCATATTTTTCCTGAACGGACTTCATTTTTTCCTCAAGCGAACCTTTTACAGCAGAAAGCTTTTCTTCCATTTCGCCGGTTACTGAAGACAGGCGTCCGCCAAGTGAAGAAGTAACGGAAGCGACTTTTTCTGCAAGCTGTTTTTCCAAATCCGAATGCGCCTGCTCAAGCTGCTTGATGTATGCATCGCTTCTTGTCTGTGCCTGGCGGCTCAAATGCTCGAATGCCGCATCTTCAAGCGACTGCGCTTTCTTTGCAGCAATTTCATAAACGCCGGATATTTCATTCTGGAATGACTGCAACGCTTCCTTCGCATTTTCTTCAACTTTTGCAAATTCTGACTTTATCTTCTGCCCGCGTTCATCGTATTCAGAAAGGAGACGGTTTCCAACAGCTTTAAGCTGCTCGCCGTTTTTCTGCGCAAATTCCTGAGAAATCATAGGTATTCGCTTTTCAATCGTATCTACCTTCGCCTGCTGTTCGGACACTTTTGAATTCAGCCGGTCAATAATAACAGACTCTTTTTTTACTTTTTCAAGATTTTCTTCAACACTCGCCGTCATTTGCAGAAGTTCTTTCAGAAGAGAATCGTATGCAGAAATTCTTTCTTCTATTTTGTGTACAGCCTCAGAGTCTGACTTTAAATTATCAGTCATTTTTTGAAAATCAGAAATCTGCTGGTCAAGACGTTTTACAGCGGCAGCAGCGCGCATCTGCTGAGAGTCAATTTCTGTCTGCGCAGCAGAAAGCTTTTTTTCCTGCGCCTGAAAATAGGCATCAAAGTCAGACTGACGCTTATCCGCGTATTTCCTGACTTTTTCCATAGAATTAGACTCTTTGTCAAAGATATGCAGAGCATAGGAAATTCCGGCTGCAACAGCCGCAGCGATAATAATAGTGATAACTGACATTTTTTAATCCCCACCCAAAAATGCGTTTTCTAATCAGCGAAATCGTATCGTTCTCTCTATTCTAGCACAATATTCAGTAATTGACGATAGTTTGAAAATGAAATCTCCGCTTCTTTTAAAGGTTTATTGAAAATCCGGCGCCAGAACGGAAGAAGATACGCGCATTTCATTCCTGCATTATGAGAACCGCGCACGTCATATTTCAGGCTGTTTCCCACGTACAAAATTCTGGAAGGTTCAACGCCAAGTTCATCTGCCATTTTCAAAAAGGAATACGGATCTGGCTTTAATGCACCAAGCTGTTCTGTTCCAAGAACGACGTTGCAATACTGCCTTACGCCCCAAACATCTCCTTTCTGCTCCGGCGGAAAATCAGACAGCAGCGCAAGCTTGAAACCGGCTTCCTTTAATTTACGGAATGTTTCAGGCACATAGGAATAGCAGGCAATCCGTTCAAAATACGGCTCAAGACCTTTGTAGACAATATCATTCAGGCGGCGCTCCGCTTCTTCCGGCGAACACCTGAGCCATCCTGCCATTTTCTTTGCCTGAACCTGACGAAAATTATCGTGCTGAGGAAGCGCGTGCATTTCATTGCGCACAAAACCGTAGAACAGAAAGAAAAATCCGTGTGCTATATACCTGAACAGAGCGCGGACTGTAAGCCGCCACTGAGGATACAGCGTTCCGTCAATGTCAAATGCAACTGCTTCTATTTCTCCCAAACCTTTAACGTACACTACAACTCCTGTGACAGGGCGATTTTGCCTGCCGTTTTATTAAAGAACGCCAAAACCGTAAAACGATTTTAAGCGAATCTGCCTATTTTTTTATAATACTATACTCAAAGCGTGCCTGTCCATCGGAAGAAGCCGGCTTAAAACGCCATTGAGAAATCTGTTCCCGTATCTCAGATTGAATCTGAATCGGAAGCAGGGAGGACGGCGAAATAACAATTCCCGAAAGAGGAACGTTTCCGCCGGCAAGAACTTTGAAAGAAACCGTAACAGTCCGCGAGCTGTCTATAAGGGCAGCATTTTCTTCGGAAATAAATATAACAGGCTTTTTCGGATCAAGCAAAATTCTTGAAGAGCCGTCCGTCATCGACACGGAAACAGAACCGTCGCCGTTTTTTTCAACATTTACTTTAGCGGAAGAACTTACTCCGTTACCGGCAGACATCGTATACGTAGCCGCCGCAATTTTTCCGAGCGCATTCTGCGTAGCGGAAGTTGCAGCTGTCTTTACTGCTGAATCAGTTTTTGCAACTGCTTTTCCCGTATCCAGAGCGGCTGATGCTGCCGTTCCAGAAAGTGCAGACGTTCCGGAAACGCCTTTATTTACAGCCGTTGAATTTGTCGTGCTGGAAGAAGAAACAGCCGCCGTATCATCACCGAAAACTGAATCATCCCACTGAGCACTTTTTGCAGACCCGGACTGTTCCGCAAGAAGTTCGTCGACGCTTTTTTTATAGGTAATTTTCGCCTTAGCCGGGGCTGATTTTGCTTCAACTGGTGCCGGCGACGATGTTTTAGGTGAAGCTGCCGCCGCCGGAGAAGACGCCTGTTTCTGCGCCGTTTTTGCAGGCTGCTGTACAGACGGCTTTTTCTGGGACGCAGGTGCTGACTGCGCGGCATCGCTTTTTGAAGGAGAAGTCTGCTTTTTTTTTGATGCAGCCGTTTCCTGACTTGCAATATCGGTTTTCTGAACTTCAGGTTTTTCCTGCGGAACGTCAAGCGTAATCTGAATTGTCTTGAATTCTTCTTTTTTTTGAACACCCGGAGCAAACGCAAAGAAAATCAACAGCAGAAACCAGACGACGGCTGTTCCCCAGAAGGAAAGCCGGAGCGTATTTTTCTGAATTGAGTCTTCTGCAAAACGTTCAAAATCTATTTTCATATATTATGCCGCTACTGTTTCCGCTCGGTCGTTCTCAGGCTTACCATAGAAAAACCGCCCTTCCGCACTGCATCAAACAGTCTTACAATCGTTCCGTTCGTAACGTCGGAATCAGCTTCTATCGTAACAGGAAAATCCTTGCGCTTTATCTTTTTTGTATCAAATGCGGCAAGTTCCGCTTCCAGAGTTTTGTAGGAAACAGGCTTGTCATTGAACCAGATGCCGCCTTTTTTATCGGCAGAAATAGTAATTCCCAGATTTGAAGTACTTTCAGCAGTCGTGCTTTCCGGAAGATTAAGTTTCAGCCCCGGAAGAACGGCGAACGTCGTAGAAACAAGGAAGAAAATAATCAACTGAAACACAACGTCAAGCATAGGCGTCATATCTATCGAGGCGTGAACAGAACTTCTGCGCGCTTTCAGTTTCATTATTTTACCCTTCCCGTCAGCTTGATTACGACATTAGTAACGTTATTTTCCATTTCTGCAATCCGGCGGTTTACGCGGGAAATAAAATAATTATAGAAAATAACGGATGGAATTGAAACAATAAGACCGGCAACAGTAGTAACGAGCGCCTCTGCAATCGCACCGGCAAGAATGGCAGGATCACCCATTGTTCCGCCTGCACCAAGAACGCCGAACGCCTTGATGTTTCCCGTAACAGTTCCCAAAAGACCGAGAAGCGTAGCAATATTAGAAATTGTGCCGAGCGGAGTAAGTAGATGCTCAAAACGAGGAACAACAACGGACATTTCCGCCTCAACAGCGTCTTTCATATCCTTTTCATCCCAGCGGCGGCAGTCAAGCGCCTTTTTCACAACCTGAGAGCAGGGAGTATCAGCCTCGGCACAGCTTATTGCAGCAGAATCATAATTTTCAGAGTCAAGATACGAGTTCAAATCGTACATAAGCTTTACATCACGTTTTTTTGTAACATAAAAATAAAAGCATCGTTCAATGATGATAAACGTTGCAGCAATACCGCACAAAATAATCGGCAGCATAATAAATCCGCCGGCCCTGATAGCACTAAACATAAATTCCTTCCTCTTCCTTAAATTGTCGCCTTAGAAAAAGAATTTTGCAAGAATTCCTGCATAACCGCTTCTTCTAATATACTCACCGGCATAGTCGCGTGACTTGCCCGAAATCAATTTTACAATATCATTTCCAGTTACAGCAAGACGTACCGCATAAGAAACTTTTACGGAACAGTCAAAATCAACAACAGGAACGCTGTCCGCATCATCACCAAGTTCGAACGCAATTACGGAACTGAAATTAACGCGCGCTTTTTTATCCTGCAATGATACGCCGCCTGAAATTTTATTCGGAACTTCCGTTGCAGGAAGATCACCCCAGAACGACTTCCAGTTCAGAGAGAAAGTCGCAATTCCTTTTCTGAAAGAAATGCCAGCATCTGTGTTTACCTGAGTCATATCCTCAGAGGAATAAAAATACTGTCCGTTTTTAAAATACGTTTCCTTATAGACCGGCTGCACAGTTCCGTTGCCAAAGGCCGTAGTGCAGAATACGCCGTCAAGCGTAACCGTAAGTATGTCTTTTACAGGAACATTCACATTCAGACTTCCGAACCAGTCTGACGTTTCTTCCGGAAGCACGTTCAATGCAGAAAATGCATACGCTTTTTCGAGTGCGCTTACCTTAGGAAGATACGAGTCAATTCCGCCAGCGGCAGAAAGACGTACCGCACGTGAAGAAAACGGCACAGGAATATCAAAATCAACTCCTGCTTCAAACGGAACTACAACATCGTTGTCGCCGATATGATTTCCGACAACAACCGCCGCCTGTGCATAGACATTAATATTTTCGTTTTTCCAGCCGAACAGTACGGAAAAATCAACTCGGTTTGCATTATGTTCATCAAAAGATTTTCCGGCATCATATTCAAGTTCATAAGAAACTCCGAGCTCAGAATAAATGCCGAAAGTTCCCCATTCAAACAAAATTTCAGGATTAAAATCAAGAATGCTTGCTTTTTTTTCATAATCATCAAGCAAAGCATCACCGGCAACAGTTCCGTAACGCTTATACCAGTCTCCTTTAAGCGACGTTTTCAGCGAAACATCATCCGTAAAGCGGACGTCAAACGAAATGCCGGCTCCAAGCTGGTCTTTTGTAACGTCGCTTATAAAATCAGATTTATTCTGAAGTCCGTTGTCTTCGGAATGATACGCTCCGTACAGAAACAGGGTTGTCTTTCTGGTTGAGAACGTTTTTTCCGCATCGATATGCGTATTTTTGTCAAAATAGCCGGAATTCAGCGAATGATTTGCATAGCCGTTTACAGTTTCATGACCGAATGTAATTTTAAACGGATTGGCACCGGTCTGCCGATAAATTGAAAAATTCCCGGTGAAAAATCCCGGAAGTCCGAGCCCCGCAACACCTTCTGCGTATATAGTTTTTTCAAGGGGAGCGGCGGCTAAAAGCACGGAAGATGACGTCTGCTCGGCAGAACCGGCCTCCGGCATACGCGGCACAATTTCAGTGCCTTCAGTTTTGGGAAGAACCGCAGAAAAATCAGGGACGGCGCTTTTTCCGACTTTCGGCGCACCGCCGGAAATGACGGTAGAAACATCAGGCAGAGTGATTTCTGCATTCTCCGAATCGTTTACGTTTTGTGCCGTTACGACAGCTCCTGAAAAAGCCGCCGCCAGCATAAGTATCAGTCTGTTTGCTTTCATATTTTTTACCTTTCCGTTACTAGTTTCAAATCCTTATATTTTTTGCCTGGCGGCTCTGCGGATACAGCGATTTCAGCATACGCGCCGTTTCGTCAGCATCACCGGACAGTCCTGCCGCGCGGAACGAATCGTACGCACCGTACAAAGCCGCCGCCGCCTCGTCATCCTTATTATTCATCCTGAAATATTCCGCCGCAAGAAGATACATTTCTGCCGCATTCTTATTGCGCTCGTTCCGGCGGTACGTTTTTCCCAAAAACATAGCGTTCTGCGCGGCGTACAGGCTTTCTTCCTGAAGATGTTTTTTCTGGAGCGGCAGCAGTTTTTCCGCAAGAACGGCCGCATTCCGGGAAAATGACGTAGTTGACGCATAGAGTGCAACAAGTTCAGTTCCCGTAGTCCTTCCTGCGTAAGTTTCCAATTCACCGTTTTTCTTGAATTCCGCTTCTTTACGGACGATTTCCTCTGATTTCCCGGAGTGAAGTTTCTCCAAATCGGCAGAAACTTCAGAAATTCCGTCGTTTTTCGCCTGTTCGCCGTATTTTTCAATTAAAAAGCGTGCGTATTCAAGCGCAGCAGGATAATCGCCTTTTTCACGGTACAGTTCAATCAGATTTTTGCAGGAACTGTAAAGATACGTGCTTTCCGGGAATTTTTTGACAAGCGCAAGATTTTGAAGGACTGCACGTTCAGAATTGCCGGTAAGTGCATAGCTTTCTGCCGTAAAATACCAGGCGGCATCCACAAAATTCCCTGCCGGATATTTTTTTGCATACTCATTGAACCGGCTGATTGCATCGTCATACATTTCCGCAGAAAAGAACATCTCGCCGCGGCGGTACATAGCCTCTTCTGCAAGTTTTTCTCCTGGAAATTTCTGCACAAGGCTTTTGTAAGCCGCGTCGGCACTTGATAAATCAAGCTGCTTTTCATAAATCTGACCGGTCTTGTATATGCTTTTCATGCTGAATTCGCCGGAACGCTTTGTATATGGCGCAAGCAAATCAAGAGCCTTTTTATATTTTTTGGAATCAGTGTATATTTCTGCGCACAAAAGCACGGCTTCTTCAGTTTCCGCATCTCCGGACGCATTCTGCACGGCAGATTCCGCGTGAAGCGCAGCTTTTTCCGGCTCGTTATTCTGAACGGCGGCGTTTGCGGCTGCCATCTGAGCATTCCAGAAAAGTTCGTGTCCCGGATATTTCTTTACAAAATCAGAAAGAGCGGCATACGCCTTTTTTGATTTTCCCTGCCTGTACTGTGCGTAGCCAAGATAAAACTGCGCGTATGAAACGCTTTTTTCGTCCTTTTTTGCAGAAGAATTCAAATAGGAACTGAAACTCTCTTCCGCATAAGGCCAGGACCAGGTATTGAACTGCGCAAGTCCAAGAACATATTTTGCTTCGTTCAGACTGCAACGGGCAGATTCAATCTGGGATTCCCTGTAACGCCCGGAATAAAGAAGGACTTTTGCATAGTTCAGCCGTTCTTCATCGGTAAGGCCGCGCGCTTCCTCAATTCCTGCATAGATAAGCGCCGCATTCTTAAAATCCTGCTGACGCGCAAACGAAAGGGCGTGAAGATTTGTATACGCGCCTTTTAGAAGAGAAGAAGCCTCTGCATAATTTCCTGTTCTGTATTCGGCAAGCGCAAGATATTCGCGCGTGTCAAAATCAAGCGGAACTACGGCGGCGGCGTATTTTTTTACGTCCTCCCAGTGCTCCTGAATTGCCGCGTACCGGCACAGAAGAATATTGGTTTCGCGAAGAAGGATATAACTGTTCTCTTCATTAAGAATGCCGCGGCTTTTCAAAATCATATTTTCGGCAACAGCAGAAGATTTTACTGTAGGCCTGGTTCCTGCCGCAATCTGCGCACGATAAAGCGCGGCGAATAAAAACAAATCAACGGAAACATTCTTTTCCGCCTCGTCAAAATACGAAAGCGCTTTTTTATAATCGCCAGCCTCATACGCATCTGCTCCAAGGCGCGTCCAGAATTCCCCGAGAAGTTCCGGAGAATCAGCAAGATATTTCTGTGCGTCAGAAAGAACAGTTCCCGGCTCTGCGCTGACTTCCGCGCGGTGTGCGGAAGAAACGTTATAAGCTTTTTTCAGCGCATTTGCCGCAAGCGATTTTTCGCCGCTTTTAAGGACGGCGCAGTACAAGTCATACGCCTTTTTGTATTCACCGTTTTTCAGATATGCATCGCCGGCATACAGCGTAAAAACCTGATACGTATACGGCGCCTGAGAAAGCGCATCAAAATCACTTCTGGAAATCGTTTTGTACAAATGAACGGCTTTTTCCGGATTCCCGGACTGACTGTATGAGTCCATCAGTTTGAAAAGCGCATCTACATAGACAGAAGCATCGTATTTTTCTCCGTTCTGCACTGCATACTCAAGAAACGGAACGGCGCGTGAATATTCGCCTTTATTATAGAAAATCCGTCCTGAATCACACAAGGCTGCGGCATAATATTTTTTACGGGAAGACAGTTTTCCGCCGTCAGAAGCAACAGTTTCTGCCGTATGGGCGCAATAATCGTAATACCAGTTCAGCGCCTCGGTGCTGTTTCCAAGACCCTCATACGCCCTTGCAAGCCAGTAACTACAGTCATTCAAAAGAACGGTATCCGTTTCGGTAGATTTCCGGGCAGCGCGGAGCGTATTTTCCGCCTCAAAAAACAAATTAAGGCGGACAAGGCTTTCACCCTTTATAAGAAGCGCCTCGCCCAGCGCCGCAGAGTCAGGAAACTGTTTTTCAAGCCGCTCCGCATACTGCACAGCTCCAGGATAAAACCCGGAATTATAGGCGGAAGAAAGTTCTGCAAACAGCGAAACGTCAGTTTCTAACGGCGCGGCACACGCAATTCCTGCCGAAAAAAGAAGCAAACATATACCGAAAACTTTTTTCATAACAAACCTTATTCAAACCTTCTCAAAAAATACCGCACAATTTTCCCGAAGTAACTTCATACTTCATCATTCAGGAAAAAACTGCTCGGTGCAGCCGGCTCTTGTAAGAAACACAGAATCCATACAATACCGGCTGTAAAATTCATCAAAACTCATTTCCGCGCCGTCCTTAAAAAGAACGCACTTAAAATGACCGTCATTATCAAAATACGGAAAAATAACTGCACATTCATTAAATACTTTTACTTCAGGACTTCTTCTGTCCGTAGAGCGTATCGCCGCAAAGTAGAACGTTTCCGGTTCAGAAGCAGCAAGCACATACAAAAGCGGTTTAAAAGTACGTACTGAATAGCCTGAATTCTGCACAAAGCCGGCTGTACTTTCAAGACCGCGCTCCGTAAATTCTGCAGAAAACGGTTCTATTGAAACATCAACGCCAGACTCATTATACAGATAATTTTTTCTGGTTCTTACAGATATTACTGCGCTTGCAATATTGCGTATCCAGTCAAGGGAAAAAGAAAGCGAATAACTTTGCGAAAGGACTCCCTGAAAGCCGGTATTCTTATACTGCACAGTTTCTGTAAGAAGCGGAATGCGTTTTAGACGGGTTCCGGTAAGCGGCTGGACAATTCCGTCTGCAATCCATTTAAGAAATCCTGCGCCGCTTACGGTAATTTTTCCTGCATCTTCCTCATCAACAGTGCGTTTTTTTCCGGAAGAAATATAAACCGGCTCGCCGTCTTCATCATACATCGCGTCATCAGTAAAAACAATGTCAGGGAGTGCCGCGCGGATAACTTCAATCATCTGAAGCGACGAATGATAGTTATCCTTATAAACCTGAGTATATTGCCATGGAAGAATGTTTGCCGTCCACTTCTGAATGTCTGCAAAAGAAGCCGTATAAAATCTTTCAAATGGAAGTCCCGTAGGCACTCCGCGTGCGGCATAACAGTTATAGCAGACAAAATCCGCACATCCTGTTTTATTCACCGGTGAAAACTGAACGAATACATCACTATCACTTGCAAAATAATAACGGATACGAAGAGGTGCGCCGCTTTTCTTGTCGCGAACAAGCACCCAGCTTCCGGGCGCATCTCCGGGATAAACTTCCTGCATCTCAGTAGATTTTCCCTTGTCGGAATATACGTCGATTTCCATACGCGCATACGGCGCTACAAAAATACTGAAAAAATCTTCCGATTCCTCAAGACGCACCTGAAATTTCTGCCCGATACTGTTCGTCCTTATTTCCGGTCTGTTCATACGAACTGCTGACAACGGCGCTTCAAACCACGTTTCCACAAGATTCCGCCGGATTTCGGAAGAATCCGCAACGCCCGATTTGTTATAGTCTGCAAAAACAGAATGCAGAGCAAGAACCAGAAGTCCTAAAAATACGGCAGAACGCTTTTTCATTCTCTACTCCGTACCGGCAGCAGGCATAGAAGACAGGGAAACCGGCTCTGTATCAGTAAGCGCAGTACTTCCCTCTGCAAGCCTTATTTCCGGTTTTATAAGAGCACCGTCTTTTCCCACGATAAAACCGTCGTCGTTCTCATCAGGATGACGACCGGCAGGCGCATTTGAAAGCAGAAGCTTAAGGCGGTTCAGCTGGTTTACCTCAGAACTGCCCGGATCATAGTCAATTGCGCTTATATTTGCCCCCGGGAAACGGCGACGCAGTTCTTTTATCATACCTTTTCCGGTTACGTGATTAGGAAGACAGGCGAATGGCTGTACGCACGCAATGCTAGGGCAGCCTTCTTTTATAAGTTCGACCATTTCTGCCGTAAGGAACCAGCCTTCACCGGTAATGTTTCCAAGTTGAACGATGTCGTCAACGCCTTTCATAAGTTCATAGATTGACGAAGGCGCATCGAAGCGGCGGCTTTTGTTCAGATATTTTTTCATTTTTCCGCGGTACAGTTCAAGGAACCACACGAAAAGCCGCGCGTTCCGCTCCGTTTTCTTAGGGAACGCAAGTTCTTCGTGACGGAAAATGCCCGTTGCGAACGTATAGAAGAAGAAGTCTGCAAGGTCAGGCATAACGCACTCCGCTCCCTCGCGCTCTATTGTTTCTACAATTTTGTTGTTCGCCGTCGGATGGAACTTTACAAGGATTTCGCCTACTACACCGACGCGCGGCTTCTTTATAGGCTTGAGCGGAAGTTCGTCAAAATCCTTTACTATTCCCTTCATAAGCTTGTGGTAGCCGGAAACAGAAAGCGACTTAAGCTGTTTTTCCGCGCGGGCGTTCCATTTTTCATACAATGCATCCGCCGAACCCGGCACAGCTTCGTACGGGCGAGTGCGGTAAAGTACTCGCATAAGAAGGTCGCCTACCATAATTCCCATTACAAGACGGTGCAGAAGAACAGGAGTAATCTTAAAGCCCGGATTTTTTTCAAACCCCTGTGCACTCAAAGAAAGAACAGGAACCTGCCCCCATCCTGCATCGTTCAAAGCACGCCGGATAAAGCCGATATAGTTTGTTGCACGGCATCCGCCGCCTGTCTGCGTAATGATGAGCGAAACTTTGTTTATGTCGTACTTTCCTGACTCAAGCGCCGCAATCATCTGTCCGGCAACAAGAATTGACGGATAGCACGCATCGTTGTTTACGTATTTTAATCCTGCTTCAACAGCCTTAGGATCAACCGCATCAAGAATGACAAAATTGTAGCCGCAATACTGGAATGCTTTTTGCAAAAGCTTGAAATGAATCGGCGACATCTGCGGACCGATAATCGTGTGGCTGTACTTCATCTCTTTCGTAAACACCTGTCTCTGGTATGCGGCGGATTTTACTACAGGAGTTCTGTGATGACGCTGGCGTTCCTTTACCGCCGCAATCAGAGAACGTATTCTTATTCTTACAGCACCAAGGTTAGAGCCTTCGTCAATCTTAATGAGCGTATACATACGCCCCTTAGAGCGCATAATTTCGTCAACCTGATCGGCGGTAACCGCATCAAGTCCGCAGCCAAAACTTGTAAGCTGAAGCATTTCAAGATTAGGCATTTCGCTTACAAAAGCTGCGGCACGGTACAGGCGGTTATGATATACCCACTGGTCAATAATGCGGAGAGGACGTTCAATGCTTCCGAACTGCGCAACGCTGTCTTCAGTAAATACGGCAAGACCGAGTGCATTTATCATTTCCGGAATTCCGTGATTTATCTCTGGATCAAGATGATACGGACGACCGGAAAGGACAATTCCGTTTCCGCCTGCACGAATCATCGTTTCAAGAGCTTCTTCTCCGGCTTTCTTTACGTCTTCGCGGAATTTTTCCTGCTCGTTCCATGCATCTTCAACAGCTTCTTTTATCTGCTTTTCCGTAAGCGACGGGAATTTCGGAAGCATCTCTTCACACAGGCGCTCTGCAAGACGTTTCTTATCATAAATCGGAAGGAACGGATCCATATAAAGAATATCTTTGTTCTGCCTGAGTTCATCAACATTATTCCGCAAAACTTCAGGATAGCTTGTTACAATCGGACAGTTATAGTGATTTCCTGCGCCGGAATCTTCCTGTTTTTCATACGGAGCACACGGATAGAAAATAAATTTTATTCCCTGCTCAAGAAGCGAAACAAGGTGACCGTGACTTATTTTTCCCGGATAGCACACCGATTCAGACGGGATAGTTTCAATTCCTTTTTCATAAACGCTTCGTGACGAACGCTGGCTCAACCGCACGCGGAATCCGAGCTTTGTAAAAAACGTAAACCACATCGGATAATTTTCATACATATTCAGGACGCGCGGAATTCCGACATCGCCCATAGGAGCATCTTCTTTTTTAAGCGGAACGTAATGGAAAAGACGCCTGTATTTCCAGTCAAACAAGTTCGGCATTTTTTCGCCGGTATCTTCTATGCCGGTATTCTTCTTGTTGCTTGCGTCAATAACCGTTCCTTCAATTTCCGCACCGCGCTCACAACGGTTTCCTGTAATGAAAACGCGCTTTTCGCTTCCGGTGCTGAATGTATTAATAGTAAGAAGACAGTTATTCTGGCACTTTCCGCAACGCCGCGATTCAAGTTCAACGTGGAAATTCTCAAGGTCTTTAAGCGTAGCAATTCCCGAACGGACTGTCGCAGGATCTACAGGCGGCTGTCCAGGTTTAGGTGCCGTTAAGTCTACCCACTGGTCGTATGCAATAAGGGCAGAACCGTATGCACCCATAAGACCTGCTACGTCAGGGCGGAATACATTTACGCCGGCAATTTTTTCAAAAGCACGGAGTACGGCATCGTTGAAAAACGTACCTCCCTGAACTACAACTTTTGTTCCGATGTCGCTTGCTTTCCTAAGTTTTATTACTTTAAAAAGTGCATTCTTTATTACGGAATATGAAAGACCGGCAGAAATGTCTGCAACGGATGCGCCTTCTTTCTGCGCCTGCTTAACGCGGCTGTTCATAAAGACGGTACATCGGCTTCCCAAGTCAACAGGCTTATCTGCAAGAAGTGCAATACGACTGAATTCACGTACATCCATTCCCATCGTGCGTGCAAAATTATCAAGGAATGAACCGCAACCGGAAGAACACGCTTCGTTCAGCTGAATTGAAACAATAGCACCGTCCTTCATCCGAAGGCACTTCATATCCTGACCGCCTATGTCAAGCAGGAACTCTACGCCCGGCACAAAAAAATCTGCCGCACGGAAGTGCGTAATCGTTTCAACTTCGCCGGCATCTACGCCGAACGCAGCCTGGAAAAGCGCCTCTCCGTAACCGGTAGAAACGGCGCGCGCAATATATACATCTTCAGGTAATTTTTTGTACAAATCTTTAAGGACTTTTGCCGCAAGGTCAACAGGATTTCCCTGATTGTTCGCGTAGAAATCCCAAATAATCCGTCCTTTCTGGTCGATAAGAACAGCCTTTGTAGTAGTGGAGCCGGAATCAAGACCAAGGAATACAGGTCCACGAGTTAAGCTCAAGTCGCCTCGTGCTGCAATTTCAGACGCATGGCGCTTACGGAATTCGTCAAGTTCCGTAGCATTGTTAAAAAGAGGTTCAAGACGCTGAACTTCGCTGAGTTCTGCACCCACAAGATTTTTAAGGTTTTCGCGGAATTCTGCAATCGTAGGAAATTTCTTTCCGTCACAGCAGACTGTCCTATCTGCACTGAACGCAGAACCAGTCGCCACAAACAGCTGTGAATCTTCAGGAACGATAATTTCATCGTCCTTGAGTTTAAGCGTTTCGATAAAGCGGCGGCGAAGCTGATCCATAAAGTGAAGAGGTCCGCCAAGAAAAGCAACGTGTCCGCGGATTGGCTTTCCGCAGGCAAGACCGGAAATCGTCTGGTTTACTACAGCCTGATAAATGGAAGCTGCAATATCCTCACGGCGCGCACCTTCGTTTATAAGAGGCTGAACGTCCGTCTTTGCAAAAACACCGCAGCGTGCTGCAATCGGATAAATAGTCGTTGCATCCTTGGCAAGAACGTTCAGTCCGGCTGCATCTGTTTCCAAAAGTGCCGCCATCTGGTCAATGAACGCACCTGTTCCGCCGGCGCAAGTACCGTTCATACGCTGCTCAACGCCGCCTGTAAAATACGTAATCTTTGCATCCTCTCCGCCAAGTTCAATTACAACGTCTGTCTGAGGAATGAGTTTTTTTACTGCTGTAGTAGCGGCGACGACTTCCTGAATAAACGGAATGTTCAGCCACTGGCTTACAGAAAATCCGCCTGAACCAGTTACCTTTACGCTCAGAGTCTGCCCTGCTCCTGCCGGAAATTTCTTTTCAAGTTCATCAAATGCCTTTGACACAACTGAAATAATCGTACTCCGTATATCTGCACGATGGCGCTGGTAGTCGCCGTAAATTAATTTATCATTATCATCCAGAACCGCAATCTTTACAGT
Source organism: Treponema porcinum (assembly GCF_900167145.1). Taxonomy (GTDB): domain Bacteria; phylum Spirochaetota; class Spirochaetia; order Treponematales; family Treponemataceae; genus Treponema_D; species Treponema_D porcinum. The sequence goes on along the minus strand of NZ_FUWG01000013.1, from coordinate 5,277 downwards.
TGTCGATCCTACGTCAATTCCAATTCTGACTGGCAGCATATCTGCACCATTCTGTTTTGTTCCGCTCATTAACCCACCTATAAAAAAGTGAAAATCTTACATCCTACAATATAAAGGTTAAACTGCATTTATGCAATTGATTAGGTAAGTGCTGATTAACACTTGAAGCGATTACTCAGCACTTCCTGTCAAATTGTCCGTAAGTCATTAACTTACGGACAATTTACTGCATTAATTGTTAAAACAAAACCTTAGCAAGGAGAGGTTCGTTCATTCAGACGGACGGAAGTTTCCACGAATGAAGGACTGTAATCTTTACCGGAGAACCAGCAGAAAATGACGGGTCACTGAGCGCAGGAACGGCTGAAATGAAAAATTTATCCGAACCGGTAAGGCGTATTTTATAGCGTACGGACGTACCGAAAAATGAACGGGAAGCAACAGTTCCGTACAGGGCGATGCCAGGTTTTCCATCGAACGAAACGGCATTATTTTCGGAAAATTCCTGTGGTGCAGCTTCAAGTTTTGTCCATTCAGGACGTATTATAAACGAGCCGCTTCCATCCGGCGCATCAATAAAATTGGCAGAACCAGTAAAGCCGGCGGTAAATGCATCGCGCGGCTTAAAATACATTTCTTCCGGAGAAGCGCACTGAAGAAGAATTCCTTTATTTATGACGGCAACATAATCAGATAGCGAAAGAGCTTCTTCCTGATCATGCGTTACGTACACCGTAGTAATTCCAAGACGCTGCTGAATTTCCCTAAGTTCGTCACGCACCTGCGCACGGAGTTTTGCATCTAAGGAAGAAAGCGGTTCATCCATAAGAAGAACTCCCGGCTTAAGGACAAGTGAACGTCCGAGTGCAACACGCTGCTGCTGTCCGCCGGAAAGTTCGTGCGGATAACGCTCTAAAAGTCCTTCCAGCCCCAAAATCCGTGCGGTCTGATGAACAAGCGCATTGTTCATTTCAAAAAACTGACTTCGGGTTACGCCTTTTTCCCGCGGAAGAAGTTTTAGTCCGTACATAATGTTCTGCGCAACAGTCAGATGAGGAAAAAGCGCATAGTCCTGAAACACCATTCCCACATTCCGCTTTTCAGAAGGAATTCCGCAGACATTCCGTCCGTCTATCAGTATTTCTCCGGAGTCCGGCTCTAGAAAACCTGAAATCAGTTTTAGAAGCGTCGTCTTTCCGCAACCGGAAGCACCAAGAAGAGTCGTAAAACTTCCGGGAGCAACGGAAAGGGAAAAATCAGTTATTACGCGCGTATTTTTATAGGAAAAAGACACGTTTTTGAGGGTAAGAGCTGCCGCATTTTTTTTAACGTCAATATCATTCTTATCATTCATTTTTCACTTCCTGAAAACCGTCCAGCGAAAGCTGCAAATTAAAAATCAGCGGGAAAACCTGCGCAATGCAAAACGCCCAATGCCAAGCACGAGAAAAGCAATGCACGTAAGGACAGAGGCCAGCGCGGCGGCTTTTCCCCAGTCCCCCTGCTCCGCAAGATTTAAAATTGCAATCGATGCAAGTTTTGTTTTAAACGAAACAAGGAAAATCACGGCACTCATCGTACCAATACTGCGGACAAACACATAAACGAACGACGAAAACAGGGCAGAACCGGCAAGCGGAACCGTTACAGAACGGAATACAGTTATTTTTCCTGCACCAAGCGACTGCGCTCCGTACACAAGCGTATTTTTCTGCTGAAGATACGACGACGTAATAATCCTGTAGGAAAAAGGGAGGAACGACACTATCATTGCCACAACAATAAGCGCCGGCGAAAACGAAAAGTCAGTTTTGTTTGCGGCAAAGGAAAGCGCAAGTCCTAAAAGCGAACCGGGAATTGCAGAGGGAATCTGCGCGAACGTGTCGAACGTTTTTCTGAAGGGAGAGTCTGTTTTCTGCACAAAAAACGCAGTCACCGAAGCAAGCGCCGTTGTAAGAACAGCTGAACAAAGGGCGAAAAGTACAGAATCAAGAAGTTCTGCGCCGTATCGATGCACGGAAAGTATATGTTCCGCCGTAAAACGCGTGTCTATTCCCCACAATTTCTGAAAACTCCCTGTAAGAACAGCTGCAAATTGAAGCAGAACTGCACCGGAAAGAAAAGCGCAGAACAATGTAAGAAAAATACGCACAGAAAGGCATAGTCTTTCTGCACTGACAGCGGCTTCCTTTCCTCCTACCGTAGCACTCCGTACGGAAGTATCTTTTAAAATCTTATGTTGAAGAATAAACAATATAATAGAAGGAACTACAAGAATTATTCCCAGAACCACGCTTACAGATACGTTCATCCAGCCTGTAAGCTGCGTATAAATTTCTACGGCAAGAACCTTAAACCTTCCGCCAACAATCATAGGATTTCCAAAGTCGCTCAGGACGGAAACGGCAATAAACAGAAAGGACGACAGAATTCCCGGAAATGAAAGCGGAAGCGTAACTGAAATAAAAACCTTGAGTCTGCCAGCCCCCATTCCTCGCGCCGCACGCTCATACAAAGGATTTATTCCGCGCAAAGTCTGCGCACACATAAGATATGCAAGGGGAAAAAAGCACAGCACCTGTGAAATGACAATTCCGGGAAGCCCGTAAAGCGAAACGTCAAGACCAAGAAGAGTTTTTGTAATAAAGCCCTGTCGTCCAAGAAGGAGAATGAACGAAAGTCCTCCTACAAAGGGCGGAGTTACCATGTGGATGACCGGTACTACCGAAAAAAAGCGCACGAACGGAATTTCACCGCGCACAACGGCATACGCATACAAATAGCCAAGAAGGACAGAAAACACGGTGGAACAGATACATTCGACTGCCGTATTGACAATTACCGTACGGTATCGCCCGGTAGAAAACACTCTGACAAAATCAGAAAGTCGCGGCGAAAGCAGCGTACAGAAAAGAGGAAAAACAATGCATACGATAAAAAACAAAGCGCACGCACCCCACAGAATGCAGAACGACGCGCCCTGTTTTTTTAAGTAAGACACCATTTTATTTTACTTTACGATTTCGTGCCATTTTGCAAGAACTTCATCTTTTTGGGAAGAAGCTTTTTTTGCATCGTAAGAAATAAGGTCAATTTCAGAAAGCGGAATGCAGCCGTCAGCTCCTTTTGCAGAAGGATTTACAGGAACGGTAAAATCTATTGAACTCATAAGTTCCTGCGCTTCTGCAGAAAGTATAAAGTCAACGAATTTCTGCGCCGACTCAAGATTTTTTGCATTTTTCATAATGGCAATGCAGTCAACATCGCCTACCGACTGCGGAGGAGCAACAAGCTGAATATCAAAACCGTCTGACTTGTATTTTGCAAGCCCGTGAAGATATGCTATGCCAAGCGCATATTCTCCCGTGCCGATAAGTTTCGGCGGAGCACTTCCGCTGTCAGGGAACTGTCCTACCAGTTGAGAGAGCGCCGTTAAATATTTCCAGCCTTTATCCCATCCGAGCCGCTGAAGCTGATTCTGTACAAAAAGGTATGCGGTGGAAGAAGCAACCGGGTTAGTCATCACTATTTCACCGGAAAAATCAGCATCAATCAAATCATCCCATGTTTTCGGCACGGCTTTTCCCGGATATTTCCGCGCAAATCTTCCAGCATTTACTCCTATACCAAGCGTAAGAACGCAAAAGCCGGTATACGTACCATCAGAAGAGCGAGCATACTCTGGAATTCCCTGCGCATTCGGAGAAACATACTGTTCCAGCGCGCCGGCTTTAGCAGCCTGTATATGGTAAGAAGTTGCACCGCCAAGCAGGACGTCAGCCTTAGGGTCATCTTTTTCTGTAATGACGCGGTTTACAAGCTCGCCTGTAGTAGCGCGAAGATAGGAAACAGGAATGCCGGTCTTCTTCGTAAATAAATCGGTAAGAGCCTTAGTTTCTTCCTCGTGAATGATTGAATACACGTGGAGTTCCTGTTTTTTCTGCGAACAGGAAGAAAACGCAAAAAGCATCGCCGCGCACAGCGCAATCTGCATACATACGGATTTTTTCATAAAAATCTCCTGCATAAAAATTAACAGTTCCGGCAAAAGAACCGGGAACAATCTGATGCCCGGAAGAAATCAAACTTCCGCACAAATCTAAGGAAATACTGAATAAATCCTATTGAGGATTTTTCAGTGTTAACCTTGAATACGTCTGGTCAAGGCATATTCGCCTTCGGCTCATTCAAGGCCTTGACTCAGCCGTTTTAAGGGTTTGTTTTAAACCCTTAATGTAGCTAATTACAACAGTATATTACAAAAAGTGATAATATAAATATATCCATTTTTCTTCAATTTATATGATATCAGAAAAAAAAGTCCCTTCACCTCCCTTGTAAGTAAAAATCAACATACCTCGCCGCAAGCATCGAGGTATGTTGGTTCTTAAAAGCTATTAAACCCTCCGCACGAATAAAAATGCCGTACAGAAGAACAACATGTTTTCTATACGGCACAGGATGGCGCACTGGGGCGCTTATTGTTAATAAGAAAATCCTCCAACATTTTTCTCTAAAAATTTGGGTAGTGTACACTACCCAAAGGACTTGAAAAAGTCCTTTGGGCAAAGTCTTGCTTCGCTCGACTTCGCCCAAAATCAAAAAATAAAATCGTTGGAGAATTTTATGAAAAAAATTATAAAACTGGAAACATTGCTGTTTGTCCTTATTACTACAATTTCTTTTATAGGTTGTGATACTCCGAGTTCATCTGAGAATCCTGACAATAAAGAAACAAATAAAATCGAAGATATTTTTACAAGTCAAACTAAAGAAATCACTGCAGATATTGAAAATCTAGGAATAAATGCTACTTCAGTCATATCAAATAATCCAGAGGTAGCCACCGCAGTTCTTGTGAATAAAGTTGTTAGAGTCGGGAGGAAATCGCCATTTAGAGTCAGGCAGAATTAACCAATTTTAGTCAAAGAAAAATAACCAATAATGCAGGCGTCTTAATTTTGCTCTTGTAATGCCTGTCAGCCTTTGCAGTTCTGCAAGATTAACTTTTTCCAGACAGAAACTTTCTTTTTCTCTGTCCTTTATAAGATCCAGTGTCTGTGGTAAACTTAGTTTGTCACTATTATTTTCATTCATAAGCTCCTTTTCTGTGCATTATTGGTCAGCACATATTTTAGGAACTTTTGTTTGATTATAATAGTGGCTGTTTCTTTTTGACTAATTTTGGCGATTTTCTCCTGACTCGTAATGGTTATAATCGCCTGACGCTAACAAAGTAATTACAATTAAATCGAAAACTGAAGGGACAACAAAAGT
>NZ_FUWG01000018.1 GCF_900167145.1 Treponema porcinum | reverse complement strand
TTCATCCTTCTTTTGAAGTTTTGCTTCAAGTTCATCGATTTTCTTCTGCTGGGCTTTTTCTGTAATGTCCGGTCTGGTACGGTTGAATATCATTGCCGCATTTTCCAAGAATTCTTTCTTCCAGTTCAGGATCATGTTTGGATGAATGTTGTTTTCCTTTGCAACATCGCTGACCGCTTTTCCATCCTGAATAACAGCCATCACAACTTTCAATTTTTCTTCTGCCGTAAAAGTTCTTCGCGTTCTTCCCATAAGGTGTCCTTCCTTTGTATTATACACCTTATTAGCTTTGCTGTTTTAGTCCAAGTTGCGGTTAGGCATTACAGTTGGTCCGGTCGATCAATTAAAAAAATTGCGCGAGGAACATCTTAAAATTCAGTTGACAATATCTTTACACGCAGCAACACAATCTGCAAGAAATCGTATTATTCCTCACATGCGCATATATGCTATTGAAGATGTTGTTAAGCAAGCCTTATCCTATTCTGAAAGGCATAATCGCAAAATTGTCTTTGCGTATTTGCTTTTACCGGGTATAAATGACCGGCCCTCAGATGTAAGACAACTTGCAAAATGGTTTCGGGGCAAAAAAGTTATGATTAACGTGTTACAATACAACCCAACAAGCAATTCAAGAATTAAAGCACCACAGAAACGGGAAATAGTTGCATTCAAACATCAATTAGAGCAAGCAGGACTTGAAGTTACTATGAGAGTTTCTCATGGCAGAGAGATTAACGCGGCTTGTGGACAGTTAGCTAACACATATAATAAATTCAAAAAAAAATGATTAAAAGTGCCAGACGCATAGACGCAGAGCCGATAACGCATTAGGTCAAAAAACCTATGTGTTATCGGCTTTTTTATTTAATATTGCGCAAAAGCCGCTGTTCCCTATTATAGAATGGATTGCGGGTAGTGTATTAAAGTCGCCCTTTTTTAAGGATACGGCGGTATCGGGGAGGTATCGCCGTGTCCATTTTTATTTACTGTAACCCGCCTAATGCTTTGCGGTCAAAAAAAGCTATGCTCCGCAAGCGGGATATTCCGGCTATGAATGTGAACTGTCAATACATTTAGCTACTGCTTACATTTCCTTTGCGCCCGTCCGCGTCTTGCGGACGGGCGCATTTTGCTTTTTTCAACTTTTTTCTGAAAAGCGCACTCAAGAGCCATCTCCCGAACGGGTACGGAGCGAAAGGGGCAGAGAGGACAAGCCCTTAACTCCCGTCCTCTACTCCACGCGGGAAGGAGGTGAACTCTATGGAGCTATCTTCTTCCGACAAGGAAAGAATACAACATCAGTACGACGCATTCGTCACCCATTGCATTATCCCAAAATTGTGCGTTCTCCTCCCAGATTTTTTTACTTTCCTCTGTTCCCATGTTCTCTCCCACTCCCCAAATTTGCTTTTTTGCTTCCATTAAATCTTCCTTACTATATTCCATTGTTACCCTCCATAACTTCTGATTGTTGCCGTCTTGACGATTATGTATCTTTACATTACCTTCTGAAACATATGGCGCACCTTGTCCAGGCGGCTGTTTGGACGGCGGGGCTGGATGACCGGCTGACCGACAGCGGCCTGATATCCTTTCAGCTCTGTAAGGCATACGCTCCGCCCGTTGGTGTAAAAGGCCAGATCAGTACGGTATGCCTGTATACAGCGGGCGGGAATCTCGCCAGTAAAGACAACTTCATCCTTTTTTACCTGGGCCGTTTCGATGGTGGCACAGTATTTCGGTGCATCATGATAAGCCCTGGAAAGGTATTCCTGGGGCGCATAGAGGATGAAGGAGAGATAAGGTTCCAGCAGCTGCGTCCCCGATTCCTTCAATGCCTGTTCCAATACAATCGGGGCCAATGAGCGGAAGTCCGCCGGCGTGCTGACCGGACTGTAATAAAGCCCGTATTCAAAGCAAATCTTACAGTCCGTTACGTTCCAGCCGAACAAGCCCTGCTCCAGCCCGTAACGGATACCATCCCTGACAGCGTTTTGAAAACTCTGGTTCAAGTATCCCAGCGAAACCCGGCTCTCGTATTGTACACCGGAGCCAAGCGGGAGTGGTGTAACAGACAGTCCTATGGATGCCCAAAACGGGTTGGGCGGCACCTCGATATGGATGGTGTGGCTGGCTGCTTTGAGCGGCCGCTCCATATAAATGACGGAGGGTTCCTTTACCACTGTTTCAAGCTTGTATTTTTCCGACAGCAAAGCGGAAACAACCTCCAACTGCACCCGGCCCAAAAAAGAAAGAATGATCTCATGGGTGATGGAATCCACTTCGCAACGCAAAAGCGGGTCAGTATCCGCAAGTTGCGTAAGAGCGTCCAGCAGCCGTTCTCTTTGCGCTGCCGTTTTCGGCGCAATCGTCGTCCGCAGCATGGGGAGGGGGTCCTCGCGCCACCTTTTACGAGGGAGCCGGGTTTGGTCCCCTAATACATCGTTTAACCTCACGCTGTCGCTGGGAAGGATAACAATTTCACCCGGATAAGCGGTGTCTGTCCGAACAATTTCCCCTTTGGATGGAATACGCATCTCTGTGATTTTCAGCTTTTCTCTCCCGGCCAGGGCCACCGTATCCCGCAGGCGCAGCGTTCCGCTGTATAGCCGTAGATAGACACGCCGCTGGCCGCAATCTGTATACTCCACCTTGAAAACGCTGCCGCATAGGGCGGCGCTCCCCTGTTCCCCAATCGGTTGGAACAGCCCTGTCACCGCATCCATCAACGGTTGAATGCCAAGGCCCTTTTTGGCGCTGCCATAATAGACCGGGAACAGGGAGGCGTCTTGAACCCGCCGCTGTTCCTCCCGCACAAGTTTTTCCCGGCTGATTGGTTCTCCTGCGATATACTTTTCCAATAATTTATCGTTATTTTCGATGACCGCATCCCATGCTTCTATGTCGGTATTTTCCTCCAGGACTATTTCCGGGGACAGCGACACCGTCTGCTTGATGATAATATCGGCGGAGAGCTTATCCCGAACAGACTGAACCACGCTCTGCAAATCAACGCCAGCCTGGTCGATCTTGTTGATAAAGATAACGGTGGGAATGTTCATTTTCCGCAGGGCATGGAACAGAATACGGGTCTGGGCCTGCACGCCATCTTTAGCGGAGATCACCAAGATGGCCCCATCTAAAACAGCCAAAGAGCGGTACACCTCCGCCAAAAAATCCATGTGGCCGGGCGTATCCACAATGTTAACTTTACATCTGTGCCACTGGAAGGAAGTGACTGCCGCTTGAATGGTAATCCCACGCTGCCGCTCCAAAAACATGGTGTCCGTCCTCGTTGTCCCTTTTTCGACGCTCCCCGGTTCTGAAATGGCTCCGCTGGCATATAGCAGGCTCTCCGTCAAGGTCGTCTTTCCAGCGTCTACATGGCCAAGAATTCCAATATTGATTATTTTCATGTGATTGTCCTCCCTTTACAGCCCCAAAGGGCATAAAAATCCCCAGCAGTAAAATACTTTTACCACTGGGGATTATAAGTTGCGGACATACACATATACAGCATACACCTGTTTGTGATTGCTGTTTTTTGAATATGTCAAAATTGATAAGGCAAAAGTATTCTTAAATTGGGTACAAAAAACCAAGCCCCTACAAAAGGGACTATCATAATCCTTTGTTCCCACTATTTGATTATAGTTTTATTTAAGAATACCTTGCCGCATATTTTTTACTCCTTTTCTGGAATGAAGCTATTATATCACATCAGTTTTAGGAAAGCAAGTACCTAAAAGAAATTTTTCTTCCCCTTATATGTAACAATCATACCGGCTTCCTAGCGTTCAGAATGTTTTCTGCTGTCTGCTGTGGTGTTTGGTTGGAATTGTCCAACCAAAAGCCGATCCGTGGTGTTGTCTGCATTTTACTAAATACAAATTCAATGTATACAGAAAGAAATATATAAGGAGTGGGAGGGATTCCGCCGTAGTCGGCATTGTAGGAAAATCCAAAAGTTTAGATTTTCTCAAAATGCTTATCTTTTGGTCTTTGGTTCGGAATAGTGTAGTGCTGGCGGTCTATCTATTGTTTTCGGTTGCTTGCTTCTTTACCGTACATGAGCATTCTGAAACGGACAAAAGGAAAACACTCCTGTTTCTGACTGAGAAAGCACATGCCTTAAAGGGCGAGTACGATTCTGTATCTGATGAGATGGGCAGTATTTACTACAAAGGTTTTTCAGAGGAAGAAATTACCCGGTTTGAGGAATGTCTCGACCGCATCAGAAAGAATCTTGAGGAGTGGCAGAAGTCATGAGTATTTGTATCAAAGATCAGATTCAGAACATGAATATCGTCATTGGCTGCACAGTGGGGTGTACATATTGCTATGCCCGCAACAACGTGAAACGCTGGCATATGATTGATGACTTCACTGACCCTGAATTCTTTCCGAGTAAGCTCAAGATGATGGAAAAGAAACGTCCGCAGAACTTTCTTCTTACCGGGATGAGTGATCTCTCCGGATGGAAGCCGGAATGGAGAGACGAGGTATTTGCAAAGATCCGTGAAAATCCACAGCATCAGTTCCTGTTCCTTACCAAGCGACCTGATTTGCTGGATTTTGATACCGATCTGGAAAACGCATGGTTTGGCGTTACGGTGACGAGGAAAGCAGAACTGTGGCGTATTGACGCCCTTCGGAAAAACGTCAGAGCAAAACATTACCATGTTACCTTTGAGCCGTTATTCGACGATCCCGGCACAGTTGACCTTTCCGGAATCAATTGGATCGTTGTCGGCACCATGACCGGAGCTCAGAGCAGGAAGATTCATACGGAGCCGGAATGGGCATGGTCTCTGGCGGACCAGGCACATAAGCTCGGCATTCCGGTGTTTATGAAGGAAGACCTTGTCCCTATCATAGGGGATGAAAATATGATTCAGGAAATGCCGGAGGAATTCAATAAAGTGTTAGAGGTACAGAGATCATGGCAGAAGTAATCGATGGAATTCTCATTCGTGAGGTGGAAACAAAGAACATCATGACCAAGTCCAGTCTGCCGGTAGGCGGTTACTCGGTCAATCCCTATGTGGGCTGTACACATGCCTGCAAGTATTGCTATGCTTCTTTTATGAAGCGCTTTACCGGACACACAGAGGAATGGGGCACTTTCCTTGATGTGAAGCATTGGCCGGAAATTAAAAATCCGAAGAAATATGCCGGACAGCGGGTGGTCATCGGTTCTGTGACAGATGGCTACAATCCACAGGAGGAGCAATTTGGAAATACCAGAAAACTTCTGGAGCAGCTGATCGGCAGTGACGCAGATATTCTGATCTGCACAAAGTCGGATCTTGTGGTACGGGATATTGATCTGCTGAAGAAGCTTGGACGTGTAACCGTTTCATGGTCGATCAACACACTAGATGAAAATTTCAAGAACGATATGGACTCTGCTTCGAGCATTGAGCGCCGTATCTCTGCTATGAAGCAGGTATATGAAGCCGGTATCCGTACAGTCTGTTTCGTATCCCCGGTATTCCCCGGTATCACGGATTTTGAAGCAATCTTTGAGCGGGTAAAGGATCAGTGCGATCTGTTCTGGCTCGAAAATCTCAATCTTCGAGGCGGTTTCAAAAAGACAATTATGGATTATATCGCTGGAAAATATCCTGATCTTGTACCACTTTACGACGAGATCTATAACAGGCATAACCGCAGCTACTTTGAAGCACTTGAAGTAAAAGCTGAGAAAATGGCTAAGAAGTATGATTGTGCCTTTGTGGATAATGAAATGCCTTATGGCAGAGTCCCGCAGGGACATCCGGTGATCGTAGATTATTTCTATCATGAGGAAATCCGTGGGACAGAGAATACCGGAAAAAGAAATCGCTAACTTTCAGTTTGCAAAGCTGGCGTAAGAAATTGGAAGTTATCGTTGAATCAGCTTTGTAGAGGATAAACAGATTGACAAGATAGAGATTTTCTACTAGAACATTGTTTAAAAATAAATAAAAGTCCGTCAGACTATAATAAGACTATATGGTTTACACTGTTTCTGATATAAACAGCAAATCCGTATAGTCTTTTTTTTTATGGAGGAATCGAATGAATCAGCAATTTATGAAAGAGAAAAAAATTGTTCCGCTTGTATTACAAATGTCCGTACCTATGATTTTATCTATGGCAGTGAACGCACTTTATAATATTGTAGATAGTTACTTTGTAGCAAAAATCAGTCAAAATGCAATGACAGCTTTGTCTATTGTATTTCCGGTACAAAATATGATCAATGCTATTGCAGTTGGCTTTGGAATTGGCTTGAACGCTATGATTGCATATTCGATAGGTGCAAATAAGGAGAAAAAAGCAAACCATATCGCATCAACAGGTGTATTTTTGAGTATGATACATGGAATCATACTTACTATATGTTTTTTCATTGGAATGCCGGCATTTATGCAACATTTTACTAAAGAACAGGAAATTATAAATTTAGGATTAGAATATGCAAATTGGGTTTTGTTATTTACAGTTATTATTCAGGTTTCTGTAGCTTATGAAAAAATTTTTCAATCGGTAGGCAGGATGAAAGTATCGATGTGCAGCATGATGGTGGGATTTATTGTAAATATTGTATTAGATCCAATCATGATCTTTGGTTTTGGGAAGTTTCCTGCAATGGGCATGAAGGGTGCTGCAATTGCAACGGGAATTGGACAGGTATGCACACTAATTGCATATTTATCCTTTTATTTTATGACTCCGATTCCTGTAAAAACCAGCTGGAAATACATACGATTTGAAACAAATGAACTCAAGCGTGTTTATGGTATCGGCATCCCGGCAACTTTAAATCTGGCATTGCCTTCTGTGCTGATTTCTGCATTAAATACAATTTTAACTGCTTTTGGAGATACCTATATCTTGATTTTAGGAATCTATTATAAGCTACAGACATTTATTTATCTGTCAGCCAATGGAATCATTCAGGGAATCCGACCTTTAATCAGTTATAACTATGGTGCAGGGCAGTGGGAGAGAGTGAAAAAAATCTCGGGAACAGCAGAAGTTTTTATTTTAGGAATTATGTTGTTTGGAACTGCAGTTTGTCAGCTTTTTCCGGAACAACTGATATCTATCTACTTTGAAGATGCTGCCATTGTGCAATATGGTGTAACTGCATTATCGATCATCAGTCTTGGATTTGCCATATCTTCATTGTCAGTTGTAGCATCGGGAGTGTGTGAAGCTCTTGGAAAGGGACTTCTTTCCTTGAGCATTTCCTTAATACGATATATCGTAGTGATTATTCCGGCTTCCGTCATTTTCAGTAAGATGTGGGATGCGAATGGCGTGTATGTAGCATTTGTATTTACAGAATTTACAGCAGCTTTGATTTCAGCATTGCTAATGAAAAAAGTATTAAAGAAGGGATAGAATATGAATATCATCAAGAAAATAATCTGGGTTGTAATCGGTTCTGTGATTGCTGCATTTGGAATAGATCTGGCAATCTATGCCGGATTTGGAGGAGCTACTCTGGCTGTTTTATGGCAAGGAGTTTCTCATGTGTTACATATTACATTGGGACAGGCATCCTTTGTGGTTTCAGTAGTAATGATTGTCTTTTGTCTGTTCTATGATCGCAGCCAGATTTATCTGGGTACTATTTTATATCAAATCATCTATAGTGTATGTACAGATTTGTTTCAGCCGTTGATGCACTACACAGAAAGTAAAATCTTGAATTTCTTTATAATGCTGATGGGGATTGTTCTGTTTGCAGTAGGAACAGCTATCTATTCTTATGCTGATTGGGGAAGAGGCTCCTATGAAGCGGTAACATTTGCTTTGGCAAAAAAGCATTCCTGGCAGATTAAATATGTGCGTATAGCACTTGATACCATGGTGGTGCTAGTCGGTATGTTCTTAGGCGGAAAGTTTGGAATGTGTACTATTTGTACAATACTTCTATCCGGTGTGATGATTCAAAAAACATTGCAATTATTGCATGCTATGATAGAGAATAAAGCATTTTACTAAAGAACAGGAAATTATAAATTTAGGGTTAGAATATGCAAATTGGGTTTTGTTATTTACAGTTATTATTCAGATTTCTGTAGCTTATGAAAAAATTTTGCAATCGGTAGGCAGGATGAAAGTATCGATGTGCAGAATGATGCCCTCTATGCCAATATAGTTGTCGTCTAGTGAGGTGGCAAAATGAAATATACAACAAGTTTTAGGAACTCGGTGTTGAAGAAGATTCTTCCGCCGTCGAAAGTATTTTTAACCGTCACGTTGAACTTATAAAAGAATTACAGGCGGCTGAATATCAGGTTTCTGAATTTAAAAAAACTTCAAACCCGCTGAATTTTTTTGAAAAAAATGATACAGTTCTTCCCGGAATGAATTTTTTGAGAGGTAAAATATGAAAGCTGCTATTTTTTTTGGTTCTAAGTCTGATACGGACAAAATGAAAAAGGCGGCCGAAGTTCTTTCGGAATTCGGCGTTGAGTATAAAGCGTACGTGATTTCTGCACACAGGGCAGGGGAGCTTCTCCGCCGTACGGTAGCGCAGGTTGAAAGCGACGGCTGTGAGGTAATTATTGCCGGCGCCGGTCTTGCCGCTGCACTTCCGGGTGTAATTGCAGGTATGACAGTTCTTCCGGTTATAGGCGTTCCGCTTGAATGTCTTTCTGCCGGTTCTAACGGTCTTGGCGGAATTGATGCGCTTCTTTCTATTGTACAGATGCCGCCGCAGATTCCTGTTGCAACAGTCGGAATAGGAAACTCAAAAAATGCCGGCTATCTTGCAGTTCAGATTCTTGCGTTAAAATATCCGGAACTTAAGGAAAAACTTCTTGCGTTCAGAAAAAAACTTGCCGACGATGCGGCAGGCGCAATGAACGCAGATATATAATAAATACAGAGGCAGTATATTTTCTGTGCAATCCCGTTTTCAAAAGACAATAAACAGTATATAATGCCTGTATGCAAAGCGATTTTCCGCGGAATTTTCAGTTCTTCGGAAAATCCATAAAACAACATTTTTAAGGAAATTCAAATGGCAAGTTACAAAGAAGCTGGTGTTGATGTTGAAGAAGGGTACAGAGCAGTAAACAAGTACAAGGAACAGGCTGCACGCACCCGAATTCCGGGACTGCTTACTGATTTGGGAAGTTTTAACGGTATGTTTGCAATCCCTAAAGGCTTGAAAGAGCCTGTTATGGTCAGCGGAACAGACGGCGTAGGCACAAAGCTTGATATTGCGTTCAAGATGAAAAAATACGATACGGTCGGAATTGACTGCGTTGCTATGAGCGTAAACGACATTCTTTGTTCAGGAACAAAAAGCCTGTTCTTCCTTGATTATGTTGCGTGCGGACGGCTTGATGCCGATGTTGCCGCCGATCTTGTAAAAGGCGTTGCCGACGGCTGTGTAGATGCCGGATGTGCGCTCCTTGGCGGAGAAACGGCAGAAATGCCTGATTTTTATGATGAGGGAAAATACGACCTTGCAGGATTTGCCGTAGGCGTAGGTGAAAAAAAGGAAATGATCACCGGAAAGGATATTTCTGAGGGTGACGTTCTTATCGGACTCAGCTCAACTGGCGTTCATTCAAACGGTTTCAGCCTTGTCCGCAAGCTTGTTACTGATTTCAACGAGCCGTTCCTTATGGACGGAAAACCGACTGGAAAGACAATCGGTGAAGTTCTGCTTACACCGACGCGCATTTACGTACGCCCTGTTATGGAAGTTCTTTCAAAATACAAAAAATCCGTACACGGTATGGTTCACGTTACTGGCGGCGGATTTTATGAGAATATTCCGCGTATGTTCCCTAAGGCAAAAGAGGGAAAAAAGCAGCTGATTTCCGTAATCAGACGCTCAAGCTGGGATATTCCGCCGGTATTCGGCGAACTTATACGGCGTGGTGCAGACGTTAACAGCGTGTACAATACGTTCAATATGGGAATAGGTTTCGTTCTTGCCGTAAAGGAAAAGGACGCGGACGCTGTTATAGAAATGTTCAATAAAAACGCATCAAAATACAGCCGCCCGGACACACCAGATATGAAAGCGTATAAAATCGGACGCGTTGCATATTCTGAAGGTGCGGTTCAGAGCCAGAAAGATGCCGTCCTGTTTGAGGACTAGCCGTTTATGATGAATACAGCGGTTTTGGTCAGCGGCGGCGGTACGAATCTTCAGGCACTCATTGATTACGAAATGGCGCATAAGGCGGACGGCTGTCCGTATACAATAAAAGTCGTAATGAGCGACCACAAGGATGCGTATGCCGTAGAGCGCGCAAAAAACGCCGGCATTCCGGCAGAAATCGTAAGTCCGTATGCAGTTATGGGCGCTGATGTTGCAAAAGCCGCTTCTCGCGAAGAAAAGCGCGAGGCGGTGAGCAATGCAGTCCTTTCGCTCTGCAATGATTACAACATAGATGCGATTGTTCTTGCCGGATGGCTTACGGTTAATTCCGGAAAACTCATAAAAGCTTTTGAAAACCGTATGATAAACCTGCATCCTGCGCTTCTTCCAAAATTCGGCGGCGTCGGAATGTGGGGGCATCACGTGCACGAGGCTGTTCTTGCCGCAAAAGAAACGGAAAGCGGCTGTACCGTTCATCTTGTAGACGGCGGCTGCGATACCGGAAAAATTCTCGTACAGAAAAAAGTACCTGTTCTTCCGGATGATACTCCTGAAACTCTTTACGCGCGCATAGCTCCTCAGGAACATATTGCGATAGTGGAAGGTACGATAATGCTTTCCGGGCTTCTTGGAAAAAATCAGTAAAAACAATCTTTTTTCATTTTATCCGCAGGAAATCTGCATACAGATTGCATATAGAAAAGCTGCCTGTTTTATGGTATGCTTTTCTATATGTCTGAATTATTAGCTCCTGCGGGAAATATCGAATCTCTTGATGCTGCAATCGGTGAAGGCGCGGATGCAGTCTATCTTGGCTTGAAAAGTTTTAATGCGCGCCTTCGCACGTCTAATTTTGCCTGGAATCAGTTTGAAGCTGCCGTTCAGGCCGTTCACCGTCAGGGGAAAAAAATATACGTCACTCTGAATACAGTCTGTGAAGAGCGTGAAACCGAACGTCTTTACCGTCTGCTTTCTTATCTTGATAAAATCGGGCCGGACGGTCTTATCGTGCAGGATTTTGCTGTCATCAGAATGTGCCAGCAGTTTTTTCCGAATATGGAACTTCACGCATCAACGCAAATGAATGTTGAAAGCGCAGCTGCGGCTAACTTTCTTTCAAAGGAAGGCTTGAAGCGCGTTGTTCTTGCACGCGAGCTTGGTCTTGAGGAAATCAAGCAGATAAAGCAGGGAACTAATGCCGAGATTGAAATGTTCGTCCATGGTGCGCTGTGTGTAAGTGAGTCCGGTCTGTGCCTTTTTTCCAGTTTTCTGGGCGGAAAGTCTGCAAACCGCGGTATGTGTACTCAGGCGTGCCGCCGTTTCTACACGGCAGAATATCCTGAGGGAGTAGAGCAGGGGTACTATTTTTCTCCGTGCGATATGCAGCTGATTGACCATATACCGGACTTAATGGAAATCGGCGTTGATTCCTTTAAGATTGAAGGACGTATGAAAAGTGCCGAATACGTTGGAAGCGTTGTTGCAGCATACCGTTACGTTATGGATCACTGGAAAGAGGACAAAAAAGGCGCGATTGCTGCAGGAAAGCGTATGCTTGCTTCAGATTTTGCCCGATCAAAGACTGATTACTGGTACGGATTTAAGGAAATCGGCGAAGGCGTAAACAATGCCGGCGCAAAAATCTTAAATCCTAATCAGGCGGGCGGAACCGGCATTTATCTTGGAAAAATTGCAAAAGTCAGAAAAGCGCCGGACGGACTTATCGAAGAAATCAACAGGAACATTCCTGAAGGTGCAGATCCGCGTGACTATTATATACAGATGGCACAGCTGTCCGGCGGTTCTTACGACCCTGATCCGGGTGACTCCATCCGCGTTCATTCCAAAAATGATGACGGACGTAAAAGCCACAAAGTGCGGAGTGTAGAGGTTGAAGATGACGGCTCGCGATGGATTGACGTTCCAAAATCGTTCGGAATCGGAGACAGCGTATATCTTCTTCAGATAAAATCAATGTCTAAACGTTATGCGCGCGTTCTTCCGCCTGATTTAGGAAAATTCCGTCGTCAGCCGGGCGATGAGCTTCTTCCTGTCCTTGACTTGACACCAGTAGAAAAGAAGGAACTTTCTTATTTTCCTGACGGAATTTATGTTCAGGTTTCTTCTATTGCTGATGTATTTCTTGCACAGGCGCTTCATCCAGTGCGCATTATCATTGAATATAACAGCGACACAAAGGATGACTTTCTTCATTCAAGGACGGTGCTGCCGTTCAGCAAAAAGACAGTTTTCATTTCCCTTGACCCGTTCTGCCCGGCGGCAACAGAAAATCAGCTTAAGACAGAACTTGATTTGCTTATAGAAAACGGATGGTGCAATTTTGTCGTGAATAATATTGCGCACATACAAATGTTAAAAGGAAAGAAAGTGAACGTTATTGCAGGTCCTTATCTGTATACGTTTAACCGCTGGGCAGTTTCCTGGCTTGAAAACCAGAATATCGGCGCTTTTGTTATGCCTTATGAGAATTCACGGCGCAATCTTGAAGCAACTTTTGATCCGGAAGTCCGCCAGCGCGTACTCGTTCCTGTTTTTGCCTATCCGGCACTGTTCAGAATCCGCTTTAAGCTTCCTAAAGAATACGGATTTACGTATTTTTCAGACAAAGAAAACGAAGAATTCAAGGTCGTTTCCTCTGACGACGGCTCGTTCGTTATGCCGGAACTTCCGTTCTCCTTGCTTGATAAAACCGAAAATCTTGCTGCATCCGGCTTTAAGAAAATGCTTATAGATTTTTCAAAGACAAAGCTTTCAAAAGGGCAGATTAAGGCAATTACGTCGTCGCTGTTTAAAAAACAGATTCTTCCTGACGTTTCACGGTTCAACTGGAAGGACGGCTTTTATTCTCCGCAGCAGATAGAAGAATTCAAGGCAAGCAACGAGCGTGCCGCCGCAGCAAGGCTTGCAATGCAGAAAGACGCCTCTGCCAAAGGCAAAGACCGTTCCGTTCCGCAGAAAAATGCGGCCTCCGGGCGCGGCGGCACTGTCCGCACCTCAAAAAAAACGTACGGCAAGAAGAAAAAGCCGTTTTAAGGGGTTGTTTTAAACCCTTAATGCAGCTAATTGTCCGTAAGTCAATGACTTACGGCAATTTGACGGGCTGTGCTGAGTAATCGCTTCAAAGTGTTAATCAGCACTTCCCTAAGCCTTGTCCTCCTAGAAAACAGCTGCTTCTTCTTCAAACTGCTCCTCCGTTTCAAGGTCAGTCTGCGTTTCAAGTACTATTTCGTCCTCTACGGAAGCGCAGTTTGCTTCGGCTATTGCGTTTAAATCAGTTTCGCTGTCTTCGCTTTTTGTAACGCGTTTTTTAAACTCAATATGTTCTGCAATAATTGAAATTCTGCTGCTTGTCTTTCCGTCGGCAGATTTCCACCTGTTCTGCTTAAGCCTTCCTACAACACGCAGTCCTCTTCCCTTGTCACAGTTTTTCATGCATACTTCTGCCATTTTTCCGTAAGTTTCTACGTCAAAGTAAGAAACTTCGTTTACACCTTCGCCTTTTGCATTTTTGTAAAAGCGGTTTACTGCAAGCGGAATTGTACAGACTTTAAATCCTTCTGCAGGTTCTCGGAATACTGGTGAGCGGGTTACATTTCCTTCAATAATCAATGAATTAAGCTGGTTCATAAAAATACCTCAAAAAACAGATTTTCGTTCTTGAAATTATGTGCTAAGAACGAACTTTATCCGGCCGGAATAAAGTGTTGCAGCATTTTTTGCCGCTACCTTATAATCGAATTGAAGTTGAAAAAAAGGCAAAAAATGCACGTAAAAAATTAATTTTTTTGAGAATTTTCATTTTTTTTTAATGCTGTGTATAACTAGCCGTTACTTACAAGGCGCAGGATGTAAAGCTGCGTGTACATATAAAGCGCATCTTCTTCCTTGATTTTCTGCATGTTCGGAGTTTTTACAAGCGTTGATGCAAGACTCTGTACGCGTTCAAGGTTGAACGTACTTGTTGAGATTGTCTTTATGACTTTGCGCATATAGTCGCGGATAAGTGCATTTACGTCTTCCGTCAGCTGTGTGCGCGCTTCATTTGTAATCATTTTGTTCCATATATTGTGGTAGGAATCAAGTTCGCGGTCGATCGTAGAACCGGAAGGAATGAGCTGTTCGCTAATTTCCTTTGCCGTTGCCGCAAGAATTTCTTTTTTAGACCCGGTTTTTCCCGTACGCTTCTGCGGCGTATCGTCCGGAATGTCATCGCTTGTAAGTTCCGGGGCGGCAGACTGTTTCCGCGCTACAGGCTGTTTTTTCTTAAGGAAAAGCCCTGCAATCCAGGAGATGATAGGAATTGTATACCAGAACGGCAGCATCATCCGCGCACGAGCAAGAATGGAAGTGTTCTTGAGCATAAGAAGTTCGCTGTACGGAAGAAGTTTGTTTCCGGTGAAGATGTTGAAGTTGTTTCCTTCCGGGCTGTTGTTCAGTTCAAAATTCAGGACAGGTAGAAAATTCGCCGTCAAAAGCGTATGTAGTACCGGCGAAAATTCCTGCACGCATTTATGAAGTTCAAGTTCAAATGCCTTGTCTTCTTTCATTTCAGGGAGTTTTCCGTAATTTGAAAGGACTGCATACCATTTGTCCGTAAGATGTTTTTCTATAGTATTGTGCGCTTCATTTGCAAGCCGTACGATAAGCGGAAGGACTTTTGACTTGTAGATGAAATACCGTTTTCCCGACTCGATTTTGAATACGAGAAGTTTAGGAAGGTCATTGTTTTCTGTTTCAGAAGTAAGCTGCTGAAGGCTTGCCTTTAAGTCTTCTTCGCTGAACTGCCCGTACAGAAGAGCACCTTTTGAATCCCTGAATTTAAGGATTGAGTCCATTTCAAAAAAATACGGTGGTTTTGCAAGGCACGCTTCAAGTTCATTAAGTGCTTCCTGTTTTTTTTGGGCTGCATTTTCTTTGTCCTTAAGGAACATAAGCCATATTTCTGCGATTGAAATTGCCTGAAGGATGTTCGTGTCTTCAATCGTCCTGTCCTTTACTTTTTCAAAGTCCTGCCGGATAAAGTAGCACAGCTGGTTCCAGAAATAGAAAGAATCCGTGTCGCCGTCAAAAGTCTGGTCTGTGTTGTCCGGATGCTGAAGAAATCTTGAAAAAAAGTTCCTTGCTCCAATTTCCTTGTTCGGATTGGAATTCCTGAGTTTTTTCAGGAAGTAGTCGTGATATTCGTCTTTTTTTAGAATGTGACGCATTTTTGCCATTGCGCACCGCACAAGAAAAATTACAGGCACGCACGCCGGATACAGGATTGCCGGAACGTCTTTTGGCAGCATAAGGCAGTAAAGAAGCGGTGACTTTACGTCCTGCTCAGAAAGAAGATACGGAATGAACTCCGCACCGTCCCTTTTTTCAAATGCGCTCATAGGAAGCTGTTTTGGCAAGTCAGTGACAGAAGGAAACGGAACCATAGGACTGTTCAGAATTTCCTTGTATCTGTTTGCAAAATAGACGGAATAATATGTAAGGACAACGACTGTTACTTTTCCGGTATTCTGATTAAGAATATATGCTTCGTGTTTTGAAACGAGTTCCTCAATCTCCTTGTACAATGTGGAGTCCGGCACTTCAAGATACTGGACAAGTTCCGGCTGTTCTTCAATATGCTTTGCAGAATAGCGGCGGAGATAATCACAAAAATCTTTGAAATTAACGAAGGCAGACTCCTGCTTCGTTGCGTAATGTCGAAGCAATGATTCAAGTTTTACAGACTTAGCCATAGCCATAATTGTAACAGTTTTACGCTGTTTTCACAAGTTTTTAAAACATCTTTCTATTATAGAATTATAAAAGTCTGTGAAAGAAGTCTGACCGGACTGTCTGACTGGACTTTGAAACTGATGATTCATCTGATATACTTATGCAATGAAACTAATATGTGCTCCTATGGCTACGCTTTGTCATCCGGCCTTCAGGATTATGATTGAAAAATTCGGCGGGTGTGATGAATATTATACAGAGATGATAAATGCTCCGTCTCTTTTAAATAACGGTCAGTTTGAAAAATATTACACCGACCCTGCGCCTGTTCCTGAAAAAATCGTATGGCAGCTTACAGGAAAAGCTGCTTCGCCGCTGATTGATGCCGCAGCACTTTTGTGCCGTCTTCCTGGAATCGGCATTGACCTTAATATGGGCTGCTGTGCGCCTGAAATTTTCAGAAGCGGTGCCGGAATTGCATGGATGATGAAACCTGTTTCGGAAATTCAAGAACTTGTGTGCGGCGTAAAAAACGTTCTTGTCCGTTACGAAGCTGAATCAGGAATACACAGGCGGCTAAGCGTAAAATGCCGGCTTGGAGACGATTCTTTTACGGACGAAAGTTTTTTTTCCTTTATAGAACTTCTTGTTTCCTGCGGCGTTGAACAGATTGCAGTTCATCCCCGTACGCGAAAGGAAAAATACCGGGAAAAGCCGCGCTATGAGTATGCGGAAAAAGCCGCATTGAAATGCATCGGAAAAGCCGGCGTTGTCGTAAACGGCGATGTATCTGACCGCCAGTCTTTTGAAAGGGTGACGGCGCTGTGTCCTGACTGTACGGGCGTTATGATAGGACGCGCCGCAGTTCAGAAACCGTGGATTTTTGCGGAACTGCGCGGACGACTTACCGGCGGAAAAACCGTTGATTTGGAAGAAGCAGCGCTTTCGTTCATTGAGGACGTTCAGCGCTATCAGCCGCCGGAATTCTGGCGTACGCGCCTTCAGCGTTTTTTTGCATATTATTCGCAGAATTTTTCGTTTGCGCATTATGCCGGAACAAAACTTATGAACGCGAAAAGTCCTTCGGAAACGGCAGAGGCACTCCGTTTATATTTTTCTGAAGTTCCTGCGGACAGGACGATTTTGTTTCCTTGAAAAGGCTTTCCGGAAAAACTCCTTGAAAAAAAAACTGTTGACTTATAAAAATTATGGTTTAGCATATTTATAATATCACTGTTTATAAAAAATGAGGATAAAATGAACTTTAGAAAATTATTGTGTTCTGCAGCCGCTCTTTTTGCGGCATTTGCTTTGTCTGCATCTGATTCCGGCGTTCCCGGTTCTTTTGACAATGCATCACCGGCAGGAATGAAAGACGTTCTTGCCCTTGATGCAAAGCTTAATCCGTCTGATGACGAATTTGTTGTCTATTATGTCCGCCCGGATAAGAATTACGAAAAATGGGCGCTCTGGATGTGGGCTGTACCTGGCGGCGACGGCGGTGCAAACTGGAACTATACCCAGAACTGGTCGGTTCAGGATGGAATCGGCTATATGCGCTTTAAGACGGACGGTTCTTCTACCGGCGGAGAAAAAATCTTTTCTTCGGAAGGAACTGTCGGGCTTATCGTCCGCCAGAAAGACGAATGGGTAAAGGACTGTCCCGATGACAGAATCTGGAATTCTTCCGTTTCAAAAAAAGCTGTAATTTTTTCAAACGACCAGACAACTTATGCTGTTGCTGACTACAGGCCGTCTGTAAAATCGGCAGAACTTTCTTCCCTTACGGAAATTCGTGCCGTGCTTTCCGGCAGGTACGGACTTGATACTGACGGCGGTTCATCTGGTTTTTCTGTCGTAACGGAAGGCGGAAAGGAATACGCAATTTCAAAAGTGTACAACACTAATCAGCCTAAAAACCTTGCTGCCAATATGACTGCGGACGTTACTATCGTTCTTTCAGAACCTGCTGACATAGCAGATTCTCTTATACTGAAAAACAGTGCGTTCTTAGGTGATGCGGCGGTTAATTCGTCAAAACTTGCCGTCCGCATTGCAGAATCTAAAATTCCATCGGCGGATACAGTTCTTGGATGTGAATTTGACGGAACTTCTGCTTCATTTAAGTTGTGGGCACCTACGTCATCATCTGCTGTTCTTAATCTTTACAGAAAGGCAGACGCCGCTTCGCCTGATTTTACCGTTTCAATGTCATTCAATGATAAAACCGGCGTGTGGTCAGCTGTTTTTGACAAAGAAAATCCGGACGGCTATTTCTACGACTATACTCTTCAAAATTCAAAGGGAACAGTTACGGTACTTGACCCGTATGCTCGTTCTATGAGTGCAAACCGCGGAAAGGGCGGTGCCGGTCGTGCTGCCGTTGTTGATTTGAAAAGCCATAAAGCCGGCGTTCAGGAATCTTCTTACGTAAATCTTACAAAGCGCGAGGATGCTGTTATTTATGAAGTTTCCGTACGTGATTTTACTGTAAGTCCTGATTCAGGAGTTTCTTCCATGCCGGGAACGTATACGGCGTTCATAGAAAAAATTCCGTATTTAAAGCAGCTTGGAATTACGCACGTTCAGCTTATGCCTGTGCTTAATTTCTACTTCAATGACGAAACTGACAAATCTTATGAATCTTCCGGTACTGTAAGCGGTAATAACTACAACTGGGGCTACGATCCGCACAATTATTTTACGCCGGAAGGCTGGTATGCAACAGATGCGGAAGATCCGTACTGCCGCATTCGTGAGCTTCGTGCGCTGATTGATGAATGTCACAAAGCCGGACTCGGCGTACTTCTTGACGTTGTGTACAATCACATGGCAGGAACTCAGTTCCTTGATGACATCGTTCCGGGTTATTATTTCCGCCTTGACGAAAGGGGCAGGTTCAAGTCTAATTCCGGATGCGGAAACGACACTGCTACCGAGCGTACGATGATGAAGCGTCTTGTTGTCGATTCAACTTCTCATTGGGTGAAAAACTATATGGCGGACGGCTTCCGATTTGACCTTATGGGACTGATGGAGGCTTCTTCTGTCCTTGATTCCTATGCTGCGTGTGTAAAACTTAATGCAAGTACGCTTTTTGAGGGCGAAGGCTGGAAAATGTACAATGGAGCGCCGGGAACTGTAGGACTTGACCAGAACTATATGCTTAAAACTGATAAAGTTGCCGTTTTTAACGATGAATTCCGCGATTTGATTAAGGCCGGCGGTTTTAATGAAACTGGACGCGGACTTATTACAAAAAAATATACGGACAATACCCGCTTTTTCAGAAATGTAACAGGAAGTCCTATGTCGAACTATCGTGCAGACCAGCCTGGCGACAATCTGAATTATCTTGTCTGTCATGACGGACTTACGCTGCACGACGGAATTGTTCATAACCTTCACCTTGACGAGAAAAAAGACAGGAAAGAAATTATCAGCCGTCTGAAACTCGGAAACTTTATAGAACTTACTTCACAGGGAATTGCTTTCCTTCATGCAGGACAGGAACGCGGAAGGACAAAGCCGAATGTGAAGGGAGCAAAAAATGAAACAATTGGAAACTTCGTGCGCAACAGCTATGACTCTTCTGATAATATAAATCAGATTGTCTGGACGCTTGATGAGGACTATCAGGGGCTTCTTGACTACACGAAGGGGCTTATTGATATAAGAAAAGAGTTTGATGCGTTCCGTCTGGGGAATGCAAAGAAGGTTTCAAAGAATATAAGCGAACTTGAGCTTGAGGATGAGTCCGGTCTTGCCTTTGGATATGTAATAAAAGACGGAAAAAGCAGATGGTTTGTATTAATTAATGCAAATTCAGAAACATTGAAATTTAATGCTGGCGTTTCTTTGAATAATGGTGTAGTATATGTAGATAGCGAAGCTGCTGATAAAAATGGAATTCAGGCTCCTGTTGGAGTCAGTATTTCAGGGGCGCTCGTTGAGCTTGCTCCTCTTACGGCAACTGTTATCCGCTTAAAATAAGCTAACTTTTTATTTTCAAATATGGAGGAAAAAATGAAAAGAGTTATTTTTGCTGCTGCTGCAATCGCAATGGCTGCATCTACCGCTTTTGCTGCTCCAAAAAGAGCTGAACTGAAGGTATGGGAATCTGCTGGTCCGGAAAAAACATTCGTACAGCATGTAATCAAGGCTTACAAAAAGGTTAATCCAAAAGTAAAGGTTACTTATGAACCTGTAGAAGCTACTGATGCACGTGCAAAGATTGAGCTTGACGGACCTGCTGGAGTAGGTGCTGATATTTTCGTTACGCCGCATGACCATATCGGTGCTCTTGTTCAGGGCGGACACGTTCTTCCTGTAGACGATGCTGATGCATATATGGCAGACTTCCTTGACATGGCACGCGTTGGTGCTACTTATGACGGAGTTGTATACGGTTATCCGCTCGGCTCTGAAACTTATGCTTTGTTCTACAACAAGGACATCTTGCCAGAAGCTCCTAAGACTTGGGATGAAGTTGTTGCTTATGCAAAAAAATTCAACAACAAGGCAGAAAACAAATATGCTCTTGTATGGCCGGTTGCTGACGGTTACTATGGATATATGTTCATGGAATCATTCGGCGCTCCTCTGTTTGGACCAAAAGGAAATGACCGCAAGCAGCACAACCTGAACAGCCCTGCTGCTATCAAAGGTCTTACTTATTTCCAGAATCTCCGCAAGCAGATTCTTGACATTCCTGCAGCAGATGCTTCTGGTGACTTCTGTAACGCTGAATTCACAGAAGGAAAAGCAGCTATGATTATCACAGGTCCTTGGAAGATTAACGACTTCAAAAAAGCCGGAATCAACTTTGGTATCACTACAGTTCCTGCATTCCCGGGAACAAATCATCCTGCAAACACATTCGCAGGCGTTCGTCTTGCATTCGTAAGTTCATATTCAGAATTCCCAGAGGAAGCAAAAGAATTTGCTAAGTTCATGACTTCAAAAGAAATGCTCCAGATGCGCTTTGAAGATACAGATCAGATTCCTCCAAGAAAGGATATCGTTACAGACAACGAACTCAGCAATGGTATTAAAGAGCAGCTTAAATATGCTACTCCAATGCCTACAATTCCACAGCTTGGTACATACTGGAATGCTATGGGTTCTGCTTACTCAGGAATCTGGGACGGCGACAACGTAAAGACTTCACTTGACGCTGCTGCTGCTTCTATGGAAGCTGCAAAATAAGTGAACCTTTAAATCGGTTCTTATAGGGACAATACACAGCGCATATTTTATGCGCTGTGTATTTGATATTTAAACGAGGAGTATGGAATGAATAATACTGTAGACCCTAATAAACTGAAGAAAGCTCCTTTTGCTTCTTCCTGTTTTATGGGATTGGGTCAGATTCTGTACCTGAAACAGTATGTGCGCGGAGCGTTGTTTGCACTTGTAGAAGTGGTAATGCTTTGCTCTATTATTTTTGGTACAAAAAAAATTATTCCTGCAAATAATTCTGAATACGATTATTTAAAGCAGGTTCCCGAAACAGCAGAACTTGTTGAATACCTGGAAGATGCTGAATATTCAAAATTAGATTCAATAATGGCTTCACGAGCCAAGTCAATGGAAAAATTTTTTAAAAATGCAGCTGTAAAAGGTTTAGGTGATGCTGCATACAAAGAAATTGTTGACGAAGCTCAGGATTACAAAAAAGAAGATAAAGATGCATATAAAGAGGCTTTGGCCGAGGCAAAGCAGGCAAAAGCCGATGCCATAGAAGAATATACTGCCGTATTTGCAGATTATGATTATTCATCTTTGGATGAGGTAGAAGAAGCATCTTATGAAATCATTGACTATGATGATATTTACGATAAGTATACTTCTATATCTTCAAAGTATGATCATAAACTTGCAAAAGTAATGGCTAAGATGGAAGCAAAGAAATTTGACGGTGCAAAAAAAGAACTGCTTCCTGAATATAAAGAGCTTGTTGCAGAGGCAAAACAAAATTATAAAGACAGTCTGGCAGCAATAGCAGAAAAGAATAAACAGACAGTTGCAGAACTGAAGAACGGATATACAGAAGTTCTTAATCTTGCAAAAGAAGGCGGTGCTGAAAAAGAAGACCTTAGAAAACTGTCTGTTCAGTATAGAAAAGATCTTGACGCTGCTGAGGAGCAGTTCTCTTCTGATAAGGTAAAGGCACGCTTTGCTTTTGAGAAAGAACTGAAAGATGCCTTTGCAGTTTTTGACGGCAATAATGAATTTGACGAGCATTACGATGGTTGTACTCTTTGTAAACGCGCTGCTTCAAACGGAAAAAGAACTGTTATGCACAGGGCGTGGTTCAAAGGTCCTCTTGTAACTTCTATTATAGGTTTGTTTACTCTTGGTGACAGACAGAATACTACAGTAACAAAATTCATGGATCATTCAATCTTTATGATGATTAATGGTATTTTTGCTCTTGTTATAATTCTGTTCTTTATTTTCCTGTATCAGCTCAACATCAACAGTGCACGGACAGCGGCGAATAAAATCATAAAGAATAACAAATTCCCTTCATTGAAAGAATCTCAGAATGATTTGTCACAGAATTCATTTGCGACAATCGGTATTGCTCCGAGCGTTGTAATGATTGCAATCTTCTCTTTGATTCCGCTTTTGTTCTCTGCATTGGTTGCATTCACCAACTATTCTTCACCTGATCATGTTCCGCCGAACAATCTTGTAGACTGGGTTGGTCTTTCAAACTTCGTTACGATGTTCTCTACAAAAGTAGGTGGCGGCGAATGGGCAAAGGCATTTGGAAATGCTGCTGTCTGGACTATCGTCTGGGCTATCTTTGCAACATTTACCTGTTTCTTTGTAGGATTTTTCTATGCGTTCGTTCTTCAGGACAAGCGCGTTGCAATTCCTTCATTCTACAGAACCGTATACATTCTTCCGTATGCCATTCCGACAATGCTTTCTCTCTTTGTCTGGGCAAACCTTCTGAACGGTACTATCGGTCCTATCAATAGAACGCTTCAGCTTATTGGTCTGATTGAGCAGCCTATACCGTGGCTTTCAAATCCTAATGTTGCGAAATTTTCATTGATTTTCGTAAATATATGGATTGGATTCCCGTACAGTATGATTCTTACGACTTCCAGTATGACGGCTATCTCAAACTCATTGTACGAGGCGGCAGTTATTGACGGTGCTACAAAATGGCAGCAGTTCAAGAGCATTACATATCCGCTTGTTATGTTCCAGCTTAAACCTACATTAATCATGCAGTTTGCTTCAAACATTAACAACTTCGGTGCTGTATTCTTCCTTACTGGCGGTGGTCCTAATATGCCTCAGGCAGGTCTTACTACTACAACTACATGCGGTGCAACAGACCTCTTGATTTCATGGATCTATAAGTTGACAATGAATACTCCTTCGCGCTATCAGCTTGCTTCTGTTCTTTCTTTGCTTGTATTCGTTGTACTCGTTCCTTTTGCTTTGTATAACTTTACGCGAACTAAGTCATTCAAAGAGGGAGAATTGTAATTATGAAAAAATTTGTAAGTCGTGCTACTCCGCTAAGTATTATTTTGAATATTATACTGGTTATAAACGTTATTGTTGTTTTGTATCCGGTATTGTTCACAATCAGTTCTTCATTCTCTGTTTCAAGTTCTCTTGCAGCAACTTCTGTAATTCCGTTTACAGACGAAAAAGACGTTTCGACAAATGTCTGCGTTGTCTGTAACGGTACTGCAAAAAAAGCAGATTCTTCAGTTGTGTTTAAGTTGAAGGATTTGAAAGAATATGTTGCGGATGAGGCAGAAAGGCAGGCAGTTCTTGATGCGCTTAAATCAGGCGATCCATATAGAGGAATCGTAGTTTCTTCTGCTGATGGAAGGCTTGTCACTGTAAGACCGAAAAGTTCTTTCCTGCAGGACGATTTGAAAAAAGGCGTTGATAAATGCCAGAATAAGAAACTTGTATACACTGTTTATACAGATGAAGACTGTGTTTCCTGTAATAAAACGGGTTTAAGAGCCTGCGCAACTTGCGGTGGTTCAGGTATCATTCATACTGTAGAAAAAGTTACTATCGGCAATAAGTCGTGGGAACAGGATGTTATGACTTTGTGTGAAACTTGTGATGGTACAGGTAAACAGACAAAACTGATGACCCAGTTTAAGTTTAAGAAGCCGTCGTTCTATCAGTTCAAGCGTCTTCTTACTTCTGCTGATAAATTTGTTGATCCTGTCGGACCGGGAACAAAAAAAGTTCTTGGTACTAACTACAAGCACTGGTATCTTAACACATTGAAGGTTGCATGTATGAATACAATTCTTACTGTATTTATTTGTACTACAGCCGGATATATTTTCTCTCGCTTTAAGTTTACCGGACGCAAGCAGATTATGGCAGGTATGATTGTCCTTCAGATGTTCCCTAGCTTCATCGGTATGGTTGCAACATACGTTATCCTGTGGAAATTCAATGCGCTGAATACGCTGTGGGGACTTGTGCTTGTCTATGCCGCAGGAAGTATTCCGTTCAACTCTCAGTTGATGAAGGGATACTTTGATACAATGCCTAAGGATATTGCGGAAGCTGCATACATCGACGGTGCTTCGCCGCTTGTTGCATATCTTAGGGTTATTCTTCCTGCTGCAAAACCGCAGATTGTATTCCTTACCTTGACAAGTTTTACAGGTCCTTGGATGGACTATATCTTCCCGCGTATGATTTTGCGCAGTGATGATAAGAAAACTCTTGCCGTAGGTTTGTATGAGATGATCAGCGGCCGCTCAAACGATAACTTTACTATGTTTGCTGCGGGTGCTATTCTTGTTGCAGTTCCTTTCGCTATCTTGTTTATGGCAGGTCAGAAGTCATTGCTTCTTTCTCTTGCCGGTACAAGCGGTAAGGAATAACAGACATTCTATTCCGTACTTTCAGGCAGCCTGCAGTTCTTCTGCAGGCTGCTTTTTTTTTTCGTTATGCAGAAGGTGGTTATTGTTTGAAACTAAAAGAAAATCCTTTTTTGTAACGATAAAAAAAATTCTTGTTTTTTTATAATATATGGTATAATTTTTATATTCATTTTGTGTGGAGGAAATTATGTTAAATAAAAAATCAATGGTAAAAAAATCCATTGCTGCTGTCTGTCTGCTTGGTTGTGCAGGGGTGTTGTCTGCAAAGCCTAAAAAATATAAGACTGTACAGCCGGAACTTGCGGTTACCGAACTTGCTCCGGTTGAACGGAAGGCTTCAAAGCCGGGTGAAGGTGTTTACTATAGTCTTTTTGTGCGTTCCTTTGCTGACGGAAACGGCGACGGAATCGGTGATTTTAAGGGGCTTACAAAGAAACTTGACTATCTGAATGACGGAAATGATTTAACTGTAACCGACCTTGGAATTACCGGTATATGGCTTCTGCCGATTTTTCCGTCACAGTCATATCACGGATATGATGTTGATGATTATTATGCCGTAAATCCTGACTACGGAACGATGGAAGATTTTGAAACTTTCCTTGCGGAGGCAAAAAAGCGCGGAATAAGCGTCATCATTGATATGACGTGCAATCATTCGTCTGCCTATAATAAGTGGTTTATTGAGTCTAAAAAGCCGGATAGTCCGTATCATACCTGGTACCGCTGGATAACGGATTTGGATTTTACGGAAAATGGCGGCGTATATAACAGAAAGCAGAAAGGTCTTGCCGGAAATATCTGGACTATAGACCTTTCAAATCCTGTTGTAGATGCAAACGGAAAAACTGTCCTGGACAAATCCGGACAGCCGGTTATGAACTACTATGCCGGTCTTTTCAGTACAAATATGCCTGATTTTAATATGGATGAACCTGCCGTCCGTGCAGAATTCAAGAAAGTGTTTAAATTCTGGCTTGACAAGGGTGTGTCGGGCTTCCGTTTTGATGCAGCCGGACACGTTTATAATGTAGCAGAGGTAAAGCCTGGCTCAGAAACGTTGACAAAGGCTGTTGAATTCTGGAAGGAAATGAATGCTTACGTTTGGGAAGAAAAGCCTGAGGCTTATAATGTAGCAGAGGTATGGGAACCGACTGCAACTCGTGCGCGCTATATGGGCGGAATGCAGTCTAATTTCCACTTTGATCTTGGAACTTTAATTCCGAATATCATCAATAATCAGGAAATTAACGACAAGAAAAATCAGCCGGAAGATATGGATAAATCATCTTACAATGGTTTTGCACGCAGTCTTGCTGGTGAATATGCAATGTATGCACGGAATAACCCTGATTATATAGATGCTCCGTTCCTTTCAAATCACGATCAGCCTAGAAGCAGTGCGGCATTGCGCAATAATCCTGCAAAAATCAAGCTTGCCGCTGATATGTATATTCTTGCTGAAGGTGTTCCTTTTATCTATTATGGCGAAGAAATTGCAATGAAGAGTGGTGCAGACGATCCTACTAAGCGTACTCCGATGGTGTGGAAACCGGCTGGAAAAGATAAGCTTACTCCAACGTGGTGCGATTCCGGTGCATACGGCAACGTATCTGTATACAACAAGAAAACAGTTCCTGTTTCCGAGCAGGAAAATGACCCGGATTCAATTCTGAATCATTACAAGCGTGTTATTCGTGTAAAAACTGCTCATCCGGCTTTGTACAAGGGACGTCTTACTCCTGTTCCGTGCGACAGTGCAGTTCTTGAGTCCTGGGTGATGGAATGTGACGAGGAAAAGGCATTTGTCGTTCACAATGTTTCTTCCGTAAAGGACGTTACAGTTCCGCTTCCAGAAGGCTGCGATATGCCGATGGTGTATGCTGCAAATCCGGCGGCAAAAGTTGAGGATGGAAAAATTACTGTTCCTGCGATGAGTTCAGTTGTGCTTGCGCAGATGAAATAAAAAAATAAAACTGTCTGTATATGCAGACGGAATGCGGCACCTCGAAAACAGTTTCAGTTTTGCGGCTGTTTTTTCGGGGTGTTTTTTTAAGGCGGACAAAAAAGTCTATGAGAAAAAGACTGGCTGGAATTCTAGGCTGCATTTTTTGTGCTTTAGTCTGCACCAGCTGCAGAAAAACAATAGATATGTCACTGGCAGAAATTGCAGAGATTACGCAGTCCGGAAACGAAAGACTGCTTGAAAAAACTGTTTCAAAGCCGTGGCGCGGAGAAGCGTTTGTGCCGGGCAGAACCGGCGGTACGTGGTACGATACGATTCTTTCTGACCCGAAAACGTTTAATCAGCTTATTGCCGAACGCGATGCGGCTTCCAGCGGCATTATTTCAAATACACTTGATTATCTTGTTGACTATGATATGCATTCTAGGGAATGGAAGCCGCATTGTGCATTTTTTGAAATTGAAATTGATGAAAAAAACGGAACTTTAACCGTTCACTATACGCTGCGAGACGGCTTGTTCTGGACCTACTACGGCCGCGATGAGAAAATTCCTGTTACAAGCGATGATTTTGTTTTCTGGTATAATGAAGTTGCCGGCGATAAAGAAATCGGTTCAAGCGGCTATGCGCAGCAGTTTGTAGTAATGCCTGACGGAAGCGAGCGCCGGGTGGAATGCGTAAAAATTGACGACAGACACTTTGACTTTGTGTTTCCGCGTATTGTGGCCGATCCGCTTCTTGCTACGAATATGAGTTTGTGTCCGTCATTTCTTTTTAAGCCGGCGAAGGAGAAAGACGGGGTGGAGGGCATAAAAGCTCTTTTTTCTGCCGACGTTGACGTTCGCACGATTCCTTCCTGCGGAAAATGGTATATTACGGAATATACGCCGGCCCAGCGTCTTGTGTTTAAAAGAAATCCGTACTATTGGGAAAAAGATGACAACGGAACGTCCATTCCGTATATGGACGAAATGGTTTATCAGGTTGTTGGCGATATGAATACGGACTATCTTTTGTTCAAGCAGGGAAAGACAGAAGGTTTTTCACCTCGCCCGGAAGATGTAAGTGATGTAATTGAAAATCAGAAAGACTCATATACTGTGTTCAACGCAGAAGGAAGCATGAATGCTCAGTTCTGGAGTTTTAACCAAAATCCTAAGAACAGTAGCGAGGCTTATTACCGCTGGTTCTGCAATAAAAAATTCCGGCAGGCGATGAGCTGTCTTATAAACAGGGACAGAATTATCGACCAGACGTACCGCGGTCTTGCCTCTGCAAAATATTCGTTTTTCCCGGAAGCAAATCCTTTCTATAATCCTGAAATTACGCTGCAATACAGATATGACCCGGCACGTGCGGTGCAGCTTCTTGAATCAATCGGCTTTTACCGTGATTCTGACGGTTGCATGCGGGACAGCACCGGAGAAAAAGTTGAATTCGATTTGACGATTGCGTCCTCAAATACCGTTACAAACGATATGGCGCTTATTATTGCCGACGAATGTTCTAAGGTTGGAATTACGCTGAATATCCGTCAGATTGATTTTCAGAAACTGATTGAGATGCTCACTGCGACGTATGACTGGCAGAGCGTTATTCTTGCATTCGGAGCGATATTGTTTCCGTCGCAGGGAAGCAACGTCTGGCCAAGTTACGGAAACCTTCATTTGTGGTATCCGCTGCAGGAAGAACCGGCTACGGAATGGGAGGCGCGGCTTGATTATCTGTATAACGAAGGCTGTTACACCATAAACCATTCGGATGCACAGAAAATTTGGGATGAATATCAGCGTCTTGTGCTTGAAGAATGTCCGCTGATTTATCTTGTGCGCAGCCGGAGCGTTTACGCAATAAGAAATAAATGGGATTTGCAGAATGTCTATTACGACAACAGAAACGGTGCAATGACCGACTGGGTTTTTGTGAGGAATTAGCACGATGAAAGAAAAATTTGCTGCTGTCTGGAATACGTTTTGCCTTCCGTGGCGGGCGTTCCGGAAAAAATCTCCGCTTGCTTCATTTATTACAGGAAGAATTCTTACGATGATAGTGCTTCTGTTCCTTCTGGGACTTGCGCTTTTTGCCCTTATGGATTTAGCTCCCGGTGATATTGTTGACCAGATGATGAGCCAGCAGATTATGTCGAGTGCGGAAGGCGGAAAGGCTGCTTCGTCCGGAATAAACGGACAGGAAAACATACTTTCTGAGGAACGGCTCAGTGCACTTCGGGCGGAATTCGGGCTGGACAAGCCGTTCTATGTGCAGTATTTCAAGTGGCTGAACAGGATGATTGTTCATCACGATTTGGGAATAAGCCTTATTTCCCGTGCGCCGGTCAGTTTTCTTATAAAAAGCCGCATCTGGAATTCGGTGCTTTTAAATCTTATCTCGCTTGTGTTTATTACAATTGTTTCTTTTCTTCTGGGAGTATATTTTTCAAGCAAGGCAGGAACAAAGATTGATACGGCGGTAACGTTTTTTGCATTGTTTTTTCATGCGTTTCCGGGAATTCTTCTGCTTATTCTTCTTCAGCTTTTGGCAAGTGTTACAGGGCTTTTTCCGGTTACTGCTTATCCTGATTTTCCGTTCAGTGCGGCACCAGTGAAATTTGCTTTCAGTTATATGCATCACGTGTTCCTGCCGCTTCTTGCTTCGTTTTTGGGCGGAGCCGGCGGAACGATGCGTATGATTCGCGCGACGATGCTTGACCAGATGGGAATGCCGTATATTCTTGCACTGCGTGCGCGTGGAATAAGCGAAAAACGTGTGTACCTTGCGCACGCGTTCCGGAATACGCTTAATCCGTATATTACCGGCAGCGCAAACTTGCTTGCAAGCCTTTTCAGCGGTTCCCTCGTTCTTGAAATTATTTTTGCCTATCCGGGAATAGGCAGACTGATGTACGAAGCTGTCCTTCAGGAGGATATTAATCTTGTTCTTGCAAACAGTATGTTTATCAGCGCACTGGTTCTGGCCGGAATGGTAATCAGCGACATTCTGCTTGCTCTTGTTGACCCGCGAATCCGGTATAATTAGAGGTGCTGTATGAAAAAATTTCTTAAGTATCTGAAAACACGGCCGCTTGCGTTTTCAAGCGTAATAGTCCTGATTATTCTTTATGCAATGATGATTTTTGCACCGTTTTTTGCGCCGTATTCGCCGGCGCGTACGTTTGAAGCAAATACGTTTCACCCTGCGAATATACAGGTTACTGCGCACGGACTTAAAGTCCGGGAGTACCGCGCAATCAATAAGTCTACATGGCAGTATGCGCGCGTTACGGACAAGGAGTGCATTCACGACCTTCGCTTTTTTGTAAAAGGCGAGCCGTATAAGATTTTTGGGCTTATTCCCTGTTCAGTTCATCTTTTTGGGAGCAGTTCCGGCTATCCTGTATATCTTTTGGGTGCGGATAATCTTGGACGCGATCTTTTCAGCCGGATTGTCTACGGAAGCCGAATTTCCCTTACGATAGGTTTTGTAGCAACGGCAGTGTCGCTTTTTCTTGCGGTACTGTTCGGCGGAATTTCCGGCTATTTCGGCGGTGCTACCGACTGGACCATAATGCGCTTTGCAGAATTCTTTATGCTTATTCCGAGCCTGTATTTCATTCTGTTTCTGCGCTCTCTTTTGAACACGCGGATGAACAGCGGTACGTCATATATGGTCATTACGCTTATTCTTGCGCTTGTCGGCTGGCCAGGGAGCGCGCGCACAATCCGCGGTATGGTTCATTCAATTAAGCGCGAGGAATTTGTAATGGATGCAGACCTTGAGGGCGTTCCTCCTGTTGTTGTGATTTTCCGCCATATCATTCCGCAGATTTCAAGCCTTCTGATTGTAAGTACGGCACTGAGCGTTCCTGGCTTTATTATGAGCGAAACGACGCTGAGCTATCTTGGACTTGGAATAAATG
Source organism: Treponema porcinum (assembly GCF_900167145.1). Classification (GTDB taxonomy): domain Bacteria; phylum Spirochaetota; class Spirochaetia; order Treponematales; family Treponemataceae; genus Treponema_D; species Treponema_D porcinum. Next base: position 22,583 of record NZ_FUWG01000018.1, on the reverse strand, counting down.
ACCCTGCCGTAAGCTGGGGTTCTCTTATAAACCGCGATGTTTCTACGCTGTCGAACCTGCGGAATTTCCCGTGGCTTTTATATCCTGTGGGAATGCTGCTTGTTGTCACGCTGGCGTTTAACTTTCTTGGCGATGCGCTCCGCGACTTTTACGATCCGTACAATGCGGTCTTTAAAAAGAAAAAACTTACTTTCCGACGGAATGACATTGCAGAAGAAAATGTTGCCCCTTCTTCCGGTGCGCTTTTAAGCGTGCGGAATTTGCACGTTACGTTTACCGTATTCCGCGGTGCAGAGCAGACTTTTATATACGGCGTTAGGGGCGTGAGTTTTGACGTAATGCCCGGTGAAATTCTTGGACTTGTAGGAGAATCTGGAAGCGGAAAGTCAGTTTCTACGGCAGCAATTCCGGGACTTCTTCCGGCAAATGCGGCGGCGGAAGGGCATATTTTTTATGACGGAGTTGATTTGTTTTCACTTTCGCAGGACGAACTCAGAAAGTACCGGGGCAGGGAGATTGCGCTGATTTTTCAGGAACCGGGGCGTTCGTTTGATCCGCTTCAGAATATCGGGAGCGTTTTTTTTGAAACGTTCCGTGTAATTGAGCCGGAAATATCAAAGGAGGAGGCTATGTGCAGGGCGGAAAAACTGCTTGAAGAAGTAGGGCTTCCTGATCCGCGCAGGCGGCTTTCTGCCTATCCTCACCAGTTTAGCGGAGGTCAGCTTCAGCGGATAGGAATTGCGCTTGCTCTTGCGCAGAACTGCCGCCTTTTGATTGCGGACGAACCGACGACTGCGCTTGATGTGACGGTACAGGCGCAGATTGTGTCGCTGCTTTTGCGGCTTAAAAAAGAGCGCAATCTTTCCATTATATTTATAAGCCACAACATACATCTCGTTGCGCAGATAAGCGACAGGATTCTGGTTATGTACGGCGGAAAGGTGATGGAAGAAGGAGAGGCGCAGCAGGTGATGAATGCACCGCGCCATCCGTATACAAAGGCTCTTGTGAAAGCATTGCCGGAATTCGGAAGTCATTATACGGACGGACGGATGATTTCCATTCCCGGAAAAGTCTGTGATCCGGCTGAACCGCCTGCCGGCTGTCCTTTTGCGCCGCGGTGCAGTTATGCAAAAGATGAATGCCGGAAAGATGGTGCTGACGGATGTCCGGGCGCAGACTGAAACAGTTTTTCATCCGGGCGTTGCGTGCGCTGTGTATGAATTTCTCAAAAAAAGCCCCGGATACTGTTCGTACAGTTCCGGGGCTTTTCTTTCTTTTTTACAAAACTACGTAAGTTCTTTGTTTATTTTTTGTCGATAAGCTTGTATTTCCAGGCGAGTGGAATTGAAAACTGTGCAAGTCCGACATTGTCGTTGAACTTCATTCTAAAACCAGCATTGAGCGTTCCGAACTTAGGAAGCTTTATGTTTACGTACGGATATACCACTGTTTCAGATGCATCTGCGCCAACAAGCGTGTTCACCTTTACAAAAGTATTCAGTGAAAGTGTATCTGTTGCGTCAAAAGAAACGCGTCCGCGAACCTGAAGAGGTACGTAGTCATCATTGTCTTTTTTGTATTCCAACGTTTCATAACCAGTGATGTTTTTATCAGCATCTTTTTCTGCTGCTATGTATTCGTTGTTCAGACCTGTTGCAAAGTCTGCAAAAAGACCGAGTTTTGCGTCCTTGATTTTATATCCGGCAGAAGCGCGGAGAACGTATTTTGATGCAGCAGGAAGGAATGATGTGTCCGTTGAATTGTAGACAAAACCTGCGTTGAGGGTAAGGTTTTCTACGCTTTCAAGAGCCGCAAAAATTCCTGTAGAGAAGTTTCCGTTCGTTACGCTTTTGAGCGTTGCACCGAATGAAGCAACGTCCTTTATGCGGTACTGTGCGCCAAAGTTCAGCTTGAACGCTTCGTTGTTATCGTAGAGGCTGTCTCCTGAAATGTTTGCTGCAAGTCTGAGTCCTGCTACATCTCCGATAACTGCAATGCCGTTTTCTGCCATTTTTCCGTAGCTTGCATAGTCGTCTGATGCTGCAAAATAGGAAGCTGCAACAGTGTATTTTGTGAAGAAGTCGTTTCCTGCAACAAAACCAAGCTGTTCAACCGGGCGGTAGCGCAGGTATCCTCTGAAACGTACGTCAGCTTCTTTTCCGTTCAGCTTGCTTGTGCTGAATTCAGTTCTGATTCTTCCGTCAAGTTTGGCTGTAGAAAAATCAAGCTGAAGGCGGTCGCTTACGGTTGTTACTGAATTTCCGTAGTTTGAATCGTCCTTTTCATCGTGCTGGGTGAATGTAATGAAATCACTTCCGCCTGTAGGAGCGTCTATGGAATCACTGTTTCCACCGAATGTGTTTGTAAGGGTGATTGACTGTGCAAAAACCGACGTGCAGAGTGAAAGACCTGCGGCTGCTGCTAATACGCGCTTTTTCATATAAAAAACCTCCAATGAATGTGCGTTTTCTTGTTTTATGTTGTACCAAGAAAATAGCGGAGCAATGTAAAATTGATTTTTTGCATTTGTTAAGAAAACGTAATGTTTTGTAAAATCCGGTAACCTTCACTACATTTTTTTTCTTTTACTTGAGAAGTACAGCCATATTCACTATACTAATGAACGTGGCGGACATTTTTAATAACGATAAAATCATCATTCGCGGTGCACGCGAACATAACTTAAAAAATATTGATGTTGAGATACCAAGAAATAAACTTGTTGTCATTTCGGGACTTTCAGGAAGCGGAAAAAGCTCCCTTGCGTTCGATACGCTTTTTGCGGAAGGACAGCGCCGGTATATGGAAAGCCTTTCTTCCTACGCGCGGCAGTTTCTTGGCAGTATGGACAAGCCTGACGTTGATTTAATAGAAGGTCTTAGTCCGGCTATTTCAATTGAACAGAAATCAACGAATAAAAATCCTCGTTCTACGGTGGGAACGATTACTGAAATTTACGATTACTACCGTCTGCTTTTTGCAAGAACCGGTCATCCTCACTGTCCTAACTGCGGACGCGAAATTCAGGAACAGACCGTAGACCAGATTATTGATACGATTATGAGCTGGGAGGACGGAACAAAAATCCAGCTGCTTGCGCCTGTTGTCCGCGGAAAAAAAGGTGAACATCAGAAAATTCTTGATGACGCGAAAAAAGCCGGTTTTGTCCGCGCGCGGATTGACGGCGTAATGGCAGATTTGGAAGAGACCGTAAAGCTCGACAAGCAGAAAAAGCATACGATTGAAATTATCGTTGACAGGATTGTAATTCACGAAGAGTCAAGAAAGCGCCTTGCAGGTTCGGTGGAAACGGCTCTCGCAAATTCAAACGGCATTATCGTTGTTCTGCGCCGCACGGAGTCCGGGGATGAAGAAATTTTCTTCAGCCAGAAAAATGCCTGTCCTGACTGCGGAATTTCCATTCCTGAACTTCAGCCGCGGCTTTTTTCTTTTAACAATCCGTTCGGCGCGTGTCCGGAATGTACAGGGCTTGGCGAAAAAATGGAATATGACCTTTCGCTTATGATTCCTGACGAGTCAAAAAGTTTCAACGAACACGGAATTCTTCCGTACAATCCGACCAGCGCATGGAATTCCTGCCGTTTTCAGGCACTTGCCGATGCGTACGGCTTTACACTTGATACCCCGTTCTGCGATTTGACGCCGGAGCAAAAGGACGTTCTTATAAATGGTTCGGAAAAAGTCCTGCACTGGGTGTACCACAAGCAGAGCGGAACCGGTATGTCCGAGTACAATCAGCCGTGGCAGGGCATTCTTTCTGATATGCGCCGCCGCTATGTTGAAGCGTGGGGCGACCAGATGAAGACGAGCCTTGAAAAATATATGTCGCACAATACGTGTTCCTGCTGTCACGGAAAGCGGCTTCGTCCTGAGGCATTGGGCGTAACCGTCGGCGGAAAAAACATCTACGAACTTACGGAACTTTCTGTTTCACAGACGATAGATTTTTTCAACGGACTTAAACTTTCTGACTCCGAGATGAAAATTGCCGGGCAGGTGCTTAAAGAAATCCGTTCGCGCCTGAATTTCTTAAAGGACGTTGGGCTTGACTACCTTACACTTGAACGCGCTGCAGAAACTTTGAGCGGCGGTGAGGCGCAGAGAATCCGGCTTGCAACGCAGATTGGTTCTGCGCTGTGCGGCGTTATGTATATTCTTGATGAGCCTTCAATAGGTCTTCATCAGCGTGACAATCAAAAGCTTATAGATACGCTTGTCCATCTGCGCGACCAGGGAAACACTGTTATTGTAGTAGAACACGATGAACAGACGCTCCGCACTGCGGATTACCTTATAGATATAGGACCGGGTGCTGGAATTCACGGCGGAAAAGTTGTTGCTGCAGGAACGCCGGAAGAGGTGATGAAGATTGAGGAAAGTGCGACAGGCCGCTATCTTGCCGGAACTTTAAAAATGGACATTCCGTCATCGCGCCGGAGCGGAAACGGTAAATTCCTGAGGGTGTGCGGCGTTACGGAGCATAATCTTAAGAACGTAAGTGTTGATATTCCGCTTGGAACGTTTACCTGCATTACAGGCGTTTCTGGCAGCGGAAAGTCTACCCTTATGAGCGATGTTATTTATCCGGCGCTTTCGAATAAAATTATGCGCTCAAAACTTGCTGTGGGTGCGTACCAGTCAATCGAGGGTGCGGACGCCATCGACAAGGTAATTAACATTGACCAGAGTCCTATCGGACGTACGCCGCGCAGTAATCCTGCTACATACGTAGGCGTTTTTGACGCAATCCGCGATTTGTTTGCAAGCCTTCCGGAATCAAAGGCGAACGGTTTTTCAAAAGGCCGGTTCAGCTTTAACGTAAAGGGCGGACGGTGCGAAAACTGTCAGGGGTCGGGTACTATTACAATTGAAATGAATTTTCTTCCGGACGTTTTCATTCAGTGTGATGTGTGTAACGGAAAGCGCTTCAACAAGGAAACTCTTGACGTCCTTTACAAGGGAAAGAGCATTAACGATGTTCTGAATATGTCTATAGAAGAAGCCTGCTCATTCTTTGCGTCCATTCCGCATATTGCGCGAAAACTTGAAACGCTCAAATCTGTAGGATTGGGGTATATTGAACTTGGACAGAATGCACTTACGCTTTCCGGCGGAGAAGCGCAGCGCGTAAAGCTTGCAAACGAACTTGCCCGCGTTTCCACCGGAAAAACGCTTTATATTATGGACGAGCCTACGACAGGCCTTCACTTTGCAGACGTAAAAATGCTTATGGAAGTCATACAGCGGCTTGTAAATCAGGGAAACAGCGTCCTTATGATAGAGCATAATCTTGATGTCATCTGTCAGGCGGATTATATTATAGACTTGGGTCCGGAAGGCGGTTTCCGCGGCGGAACGATTGTTGCTTCCGGTACGCCTGAAGAGGTCGCCGGGTGCGAAAAATCGTATACCGGTAAGTTCATAAAGGATATGCTTAAGTCAAAAAAGATATAAAACATAATGAAAGAAAAACGTAATGTCCCTGCTCTTATTTTCTCTTTTTGTGCGCTTGCGTTTGCGCTGTTTTCTCAGCCTGCGTATGTGCAGGAGTCGGAAAGGACTGTCATAAATATAGAAAATGCACAGAATACCCGCTATGAGAAAGACAAACAGACTGGAAACGACATTATCATTCTTTCCGGAAACGTAAAGGTTTCCGTTTCAAAAGGCTCGAACAAAAACGTCATCACCGCAGACGTCATCCGCTATGACCGCGTTACGGAAATGATTTATGCGGACGGCTCTGTTTCTCTTGAACAGAATACTGCAAATTCAGGAAGCCAGAATGTAACGGCGAATGCGCTTATGTTCAATACTTCTACGCTTGAGGGCGTATTTGATGACGGACGCGTCGTTCAGACAAAATCGGATGCGATAAACCTGCCTTCCGGTTCTACGCTTATCGTTGCTTCGGACATTTTCGGGCGCAGCGAGTCAAATACTATTGCTTTCAAGGACGGCGTACTTACTTTCTGCGATGACGAAGATCCGCACTGGAACATCAAGGCGTCGCGAATATGGCTTTTGCCGGGCGGCGAGTTTGCATTTTTAAATGCGCTTCTTTTCGTAGGGCCTGTTCCTGTCTTTTATTTTCCGGCATTCTATTATCCTAAGGACGAGCTTATTTTTAATCCTGTATTCGGTTACCGGAAAAGGGAAGGCTATTTTATCCAGACGACGGCGTACATCTACGGACGAAAGCCGCTTGATACAACTTCATCGTCTTCGTCAAGTTCTTCTACGGAAAGTGACGGCTCGGAAAAACTCAAGGCTCTGTTCAATTTTGTAAAGCCGTCTTCCCTCAAAGAACAGCGCATTGAAGGGCTTATGCTCCACAATCTTGACGCGGACTACAAGGGAAATACGACGAACTACGTCAAGATTATGGGTGACTATTACTCAAATATGGGCGTTATGGTCGGTCTTGACGGTGTAATAAAGCCTCCTAAATATGTAACGAATCTTGAACTCGGACTTCAGCTGGGATTTTCAAATACGATTTTCAGGGAAGGCACGGACTATCTGCCGTACGGAAAATCAGGCGAAAAGTATTACGACAAATCAAATCTGTTCGGTTTTTCGCTTCCGTTCCGGTATTCAACTAATTTCAAGATGTCGGTGTCAAAGCCGTTTTCGCTTTCACTTTCGCTTCCGATTTATTCAGACCCGTTTTTCAAGGATGATTTTTCTGACCGTACGGAAACAATGGACTGGATAAGCTACTTGATTGATTCTGCAAATGATACTGACGAAGATGATACAATCAATGAAGTTTCGTCGTTCTCCTGGACTCTCACAAGTTCTTATTCCGTTCCTATTCCGGATTTCATAAAGCCTGTAATTTCGTCTTTTTCGCTCAGCCTGAATTCGTCGATTGCGTTTTCTACTATGACTACGACTGATTTTTCTACGAGCGGCATAGAGGACGCAGACCTTTCTTCCTGGAAAAGCTATTCGCCGCAGCGCAAATTTTACTATCCTTCGCAGATTACGCCGGCGACGTTGTCGGGAACTCTCAGCGGAACGATTGTAAACTATTCTTCTACAAAGACAAAAACGGCAAAGTCTGTGCAGACGCCGGCTTATGCCGTTCCCCTTGCGCTGCCGGAAGAATTCCTTTCTGACAAGGAAAAAGCGGATTCAGAAACTGCTTCTGAAAGTTCAGATTCTGCGGAGGATGGGGAAAATCAATCTTCTTCTGCACTTGCTTTTGACGAGACTTCCCGTCAGGAAGAAAAAAACATCTTTTTGAATTCCGAGCCGCTTCCTAAGCTGAGTGCAGTAAGCGATTCTTCATCGTCTGTTCCGGGAATTGACTTTTCTATGAAATATTCTGTAAAGCCGTCAATTTCAACGCAGCTTGCCTATTCGTCTTCAAATTTAAAGAAAGCCGATGATTTTGAGTGGGATAACTTGAAGTCTTCTATGTATACGATAAAAGTTCCTGTTACGCTTGACAACAGTTTCAGCTATGCAGGCTCTTTTTTCAATGTGAGCAATTCCTATACGTTCAATCCTGTTTTCCAGAAACACCCGTACATTTCGGACAACACGGATAAAGGCGGCTACACCGCTTCTCAGATTACGTCCCTGAAAAAGACTGACTATTCTGCAGAAAAGCGCGATTTGACAAATACAAATTCAATTTCGCTAAAGCCGTTCTGCTATATTCCTTCGATAAAAGATACGGGAATTACCTGGCGTTCTACAATCAAGCTTGTGCGCACGGAATTTCTTGCGGACGAATATGATGCAGAAGAAGATAATCCTGAATGGAAATATCATTGGGTTGACTGGGATGACGAAAATGCCGTAACGACAAACGCAATCGACCTGACGTTTGCCGCTAATCAGATGGACAGCAAATTTTCCCAGAGCCTTACGCTTTCAACAACGCTTAAGCCGCAGGCAGAGGCGTATTACGGCACTCTGAAATTCGGTTTTCCGTACACGTCGCTTGCATTTGAAGCAGGAATAAAAAAAAGCAGCACTGCGGACGATGCCGACTGGGTGAAGCAGCCGTTCAAGCAGAGCCTTACGCTTAGCCTGTTCAGCAATACGCTTAAGTTTTCCGAAAGCTACAATTACAATATGGAAGAAAGCTATCACGACTCGATGAAACTTTCTTTAGGGTGGAAAAGCCTTTCTGCCGCCTACACGATGTCCTACACCTACGGCTATGATTTTTCAGACGGCTCTAAGGAAGGTGAAAAACGCGGATGGACTCAGCGGGCGGAAAAAGAATTCCTGCCGTACTCGCTTTCGCTTAGCTATTCTCCGTCTACCAAAACTGTGTACACCTGGAAAAACAGAATCAGTATGGGACTGGGACTTTCAACAAGCGTCGTTGCAGATTTGCTTAAGCCTACGAGCAGCTATTTTACGTTCTCTCCGTCTGTTTCATTTAAAATACACGAATTCCTTACGGTTACGTTCTCCTCTACGTCAAGAAATTCCGTCATTTACCGCTATTTCGGCAATGACATAGGACTTGCCGGCGAAGAAAATATATTTGTCGACCTGTTTAATTCTTTCCGCTTTGATGACGAAAGCCTGCGTCAGGCATCGGGCTTTAAGCTTAAGTCGCTGAAATTCGACGTTACGCACGAACTTCACGACTGGGATTTCAAGATGTCATTCAAAATGGAACCGCGTCTTGTTACCGAAGACGGTAAAAAATCTTATGATTTCAGTCCGTACATAACGATTTCAATTCTGTGGCGCCCGATGTCCGCAATGAAGACGGAGATTATCGACGACTACGGCGAATGGAAACTTCAGTAGTGCGGCAGACCCTGGCGGTTCTGCACCCGGCGGGAATAATTGACAATAAGGCTGTTGAACTTTACAATTACATAAATAACGTGAACGAGTATACGATAGTCGTGCCTGATGCAGATGTACTTTCCTGTGTATGCGGCACGAATGACAACAATTTAAAACTCATTGAAAACCATCTGGGAACGCCGGTTTTTACGCGCGGAAACGAACTGTCCGTAGATACCGATGATAGTTCTGTGCGTCAGGAATTCCAGTATATTATAGACCGCATTGTAGATGAAATAAATGACGGAAGCCGTAATACAGGCGATATAATAGCTTCTGTCCTTAATATTGAGCGACGTGCAGATGTGGAGCAGACATCAATTCTTGTTCCCGGGGCACTCAGGAAAATCTATCCGCGTACGCAAAATCAGGCGGACTACATTATGTCTATGCGCAGGCACGATATGGTTTTCTGTTACGGAGCGGCCGGCAGCGGAAAAACGTTCCTTGCTGTGGCAGAGGCGCTCAGGCTTCTTCTTTCACGTCAAAAATCAAAAATGATTATTTCGCGTCCTGTTGTTGAAGCAGGGGAAAGTCTGGGTTTTCTGCCAGGTGATTTACAGGATAAACTTAATCCTTATTTACGGCCGTTTTATGATGCAATGGAAATGATTATTCCCCGTGAAACTGTAAAGCGGCTTGTTGAAGCTGGTGCAATTGAAATTGCGCCGCTTGCATATATGCGCGGACGCACGCTGAACAACAGCGTCATAATTCTTGACGAGGCTCAGAACACAACGGTTGAGCAGATGAAAATGTTTCTTACGCGTATGGGAGAGGGCGCGAAAGTGTTTGTTGCAGGAGATATTACGCAGACAGATCTTCCTAAGCGGGTACAGTCAGGGTTGGTTCACGCGGCTAATCTTTTGTCTTCCATAAAAGAGATTGGAATGAACAGGCTTACTGCAGAAGATGTAGTCCGCAATCCATTGGTAAAAAAAATAGTAAAGGCGTATGAGAATGAACAGAATGAAAGCGAATAATACAAAAAGTTCAGCATCAGTTTTTTTTGCGGAAATGAGTGCGTTCATAAAAACGCATTATAAGGTAATTGTCCTTATGCTTACCGGTTTTGCCGCGGCTACGATATTGAATTTTTTTAATGTTGCAACCAGCCAGACAATAGCTTCGTTCAGAATGGAAGATTTTGAAGTAGGACAGATTGCAGACAGGACAATTTATGCTTCAAAATCAATTCCGGCTGACGAGATGAATCCTGTTTTTATTGAAGAAGGCGAAAAGATAATAAGAAAGGGCTTTCCGATTACGGAAGAGGCGTATTCAAAGCTTCTAAAAATGTCCGAATCACCTATTTATCTTGACCTTCGGGCGTTTGCAAATTCGGAACTGTACCTTCTTCTTTTGATGGTGATGTGGTATCTGTTCTTTGCGTTTATTCCGCGAAAAAGAAATGTGCTTCTGCGTGAATTTGTTTTTCAGGTAATATGCTTTCTTATTGTGTACGGAGCGGCGGCGTTTGGTGCAAAGACACAGGCTTTTGCATCTCCGTTTGCGCTTAACATAATTATTCCGTCGTCGCTCTTCGTCCTTATAGAGGCGATTTTGTACGGTCAGCTGAACGCGGCGTTTTTCTCCGTAGTTCTTGCATTCGGCGTATTCGATGCAAGTTCCTGCCAGGCCGTACCGTTTCTGTTTACGCTTGCTTCCTGCCTTGCGGCTTCAACTGTCGTGCGAAAAATCGAGCGCCGTATTGATATGGTATTTGTTTCCCTCATTCTTGCGTTCATGGATTCCGTAATGGTTGTTCTGATTGCAGTTATTTTTAACGAAAAATTTGCCCATATGCCGATTATTATCGGCGGTGTTGCGGCAAACGGTTTTCTTTCCGGAATTCTTGCGCTCGGCTTTATAACGCCTGTTGAATTCCTCTTGAATACGGCAAGTGTATTCCGTCTTATGGATTTAAGCGATCTTAATAATTCTGTAATGAGAAAAATGCTTGTTACGGCAAGCGGAACGTATCAGCATTCGCAGATGGTTGCGCAGCTTGCGGAAAATGCGTGCCGCGACATCGGGGCGAATGCGCTTGTTGCAAGGGTAGGTGCGTATTATCACGACATCGGAAAAATGGATCAGAGCGAGTATTTTGTAGAAAATCAAACGAACGGAATAAACAAGCACAATGCCATGAAGCCAAGCCTTTCTGTTTCCGTTATCAGAAGCCACGTGCGTAAGGGTGTTGAAAAGGCACACCAGCTGCATCTTCCGCAGCAGATTATCGACATAATCGAAGAGCACCACGGAAACAACATAATTGCCTATTTCTATGAAGAAGCAAAAAAAGAAAATCCGAACGTAAATCCGGCAGACTATTCCTATACCGGAAATCCGCCGTCCACAAAGGAAAGTGCCGTTGTAATGCTTGCAGATACTGTAGAAGCAGCCTGCCGCACGCTTGAAAATCCGACGGAAGAACGTCTTGATAAATTCATACAGATGCTCATAAACGGAAAGGCAGAGCATCACCAGCTTGATAAATGCGACTTGACGTTCAGCGACATTACGACGATAAAAGATGCGTTCGTAAAGCTTCTTGTCGGCTACTACCACAACAGGATTGAATATCCTGATCAGAAAGACCCTGCGGAAGATGCATCAAAGAATGCGGACGGCACTAAGGGTGAAAAAACTGAAAAAGCAGAAAAAAATGAAAAGAATGCAGAAAAGAAGAGTTCAAGACAGTCTGTTTCGCTTGGCGACAAAACTTTAACAGAGGTAAAACTCAATGGCTAACCGCATATTGATTTCCGTTCAGGACGGAATTGAAAAGCCTGAGTGGCTTGACGGGGTAGAGCCGTTCGTTCAGACTGTAATGGAAAAACTTTCCTATGACAAAGAGGAGATTTCCGTTCTTTTTTGCAGTAATGAATTTATACAGGAACTGAATAAAAATTACCGTCAGATTGACAGCGCAACAGACGTGCTGTCGTTCGAGAACGGCGAAGAATACGAAGATGAGGAAGGAGTATGGTTTTGTGCCGGAGATATAGCCGTCAGCCTTGATATGCTGCCGGAAAATGCAGAATATTTTGAAACTGATGCAAATACAGAATTGAAACGGCTTTTGATTCACGGAATTCTTCATTTGAACGGAATGGATCACGAGCCGGAGCATATAGAAAAAGGCGTTGAGCCTGAATGCGAAATGCTTGTCCTTCAGGAAAAAACACTGAAGGCGCTTGAAACAGAGAAAATTATAAGTATATAGAAAATACAGGAACAGTATATATGTTTTTTAATAAAAAAAAGAAAGCTGCATATTCATTGGAAGACATTACGCCTGAGCAGCAGGAAATTCTTAACGAAGAAAAGCGTGATATGATTCAGGGAATTGAGGAGCTGAGCGAAACGGCTGTAAAAGAGGTGATGATTCCGCGAATTGACGTTGATTTTATCGCCGTAGATACTCCTCTTGACGAACTTATGACAAAAATCCGGGAGAGCGGTCATTCGCGTTTTCCTGTGTATTCAGAGTCAATTGATAACGTTATCGGTGTTTTGTACGTAAAGGACTTGATTTATTCGCTTGGAAAAAAAGAAATTCCGCAGCTTGATAAAATTATCCGCAAGGCATATTTTGTTCCGGAATCCAAGCGGATTGATACGCTGCTTCGTGAATTCAAGCGCCGTCACCTTCATATTGCCATTGCCATTGACGAATACGGCGGAATTGCCGGAATAATTACGATGGAAGACATTATCGAAGAGATTGTAGGCGACATTCAGGACGAATTTGACAACGAGCGTGAAGACATTATATCAGTCGGTACGGATATGTGGCTTTGTGATGCCCGCGTTGACCTTGACGATTTGAACGAAATGATTGAAGCACAGTTCCCGGCGGCAGATTTTGATTCTCTGGGTGGATTTGTGTTTGATCTTTTCGGAAAAATTCCTGTCCGCTTTGAAAAAGTTTCCTGGGGTGGATTTGATTTTATCGTTCAGGATATGGAAGGACACCGCATAAACCTTATAAAAGTCATCAAGAAAACTGAGGAAAAAAGCGATGAAGAGAAAAAAGACTAGCATCCGCATCCTGCTTTTCTGTGCGTTCTGCATTTGTTTTGCAGGCGCGCCGTCATTCTGTGCAGAAAAAACTGCTTCTTCTTTTTTTGACGAGGGGCTTTCGGCGCAGAATGATGAAAACTGGTACGCCGCATCACAGCATTTTCTGGAGGCGGTGCAGACAAATCCTGTCTATGCGGATGCCTGGTTTCACCTTGCGCAGTGCTCCTACCAGCTCGGAGAATTTGAACTTGTCCTTACGCAGCTTGATGAAGCAGAAAAATATGCAAAAGATGATACGGCACTGCAAAATCTTCGCGGAATGACGTATATTGCTCTTGGAAAATTCAGTGAGGCGCGCACGATTTTTGAGCATATTCTTAAAAAAATGCCGAATAATGTTGATGCGCGCTTTGGGCTTGCAGAACTTGATTTGTTTGACGGCAGGATTTCCGGGGCGGAAAAACAGTACGGCGAGGCGCTTAAGCGTCAGAACGAGAACAGAAAGGCGCTTTTAAGCCTTGCAGTAGTTTCGGCGCAGCTTGGCAAAGCAGAGAATGCAAGGCATTATATTTCTCAGGCAATCGGCTATTATTCAGGAGAAGCAGAAGTTCATTATCTTGCCGCAGTTGTAAGCGCAATGCAGGGTAACTTAACCGGCGCAGAAAAGCAGTGTCGCGTTGCAGTCGAACTGAACGGAAATTATGACAGGGCATACGAGCTTCTTTCAAAGGTGCGCTTTGCCCAGAACGAATACGAAGAAGTTATTTCTATCTGTGATTTCAGGATTGCGCGGGATCGTAACCGGGGAAGCGCGTGGTATTTAAAAGGCGCGGCAGAAAAGGAACTTGGGCGTACGGCACAGGCAGTTAATACCTGGTCATCAGGGCTTTCCGTTGTTCCTGACGACGAAATAATGCGCGCCGCTCTTGAAGTAGAGGTAAATAAATCTGTGCCGCTGGAAGATTCGCGCCGTACTGAATGGGCGCAGTATCATATACAGCAGGCACGTGAATGTACGCGCCGTTATGACAAAACGGGTGCATTGTATGAATATCAGCGTGCCCTAAAAATTGAGCCTTCCAATGAAGAAGCGCGCCTTGCGTATGCAGATATGCTTGAACTGAACGGAATGCACGAACTGTATCTTGAGCAGCTTCTGTTTATCCGCCAGACGCGTGACTCGGCGGACGTGCAGGACGAAAACCGGAACGTTTCTCGCCGTGAAGTGCAGATGAACGACACTATAGAAGCGTATGATAATCTTCTGCAGGATTCCCTTTCGCATAAATGGAACGTTCAGCCGTTCTACCTTGATAAAACGCGCTGGAACATCGGAATTTACTATGTGCCGTCTGCTGTAAACCAGATTCATATACAGAATAATACGGTTGCCGCAGAATTTGCTTCTGATATTTTTACCGGTATTGCAAGTGCATCCGTTCTGGCGCACCCTGAACAGGTTGAAGGTTTCGGTGATGCGTATCAGAAGGCGCGCACCCGCGGAATGGACTATTTTGTCATACTTTCGCTTGATGAAGGCTCGCGTGACGTAACGCTTTCCTACACGATGTATTCCGGTCGCACAGGAAATAAAATTACGCAGAATGATTTGTACGGAACGGCGAATGCGCGCTATGCGTCTGTGTTCCGCCGTTTCCGCCAGGAAATTCTTGAGCACCTTCCTGTCCGCGCAAAAATCATCGGTCGTGAAGGAAAAACGCTTCTTGCTGATATTGGACGTTCTGAAAACTGTACGGAAGGGGCTGTTTTTGACGTCGTGCGTAAAAATGCCGTTCAGACTTCAAGTACCGGCGGAGGCGTTTCGTATAAAGACGATGACATTTTGGGTTCGTTTACAGTTACCGTTGCCGGCGAAGAAATTTCAGAAGGTCTGCTTGAATACCGAGGATTTTATGACCGCGTGAACGTAGGTGATGAACTTGTCCTTATAAAAATGCCGGTTCGTGATGAAGACAATGCGCTTCTGCCGGGCGAAACGATGCAGGGAAGTCCGGCTGTTGATACTGCACCGCTTGCCGATGCAAACGGCGAATCTGTTTCTCGAAAAAAAATGAGCCTTACTGCCGAAGATTTAGGAATCCGCCGTACGCCGTCGTTCATCGACCTTATACGTAGTATTTACTGAATTAAAGAAACCTCGAAAAATTCGTCTTTGCCGATTTTTTTTTTGCTTCTTTAAAGAATTCTACGAAAGTTCAAGCGTACTCCCTACTCAGGAATCGTATATAAATCAAGCGTGGAATCAAGCCAGCGTTTTGCCGCCGCAGGATACACGTCATATACTTTAAGAAAAGTCTGAGCCGCATTTTTATAGTCTGCGGAAAAATAATAAGTTTCCGCAAGATAGAAAGTTGCGCGGTTCGTAATGTCTTTTGTTCGGTTTGTTCCGATAAGCCTTTCGAGTGCGGCTTCTGCTTCCTTGTATTTTTTTTGAATGAATGTTGTCCTTAATATTTCAAAAAGAAGAAAAGCATCGCCACCGTCTGGAGAAACAAGATCTTCTTCAAAAATATACGGTTCAGAAATTATGTTCTTTCGTATTTCTGAATCATTTCCAAGTTCACGGGCAATCATATACGTTGAATCGCTCATTTTAAGGCTTTTCTTGTTCTGGCTTTCGATAAGGTCAAGGAACGGAAGGGGCGTTTCCCTTAATCCGTTTGGCGAATAAAGTTTTTCTTTTGCAGAAGCCGTAGAAGCAGCACCTGTTTTCTGCGGCACCGGTACTTTCAGGTGTGTTCCGCTTACGGTAGCGTTGATTGACGGCAGAATAATATCGTAAGGTCCGGAAGAAGTGTCCGCAATTACAGCATAGTAATAATCCTTAAAATCACCGGCAGTATCAGAATATGATATGGACGACGGCGGAAGTTCCGCTAACGGTGTTTTTTCCGAAAGGTCATAGAAAGAGCAGATCGGCTTTATGTCCCGGTAGACAAGAAGTTTTGTAATTGCAGGAGAAGCAGACTCTGGAAGTTCCCAGGAAAGGTTTATTGCTGTTCCCTTTATGCTTGAAGCAAACAAATCCCGTATGATAGGACGTTCCGCCGAAAAAGTAGGCGCAGAAAGCAGGGCAGCTGCAAGCAGGGCAAAAAATCGTGATTTCATCATTCTTCTATAATAAACGCATACCGTTGAAAATTCAATTATGACGCAGATGTTTTTCCTTGTGAAAATAAACTCTTTGTTCTATAATCACCGGGTATGAATAATTTTGCACGAGTCTTTTTAAAGGCAAAGGAAGAACAGGAAATTCAGCAGGGATTTCCGTGGGTTTTTGACAATGAGATTTCACGCGTTAAGTATCGCAGGAATGAAACGGACGAATGGCAGCAGACTTCTCTGGAAGAAACTTTAGTGCCGGACGGAAGCGGCGTTGAAGTATATACAAAAGCAGGCGGTTTTTTGGGAACTGGAATAATTAACCGCAAGTCAAAGATTACAATACGTATTATTTCTGCAGAACACGCGGACAAAGTTTTTGAGGACACGTATGCGTTCTGGGAAAAGCGCGTTTTTGACGCAGTGAATATCCGCCGTACTCATTATGCGGAAAATGATTCGTATCGCCTGATTTTCGGCGAGGCTGATTTTATTCCCGGCTTGATTTGCGAACGATACTGCGACGAGGGCGGAACGGTTTATCTTGTCGTGCAGTTTCTTTCGCTTTCCTGCGAGGTTTTTAAAAAAGAAATTATTGCCGCCCTTGAAAAAGCGTGCAGACCGTTCGGAATTTATGAGCGGAGCGATGCCGGCGTGCGCGAAAAGGAAGGTCTTTCTGAAACAGCCGGCTGGATTGGAAAAGCACACGGCACGGTGATTACGATTGTTGAAAACGGAATAAAAATCGCCGTCGACATTGCGCAGGGGCAGAAAACAGGCTATTTTCTTGACCAGAAAGATAACCGCCGCGTTGCATCTGCCTTCTGTCACGGAAAAAAAGTCCTTGATACGTTTACCCACACCGGTGCGTTCGGACTTAACGCATTTAAGGCAGGTGCAAAAGAAGTAGTTTCCGTTGATATTTCGGAGGAAGCCGTTTCGATGGTAAAAAAGAACATTACGTTAAACGGCGCATCTAAAGTAGTAAAAGCTGTCTGCGCAGATGTTTTTGACCTTCTTAAAAAATATGAAGCTGACGGTGAAAAGTTTGACGTCATTATCCTTGATCCGCCGGCATTTACAAAAAGTGCAAAAATGATTCAGAAAGCGTACGGCGGCTACAAGGAAATAAATCTTCGTGCAATGCGGCTTTTGAACGAGGGCGGAATTCTTATTACATGTTCCTGCTCTCATTTCTTTGAGCCGGAAATGTTCTACGATATGCTTATGCACGCCGCAGCAGACAGCCACCGGCGCGTACAGATTCTTGAAAAGCGCGGCGCAGGTCCTGACCATCCTGTGCTTCTGGGCTATCCAAAATCCGAATACTTAAAATGCGCTGTGTGCAGGGTGATGTAGCGTGGGAAAATATAATTGCATCGTTCTTTTAGGACCTACTGCTGTCGGAAAAACTTCAATCGGAGTGCAGCTGGCATATCAGTTTAACGGTGAAATTATTTCGGCGGACTCGCGGCAGACGTATCGTGGACTTGACATAGGTTCCGGCAAGGACTTGTGCGAGTATACGGTAAACGGAACTCCTGTTCCATATCATCTTATTGACATTGCCTATCTGTCGCAGGAATACAACGTTTTTCATTACCAGCAGGATTTTTACCGCATTTTTCCGCAGGTTATTTCACGCGGAAAACTTCCTGTCGTCGTAGGCGGAACGGGAATGTATCTTGATGCGGTAATACGGAATTATGACCTTGTGGACGTTCCGGAAAACAAGGAACTTCGGAAATCGCTTGAAGGAAAAAGCCTTGAAGAACTGGGCAGAATGTATCTTGAACTTAAGCCCGATTTGCACACAAAAAACGACCTTCTTGAGCGCGAACGCGTTATCCGCGGAATAGAAATTGCGCTCTGTCAGGGTGAAGAAGCGCAGGAAATCCGAAACAGAATGATTGTGCGCCCTGATATACGTCCCCTTATTATCGGAACGACGTTTGAACGTGAAAAAATCCGGCAGAATATCTACCGGAGGCTTGTTGAACGCATTGATGAAGGAATGATAGAAGAGGTGAAGCATCTTCATTCAGACGGATGCAGCTGGGAGCGTCTTGAAAAACTTGGTCTTGAATACCGTTACTGCTCGCTTTTTCTACAGGGAAAAATTGCGTCCGTAGAAGAATTGACGCAGCAGCTTTTTATTGCAATCCGTCAGTTTGCAAAACGGCAGGAAACCTGGTTCCGCTTTATGGAAAAGAACGGCGTAAAAATCAACTGGCTTCCTGCTGTTCCTGACAAAAAAATCAGGATTGATGCGGCGGTGCAGCTTGTAAAAACGAATTTTTAGGCGTTTACCGCGATTTTCATTTCTTCTTTTATTTCCGTAAGGTAGCCTGTGCGGATGCAGCAGTCGAACAGTTCTTTGCTCAAAAAATCTGTCTGTACATCGTCGTAGCCGTCAAGGTCGCGCACGATTCTGATGACATATCCCTCGTCTGTTTCGCGAAGTATTGTCATATAGTCATTCTTGTTTCCCAAACTCTTAAGTGAATAACTTTTCATTCTTAGCCTCCGTAATAGTGGATGTATCAAAACTGATTTGAACTACATTATTATTTTCGGTAATATAAAATTAAATGTTAGAAGAAAAATCATTATGTACGTTTTGTGATGCACATTTTCATCTTGTTCAGTGCAGCAGATTTTTTGATGTACATAATATCTATCCTTCCTCCGAAAACGAAAGTTTTTTCGGCTGTACCTGCTCGCATGAAAGGGAAGAGTATTTTCTGCATAAAGAACAGTCGGCAGTGCTTTCTGAAAAATTTAAGAATGTACATCTTTTTACGTCGTTCGGTATTCATCCGCAGCTTCCTCTTACGGAAAATGCCGTTTTTCTGGAAGATTTACTTAGGTGTGGAGAAATTGATGCTGTAGGAGAAGCCGGTTTTGATTTGTATACGCCGGAGTTTAAGAAAACGATTTTGGAACAGGAGGGTGCCTGGCGCACTCAGGTAGAACTTGCGGCACAATACAATAAGCCGATTGTCGTGCATTGCCGAAAAGCCCTGCACCTTATTTTCCTGGACAGCGCGCTTTTAAGAAAAATATGCGCCGTTGTGTTTCATTCGTTCTGCGGCGGAATGCATGAAGCAGAAGGAATTTTAGGAAAAGGAATAAACGCATATTTTTCGTTTGGAAAACAGATTTTAAACGGAAACAAAAAATCAATCGAATGTGTGCGCTTTCTTCCTTCGGAGAGGCTGCTTCTGGAAACTGACGCACCTTTTCAGACGCTTAAAAACGAAAATATGACTTCGCCTCTGGAGATACGGCGCGTATATCAGGCGGCTCTTGAAATCCGCCGCAGGGAAAATCCGCTTTTGTCTATGGATGAACTTCAGCGCGCGCTTTCCTGTAATTTTCTGCGCGTTTTTGACATGGTGGAAAAATAAAAGCCACTTTTGCAGCGGCTTTTATTTTTTTATCTGTAATTTTTACGCCCGTGCCGCGCCGTCTACGTGAAGTATGTCGCCTGTTATGTAGGATGCCATATCGCTTGCAAGGAATACAAATGCGTTTGCTATGTCAACCGGCTTTCCTATTCTTCCCAGCGGAATTGACTTTATAAGCGGATCAATCATTTCTTTAGGGAGCGCACTTACCATATCTGTTTCTGTAATTCCAGGTGCTACGGCATTTACACGTATTCCAAGCGGTGCAAGTTCCCTTGAAAGTGATTTTGTAATTCCGTTTACGGCGAATTTGCTTGCCGGGTACATAAAACCTGAAGGCTGACCGTAAACGCTTACCATTGAACTTGTATTAAGGATAACTCCTTTCGTTTCCTTTAAATACGGAACTGCTGCTTTTGAGCAGACGAATACGGATTTTATGTTAAGATCTGCGATTTTATCGTATTCTTCTTCTGAAAATTTAAGAAGCGGCGTACTTGATGAAATTCCTGCATTGTTTATCAAGACGTCAATTTTGCCAAAATCTGCACAGATTTTTTCCAGAGTGCGTTTTACTTCTTCTTCGCAGCTGAGTTTTGGTGCATAGCCACGCACTTCAAACGATTTATTCTCAGCTTTGAGTTTTTCTACGGCTTTTTCTGCTGTTTCTGTGCGGCTTCCAAGAAGCGCGACCTTTGCTCCGTTCAGCAGGAACTGACGTACAGTTTCATAGCCAATGCCCCTTGTTCCGCCTGTGATGACGGCTGTTTTTCCTTTTAAAAGCATAATTCCTCCAAAAAATATAGTATACAATATAACATAATTATACCATAGAAACAGCTTGATTCAAAGTACAGTTTATCCCAGCGGAGAACAGCAGTAAATAATAAGTTTGCAACGCAAACTTTAGGTAAGATAAAGCCGCGCTATTTTAGCGGTTTTATCTTACACTCTTTTTAATGATTCTGTGCAATACGGAAACCAGCGTATTTCTCTCTGACTAGCTGACCGCCTTGGTTGCCTGATGAGTGAAATTGACCTAGCGCATCGCTTTGGTTTGCTGTATCTCCACCTCTGCATGCACGCATTGTATGGAATTTGTTTGTTGAACCATAAGTTACATTGTAATCAAAACACCATTCAGGAACATTTCCGCTCATATCATAGAACCCCAAGTGGTTCGGGAGTTTTCCGCCAGAAAGGTGTGTTCTATAAGTACCGATGGAATTATTTCTTGTAAGTGTTTTTAAGTTTGCCGTTGTATCATCCAAACCTGATGCTGTTAATTTTGCTTCTCCTGCAGAATTTAATTTCCACCAGATATAATTTTGATAAATCTTAGAAACCGGAAATTTAATTCCATTCATTTCTTCTATTGCCGTCGGAGAAAACATTGCACCGGAATCATCTCCAGAAACATTTCTTCCAGAAATTGCAGTTGCATCAGGGCGTTTTCGGGCAGCGTATTCCCATTCTTTTGCATAAGGAAGCCTAAAACCGTTTGCATTTTCGTCTACATAAGGATTGTCAACTTGACCTGGTTTTATAAGATAATCTTTTAATAGTGTGGAAGACGGACCTGTTGAATTTTTTATAGGATTTTCTAATTCAGGATCTGTGTAGTAAACAGGTTTAAGGTTTTGCATTTCGCTTAATGCATTACACCATACCATTACATCGCGCCATGTAAGTAATGTGACCGGCATTTCAACAAGTTTTGGTTCTGCTCCTTCACCGTTTGGATTCATACACGCTTCAGCACCCGGACCTCCATACATTCCTTCAGCACCTTTGTTTACAATCTTGTAGCCGTGCTTTTCTGCCCATTTTAAAACTTCATACCAGGTGTTGTAACTTGTTTCGTACATTGCAAGGCGGAACGGTTTTACTGTCGTCGGGTAGGGAATTTCAAGTAAATCTTCGCCTAAAATAATTGAATCGTCTGTTCTTTCGTCGGTAAAGGAAATGTCTATCATCGTAAAATTGGCATTTGTGTTGCTGAAAGTTACGGTTTGTTTTTCTGTTTTGATGATTTGGTTTAATTTTGTTGTGGCAGTAATTTCTTCAGATTCGCTTTTGTTGAAAGAATTGTCCACTGAGCACAGTGTAAATTTGTATTTGGTGTTTTCTTCTAAATCTGTAAATGTGTAAGAAACGCTTTGCGATGGTGAGCCTTGAATTGTAATCGGTTCTTTATCGTCGATTTTTATTTCCGTGTTGAAAAAGTCTTTGTCTGAAGGATTTATCCATGAAATTGTGATGCTTGTAGCTTCTGCTTCTGCTTTGATTTCCTGAGGTTTTGCAGGCGCCGTTGTATCTGGTTCAGACGGAATTTTTACAATGTATTTTTTTTCTGTGGGATTGCTTGAGTTTCCTGAAGAATCTTGTGCTGTTAAAGTGAATGTGTATTCGCCAGCTCTTGGTTTTGGTAATTGAAGTGAAGAATCGGAACCTGGTTCTCCTTGAACCGGAAATTTTAATTCTTCTGGGATTTCCGGGTATTTTACGCTTACAACAGTCTGAACAAAATCTTCGTCCGTAGGATTTTTCCATGAAACCGTGATTTTTAAATCGTCTTCTGAAATTGTGACTGACGAAACCTCTTGCGGAGGAATTATGTCTTTTCCGTAAGTTTTTATGATTCCTGAACTTTTGTTTCCGTAGATGTCGACAGATGAGATTGTAAATTTGTGTAAAATTTCTTTGTTGACCTGTTCGATTAGGATAGCCTGTTTTGTGTTTCTTTCAGAAGAAAGTTTGACTTTTGACGATGATGTATTTGTTTCGTGAATAACTTCTACACCGTCAAAATCGTAATCGCCCGGCGTTACCCATGAAATTATAAGATTGTTTGCATTCGGCGTAAGTGAAACTCTAAAATGAGTGCGTAAAACAGCACAGAAAAAGGAACAGATTTAAGGTGCAAACAGCCGATAAATTAAGCAAGGCGGTTAGCACATGGCAAAGAAACGACAGACATTCAGCAAGGAATTCAAGGCAAAGGTTGCTCTTGAAGCTTTACGAGAAGAATCTACGATTCAGGAAATTGCAGTAAAATATGGCGTTCATCCGAATCAGATTTCGCAGTGGAAGGCACAGGCAATTGCAGGTATGGCAGATCTTTTTGAGCGTCCGAACAAGAAATCTGAAGAAGTCCGCCGGCAGGAAGAA
>NZ_FUWG01000030.1 GCF_900167145.1 Treponema porcinum | reverse complement strand
TTCCAGTACAATGAACTGGAAAGGAAAAAGGCTGCATAAATTTTTACACCTTAAACCTGTAAAAATTTTGTGTTGACTAAATAGCGCATTTTACTCCGCTTGGATTTGCAGGCGGAGTTGAGTCCGAAACATCAACCTTGCACCCTGCTGTAAAAAGTGCAAGAACAACAAAGACGGAAAGGGCGTTTTTTATAAAAACGTACCCCCTCCCGTGCCGGATGGCAGGCATCTGCCAGAATAAATAGATAGGGTTCTTCATGCTAAACAGTATACTCTGTAAAAGTTCATTTTTCAAATAATATTTTTTTATTAAACGGCTGTTTACAAACTTCTTACAGCGCGTTTACCTGTTCAATAGAAAGCCCTGTACATTCGGCGATAATGTCAACAGGAATATTTTTATACTTAAAATTCCGTGCGTTCTGCAGGGTCATCAAAACTCAAATAGGGTACAGATTTTTGTTCCGTAATTTTTTTCAATAAAGTTGTCTTTCCAGTCCGCCTTGCGCCAGTTACAAGAACTGAAGGATATTCAGAAGCAATGCGAATTATTGTTTTTTCTGCGTGCCGAATGATTGACTTCATGATTTTTTAATTGCCTCTCTTTGAAAATGCGTGGGATAATCCAAAGTGTGATTAAATATTATCCCACTATCTTTGTTTTTCAAGAGAACATTTTCCTCAAAAATAAAAATGCTGAATTTTGCGTTTTTTTCTGCTTCCTTCAAGGCTTAAAAAACATGCCTGTAAAGTTGTAAATTCTTAATTAAAACCGAAATTCAGTCTACATATTTTTTTCTAATATCTTTAATCCTTCTTCAACACTTTTTCCCAGTATTTCCTGTGTTTTTTTGAAGTCATAGGCTTTGTGCAAGTTGTCATGAACCTGAAGGAATTTATCTTTTCCGTATTTTTTTATGAACAATGCCTGGGCTTTGCATGCATAAGCTCCATCGTTATCAGGTTTATAAAATCCTTTGGTGCAAAAGTGCAGAATGAAACAAGCCTGTCTTCATCCACAAGCATAGGAACAAGTGCTGTTTCGCCAAGTTTTTGTTTTAAACTGTTTTCGCTTAAAAGCTGATGCAGGTATTGTCCCGCTTCCCAGTCACATTTTTTTATTTCTTTTAGCCAATGCTCTTTATTTTCTGTTGTAAAATATTCAATTATCTTCATAGATTCACTCCTATAAAAAGTCAAGAAGATTGTTGACAGAAGATTGTTTTAACAATCGAGTGACTTTTTACTAAATTGTAATAAATATTCGGATTAAAAATTCAGATTTTATTTTCCAGCTGAAATAAGATGAATTATAGCATTTCGCACTTGTGACAGACTTCGATTACTTCTAAATATGGCTGTAATTCTTCCTTTTTTACACCATGAAGAACCAAGTATTTATCAAGAAGTTTTTCCCGCTGCCTTATGATTGCCATTTCTTCTTCAGATTTACCCTCATCAGAACTTCCGTCTCCTTTAAGCAGATAAAAAGTTCTTGC
>NZ_FUWG01000021.1 GCF_900167145.1 Treponema porcinum | reverse complement strand
CTTGTAGCGAAGTTCGTCCGTTGCCTTGAAAGTCTTTGTAATAGTAAAGCCCTTGTCGGTCTTTGTCATTGCTTCGGCACCGTTCTGCCAGTTGTTGAAGTCTCCTGCAAGGAGAACTTCCGTAGCGCGAGGGTTTCCGTAGAAGAAGGTAACCTCTACGTTGCCGTCGGCAAGTTTTTTCACAGTTACGTCAGCAAAGGCACTGCCGATGCTGAGCAACAGGAAAAGGGAGATGAAAGCGAATAATTTTTTCATCAAATTCCTCCAAATTAATAAATAGATAGAAATCGCGCGTACAAACGTCCCGGGGTTTTCGTAGACAGAATGGGCCTTATCATCAGTAGAAGGAATTTTTTGAAAAAAAAACAAAAATATGCAATTTTTCTGCAGGGAATATGATTTGTTTTTTGGGGACTGTTGAACAAGGGAGGAAAGTGTTTGTGGGGAACCTCTAAAAACTTCAGTTTTTAGAGGTAACTTTGAAAATACGATGTTCTAAGTTGCGATATTATAGCGACTTAGAACTCGCTGAGACCTCGAAAAAAAATGAAGACGGGTTTTTCGAGGTGTCCTATACTTTTACCGATGCGCCGGCGCCGGATTGGAGCGGTGCCGGAGGCAGGATTTGCGCGGGAAGTTCAGTGTATTTCGGGAAAAAAAGGCTTGTTCCTGAAAATGCAGGATGAATGGGGCAGAATATGTTTTGGCGCAAAGACCGAGCGTGAGCGGGCCGCGGAAAAGCCGGTTTTCGAATTCGGTTTCGCCCCTGAAAATGTAAGACGTAGTGTCGCACTCATTTTATTATGATTTGTGCGGAGTGGTGGAACTTCAACGCTTGGGGCGAGGTTGTTGATTACTTTGTGGCTATAAGCTGCAGGATGATTATACTGTAAAGATCCTTTTTTTGACGGTGTTATCCTAGTTTTTCCATTGCGGTTTCCCAATCGGAATTCAAGCCGTCAAGTTTTTTTGAAACGGCGTCAATTTCGCTTTGGACCTGTTTTGCTTTTGCTCCGTTGGAATAAACGTCAGGATTGGAAAGTTTTGCTTCAAGGGCAGATTTTTCTGTCTCTGCGGCTTCTATTTCTGCTTCAATGCGCTGCACTTCGCGTTCAGCCTTGCGCCGTTCCGCCTGAATGCGCTTGTTTTCCTCACGGCTTAGCTGTGCCGCGCTTTTTCCGCTGTTAGCGGCTTCTGCCGTTTTTGAAGGTTGTTCCGTTTTAAGGGCTGTATTCGCCGCCCCGAATGCCGGTTCACCTACAGTACCGTTTGCTTCCGCTTCAAGCCGCTCCTGATAATATACGTAATCTCCGGGGAAAATGCGGTGTCTTCCGGGAGTAAGTTCAAGTACGCGCGTTGCAAGTCCTTCTATAAATCCTCGGTCGTGACTTACAAAGATAACCGTTCCGCCAAAATCTTTAAGCGCATTCATCAGAACGTCTTTTGAATGCATATCAAGATGGTTTGTCGGCTCGTCAAGGACAAGAAGATTGTTCGCGCTCAGGAGCAGCAGAAGAAGCGCAATCCTGCTTTTTTCTCCGCCACTTAAAACGTCGAGCGTTTTAAAAACGTCATCACCACGGAACAGGAATGCACCGAGCATATCGCGGATTTTCGGTATAAGTTCAGTAGGCGCACGCGCCTCTACGTAATCAATAATCGTCTCGCTGCCTTTTATTGTTTCCGCGTTATCCTGACTGAAATAGCCGATTCTCACGCCGGCACCAGGAATAATCTCGCCGCTAAAAGAACTGTCTTCGCCGGCGATTATGCGAAGCAGCGTCGATTTTCCGGCTCCGTTACGTCCTGCAACTACAAGCCGTTCGCCGTTTTCAAGCGTAAGGTCAAGCCCGTCAAGAACGCTGCGTTTTCCGTCGTATGATTTTGTAATTCCGTTCAGGCGCAGTACAAGCTTTCCTGCATGTGGTGCTGGCGGAAAACTGAAATGAATTTTTTTAAGTGATTCAGGAATTTCTATTTTGTTCTCAAGGATTTTATCAAGCTGCTTCTGCCGTTCCTGTGCCTGTGCCGCTTTCGTTGCCTTGTAGCCGAAACGGTTTATGAATTCCTGAAGCCGTGCAATTTCCTGTTGCTGCTGTTCGTATGCGTCGATGAGCGTTTTCAGTTCTACTTCGCGCACTTTTTCATAATGCGTAAAGTTTCCCGGATAGCGCTTAAGGTCACCGTTAAAAAGTTCGTAAACTTCGTTTATGGTAACGTCAAGAAAATAACGGTCGTGGCTTACAAGTAGAAATGCGCCTTTGTAATTTGCAAGGAATTTTTCAAGCCAGCCGCGCGCTTCAATGTCAAGATAGTTTGTAGGTTCGTCAAGAAGCAGAATGTCCGGGTTCTGCATAAGGGCTTTTGCAAGTGCAATCCTCATCTGCCATCCGCCGGAAAATTCTTCTGTTTGCCGCGAAAGGTCTTCCTGAGAAAATCCCAGACCGATAAGTACGCTTTCTGCCTGTGCTTCGCGCCTGTGCCAGCCGGACTCTTCAAGCTGTGCAATCAGACCGGCCTGCCGTTCAAGAAGTGACTGCGTATTTCCGTTTCCAGCCTTAAGCATATCGCCGATTCCGTCAATTTCTTTCTGAATATCGTAGCCAAACTGAAATGCCTTGTCTGCTTCTTCGCGCAGCGTACAGCCGTGGTGCGTAAGGCCTGACTGCGGAAGATAGGCTATGCGGGCGTCCTTCTGGCAGATTCTGTTTCCTGAATCCGGCTGAACAAGTCCTGCCATAACTTTTATGAGCGTTGACTTTCCGGCACCGTTTGCACCTGTGAGCGCGGCTTTTGTTCCCGTCTGTAAATTGACCGAAACGTTTTTCAGTATGTCCCGGTCGCCGAATGCTAATGATACTTGTGAAAATTGAACGAAAGCCATTCCTACTATTCACCTTTGCTGAAGAAAAGAACGAGCGGGCTGAGCGCGCGTTCCATAAGAATATTATTTTTTATGACTGCGCCTGTTGCATCTTCAAAGCGAAGTCCGCTGCTTTCCATTTTGTACAGGAAATTGACTTCTTTTTCCATTCCGTCAAACTTGAACGTAAGGACGCCGTCGTAAGAAGCAGAAAGCGATTTGCTTAAAAAGTATTTTATCCTTACAGTTCCCGTGTTCCGCGCACTGGAAGAAATTACTGCCGGCACAAGAAGTCTGTTGTTGCTCCACACAAATGAATGATCCGTATTAAGCCTTAGCTGTCCGTAGCTTTTACTTTGGAAATATGGTGCGAACATTGTAATCTGCTCCAGTTCCTTTTCACGCCGTTCACGTTCTGCCTGTACAAGTTCGTCTATGTTTTCTGAAATTGCAACAAGATTGAAATCCTCCGGCTTTCCGCTTTCTCCTGTATAACGGACTACGATGAAATTCGAGCGGCGAACTGTTACGACTACCGGAATGTCATTCAGGTTATATTGATTTGCGCTTGTCTGGACTGCACCTGTATATTCCCATTCTTCACGGATTTTCGGCATTGTAAACGAAAGTTTTTTTGTTTCCGCGTCAAGATGGAAATTGTATGACGGAATAAGCTTGTCCGTGTCTATTCGTCCGGAGTCAATCATTGCTTTATAGGAATCCGGATACCATACGCCTTCAAGCAGCGTGTCGATTTCAGATGACGTATTTTCTTCTTCGGACGTTTCTGCGCCGTTTGTAATTTTCTGACCAAGCCTGTCTGTTTCAAAAAGACGCAGGTTGTAGGAAAAACACCATCCGCGCGTTCCGTCGGACGTAAGTACGTTCAGCCAGTCGCCTTCAAGAGGCTTTTTTCCTGCCATTACAGCTTGTCCCTGACCTTTGTACAGGACTTTTATCGTTTCGTCCTTGCGAAGGCGGTAAACCTGTTTTGCCGTATTCACCGGTTCTGCGCGGATTGGAAGTCCGTCAAGTGCAACAGACGCATAGACGTGGGTGTAGCCGCTGAACTTCTGCGCTTGTTTTGCTGCCTTCCGCTTTGATACTGGTTCTGTAAGCTGCCATAACGGGACTTCCATCTTTCCGTTTGCCGTTCCGATGACGTATACGTGCGAAATGTTTGATTTTATATAGACAGGAACGATGTCGCCGTCCTGCATTTCATAGTCCGGTAAATTCCAAAGCAGTACGCTGTGTCCCATAATTTTTGAACAGGAGGCAAACAGTGCTGCTGTAAGACATATAATGGAAACAAAAAAAAGTTTTTTCATAGCAGTTTATAGTATCAGTTTTGCACAATAAAGTCATTATTTGCAGAAGATGTTTACGGATAAACTCACAGGAGGACTGTTTTCCCTGCGTATGAAGCCGTAATATTTTCGGAAAAACTGTGGTCTCTCATATAAAAAATGTGTATAATAGAATATATGAGAGGTAGGATATGAAAAAAAGCAGTCTGTTTATAGGTTTTCTTCTTTCTTTAATCGGTTTACTGTTGCTCATTATTCCGCGCCAGTGCGTTCAGGCGATTGTCATTCTGCTTGGAATTGAGGCAGTTGCCAACGGAATTTACAGCCTGATGTATACGCGAAAGCTGATTCCTGATTCGTCGTTTCAGTATACCGTTATATGCCGCGGAATGCTCAGTATCGTAATCGGACTTCTGGCGTTCTTCCTGCCGCTGAAATTCGCACAGGCAATGTGGAACATTATGCTGTTCGTCCTTGCCGTATACCTTATAATCGGTGCGCTTCTTCAGATGTATGCAACCGGCAAGCTCCGCGAAACAGGCGTTGACCGAAGGCAGTTTATCATTGAAAGCATCATTTCAATCTGCGCGGCAATCGTTATGTTCATTATTGGAGCAAAGAGCGGCATTGTGTTCGTTCGGGTTGTAGGAATTATCGTTCTTTTATGCGGACTTTCATACCTGTTCTTCCTTTGGAGAACGCGTCCGCTCGTGCAGGAACCTGTAGAAGTCGTGGATGATATTTCCGGCACAATAGAAAAATCAAACGAATAGCCGGAGCGGGTTGTTCTAAAATCGTAGTGTAAGGAATTCTGATGATACAAATTGATAAAGTTGAAGTGTTTGGATGGGAAGCTGCAATCAGGGGAATGAGAAATTCATTTAACAGTTGGGATAAAAGCGACAGCCGTTACAATGCGGACTCCGGCAAATACGAAGTAGGTTCTGCGGACATTGAGCTTATGGACAGATTGAGCAGGAGCGGTCCGAGCCATGCAAAATTTCTCCGCTACATAAACGTTACCCTTGACATTACTGCTCCGCGTTACTGGTGGGCAGAAATGGACACGTACAAAGTAGGAACGGTGCGTAACAGCTGTTCTACAATGCACAAAGTGCAGGCGAAAGAATTTGAGCGCGCCGACTTCAGCTGTGAACATCTTGACGAAGAGTCGCTTGCGGCTCTTGATACGCTGATTTCCGTTATGAACAGGGCGCGAGATCGTTTTAATAACTGCGGAAAGAACAAGGACGACTGGTGGCAGATGATTCAGCTTCTGCCGGCAAGCCTTAACCAGAAGGCGACTGTCCAGCTTAATTATCAGGTTCTGCAGAATATTTATTTTACGAGAAAAGACCACAGGCTTGACGAATGGCACACATTCTGCCGGTGGATTGAGGAGCTGCCTTATTCGCAGCTGATTATCGGCAAGCGTTCGTAAGAACGTACCGCAAGGGGGAAATTGCGGTGAGCAAAGACGTTTTTTTTACATCAGATATATATGACAAGGATGCGCTGATTGAAGAATTCCTGCAGAAGAATTCGTTTTATGTTCCACAGGCACAGCAGAAAATAAAAAAAGCGTGGTATTTTCTGTGTGAAAAATGCGGTGACAGAAAACGCGCCTGCGGAAGTCCGTATTATCTGCATTGCCTTCGGATTGCGTACATTCTTGCAGACGGCGAATTTGACGAAGACTGCGTATGTGCCGGAATTCTGCACTGTGCAGGAAAACTTGGCATAACTGACGCAGAAATTGCGGCGGAATTCGGTGAACCTGTAAGCAGGATTATCGCCGGAACTGCGAAATTCAGTCATCTTTCTGTAAATTCAAAAACTCTTCATCAGGCGGATGCAATCCGGAAAATGCTTTTTGCTATGGCAGACGACGTGCGCGTCATTTTTGTAAAGATTGCTGACCGTCTTGACCGTATCAGGAATATAAAATCGCTTGAGCCTAAAGAACAGCGCGTTCTTGCTTCCGAAATTATAGACATCTGGGCGCCTCTTGCCGACCGTCTTGGTATGCAGACGGAAAAAAATGAATTTGAAGATTTAAGCCTGAAATACACTAACCCGGACGCATTCCAGCAGATAAAAGCCGTTATCGCCCAGAAAAAGGACGAACGCGCTTCCTACCTGCAGAAAGCCGTTTCTACCATACAGGCGGAGGCGGATAAAGCCGGAATCAGCGTTTCCATTACAAGCCGGGCAAAGCATTTTTATTCAATCTATCAGAAAATGCGCAAGCGAAATAAAGAGCCGGGCGAACTGTTTGACTTGCTTGCCCTGCGCATTATCTGCCAGCATAAAAACGACTGCTACACCCTCATCGGAATTGTTCACGGTCTGTGGAAGCCTCTTGAAGGCAGGTTCAAGGACTATATCGCAATGCCTAAGTCGAACGGCTATCAGTCCCTGCATACGACCGTTATGTGCGAGGACAGACCGCTTGAAATTCAAATTCGTACGCAGAAAATGCACGAAATTGCGGAACACGGCGTTGCTTCTCACTGGCTTTACAAAAAGGGAATGAACCACGATTCCGTCGACATAAAAAATCTTGATATTTTTAACCAGCTTCACGAAATGAAGAACAGCCAGATGACGGACGAAGGATTTTTCCAAAGTTACAAAAACGAGCTTCTGAAAGACGAAATTCTGGTGTTCACGCCTAAAGGTGAGGTGAAAAAACTTCCTGTCGGAGCAAACGCAATCGACTTTGCATATTCCATTCATTCCGCTGTGGGTGAAAAGATTGTAGGGGCAAAGGCGAACGGAAAAATAATTCCGCTTACACAGGAACTGCAGAATACATGGATTATAGAAATTCTTACAAATCCGAACGCTCATCCTACGGAATCGCAGCTGAAGGCGGTAAAAACGGCGAAGGCGCGGCAGAAAATCCACGCATGGCTTTCTGCAAATGATCCGAATTTTATAGACAAGGCATCTCTTGAAAAAATAGAGACTGAAAATTCAAGTCATGCCGCAGCATCTCACTTGATACAGGGAGAAAAGCGCGGTCATAAGAAAGGTTCGGGGTTTGTTCCGCAGGCTCAAGGCGGGACGGGAAAAATAAAAATAGGGAACACGACAAATTTTCTAATTACGTTTGCGCAGTGTTGTAATCCAAAATACCCTGATCCGATTTCAGGCTACGTTTCCCGGACGCGCGGAATTACGATTCACAAGGCGGACTGCATAACTTTCCAGCGTATACAGGATATAGAAAAGCGCAGGATTGATGTGCAGTGGGAGGCGCAACACTAGATTGTCGTATACCGTTAGCGGATTTCAGTTGCGCGTTCAGTTTTGTCTTTGGCAAAACTGAGTTTACGTATTGTGTGGAAGTTTTGTGTTTTTTGGAGGCGCAACACTAGATTGTCGTATACCGCTAGCGGATTTCAGTTGCGCGTTCAGTTTTGTCTTTGACAAAACTGAGTTTACGTATTGTGTGGAAGTTTTGTGTTTTTTGGAGGCGCAACACTAGATTGTCGTATACCGCTAGCGGATTTCAGTTGCGCGTTCAGTTTTATCTTTGACAAAACTGAGTTTACAGAGAGGTTTCTATGCGGTCTATCAGGAGAAGAGGGGTTAGGGCGTAGTCGGGGGTGAAGGTGGTGGATGAACTGGCGTGAGCGTATACGGCTGTTTTGGCGGCTTCAAGTGCATCGTACCCTTGCGCAAGAAGCGAGGCGCACAGTCCGGCAAGAACGTCGCCGCTTCCGGCTTTTGCAAGCGCATTTGTTCCGCAGCTGCATATAAATGCCTTGCCGCCTTTAAAAATATAGGTATTTGCGCCTTTTGCAACAAGTACGATATTCGGAAACGCCTTGCTCCACTGGCGTGAAAGTTCAAAACGGTGGCTTACTGTAAATGAAACTTCGTATTTTTCCGAAAGGCAGGAATTTATGAGCATACATAATTCTTTCGGATGCGGCGTGATTATTATCTGCGCGTTTTTTCTGTCATTCAGTTTTTTTAGAACCGAAGGGGCTTCCGGGTATGAAAAGAAATCTGCATCAAAAACGGCGGACGGTTTTTCCATATCATAGATGAACGAAACTGTTTTTGAAACGATGCTGTTTTTGTCTGTACCAAGCCCGCTTCCTAAAAGAACGGACGTCGTTTTTTCGGGAAAAGAATTTCCTGTCATAAGTTCAGGCGGCATTAAAAAAGAAACGCCGTCGCCTTTTTCGGAACTGTCCGTAATGCACGTTACGAGTCCTGTACCAAAGCGAAGTGCCGCCGTTCCTGCAAGAATTGCCGCTCCCGGCTTTTCTCCAATAACAACCGCCGTATGCCCGAACATTCCTTTGTGTGCCGATTTTTTCTTACGGTGCGGAAGTTGTATGTCACTTTTTTCTATTATGTGGGCATCCGGCTCCGTGTTTTTTTCAAAAACAAAATCGCTTACACCTAAGCCTGCTTTTTCAATCGTTCCCGTAAAATCTTTTGCTTCGTCGCTGAACAAAGCAGTTTTCAAAGCGCCCATAGTAACCGTTTTGTCTGCACGAAACGCAACCGGCGAACCTCCTGCGTCTTTCGTTTCAATACAGCCGTTTTTGTCTATGCCGCTCGGAATGTCGCAGGCTATTTTTACGCCGTCCGCTTCATTCACCCTTAAAATAAGCGCCGCATAATCTTCCGAAAGTTTGCCGTGAAAGCCAGTTCCAAAAAGACAGTCTACAAAAACAGTGTAACATTCAAGCGGCTCATCGTTTTGTACAAACGGAACTCCTGCCGCCTTTGTCATTTCATACTGAATTCGCGCTTCTTCCGTGCGTGGCGCTTCTGCAAGAAAAACGGAAACCCTGCATTTTCCGTAGATGCGCCGGGCAAGTGCAAGCCCGTCGCCGCCGTTATTTCCTCCGCCGCACAGTACAAACACGGAACATTCCGCGCCACAGCCGAGAACGGCTTTTTCAAGCGCGGCGGCGGCATTTTCCATCATAATGCATTCGCCGAAGTGGCAGCGGATTTTAGTTTCTTTTTCCGGAAGGGAAGAATCAATATAAACGGCTTCCATTCTGTATTCCTGCGGAATATTTATTTTTTTGTAAAAATAATTCCTTTTGAAAATTTTGTTCCGTCCTTGTCGGCAGGAATTTGTGAAGAAATTATTTTCATAGAAACTTCATCTTCCTGAACCGTGTACAGAAGATGCCACTTTTCGTCAATCTGCTCTGATTTTGAGGAAAAAATAGTTTTCGTTCCGCTTTCCTTGACGGAAAAAGTGATTGTGTTCAGGGCGACAGTGTATACGCCTTTCCAATACAGCGTTTCAAGTCCGGTTTTCTGTTCGATGAGCATTGTTCCGTCTGAATTGCAGGAAATCACCGTTTTTGTGCTTTTTCCTTTATAAACCCACTCACCGTAGCATTTTTCAGAGGCGACTGCGCTTTTTACGCTTTCTTTTACTGTAGAACCGATTTCAATTCCTGCGTCCTTGAAAAATTTACCGGTTTCTTTCAGAGCCTTCATTCCCTGCTGACCGATTTCTTTCCAGGAATTTTCTGCTGATTCTGCATTAGAAGAGTTCTGTGCAGTAACGAAAGCAGAAAGTGAAATAAGAATTATTATCGTAAAAATAAGTTTTTTCATATTGATACCACCTTCTTTATAGGAAGAGAATTCCTAGAATTCCGGCTGGAATAAGATAGCAGGCAAACCATTCAAGTTTACCTTTGCGGATGATTTTCATCAGGACGGCAAGCGAAATGTAGCCCCAGGCGAAAGCTGCAGCACAGCCTGCGATTACGGGAGCAGCACCAACAGTAGAACCGACTTCGGCAAAATCCTTGAGTTCAAGAAGGAACGCGCCCAGAATGGCAGGAATTGAAACGATGAACGAATATTCTCCGGCCGCAGCGCGGTTTACTCCGCAAAGCTGACTTCCGGCAATTGTTGAACCGGAACGGCTTATTCCAGGAAGAGTTCCGAATCCCTGCATAACGCCGATTACAATCGCCTGGTACCATTTAATTCCGTCATTTTTTTCTGCGGATTTTTTTACGGCACTGCTATTTCTGCGCTCTATAATAGAAGAAAAAACAAGCAGAATTGCCGTAACGATAAAGCCTGCACACGTTATTTTTACCGGCATATCAGGAATAAGTTTGCTTGTGAAAACGCCGATAGCACCTGTTACAAATGTCGTAATGATTACGGCAAGGATTGTCATTCTTCCGCGTGATTCAGTTCCGCACAGTAAATCTTCTTCATTTACGGCTTCTGGTGCAGGACGTCGTGCAATAAGCCGCCCGAATACGCACAGGAGAGTCCATATTTTTTTCCTGAAGTACAGTACGACGGCAAGAAGCGTTGCAAGATGAAGCATAATATCAAAAAGAAGAGGCACTTCTTCAAGGCTGAACAGTTTTTGCATGACGGCAAGATGTCCGCTTGAAGAAATTGGCAGGAATTCTGCAATTCCCTGTAAAATTCCAAGTAAAATTCCCTGAATGACTGTCATAATCGTTATTCCTTTGTTTCAGTTTATTTCAGGCAGCTTGTATCAAGCTGCTCAAAACCGCGCAAAAGTTTCTGCGCAATTTGTACCAGTTTTTCCAAATCACCGGGACGTTCGCCTTCGATGTTCATCGGCATTACCGGGTCGTGAAGGCTCATCCTGAGCAAAATCCAGCCGCGCACATCTTCTCCTTTGAAAGAAAGACGCACGCCCTCAAAGTTCTGCGGCATAACAATGCCTTCTTTTTCTGCGCGGGATTTGAATTCTGCAAGAACCTGCGCGCCGTATTCCTTAAAATCAGATGCCGCAATTTTAAAGCGGTATTCACCCTCTTCAACGAGCGGCGGCAGTTTTTCGATAAGGCTTTCAAGCGACTTTCCGCTTTTTTTTGCCTGAGCCAGCGCAACAATCATTTTTACTGCAAGATACGCGCCGTCATCAAGAAAATAATTTTCTTTCAAAGCGCCGTGACCGCTCGTTTCCATTGCAAGCGGACACACCGTTCCCGCCGCATTCAGTTCTTTCTGTTTGTTAATTACATTCTTGTAGCCGCGCATATAGCGAAGGTGTTTTAAATGCAGTACGTCTTCTAGAAAATACGTGAGCCTGTCGGAAGTAACGCTGTCGGTAACAATCGTGCTTCCCGGACAGTCAGGTGCAAGAATTGCCGCAACAAGCGCAATTATGGCATCGCGGTTTACTTCCTCGCCGTTGGAAAGAACGGCGCTCATACGGTCAACGTCAGTGTCAAAAATCAGTCCGAGGTCTGCATTGTTGCGTACCGTAGCATTCTGAATTGCCTGCATTGCGGCCTTGTTTTCCGGGTTCGGTATGTGATTAGGAAACATTCCGTCCGGTTCAAGGAACTGACTTCCTGAAGTATCCGCGCCGAGCGGCTGAAGAATTTTGTCTACGAAAAATCCAGATGCACCATTTCCGCTGTCTACAACTATTTTAAGACCGGAAAGCGGCTTTTCACTTTCAGCCGCATTCAAGCCGGTGCAGATTGCATTCCGAAGATGGGCAGCATATACGTCGATAAGATTGAACTCCTGACAGTCAGAAATACTAACGGAATTATTTTTTTCAGCACCCTGCGCGGCGGCAAGTTCAAGAATTTCCGTAATGTCTTTATGCTCAAGTCCACCGTCTGCATCAAAAAATTTTACTCCGTTCCTGTTGAATGGAAGATGACTTGCGGTAATCATCACCGAACCGTCAAAATGAGTCTTCTCAAAAACAATTGACATAAACATTGCAGGTGTAGTTGCCATTCCGCAGCGGACAACACGAACTCCGTTTGCAGAAAGTCCTTTTACAAGCGCATTTTCAAGCGCAGGTCCGGAAACACGCGAATCGCGCCCGATTCCGACTGTCAGATTTTGAGCCGATTTTTTTGTTTTCCGGCTTAACCACTGCGCAAATGCTCCGCCGATTTTAAGGCAGGCTTCCTCCGTAAGGTTTATGCGTTCTCCCTCAACACCGTCCAAAGCGATTCCGCGAATATCGCTTCCGTTCTGTAATTTCAATAAATCCTGTTCAGTCATAGTATAATTATATACTGTTCCGGCAAATTAGTCAGCAGAAAGGGCAGAATTGATTGGTGTGAAGCCCCACGACGAACACCCTGCGAACATTACTGCCAAACCTAAGAACAGGCAAAGCAATACCCTAAACCTTCTCTTTTCCATATTGAAATCCTCCTGTAAAAAGTTTGCAGCGCAAACTTCAATCTGATAAAAGTCCCTGCAGCCAGAGATTTTTATCCTGTGTTACCGGACACAGTTTTTTTTAAGACCCGACAAGTCTTTAAGATTTTCTTAAAACATATTTCTTCGGAAGGGGGCTAAAAAAGACTGCCGGATTAAAGCATTTCTCAGGAAAAACCCACGGACGCCCTTGAAAAAAAAATCACTTTTTTTCAAATTTCCCCGCACTTTTTTGCCCAAAATGAAAGACAAATTCGATTTATATGTAGGGAGAAAAATCCCCGGACAAAACACACAGGAGCGTGTGAAGAACAGGAGCCGTGTATGAACGAATACTATCCGCCGGAGCTTCTCAAAAAATGGAACGAAGCTTCACTTTCAGACAACTTCATTTTCTGCAAGGTTATGTCTGAAAACCTAGGGAAACACTGAATAAATCCTATTGAGGATTTTTCAGTGTTAACCTTGAATGCAGCTAATTGTCCGTAAGTCAATGACTTACGGCAATTTGACGGGAAGTGC
>NZ_FUWG01000010.1 GCF_900167145.1 Treponema porcinum | reverse complement strand
CAACTTGTTCAGTTAAATAACTTGGATTCCTCTGAACTTCTAAACGTAATTTTCCTTTAAGTAAATTCCACGAAAGAGCAAAAGTTTCAGATAATTCTGTGTTAATTAGTGTTGATTTACCTGTTTGACGAGGTCCGAATAAAAATACAGATTTCTTTGTAATCAAATTTGCTAAATCAAGACAACGCTTAATATTTTCAGACATAACTATCACCCCTCCTAAAAGTAAAAATTTTGGAAAAATTTTTCATTGCTCTTTGTGGATATTATAAGAGATTGTTTAAATAAAAACAATTGTTTAGTTGATTTTTAATTAAATTCAACTAAAGAGTAGTTGTTTTTTCTTGTGTTTAATCTTCAGCATTTATATGAGTGTTGAAAATTAAGCAAAAGTAAAAAGTTTGTTCAAAGGGATATATGACTTTTGAATAGTTTTTAAATTGCAAAAGTAAATTAAAACTTTAGGAGGTTTTATAAACTTATGAAAAAGAGAAAATTTAAGGTATTGCTGAGCCTGATTCTGGGTGCAGCAGTAATGTTTGCAGGATGTTCGTCGGGTGGGGATGATGATTCTGTAAAACTTCAGGAAATTCCAGGTACTATTGGAAAGGTTAATAGTGAATTATTGGCAGCTTCTGAATTAGCAAAAGAAATCGACCCTAATGATGAAAAGGTTATTCTTTTTTATAATCGTGCTGATGGAAACTATAGTGACTGGGCTTTATGGTTATGGGAAGACGGAGGAGATGGAGCACTTGCATTCAGTTCGACCATAGGTCAATTTAAATCAAAAGATGTTTTATATGACGGAAATACATATAAAATCGGTTATATGGTGCTTGATCCTTCAATGTTTGAACGTAGTGCGCCATTAGTAAAAGATGCAATTGAAAATAAGGATAATATTAATTTCATTATCAGAAAATCTGATTCATGGACAAAAGATACTGAAGATGTTGCCGTTGATTTATCAAGCACAATGCATTTTATGATTTTAAGTGGAGACAAGGATCTTTATCCTATAAGTTCTGTTATGACTCCTTTTATTTCAAGTGCATCTATGGAAACTCTTTCTACATTAAAGGTAGTACTTTCTGTAAAATACGCACTTACAGGAGAACCATCAGACAATGGATTCAGTCTTGTTGCAACTGATGGAACAACTGTAGCAGTAAAAGACGTTGTAAACTATGCGGCAAAAACAAACCGTTCGGAAAACTTTACAAATACACTGTTTGTAAAAATTGATTCTGATTTGGATGTGTCAAAAACATGGATGATAAAACATCAGTCTTTTGAACCTTCTGATGGTCGTCAGATTTCCACACAAAATGCAATAAAGATTTCCCTTAAAGATTATAAATACAGCGGAGATGATTTAGGACTTACTTTTGACGGCGAAAAAGCTGTATTTAAGGTTTGGGCACCTCTTGCAAGCAAGGTTAACATTTTGTTCTATGATGATGTTTCTAAGGTAGGAAATTTCAAGGCAGAAACTGTAGCTGCAAAAGCCTGCGGTTCAACAACAGAAGAATCTTTGAAAGGTGATCCTTCTGCAGAAAATGAAATGTCTCTGGACAAAGAAACTGGTATCTGGAGTTATACTCTTGATTCTGTGGGAAGCAAAAAATATTACAAATATCAGATTACAAATAACGGCATAACATATTGGACTTCTGATATTTATGCAAAAGCTTGTAGTCCTGATGCAATTGCATCTCAGATTGTAGATATCAACGCCGGAACTGAATATGGAACAAAAGAAACATATAAAAATCCATTCGGTTCAAATGGTTCAGATGCTAAAGATAACAGTGATGCAATAATTTATGAAATGCATATTCGTGACTGGAGCCGGGCAACAGTTTCTGATTCAACAGGAAAATTTAACGACTTTGCAAGCGATAAAGTTATTGCTCACTTGAAAGACCTTGGCGTAACTCATGTTCAGATTCTTCCTATGTTTGAATATGCACAGGTTGTAAATGATGACGGATATAACTGGGGTTATAATCCATATCACTACAATGTTCCTGAAAGCCGCTATACAGATTATTCTTCAGACAAAGACGGAATGGCTACGGTTGAGCAGGCCCGGGCAATGATTAAAAAACTGCATGAAAACGGCATCGCAGTAATTATGGATGTCGTTTACAATCATACAGCCGGAACTCAAGGTGGTTCTTTATATGATTCAACAGTTCCATACTACTATTATAGAATAAAAGCAGACGGAACATATTCAAACGGTTCTGGATGTGGTAATGAAACCGACAGTGAAGCTCCGATGTTCAGAAAATACATGATTGATTCTTTAAAACACTGGATGCTTGACTATCACATTAACGGCTTCCGCTTTGATCTTATGGGAATTCATAGTAAAGAAGCAATGAAAGAAATTTATAATGCTCTTTCTGAGATTGACCAGAATGTTCTTGTTTACGGGGAACCTTGGACTGGAGGAGACTGTCTTGTAGAAGACGGTGCAACTCAGGCTGTTTCTGCAGGAAGCTACGGCGTCGGTGCATTTGACGATGACTTCCGTGATGCAGTAAAAGGTGCTGAATTCGGTGGATTTAAGACAGGTCAGGTTCAAGGAGTATTTAATGATACTGGAATAGCAGATGGTTTAGTTGGTGAATCTGGTAAGAATAATCGTAATGCGACAGGTGAACCTGGTCTTGCACTTCATTATGTTGAATGTCACGATAATTTCACGCTTTATGATAAGCTTGTATATTCATTAAAAGAAAATCTTGAAGATGTTCAAAAGGCAGATAAAGATGGGAAAATTGCGACAAAATGGCCTGCTTCGGTTTCTGAAGAACAGCTTGAACTCATAAAAAAAGAAGATAAACTGGCTGCGGCTTTTGTAATTCTTTCTCAAGGAACTCCTTTTATGAACGGTGGACAGGACTTCCTTCGTACTAAAAAAGGAAATCCTGACAGTTATTCTGCTGATACAAAAGGTGGAATTGAATGGACAAATGAACCTGGAGAATACAACATTGATGCTGTAAATACAATTGATTTGTCTATGAAAACAACATATTCTGATGTTTATAATGTTTACAAAGGTCTTATTTCACTTCGCAAGGCTAATCCTGATGCATTTGGTAAAAATACCAGTGCAGTAGCCGGTAAAGCCAAAACGATAAATGCTGAAAAAGAAGTAAGGACTAACGGTGTAACAAAGTACACAACTGGTGCTTTTAGAATTTTCTTTAACGCTACTGATAATGAAGTTGAAATTGCTTCTGGTGAAATGACAGGTTATACAAAAGTTATCGATGTAACTAGCGGAACACCAGAAGAAAGTACAACTGTTCCTACAAGCGTTCCTGCAAAATCGTTTGTAATTCTTAAAAAGTAATTCATTTTTCAAAAAACTCGGCGTGTTTTTCCCAAATTCTCGCCGAGTTTTTCCTAAAAACACGCCGTACTTTTTAGAATTCTCGCCGAGAATTTTTTAAAACTCGGCGTGTTTTTTATGCTGATTTTAAGTAACTTGTGAAAAATTCTCAGTGAGAATTTTCTTGATTTTATTTGACGTGCCAGTCGGTAAAAATTACCTTACAATTCCCGAACCTGCTCTAGAGAAAGACCTGTACTTTTTTTTTCCGTTTTTTTGTTCCTACATATAAATAGGAATGATTTGCAAAAAAAGGCAAAAAATGACAGTTAAATAATAAAAAAAAATCAGTTTGATAAAGAGAGTTCTGAAATCAATTTTGGAAGGTCATAGACGGACGGAATGCGGATTGTTCTTCCCGGCCGCAAAGGCTTTTCTTTTGCAACGGCGTTTGACTTCGGGTTCAGGGCGTGTCCTATCTTGTCGCCGGTAAGAACGGCTGTTCCTCCGAGCGCGGCAAAACCGTCGGTGTATTTTTTCATATCATCTATAAAAAGCGTATTCTCAGTCGTGCCGCCGCATTTTTCAAGTGCGCTTCTGAATGCCTGCGGATACGGTTTTCCCAAAAGTCCGCTTGTCCTGATGTCACATACGGCAGTGAACAAGTCGCGTACGCGCAGTTTTTCCAGAACCCGCTCCGCATGCTCAGACGGTGCATTCGTGAGTATTATTTTTGGAATGCGGATTGACTCAAGAAAAGGGCGGAGCGATGGATTTTCCTCAAGTTCATCGGCTTCGTACGGAGGATGAACGGCAGCAAAATAACTTTCAACGTCAGAAAGTCCTTCGGAGCGCAGCCATTCAAGCGTTGTGGAAAAATTGCGTATATGTTCCGCACGGATTTTTACGGCTTCTTCGTAAGAAACGTCAAAAAAAGACGCTACAAAATTCATCATCCGCTGCGTAATTCCTTTGTCCATATTTCCTGAAGACGGATAAAGCGTATTGTCAAGGTCAAAAATCAAATGTTCAACATTCATACCATATAATTTTACCTGACTGCACGCATTTTTTCTACCGGCAGAACGATACTCATTCTGCTTTCAATTGAGCATTTCAGTTTGTTCTGCTATAGTATTATATAATAGAAGAAAGGACTGGTGACAGTATGGCTTATGAAGTAACGGCAACACGACGGCGTCCGCAGCATTTTGAAGATCTTGTCGGGCAGGAATTTGTTGCAGAAACATTGAAGAATTCTATAAAATCCGGGCAGATTGCACACGCGTATCTGTTTGCAGGTCCGCGCGGATGCGGAAAAACGTCAACGGCGCGCATTCTTGCAAAGGCGCTGAACTGCCAGAGTACCGGCACTCCGAATGACGAGCCTTGTGGACAGTGTGATTCCTGCCGCGCAATTACGAACAGTTCTTCCCTTGATGTCATTGAGATAGACGGTGCTTCAAATACGAGCGTTAATGACGTCCGCCAGATAAAGGACGAAGTTATGTTTCCGCCGAATTCAGCGCGCTATAAAATCTACATAATCGATGAAGTCCATATGCTTTCTACAAGCGCCTTCAACGCACTTTTAAAGACGATTGAAGAGCCGCCTCCGTACGTTATTTTTATTTTTGCAACGACGGAACTTCAGAAAGTTCCTGCTACTATAAAGTCTCGCTGCCAGCAGTTCAACTTCCGTCTTGTACCGGTAGAAAAGGTAAAAAATCTTCTGGCGGATGCATGCCGAGAAATGAACATTCAGTCGGACGCGGAAGCTTTGTACTGGATTGCAAAGGAATCCGGCGGTTCTATTCGCGATTCATATACGCTTTTTGATCAGGTTGCGGCGTTCAGTGACGGCTACATAACGTATGAAAAAATCCGCGACAAGCTCGGGCTCTTAGGCGTAGACCGGCTGAACAGTCTGTTCGGTTTTTGTGCCGCCGGAAAAACGGAAGAGGCTTTGAATGAACTTGACGGATTTCTTGAGTCCGGCATTTCCATAGAACAGCTTATTTCAAACAGCTGTGAATATATCCGCAGTCTGCTTTTGATAAAAAACGGAATAAGACGGGAGGCACTTCTGGGGCAGTCGCCGGAAAGATACAGTCAGGACGTACTTGATTCATGGAATACCGTTCAGACAGAACGTGCGCTTTCCCTGTTTTTACAGTTGTATCGTGATATACGCTACTCGCTTTCTCCGCGATACGAGCTGGAACTTGCATTCAGCAGGCTGTGCTGGCTTTCGCAATATGTTTCGCCGGCGGAGGTAAAGGCGGAAATAGACAAGGCGCACGCTCTTTTGGAAAATGCGCCGCGTCCTGCGCAGGTAAATAATTCAGCCGGAGCGCAGGCTGTACCGTCATTCGGCGCAATGCAGACACCTTCTGCACCTCAGCCTGTAACTGGCGAAGTTCAGAATGCGCCGGCATTTACTGCTTCTGCGCAACAGGCGGAAGTCAGTCGGCAGAACGAAGGCGGTGAAAATGCATCTTCCGTGCAAATTCCTGCCGGAATGCCTCATTTTTCAATTTTTGACGGAAACGGACGGAATGCTCAGGAGGCAACGCAAGCGCCTTCTGATGAGTCGGTTCAGCAGGAGGCAGCGCCCCCTTTTCCTGATGGCGGAGCTGTGCCGCCGGAACAAGCAGCGGCATTTTCAGTAGCAAAACCGTTTTCACCGCCGCAGGAGAATGTGTCTTTGCCGGAATATGAAAATGGCGGAGAATACAGTTATGCGCCGGACGATTCTTCCGATGACGACTGGTCTAATACGGACGTTCCGCCGGAAGATGACGGCTCGTTTGAAGATGAAACAGACCGCTCTTCCTCATCATCGGCAGAACCGTATGTTCCTTCAGATGCCGCTGACTTTACGGAAGAAGCACCTCGACGTGCGCTTACCCCGGAAGAAATCCACGAAAGCAGCGTAACGTTTACGGCAAGTGACGGAAGTTCCATTCAGATGGGAAAACTTTTTGGCGCAGTGATTGCTGAACTTTCCGTGAATAATACGATGCTTGCGTCTGCGCTTATGCAGACCGGCGCATGGAATCTTTTAGGGAATAAAATCAGTACGACAATAAAAACGGAATATCAGAAAAACTATATCGGTCAGAATATTCCGACAATTGTTGCCGTGCTGTCAAAATACTGTCACGAGCATATGCAGTTTGAGATTCAATACATAGAAGAAAAACAAGAAAAATCAGCCGTTGAACTTCCGCAGCAGGTAAAAATCCTGTGCAATGCGTTCAAAGGCACCGTTGTAGGGACATAAGATAAAAACTGCTTTTATAGGAGTAAACAATGAA
Source organism: Treponema porcinum (assembly GCF_900167145.1). Classification (GTDB taxonomy): domain Bacteria; phylum Spirochaetota; class Spirochaetia; order Treponematales; family Treponemataceae; genus Treponema_D; species Treponema_D porcinum. The sequence goes on along the minus strand of NZ_FUWG01000010.1, from coordinate 114,630 downwards.
TCCTTTTGAGTTACTGAAAAATTCTCAGGCAATAAAAGAACAGGCGGAAAAGCTTCAGAAAGAAATCTCTGAACTGACTGCAGAAGGGTCTTCCGGCGGAAGAATGGTTACGGTAAAAATCAACGGCAGGTTCGAGATGCTTGAAATTCATCTTGATCCTCTGTGTGTAGATAACCGCGATGTAAAAATGCTGGAAGATTTAATTGTTGCCGCCCAGCACGATGCAATTTCAAAAATGCAGGAACAGCTTAAGGAAAAATCAGGTACACTGCTTTCCGGGCTGAACATTCCTGGTCTTGGAATATAAGGCAGGGAAGTCGCAATGAATATAATTGATGAACTGACTAATTCGTTTTCCCGGTTGCCTGGAATAGGTAAAAAAAGCGCGGCGCGGATTGTAAATCATCTTCTAAAGGCAGAACCGCTGTACATTCAGAATTTTTCGCGTCAGATAAGCGAACTTCAGCAGAAAATAAAGCCGTGCTCGGTATGCGGCGCATGGACTGAAAACGATCCGTGCCCGATTTGCTCAAATCCGCTGCGCGATTCTTCCGTTATCTGCATAGTAGAGCAGCCGCAGGATGTTCAGACTATAGAAAGCGCCGGCGGATACACAGGACTTTTTCACGTGCTGGGCGGAGTAATTGCGCCGCTTGAGGGCGTAGGACCTGACCGCCTGAACATTGCAAGCCTTGTAAAGCGCGTAAGTGCCGGCGGAATAAAGGAAATTATCCTTGCGACAAATCCTACGTTTGAAGGCGACTCGACGGCGCTTTACATACAGAAAATCCTGTCGGAAAAATATGACGTAAAAATCACACGGCTTGCAACAGGAATTCCTGTTGGCGGTGACCTTGAGTATGCTGACAAGCTGACTTTGGCGCGAAGTTTCCGCGGAAGGACATCGTTCTAGCCGGTCAGCCTGTGCTGGCGGTAAAACAAATTGACACCTGCTTGAACTGCTATTAGAATATATTAAATGCACTGAGCGGTCTGTTTTTAAGCAGTCCGTTCAATCTGCTCATAAAGAAACAGAAGGAATTTTATGGCAAAACAATTAAAAGATGCGTACGGAAAATATTTTAAGGAGATGGTGGCTCTTTCCCACGCGCCTGATAAAATTGACGAAACGAATATTTATCAGGAAGCAAATCCTGAATTGACAAAATATATGGATTTAATGCTTGATGATAATTTTCTGCCGGAATCAGGTTTGGGAAACATCGAAAATTTCAAGGCATTTTATGATGCAGTTGTAAAAGACGGAAAAAAAGGTCTTATACTGATGGAGCATTATACAAATCTTGACCTTCCTGCAATCATTTATCTTTTGAAAAACCGTGACGAGGAGTGGGCAAAAGATTTTTCAAAACGAATTGTTGCCGTTGCCGGAATGAAGCTGAACGAAGCCGGTCCTGCCGTAAAAGTATGGACAGAAGGCTTTACACGCGTCGTCATTTATCCTACAAGAAGCCTTACAAAAGCAGAAGAACAGGCTGTTTCTGAAGAAGAACGTGCTGCAGAAGAGGCTAAAGCTCGAAAGATAAATTTTGCGGCTATGCGTGCTATGGATGCGTGCAAGCGCCGCGGGCAGGTAATTCTCGTTTTCCCAAGCGGTACGCGCTATCGTCCTGGTCAGCCGGAAACAAAAAAAGGTCTTCGCGAAATCGACAGCTATCTCCGCCTGTTTGACGTTATGCTTCTTGTTTCTGTAAACGGTGAAGCGCTCAAAATCAATATGGAATCCCCTGACGATATGCTGAGCGATCTTGTAGAACCTGCAAAAGTCGTGCTTACGGCAAAGCCTGTAATTAACTGCAAGGAATTCCGTAACGAAGTGCTTGCTTCCCTTCCTGCTGATGATCCTGATCCGAAACAGAAAATCATTGACCGCGTGATGGAAATTCTTGAAAAACAGCACGAGGAAGTTGCAAAAACAATGTAACGTTCCTGCGCAAAATCAAAAAAACGTGCGTAAAAATTGAATAAAGCCGCTGTTTATTGTATTATTGCATTATGAATGTTATCGTTGTCGGCAATGGTGGTCGCGAGCACACCATTGCTTGGAAAATTGCTCAGAGTCCTAAAGTTGAAAAAGTTGTTTGTGTTCCCGGAAACGGCGGAACTGCAAAAGAATCTAAGTGCACTAATGTAGAAATCAAGAACTGCTCGTATATTTCCGGCGATGAAAATCCGTATGTGCAGATTGCAAAACATGAAGGCTGTACGATGGCAGTAATCGGACCGGAAGATCCTTTGGCAGAAGGTCTTGCCGATGAATTCTGGAATGCAGGAATTCCGTGCGTAGGTCCTAAAAAACAGGCGGCGCAGCTTGAAGCAAGCAAAGACCTTTCTAAAGAGTTTATGGAAAAATACGGCGTTGCCTGCGCAAAAAGCCGGACATTTACCGATAAAAAGCAGGCAGAAGCGTATGTTAAGGAACACGGTGCTCCAATCGTTATAAAAGCAGACGGTCTTGCAGCCGGAAAAGGCGTTGTAGTTGCCGCTACTGAAGAAGAAGCGCTTGAGGCAGTTGCAGACTTAATGGAAGGCGGACGTGTTGGAACTGCCGGTCAGAAACTTGTAATTGAAGACTATCTGCAGGGCGTAGAAATTTCAGTTCTCTCTGCTGTTTCTGTTACAAAAGAAGCTGTTCAAAACGGAACGGCTGCCATTATTCCGTTCCTTCCGGCGCGTGACCACAAACGGCTGAATGACGGAGCCAAAGGACCTAATACAGGCGGAATGGGTGCTGTCTGCCCGTTAAGTGACGTTACGGACGATATTATGGCGCAGTTCAACAAAGAATGTCTTGAGCCGACTTTAAAAGGAATGATTGCCGAGGGATTTGATTACCGTGGCTTTATTTTCTTTGGCGTTATGCTTACAAAAGACGGACCGAAGCTTCTGGAATACAATGTGCGCCTCGGCGACCCGGAAACCCAGGCTGTTCTTCCGCTTATGGATTTTGATTTTATAGAGATGTGCGAGGCGATTGTAAACTGCACGCTTAAAAACTTCAAATTCAGCTGGAAAAAGGGATTTCAGGTTGCCCCTGTCGTTGTTTCCGGCGGATACCCGGGAGCATACCCGAAAGGAAAGCCGATTGTCATTGCAGAAAAGGCAGTTGAAGCAAGCGGTGCAAAGATTTTTATTGCCGGTGCGCGTTATGACAGGCGGACTGGCGGCGGCGGACTTGTAACGAACGGCGGACGCGTTCTTGCGTGCAGCGCATTCGGTAGAACTTTTGAGGAAGCATGGAAAAACGCCTACAATGCTGTTGATGCAGTTTCATTTGAGGGTGCGTTCCACAGGAAGGATATTGGTCTTCCTGGCGCGGCAGAAAGCGGTCAGCTGTAAGCGTTTTTTGCATACAAAAATACTTGTATACTGATAAAAAATGGAGGTGAAATTTTTTCACCTCCATTTATTTTTGTTCCTTTTTAATTTTTTCTTATATCACTTTGCGCAAACAAAAAAACTTTAAATCTTAAAAAGCAAATCTTCGTAGCTTGGGAACGGCTTGTAGTTTTCTCCAAGAAGCGGCTCGATTTCGTCTGCAACGGCGCGTGCTTCTGCCATTGCCGGAATTACCTCCCGCGCATACCCCTGTGCAATCTCCATTATGCCGGAGCGTTTCTTTATGCGGATATGCGTACTGCTCAGTTCTTCTGCTTTTTTTGCAAGTTCGTCCGTAAGTCCGTCAAGTTTTTTCAAAATATCACATTCTGCCCTGCATTTAGCGTCAGGAAGGAGATTTTTTACGTTTGCAGCTGTTTCTCCCACAGCACGCATATAACTGAATGATGCCGGAAGAATATCCTTATAAATCATCTCAAGCATCGTTTCAACTTCGATATTAAGGATTCCGCAGTATTTTTCAAGCTTGATGTCATAGTGGCTTTCCATTTCCGGTTCGGTGTAAATTCCCATTTCCGTGTAAAGCCTGACGTTTTTCGGCTTAAGATACTGTTCCATTGCATCCGGCAATGTCTTTAAGTTTAAAAGACCGCGTTTTTCTGCTTCTGTGATCCATGCTTCGTCGTAACCGTTTCCGTCAAAAACAATCCGCCAGTGAGCAGTGATTTCCCTCTTTATAAGATTCTGTAGTTCTTTTTCAAAATCAACGGCTTTTTCAAGTTCGTCTGCATATTCTTTGAGCGCGTATGCAAGAATTGAATTGAGCGTCGTATTCGGACCGGAAATTGAAAGCGCGGAACCCACAGAGCGGAACTCAAAGCGGTTTCCTGTAAATGCAAACGGAGACGTTCTGTTTCTGTCTGTGGAATCCTTAGGGATTGGAGGAAGGACATCTACGCCGATGGACATTTTTGACTTTGATTTTGAATCATAAGGCGTTCCGTCCTTAATCGACTTAAGTACGGCTTCAAGCTCGTCGCCAAGATAGATTGAAACGATTGCAGGAGGCGCCTCGTTTGCTCCAAGCCTGTGGTCGTTTCCTGCACTTGCTACACAGATACGCAGTAAGTCCTGATTTTCGTCGACTGCTTTAAGAACGGCAGTAAGGAAAAGAAGGAACTGCGCATTTTCCTGAGGCGTTTTTCCCGGAGCAAAAAGATTTTCGCCTTCGTCAGTAGCGATAGACCAGTTGTTGTGCTTGCCCGAACCGTTTACGCCGGCAAACGGTTTTTCGTGAAGAAGGCATACCATTCCGTGACGGCGCGCAACTTTTTTCATTATTTCCATCGTAAGCTGGTTCTGGTCTGCGGCAAGATTTGACGTAGTAAAAACAGGCGCCATTTCGTGCTGTGCCGGCGCAACTTCATTATGCTCCGTTTTTGAAAGAATTCCGAGCTTCCACAGTTCTTCGTTCAGTTCTTCCATATATTTTACAATGCGCGGCTTTATGGCGGCAAAATACTGGTCATCCATTTCCTGACCTTTCGACGGTTTTGCGCCGAAAAGCGTTCTTCCTGTCATACGAAGGTCTTTCCGCTGATTCCAAAGTTTTTCATCAATAAGAAAATACTCCTGTTCCGGCCCCATTGTCGTTGTAACGTGCCTTGCTTTGCTTCCGAACAGTTTAAGGATTCGGAGAGCCTGCTCGTTCAGTGTTTCCATAGAGCGAAGAAGCGGCGTTTTTTTGTCCAGTGCTTCACCTGTGTAGGAACAGAAAGCAGTTGGAATACAGAGCGAATGGTCTTTTACGAATGCGTACGCCGTCGGATCCCATACGGTGTAGCCGCGCGCCTCAAACGTAGAGCGTTTTCCGCCGGACGGAAAAGAAGATGCGTCAGGTTCACCCTTCACAAGTTCCTTCCCGGAAAATTCCATGATAACGCCGCCGTCCTGTGCCGGCGAAATAAAACTGTCGTGCTTTTCCGCAGTAATTCCTGTAAGCGGCTGAAACCAATGTGTGTAGTGCGTTGCACCCTTGGAAATTGCCCATTCTTTCATTGCGTGGGCAACCTGATTTGCAATTTCAAGTTCAAGCGGAATTCCCTCGTCAAGCGTCCGCTTCAGCGCCTTGAACGTTTCTTTTGGCAGGAGTTCCTGCATTACTTTCTGATTGAACACATTGCTTGCAAAAAGTTCCGGTACATTCGTCATACATACTCCAGTTGATAAAAAGTCTGCGTTGCTGTTTTAAAATAAAAAAGCGATGAGAACGCAGCAACACTACGTTCTCATCGCCATTGATGTTATATTGTTATACACTTTTTACAGTTTTTTAGCAAGATGCAAGAGAAAAACGCAATTTTCTATGCTGTCTGCGCAAGCAGTTCTGAAATGCTGAATGCGTGGTCGCCGATTTTTTCAATCTGACGGATTAAATCAAGGTAAAGAAGCTCCGCCTTTACGTCTGCACCGCTTTCAAGGCGTTTTCGGGCGATTTTCTTAAGGTTTTTGCGGAACAGGTCAATCTGTTCTTCAAGTTCCGTTGCCATTGCAAGTTTGTTTTCGTCAAGGTGCTTATTTATGTTTATGCGGATGAATTGCAGGAACTGGCGCGCAAGTTCCACGTATGGAATAAGGCGTTCCATATCTTCCTGCGGAAATTTCATCTTTTTTTCTATGCTGCGCTGCAAAAGCATTCCGGCGGAAAAACAGTCGTCAGACATAGCTTCAATGTCATCGGTAATCTGAATCATAAGGGAAAGGTTTGCGCGCTGGTTGTCCGTAACAGGAAGGTGCTGGCACTGAATTATGTAACGCACAAGCTGTTCGTGCATCTGGTCGCAGTAATCTTCCGCAGACTCAAGTGCTTCTGCATGTTCGTCAATGAAAGACTGACTGCGCTTTGAAAATCCGATTTGAAGCCTGTCGAACATCTGCGTTACTACATCCGTCATATCAGCAATTTCTTTTTCTACGCGGATGATGTGCATTGCCGTACTTTCTTTTCCCGTATGCTCCTGAAAATCAAGGTGATAATGCCTGAGAGCACCATCATTGTCATCTTTTACCAGAAATTGGGAAAGCCTGACAATTTGCGGAACGAACGGAACGAAAACAAGAGTCGTAACGATTTTAAATACAGTATGAAGAACGGAAATGCGTATTGCAATATTCTGACCGGCAGAAAGCCAGGTAACGAATGAAAGAAGCGGATTAAGGAAAATAAGTGCAAGAAGCGTTCCTACAACATTGAACAGAACGTGAATGAGTGCCGAACGCCTGGCATCTGCATTTGTGCCGAACGCCGCAAGAACTGCGTCAATCGTTGAACCGATGTTGCTTCCGAGCGTCATTGCGGCGGACACTTCCCAAGTTATGATGTTGTTGAACGCCATTGTAATTACGATTGCAGAAAATGCGCTTGACGAGTGCATAAGCGCCGTAACAAGAATGCCGATTACAAAACCGATAAGAATTGAAATAACGCCTAGATTCTGCACTTCTGCAAGAAATTTCAAATCCGATGGGTCAAACGAGAACGTATCGGAAAGTCCGCTTAATCCCATAAAAAGAAGACCGAATCCCATAATGGCTTCGCCGATGTTCCTGCAGTTTGAATCCTTTAATATTGTAAGGAAAAATCCCATTCCAAACATCGGAATTGCAAAACTGGAAATTTTGAAATTAAAGCCAAACAGCGAAACAATCCATGCGGTAATTGTAGTTCCGATATTTGCGCCGAAAATGACGCCGACTGACTGCGTAAGGGTGAGCAGTCCGGCGTTAATGAACGAAACGACCATAACGGTAGTTGCGCCGGACGACTGTATAATCATTGTGATTGCAAGACCGGTCAGAATGCCGACGAAACGGTTTCCGGTCATCATGCCTAAGGCCCGCTGTAGTTTTTCACCTGCGCTTTTTTGAATACCGTCACTCATCAGGCGCATTCCATACAGCAGAAAGCCCAGACTTCCTATCAACAGCAAGAAAGAATTAAGGATACTCACAATGCGTTAAATACTACAGGAAAAAAAACGTTAAAGCAAGAACGCCCTGTCGGTGGAATAGGGCAAACGCATTATAATTTTTTCAATAAAGAATACAAGTACATTGCAAAATATTACGGCTTCCGGCAGTCCGGCTGGCACAGGGTGCTCCAATTTTTCGTAAAAAATCATCACTCCACTACGTTTCGTTCTGATTTTCTCTGTGACAGGCGTCCAAAGTTGTCGCAATTGTGCGCCGTTCTACCTTCACCCTTCATATTTTATTATTATTTTTCCGCATTTTCACTGCTTTGATTTATAATGCGTTTGCCCTCAACAACAGACAACACGTTATCGCAGTTTTGCAAAGCAAAACTGGAAGCGCAGGTCAATACGAAAATCAATGAGCGATGTGTTTACCCTGCGCTGTAATTCCGTTACAGCAGACAATACTTTTATCGCAGTTTTGCAGCGCAAAACTGGAAGCGCAGGACGATATGTAAACCAATGAAAGATCGTTTTACCCTGCGCTGTCATTCCTTATTCCAGTTATTCCTGTGGCCGTTTTCTTTAGAATTATAGTACGACCAAAGACCTACGTTCTTATACGATGCTCCGGCGGAAGTTTCCGTGTATTGGAACTGAAGTGCGCTGTACAATGCACTGCCGTCAGCCGTTTCGCCAAGCGACGGATCTGTGCAGAAAAGCATACGGACAATATACGGCTTGCACATAACGGAATTTGCATTTTTTGTCGGAAAGGAGGTAGAAGCTTCAGTTTCCGGTTTGCCGCTGTCTGTCTTTACGTGGTATGCACCTTCTTTATAAGTTCCAAGAATAATAGAATCGTTTGTAACGCACATAGAAAGAATGTCGGCTGCACAGCCTGTTGATTTTCCTACAGGCTCTGCATCCAAAGCCTTAACGGAAGAAACGGATGCTGTTTCAAACCAATAAAGAGTCGTACCGTTACCCAAATAAATGTAGTCTGCTTCTTTGTTTTTTGTTTCATTTGTGGACGATGCAAGATAATCAAGGAAGTAAACAGTGTTGTTTGCATATACGGCAGAAGTTGTGTCTTTTCCGGCACCGGTTTTTTCAAGTGTACCGATTTTTCCGTCTCCCAGCAGCACAACATTTGCAATATCTGTATCAGTTCCGTTCAGTTCAATAATTCCGCAGTTCATAACGCCGTCTTTTACTGTAAAGTCACTTCCGTATGTCTGCTTATCTGACATCCACGAATAATACGGAGAGCCGCCTCCGATTCTGATGTATGCCTTGCGGTGTTCGTTCTGCGGTGCGTTAGTGCAGAAAAGCTGAATGCTTGAGTCCATCATGTATTTGTCATCATCAAGCGTACTTTCATATTGCTTCAGTATTGTATTGATTTGTTCAACAGATTTCCAGCCGTTTGCCTTGCTGTAGCAATACAGTTTAAAATTCTTCAGTATATTGCGGCTGCTCGATTCGTCATATTCAGGCGTTGCACCAAGAAGATAGACATAGTTTGAATCTGATGCAAGCTTACAGCTGTAAGTACCGGAAAATTCCTGATCAAAATAGGAATAGCTTATTCCTTCCGGTGCAGAACTGTCTTTTGTCCATTTGTCGTGATCCTGATTTTTAGTAAGTTTTGTTTTATCATCATCTTCTGAAATCTGCTTGTAATATACGTTTCCGTTCTGAAGATAAAGGAATTCCGTTTCGTCCGGTTCCTGATAGCGCACGATTGAATTTGTATAGCCGTTTATTACGCCGTCTTCAAGCGGAACTTCGTTTCGGATATTATAGAAAATTGCGTCATAGCAGCCGCTAAAACCGAAAACTGCGGCGGCGATGCTGATTGAAAGGAATATTTTTTTCATCGAAAACCTCTGTTAGAAATGATAGCGCGCGGCAACAAATGCCGTAAGGAAAAGTCCGTAGTCGGAACTTGCCCGTTCATCAGTCGTATACCACTGCGGAAGATACAAAAAGTCAGAGCCAAGACCGAACGACCAGCCCTCATTCATGCGGAAAAATGCGCCAGCCTCTGCTTTTGCAACAAATCCCGGAAAATACTTGCGGTTCTGGCAGGTTTCAAACGCAAAGCCTGTAGAAAGCGTAATCGGAAATTCAATCTTCCATACTGCCGGCTGGAACGAAACTCCGAACGTAATCGGAACGAACGTAAGGCTGTTGCTTCCAAGCGTGGGATTGTAGCCTACGCTAAGTTCACCTCCCAGTGCAAGCCAGCTGTTCAAAAAGCGGTAGTAGCCGAGTTCCGCCGCTCCGCCCACATACAACTGGTCTCCAAAGTTCAGTGGAAAATTCGGCATAATGGCAATCTTGATATACTGGTCGCCTCTTCCGTTCATTGAATATGAAAAGTCCTGTACTTCGTCCATGTCATCTTCCGGTGCATCCTGCGCAACCGCAAAAACCGAAAGTAATAGAAAAAAAACTACAATTGAAAGAATACGTTTCATCACATTTCCCTGCTATACATTACATATATGGATAGAATTTTACTAGAAAAAAAGGTATATTGACTATACATTTTTTAAAGTCTTTTTACAATAGAACATATATTACAGGAAAAGGTAACATGAGCGCTACTATTATTGATGGAAAAGAAGTTGCGGCACAAGTCCGCGCTGAAGTTGCGGAGAAAGTTTCTGCATTGAAGGCAAAAGGCATTACGCCGTGCCTTGCGGTCATTCTGGTCGGGGAAAATCCTGCGAGCGTTTCTTACGTAACAGGAAAACAGAAAGCGCTTGCGGAAGTTGGAATGGCAGACAGAAGCGTTCACCTTCCGGAAACTACAACGGAAGAGGAACTTCTGCATTTAATCGGAGAATTGAATGCAGATTCTTCCGTACACGGAATTCTTGTACAGCTTCCGCTTCCGAAACATATTGACGAAGAAAAAGTGCTTCTTGCAATCGACCCGTCAAAAGACGTAGACGGCTTTCATCCTGTGAATGTGGGAAATCTTGTCATAGGAAAAAAAGCTTATCTTCCGTGTACGCCGCACGGAATTATCGTACTGCTTGAAAAAGCAGGAATTCAGACGAGCGGAAAACACGCCGTTGTCATCGGACGGTCTAACATTGTGGGAAAACCAGTTTCGCTTCTTCTTGCGAGAAAAGAAACGAACTGTACGGTAACTTTGTGCCACACCGGAACAAAGAATATTGAAGAAATCACAAGACAGGCAGACATTCTTGTTGCCGCTGCCGGAAGACCGCACACCGTTACGAAAGATATGGTAAAACCTGGCGCTGTAGTAATTGATGTAGGCGTAAACCGCATTCCTGACAGCACCAAAAAGAGCGGATTCCGCCTTATCGGTGACTGCGACTTTGAAGATTTAAAAGACGTTGCAGGATTTATAACGCCTGTTCCGGGCGGAGTAGGACCTATGACAATCGCAATGCTGATGTTCAATACGCTTGAAGCTGCGGAGAATGCGCGAAAATAAAGCGAATTGCATTTCCGGCGCTTTTTTTGCCGGAAAGCAGTTTTTTTCCGCAAGCCTATGAACTATCCGGAGTCCGTACAGCAGTTTCCGATAACTTCTCATCTTGACTCAATCTGTAAAACATTGAAAAACAGCCCGGGAAGATGCGTTGTCCTTACAGCGGAAACAGGTGCCGGAAAATCAACGGTTCTTCCATTAGGGCTTCTGAAACACTTTTCCGGCAAAATCATTATGACTGAACCGCGCAGGCTTGCTGTTCTTGGAGCTGCAAACCGCGTTTCAAATCTTTTGGGCGAAAACTGCGGGGAAACTGCCGGGTACCGCATTCACCTTGAAAGTAAAATTTCTTCAAGAACGCGCTTTGAAGTTGTTACGGAAGCCATCCTTATCCGTGAAATGCAGAACGATTCCACCCTTGAAAAATATTCCGTCATCGTCATTGATGAATTTCACGAGCGCTCGGTAAATACTGACCTTGCGCTTGCGTTTCTTAAAGAAGCAATGGAGTTCCGCGATGATTTGTTTGTCATCATAATGAGCGCAACAATCAACACGGAAAAAACAGCCGCGTATCTAGGAACGCTGTGCAAAAACGGTGCGGCGGATGTTCCTGTAATTGCAATTCCGGGGCGGACGTTTCCTGTTTCGCTGGAATACCGTCCCGGCGTTTCGGTGGAAGAGGCTGTCCGCGAAGAACTTTTGTCTTTATCAAAAGGAACTATTCTTGCATTTCTTCCGGGAATAAACGACATTTCAAAATGCGCCGCCGCCCTGCACGATATTTCAGACGACAGGACGGAACTTCATATCCTTCATTCAAGCATTTCGTTTGATGCGCAGAAAGCCGTTCTTTCCGAGCCGAAAGAAAATGTCAGGCGCGTAATAATTTCTTCCGCAGTGGCAGAAACGTCGCTTACAGTGCCGGGCGTAACGTGCGTCATAGACTCAGGACTTTCGCGCATAAGCCGGATGAACGTTTCTACAGGAATGCAAAATCTTGTTACGGAAACAGAAAGCGAATTTTCCGCCGCCCAGCGTGCCGGACGTGCAGGACGTACCGCACCCGGAAAATGCATCCGCCTGTGGAGCAGAAACGACCCGCGCATAAAAGAGCTTCCGCCTGAAATCCAGCGGTGCGACCTTATACCGCTTGTCCTTGAATGTGCCGCCCGCGGAGCGTGCAGCATTTCTTCCGTAGATTTTATTGATGCACCGGGCGAAGCGGCTTGGAATGAAGCGGTATTCCTTTTAAAGCAGACAGGATGCCTTGACGGCGGCGGAAAAATTACGCGAAAAGGAACCGCCGCGCTCTCGCTTGGAATGCATCCGCGCCTTGCAAGCATTATGCTTTCTGCAGGAAGCAACCGGCTTACTGCGCAGGCAGAGCGGCTGTTCCTGAAATACGGAAATTACGCAAATGCAGGCGCAGAAATACAAAAAAAAGCAGTAAAAGACCTTGAACGCCGCCTTGCAAAATGCGCATTTTCGGAAGAACCCGGCGGAACGGACAAACCTGACGTGCCGGACGAAACTACCCTGATTCTTAACGGTTTTGCAGACCGGCTTGCAAGGCGGATTACGCCGCTGGGTGCGCAGAAAGCGGAGTATCAGTTTCCGTCTGGGCGAAAAGCCGTCCTTCATTCTTCCCTTAAAGAAACGCCGGAATACATTGTTGCGCCTGAAGTAATGGCAGGAACGACGGAAGCAGTCATATTTTCCTTTGAAGTAATGCAGGGCGCCGCCTTTGAAAAATGGCTTTCTTCGCACAGTACTGTTCGTACGGACTGTTTTTTTGAAAACGGAAAGCCTGCAAAGTTTGAACGGGTCTGCTACGGAGAAATCATAATCACAAGCAGACGGCTTTCCGCCGGAAAAGACGATATTGCCGCCGCCTGGATTTCTGAAATACGGAAAAAAGGCTTGCAGTGCCTCCCGATTGATGAAAAGACAAAATCTTTTTTGATGAGGGTGCAGTTTTACCGTCAGGAAAAGCGGAAGGAAAAATTACCGGCGGATGCAGGGAAGAGCGGCGGAACGCTGGAAGAAGAACTTGCTTTGTCGGCGGAGGAATGGCTTGTTCCGTTTATGGCAGGCACAAACCGGATTGACTCAAAAACAGTTTATGATGCACTTTACTGGTATCTGAACGGAAACGAGGTGGACGCAGCCGTGCCGGAACGAATTACGCTCCAGAACGGAAGGACTTGCGTAGTTCATTATGAAAAAAACAATATGATCCGCCCTGTAATAGAAATCATTATCCAGCGGATTTTTGGCTGTTTTGAAACTCCAAAAATCATGAATCAAAAAGTGCTTTTGAAACTTCTTTCACCAGCAAGCCGTCCTTTACAGATTACAGATGACCTTGAACATTTCTGGGACACAACATGGAAAGAAATCTGCAAGGAAATGAAAGGACGCTATCCTAAACATAACTGGGACTACCGCATTACAGATACGACTACTCGCTGAAAAATTCTATCAGCGTTTCCGCATCTTTTACAATATTTTCTATTATACAGTATTCATCCGGCATATGCGCACATTCATCCAGCGTACTCCATACAGCGCATGCAATTCCTTCCCGGCGAAGTTCCGCACCGACAGTTCCGCCGCCTATTCCTATTGTGCGCGCCTGTATTCCGTGCGCCCTGTAAATTGCAGAAGAAAGTTTTTTTACTACAGGAGAATCTTTTGGCGTAGCCGGACTTTCACTTTTCTGCGGAATTTCATAGCATACTTCAACGCCGTATTCTTCTTCAATCTGAGTACAGCACTGTTCCACTGCACTAAGAACTTCATCAAGCGTATAGCAAGGAAGAATGCGGCAGTCCATACAGAAAGTATCTTCACCCGGAATAATATTTATTCCTGAAACATTTGCAAGGCGCATCGTCGGCTGGAACGTAGAAACCGGCGGTTCAAAAAGCGCATCCTTACGGTTAAAAAACTGCTCAAGATTATGAAGCCTTAAAAGCAAATCGCTTGCCGCAGTACAGGCGTTGTTTCCCTGGTCAGGGCGTGAACCGTGCGCCTGTTTTCCGTGTACGTGAACTTTAAGCCACAAAAGATTTTTTTCCGCAATTTCAATCGTTTCGCCCTTTGAATCGCCGCCGTCCGGAATAAGCACAAGGTCATTCTTCCTGAAAAGCGCCGTATTTTTCAAAAGCCATATAACGCCGTATTCAGAGCCGACTTCCTCATCCGCCGCAAAAAGAAGCTTTACAGTATGTGCAGGCACGGCACCGTTTTTTATGTAGGCAAGGGCGGCGAATACTGCGCTTACAAGCCCCTGCTGATTATCCTCAACGCCGCGTCCGTACAGTTTGCCGTCCTTTTCTACAACCGTCCACGGATCTCCAGACCACAGCGAAAGGTCGCCGCAAGGCACAACGTCAAGATGCGCCATCACCCATACGGAAAAGTCATCGCTTTTTCCGGGAACAGTAACTACAAGATTTGGCCTGATTTTGGAAGAAATGCGGCAGTCCGGGGCATCAAAACGTTCAATTTTTACGTTTCCGCCTGAAAATCCGTTTTCACAAAGCCATTTTTCAAGCGCAGTACATTTTTCAAGCTCACCATCGCCGCCGTTCTCCGGGGCAAGAGCCTTGCATCGCGTTAAAAGCGATTCAAGTTCAACCATCTGCCGCTTTGAATCGCGCACAAAATTCCGTAAGTCCGCCGTACCGGCTAAATCCGTCCGTTCCATAAAAAGCTCCTGACCTTTACTTTCTGCAAACATCTTACTGATTGAATGTCTTTTTATATACGTTCCACGTTGTACTCACAAGCGTATCAACATCAGAATATTCAGGCACCCAGCCCAGAAGTTCCTTCGCATACGCGCTTGAAGTGTAAAGGCATGCAGGATCACCTGCACGGCGAGGCGCATTCTCCGCCGGAATAGCCTTTCCCGAAATCCTGCGGGCAGCCTCAATCAACTCAAAAACCGTCGTTCCTTTTTCCGTGCCAAGATTTACGGCAAGGCTTTTATCATTTTTTGTAATATAATCAAGCGCAAGAACATGAGCACGCGCAAGGTCAGTAACGTGAACGTAATCGCGGATGCACGTTCCGTCGCGCGTATCATAATCTGTTCCAAAAACCTTAAGCTCGCGAAGACCGCACGCAGCCTCCATAATTCGCGGAAGCAGGTTTTCAGGCTTCTGCTCAAGACCGCAGCAAAGTCCCTCAGGGTCGTAGCCGGCAGCATTAAAATAACGCAGAGCCGCAAAACGCATTCCCTTAAGCTTGTCGTACCATTCCATAAAGCGCTCGATTTCAAGCTTGGTAAAACCGTAGTAGTTTTCAGGATTTTTCGGATGATTTTCGTCCATTGGAAGATACTGCGGAGAACCGAAAATTGCAGCCGATGATGAAAACAGCATGCGAAGACATCCGTATTTCACCGCAGAATTCATAATGTTCAGGGTACCGGTAATGTTATTCACCGAATATTTTTCAGGAAGAACCATCGATTCGCCGGCCGCCTTAAACGCCGCAAGGTGAGCAAACGCATCAAACCCCTGCGCAAACGCCGCATCAAGATCAGACTGAATAAGAATGTTTCCGTAAATAAAACCGTTCTCCGCAAACAGATTTTGCCTTAAACCGCTGGAAAGATTGTCAAAAACCGTAACTTTATGTCCGGCGGCCATCAGTTCCTTAACAACGTGACTTCCGATGTATCCCGCACCGCCAATAACCAAAATTTTCATATACTTCTCCCATAAAAAGTCAAGAAGATTGTTTCAACAATCGATTGACTTTTTATGCCGCTTCGCAATGAAATGAGAAGCGGCAGTTGATAAGGAAGTTCGCAACGCGAACTTGTGAAAAAAAACTTTGACGCTATTTCAGGCAAAGTTTTTATTACATCCCCATAAAAAAGTTTGCAACGCAAACTTTTTTCTTTTTTTTTTCAGGGGCGAAACCGAATTCGAAAACCGGCTTTTCCGCGGCCCGCTCACGCTCGGTCTTTGCGCCTTAAAAATTTTCCGCTTCCATCCTGCGTTTCTAAAGATAAACCTCGTTTACCCCGAACTACACCGGACTTTCCGCGCAAATCCTGCCTCCGGCACCTCTCCAATCCGGCGCCGGAAAGTGCTGAATAATCGCTTCAAGTGTTAATCAGCACTTCCCTAAAAGTATAATCTCTCTTCCGCCCTTGTTCAACAGATTATGTTTTATCTAAAAATGCAGCATAAGGTCGGGGGCTATCCTGCCCGTTCAGGCCGTTTTCCCTGCTGTTCTAGTCGTACAGGTAATATGCGCATTTCACTGTTGCATTGCGCTCATTTATGCGTAGCAGCGTGTACGCACGTTTTTCAAGATAGCCGGCCATTGTGTATTCGTCAAAGTTTCCGAGATTGCTCACGGACTGAATGTGGGTGTGACCGTCTATAACTGCCTTTACGTTATTTTTGTTGAAAACAGAGATGATTTGATTTCGTTCCGCTGAGTTCTGCATCGTAAAATAAAAAAGTCCGTCTGCATAAAGCGGTACATGCATAAATACAAGTTTTGGCGCATCATCTTCTTTCATTTTGCGGCGGAGTTTTGTCAACTGGGAGTTTCCCAAAGAACAGCTTGCAGAATCAAGAAAATACCAGCTGAAATTCTGCGTTTTAAAATGATAGAATGACGTTCCGGGATTCAGATGTTTTTTAAAAGACGGCCAGCCGGAGTTATAAAGATCGTGGTTTCCGATTACGTTATACGTTTTTATTCCCATATCTTCAAGCGGCTTTACAATATCATTTGCAAAGTCCCGGAACTCTGAATCAAGACCGTGTTCAGCAACATCACCAAGACAAATGCAGAATTCAGGTTTTTCTGACTCGGAAAGTGCCTGTATTTTTTTTAGAAAAGTTCCGTCCTTGCGGGCACCGTTTTTTTCCCTGTTTTCGCCGCCAAAATGAATGTCCGTAATTACAAGAACGGTGTATTCATCAGGAAGGTTCTGCGGAATCTGCGTTTCGTTCAGTTCTGTCAATGTGTCAATCCTCTTGTCCAGCGTATTTTCGCGATAAAAAAATTCTTCCAGCCCGTAGGAATAATATTTACATGCAGAAGGAATGATAAAAAGGGGGAATAGAAATAACGGCGGGAAAAATGTTTTTCTTTTCATTTCTAAAACTCCATTTTTACAAAGCAGCGGAAATTCGCACTGTTAAAATTTGCGCTCAGCGTAAACATATCTATATATTGCACTTCAACTTCTGAACCGATTGCAAAAAGGCGTGAAAGTTTGTAGGAAAGTTCCAGCCTAAAGTCCGGCGCAAAGAAAATCATATAACGGTAGTAAGAATAGGAAGAAAAATCAAATGCGATGTTGAATTTTTCTGTTGGAAGGAACAGCAGGTGCAGTGCAAGAGCCATATTGTCGTTAGAAATTTTTACGAATTCGCTGTCTGTAATAAAAATCCGGGCAGTTTTCCGCAGGTACATCATATTTGCCGACACAGAAAAACACTTTACCGGCGTATATTTTGCAAAAAAGCCGAAAAGCAAGTCTGTTTCAATAAAATTATCGGGCATATAATTTATATGGAATATAGTTCCGATTCCCATATTAAGGCAGGAAAAAAAAGTCGGCCAGAAAATTGATTCTGTGGTAAAGTCAGAAGATTCCTGCATCAGTTTAAAACCTGTGGAAAAATACAGTTCCGTCAAGTCAAGCGAGGCACTTAAATCTACGCTTTCTGTTGCAGGCTCAAAATCGCCTCCGTTTTCAAGACTTATTCCGTTTTTCAGCGTCCAGTGCATTTCGGGCGTAAAAAAGTTTACGATTTGCGAAAATGCTGCCTCTGCGAGAAATAATAATGCTATTGTAAAAAGCCGCGTTCTCCTCATTATCTTCCGCTGTCCCTGATAAAACCTTCAACGTAATCCGGGTCAGGAACGCGTATCAAGGCTCCGTCTTCAAGATGTTCATTTGTATACAAAAGGCATTCGTGACCGTCGCACACCCAGCTTCGGAGCGTTCCGTTTTCCGGGTTTATTAAAAGCCATGAGTCAGAAGAAGGTTTTGTACATACGGTGTCCGGCGAGATGAATTCGATTTTATCGCCGGGGTGAATCATATTAAGCGGCGTTATTTTGTAGAACGACCAGCCGTCTTTTTTTTCTATGACAGGCGGATTTTTTTCCGGGTGAAGCGCGTAGTCTTTTTCGCGTGCGGCTCTGGCGTTCGGATGCATCTTTTCAAGTTCCTGCCGCCTGTTTTCCTTATGAAGTGCTGCTGCTTTTAAAACTTCCGCTTCTTCCTCCATGGAAAGTTTTTTTACAATTTCAGCGGCAAGAATATAGCGGCTGTCGGTTGCGCCGCTTACCGTTTCGTCTGCTTCAGAACGGTTATAGTAAAAGCCTGTACCAGATTCCCGGTGGCTTACGTTTTCAAGTTCATCTATGAAAAGCTGTGCTTCTTGTGCGGTAATTTTTCCGTCAAGTGCGTCAAGAGCCTTGCGGTATGCGCGGGTTACAAGCGCCACGTAGTAAACGCTTTTCATCCGTCCTTCTATTTTTAGGGAATCAAGACCTGCATCTTTCATATCCTTAAGGTGTTCTACCATCCGAATGTCCTTGCTTGAAAGGACGGCGGTAAAATCATCACCTTCATAAACAGGAAAATATGAATCAGGCCGCTTTTTTTCCCTTAGTACAAGCGCACCGCTTTCTGCAAGTTCCTTTGCCTTTTTAGGGTCGGCAAGAACGTCGTAGTCCCAGCGGCAAGTGTGGCTGCATGCACCAGCCTGTGCGCTCCGTCCTGTAAGATATGCGCTCATAAGGCATCGTCCGGCATACGCAATACACATTGCACCGTGGCAGAATGCTTCAAGTTCCATATCAGGAACGGCGTCCTTTATTTCACGTATTTCTTTAAGCGAAACTTCTCGACCGAGGACGACCCTTGAAAATCCAAGCGACTTGTACATTTTTACTGCTTCGCGGTTTATGCAGCTTGCCTGCGTACTTACGTGGAGTGCTGCCTCTGGAAAATGCTTCTGTAATATCGGAACAATTCCAATGTCCTGAACGATGAATGCATCTATCGGGTATGCTTTGAAATAGTCAATATTGCTTATGAAATTATCAATGTCACTGTTATGGAACGAAATGTTCAGTGCGCAGTGAAGTTTTTTTCCGGGAAACTGTTTTTTCAGTTCGATGACTTTTTTGTATTCATCATCGTAAAAATTGTCTGCCTTTACCCTAAGCGAAAATTTTTTAAGTCCGATATAGGCAGCATCTGCGCCGTAGGCATACGCGTAGTATAATTTTTCTACGTTTCCTGCAGGAGAAAGAAGTTCCATGATTACGCCTCCGACCTAAGGCTGTTTTCAAGGCGCGGTTTATTTTCAAAAGTCTGACGTCCGGTGTTTTTTTCAATGCCGGAGATGACGGCAGAAAATTTCTGGAGTGCATCGTGAGCTTCCGTAAGGTATTCATCTGCCATTTGAAAAAGATGCGGCATGTTCTGCCATATATCAAGCGTACATTCGTTTCCTGCTTCTTTTAAAAGAGCTGACATCATCTTTGTGTCTTCAAGCAGGATTTCTTTTGAACCGATTTGTATGTAGACCGGCGGAAACTGTTCCAGTAAATCTTTCGCCGCATACACAGGAGATACAAGCGGATTTGTAAAATTTGTTTCGTAAGTGTAGGTTTCGCTGCATTTCTGTATGATTTCGTTTGAAAGAATTTCATCGGCTGTTTTCTTTCCTGAAAATACAGAAGAAGAGTCTGAAAGATTGAACCACGGCGAGAAGAATACGACTTTCTTTATGCATTTTCTGTACCGTTCGCGAAGGTTCAGAAGAAGAGCCATTGCAATGCTTGCACCTGCGCCGTCTGCGGCAATTATGAATTCCGGCTGGGCAGAACTTTCCTGCGAATCTGAAAGTGACTGGGCATTTTTCTCTGCACTTGCATCAAGCGAGCGCGCTATTTGTTCTTCCGTAAAAAGCGAACGGAATGCGGACTGTACGTCTTCTAAAGCTGCAGGAAACGGATGCGCCGGTGCAAGGCGGTATTCAGGAACAACGGTGCGGCTGAATGCTTTGTTTGCCAGCGTTGCGCAGAAATTGCGATATGAATTGCGGGAGCCGCCTACAAAACATCCGCCATGTATATAGAATAAAATTCGTTTTGTTGAATAAATTTCCGGTGAAAGAAAATCGCATGGAATTCCGCCGTAAACGTGTTCCGCCTTTTCTACGTGATTTGGCAAAAACGCCGTATAAAACGTTTTTTCAATTGTGGCGCGGTATGAATTTATTTCTGATTTAGGTGTAAATGCAAGCGTTTTAAGCCGCTTTACCGCAGCCTTTCGGTTTGAACTGAACATACGTAAAATATAGCAAATAGCGTGCGTTTTTGCTATACTGCATAAAACAGTACAGAAAGTCAGAACTGAATATCATCCTGATTTTCAACGGCAGTTTTCAAGAAAAACTGCAATATTGGATTGGAGAAATGTTGAAAATCAGTCCAAAATGGTGTCCTGATTTTCAACGGCAGTTTTTAAGAAAACTGCAATATTGGACGTGTCCGCTTACGCGGACGCAGCCTGAATTCTCGGAAACTGAAGCTTCCTGCGAATTCAGGCTGATGGAGTAAATATGCCTGTAAAAATTCAATCAGATTTGCCTGCGTGCGGCATTTTAAAAAAGGAAAACGTATTCGTCATTACGGACAAGCGTGCTTTAACGCAGGATATACGTCCGCTTAAGGTAGCTATTGTAAACCTGATGCCTACGCGCGAAACAACGGAAACTCAGCTGCTCCGCCTTCTTTCAAACACTCCGCTTCAGATTGAAATCTCCCTTGTACGAATGGAAAACCATAATTATAAAAACACCGGAATGGAATATCTTGAAAAATTCTACATACCGTCAAGCGAACTTTTTACGCACAAGTTTGACGGAATGATAATTACCGGCGCACCGGTAGAACAGATTCCCTTTGAGGAAGTTGACTACTGGAGCGAACTGTGCCGTATAATGGACTACGCAAAGGAAAACGTTTATTCCACTTTGTATGTGTGCTGGGGTGCTTTTGCCGGGCTGTATCATCATCACGGAATTCAGAAACATGCTACGGAAAACAAGCTGTTCGGCGTATTTATGAATTCAGCAGTTACAAAAAACGATCCGCTTCTGCGCGGATTTGACGATACGTTTCCTATTCCGCAGTCGCGGCATACAACTATTTACGAAAAAGAAGTAAAGCTCTGCCGTGACGTAAAAATTCTTGCAAAGTCTCCGGATGCCGGCGTTACTATAGTAAAGTCTCGTGATAACCGCGAGATTTTTATGACCGGTCATCTTGAGTATGACACGAACACTCTTGCAGACGAATACTGGCGCGACAAGCAGAAAGGACTTGAAATTTCTCTTCCAAGAAATTACTTTCCAAACAACAATACAAGCCTTCAGCCTTCTTCTTACTGGCGGAGTACGGCGCACCTGTTTTTCAGTAACTGGCTGAACTACTACGTATATCAGGAAACGCCGTATAATTTTGCGGAATAGCGAAGTGCGCAGGATAATGCTATGACAGACTATATTATTATGGGGCTGGCAGCCATAGTTATAATTGCTGCGCTGATGTATTTTAGAAAACTTCTCAAAAAAGAAAGTTCTTCCGTGCCGCATGCATCATCTTCTTCCGGAACATTCGTAAACTGTCCTGTATGCGGAACGCCGCTTCTTCCGGGGCAGAACCTTCATTCAAAAATCTTCCGTCCTGCCGCTGCTGCACCAGACCAGCTGTGCTACGTATACGGCTGTCCTTCCTGCTGGCCGCAGTGCAAGCCCGGCATAAAACGTACGTGTCCTGTCTGCCATAAAGATGTTTTGCAGGACGGTTACCTGATTTCCAGAATGTTCAATAAAACAAAAAGCGGAAAACCTCACGTAATTATAAACGGCTGCGGAAACTGTAACCGTCATTCACGCTAGTGCCTTATCTATTTGCATAAAAAATTACTTAAAAAAAAGATAAAAAAAGCAAAAAAGTCCTTAAGAAAAAAAACGTGTATCCGACAATAAATGTAACGGGTGGTGGAAACCACGTGACACAAGCTTTTACGGTTTGTTAAAAACACCAAGGAGATACACTATGGTTATTAATCACAATATGAGCGCAATGTTCGCTCAGCGTTCCCAGGGAATTCAGGACTTGAACCAGCAGAAAAGTATGGAAAAACTTTCTTCTGGTATGAGAATCAACCGTGCCGGCGATGATGCTTCAGGACTTGCTGTTTCTGAAAAAATGCGCGCACAGATCCGCGGTTTGAATCAGGCTTCTACAAACGCAGAAAACGGCATTTCTTTCATTCAGACAACAGAAGGTTATCTGCAGGAAACAACAGATATCGTTCAGCGCATCCGCGAACTTGCAGTTCAGTCTTCAAACGGCATCTACAGCGATGAAGACCGCATGCAGATTCAGGTTGAAGTTTCTTCACTTATCGCAGAAGTTGACCGCATCGCTTCTACAGCTCAGTTCAACGGTATGAACATGCTTACAGGACGTTTTGCACGCCCGACAGGCGAAAACGTTGTAACTGCTTCTATGTGGTTCCACATCGGTGCAAATATGGATCAGCGCACACAGGTATATATCGGAACAATGTCAGCAATGGCACTTGGACTTCGCAATGTAGGCGATGAGTCAATCATGAGTCTTGGTGCTCCGGATGATGCAAACCGCGCAATCGGAACTCTTGATGAGGCACTTAAAAAGATTAACAAGCAGCGTGCTGACCTTGGTGCATACCAGAACCGCCTTGAAATGACTGTAAAAGGTCTTGATATCGGTGCTGAAAACCTTCAGGCTTCTGAATCACGCATCCGCGATACAGACATGGCTGGCGAAATGGTTGAGTTCACAAAAGACCAGGTACTCTCTCAGGCAGGAACAGCAATGCTGGCACAGGCAAATCAGTCAAGCCAGAATGTCCTCAGCCTGCTGAGATAAGCCTATAATAGCAAATGCGTTAAAAAAAACAGTCCGTCGGGACTGTTTTTTAGCATTTACAAGAAAATGGCTCGGCCGATTTATCGGGCGGCAATAATAGCAAATGCGTTAAAAAAAACAGTCCATCGGGACTGTTTTTTTTACAATATACAATAATTTCTTACAGGTTTTGAACCTCCTCTAACGAAAGCCCTGTACATTTAGAAATAATCTCCACTGAAACACCGGATTCTTTTAATTTTCTTGCATTATTTCTTACAACCAATTCCTTTTCTGCTTCAGCTTCTTTATATCCTTTTTCATAAGCTTTCTCAGCAGCCTCTTGAGCAGCATGTTTGGCGGCTAGTTTTATTTCTTGTTCTAAAGTCATAAAAGTCCTCCGTGAATCTTCCGGGATTTTTGCTTTAAGGACTTTTTCGCTGAGCGTTTTTGAAAATTCGGTTTCGTCCGGCTTCTTTTCTACAAGGAATTTGAAAAAAGTCCTTAGCTTTTCAGCAGGCATTTTATCATACTTAAGGGCATTGCAAAAGACTTTTGTGGTTTTGTCGTTTAGAAAAAGTCCGTTGTCTTCTGTGCAGATGCTTTTAAAGGTGTAAATCGGAAGACCTTTGTGAAAAATGTCTTCAAGACAGAGGAAAATTACATAACTTTCGGAAAGGCATTCGTAATCATCTCCAGCGTGCAGGGAAGAAATGTCAAGGACGCTCTGGTAATAGCGTGACCTTAGAGGAAGGTGCTTTTTTCCGATGACCTGCATCTCAATATCATAGGAACGGTCAGTTTCGTCCTTTACGAAGACGTCAAGGCGTATTCCTTTTGCAAAAAAGTCTACGTCAAGCGTCTTTTCCGGCTGTGCAAGGCTTATGCTTTCAATCTGAATGTTTAAAAGCATCTCAAGAAACTCTTTGCAGAGGTCTAAGTTTTCTGACATTACCCTGCAGAAAATGAAATTGTTTGAAAGTGAAGCTTCTTCCCATTCTTTAAGAAGCTCCTGCGGATAGTATTCGTGCATACATACTCCCATAAAAAGTGAATAAGGAAATTGTTTCCCTGCATGATAAATCGAATTTTTTTTGAATTTTCTGCAAAAAAAAACGAGAAAAAAAGTTAAAAAATGTAATTCTGGTACAGGAAGTTAAGAAGCCGATGGATGATTATAAACAGAAACTTAGCTACATTAAGGGGGGGGGGACAACCCCTTAGACCTTTGTTTGAAGCAAAGTGTAATCATGAACTTTTGAATAATCTTTTCAGATATCCTTACACTAAAATTGAATATATTGGACGCTCAGGATAATGTTTTTGGACGCTCAGAATAATATTCTTGGGCGCTCAGGATAATGTTTTTGGGCGCTCAGGATAATGTTTTTGGGCGCTCAGGATAATGTTTTTGGACGCTCAGGATAATGTTTTTGGGCGCTCAGGATAATGTTTTTGGACGCTCAGGATAATTTTTATAGGCTATCGAAATGACTTTTTAGAGATTTCTCGTTGGGAGGGGCGGACAAGTTTGCGTTCGGACAAACTTACGTGGGGGAGGGGACAGCACTTTTATAAAATCTGCCTAGCAGAAATTCCCGAATGGATTATTACTCAAAGTAAAGTTGAATTATTCAACTATGAATATGTTGAAGAAGAATCGTCTGACAGAAAATTCAAAGTAGAAACTACAGTCAAGCTGCCTTTGTTTAATGATAGGTACTTGAAGTGCTTGGAGTGATTCTGATTTTAAGTTGCTATTTTTAAAATAGTATTATATGATTGATTTGTCAGGACTGTAACAGACCATGACCGTTGTCTGAAATATAAGACAGCGCATCCTATTCAAGTGGAGTTTATAATGAAAAGAACATTTTTAGTTTTTATTTCATGTATGATTCTTGGAGTCGTTTTTGCGTCTTGCAAAACAACAAGAGAAACTGTACCAGCACAGTCAGCAGTTATAGAAGGCGAAGTTATCCAGTCTGAAAATCCAGGATTGGAAAAATAAAATTCAAGACTTGAAAATTTAATTTTCAACCGTAAACCTTGTTTTCAAACCGAAAGCAAGGTTTTCTTTTTAAAAAGAAACGCAGAATCCCACAGTTGCTTTAAAACCTTTGTAAGAAAAACCGCCTTGCTGCTGATTTAATTCGCCATTGCGATGATTTTTTCCTTTTGTAAGCAGAATAAAATTTCCTTCAAGCACTGAATTTACAGAAAACCGTTCAGAAATAATAAAATCATTTTTTAAATTCACCTGAAAATTTTTAAACCAAATATAAATAAAATCTTCCGAATAAAAATTACTGCTTTTTCCAAGATGATGATCTTTTGCATATACATAAGTAAAAGGCGCAACAAGAAATCCAATTCCTGTCCGCCACTTTTCAAATAAAACCTTTGAAAAATCGAATCCGGTTAAAATACTGAAAGTCTGATTTTCGTAATCAACGCCGGCAAGATGATATTTTCCGTCAGGGTAATAATGTGCATACGGACTGTCCCAAGAATGAACATTTCCATCTGAAGAATGTGCTGAACCTCCGTACCAACCGTAACCATTTTTAGCATTAAATGAAATAAACGAGTACGAAAACTGAATTAAGGGTTTAAAAGAAAAAACTGAAAAATCAAAACTATATGCAAATCCTGTCTTTACAGAAAAACCTTTATCAAGATAATTTTCATTTATGGAATAGTTGAATTTCATTCCGTCCGTCCAATAATCCGAATCCATCATTGAACCAGAGCGAACTGGAAGTTTTGCGGAAAAATCCAAAGAAAAAATAAATTTATTCAGATTAAAAATGCCTTCAAGCCCGAATATATAAGACGGTTTCTGTTCCCATTCAAGAAGACTGCACATTTCGTCAGCGTATTTTGAATAATCTTCGTAGTAATACGCTTCTTCAATAACACTCGTTTCAATTGCAAAATAAGGAATTAAATTGAATGACAAAGTTTTAGCACACAAAAACGAACTTACCGCAAAAAAAACAGCCGAAGTCAAAATGTACTGTTTCTTAAAAAATCCCATACTGCTACTCTATTTATTTCTCTTTGGAATTTTCAAAGTTACCTCTAAAAACTGAATCTTTTAGAGATAACTTATAATAATTTTACAGGTTTTGAACCTCCTCTAACGAAAGCCCTGTACATTTAGAAATAATCTCCACCGAAACCCCAGATTCTTTAAATTTTCTTGCATTATTTTTTACAGCCAGTTCCTTTTCTTTTTCAGCTTCTTTATAGCCCTTTTCATAAGCTTCTTTAGAAGCTTTCTCAGCAGCCTCTTGAGCGGCGTGTTTGGCGGCTAGTTTTATTTCTTGTTCTAAAGTCATAAAAGTCCTCCGTGAATCTTCAGGGATTTTTGCTTTGAGGACTTTTTCGCTGAGCGTTTTTGAAAATTCGGTTTCGTCCGGCTTCTTTTCTACAAGGAATTTGAAAAAAAGTCCTCAACTTTTCTGTTGGCATTTTATCATACTTTTGGGCATTGCAAAAGACTTTTGTGGTTTTGTCGTCAAGTACAAGGGTGCTGTCTTCGAGGCAGACGCTTTTGAAGGTATAAATCGGTAGGTTCTTGTGGAAGATATCATCAAGGCGAGATTACATAACTTTCAGTGAGGGATTCGTAGTCCTCCCCTGCGTGTAGTGAAGAAACATCCAACACACTTTGATAATAGCGAGCCCGAAGCGGAAGGTAATCTTTTCCGATAACCTGCATTTCAATATCAAAAATTCTATCAGTGTCATCTTTCACGAAAACATCGAGTCGGATTCCCTTAGCGAAAAAATCGACATTAAGAGTTGTTTCAGGCTGTGCAAGACTGATGCTTTCAATTTTAATATTCAAAAGCATTTCAAGGAATTTCTTGCAGAGGTCAAGGTTCTCGGACATTACCTTGCAGAAGATGAAGTTGTTCGAAAGCGAGGCTTCTTCCCATTGTTTTTCAAGTTCTTTGTCTACATAAATTTTCATGGTTATTCTCCAGTATTTATATTTAGCCCGAAATTCGAGTTTTCTAAATTAACCGTAATCTGAAAAAGTTTTGATAAAAGTCCAGATTGCGGTTAATCATATAAGCTGCAATGCTATAGAAAAAGTGCTGGAACATACCGATAATACTTCTTGCCTTATGATATTCAAGCTGAAAGTTATTTTTCAATGTTCCCCAGTCTGATTCAATGATGCTTCTGTGCTTGATATGATAGCATTCAAAACGGCTCATAAGTCTGTTCATATTTTTTCTTGGAGCAGCTTCAAATTTGATTCCCTTTTCTTCCATTTGTTTTAAAACATCTTTTTTCTGTAAATATCCTGCATCTGCAAATATTGTCCCCTTTACAACTTCTGCAAGTTTTTCTGCAATTTTACAGTCAGCAATATTTGCATAACTGAAGATGATGTTTTCAAAATCCCCATGTTCATTGCAGATTCCGCTCATTTTGAATCCGTACCACCATCCTTTTGTAGATTTACTTCTTCTTGCAATGACCTTTGTTACTTTGTGAGAGTAAATTTTATGATTCATGCAGACCTGTTATTGGTGTAGAATCCATGTAATGTATTTCTAATTCTTTTTTCCTGTTCATTTCCATCAGGAAGTTCATAAATGCAAGGATGAATACAGTCGATTTATTTGTTGCCTTCATGAAATTCTCATAATTCGGGAGATTTGGAACTTTGTCACTCATCAGTTCTTTTATCATTTTATGATAATTTTTCAGATCTCCCATTTTAAAATGAAATCTGTAGATGTTCAGCGCGACAATCTGCTCAAGACTCAATTGTCTTTTAGGTCCCCGCTTTCCATTGAACTTTGAAATAAGAAATTCATACATCAAATTGCCTTTAAGGCTCTTGAAAAACATGCTGGTTAAGTTGTAAATTTGTTCATACATAAGCGTAACTCTTTTGGATTTTTTTTGTGGTGATTAAAATTTTAAAGATTTACGCTTTTTTTGTAAATTCTCAACTAAACTCGAAATTCAGGCTATTTAGAAAAAATTTTTTCTTCATAATATATATGCGTTAAAGTGTCACTTTCGGCAAAAAAACGAGAAAAAAAGTTTAAAAAATTGTGATTTTTTTTTGCAGTTTGGAAGGTGGAGTGGTAATGATGCCCTGCGACAGTAATTTTGTCAGCAGACGGTAGTGCTCTGTTGTCATGCTCGTTTCAGCATCCCTCTAACGGTTGTAAAGACCTATTAATTGGATTCCGAAACGAGTTCGGAATGACAGGTGGACAGTCGGAATGGTGGGGGCGGGCAGGGGTGAATGTATTTAAAAACAAAAGAGACCGCCTTTAATAAGACAGCCCCTTTCTAAAATCTGACTAGCAGAAATTAGTCCTCATCAACACCAACTTCTTTGTAGTCGCCGCGGTATGTCCAAGTACCTTTAAGAGTTTTTTCTTTATATACATTTGCATAAACTGCAAGCTTATTCTGAGTAAGCTTTGTATAACCAGTTGCAATTGTTGCTACAGGAGATGTATCTGATAAATCAATTTCGTTTTTGTTTTCATCAACAAGCTTACCATTTGCATCAAGATTTGCTACTTTATTGTTAATAAGATATACTTTATAAATAAATTCATCTTTTTTATAGGCCTTTTTTGCTGAATCTGTACCATTTTCAGTAGCTTTTTCTTCAATTGCATAAGCGTAAACTGTTACTTTACTATCAGTGCCTTTCTCACCTTGTGCTTTAGCAAATGCTTTTACATATTCAGTTTCTTTTGCAGGATTTTCTGCAAGTCCTGTTCCGAAGTTTTCTGCCTGAATGTCTGTAACATTATCAAAGCGTGAAACGTAGTAACCGAGCCCCCCTTTAGTATCAGCTGTTCTTACACCAATTACATTGAAACTTTTTACTCCGTCTTTTTCTTCAAGGTCAAAGATAAGACCCATAACACCAGCCTCTTTAGTGTCACTGTTTACGTTTAAGAAATCGAGCTGAACGGCAGCACCAGCGTGTTTATAAGCAGTTGAATGGTAACCACGGCTAGTCACTGTAGTTGTGTTTGTGTAGTCAATTTCATACTTCTTGTTGCTTCCTGTAATCATTTCATTCGGATCGTCATCTTCTGAACATCCAGCAAAAGCGAACAATGCAGCGGCAGCAATTGTAACGGCTGCAATTTTTTTCATAATTTTCATTTGTATACCTCTCGAATTACGTTGCTGGAATTTTTCCTTAGTCTTTCACCGAAAGCACTGCAGGAAACACAACGTATTAGTTTATTAAAACTATATAAGCAAAATTTCTTTAAATCAAGTTTTTTTGTAACATTTAACATAGAAAATTGTTATTGCGTAAGTGCAGGGGAGGGGCGGCGCGCCTGAAAATCTGCATATTCCCGGAAACTTACTTATCGATTCTTTATTCCTATAATAAAATATATGTTGCAAGCCGCTGTTCCTTCCGTACAAAAATATTTTTCGCACTGAATGTAAAAAAATCCAAAAAAAATTCAATTTTTTTTCAAATTTCCCTGCACTTTTTTGCCCAAAATGAAAGATAAATTCGATTTATATGTAGGGAGAAAAATCCCGAACAAAACACACAGGAGCGTATAAACAAAACTTTGACTGAAATGGCGTCAAAGTTTTGTTTTACAAGTTCGCGTTGCGAACTTCCTTATCAACTGCCGCTTCTCATTTCATTGCGAAGCGGCATAAAAAGTCAATCGATTGTTGAAACAACCTTCTTGACTTTTTATGGGAGGGTATAAACAAAATTTTGACTGAAATAGCGTCAAGGTTTTGTTTTACAAGTTCGCATTGCGGACTTCCTCATCTTCTGCAAGGAGAATATATGCACGAATACTATCCGCCGGAGCTTCTTAAGGAATGGGAAGAAGCTTCACTTTCCAACAATTTCATATTTTGCAAGGTAATGTCCGAAAATCTAGACATCTGTAAAGAATTCCTTGAAATGCTTTTGAACATTCAGATTGAAAGCATAAGCCTTGCCCAGCCGGAAAAGACGCTTGACGTAGACTTTTTTGCAAAAGGCATACGCCTTGACGTCTTCGTAAAGGACGAAACTGACCGTTCCTATGACATTGAGATGCAGGTCATCGGAAAAAAGCACCTTCCTCTAAGGGCGCGCTATTACCAGAGCGTCCTTGACATTTCTTCCCTGCACGCCGGCGAAGATTACGAATGCCTTGCCGAAAGTTATGTAATTTTCCTCTGTCTTGAAGACATTTTCCACAAGGGACTTCCGATTTACACATTCAAAAGCGTCTGCCTTGAAGACACAAAACTTTTCCTCGACGACAAAACCACAAAAGTCTTTTGCAATGCACTTAAGTATGATAAAATGCCTGCTGAAAAGCTCAGGACTTTTTTCAAATTTCTTGTAGAAAAGAAACCGGACGAAACCGAATTTTCAAAAACGCTCAGCGAAAAAGTCCTCAAAGCAAAAATCCCGGAAGATTCACGGAGGACATTTATGACTTTAGAACAAGAAATAAAACTCGCTGCAAAACATGCCGCTCAAGAAGCTTATGAAAAGGGATATAAAGAAGCATATAAGGAAGCTGAAACAGAAAAGGATCTAGCTGTAAAAAAGGCTGCGGAAAATAATGCAAGAAATAATGCAAGAAAACTTAAAGAATCCGGTGTTTCAGTGGAAATAATTTCCAAATGCACAGGGCTTTCGTTACAGCAAATACAGGAACTGTAAAATTCTGGTCTGCAGTTTTCTAATTCGCGATTTTCTGCTATCATTTTAAAGTTAATTATATAGAAAAAAACGCTGGAGGCGGGCAGAATGAGAATTACAAAATTAGGCGAAGAAATTTTACGGCAGAAGGCAGAGCCTGTTAAGCCGGAAGAAATAAACGATGACCTGCGGAACTTTTTGAACGAAATGTTCGAAGCGATGATTGCGGCGGATGGAGTAGGGCTTGCAGGACCTCAGGCAGGAATAAGCAAGCGTCTTTTTGTTGTTATTGCAGATGATGATGTGCGCCGCGTATTCATCAATCCGCAGATTATTTCTACCAGCGCAGAAATGGTTGATTTTGAGGAGGGCTGTCTTAGCGTTCCTCAGGTGTACGAATCCATTTCACGTCCAAAAAAGGTAACTGTTCAGGCATTTAATGAGAACGGAAGACCGTTTACCCTTGAAGCAGACGGTCTTCTTGCTCGTGTTATCCAGCACGAATATGACCATCTGGACGGAATTCTTTTTATTGACCGCGGAGACAAGGCTTTTGCAGAAAAGACTGCGGCTCAGTTTAAAAAACGTGCAGAACGTGCAGAGCAGAAGCGCCTTGAACGCGAAGCAAAGGAGCGAAGGATTGCGGCAAAAAAGGCTGCTGCTGCTGCAAAAAAGACTAAGTCTTCCGGCGGTGAAAAATGATTCGCGTACTGTATGCCGGAAGCCCCGATGCTTCTGCGGAAACTTTGCGTATTCTTCTTGAAAAAAGTTCTTCCTGCGGCTTTGAAATCGCAGGAGTCCTTACAAATCCTCCGTCTGCGCAGGGAAGGCACAAAACGCCTGTTCCTACGGCGACTGCTGTTCTTGCAAGGGAAAACGCGCTCCCAGTTCTTGAGCCGGAACACCTTGACGGCGCGTGCCGCGAAGAAACCGCCGCGCTTAATCCCGACATTCTTGTATGTTTTGCATACGGTCATATTTTCGGTCCGAAGTTTATGTCATTGTTCCGTTTTGGCGGAATAAATCTTCATCCGTCGGCGCTTCCGCAATACCGCGGCTGTACTCCTGTTCCGGCAGCTATACTGAACGGCGACGATACGACAGCCTTTACTGTGCAGAAAGTAAGCGAAAAAATGGACGAAGGAAATATTCTTGCGCAGGTTTCCGTTCCGCTTACAAAGACAGAAACTGGCGGTTCTCTTTTAAATGATGCGGCAGTTCGCGGTGCGGAGCTTTTGTGCGGAGTTCTTGCTGATATTTCAAAAACAGGAACTGTGCCGGAAGGACGCGTTCAGGAAGGAAAAGCAACTTATACTGGAATAATTACAAAACAGGATGCAAAAATTGACTGGAGCAAAAGTGCAGAAGCTGTTGACGCTCAGGTGCGTGCGTATTTTCCTTCTCCGGCTGCGTGGACTACGGAAAACGGTCTTTCCCTGAAAATTCTTTCTGCAGTTCAAGTCCGTGAAGATGATTCTCTTGTAACGGAAGAAATGCGTGCCGCTGCTCCCGGTACTGTATGCGCATTTATAAAACAGGCTGGTATTTTTGTGCGCTGCGGAACTGGCTTTCTTGCAGTAAAAAACTTGCAGCGGCAGGGAAAAAACGCCGTGGACTATAAGTCATTTATGAATGGTGCACGTGATTTTATAGGTACGCATCTTGAATAGCCCGGCTGTTTTTCTAAAGCCGGAATATTTTGTGTTGCATATTATGCAATATTAAAATTACAATCTTTCACTTTACGCATTTTTTATTCCTCTATATAATAAGTTTTATAACAAAGCAAAATTATTTTTAGAGGTTTTAATATGGGAAACAATTATTTTAATTCAATTCCGTGGCGTGAGGCTCGTCTTCAGCTTGGACACTGCCGCTCAATGGCAAAAGAAGAATTTGCTGACGGAGTAAAGGCTCTTAAAGGCAAGAAAATTGTTATCGTCGGTTGCGGCGCTCAGGGATTGAACCAGGGACTTTGTCTTCGTGATTCAGGTCTTGATGTAAGTTATGCCCTCCGCGAAAGCGCAATTACGGAAAAACGCCAGTCATGGAAAAATGCGACTGAAAACGGTTTTAAAGTCGGAACTTATGACGAGATGATTCCGACAGCTGACCTTGTAGGAAACCTTACTCCAGACAAGCAGCACACTCCTGTAATTACAGAAGTTATGGCAAAAATGAAAAAAGGTTCTGCACTGTGGTACAGCCACGGATTCAATATGATTGAAGAAGGAATGCAGATTCGCAAGGATATTACTGTTATTATGTGTGCACCAAAAGGTCCTGGAACGGAAGTATGGCACGAATTCCAGCGTGGATTTGGTGTACCGGACTTAATCGCCGTTCATCCGGACAACGACCCGGAAGGAAAAGGCTGGGCTTATGCAAAGGCTCTTGCAGTCGGAATGGGCGGTTCTAAAGCCGGTGTTCTTGAATCAAGTTTTGTTGCAGAAGTAAAGTCTGACCTTATGGGTGAACAGACAATTCTTTGCGGTATGCTTCAGGCTGGAACGATTGTCTGCTATGACAAGATGGTAAGCGAAGGAATTGCTCCTGAATATGCAACAAAACTTTTGATGCACGGATGGAACGTTATTTCTGAGGCATTGAAATGGGGCGGAATTACAAATATGATGGACCGCCTTTCAAATCCGGCAAAAATCAAGGCAAACGAACTTTCCAAGAAAATCAAAAAGCTCCTTGCACCTCTTTATCAGAAGCACATGGACGATATTATCAGCGGAAAATTCTCTTCAACGATGATGAAAGACTGGGCAAACAAAGACCACGACCTTCTTACATGGCGCGAAGAAACAGGAAAACTTCCGTTTGAATCAACAACTGAGTCTTCAGAAGAAATTACTGAGCAGGAATATTTTGACAAGGGAATCCTTCTTGTTGCAATGGTAAAAGCCGGCTGTGAACTTGCGTTTGAAACGATGGTTGATGCTGGAATTAAGGAAGAATCTGCTTACTACGAATCACTCCACGAAGTTCCGCTTATCGCAAACCTTATTGACCGCAAACGTCTTTACGAAATGAACCGCGTTATCTCTGATACTGCTGAATACGGATGTTATCTGTTCAGCCGCGTTGCTGCTCCGATGATGGCAAAAGATTTGATGCCTGAACTTCACATTGACGTAATCGGAAAAGGTCTTGATGTTAAGGATTTAAGCGTAAGCAATACTGAACTTGTTGCCGTGAACGAAGAAATCAGAAATCACCCGATTGAAGTTGTCGGACGTAAGTTGCGTGATTATATGACAGCAATGAAACCGCTTATAAAATAAACTGTTTCATCGTATGACAGCAATGAAAGCACTGGTTTAAGTTTTTTCTTAACTTAAGAAAAACTTAAACCGGTGCTTTTTTTAGAAAAGGCGGAGATTTTTAGGGGAAATGCTGAATAAATCCTGTTGAGGATTTTTCAGTGTTTCCCCTGAATGTAACGTTTCTTCGGAAACATTGACTTTTACCATATCCACTATATAATTATCGTATGTTTACATTCTTAAAAAAGCCTGCGGTGATTTCTGAGTCAGAAGAACTGCAGCCGAACGTTGAGTCCGTGGATAAGTGTTTTCTCAATTTTGTTGATTTGATGGAGAAGATGTCGCTTTTGTTCAGGAAGAACATTGCGTCATCTTCTGATGTTATTTCCCATGTGCTTCGCCAGCAGGAAAAATTCCAGCTTTTTTCCGGCAGCATGGAAGAAACTGTTTCTGCAATAGTTTCAATCAATTCTCAGATAGCGGAAGTCAATTCCTTTATAGAAAATCTTGATGCTGCCGTCCATTCGTCAAGTGCGGCAATCGAGCAGATTACTTCTTCTGTTCATAACGTTGCGGACATTGTTTCCGAGCGTATTTCCATTACAAAAGAACTGTCAGAGGCCGCCGGCAACGGATCTGAAAAAGTCCGCAAGGTTCTTGGCGTTATAGATGTTCTTAGCCAGAATGTAGATGCAATCAAGGGTGTTATTGCGGCAATTAATGAAATAAGCGAAAAAACAAATCTTCTTGCAATGAATGCGGCAATTGAGGCGGCGCATGCAGGAAAAGCAGGTCTTGGATTTGCAGTTGTTGCCGGTGAAATCCGTTCTCTTTCTGAAGTTACCCGTAAAAATGCTGCTGACATTCAGAAAACGCTGAAAAGTATGATTACGACGCTTTCCGACGCGCACATAACGGCGGACGAAGCCGGCGGCGCGATGAAATATATCGGCGGAAAAGTTCAGGAAACGACGGAATCTTTCAATGAAATTACAAGCGAGATGGAAAGCCTTTCTGACGGAAGCGACAATATTCTTGCGTCCGTGCGTACGATTTCCGGCTCAAGCGAAGACTTGAAAAACCGCTTTTCTTCCGTTGCTGCAAACATGAACACAATCGTTTCATCTACAGAAAGCGGAAAGGCAAGTTTTGACGAAATAAAAGCCAGTTCGGAGCAGATAAGCGGCCTTATGAGTGCTGATTTATTCAATATGAATGATATGATTCAGTGTGCACTTGATATAGACGGCTGCCTTGCAAAGAAACAGCAGGAAGCAGCTGCTGCAAGCGGTGTGCCTTCGTTCCCGTTTACGAACATAATTCTTAAGCATCTTAGCTGGGTAACCAAGGTTCGCGCACTTATTGACGGAAAACTTTCTGGAGAAGGTATTTCTCTTGGCGACCATCATGCATGCGATTTGGGAAAATGGATTGATACGCAGGCAGAGTCGCTTGGACTTTCGGAAAAACCGTCGTTCAAGGCGCTTGTTGAATCTCACGAGGCACTTCATTCTGTTGTGCATGATGTCTTCAACAATCTTGAAACTTTGAGCCTGTCTGAACGCGAAGACCGCTATGCAACTCTTCTTAAAAAATCTCAGGCGGTAATTGATAATCTTGTTGTCATACGTTCTGAATTAAAAACAGCGTAGCATTATCTGAAAACTAAGGAAGTGCTGATTAACACTTGAAGCGATTACTCAGCACTTCCCGTCAAATTGACGTAAGTCATTGACTTACGGACGGTTAGCTGCATTCAGTGTTAACCTAAGAAAAATAAAATATAAAATTGAAAAAGGTGGTTATTTATGGAAGAAAATGAGCAGGAGATTCCAGTTGCCGAACAGTTCAGAAACCGCGTTATTCTAAAGGCGGCGCGCATAGAAAAGGTGGAACAGCATCCCGGCGGAAGTCTTTTGTATATTCTTACTCTTGAGTGCGGCGACGAAGAACCTCGTCAGATTGTAAGTTCAATCGTTCCGTTTTACAAACCGGAAGAACTTTTGGGAAAAACGATTGTAATTGTATATAATTTAAAGCCGGCTAATTTCCGTGGTGTCCGCAGTAACGGTATGCTGCTTGCCGCGTCTGATCCTGCTGTAAAAGATCACGAAACGTGCGAAGTTCTTTTTGCGCCGCAGTTTGCGCCGGGAACAATTCTTGAACCGGAAGGATATGATGCTCCGACTGAAAAATACTGCTACGTAAAGCCTGATAAGTTTTTTTCAATGCCGTTGTATACAAAAGACGGTTTTGTTGAGGTGGACGGTAAAAAAATCGGTGCAGACGGCAAATTTCTTACCGCAGAAATCTACAGGAACGGAGATGTAGGCTGATTTTATCCCCAAATCAAGTTACGATGGAATTGTGCACAAAAATATAATCGACTGGCTTTTAGAATCATAAGCGGTACGGTTGTGCGGTTTATATAAATTTCAAAATCTCCCTTTTATATTCTTCTGTAAGTTTTTCGGTTGGCCAGGCTGCCTGGTTTGCGGGGCTTGTGGACGGAAGGTAGGAAAAGGGCGTGCTGTATTTTTGTGAGCAGTGCTTTTTGTAAAGGTTAAAGGCGGTTTTTCCTGTGCAGAAAATGTGCGCGATTTTTGATGCGGCAAGAATTTCTGAAAAATCGTTTGGAAGTTCCTTATTAATAGAAGAATCTGATGCGCCGGTAATTTCACATTCAGAAAGGACGTCCCAAAGCGCAATGTGACGGCATTCAAGAAAAGCAATTCGCTCTTCTATTGCCGCTTTTTTGTCGGCATCGTTGTTTCTGTGCAAAAACTCTTCGCCAAAAATCTGCGCCAGCACCGGCCAAAATCTGTTCTGTGCGTGCATATAAAAAAATCCAGCTTTGCGGGAAGCAGGAGAAGGCATTGTTCCCAAAATCAAAATGCGGCTTTCCGAGTTCCAGACCGGCGCGATTGTGTGCGTTACGAATTTTCTGTTTTCCGATTTATCTTCAGCCGTAATTCTTTTCTGCAAAATAACCTGACGGTCTATTGTTGTTTCCATATTTCAAATGTAAAACATAAGATAGTCAATGTAAAGCAAAGTATTTTCTGCATTCCGTTTTATGGGAGTTTGCAATGTTTAATCGCAAAGATTATGTTAGTGACAAGGCCTGGGCGCGTTTTCTGGAGTTTTCAAAGGATCTTGAAACTCCGAATATTGTCATCAATCTGAATACGGTAAAAAGCAGTTTCATCAATCTGAAGGGGGCTTTTCCGCCGATAAAAACGTATTTTATGTAGAAAAAAAACTTAAAGTGGTGATAAAATGAATTGTCTGCAAAAGCGTATTTCTATGTTTTTGCAGACAGTATCAGGCTGTTTCCTAAATTCAATCTTTTCAATTTGAATATGTTGGACAGTCATTAGTCTAGATGGAGTTATTGGTATGAAAAAAAGTATTGTCTGTTTTGCTGCATTTTTATCTGCCATTCTGTTTTCGGGCTGTTCTTCCCTTCCTGAACCGTCTGAAAAAAATCGTACCTTGTTGTACGCGAATACGGAGTATTTCGGTGCGTATACGTTTGGCGGAAACGAATCTGCCGAGGTGAAAAAGCAGATTTCCGGTATTACTGTGAAAATCAAGAATATAGCAACAAAAAAGACTTATACGCTTGTAAGTAATGCAAAAGGCGAGATTATACGGGCAAATCTGCCGGAAGGAACATATATTATAGCGGAAATCAGTTCTGAATTTGAGTATGACGGCAGAAACTGGGTGTCTAATTGTGTTCCGCGGACGAATGATGTTTCTGCCTATTTTAAAATTCGTCCAGGTGTCGTAAATCTGGGAGTTATCCACCTTCAGATTAATTTTGATGACGGTTGGGGGCGTGTTTCCTGGATGAATTCACCTGAGGTAGCGCAAAGCCGGTTTGAAGAAATTCATTTTGATTCCTGGTGGATAGCCGAAGACTGGTTTACGATGATTGAATCCCGTCAGTAAATATCTGCTTTTTTTCTTTCTTTTCTCAGTCTGTTATGACATATTGACTAAAAATGTCATAACAGATAGTCTTTAAAATACCGCGCAAAGAGTGTATAATAAACCGTATTTATACCTAAAGTAGGAGCATTTTATGTCAAAAAGACGTGTCGTAATCACCGGACTTGGAGCCGTTTCTTCTGTAGGAAATACTGCGGAAGAAACCTGGCAGGCTGTAAAAGCCGGAAAAAGCGGTGCTTCCCATATAACGCTGTTCGACGCAGCTGATTTTCCTGTTCAGATTGCCGCGGAAGTAAAAGATTTTTCACTTGATGCGTATAATGTAAATCACAAACTGTCCAGAAAGATGTCACGTTTTGCAAAGTTCCTTTTGGGAGCAGGAATTCAGGCTGTGAATGACAGCGGTCTTTCTTCGGAAACTCTTGCTTCTGGGAAGACTGGGATTGTAACGGGTATTGGAATCGGACTTTCTGATGGTCTTGATGCCGGTTATAGAAAATACTTTGACCCTAATGCCGGGGTGAACAGGCTTCCGCCGCTTACAGCTCCTCTTTCATTGAACAACGAGGCTTCTGCAAATGTCAGTATGTATTTCGGCATAAAAGGACCTTCCTGGACGATTTCTACAGCCTGTGCTTCCGGTTCGGACGCCATTGGTCTTGGTATGGATATGATTCGTTCCGGAAGAATTGACGTCTGTCTTGCAGGCGGAACTGATGCGAACATTACGGGATTTAATATCGGCTGCTATCAGGTGCTTCAGGCGCTTACGCAGAATTTTAACGATGCGCCGGAAAAAGCCAGCCGTCCGTTTGACAAAAACAGAAGCGGTTTTGTTATGGGTGAAGGTTCGGCTGTTCTTGTTCTTGAGGAACTGGAGCACGCAAAGGCGCGCGGAGCAAAAATCTACGCGGAACTTGCCGGTTTTGGCACTTCAAGCGATGCGTATCATATTACGGCTCCTCTTGAAGACGGTTCCGGCGGTGCAATGGCTATGCGCCTTGCGTTTGAGGATGCAGAAATGAAGCCGGAGGAAATTCAGTACTATAATGCGCACGGAACTTCCACTGTTGCAAATGACGTTGCGGAAACCAGGATGCTTAAAAGCGTCTTTGGGGATTATGCATACAAACTGCATGTTTCTTCTACGAAGAGCGAAACCGGTCATATGGTCGGTGCGGCAGGCGCGATTGAAGCACTGTTCTGCGTAAAGGCAATTCAGGAAAGTTTTGTTCCGCCGACAATCAATCTTGACGAGCCGGATATTGAACACGGCTGCGACCTTGACTATACGCCTAATGCCGGCGTAAGCTGCGAAGTGAATGCTGCTGCAAGCTGTTCGCTTGGTTTCGGCGGTCACAATGCCTGCCTGATTTTGAAAAAATATAAAGAATAGATTTTTTATAGGAGTAAAATTATGGTTATTAAACCGATGATTAGAAGCAATATGTGCCTGAATGCTCATCCGGTTGGATGCGCACGTGACACAGAGCGCCAGATTGAATACGTAAAGGCTCAGAAAGCAAAGCGCGGAATCAAGAGCGTAAAAGAGGGCGGAAAAGGTCCTAAGACTGTTCTTGTTCTCGGCTGTTCTACAGGCTACGGACTTGCAAGCCGTATTTCTGCGGCGTTTGAGTACGGTGCTGATACAATCGGCGTTTCTTTTGAAAAAGCACCTACGGAAACAAAAGGCGGAACGCCGGGCTGGTACAACAATGCTGCGTTTGACCGCGCTGCAAAGAAAGAAGGTCTTGTTGCAGAAACATTCAGCGCAGACGCATTCAGCCACGAAACCAGAAAAATGATTATTGACGAGGTAAAGAAGCTCGGCAAGAAATTCGACCTGATTATCTATTCTCTGGCAAGCCCTGTTCGTTCTGACCCTGATAAAATCGATGAAGCAACAGGTCAGCACGTTCTTTATAAATCTGTCATCAAGCCGATTGGAAAAACGTATGCCGGTCTTGGAATTGACATTCTGACGGACTCTTTGAAAGAATCTGCTGCAGAGCCTGCAAATGACGAAGAAATTGCAAATACAGTAAAAGTAATGGGCGGCGATGACTGGCGTCTGTGGATAAACCAGCTTAATGACGCAGGCGTTCTTGCAGAAGGATGCCGCACTGTTGCATATTCATACATCGGACCGGAACTGAGCCACGCAATCTATCGTGACGGTACAATCGGTCAGGCAAAAAAAGATCTGGAGGCTGCGGCTCACGACCTTGACAAGGTGCTTAAAGAAAGCGTAGGCGGTGCGGCGTATGTTTCTGTAAACAAAGGTCTTGTAACACGTTCAAGTGCCGTAATTCCAATCATTTCTCTGTATCTTTCAATTCTGTTTAAGGTAATGAAGGCGAAGGGAACTCACGAAGGTTGTATTGAGCAGATGGAGCGTCTTTTTGCAGAACGCCTGTATACAGGTGCTGACAGCGCTGCCGGTACTGTTCCTGTTGACAGCGAAAACAGAATTCGCGTTGATGACCTTGAGATGAAAGATGACGTTCAGGCAGAGGTGAATAAGCTTATGGCTTCTGTATCGAACGAAAATATTGCTCAGGTGTGCGACCTTGAAGGATACAAGCACGACTTCCTTGCGACAAACGGTTTTGACGTAGAAGGCGTTGACTATACAAAAGAAATTACTGATATGACTTCTCTGGACTGATAATTCAAATCCAGTAGAAAAGTATAGAAAGGGTATAGAAGATTTTGAAAACGGCGGCGGAATGACACTTCTTCCGCCGTTTTTTTCTTCCTGCAGAACATTACGGTTTCGTTTGCCGTTTCGTTATTGAGCAGAGAGTTAAAAAATGGTAGTATCACACTTATGGATAAGAATAAAATCTTTGATACATTGAAAAATGCCGGGAACAAAGTTATTGAAAAAGGTAAATCTGTAAAGGATATAAAACTTTCCCGCGTAAATATTCATTCTTTTTTTGAAAGCTTGCAGTCGAACGGAAAAACGCTTGTAATAACGGTTGTTGCTGCCGTTGTGCTTATGGTATTTTTCTGTTTTGTAGTGTTTTTTGTAAACGTAAAAGGACCGGAGGAAGTTCTTGTTCCGGAAGTGCGCGGCAAGGATCTGACGCAGGCGCTTATCGAAATGCAGAACAAGGAACTGTATCCGAAAATTACGCTCCGCTATTCAGATATTCCGGGTGATGAAGGAACGATTCTTGACCAAAGTCCTGATGCCGGCTCTATCGTAAAAGGCTACAGCCGTGTAAATCTTGTCGTAAGCCGCGGCGTCGTCGTTGATCATGTTGAAAATTACGTAGGAATGAACTTTGACGAACTTAAGCTCAAGCTCCAGACTTTATTTGCCGGTTCTGCAAAGCCGCTCATTATACTTGATTCGCCTGACTTTAAGGCTGACATTTCTGAAGCAGGAACTATTCTTGCGCAGGAGCCGCCGGAAGGAACAGATATTTCCGAGCCTGTAACGCTTAAACTTGTCGTAAGCCGCGGACCCAATTTTGAAAATACGCGCGTTCCTTATCTTGTGGGAAAAACAGTTGAAGAAATGCTGCAGATTGCTTCCCATAGCAAGATTGTGTTTGATTTTACTTCTCGTGCGGCGGCTCAGGACGAAATGGCCGGCACTGTGGTGGAACAGCAGCAGTTTGACGGCGAGTTCATAAAGAATTATTCGCGTATGAGTGTTGTACTTGCG
Organism: Treponema porcinum; assembly: GCF_900167145.1. Classification (GTDB taxonomy): domain Bacteria; phylum Spirochaetota; class Spirochaetia; order Treponematales; family Treponemataceae; genus Treponema_D; species Treponema_D porcinum. The sequence continues at coordinate 73,259 of NZ_FUWG01000010.1, read as the reverse complement.
CTTAGGAATACTGAAATTGACGGAAAGAAATATGGAATTTTCTCCGCAGAACTTTCAGATTATCCGTACCCTGTACCGATGCGCATTGACGCTGCCGATGAGGACGGAAACGTAACTTCTTTGGTGAACGTGCTTCATTCCGGCGGCAGTTTTACGATGCCGTATGCCGTTCCGAAAAATACGGTTCTTACGCTTTATGTCGTTGATAAGGCAGTAAAAAAACTGACCGTTCATTAGTCGTAAACGCAATTTATTTTATATTTCAGGGCTTGCTATGGATAAACCGCTTGTCTGCCTTACGTTAACGGGCAAAACGCTTCAGGAAAATGTTAAAACGCTGGAAAAATACAGCCGCTATGTTGATATTGCCGAACTTCGCGTTGATTATTTGAGTGAGGAGGAGCAGTTGTACGTCCGGCGTTTTCCGGCTATGGTGAACGTTCCGTGCATTCTGACTATCCGCCGTGTAAGCGAAGGCGGAAAGTACAGTAGCAGTGATTTTTCGCGGACGGCTTTGTTCGGAAGGGCGCTTGCGTTTGCAGACCAAAATCCTTCTAAGAATTTTGCATACGTTGATTTTGAAGAGGACTTTCACGTGTCCGGACTTCACGATGCGGCGCTTGCATTCGGCGTAAAAATCATACGGAGCGTGCACGATTTTGAAAATCCTGTAGTAAATATCCGTGAACGCTGTGAAAAAATGCGCAAGACTGGTTACGAAATTCCGAAAATTGCGTTTATGCCAAAAACGCTTTCTGACGTTACTCGCCTGTTTAAGGAAGCGGAACAGTTTACCGATTTTGAGCATATTCTGTGTGCGATGGGACCGCTTGGAACGCCGTCGCGTATTCTTGCAGGAAAACTTCATTCGTATTTAACGTACACTTCTCCAAAAACAATGGATGACTCTATGAAGGGAATAGGGCATATTGACCCGGTGACTTTGAGCGATTTGTACAATTTTAAGAATATTGATGAAAATACAAAACTTTGCGCCGTAACAGGCTATCCGCTCAAGGTTTCTTCCAGTCCGCTCATTCATAATTCAGGCTACCGCACGCACGGAATGAACCGCGTGTTTATTCCGCTTCCGTCTACGTCTGCCGCAGAGTCTCTGGAATTTGCGGAACAGGTCGGCATTACTGGAATGGCGGTTACAGTTCCGTACAAAGAAGATGTTATGCGCCATATAGAAGAAATTGATTCTGAATCCGGGGAAATCGGAGCGTGCAATACTGTTGTCCGCGAAGACGGCCGCTGGGTTGGAAAAAATACTGATGCAGAAGGTTTCCGCCGTGCACTTGTGGAATTTCTTGGCGTAGAAAAGCTGCGTCACCGTAAAGTTGCAATTATCGGTGCAGGCGGAGCGGCTCACGCAGTTGCGTATGCAATTAAACAGCTTGGCGGAAAGGCGTGCATTTTTAACCGTACCCTGTCTACGGCAAAGGAACTTGCGGAGCGGTTCGGCTTTGAATATGCGCCTCTCAGTCCTGAAAGTACCGTTACTCTTGAAAAATATTCCGACATCATAATTCAGACTACGAACGTCGGTATGAATTCAAAAGAGCCGCCGTCAAAGGAAAATAATCCTATCTGGTTCTATCAGTTTAAAGGCACGGAAAACCTGTTTGACATCGTGTACGACCCGGAAACTACTCCTGTTATGGCTGTTGCAAAGTCCTGTGGCTGCAATGTGAGCAACGGATTTCCAATGCTGAAATATCAGGGATATAAACAATTTTACTATTTTACAGGAGTCGAATATGAAGGAACTGTCACAAAATGAGCAGAAAATTCTGGCAGCAAGAACTGCGGTAGAAACGCTTGTTGAAAAGGGGCTGATTTTCAGCGGAATGAAAATCGGACTTGGAACTGGCTCTACAGCTCTGCCGGCGGTAAAACGGCTTAGCGAATTCATTGCGGACGGTACGCTTTCTGATATAAAGGCTGTCGTTACCAGTTTTCAGACGGAAAATGCGTGCGCGGACTGGAACATTCCGGTTTATTCATTCAAGGCGCGCTGTATTGAAGGTCATCTTGACCTTGCAATCGATGGTGCAGATGAAATTGACGTAAATAATAACCTTATAAAAGGCGGCGGTGCGGCGCTTCTTCGTGAAAAAATCGTTGCGTATAATTCTTCGCGTTTTGTTATTGTTGCAGATTCATCAAAAGCCGTTCAGACTCTTGGTACGAAATTCGCCCTTCCTGTTGAATTTATCCCGGAAGCATACGTTCCTGTAAAACTTGCGCTTGAAAAACTCGGTGCTTCTGTTGTCCTTCGCGAAGGCGTACGCAAATGCGGACCTGTAATTACGGATAACGGAAATCAGATTGCAGACTGTCTTTGGAAAAATCCTGTTGACCCTGTGGCGTTTGAGGACGCCATAAACGGCATTACAGGCGTAGTTGAAACCGGCTTTTTTACGAAGAATAAGCCTTCTGCCTTCATTGCAAAGGCTGACGGCAGCGTAGAAGTGCGCGGGCTTTAATTCAGGCAGAATGTTTCCGCCGTTCCCGGAAGAAGAGGCGTATGCCGAATGCGCCAGAATTATACAGGATATTGACGCAGGGAAAATCCGCATAAATCAGTTTTCTGCTCCGAGTGAGGAGCGGCGCGGTCAGGGCGTAATGATTGGCGTTCTTGTATGCCGCGCTTCTGACGGACGGCGCATTGTTTTGAAAACGCTTTCCGGAATAGGAAAGGAACTTGTGTCTGACTGCGTGGCGGAAGATGAAATATTTGTCCGCCCGATAGTCAGTGCGGAAAAAATAAACGCTGCCCTTTTGGAAAATGATGCCCGTATTCATACGCTTACAGATAAAATAAATGCTCTTAAGTGCGCAAGGAATGCCGGCGGTTCAAAGTATTCCGTTCAGACAGATGAAGAAAAGCGTTATGTTTCGGAGCGCGCCGCCCTTACAAAAAAATCGCTTCTCCGCGTGTATGAACTTTATTCCTTTCATTGCGCGGACGGAACGACCCGGAAACTTCTTGAAATCTGCCGGAAAAAACTTCCGCCTACAGGAACAGGTGACTGCTGCGCGCCAAAACTTCTGGATTTTGCCTTTTCCAACGGGCTTTTGCCTGTAAGTATGGCAGAAACATTCTGCGGCGGAGAAACGGCTCATAAAATTTCAGGGCGGCGCTATCCTCCCTGCGACGAACGGTGCGCCCTTATCCTCCCGGCAATGCTCGGTCTTAATATTATCTATCGTGATTTTTCAATAATCGTCGTAAACAAGCAGAGAGGCGTTTTAAGCGTGCCGGGGCGCGGTCCTGAAAAACAGGACTGCATTGTAAACCGCGTAAAGCGCCTCTTCCCCGGCTGCATCACCCAGCCTGCCGTCCACCGCCTTGATATGGAAACGTCCGGACTTATGGTACTTGCCTTTACGGAAGAAGCTCACCGGAACCTAAACCGGCAGTTTGAAAAACGTGAGGTACAGAAAGAATATATCGCCCTTGTTGACGGAATAATTCCTTCGCCGGACGGTCAGACGGAACTTTTCTTCCGTGTTGACGTTGATAACCGCCCTCACCAGATATGGGATGACGTTCACGGAAAAAAAGCCGTTACCGAATGGCACGTCGTCCGTACGGAAAATTATGTTTCTCCGGCAGACGGAACTGAACGGACTGTAACGCGCGTGCGCTTTATTCCTCATACAGGAAGAACCCATCAGCTTCGGCTTGCTGCGGCAGATAGTCACGGCTTTGGAAAACCGATTGTCGGCGATACGCTGTACGGAACGTGCGCTCCCGGCGAACGGCTTATGCTTCACGCGCGGACACTGTGCTTTACGCATCCTGTTACCGGCAAACCGATGGAATTTACGTCTGAACCGGATTTTTAGGGGAAGTACTGATTAACACTTGAAGCGATTATTCAGTACTTTCCGTCAAATTGCCGTAAGACATTAACTTACGGGCAATTAGCTACATTCAGAGTTTCCTTAGAATATTGAAAATAACTGCGACATTCAGTATTATAGAATCAATACTTTTATTTTACGGTGGATTTTAATGAAAAATATCTATGTTTCTCCGTTTTGTGATGATGAAGACGAGAATGCAAAAAAGGCTCCTGAAATGCCTGATCCGTTAACAGAAAAATTTTTAAAGACACGCCAGATTTTGCTTTCCGGTGAAATCAATAAAGATTTGGCAGAAAAAATTGTGCGCCAGCTTCTTGTTCTTGAGGCGGATGATTCTGAAAAAACAATCTATATGTATATTGATTCTCCTGGCGGCGATGTTGATGCCGGTTTTGCAATTTTTGATATGATTCGCTTTATCAAGACACCGGTTGTTGTTGTTGGAATGGGACTTATTGCAAGTGCTGGTGCGCTCATTCTTCTTGCTGCAGACAAAGAATGCAGGCTCGGTCTTCCGAACAGCCGCTATCTTATTCATCAGCCGTCAAGCGGAATGAAAGGCGTTGCAACTGACATTCAAATTCACGCAAAGGAAATGGAAAAGACACGTGCCGTAATCAATCGCATAATTGCCGGTCAGACAGGAAAGCCGTTTGAGCAGGTTGAAAAAGACACGGACAGGGATTACTGGCTTGATGCGAACGAAGCCGTTGAATACGGACTTATCAGCAGAATCGTTACGAAGCGTTCTGATTTGAAAAAATAATATGGTATTCCAACTGACAGAAGCGCTGGCAGATGAAATCATACAGGCTCTTGAAAATCAGGAGCGGCATTTTGTAATAGACGCTTTGAATTCAGTTCTGCTTGATGCAGATTCTGTCAGTGCGGATGATGACAGATTTTATTCATTGCCTGAATGGAATTCAGAAAAAGGTTTTGCTCTGCGGCAGGATTTTGTAAACAGTATTCATTCTGTTGCCGTGCAGAATTCCTTGAGGTATATTCTTCATTCAGGAAGAGGGGTGTTCAGGAATTTTAAGAACGAATTGAAGAACTATCCTGAAATCGAAAAAGTATGGCACCGGTATAAACACCACAGGCTGCGTACTTTTGTAGGTGAATGGTATAATGAACTGCGTGAAATATGGGGTTTGGAAAAATTAGAACATGCACCGGAAGATTACGACAATCTTCTTCAAGATGACTTTATATTTCAAAAATATTGCCCTGAAAATGCACAGGACATTATTTTTCAATTTTCCAGCGCAGAGGAAGATTTTGACAGCAGCTGGCCGCAGGAGATACAGGAAACGGTAACAGAGTTATGGAAGCGCCAGTTTTCGGCGTTCGGATTGGAAAACCACATCGGGTTTATCTGCCGGACTGTATCAAATGAATTTGCCGGCTGTATTACGGCTGCGCCCGTTTCAAAAAGAACAGAAAAGACTGTTGTTGTATCAAGTTTTTTTGTTCCGCAAAAATTCAGGGGACTTGGAATTGGCACCGAGCTTTTGGAAAAGTGCCTTTCTGAATTAAAAGCCCTCAAAAAAGAATGGATTTTGCTGACAAATGTAATTATTCCTGATTCTATGGAGCCTTTATTGTTACGCTCAGGCTTTCAAAACTCAGGGTCGGGTTATTCAGCAAAAATCTAGATTTTATTTTTTCTTATAGGAGTAATGGTATGTACAATCGTAATTATGAAATTGATATGGAATCAGTTGCGGCGTATCTTAAGGATGCGGTAAACAAGGTAAAGACTCAGGAAAATCCGGATGTCCTTAATGATATTAAAAAGACTTTCAAAAAGAATGTTCCTTTGACGCTCCGTATGTATGTTGCGGCGTATCTTGTAAAGGAACTGCAGAGAGGCGGAAAAGGCACTTTCCGTTCTTCTCGCCGCGATTTTCACGAAAACAAGAAATTTTCTTCAGTGCGCCAGCCGCGCGAACGTGATATAAAGGCTTATTCTTCAGAGTCTGGGGAAGAGCGCACTCCTCATCCTCGCGTTCAGATTGATCCGACGCTTGCTTCAACTATTTTTATCAGCATAGGAAGAAACCGCCGCGTTTTCCCGCGTGACTTAGTCGGTCTTCTTATAAGCGTTGCCGGTCTTGAGCGCGACAGAATTGGTGATATCCGCGTTCTTGCAAACTATTCGTTCGTTCAGCTTTTCTCTGAAGATGCAGAAAAAACAATCGCTGCACTGAACGGCTACGATTACAGAGGCAGAAAACTTGCCGTAAGCTATTCACGCCAGAAAGATGCTGAAGACGGTGATGAAACAGCACAGCCGTATGTTTCAGATTCAGCTTCATATCCGGCGGATGCAGCTATTGATGAAAATCAGCTTGCAGAAGATGCGGCAGCTTATGCTGCTGCAGAAAAAGCTGCCGCAAACAACGAGCCGTTCTCTGCACCGCACATTTCTTCCGAGCCAGGTGACGCGCCTAAAAACGACTATCTTGTATAACGGATTGTCCTGAAAAAAATGCTGCCTGTTCAGGGCAGCATTTTTTTATATTCATTTCAGTTTTTCTTCGGAGTGCTTTATGAAAAATATTCTTACCGGTCCTTTTCAGGTTAATACCTGGATTATTCCTCTTGCAGAAAATAAGGTTCTTGTAGTTGACCCGGCCGCCTGTTCCTATATCCGCGATACGCTGAAAATCGTTTCGTACCTTACGGAAGCTTCCCTTGAACCGGCAGGATTTTTGCTTACGCACGGACATTTTGACCATATTACGGGAACTGCTGTCGTAAAGGAACGCTGGCAGAATGTGAAGCTTGTCTGCCACGAAGATGACTGTTTTATGATAGGAAAAAATGCGGCTTCTGCTCAGGCGGCAGAACTTTCTATGATGGGACTTTCCGGACTTGGTGCGGCACTTGAAGGTTTGCCGGATGCAGACGTATGTGTAAAGGGAGGCGAAACCCTTGACTCTGTTCTTGGCGGAAATATGTTTTCTGCCGCCGTGAACAAGGCTCTTTCCCAATGGAAAATCATTCACACTCCGGGACATTCGCCTGGTTCGGTGTGCTATTATAATGCGGCAGAAAAACTGCTTGTGTCAGGTGATACGGTTTTCTATCATTCTTACGGCCGCACGGATTTACCAGGAGGAAGCGATGCGCAAATTGTGAAAAGCCTTTCTATGCTGGCAAAAACACTTCCGCCTGATACGCTTGTCTATCCCGGGCACGATTATTTCGGATTTGCGCTCGGCGATAATTTTTAGTAATAAATGACTTCAGGATTATACGGGACGAATTTAACAGTCGGGAAAGTTTCCATTTTGTAAAAGACAGAATAAATTTCTTTTTCAACTATCTGGATAAAGGCAAATCCCGGTTTTGAAAGATTGCGCGGGCACGTTGCGCTTCCGGGGTTCATAAGGTATACGTCGCGGCGGATTTCTGCCGGGCAGTGCGTATGTCCGAAAACGACCGTGTCTGCGCCGCGTTCTTTTGCCGCAAAAACAAGGCTGTCTGTAGAATAATATACGCCGTATTCGTTTCCGTGCGTCAAAAGAATTTTTCTTCCGGCGGCGATAAGTTCGACATTTTTAGGAACGCTTACGTTAAAACTTTTGTGTGCGTTTTCATCGCTGTCATAGGGATTAAAATCAACAGGATAGGAAGAAGGGTCGTTGTTCCCTTTTGCAAATGCAATTACAGGCGGAATGCATTTCATAAAATATTTTTCTTTGTAGGCTTCGTCAAGGCAGGCAGTTAAATCACCTGTTCCGTCGCCGGCAAAAAAAAGTGCATCACAGGATTCTCCGTATTGAAGGATAATATGGCGGAGCGTGTTTCTTCCGCCGTGACTGTCTGAAATTACCAGAATTTTTGCCTGCTTTTTCTGAGCCAGTTTTTCGCAGTCTGCTTCTGAACCTAAAATTCCGGTTTTTAGTTGAATAAGGCTGTTCATTGTATGCTCTCTGAATTATTCTATGACAAAATGATTTATTGAAATAAGATTTGTTTCTGGATCGGCGTATCTTTCCATTTTTACGCCTGGCGCAAGCGTTTTTACAAAATCAAAGAGCGCGGCGTTTTTCGCAAACGGCGCATCGCTTAAAATCTGACTGCGGACGGCTTTTACAAGAATGTCGGGAATTTCTTTTATATACGTCTGCTCTTCTTCTTCAAGAATGCCGTTTATTTCCGCCTTCTGCGCTTTGTCCAGGACGAAATCAGCGGAGTCTTCCATCGCAATAATGTCGTCCTGTGAAAAGAAAGAAAACACCGGATACGGAAGCGCGCCGCCCCAGGAATCCTGCATTCTGGCGATTGCTTTATGCGTGTTTTCAGGCGCGCCAAGAAGGATTATTCCCTTTACGTTTTTGTCCGAAAGTTCGTTTTCTATGTTCGTGATGTATGTTTTTGAGCCGCGCTTGAAGTCGTCCGGGAAAATGAGCGGAAAAATCCATCCGCCGTCATCAAATGAACCGAATTTCTGAAAAAGAGTGCGTGTCATATTGGCAACAAAATCTGAATCATTGTAGCCGTATCCGAACAGAATGAATATGCATTCGTCTGTCTGATGCCATAATTGTGTTGGCGCTGAAAGGTCGTCTGCAAGGTTTTCTGCGTCAGTTATGGCTGCTGCTCCTCCGTCGGCGGTAATCTGCCGGCTTTTGCCGCAGGATGAAAAAGAAAACAGAGCTCCTAAAAAAAGTGTGGCTTTAAAAAACGTCAGTCTGTGTTTCATAGTCTAAACCATTTTTTATTCTACTGATTTTAGCCTGTCGTGAAAAGACAAAAGGAAAAACAAAAGGCCTGCGTGCACAGTGTTTTAACCTGAAAACTTTTTTGCACGCAGGCCCTGTTTTATAAAAATTTCTGAACTGATTTACAGTACAGGATATTTGTCAAAATAAGCTTTTGTTTCCCTTGCTGCAACGCCGCTCAGTACGAGGAGCGAAATACAGTTTGGAATAGCCATAAGTCCGTTCGTAATGTCTGCAATTGTCCATACCTGACTGATTGTAAAATACGGTCCGATGAAAACTGCAAGAATGTATACCCAGCGGAATACTTTTTCAACAATTTTATTGCCGTTCGTTAAATATTCAAGACATTTTTCTGAGTAGTAGTCCCAGCCAAGAATCGTTGTAAATGCAAAGAATACAAGGCAGAGCATAAGCAGGAACTGAACTGAATGACCGTCTCCACCAAGAACTTTGTTGAATGCGGCAGATGTAAGTGCAACGCCCTGAAGGTTACCTGCACCTGCGGCATCTGCGCCTGTGTAGAATGCAATTACGATTGAAAGACCTGTCATAGTACAGATGATTATTGTGTCAATGAATGTTCCGAGCATTGAAACAATACCCTGCTGAACAGGCTCGTCTACCTGTGCTGCGGCTGCTGCAATCGGTGCAGAACCAAGACCTGCCTCGTTGGAGAAAATTCCGCGTGCAACACCTTTCTGCATTGAGTCTGTAATCTGCTTGAATGTCCAGCCCATTGCACCGCCCATAACGGCATTCCATCCGAACGCATTTTTAAAGATTACGGAAAAAGCTTCCGGGATTTTAGTTGCGTTCATAATCAGAATTGAAAGTCCGAGGAATACGTAGATTATTGCCATCGCAGGAACGATTTTTTCTGCAACTTTTGAAATTCTCTTGAGTCCGCCGATGATTACAAGCGCAACTGCCAGAGTAACTATAAGACCTGCTATTACTACAGACCAAGTGTAGTTGTTTCCAAAAAGCGTAAATGCAATGTGCTTGTTTTCCGGGTCGAATGCATTGTTTACGGCAGATGTAATTCCGTTTATCTGTGTAAATGTTCCGATTCCAAAAAGACCTACGCATACGCCAAAAATTGCAAAGATTACGGCAAGCCATTTCCAGTTAAAGCCCGTCCGTTCTTTCATTCCTTTTTCTATAGTATAGAACGGTCCGCCAAGAACATGGCCGTCATCTGCGTGTTCACGGTATTTTACGGCAAGCATACATTCTGTGTATTTTGTTGCTGTTCCTAAAAGAGCTGCAAGCCACATCCAAAAAAGTGCTCCCGGTCCGCCGCCTGCAATGGCAGTTGCTACGCCGACAATGTTTCCTGTTCCGATTGTTGCAGACAGGGCTGTACAAAGCGCGGCAAAAGGTGATACTTCGCCTTTTCCGCCTTCCGTCTTTTTGAAAAGGGTTTTAAATCCTCTTCCTAACTTTGAAAACTGAACGCCGCGCAGGCGAATTGTAAGGACGATACCGGTTACCAGGATGAGGACGATTGTAGGAATTCCCCATACGATATCATCAATTTTGTTAAGGATTTCTTCAAACATAAAGTTGTCCTTGTGAAAAAAAATAAGAGCCTGAAAGACTGGTGTCATTCAAGGCTCTCTAAAGAGTGTGTGTTGAAAAGTTATGCTTTCTGTCCACTTTGCCTGAGATATTGGCTGTAATAGCCTTAACCCTTCGGCGTCCCGCTGGTATGCGGGAACTCTCCAGAGAATTGCTGCGGCAAACACGTGCCGTGCAATGGAAAAATTATATCACAGCAGGTATTGTTAATCAACAAAAACAAATTTTTCTTCCCGAAAGCAGGCATTGCGCGGTGTTCTGCATATTTAAAAAGCGCAAATAATATAGACACGAAAAAAAAATAAAGGTTGCAAAAAAATGATACATTGTATAAAATATTTCTGTTTGTTGACAAAAAAGTAAAAAATGTCAGCGAAAAGGTAATGGTGCAAGATAAAAAAACGCTGAAACGACATATTTTTGTATGCTTCAGGTTTTCATTATTTATGAGAGGGGGAATAAAAACTCTGCCTGAAATGACGCCGGGGTTTTTATTTACAAGTTCGCGTTGCGAACTTTTTTATAAACTGCACGTTCCGCTGGAAACTTGCGCTGCGAGTAATTTCATTATGAATGTGCATAAAAAGTCAAATCGGAAATCGACATTTCCTCATTGACTTTTTATATGGGAGATTATATGTATTCTACGCTTCCGCAGATGATTTATGAGAAAGCTCAGAATGTATCAGGAAATTATATCCAGTTTGAAAAAGATAAAGCCGGCGTATTTCAGCCGATAACATACAGTGAATTTGCGGAGGTTATGCTTGATTTTTCTGCAGGGCTTCTTTCCTCCGGAACAGTTCCCGGCGAGCATATCGGTCTTATAAGCGATAACCGCAAGGAATGGCTTGTATGCAGTATGGGAATTATGGCTATTGGTGCAAGCGACATTCCGCGCGGAAGCGAAGCTACGGTCAAAGATTTGTCATATATCCTGAGCTTTGCCGAGTGCAAGACGGCCGTTCTTGAAAGCAACTACAGCTACAAGAAAATTGTAGAATGCATCGACAGCCTTCCTCTTCTTAAGAACATTATTCTGATTGACCAGAACGGCGTTGACGAAAGTCTGCTTGCCGGAAAAAACATTACCGTATCTTCCTATTCCGATGTTCTTGTCCGCGGAAAGGAATACCGCTCCGAAAATCCGGGAAAAGTGGAAAACCTTATGCTTTCCGGCACGGAATCTGATACGGCAACGATTATCTTTACGTCCGGAACGACAGGTACTCCTAAGGGCGTAGAACTTACCCACAAGAACTTTATCTGCCAGCTCAAGGACATAGGCGCGCTTCTCCCGCTAAAAACAGGTGACAAGGCGCTGTGCGTTCTTCCTGTATGGCACGTATACGAGCGCGAAATTGAATACTGTCTTTTGTATCTGGAGTGCGCGCTGTGCTATTCAAAGCCGGTCGGAAGCATCATTATGTCGGATTTGAAGAAAATCCAGCCGAATTTTATGGCGTGCGTTCCGCGCGTGTGGGATGCAATTTACAAGGCAATTCAGAAGCAGGTAGGTGCAAGTTCTACAGGAAGATGGGTGCTTTTCAAGACTTGCGTAGGCGCTGCGTCAACAATTCTCCGTATGTACAATATCATTCACGGACGCAACCAGCAGTTCAAGCCGCCGCTTTTTATCTTTAAGATTGTGAATAAAGTCCTTTACTTTCCGATTTTGTTCCTTCTTCCGATGAAAGCACTTGGTGAAATCGTGTTCTTTAAAAAAGCCAGGTCTGTCTTCGGAAATAATTTTAAAATCGGTATATCAGGCGGCGGAGGTTTAGCTCCTAAACTTGATAAATTCTACAATTCAATAGGAATGCGCCTTGTGGAAGGCTACGGTCTTACAGAAACTGCACCTATCTGTTCCCTTAGAAGTTATAAGCGTCCGGTGCTTGGTACTATCGGAAAAATTATGCCGTACTGCGAAGGCAGGGTTGTAAACCGTAACGGCCAGGAATGTAAGCCGGGACAGACTGGTGTGCTTTATATCCGCGGCGAAAACGTTATGAAAGGCTATTACAAGCAGCCGGAGCTGACGGCAGAAGCTGTTGTTGAAGGGTGGTTTAATACCGGTGACCTTGTAATACGTACCTGCAAGGGTGATATTATTGTAAAAGGCCGTCAGAAAGATACGATTGTCCTGCGTTCCGGAGAAAACGTAGAGCCGTTCCCGATTGAGTGCAAGCTTGCAGAATCTCCGTATATTGCGCAGGCTGTTGTCGTAGGACAGGACAAAAACTGTCTTGGCGCACTTATTATTCCTGCAAAAGACAATATCAAGGCGTATGCCGAGCAGAACGGAATGGATACGTCCAATTTCCCTGCCGTATTGAAATCTGATTTAATTCACAATCTGATTTTCAAGGAATTTGAACGTCTGATTACCCAGAAGAACGGATTTAAGCCGTTTGAGAAAATCGGAAAATTCGTTTTCCTTGACAAGCAGTTTGAGGTTGGCGTTGAACTCAGCGCAAAGCAGGACATTATCCGCTATAAAATCAACGAACTGTACAAATGGCAGATTATGATGATGTTCAGCGATTCCAGTATGGCGCAGAACCTTCAAAATCTTGGGAATATGAAAGATACGATTATTTCAAAAATTCCAGTGAAGGGCGGAAAGAAACCTCAGTAATTCGGTAATCCGGCGCAGAATTTTTGTAAAAAGATTACTTCTGCGCCTTTTCTTGCATTTTACCGGTTGTAGCTTGATTCTATGTTCAGCTGCGAGCGGTATTTTGCAACTGTTCGCCGCGCTATTTTATAGCCTTTTTCCAAAAGCATATCAGCGATTTTTTGGTCAGAAAGCCGCTTTTCCTCCGGCTTCTGTTCTTTTAGAATCAATTCTATTTCGTGTTTTACAGCATCGCTTGAAACCTGAGTTTCCGCACCTTTGTTTTTGACGGAACTTTTAGTCTTTTCTTTATTGTTTTCAGTTTCTGCCGCCTGTTTCTGCACTGCATTTACAAAAAAATACTTTACCGGAAAAGTTCCCCAGCTGCATCTTATGTATTTTGAGTCCGCCATACGCGATACCGATGATTCGTGAATTCCAAGAAGCGCGGCGAACTGGCGCTGTGTAAGCGGATGCAGATGCCCCGGACCGTTTCTGAAAAAATCTTTCTGGCAGGAAACAAGGAAGCTGCACGAGCGTATGATTACCTGCTGGCGGAAATCAAGTGTATCTAAAAACGACTGCGCGGCTTTTTGCTGTGACACGATAAAACGCTTTTCTTCGCTTCCAGGAGAGGCTTCATCTGCGCTTTTCTCTGAAAAATCAGGCGCAATTCGGACTACAGGCACTGTATCTCCTGCGCCGGTAATTTTAAAATACGTATTCTCCGAATCCATTACAAGTCCTGCATCCTTGTCTTCTTTTTCAAGATTTCCGTTTTCACGCGTTACGTAAACGTCAGGGCGGATAAAGTGCGCCGTCGTCTGCGTTCCGAAATTCCGCGCAGGGAATGGGTCAAGCGACTGTATGCATCGGATGGAGTCTTCTATTGATTTTACGGAAAGTTCTTTTCTGGAAAAAGGAATTTTCTCAGTCTGAAAAGAAAGCGCTTTTTGGGAGTCCAGCCAGGAAGTGATTTTTTTATGCGCTTTTTCCGCAGACGGCGGCGTTATGAAGTCAAGATGACCGTGAAGGATGAACAGCGTAAGCGAAGATACGTTTTTTTTCTGCCGTGCCTGAATTTCAAGGCTTTCGGTAACGTTCTGGCAGCAAATTCCTACCGGATCAAAATGACGGATGATGGAAATGCAGTCGTCAAGAAACTGTTTGTCCTGTTCCGGATCGTTTCTGTCTGTGAGCGAATCGGGCGCAAGCAGGTAAAAGCCGTTTGAGTCAAGGCTGCATATAATTTTTTCGCACAGGTCATACTGTTTTTTTGAAATCGTAACCATATTCAGCTGGTGAAGCAGGTGTTCCTGTAGCGTTTCCCGCTCGTCAGGAGAACTTTCAATCATCTGCTGGAACGTGTCCGATTCCACCTGACCGGCTGCTCCTGCGCTTCCTGTGCGGATTTTCTGCGCCGGTGCATTTTTTTTTCTTACGGACAGCGCGCCTTCTGCAAAAGGGTCGCTTATAATCTCAATCGCCGGATTTTCTTCAGCCTGCCTGATTATTTCGTCACGCAGTTCCTGACTTCCCATTCCGATGAGTTTAAGCGCAAGAATTTGCTTCTGCGACATCAGCTGTGTCTGTATTTGAGAAGTTCTTTGTGTTTGGCTAAGTCCGACTTCAGACATAAATTCATTATAGCATAAAGATTTGAAATGAGTTATATTTTTTGCTATGAAAACTTTTGAACAGCTGGGAGTTTCTATTCCCGAAATCATTTTGCCAAAATCACTTGATACAAGTACCTGGTCAGTTGTTGCCTGCGATCAGTACACGCAGGACAGGGATTATTGGAAGAACGTTGAAAAGACGGCGGAAGGAAAACCGTCTTCGCTGAATATCATTCTTCCTGAAGTCTACCTGAACGATGCGGACAAAAGCGAACGCATAGAAAAAATCAGAAAAACGATGAATGACTATATTGACGGCGGAATTTTTGCACCGCCGCAGAAAGAATGTATTTATGTCGAACGGACGACGGCATACGGACGAGTCCGTCATGGTCTTGTTTGTGCAGTTGACCTTGAGACGTATGAATGGAAGCCGTTTAGCAAGGCGCTTATTCGTGCTACAGAAGCAACGATTGTCGAGCGCATTCCGCCGCGAATGGAAATTCGCCGTGGTGCGCCTCTTGAGCTTCCGCACATAATGCTTCTTGTAAATGACCCGGAACATTCCGTGGTAGAAGGGACTGGCGATTTTGTAAAAAAATCTGGAAAAGCACCGCTGTATTCGGGAAATCTTATGCAGGACAGCGGAAGCATCCGCGGCTGGGCTGTTCAGTCTGGTGATGAGCTTGAGTATATGCGGAGCGCCCTTGAGCGTCTTGCAGAAAAAAATACTGCTCCTGACGGTTCAGTGTTCCTTTTTGCCGTGGGCGACGGTAACCATTCTCTTGCGACGGCTAAGGCAGTCTGGGATGAGTATAAGGCAGCCCACCCTGATGATACGCACAGCCGTGTTCGCTATGCGCTTGTTGAAATAGTAAATATTTATGATACCGGACTTACGTTCGAGCCTATTCACCGCGTTGTTTTCAATGCAGGGTCTGAGGCGCTTGTAAATGCGCTTGCCGGAAAACTTGGCGGAAAAACGACGGTTCTTGATTCGGAAAAGGAACTTGAGGATGCCGTAAAAAACAGCAGTGCGGATTTCGGATTTGTGTTCCTGAAAGACGGAAAAAAGACGTATGTGCTTATGCAGACCGATATTACGGAACTTGCCGTTTCGCGTTTTCAGCCTGCTCTTGACGAGTTTGTGCAGAATGCTCCGGGCGGTCATATCTGTGATGAAAACGGATGCCGTCTTGTAAAGCCGGAAATTGACTATATCCACGGAAGTGCAGAAGTATTCCGTCTTGGAGAAAAGGAAAACGCAACGGGAATTCTTCTTCCGCCTGTTGCAAAAGACAGTTTCTTTGCAACGATAGACGGCTTGGGACCTCTTCCGCGCAAGAGTTTCAGTATGGGAGAGGCGGACGAAAAGCGCTTCTATCTGGAGTGCCGCCGCTTGTTCTAGCTGTTTTTATGCGTGCGGAAAGTTTAATACCCAGACGCTTGCGTCGTATAAGGGATATTAAATCCGGCTTCAATCGCTACGCGGCTGTAAATAGTACTTTTTAAGAACCTGCAACCCCGCTGCTTGCGGCGAGGTTGTTGATTGTACCCTTATTCCAGCCGTTCACTTATAATACTGAGCAGTTGAGAACCGATTTTTTCAGCCTTGGCTGTTCCTATTCCAAAGATACTAAGAAGTTCTGCTTCGGACTGAGGTTTCTTTTCAACCAGTTCTTCAAGTGTCTTGTCCCCGAAAATAACGTACGGTGGAACGTTCTGTTCATCGGCATTTTTTTTACGCCATTCCTTTATTTCTTCGTACAGTGCAAGGTCGTTTTCGCCAAGTGTTTTTACGAATGCGCCTTTTTTGTGCAGCATGAACATAGGATTTGAGGATTTTTTCTGCTGCGGCGCATTTAGTACCGTTGACTGGTGAAGCAGCAGAGGAAGTTTTATCGTTTTTCGCTGTACAAGTGCATCTTGTCCGTCTTTTGTAAGGACAAGGACGTTATATTCACCGTATTTCTGAATGTACCCTGCTTCAACTAGAGCTTCGGAAAGTGCAAACCAGTCGTCTTTTTCAATTCCTGCGCCTATTCCCCAGGTAGAAATCGTTTCGTGGCGGTTTTCCAGAATGCGCTTCTGCTTTGAGCCAAGAAGGACGTCAATGATGTATGATGCTCCGAAGCGCTGTTTTGTCCTTATTATGCAGCTCATAAATTTCTGCGCAGGAATGGTAACGTCAAGGTCTGGAACAGGACCGCAGACGCAGTTGTCGCAGCATTCTTCCGGGGCGCAAGAGTTTTCTTTTAGCACTTCGCCAAAATATCCCAGCAGAAGCTGACGGCGGCATTTTCTTGTAGAAGCGTACTGAGTCATCCCTTTTAAAAGCATTTCTGCTTTTTCGGGATCTGCGGAATCTTCAAAGAAAAATCGTATTTTGTGAATATCGCCTGCGCTGTACAAAAGCAGTGCGTGGCTTGGAAGACCGTCGCGTCCTGCCCTGCCGATTTCCTGATAGTATTCTTCAAGAGATTTTGGCATATCGTAGTGGATTACGTATCTTACGTTCGGCTTGTCAATTCCCATTCCGAATGCAACAGTTGCTACCATTATGCGCACTTTATCCTTAATGAATTTATCCTGATGGTCAGCGCGTACTTTGTCAGAAAGTCCTGCGTGGTAGTTCAGTACTGAAAAACCCATACGGTCAAGGGATGCAGTAAGTTCGTCCGCGTGTTTTCGCGAAAAACAGTAGATTATTCCGCTTTCGTCACGGTGGCGGCGTATGCAGTCCGTAACCTGCTGGAGCGCGTTCTTTTTAGGCTTTACTTCAAGAAAAATATTTGCGCGGTTAAAACTTGCCGTAAAGACTTTCGGATTTTTCATCTGAAGGTTCTGCATAATGTCCTGCCGGACGCTTATCGTTGCAGTTGCGGTAAGGGCAAGGCATACTGCTTCCGGAAACTGGCGGCGGATTGCGGCAATTTCAAGATAGTCCGGGCGGAAATCATGTCCCCATTCGCTTACGCAATGTGCTTCATCTATGGTGATGCAGCTTACGGGAATTGACGAGTCGTGAAGTATTCCCTGAAGCCGCTCTGTTGCAAGTCCTTCCGGCGATACATAGACAAGTTTTATCTTCCCTGCCTTTATCTGCCTTACAGCGGCAAGATATTTTTCCCATGTCAGCGAACTGTTCAGAAAAACTGCCTCTACGCCGTTTTCCTGCAGTGAAGAAACCTGGTCCTGCATAAGCGAGATGAGCGGCGATACTACAATCGTAATTCCGTTGAAAATAAGCGCAGGAATCTGGTAGCACAGTGATTTTCCTCCGCCGGTCGGCATAATGGCGAGCGTGTCGCACCCTGAAATTACGCTTTGTATGATGTCAAGCTGCAACGGTCTGAAACTGTCGTAACCGAATATGTCTTTGAGCAGCCGTTCTGCCTTTTTTTTCGTTTCTTCCATAATTTTGTCTGTTTTTTCATTATAGCGTGCTTCTGCCACTTGAAAAACCCCGTATTTTTATGATATAGTTTTCACGTACGCCGGAGTGGTGGAATGGTAGACACGAAAGACTCAAAATCTTTTGCGGGCGACTGCGTAAGAGTTCAAGTCTCTTCTCCGGTATAGGCGGTTCTTTTCAGAGCCGCTTTTTTTATTTTCTGTTAATACTATCGAATTTATTGTTAAAAAAATGCACTTTTTGCAAAAAAAAAGAGCTTCCGTACGGAAACTCTTTTTTCAGCTTCAGACTGTTTTGAAATCCCTGAAAACACAGGTTTTCAGGAAATTTGTTTTATTTCTGGTGATCCTGAATTTTATCCTTTTCCTTTTTGATTTTGTTGTCAAGAACGTCCATCATCTTGTTGAGTGCCGCGCCGAAATCAAAATCTTCTCCTGAAACGTGAGCGGAAGTTCCCCAGCGGAAATTTACCGTTGCATCTGCAACGTATGCCTTTTCGTGCTTGATGTTCAAAAGCAAATCAACGATTAAATCATCTGCATAGGCAATTCTTTTAAGTTTAGAATCAACCATGTCCGACTGCTTTTGATCCAATGTAAATCCAACTGCTTTTACTGATGTAGTCATACTGTGCCCCCATAAAAAAGACGGCAGGAAAACAATGTCTTCAAACCGGCTTTTTAGCTGCTTTTCTAAGCAGCAGTTGATGTTATATCCTGATAATCAGGTCTTATATATAATATACAACCGTAATTGCGAAAACGCAAATTTTCTTTCTTTTTTCCTGTGCGAAAAACAGGCGGACGGACGGCGGATTTTTGGAAAAATCTGCGTAGTATTGTAAAATTCTATTTTACTGATTGAAAAAAATAATTGAGGTGTGTATAGTATACTTATATGTCGGATAAGAAATTCACTGTTTTGGATTTGCTCGAGCTGGACTTGCCGGGTCACGATGCGCTTGAACTGCGCTGCATCGGAGGACGAAGAGGCTTGCCGCGTGAAATTTCTATTCCTGACATAAACCGTCCGGGACTTGCGCTTTCCGGTTTTTTTGATGCTTTTGCATTCAAGCGCGTACAGCTTTTCGGGCGCGGCGAAGCGGCATACCTTCAGAAACTTCACGATGAAAACAAGAATGACAATCTAAAGGCGCTCTTCAGTTATAAAATTCCATGCTGCGTTTTTTCCAATAACCGTGAACCGACTCAGGAATTTTTCCAGCTTGCCGAGGAGGCATGCTGTCCGCTTTTACAGACTTCCCTTGATACGACAGATTTTTCTACGCGCCTTATCCGCGTATTTTCCAATATTTTTGCACCTAAGAAAACCGTTCACGGCGTTCTTGTAGAAGTTTACGGCGTTGGAATTCTTCTTACCGGTCATTCGGGCGTAGGAAAAAGCGAAACAGCTCTTGAACTTGTTGAACGCGGTCACCGTCTTGTTGCCGACGATATTGTAGAAGTTCGGTGCGTAAACGGAAACGTCGTTTTGGGGCGCGGCGCAAACGCCCTTATAAGTCATCATATGGAAATACGCGGTCTTGGAATTATAAACGTTTCCCAGCTCTACGGAGTCGGTGCAATCCGCGACCAGAAGGAAATTCAGCTTGTCGTTCAGCTTGAGGAATGGGATTCCGGTAAAGTGTACGACAGGCTTGGCGTTGACCAGAAATATATGGACATTCTTGGCGTAAAAGTTCCTGCCATCGACATACCGGTTCGTCCGGGACGAAATCTTCCGATTATCATCGAGGCTGCGGCAATGAACGAACGTCTTAAAAAGATGGGCGTTAATTCTGCAAAGGAATTCAATCAAAATGTCCTGAAATGGATAGAAAATGGAGAAGCTCAGTCCGCATTCTACGGAAATGATGATTCTTACTAATAATAAAAGGAAAGGAAATCTGTATGGTTGAGAAACTGCTTACTGTAAAAAATCGTGCCGGAATTCATGCAAGACCGGCTGCAATTATCGCTCAGACTGCCAATAAGTTTGAATGCGAGGTTATGCTTGCACGTGATGACACGACTGTAAATGCAAAGTCAATTATGGGTGTCATCACAATGGCGGCAGGATACAATACTGTTCTTACGCTCAGGACTGAGGGAACGGATGAAAAGGAAGCAGCTGATGCAATCGAGGCGCTTTTCAATTCAAAGTTTGAGGAGGAGTAAATGAGACAGATTACAGACCGGCAGAAGGAAGTTCTGACTTTTATTGCTGATTTTACGGAAGAGAACGTATATCCGCCTACAGTACGCGAAATCAGCGAGCATTTTGGAATTTCCCTCCGTGCAGTGCAGGATCATATAGCGGCATTGCAAAAAAAAGGCTACCTTTCTACGGAACAGAAGCGTTCCCGTTCTATAAGGGTGCTTGTTGATGAGCGTCAGAAAGAGCCTGCGCTTTTTGTGAGTAAAGTTCCGCTTCTTGGAACGGTTGCTGCCGGAAAACCTCTTTTGTGTGAAGAAAACCTTGACGGCTATGTGAACCTTACGGAACCGTTTATCAGACCGGGAAAAAGTTATTTTGCACTGCGCGTTCGAGGAACGAGTATGATAAATGCCGGAATTCTTGAAGGAGATCTTGCTGTTGTTGAACAGACGTCAACTGCCGTAGACGGTCAGATTGTAGTTGCTGTTCTTGACGATGCAATTACGCTCAAGCGGTATTATAAAGAGGCTTCTCGCGTCCGCCTTCAGCCGGAAAATCCTGATTTCCAGGCAATTTTCTGTCAGGACGTGCGCATAGTCGGTGTTCTTACAAATATCGTGCGGACTTATTAAATTTTTTAAGCAACGGAAGAAACGCAATGAGCGCACCTGTATATCTTTTTACAGGACCGGAAGCGGGAAAACGCAATGATGCCGTTCAGGCAGTAAAAGACTCCCTCAAAAAAAAGTACGGTCAGATAGAAGAATATTTATTCTACGCCTCAGAATCTGCGGCTGCCGAATATATGGCGGTTCTGCAGAACGAAAGTTTATTTGCGTCTGCTTCCTGCGTTGTAGTAAAAAATGCAGATTTTATAAAGAAGAAAGACGAAATTGAGATGATTACGGACTGGATTTCCTCCGTAAAATCTGATTCTTCTGTTCTTGTCCTTGTTTCCGATGAAATTTCCGTTGATTCCAAGATAGAAAAAGCCGTCCCGTCTGCCAATCAAAAAAAATTCTGGGAAATGTTTGAAAATCAGAAACTTCCCTGGCTTAAAAACTTTTTTTCCGGGAACGGCTATTCCATTGAAGAAGACGCTGCCGCCCTTATTCTGGAAATGATTGAAAACAACACGGAAGCGCTTAAAAATGAATGTTCGCGATTTTTTGTGTGTTTTCAAAAAGAGCATAGAATTACGCCGGATGATGTTGAATCGGTGCTGGCGCATACTCGCGAGGAAGATGCGTATTCTTTGTTTAATGCGATGGCGGCATATCCGGAAGAGCCACGCGTCCGCCTTGAAAAATCGCTTGATATTCTTCAGAAAATCAGGCTTTCAAAGGACAATGCGTCTGTGGGAATACTTGCGCGGCTTACGTTCTGCTTCAGAAATCTTGTTCTATGGCAGAAACTTTCTGCGGCAGGAACGGCAGATGACTTTAACCTTAAAATAAATGGCTTTTCAAGCCTTGCAAAAAAGCAGCTTTACGGACGCGCCGCACGAATATGGTCATCCGGTCAGGCAGTTGCCGTTTTGTCGCTGATTGCCGCTGCTGATATGAGCATACGTTCCGGCGGCAGTCTTTTGGAAGATGTCCTGCTGCAGAAACTTTTGTACGAGATTATTATGAAAAAAGGCGCTGCGAGCGCCTCTTACGAAATTTCTGACTGAACGGACTAAAGCGGAAGCGCGGAAATGATTTCTCCGAGTTTCTTTATTTCTTCGTCTGTCAGCGTAACGCCTTTTCCCATTTTCTGGTGATCCGGCGACCAGCTGCGAAGGTCGAATTTTGCCGGACGTCCGCCCCAGGACACTTTGTTCAGTTCCAGCGTCCAGCCAGTTTTGCTTACAGAAATTTCACCGACTTTTTCTGTAATCTGAAAAGAAAAATCGTCTGCCATAAAAGCCTCCGTAAAAAGTCAATATTTATCTTACTTTGAAGAACAGTCCTACAACGGCAACCGTGATGAGAAGCTGCATAATCATAAATTTAAGAAGAACCTGTGTTGCAGACCAGCCTCTGTTTTTCCTCATATGGTCGTGAAGCGGAAAGCGTATGTTTTCAAAAATGCGTATCTTTAAGAAACGAAGAAGTGCAACTTTCAGAAGTCCCATTCCGCCGTTCAGGAAAATGATTGTGGACGTTGCAATGAACATAAGCGGATTTCCTGTAATCAAAACCATCGTTCCTATAAAAAATCCCAGAGCACGGCTTCCTGCATCGCCCATCAGAACGGCGCTTGGATACGCATTGTGCCACAGATAGCCCATAAGTACGCCGGAAAGCGAGAACGTCATAAGTGCCCATTTTGCGCCGTCTGCAATATGCGGAACAAGAAGATATGCCGCAATCCGGCTGTGTCCGAGGATAAAATAAAATATTACGCCTAAAGTTAAAAGCGCAATAAGAACGAGCGTTCCGGAAAGTCCGTCTACGCCGTCCGTACAGTTTGTCGTGTTGATTGAAGTCCACAGAAGAATGACGCCTATGATGATAAATACGACTGGATGAACGATTACAGGATTTGTTATGAACGGAAACCAGAAGTGGACGTGACCGTCTGAACTTGTGCGCGAAAGGCAGTAATAAATCAGCAGGGAAGTTGCAATGCTGATGATTAAGTCAAGAAATCCTTTGAGGTATTCGCCCCAGCTTGTAACGCTTTTGTCGTCAAGAAAGCCTGTGAGCATTGTAAGCCAGGTAAGCGTAAGGACGCCTGACTGAAGAATTCCCATCGGAACAAAAAGAATGCAGATAATTGCATAAATTGTAATGAAAACTGCACCTGCTCCCGTCGGTTTTCCTTTTGCCGCTTCTGCCGTCAGTGTAAATTCTCTTCCGCGGTCGTGCGGAAGGCGGCTGTAAAAGCGCGGAAGCAAAAGGCAGGTTGCAAAAAATCCGGAATACAGTGCCAGCGCAATAAGTACTGTGTAAGACTGAAGCAGCCGCGCAGGTCCGAAAAACTGCTGTATATAGGCACCAAGATAATAGAGCATACGAGTCTCCCATAAAAAGTCAAGAAGATTGTTTCAACAATCGATTGACTTTTTATGCCGCTTCGCAATGAAATGAGAAGCGGCAGTTGATAAGGAAGTTCGCAACGCGAACTTGTGAATACGTCGAGTCAAGGCACGCTGTCGCTTAAAGCCTTGACTTCTCCGTTTTTAAGGTTTGTATTAAACCTTAAATAAAAACTTTGACGCTATTTCAGGCAGAGTTTTTATTACACCTCCTGATAAGAAAATAATCTTCAGCGAATTAAAAAGCTATATGGCGCATTCCGGTGAATACCATCGCAATGTCATTTTCATTGCAGTAATCAATAAGCTGCTGGTCAGACGAGGAACCGCCGGTCTGTATTATTGCCTTAACTCCTATTTCCACCGCATTGCGGATTTTATCATCGAACGGAATAGAAGTGTCGCTTACTAGAATTTCGGCACTTGTATCGGAAGAGGTTAGCCCGTTTTTAAAACATTCTTTTGCATCTTCTACGGCAAGCAGAACCGCCTTGCGCCTGTTCGGTTGACCGAACGATATTCCGATTGCGGCAGAATCGTTTATGATGATTGCAGAGTCTGATTTTGCGCCGAGGCTTATCATCGTTCCGAATGCCATTGCGTCAATCTGCGCCTGTGTAGGGCGGCGCGTAGTTACGACGTTCCAGTGCTTGAACAATGTGTGGTCTGAAATCTGGGCAAGAAGTCCGCCGTCGATTGTTGCCGTTTCATAGAAGCCGCTTACTGTATTTGATGCGACTATAAGGCGGAGCGAATTGGTTTTTGCAAGAATTTCACGCGCTTCTTTAGTAAAATCAGGGGCAATGATGGAATCAAGCGTCATTTTTGAAAGAAGAAGTGCTGCATCCCTGTCTATTACTGCGCTGCATCCGAGGGTTGCCCCGTCGAACGTTTCCGGTGCACAGTTCAGCGTTTTGGTGAATGAATTACATACGTCCGTTCCTAGCGCCGCACCGATTGGATTTCCGTATTTTATTCCTATTGTAAATACAAAACCTGCTGCCGGAGTAAACTGCGTTGAGTATGAGTAGCCAGAACTGTCCGTGCTTGGAACTTCAAACGGATTTTTGATGATTTTCAGGAACATACTGACGATGTTCCATGCGGCAAAATAATTTTTTATAAGATTGTAGTCAACTTCCTTTCCCTGAATTTTTTTAATTCCTGCGAGCGCAGAATTATGAAGTCCCTGCGAATACAGCCACGCCTGCTGGTGATTGTTTGCACCCTGCGCAAGACGTTTTTCTTTTTTATATGGGAATATAAGGTAATTAGGAAAATCAATCTGTTCGCGTTGAAAAAGAATTGAATATGCACAGCTTGCATCATACGCGGAAGTAAGATTCAGCGCTTTTCCTGCAAGATACAACCTGAACTGCTTTGAAATGCTTTCTGTCTTAAGCTGGATTATTGCTTCCTCATAGTCTTCCGGGTCTGTCAAAATCAATACGTTTGAATAATTTTTTGCGGCGGCGCGGATAAGCGACACGTGCTTTAAGTCTATGCAGTTTTCGGAGGAAGATTCTTCCAGAAACCGTGCAATGCTGTGGTATTTAGGCTGAATGTTTACGCAGAGAAGGGAAGCCGCATCCTCGTAATCAAGAGATGTATACGAGTCATAAGTTTCTTCGGATTTTGAATTTATTACAAGATTTATGAGCGATGTAAAACGGTCGTGCCCTTTTGTAACGGAAGAAAGAGACGGCTCCATCGTGTAGGGAATTAAATTCTTTGAAAGGAATTCGGCAGTGTCTCCGCTGGAAATTATTTCCCAGTCGTCCTGAACAAGGTAATTTACTAAAGTCAGAAGCCTGTCTGTGTTTTCTGCATATATAATTGCTTTTTTCTTCATATATTTATAGTAGCAAAAAACAAAATAATGTTGAAGTGCGAAATCCTTTGGTACAGCGCAGTGTGACAGCCTGCGCTGTTCGGATGTCATTTACATTTCCCGCAGTGCCGCCTGAATGTCTGAAAGCGAATATGCGTTTCTTTCGTTCTGTCGGGCAATCAGTGCCGCCCTGTTTATTACGGATTCAATCTGCGCGCAGGAAAAGCCGTTGAAGCTTCGTGCAAGAAATTCCGCCGTGCAGTCGGACGAGGCGTTTTTCCCTGCGGAATACCGTTCAATCAGTTTTTCGCGCGTAGTAATGTCCGGGAACGGAACGGTGTATTTTGCATCAAAGCGGCCCGGGCGTATAAGCGCTTCGTCTAGGGCGGAACGGCTGTTTGTGGCGGCAAGGACTAGTATTCCGCTGTTCTGCGTAAATCCGTCAAGTTCGTTTAAAAGAGCCGTTACAATCCGGGTGTTTTCCGTTTCTATTGCCGAGCCGGAGTAGTTCCGCCGCGTTCCTATTCCGTCAAATTCGTCTATGAACACAATGCACGGCGCACATTTACGCGCTTTGCGGAAAAGCAGCTTTACTTTTGCCGGACCGATTGCCATAAACATACTTTCAAAATCGGTTGCTTTTGCAGGAATGAATGAAACATCCGCTTCTCCGGCAAGTGCACGCGCAAAAAGAGTTTTTCCGTTTCCGGGCGCGCCTTCAAGAAGAATTCCCTTGGGCATTCTTATGCCTTTTGCGCGGTATTCCGCAGGGTGTTTCATAACTTCAATAATCTGTTTCATGTCTTTTTTTAGCGAGTCCATTCCGATGACGTCATCAAACGTAACGCCGGTTTTGTGAACCGTCCTGAACGTATTTGGACTTATAAACTTTCTGAAAACGATGATGATTGCCGCAAAAAATATAATGTAGAATATGCTGTCAAAAATGAGCGCAATAATTTCGCCGGCATCTTTTTCTTCGCTGACTGAAACGCCGTTTAAAAGCAGGTATTCTTTTAGTGAGGCGGAGTGCGGGTTTTCGGTGGAAAAACGCTCTTTTTCTGTGATACCGGTTTCATCGTCAGTTCCGCTGTTTTTGAATGTAAATACGATTTTGTCTTCGGAGATTTCAGCCGTTTCTATTTTTCCTTCCGCAACTTCGCTGTAAAACGTTCTGTATGGAACGGCTTTTGTTTTGGGTGAAGAATAGTAAAAAAATCCTGACGTAACGGCTGCTGCTGCCAGCGCAAAAATCAATATAATGCGTTTCTGTTTCTGCATTTCGGTTTCCCCTTTATAGAATTACTTTCTTGTAAAATTATGTGCTATGTTCTGATGCGATTTTAAAATATCCTGTAAGATATTTGTAGAACGCTTCAACGTGACTGTTTTCCTGCTTGTTACGCCGGTAGGTTATAAGAATATCCCTGCTGCATACCGGGTCTGTAATTTCAAGAAGAAGCACTTTTTGGGTATCAATTTTTCCCCATGAAAAGTCCGGCCAGAATCCTATTCCCATATTCGCCGCAATCATATTTTTTACAGATGCAGGATTGTCACTTTCAAAAATGATGTTCGGCTGAATTCCTGCATTTTCGCAGTATTTGTCGCAGATGGAACGCAGCTGCCGCGACCCCAGAAGCGATATAAATCCCATATCCTTTACTTCTGCAAGCGATATTGTTTTTCGTCCCTGAAAGCGCGGAATGTTCGGCACGGCAAGATAGATTTTTTCCGTGCAGACAAAAATCGAATTATGCGGACTTTCCGGCTCCTGATAGAAAAGGCGCGTCGTAACGCCGATGTCGTAAAAATCGTTCTGTTCGTTCTGCTGGATTTGAATTCGTATTTCATCGTCGATTTTCTGATATTCGATGATTGCCTCTGTTACAAGGGTGGATGCGGCAAGGACGTTCAGGTGGATTGTGGTGTTTTCCGTTTTTGCCATTAAATGAAGCTGGTCTGGCAGCGAATTCAGGGTGGAAAGCAGCGGACGGAGCTTTTCGTAAAAAAATGTGCCGTATGGGGTAAGGACGATGTTCCTTCCTTTTTGCGCGAACAACGGAACGTCAAGTTCTTTTTCCAGGCGGTGAATTGCCTGCGTAAGCGCCGGCTGGGCAACATTCAGCGTTTCGGCACTTTTTGTAACGTGCTGCGTGCGTGCTACTTCCAGAAAATATTTTAGCTGCGTAAGTTCCATTCTGTCTGTTTTCCTGTGTTTTGTCCGGCTGATTTATTTATTATTCAGGTACTTTTCATAACTTTAACATTATGAAATATTTTTTCAAGTGGCAGAATAATAATAATCCGTTATTAAAATAATAAAAATAATATATTGGAAGTTATGAAATTATTGGTGTATATTCATCACGAACGGAAAGGGATTTTCCGTATTCTATAAAAAAGGACGAATGATATGTCTGAACTTCTAGAAACTGTTATGTTGGTGTGTTTTGGTCTTTCATGGCCGATTAATGTCTGGAAAAACGTAAAGGCAAAAACTGCAAGGAATATGAGCCTTCGTTTTATTATGCTGATTGTAGCAGGATATGCAGCAGGCATTATAGCAAAAATTCATTCCGGTTCAGTAAGCTATGTGCTTGCCGTCTACATTCTTAATCTTGTTATTGTTGCCATAAATATTCCGGTTTATTTTATGAACAGGCGGTATGACAGGCTTGGTAAGGAAGAAAAAGTTTCGGCACAGGACGGAATTATCCAGCCGGAAGCAGTCTGATTTTTATTTTTTAATTCAGGAACATAAAATGAAACGATTTGAAGATAAAATTGCCGTATATAAAAAACTGAACGCACTTTCACGTAAAGGTTCTGCCGTATGTTTCGGCGCGCGTTTTTTCAGTTCTATGAATATAGAAGAACTTGCGCTTGACTATCCTGTTGGAGTTCCCGTATACAACAGAAGTTTTGAAAAACTTGACATTACATCTGCTGCCTCCGTTGCAGAATCGTGCCTTTACGAACTTCAGCCGTCAAAGATTTTTATCAATATCGGAGAAAATGACGTTCAGTCCGTACATTTTGATGAAAAGTCTTTTGCCTCTAAATACGAATGGCTGTTGCTTACGATTCACCGAAACTGCATAAACAGCCGTCTGTTCATCGTGTCCGTTGTTTCTGACAGCCCTGCTGCCATTCAGCTGAACAGGCGTCTTGAGGCACTTGCAAAGGAAGTCGGATGTACTTATGTTGACATTAACGTTCCGCAAAATGACGGAAACATATTTCTTAGGGCATTCAATATTCTGAAATCATATATACGTAATTTTCCGCCGAGCTTTGCGGACGCAATGGGATTTCAGGCCGTCTGACTCTGAAATTTTTTATTTCTGCCGTTTTTAATGATGTTTCTGCCCGGCACTCCGTGCCGTAAAAAATGAATTGTGATAAAAAACAGATAAGTAAAACAGTCTGTACGTTGAAAAGAATCATTAAAAATGGTATTATGCAGGCACTTTCAAATATAAGAGGTTTTGGAAAAGATGCCATATTCTGAGCCAACAGAACTTGCTGTTATAGCATGCCCGGGCGGAGAAGCCTTTGCAGATGCTGTAATTACGCACTTAAAACACATGTACAAGCATCGTTTTACTCTCAAAAACGATGCTATTTCAAAGCGTTATAATCTTGATAAGAATGAGCTTGTAAAAGACATCAATCTTAGAAATGATTTGGAAACATCTGATTTGATTATCCGCGGCGCAACGGACAAATACCGTGCTCCGGTTTTCAAAGTAAACACAACCTTTACGTATTTTGCAAACGGAGAATTTAAGACCGAAATCAACGAGTCTATCCGTGGAAAGGACATTTTTATTTTTCAGGACGTTGAAAATCACGAGGTGATTTCCCTGAACGGAGGAAAGAACAGGCTTTCACTTTCTGTTAATGACCACGTAATGAGCCTTCTTGTTACAATTGATGCAGTTCGTCAGGCTGGTGCCGCAAACATTACGCTTGTCGTTCCTGTCTATCCGTACAGCCGCCAGCACAAGAAGAAGGGACGCGAAGGTCTTACTGCTTCTATGCTCGGACACGTCTATGAAATGCTCGGCGTTTCAAGAATAATAACGCTTGACATTCACAGCCGAGAGATTATAAACGCATTCAACACAATCAATCTTGAGAACCTTCACGCAAGTTACCAGATTATCCGGGAACTTGGAAAAATAGTTGACCTTACAGGTCAGAAAGAAGAAATGGTCGTCGTTTCTCCTGATACAGGCGCTATCGACCGGAATAAATTCTATGCGTCCGGCTTAAAGCTTCCTCTTGCAATGATTTACAAGGAGCGCGACTATTCTGTTGTTACGCAGAACGCACACGAAACGAACATAAAGAGCGTAAAGCTTCTTGGCGACGTAAAGGGCAAGGTTGCATTCCTTGCAGACGATATGCTCGGTACTGGCGGAACTCTTCTTAAGGCAATGAGCTTTTTGAAGGAAAACGGTGCTACAAAAGTTATCGCTGCAATCAGCCTTCCGTTCTTTACCGGAAACGCCATCGAACTTTTTGACGATGCGTATAAACAGGGATTGTTCTACCGCATCATCGGAACGAACGCAGTTTATCACGAGGAACTTCTTAAGAAGGAATGGTACATCAGCACCGATGTTTCAGGATTGTTTGCAAATGTCATCACGCGCATTCACCATAATCAGTCTATCGGCGATTTGCTTGACAACCGCACGATTATAGAAAAGATTGTAAAGCAGCAGCAGGATGCTGCCACTGCAGCAAAAACTGAATAGAAGTACTATGGGCAGCATATTGTGTGCTGACATCGGGACGACTTCGCTTAAAGCCGGGATTATAGGCGGCTTGGGTGAAGTCGTTTCTTTTTGTATGCAGCCGTTTGTATGTGAAGATTCCTCGTTTATCGCAAACTGCTGGAAAGACGTATTTTTGCGTTGTGCAGAAGAGTGTCTTTTGCAATGCGCAAAAAAAGGCGTTTTTCCGTCCATTGATGCAGTTTGTATTTCAGGAAACGGACCGACAGTTGTTTCGCAGAACGGACGGACGCTTTTATGGAACAGTGCGCTTTCTGCTGGAATTCAGCCTGATTTTCCCAAGACGGATTCTTTGTTTTTGCCGCAGATTGCGTCTTTTCACCGCCTTTACAAAGAAGATTACAAAAAATCTGAACAGATTTTCTGCGGCCCGGAATTCCTTGTGTATGCGCTTACCGGTAACGCCGTTACTGTTCTTCCGGAAAAGCGTTTTGAGCCTGCCTGGTGGACGGACGATGAGGCGGCGCGCTTTGAAATAGATAAAAAAAAGCTTCCGCCGTTTGTTCCGCTAGGATATGCGGCAGGAACACTTTGCAGGGAGTATGCGGAACGGCTTGACGTTCCGTGCGTTCCAGTATTCTGCTGCGGTCCTGATTTTGCCGCCGCTTTAATCGGTACGAATACGCTTCGTCCCGGGCGGATATGCGACCGCGCCGGTTCTAGTGAAGGGATAAACCTTTGCAGCGACAAACCTGTTTTTGCTGAGGGTGTGCGGACTCTGCCGTCCGTAATTCCGGGGCTCTGGAATATAAGCGTCCTTATTAAGGAAAGCGGCAGCCTGCTTGCAGAATTCCGCCGGGAAATCAACGGACTTGAAAAAAAAGACAATTCTTTTAATGAAATAATTGATTTTTCGTTTGATGATAAAAACAGCGAAGGCTACAGGATTTTTACGGAAATCTCCTGTTCTGTGCGCGGTGCAGTACAAAAACTTAAGGCGCTTGCGGAAGAAAATGTCATCCCCTTTGACAAGTGTATGACGATGACCGGCGGACAGGCAAAAAACGGACGCTGGGTGCAGGAAAAAGCCTTTGCCGCAGGAATTGATATTGCTGTGTGTGCCTGTCCTGATGCGGAACTTTTGGGTAATGCAGTCTGTGCAAACGTCGGTCTTGGAAAGTACAGGACAGTTCAGGAAGCGGCAGATGCGCTTGTGTCCGTGCAGAACGTTTACAGCCGGAAAGCAGTAAAGCGTCCGCCGATGAAAATCTATAAAATTCCGGCAGACATAAAAACAATTATTTTTGACATAGACTCTACGCTGTATACAAGTGCGGCGTACGCTTTTGAGCAGGTGGACGCGCAGATTCGCTGCTTTGCAAAAAAAAGCGGAATGTCGCCTGCGGCGGCGCGCAATATGATAAGCGAATTCAGGCGCGACTGGTCACGGAAGAACGGCGGAAAGAAAATCAGCCTTGGAAATGCTTTTACCCATTTTGGCGTAACAATCGAAGAAAGCATAAAGATGAGGCGCGAACTTCTTGAACCGGCTGATTTTCTCTCTCGTGATGATGCGCTTATCGCCGCAATTACGGAACTGAAAAAATCGTATTCGCTTATCTGCGTTACGAATAATCCTGTTCTTCCAGCGCGAAAAACGCTTGAGGCAATCGGAATTGCAGACCTTATCCCTGACATTATCGGTCTTGATACGTGCGGAAAGTCAAAACCTGCAAAAGAACCGTTCCTTCTTGCCGCTTCCCGGACGGGTGCGCTGCCTGAGCAGTGCCTTAGTGTCGGCGACCGTTTTGATATGGACATTTCGCTTCCGCTTGAACTTGGAATGGGCGGAATTCTTGTAGGCGGCGTTTCTGATGTATATAAACTTCCTGAAATTCTGCTTCACGGTTCGTCCTGCGCTTGCAATTCCCTGGAAAAATCGTTATAGTAGAACAATCTTTACGGTATCCCGTTGGAAGGGAGGTGAAATTACAGATGGCAACAATCGTTGTAGAAGATTCAGAAAATCTTGAGAAAGCAATCAAACGCTTTAAGAGAATGGTTGAAAAAGAAGGCATCATCCGCGAATACAAAAAGCGTGAGTATTATGAAAAGCCGTCTACTATTCTTAACCGTAAGAATAAGACTCTTCAGCGTAAACTGATGAAAAAGAACCGCAAAACTCATGATTCAAAATCTGCATATTAATCTGTATGCACAAAGAAAGGCTGCCGGACGAACTTGTTTCAGGCAGCCTTTTCTGTTTATAGCGTGCATCTTCTTTTGTTTTATATGTATTACACTCTTCTCCTGCCGTACAACAGACGTAAACAAGCCCTGTATTCCTGTACCTGATTCTGCACTTTTTCCTTATGATGCGGCTAAAATAGAATGGCAGCCTGTTTCCGCCGGAATGGACGTGTTTGTCCATAAAGACAGGAAAAACAGCATTATGTACGAAATTGTCCGTATTGACCTTGCAAACCCGGCGCTTTCTGTTTTCAGTATGAAATCAAAGCCGGAATGGCAGAAATCTACGACGGTAAAGGCTTTTGCAAAGCGGACGAATGCTGACGTTGCGATAAATACATCTCCTTTCTATATAAAAAATTATATTCTTCCATGGTCAAAGGGAAGACCGTGCGGACTTGTCGTGTCTTGCGGAGAAGTTCTTGTTCCGCCGGATGAACGCTACTGTGCAATTGCGTTTTATAAAGAAGAATGCGGCTTTTCGGCGCAGATATATGACAGTCAGGCGGAAGTGCTTTTGGAAGAGCGGATACCTTTTGAAGCTGCCGGCGGTTTCTGGACGATATTCCGTGATGGAAACATACGTCAGTTTAATAATATAAAAGACGTCCGCTCTGCTGCTGCAACGGCTGATGACGGGCGGACGCTGTATCTTTTTGCAGGAACAAACCTTACTTACGGCGAATGTGCCGTGATTTTCCAAAAACTAGGAGCTGATACTGCGATGGAATTTGACGGCGGCTCTTCAACGCAGCTTGTTATTAATGGAAAAAATACAATCCGTCAGTCGGTTCAACGGAGTGTTTGCGCAGTTATCGGTTTTTCCATAAAAAAATCCGCTGAATAGAAAAAATATTAAAAATAATTATAAACATTGAAGAACAGTTATTATTATGATATATTAAATAAGTATGGGACCGACGATAGCTGTAAATCAGATAATAAACAGATATTATGATTTATACCGCGAAAATGAGATTATTTTCACAAAAGATATAATCCGCTATCTGAAAATAGATTTACGCCAGATTTACGTAAAGTGCGCCGGTGCTCAGTGGCCTTGCATTATAAATTCAACGTCTTTTCAAATGACAAAAATTATTATCGGAACGGCCGGCGGTGCTTTTCAGCAGATTACCAAAAAAGACGCTCCGCCGGTAAACATACGTTATTGTTTTATTGAAGACGACGGTCATCCGATTTATTTTTTTGTTTCCTGCCACGTTACTGAAGTAACTCCCTATATGAATTCAAAGGATCTTGCCGTTGTTACGCTGACTTTTACGCAGCGTCCGCCTGATGATTTGATTTTGAAACTTGGAACTCTGCTTGATGCAAAATCCGGGTTTTTAAACAGAAAAACGGAGCGCATTGTCCTGAATGATGCATCAAAACGGCTTCTGGGGCTTAGCAAAAAAGAATCAATTATATTTGTGCAGAATGTTCCGCGCCGCTGTATTCTGTGGGATTTGTCTTTTTCCGGAGCAAAAATCGTCATTATGGGACTTGCAAATTTCCTGAAAGGCAAGGACTGTATGCTGCGCTTTATGTTCTCTGACCCTGACGAAGTTGTAGACGTAAAAGGTACTATCGTAAATGTTGATCCTATTGAAGGACGGCGCGATATCGTTTCTGCCGGTATCAATTTTGACGAAAATCAAGTACCTCTTTCCTACAAAATCAGAATAAATGATTATCTTTCTACCAATAAAAAAACATTTCTTGAAGCATCTTCCGTTCTGCAGGCAAAAAGAGAGGCAGAAGAAAAAGAAAAGGCTGCTGCGGAAAATGCAGTTAAGCCTGTGCCTTCGCCAGCGCCTTCGGTTCAGCAGGAACAAAGTGCCGGAAGCAGTAATGCCAGTAATGTATAAAAGCAATAACATTTTTATGGAGCAGGTATGAATCCAAAAACACCTCTTGAGTCGGTATATTTTATTTCCATACCGGAAAATTTTGAATTTTCAAATGCAGCTTTAAAAATCGACAGGACAATTCCTCTTCCTGTGCAGAAAAAAGACAGTGATGCACCGGGCAATTTTAATATGGAAGAACTTGCGCCGGAGCAAATTCTTGCAGGAATTCTTACTGTTCTTGCATACGATCATCACAACGAACATCTAGACTATTACCGTTCGATTATAAAACAGGCGCGTCCCGGAATTGAAAAGGAACTTACCGAGGCAGCAATCCTTAAGACAAAGAACGAAGACTGGGATTTGGCGGAAGAACTGTTTTTAACGCTCAAAGGACTTCTTCCTGATGATCCGGCGGTAACGCTGAATACGGCGCTTTTCCTTGACCAGCGTGCGGAAAGTTACCGCCGTTCAGGGCTTCACGATGATGCCGACGCATACGACAATGATGCCGCTGAATATTACAAGGAAGCGATGGACGCAGAGCCGCCGCTTGCAGATGCGTTTTTTAATGCAGGTTTTTTCTACCTAAAACAGCATGATTTTTCCGAAGCAAAAGGCTGTTTTGAAACGTATCTTGCGCTTACCTGCGATATTGACGACAAGGAACTTGGAGAAAACGGAATTTACAAGAAGGAACGCGCTCAGGAAATTATAGACAACATTACCAATGATAATATGGACGATCAGGCGTTCCGTAATGCCTATAAGCTCATTTCGTCAGGGCAGGAAGAAAAAGGACTTGAAGAAATAAAGAAATTCCTTCAGACAAACCAGAAAGTCTGGAACGCGTGGTTTCTGCTTGGCTGGGGAATGAGAAGGCTCTGCCGCTGGGAGCAGGCTCAGCAGGCGTTCCTTCAGGCATTGAGCTGCGGCGGCGATAAAAATGCCGATACGTACAATGAACTTGCAATCTGCCTTATGGAACTTGGAAATCTTGACGAAGCGAAAAAAACGCTTTTAAAAGCATTTGCGATTTCCCCGGAAGATACAAAAATCATATCAAATCTTGGCTATCTTGCAGAAAAGCAGGGAAATAAAGAGGAGGCGCAGAAATATTTTACCGCCGTCCTTGAATTTGACCCGAACGATATTATTGCCGCTTCTGAACTTGCAAAACTTGAGGCTTCAAACTAGTTAAAATCAATGATGAGTATGTCGCCGGCAGAAATGCCGGCTTTTTTGTACCAGCCCTGCGGCACTTCAAGTGCGTATTTTACATAGCCGGTACTTGTAACGTCTGCAAGGCTGTACGGCGTCATATCAAAAATATCGCGGATTTTTCCGCCGCTTGTAATATACGCAATAGAAAGCGGAGAAGGCGTGTTTTTCATCCAGAAGCGGAGAATCTGGTCGTTTTCAAAAACAAAAAGCATTCCCGTTCCGTCTGGAATGTGTTTTCTGTTCATAAAGCCGTACTGCCGCTGTGTGTCCGTTACTGCCATTTCCGCTTTTAGCGTTACTACAGTTCCGTCCTGTTTTTGTATGGAAAGTGTCTTTACTTCGCATTTTTTTTCTGCGCAGGACGCAGAAAAAAGCATCGTAAGGATAGCGGCAATTATGCAGGAAAAGCGGATAATTGAATTTTTTTGAATTAAAATCATAAATTACAGACCTTCAAGGAAAAGTTCTCTCGTCATCTCCGTGCCGGACGGACCTACAAGCGATTTTTTTTGCAGTTTATTGAACGTTTCGTTGTCAACGTATTTCAGCGTAAGCGGACGTTCAAGGCTCATCGTAATGTTTCCGTCTGACCATACCGATTTTTCCGGCGAAACGGAATCTGGATTTCCGTATTTTTTGCACAGTGTGTCAAAAATTGAAAAATGATCCATTTTTTCGCGGTTTACGTTTATCGTTATGATGTACAGCCTGTCATTGTAGAACTGAAACCAGCACCTTTCCAAAAAAGAAATCGTATGTCCTGCTTCTGCGTCTGTTTCTATAAGTACGCGGTTTTCACCCGGCAAAAGCGAAACGTCACGGTCGCCGTGATAGCCAAAGTCCGAATTTTTTTTAAGTGCATCTTTTGTCTGTTCTACCGTCATTCCAAGTGTTATTCCGCCGTAGCCGTCAGGAACGTTTTTTTTCTGTGCAAACGAAAAAGCAGCTGCAGACACAAGAAGTGTTGCCGCAAAAACAGTGCATTTTTTCATACGGGTTTTCCTTGTGATTTTGAAGATGTTGCTTCCTGTTTTCTGAAGAATGCGGCGGCTTTTATGATTTCTGCGCAATCAGGAACGAAAATCTTGTTCTGCACGATTTTTATGGACGGTTCACTGTGAATCTGAACGTATGCCTGCGGCTGCAGTTGCTGTGGAATTCCGCACATATTGATTATGTCATTTACCGAATAGTCAGTCTGGAACGAGCCTGAAAAACGGCGTGTTTTTTCAAGTTGAAGGGCAAGCATATCAATTACTTTGTGCATAGGTTCTCTAAGGCATGTATTTCCAAGCTGTCGGTACATAGACCACAGGCGTTCTGCAAGAGTTGTGGTAAGGCGGGTAATCAGCTGAGGCTGGCTGCTTACCATCTGGTTAAAGTTGGAACGGTTTATTACCATAAGAACGCAATCCTGATGTGCTATTGCACTTGCAGAACGCGGCTTGTTTTCCAGAATGGCCATCTCTCCGAACATATCGCCTTTTTTAAGGACGGCAAGGATTACCTCGTTTCCGTCAACGACTTTTGAAATTGAAACCTGTCCGTCCTGAATAACGAACATTTCCGAACCGCTCTGACTTTCCGACATAATCATAGTTTCCTGCGGATAGCGGCGCACAAGTTCTTCCGTAGGTTCAAAGTAGACAGCCTTTGATGCAGGCTTGAGTGCAACAAAACGCTTCTGCGCAAATGCTGTGTGTGCGCCTTTAGGACATTCCTTGAGATAGCGGTAATAAGCATACGTTGCAATATCCGTACGGCCTGTTTTGTCATAAAACTGTGCAACGTCAAAAATGTGTTCAGGAGTATCTTGCGAAACGTTTTTAAGCGTAAGCTGAGTAAGCTGCTCGTTCATCTCGCGTGTCCTCGTTGCAAATGTCCTGATGATTTTTAATGCTACGGGGATGTTCTTTGCAATTAGTTCTGGGTACTGACCTTTCGGAACGGAAATGCATTTTACGTCTGTAAGGGCAATTGCGTTTTCAATCTGAGAATGGCAGGACATACAGGGAATGACACCGACAAAGTCGCCGGTTGTAAGGATTTTTGTTGCATTCTTTCCTGGGTCAAGGGAATTTGAACAGCTTACTTTTCCGGACTGAATGATAAAGAAACGTTCGCTGTTTTCTGCCCCGTCTACGAGAATGTAAGCTCCTTTTTTAAATTCAACGAAAGATAACTGCAACACCTCTGCCTGCCTTTGCTGCATTTACAGCATATATAGAAGTATAAAGGTTATCCGTCTGCAATTCAAGATGATTTTTGTGCACGAGATTCTGAATGAACGTCATTCTTTTTTTATCAAAATGGATTTCAGTCATTTTATTTGCCGCAGAAAATTATTTCCGGCTGCAATAAAAAGCCTTTTTTTTCCTGTACCGTGCGGACTGCTAAATCTACAAGATCGCGGACATCTTTTTGCGTAGCATTGTCAGTGTTGACGATGAAATTTCCGTGCCAGGGAGCAATCTGCGCGCCGCCGATACGTTTTCCGCAAAGTCCGCATTCATCTATAAGTTTTCCGCTCGGTTCGCCAAAATCCCTGTTGTTTTTGAAAACGCTTCCTGCACTCGGATACTTAAAATGACCTTTCTGCACGCGCTCGTTTACATAACGCCTGCATTCGGCGGCTATTCTTTCCAGTTCGTCAGAATGTTTTTTTTCAAGGGTGAAAGTTGCCGATGTCAGGATTTTTCCTCCGCACTGAAACGGCGAACGTTTGTAATCCCAGTCATTTTCGCAAAAATCGTAATGGACGGTGCTCATTGTCTTAAGGTCGATATATTCTGCG
Source organism: Treponema porcinum (assembly GCF_900167145.1). Lineage (GTDB taxonomy): Bacteria > Spirochaetota > Spirochaetia > Treponematales > Treponemataceae > Treponema_D > Treponema_D porcinum. The sequence continues at coordinate 35,527 of NZ_FUWG01000010.1, read as the reverse complement.
CTTTTAAGAAGGCCGCTTATAGAAAGGTCGAAGCAGCGTGCATTCATAAAAAGCGCGCCCCCGATAGAACCCGGAAGCCCTGCAAATTTTTCTATGCCTGAAAGACAGTTCTGCGTACAGTAAGAAACAAGGCGCGCCGTCGGCGTTCCCGAAAGGCAGGTAACTTCTGCCGACGAGCCGGAAACGAGGCGGAATTTTATGTCGTTCAGCCGGGAAGTAGAAATTACTGCGCCGTCAAAACCGTCGTCAGAAACAACGATGTTGCTTCCGCCTCCAAGAATGAAAAACTGTATTTTGTTTTTACAAAGCGTTTCAAGCGTGAATAAGAGCGAGTCCGTATTTTCCGGCTCAAAATAGAGCGGCGCAGTTCCGCCGATTTTAAACGTTGTTTTTTGCGCAACCGGCTCGTTTAAAAGAACAGTGCCCTGATACCGTCCGGATTTTACGAAAAATTCCCTTATTTCCGTTGTTTCTTTCATAATATAGAAATATACTGAAAATATCTGTTTTTTTACAGTAGGGCACCTCAAAAAACTCGTCTTTGTTGATTTTTTCGAAGTGCTGGCGGGTTCTAAGTTGCTATAATATCACAATTTAGAACTCGCATTTTCAAAGTTACCTTTAAAAATTGCAATTTTTAGAGGTTCCCGGTAGTATTTTGAAAAATCCGTCTTTGCAGCTTTACGGCTGTTTTTAGGGAAGTGCTGATTAACACTTGAAGCGATTACTCAGCACTTCCCGTCAAATTGCCGTAAGTCATTGACTTACGGCAATTAGCTAAATTCAAGGTTAACACTGAAAAATCCTCAATAGGATTTATTCAGTGTTTCCTTAGAGGTTCTTTATGTGGCTTATATTCGCCGTTCTTTCTGCCGTATTTGCGGCGGCAACGTCAATTCTTGCAAAAGCCGGAATTGAAGGCATTGATTCTACGGTTGCTACGGCAATCAGGACAGCTATTGTGCTTTGTATGTCCTGGCTTATGGTTTTAGTTTCTCATTCCTGGAAGGGAATTGGCGGAATTTCCGGCAGAATCTGGCTTTTCCTTGTGCTTTCCGGAATTGCGACCGGCGCATCATGGCTGTGCTATTTTAAGGCTCTGCAAATCGGCGATGCATCAAAAGTCGTTCCTGTTGACAAGATGAGCACGGTTTTTACGATTGTCTTTGCGTGTATTTTTTTGCACGAGCAGTTTTCCGTAAAGACGGCTGCAGGAATCATTCTTCTTACTGCCGGAACGCTTTTTATTGTTTTGTAAATTTTTTTTTCATTATGCAGATGTTTTTCCTGTTCGGTGTAGAACAGAAATAATCTTTGTGATATATTTGTTTCTACTCATAGTAATAGTAATGATAGGGGCAGTGCGGCAGGAATTATGAAGTTTCTGTTCTGCGTATGCCATCTAGCAGTTTATTTATCCGGGGTTATATATGAAAGAGATTTCTTCACTTTTAGGTTACAGGGAAGGCGTGCGTGTTGTTGACGCAACGCTCCGCGACGGAGGACTTGTAAACAGCTTCCGTTTTTCAGATGAATTTGTAAAGGCGCTGTATACGGCGAACATTGAAGCCGGCGTTGATTATATGGAAGTCGGCTATAAGGCATCAAAAAAGATGTTCGACGTTCAGGAATTCGGCAAGTGGAAATTTACGAATGACGAAGATATTTTAAAAGTTATCGGCGAAAATGCGGAAAAGAAAATCAAGCTTGCCGCAATGGCAGACGTAGGACGTTGTGACTACAAAGAGGACATTCAGGACAGGAAGAACAGTCCGCTTGATGTAATCCGCGTTGCCTGCTACGTTCATCAGATTGCCGCCGCCATTGAAATGATAGAAGACGCCAAGAAAAAGGGATATGAAGTTACCTGCAACATTATGGCAATTTCAACGGCGCAGGAAGGCGACATACGCGTTGCGCTCGATATGCTGGGAAAATCTCCTGTTGACACTATTTATATAGTAGATAGTTTCGGTTCTATTTACCCGGAACAGCTTGCGCGAATCGTGAATCTTTACAAGGAATATGCGGATAAATACGGAAAAACGCTTGGACTTCATGCGCACAATAACCAGCAGCTTGCGTTTGCAAATACGATTGAGGCTGTAGGTGACGGTGTTGACTGGCTTGACGCTACATATAACGGAATGGGCCGCGGTGCCGGAAACTGCTCTATGGAAAATCTTATCGGTTTTCTGCACAATCCGAAGTATAACCTGTTCCCGGTTCTTTCGTTTGTTGAAAAATACATTATGCAGCTGAAAAAAGACGGCGTTGTATGGGGCTACGACTTGCAGTATCTTGTAACAGGTCTTTTGAACCAGCATCCGCGCACGGCAATCGACTTTACAAAGCAGAACCGCACTGACTATTCAAAATTCTACAACGAAATGACTGCACAGGAATAGACTGAACGTTTTTTTGTTTGCTTAGGATTTTTTTCTGTATAAGAAAATGCCCGGTATTCATTGTAAAATGAAGCCGGGCATTTGTTGTTTTAGATACATTCAGTGTTTCTTTGTTTTCGGATACTAATCAGCATTTGCTATTCTATATTTTATCTATTAAAAAAAAAGCATCTCTTGTAAATACAGTTATCAGGAATGGTTTTAGTTATTGTTTTGCCAGCAATAGTGTAATGTTACTGCCCTGTATATATCCGTAATCGTAATGTAAATAAATCCGTAAGACTGTCCATAATAAATCCATTGTGCAGGCAGTAAGCTCTCCGTATAACAGCCCCCTTACTAGACTAGTAAAGGGGCTACTGATTAGACTAGAAAGTACCCTGCTTCCTAGTCTAGTAAGTGGTGTGCTGATTAACTAATCAGCGGTGTGCTTATAAGGTTAGTAAGCAGTATGCTGATTAACTAATCAGCAGTCAGCTTACAAACAGATTTGCGTAAGTTTTTTAAGTGAAGAACAGAGGTAAAAAAACCGCCCGGTTTTGAAAACCAGGCGGTTGTGATTATTAATTTGGCTTATAATTCGTATTGTCTCCGCCACTTGTAGAGAAGTAGAACTCTTTTGGAGAAGTTTTTACACCGGTTATTGAATTTGTTTCAAGATTGAATAATACAACGCGATTTTCTTGATGCATCTTAGAATTCTCTATAGAAGCACCGTCATCGGCAATTACTATTTCTTTTGGCTTAATGGCAATAATTTTTTGTGGTCCATAGAAGTAGTTTTGTGTTTCTTCATTATGTTTATAATTATAAACATTTTCTGTTATAATAAGTTGTGTGTCTGCCCAGCCAATCAATGGATTTGTGCTATCTGCCAACGTAAGATCTTCTGCTTTTATTTTGCATACACCACCTAAACTGCGAACTGAATCTGTTGGTGTTAAATAATCAATAAAAACATCACGTACAATAAGATAAATATATCCGTCTTCATAATGCATATCTGTAATTGTTATGTTAGAAGAGATATTTGCAGGAAGATAATTACTTGTAACGCTATTATCAGTGTTTGAAATCGTAGCGAGTGTTATACTATTTTGTTTCGTTAATACACCCTCAGTAATTGAAAATTTTGCAAGCAATATATTGCTTTCTGAATCTTTATATGTTATGTACATTATTCCAGCATCATCTACGCAGAATGACATAATTTGGTCTGTGACTGAAACTTCACTCATTTTTAGATGTTGTGGAATGTTCGCAGCACCTTGAGTACCAGTCTCATTAGGGAGTAGATCAACAATACCAAATGCCATACCGTCACTGATTAAACTAAATTTTACATATAATTTATTGTCATTACCCATTCTTATAAGATTTGGTTTAAAAGAAGAAGCATAATCTACAGATGCATAATGCATATCTGTATTTGCGTGATAATATGTTGCTTTTTCAATATATGGATTACCATTTCCAGCTGCATAAATGATATATGCATCATTTGTTTTTGTATCTATACAGAAATCACTGATTATGGCATCAGAAAGAATCCATGAAAGATTGGGGTTTGCATTCAAACTTGCAAGTTCTGCATATCCAAGACCATATTTTGTATAAAGTAATGCCGTCTGTTCTACCGCAGTCAAGGTAGTTTGAACTGTTGCATACTCTCCGTTGTATCCAACAAGACAAATAATTCTATTATCAACACCTGAATCTCCAGTCACACCAATTCGTATACTACATGACTTAGGATCATCTTTATTAGCTTCAACCTGTTCACCGTTAACAAACCATGCAAATGTTGTGTCTTGTGCAAACGTAGCTCCAGCTTCTGGTGTTGCTGTAATTACAACTGTGTCTCCGGCATAAAGCAGTGTGCCTTTTGTAACATCAACACCGTCTTTTGTAACTGCAAGGCTGTAGTTAGGAATTCCTTCAACGGAAACCCCAGTTGCATAACTAGGTATGATATAGAAGTTTGTTGTTTTATAGGTTTCGTCGTCTGAAGAATTAGTTACAACGCTATATGAGTTTGAAAGAGATTGTTCTATAGAAACTCTAAAACTTGTTGAAGAAGTACTATGATTTTTAACTGTAACGCAAGGATTTTCTACATAATAACTGTCAAAAGTAGTAGAATCAGGAGGCATACATATTGTTGTACACGCTATTTGATTGTTCTGATCTGTAAGGTCAATAAATACAGATGTATTATCTTTCAAAACAAATTCAGGGCTTCCTAATGCAACTATTTTTGCGCTTCCACTAATTCCACTAGAAGATTGACTGTTTTTCAGTGTAACAGTAGTTACAGATCGCTCTATATCAATAGTCGGCTCATCACCCTCTACAGCTGCACCTGTAATCGTGTAACAAGGAGTGCTGTTATATTCTTGGGTCTTTTCGCTTTTTGTATAAATGCAGTATGTTTTTCCTGTTGCATTTACTTTTGAAACATCAATTTCCGGGTACGATGTTGATGTTTCATCTGTCAGTACTTCATCTACTATATAAATATTTGCCGTAGAAATAGTCGTTCTGTTTATATCAACAAGCAGTTCGTCAAGGTTTTTAGGCATTGATTCAAAAGCACCGTTTCCTATTGTTTCGCCTTTTGTTGCATAATAAGTTTTTGAATCTTCAAGGGAAACTGTTATATCTGCTGAACCTTTTGTTTCAAGTCCGTCAACGATTTCTACAAGGAAGTCATGATACGGATAGAAAATTTCTTTTGTTTTTGTTAAAAGTTGTCCGACTGAATCTTCACCAACGACCCATGTATATTTAATAGAAAGTGTATAAAAACCAGAAGGAATTGATTCTGGTGTGCCTGAAGAAACCGAAAATGAATAAGTACTTCCAGCTTCAGTTACAGATGCACTATGAGATATTTCTGTTGGAGTCCAAGTAGCGACAGGATTTTCACCTCCATAAGGTGTAAGACTTACAGTGAAATAATTACCAGAAACAATAGGTGTATAATTTCCAAATTCACCACTTGTTGTAACCGTAAAATTAAAAGAACCTTTTCCACCATCAGATTTCTTTGGCGCAACAAATACGCTTATGCTGGCAGATTTACCGTTTTCTACGGTAACGGTACTTTCTCCGTAAAAAGGAACTGGCTGTGTTGTTGCAGTTTCTCCTGACGTATCATTATTTGCCGTTCCGTTAAGAGTTACATTGTATGTTCCAAGCGGAAGCTGTATTTGCTGATTTGCGCTTTCAGAAAAAGAAACTGTTTTTACAATATCGTTATATTTTTCTGAGCGCGATTTAGTTATGTCTTCAAACGTAACAGTCCATTCGCTTACGTCCTTATACGAAATATCTGATGCAGGAGAAATTGTCCTTTGCGTATCGTTTGCAATGGAAAGGGTAACTGTTCCTGGCTTTGAAGAAGCGTTTTCTTTTTCTTTTAGTTCTGATGAACAGGCACAGAATAAAAGTGCCGTAATGCTTGTAAAAAGTAAAAAGACATTATGTTTTTTCATAAATGTTCCCCTGTATATGCGTTTATTCAGCCAGTGTGAATGACTGTGTTCTTGTAATAATCTGGCTGCCGTATGTTATTTTTGCAATCAGCGTGTTATTTCCAGACAGAATGTTGGATTTTGCGGTAATCAGAAGTGTAAAAGGATTTCCTTCTTGTGCACTCTGTTCATTACCGTTCAGTAACCAGGTTACGGTTATTTCATCTGAAGATGCAGGCAGACGTGAAAGCTTTGCGGTAAACGGAAGTGCAAAAGAAAAAAATTCTCCTTCGTCTGTAACGGTAACTGTTTCATCTGTATCATTTTTATAAGTTACTTCAAGAACAATGTTTTCAATTCCGTCAATAGAAATCCCTGCAAAATCTTCAATTTTTTCCAGTTTAAGGGTGATTGTGTTGTTTCCGGGCTTAACGGTTATTTTGTCTGATTCTCCTGCATACAGGCGGTATTCAGGTTCATTTTTGCTTTTCGTTAAAGAACCGTATATAGTTGCAGAAACAGAAACTTTCGTTCCTGCCGGAATTTCACTGAAAGTGATGACGTTATTCTTTTCGCCGTTAAGTTCTACAGACTCTGAAGCAATTTCCTTATTGCTGCTGTCTTTAAGCGTACATTCTAGTTTTTGAACAGGGTATTTCTGAGCATCCGTACCGTCAGAATTTTTCAATACAGTCTGGGTAAGTTCCCGTGGAACTGAAAGTGAAATGCTTGCATCATCTGTCGTACTTGAACAGGAAACAAACAGTGCTGCAATTGCCAGTGAAATGAAACAGGTTGTTTTTTTCATTTTGTCCTCCGTGATACAAAATGCGGGTGGGTGTGAACAGCTGCTGAGAATAAGAAAGTAATACTATGGAAACACTGAATAAATCCTATTGAGGATTTTTTCAGTGTTAACCTATAAATTATGCGGAAATTATAACATATTTTTCTTATTATAACAACAGAATTATGCGTATCTGAATTGTAGTGGTCGTGTCTGTGCAGGGTGTTTTGTTACATTCCGCAGAAGCAAATTCTAAATCCCAGATTGCTTCCTTTTCCGTTAGGTGCGGAGCGTGAGCGGAATGTTGCGGTACACTGTATGTCGTCGTCAAGCCAGCTTCCGCCGCGCTTTATGCGGAGAGTTCCTTCATTAGGGCCGCAAGGATTGCGCAGTTCTGCAAGTCCGTATTCTTCGTAAAAATCCCAGCACCATTCTTCAACGTTGCCGCACATATCGTAAAGTCCCAGTGCGTTCGGTTTTTTCTGACATACCTGATGTGTGGAAATGTTGCTGTTTTCACCATACCACGCTACTTCGTCTATGCTGTTGCTTCCGGCATATTTGTACGGTTCGTGCAATGTTCCTCCGCGTGCGGCAAATTCCCATTCTGCTTCCGTAGGAAGGCGAAAACCGTTCAGCGCAAAGTTACAGGTTACGTTTTTCCATAACGTACTTCCCTGCTGAATTTTTGAAAGGTCTGTTATAGAGCCTACTTTATAGCACGGCGAGCGGCCGTAAACTTCGCTTAGCATATTGCAGAATATAATTGCATCGTACCAGCTGACGTTTTCTACAGGGTGGAGTGCGTCCTGAATTTTTGACGGATTTGTTCCGGTTATCTTTCTATATAAATACTGCGGTACAGGAATGTTTGACATACTGAACGAAGCGATATGGACTTTTTGAGTGCCGGTTGTGCTGTCACCCATAATAAATTCCCCGCCGCGGATGGCAATCATTTTCATTTCTACCTGAGAAGATTTTACAAGTTCCGGCTGTTCTTTTCGTGCAAGCGGAGTTCCGCATATCGGGCAGAAGTTAAAAGTCTGTGAAAATTCTGCACTGCAGTTGGAACATTTTGTAATCTGTGTAACCGGCGTTTTGCAAACAGGGCAGACATTTGTGCCTTGAATCTGTGAACCGCATTTTATACAGGTAGGCATAGTTAATTCCCTTCTCGTTGTAAAATATTTCTTCCATTATTATAACATTTATTCAAAACTTTACAATGAAAAAAAAAGGCTCTATAATAAAGGCATGACTATAAAAGAACAGTTAAATGGTGTTTCGCTTGAACTTTTTGTAGAAGGACGGCTTGATACAAATACGGCTCCTATCCTTGAAAACAGAATAAAAGAATATTTTTCGCGCGTTATAGAACTTACGCTTAATCTGTCTGCGGTAGAATATATGTCCAGTGCAGGGCTTCGCGTTATTCTTGCTACTCAGAAAATGGCAGGAACGGAAAAGCGCGTAATCATAAAAAGTCCGAGTGCGTTCTGCATGCAGGTGTTTGAAGCTACCGGAATGGCTGGCATTCTGAACATCAAGAGATAGTTTTTGTAATTGTAAGGACATTCCGGTTATTCTTGCGGACGTAGGAAACCGTGTCCATATATTTTTTTGTAAGAAAAATTCCAAGTCCCCCGATTTCGCGCTCTTCTACTGATGCCGTAATGTCGGGGTCTGGCTTTTCAAGCGGATTAAATGCTTTTCCGCTGTCCGTAAACGAAACTGTAAGTTTTGCCGGCGCATCTGAAGTTTTTTCCACCGAACAGTCAATCTGTACCGTGCCTTTGTCCGGGCTGTAGGCATAATGAGAAATGTTTACGAAAATTTCTTCTACTGCCAAATCAATTTGAAAAAGAGTCTGGCTATGGCAGGAAAAAGGTTTTATCTGTTCGTGAATAAAATCATTCACAGCTTCAAGATTTTCGTCTGCTGCTTCAAATATTTTTACAGGCATGTTTTTTTCTCCCTGCATCCTTTTTTACGCTATCGGCGTGTCAAGAATAAGTTCCATCATCGTAATGTCGTCAAACTGAGGTGCGCTTCCGGTAAAATCGTCAATTGATTTTTTCATGTAACCGATAGATTCGTGCGTGTTCATTGAAAGAGTTTCCGGGAGGGTTTTAAGGATTCTTTCGTTGCCGTAAAGGTTGTTATCTGCATCGGTTGCTTCAGAAACGCCGTCCGTGTAGATAAAAAGCCTGTCGCCCCTGTTCATCGTAATCGTATGCTCTTTGTATACTGTCTGCGGAAGGGCAGCAAGTACAAGATTCGGTTTTGTTACCACCGGCTTAAATTCTCCGTCATGATACCATATCGGGTCGGGGTGACCTGCGTTTACAAAAGTAAGCTTTCCTGTGCTTATTGTAAGGATTCCAAGCCAGCATGTTACGAACATTCCCGTTTCATTGTTCTGGCAAAGCTGTGAATTAGTCGTTTCAAAAATCTGCTTTGGAGACATATTCTGTATTGCGTGAGATGATAAAAGCGTTTTTGTAATGACCATAAAAAGCGAAGCCGGAACGCCTTTTCCGGAAACATCGCCTACTACAAGCATAAGGTGATCCTTATCTAATAGAAGATAATCGTATAAATCGCCGCCAACTTCCTTTGCCGGAGTCATGCTTGCAAAAAGGTCAAAATCTTTTCGCGCAGGGAATGCCGGGTACAGGCTTGGAAGCATATCTGCCTGAATTTGGTGGGCAACGTTCAGTTCCGTGCTTATGCGTTCCTTTTCTGCCGTAACGGAAGTGAGGTTTTCTATATAAGCAATGATTTCGTCTTCCATTTTTTCTACGGAGCGGGCAAGGGTTTTTATTTCGTCCTTGTTTTTGATTTTTTCAATCCAGCCCGGTGCTGTTTTGTTTTCTTCTGCAAAACGCCCTGCTTCTTTTGTAATTTCCATAAGTGGCTTTATGATTGAATGGTCTGACGCAGCCGTAATAACTATGATAAACAGAATTGCTATGATTATTTCTGCAATTGTTGTTATAAGAAGATAATGCTTTCTTGCATCTACAAATTCCTGCATTGATTTTTGTACGCCAAGAACTGCTACGATTTTTCTTTGCGAATTTGTAACAGGAACCATTGCCGTAATGTGCGAACCGGAGCGGGTCTTGAAAGTGTGACGGACGGACGGTGTTCCGGCTTCAAAAACGGCTTTTGCACTTTTATTGTAGTTTTCTTCTATATAACTTTCTGTGTAGCCAAGTTCGTAAGGCGTCCATTTTGATTTTGAGTTTACTGTATCAAAAATATAATGAATTTTTGTGTAGTCTGGAGCTTCTACATAAGAAACATAAGAAAACGTAAGGTCAAATTTTTCCGTAAGGTCAATCAGGATTTTTTCTACTTTTTCGTAGGCTTCGTCCTTTTGATTTGTTACATAATATTGTTCTATTTTATCCGGTTCAAGGCAGGCGCGTGCAGTTTGTGCGATTGACATAATGTAGTTGTTGTACTGAACGGTGAATATCCTCGTAAACTGGCTGTAGCCTATAAGCGTAATTGAGGAGGCAAGAATAAAACCAAGAATGATTGCACTTCGTATTATCCGCTGGGTGATTTTTGGAGTCTTAAACAGTTTTTTCATTGTTTCCTCTTTTTGGGTGTTTTTATCAGTATAAATCAAACTTGAAGAAAAAAGAATTTATTTTTTGGGAAAAAACTGTTCCTGTACGGCGCAAAACGGCAGGACTGGTGCAGGATTTTCTTCGTGGGAGGCGATTAACTTTTCCATCCAGACCATATTGTACCACCGTCCGAATTTGCTTCCGCACTGGTGGAATGTTCCGGCAAGGGTGTAGCCCATTCGTTCATGGAAGAGAATGCTGTCATTTGAAAGATATTCGTCTTCTTTTTCGGGAGCGGCTATGCAGGCATTTACATTTTTTATGTTCATTGCCTTAAGGATTTTTTCAAGGGTAGTGTAGAGTGCGCGACCGGTGCCGCATTTTCTAATGCCGCGCGCTACATAGATTGAAGTTTCTACAGACCAGTCGTAGGCGGCGCGGCTTTTGAATGCACCGGCATAAGCGTAACCTACGATTATGCCGTCTTTTTGCGCAACGATGTACGGATAGCGTTCAAGCGTATGCGCTATCCGGCTGGCGAATTCTTTTTTGGACGGAACATCGTATTCAAAGGTGATTGCGGTGTCCTTTACGTAAGGTGCGTATATTTCAAGAAGCTTTTGTGCATCAGAAAGCTGCGCCGGTCGTATAATGATTTTGTTCATACGCTTATATAACCGGGCGCAGTGAATTATGTCAATCAGCTTTTGCTATTCTGCTTCCTGAATTTCAAATTCGGCAACAAGTCCTTTCTGCGTGTCGGCAAGCGCGCCTTCGTCAATGCCGCTTTTGATGTAGGAAAGCACTTTTTCCATATCTTTCTGCGTAATTACAGGACCTATATCCGGATTTTCAAGCGGATTTCCGATTGTCATACGCTCTGCTTTTTCCTTAAGTCTGCGGACAAATTCATCGTGCGCGCTTTCTTCTATTATAATGCGGCTTCCGGCAGCGCAGACTTCTCCCTGATTGAAGAAAATCCCTATCATTGCCCATTCAACGGCGGCATCAATGTCTGCGTCTGCAAAAATGATGTTAGGTGATTTTCCGCCGAGTTCAAGACCGATTTTCTTTTCGCTGCCTTCCGTCCATTTTCCGCCGATAAACATTTTCTGTGGTTCCATAGCACCTCCCTGCGGGTTTCTGTCCGCCGTAAAATGATTTAAAAACAAAAAAAGGCGGTTGAACCCATATCGGGTGCAATCGCCTTTGATATGACTGAAGAATAGTATTATTTGTTAAGATTATCAATGACTTAGGGATGTGGTGATTAACACTTGAAACGATTACTCAGTACTTATCTCAGTGCAGGAATCTTGAAACAGAAGTTCATCAAATTTCTTTACAATATTGTCTGTTTTGACATTGTTTAGTTTTATAGGTTTTTGCAAGTACAACCCTTCCAGCGACTTGCACCGACTTAATGCTACATAAGCTTGTCCGGGAGCAAATGCTTCCTGAACATCAATGTCTACGCAGTCTAATGTCATTCCTTGTGCTTTGTGAATGGTAAGAGCCCACCCTAATCTTATCGGGAATTGCTTGAATGAACCTATTATTTTACTTTCTAAAATATTTTTTTCATCATTCCATTCGTATGAAATCATATCCCATGAATATTTTTCCAAACGGATTTCTTTACCATTCAAAAGGCTGACTGTTATAAATGAATTATCAGATGCTATTTCTTTTATAAAACCAAAAGAGCCGTTTACAACATCCAGTGTACCTTTGTGTTCCCTGAAATAAATATTTCTGGTAATCATTATTTTTGCTCCAATACATATTCGAAGCAATTTAGGAGTAAGAATTCTTTCGACTTTTGATTCAGTCATTTTTCCTTCGAATGTTCCAGTGAATTCTATTATAGGTTGTCGTGTTTCTTCAGAAAACTTTAGTAAACGTTCGTTATTCACCTTATCAGCTTTTTCATTTGTGGTTGTCAAATAAACGCAGTTTTCAGGAAGGTGGAATCTTCCATTTCTTTCTAGTTTTGATTTTACTTCACAGTTTGTATTAAGGAATTCTATATCTTTTTCATAGCCGTTATCTAATGTTCGGATTCGATTCAGAATATTTATAAAATTAATGTCATTTTGGCGGTGTACTTTAGTTAACTTGAAGACTTCTGTGTTTACATTATTGAATACATGAGCATCAAAAAAGAATTGACTGTCCCATTGGGATTTAAACTTTTTAGTTGCTTCATTATCCCATCTTATCCATGGTGAAAGCTGAAAATAGTCTCCTATTAGTAATAGTTGCTTACCTGCAAAAGGAATATTTGAGTTGCACCATAATCGTAATGCATAATCAATATGATCCAGTAAAGAGGATTCTACAATAGAAATCTCGTCTATAATTATTAAATCTGTTTTTTCGGCAGCAGTATTTTTTTTGAATTTGTGAATTTCAGAAGAATCAAAATCCCTTGCAGGAAAATTGAAGAAAGAATGTATTGTTTGACCGTTTATATTGAGAGCTGCTGAACCATAACAGGCTAATATGACATATTCTTTTCCAGAATCTTTAGTTATGTTATTACGGACATAATTGATAAATGTTGATTTTCCTGTTCCTGCTGCTCCGGTTACAAAAACAACAGGAATGTTGTTCAGCAAAGCATTGTATGCCTTTTTTATTTCAATATTATCGGGAGAATTGATGTCATATCCTTCTGGAAGAGGAAATAAATTTTTGCGCTCTTCAATTATTGACTGTTTGTTTTCGATTCTGGCTTTTTTAGCTATATATGATAAATTCATTGTTATCCTTTCAAACTTTATTATTTTTGTATTTGTTAAGATTGTCAATGACTTGGGGAAGTGCTGATTAACACTTGAAGCGATTACACAGCACTTATCTCAGTGCAGGAATCTTGAAACAGAAGTTCATCGAATTACCCAAGTTCAGATTTATGTAAAGGATAAATTAATTTATCTTTTACATAAATAAATTTATCCAAAGGATAATTTTCTGTCTAAAAAAATACGCTGGCTTTTCTGCTGTAAATTTGCGATGTTTTCCTCGTTGCCGATATTTGCGGTAATCAGTATACTTGCATTATGAGTAATACTACTATTCCTGCACGCAAGGACATCCCGGAAAGCGATAAATGGGATCTTTCTTCTATTTACAAATCAAATGAGGAGTGGGAGGAGAATCTTAAGGTTCTTCCTTCTTTGACGAAAAAAGTCGTTCAGTATAAGGGGCGGCTTGGCGAATCGAGTGATGTTCTGCTTGAGGCGCTTAAAGCCCTTGAGGAAGCCGAACTTCGTATGGAAACGGTGTATCATTATGCGTCGCTTCAGCACGAGGCGGACGAAGATGATTCTTCTGCAACTGACCGCGACGGAAGGGCGATGATGGCATATACCCGGATGATGAGCGACTTGAGTTTCATCGACCCGGAAATTCAGTCTGTTGACGAAACAAAGCTGCGCAAATGGATTTCGCTCCCGGAATTCAAGGACTATAAGATTTATATAGAAAAGCTTTTGCATTTCAAAAAATACATTTTAAGCGAAAAAGAGGAGCGCATCCTTTCCCTTCAGATGCAGCCGGCTCAGACTCCGTACAATGCGTTCAGCGTCCTTTCCAATGTAGATATGAACAAGACGTTCGGAACTGTTAATGTGTGCGGCGAGGAGCGTCCTCTTACAGAAACAACTTGGTCTGTATTTATGGAAAATCAGGACAGAAAAGTTCGCGAAGAAGCTTATAAAAAATTCTATAAGAAATTCGAAGAGCACCAGAATACGATTGCCGCGCTTTATGCCGGAAACGTAAATCAGGATGTGTTCCTTATGCGTGCACGCGGCTATTCTTCAAGCCTTGAGATGGCGCTTTTTGGGAACAAAGTGCCTGTTTCCGTGTATCACAATCTGATTGACTGCGTTCACAAAAATCTTGTGCCTCTTCACGAATATTATGCGCTCCGTAAAAAAGTTCTTGGCGTGGATGAACTGCGCCATTATGACGTATACGTTCCGCTCGTAAAATCTGTGGAAACAAAGACTTCTTACGATGAGGCTGTAGAAATCTGCCGGAAGGCGCTTTCTCCGCTTGGCACAGAGTATACAGACAGGCTGTGCGATGGTCTTAAAAACGGCTGGGTTGACCGTTACGAAAACGTCGGAAAAAGAAGCGGCGCTTTTTCAAGCGGAAGTTATATTGGAAATCCGTACATTCTTCTGAATTACAAGGATGATGTTATCCGCGACGTGTTTACTATGGCTCACGAAGGCGGACACAGCATGCATTCCTGGTATTCGGTGCATAATAATCCGTTTATGTGCTACGACTACACGATTTTTGAGGCAGAAGTTGCTTCTACGTTTAACGAAGAACTTGTGTTCGAGTATCTTCTGAAAAATGCAGAAACAAAGGAAATGAGGGCGTATCTTCTTTCTATGCGTGCCGGTGACATTCTTGCAACTCTTTACAGGCAGACGATGTTTGCAGAATTTGAACTTAAGGCGCACGAACTTGTTGAGGGCGGAACGCCGCTTACGGCAGAACTTTTGCGTAAAATTTACCGCGAACTTCTGGAACTGTATTTCGGACCGGAAATGCATTTTGAGCAGAACAGCGATATGGAAGGCCTTCGCATTCCGCATTTCTATTCGTCGTTCTACGTTTATAAATATGCAACGGGAATTTCGGCGGCTCTTGCGCTTGCAAAACGCGTTACTGAGGGCGGAGCAAAAGAAAGGGAAGATTATTTTGCGTTCTTAAAGAGCGGTGGCTCTCGCTATCCGATAGAAAGCCTTAGGATTGCAGGCGTTGATATGGAAAAGACTAAGCCGGTTCAGGATGCGTGTGATGAATTTGCAAAGGTCATTGCAGAATTGAAAGAGATTTTATAGCAGATTTTAGTTTTTTTTCAGAACCGGCGTTGGTGATTTTTATAATCGGGACGCCGGTTTTTTTGTATTCGGAGAAAAGTCCTTTTTGCGTGGCGAAGCGGCTTAGAATCTGGCGTAGCGGCATTCTGTCGCGTTTTAGGGCGCGTACAATGCGCGTGATTTTTGGTGCGTCAACGTAGATGATGTATTTGCAGAGACGGAGAAGTTCCGGCGTTTTGTACAGCACTGTTGCGTTCAGAATTATGTCTGCCTCTTTTTTCTGTTCCTGCTGTTTTTGAATAAAACGTTTGGTTTCTTCTATAATAACCGGATATACGATGCGTTCCTGTTTTGCAAGAAGGTCTTTGCTGGTAAAAAGAAGCCGTCCTAGTTCACGCCGGTTTATCCGTTCGTTTTTGTCTGTAAGCGTGATATTCTGCGCATTTGCTTCTTTTGAAAACGTTTTTATGATTTCCGGGGCGGCTTTTTCTATTGCGCCGTGAACCTGTCTGTCTGCGTCAAGTGCAATAAATCCGCGTTCTTCAAGAATTCGGCAGACGGCATTTTTTCCTGCTGCCATAGGTCCTGTTACGCACAAAATCATCAGTGGAATTCTCCCCAGTTTTTGCCATATTCAATGGAAACGCGGAGCGGAACGGAAAGTTTTACGGCGTTTTCCATCTTGTCTTTTACAAGGGCGATTGTTTTTTCTATTGTTTCGGGATTGTCCGGGCATTCAAGAATAAGCTCGTCGTGAACCTGAAGCAGAAGCCGCGCGCCGTTTTTCTCTTTTGAAAGCGCTTCGTCAACATCAAGCATTGCTTTTTTTACGATGTCGGCGGCGCTTCCCTGAACCGGCGTGTTTACTGCAATTCGTTCCGCACCGGACTTTTCCAGCCTGTTCTTGCTGTTTATCCCTGCAATCGGGCGTTTCCGTCCGAAAAGCGTTTCTACATACCCCTTTTCTTCTGCCTTGCGTATTGTTTCCGTTATGAAAGTGTTTATGCTTGAATATGTGTTGAAGTAGTTTTCGATAAACTCTGCCGCTTTTGTGCGCGAAATTCCAAGGTCATTTGCAAGCCGGAACGCGCTCATTCCGTAGATTACGCCGAAATTTATGATTTTTGCTGTACGGCGCATTTCCTGCGTTACGTTTTCCGGTTCTACGCCGAAGATGAGCGCCGCTGTTGCCTTGTGAACGTCTGTTCCTTCAGTAAACGCGCGGCACATATTTTCGTCGCCGCTTAAATGCGCAAGGATTACAAGTTCAATCTGTGCATAATCCGCACTGACAAGAACTTTTCCTTCCGGTGCGGTGAATGCGCTTCTTATTCGCCTTCCGGCTTCGTTCCGCACCGGAATGTTCTGAAGGTTCGGGTCGCGGCAGGAAAGCCGTCCTGTTGCCGTTCCAGTTTGCACAAAATCAGTATGAATTCTTCCGTTTTTGTCACACATTTCAGGGAGCGTTTCAACGTAAGTTGACTGAAGTTTTGTCATTTCGCGGAATTCGAGAATCATTTTTGGAATAGGGTCGTAAAACGCAAGTTCTTCAAGGACGCTTGTGTCTGTGGAGTAGCCGCGCTTAGTCTTTTTTCCGGGTTTTAAATGACGTTCTTCAAAAAGAACTGTCTGGAGCTGCTTTGGGGATGCAATGTTGAACGTATGTCCTACCGTCTTGTAGATTTCGTTTTCCGAATCTTCTATTCCGGTGGTCAGTTCCGTGTTGTAGTCGTAAAGTGTCTGCGCGTCAAGGTGTATTCCGTCAAGTTCCATCTCCGCAAGAACAGGCATAAGTTTCATTTCTGTGTCTGAAAAAAGCGCAAGCAGGTTTTCTTCTGCAAGTTTTTTCTTAAAAAGTGACCACAGCTGGAGCGTAAAGTCCGCGTCTTCTGCGGCATAAGGAACTGCTTTTTCAAGTTCAATGTCTGCAAACGTCATTCCTTTTGGCACGATTTCTGAAAATTCAGTTCCGGAAAGCCGGAGCATATTTTCTGCAAGCCATTCAAGCGAATATGCGTTTTTTCCCATTCTGTCAGGCGTTAAAATCCAGGCGGCAATCATCGTGTCTGCAAGCGTACAGTCTGGTTTGTTGTTACGGAATGTCATTCCGTTGGAGCGGAGAACTTTGTAGTCAAATTTTCCGTTGTGAAGGACGACAGTAACGTCCGGGTTTTCAAACAGGCGCAGAAGTTCAGAAAATGCTTCGTCTTTAGGGATAAGTTCGTTTGAGCCAAAAAGATTGTTCGTAAAAAGCGGAATGTAGACGGCCGTTCCGGGTTTGTGGCATAGACTGAATCCTGCAATTCTTGCATTTATCGTATCAAGGGAGTCTGTTTCGCAGTCGAAGGCGACCGTCTTTTCTTCGGAGGAAAGCACTTCGTCAATAAACGAATGAAGTGCCGCCCTTGTTGTTATGCTTGTGTATTCGCCGGAATTTTTTACAAGCGGCGGAAGGTTCTGCTGGGCTGAAAGATGCTGACTTGAGGCGCTTTGGGTGAATGCGTCTGCGTGCGGAAGAACGGCGGCATTTTCTTCAGTTCCACCTGCACCAGTGTTTGAACCGAACAGTTCGCCGTCTGTAAAAACAGTTTCTCCGTGTTCAACTGCAAGTTCCGCATACTGCTTTGACACGGCAGAAATTCCGTAAAATTTAAGACGTTCTGCTGCCGCTGCATAGTGAAGGACAAGCGGTTCTGCCTTAAGTGCCGCATCTATGTCCGGGCAGGGAACTGTATTGCAAAGGCGTACAAGTTTCTGCGAAAAATATGCATTTTCTTTTCCGTCTATGAGTTTCTGCTTCATTGCGCCTTTTATTTCTTCAATATGCTCATAGATTCCGTCTAGCGTTTTGTATTGCGAAAGAAGTTTTGCAGCTGTTTTTGCGCCTATTCCGTAAACGCCCGGAATATTGTCTGCAGTATCTCCATAAAGTGAAAGCAGGTCTAAAAGCTGTTCCGGGCGAACGCCCCATTCTGCTTCAACTCCGTCTGCGCCGGTTACTTTCCATGTACTTCCGTTTTCCGGCTTTAAAATCTGCGTTGTATCGTCTACAAGCTGCATAAGGTCTTTGTCGCCGCTCAAAATCCTGCAAGTCCGTCCGTTTTCGGCGCATTTTCGCGCTACGGTTGCTATGACATCGTCCGCCTCGTATCCGTCACACTGAAGGACTGGAATTCCGAGTGCTGAAAGAACGTCTTCTATCCACGGAATTTGTGCGTGCAGATCCTCCGGCGTCTTGTTCCGGGTTGCCTTGTACTGTTCGTACATTTCGTGCCGGAACGTTTTTGTCTTTGAGTCCATTGCGGCAAAAATGTGCTTTGGCGCGTAGTGTTTTAGAATATAGTGAAAATTCCTGAAAAAACCGAACAGTGCGCTTACGTTTTCGCCGGAAGCATTTGTGAGCGGACGGGAAATAAATGCAAAGTAGCACCGGTAAATAAGTCCGTAAGAATCAAGTATATAAATTGTATTACTGTCAAAATCTGCCATACGGGTATTTTACACGCAATCCCTTAAGTTTAACAATAGACAAACCGTTAAGGTGCGTGAATGGTGAAGGACTTCCTTTTCTCCGTTTATTTTTTCCTGCAAACTTGCTATACTCGTTTGTATGACAGACGTTGATTTTTTGATTATTGGCAGCGGAGCGGCAGGACTTTCTGCGGCACTTTACGGAGCGCGCTCCGGGCTTGATACGTGCGTGCTTGATGAAAGCGTTTCCGGCGGACAGGCAGTTCAGATTGACAGCCTTGAAAATTATCCCGGCGTATTTCCTGCCGTAAGCGGTACGGTTCTTTCAAATTCAATGCGCACTCAGGCAGAAGCGTTCGGAGCGCGTTTTGTTCAGGCGGCGGTCAGTTCTATTGATAAAAAAGGTGATTTCTTCTATATAAAAACGTCCCGTGAGGCCTTCCGGGCGTATTCGGTTCTTGTAGCTTCCGGTGCGGAGCATAAGACTCTTGGCGTTGAGGGTGAAAGGGAATTTTTCGGACGAGGCGTTTCCTACTGCGCTGTATGCGACGGTCCGTTTTTCCGCGGAAAGACAGTCGTTGTTGTCGGCGGCGGTGATTCTGCCTGTACAGAGGCACTTTTTCTTTCGAAACTTGCATCCCGCGTAATTCTTGTACACCGCCGCGCTGAATTTCGTGCACAGAAAGTTTCCGTTGACCGGGTAATGTCTGCACCGAATATTCAGGTGCGGCTGAATACTGTAGTAAAAAAGATTACGGGCGGTGATGCTGGGAAAAACGGCGGCGGAGTAAGCGGCGTCATTCTTTCTGCACCTGACGGCAGTGCAGAGGAAACTGTTTCTGCGGACGGAGTATTTATTTTTGCAGGGATGAAGCCGCGCACGAATCTTATTGATTTCCTTAAAAAAGACATCGGCGGCTATATCGTTACGGATGAATCTATGGCGACGGCTGTTCCCGGACTTTTCTGCGCCGGTGACATACGTTCAAAACCCCTTCGTCAGATTGTTACGGCATGTTCGGACGGTGCAGTTGCGGCGTTCTCCGCAGAAAAATATATCGACAGCCTTAAGCGCGGAGAGTCAAAATGAAGCTGATTTTATGCTGCGTGCGTTCTGTCCGCGTTTTACTGTTTTCGGTTTTCTGCGTTTCGGCATTTTTAATTGTTTCTCCTGTTTCTGCGCAGGATGTGGCTTCTCGCCATAAAGAAAATACTATTCCACCGGAAGTTCAGATTGATTTCTGGAGCGACTATCCGAACGAACTTCTTGCGCGTTCTCTTGTTGATCGTATGACGGACGAGGAACTTTATGCGCAGATTTTAATGTTCGGGTGGGCAGGTGCAGAGCCTGAAAAACTTTTGTATCAATGGGTGGGCGGACGCGGTCTTGGAAGCGTCAAGGTTTTTGGCTGGAACACGGATGACATAAATCTTGTTGCAAAATCAATTTCTTCACTGCAAAAGAGCGCGGCTTCGCGCCGTTTTAAAATTCCGCTTTTTGTTGCAACTGATCAGGAAGGCGGCTGGATTCGTCACGTTAAGGGCGAAACGGCGAATACTCCGGGAAATATGGCTATCGGTGCATCTGGCTATCCTGCCGATGCCTGGTACAGCGCGTATTATATAAGCCGTGAAATAAAGGCGCTCGGAATAAATATGAATTTTGCGCCGCCTGTAGATTTGTTTACGAACCACGATTCTACGATTATCGGAACGCGCTCGTTCGGCGAAAATCCGCAAAAAGTCGGGCTTTTAGGCGGTGCGTTTGCCGCAGGAAGTATTGCCGCAGGCGTCATTCCTACTGCAAAGCATTTTCCCGGTCACGGCGACACCGATTCTGATTCCCACATAAAGCTTCCTGTAATCGATGTTGATTTTGAAACGTTCAAAAAGCGCGAGCTCGTTCCTTTTATCTATCTTATAAAAGAGAATATTCCTGCCGTTATGTCAGGTCATCTTTCTTTTCCTAAAATTGATTCAAGCGGCGCTCCGGCTTCCCTTTCAAAATATTTTCTGACTGATTTACTTCGCGGTGAGCTTGGCTATAAAGGTCTTATCATTACGGACGATATGATGATGAACGGAGATACGCTTTATGCAGGCTCTCTTTCAAACGCATTCCGAATGGCTATTGAAGCAGGAAACGACATTGTAATTTCTTCTACGACGGCGCGCCTTAACGAGGCACTTTGGACAAACAACCTTTCGCTTATGCAGCAGGATGAATTATTTAGGGAACGCATAAAGGATGCGGCGTACAATGTCATAAAGGCAAAACTTGACTATTTTAAGGGTGGAAATGCAGCACCGCTTTACCCGGATGCATCTTCTGTTTCGCATCATATTCCGGACAAGGAAGGACAGCTTTTCTTTTTGGAGCAGGCGTGCCGTTCAATAACGTTTTTCAAGCAGGGGGAAGTTCCTTTGCTCAGTGAAAATGCCGGTTCGGTGCTGCTTGCCGGTTCGCTTCCGAAATTTTTTGAGGCAGGGAGAAAGCGTTATCCGGACTGCGCAGAATTCCGTTTCAGCTATGAGCCTGGACCTAACGAAACTGCATGGATGAGCGAAAATATCGTAAAAACAGCCGCCGGTTATGATACGGTTATAATCTGCGTTTCAAGCGAACGGAGTGCTGCAATTGCACAGGCACTTAAACCGTTGGGAAAGAAAGTCATCGTTCTTTCAATTATGACTCCGTCGTATTCATTTGCGCTTGACTGGGCAGACAGCATTCTTGCAGGCTACAGCTATTCACCGTATACGTTTGAAGCGTTATTCGGCGCACTGAACGGTGAATATACTGTGCGCGGCACTTTGCCTTACACTGCGCAGTAATACGGTAAAAGTTGTGCAGGGTGTTGATTTTTATGCCCTCATACCGATACACTAGAGAATATGAAAAAAAACATTTCTACAATAATTTTTACAGTTTTTTTATTTGTTCTTGCCGGTTGTAATTCAGTTCCTGAAATTCCGGCGGATGCTTCTTCAACACAGCTCATTCAGCTGGGGCAGGATGCAATGGGCATTTCCAACTACACTGCGGCAGAAGCATACTATAATGCGGTAATCCGGCGTTACGGTATGGATACGGCTGTGTACGTAGAAGCGCGCTATGAACTTGGGCATCTTTACCTTAAGCAGAAAAAGTATGAGCAGGCGTATGCCTGTTTCAGTGAAATTCTTTCTATCTTTGAGAATGCGGAATTCGGCTCTGTTCCTGCGGCATACAAAAAACTTGCGCAGATGGGAATGAACTCAATTCCAGAAAGATATAAGACTACTGCTCAATAAAGCGCTGTGGCGGACTTACTGTCCAGATTGCCTTAAGAACGTCATCGCCAGTGTTTTCCAGCGTATGGGGGCAGCTTGCCGGGAACGAAACGCTGTCTCCCTTATTCAGTACGTATTCGTGGTTCTCGTATTTTAGAATGCAGCTTCCCTGTATTATTACGCCGAATTCGCGCCCTATGTGACCGTAAGAACCGCGGTGCGTGTGCGAGTGCGGCGGAATTTTCAGAACGTATGATTCAAACGCGTTTGATTTGTCGTCCTCTTCCGGGCGCGCAATCTGTTCATAAGTAACGTCATCTTCGTGGATTGTAGGGCGTTCTCCGCAGCGTATTATGTGTACGGGGCGTTCGCGCCTGTATTCTTCAAAAAGGAATTCAAGATTGATGTCAAGAACGTCTGCAAGGGCAAGAAGCGTATCTATTGCCGGGGATACGTGATTGCGTTCTATCTGCGACACAAGACTTTCGCTTACCCCGGCTGCCTTTGCGACCATCTTAAGGGTGTAGCCTTTGTGTTCGCGCACTTTCCTGAGTTTTTCCCCGAATTTAATCGGTATTTTCTTTGCAGGCTCAAGTTCCGTCTGCTCACGGTTTTGCGAAGGTGTCATTGCTCTGCTTCTCCCTGTTTTTTTCTGTTACAAACTGAATGAAGTAGTCTTCAAGTGTCTGGTGCGGACCTTCAAGTTTCATTCGTGCGCGGGCGCGTGCGTTATCGCGGCGGACTGTGTACAGGGCGTAGAAATCCCTGTAGCCTAATCCAGCATCAGATTTTACGTGTTCGCCTAAAAAAGACGATACTTCGTCACGGCTGATTGCAGGAATTCCCTTTGTTTTAAGAATTTCCCTAAGATGCTTTATCTGCTCGTATGAAATGCCGAACAGGAATTCTTCCATTGCCTGAGAAACGCCCTGTTCTCCCATTTTCTGCTTTATGAACTGAATCCACTGTTCGTCCATCTGAATTGACATAAGGAGAAGTTCGCTTGTTCCCATCATCGTGCCGAATGCCGGCGCAAGTTTACGGCGCGCACTCCATACGGACTGAAGGACTGGTGCAACGGATTCGATTGTCTGGTCGTTCCTGTGTTCCCACAGAAGAAGAAGCGCAAGTGCCCATTCCCTGCGGAATTCCATAGGTTGCATTGCATCGTTTATAAGGTTCAGGTAAACGTCTTCAGCCATAAGCGTGAACATCATCGTAATTGTTTCAAGCTGGAGTGCCTGCGTAAGTTTTTCCGGGGCACCTACACGCTGGCTTAAGCTTGTAAGCGAAGAGAACGTGTGGATTTTTGATACGATATAGCCTTTTCCGAGCGTTGCCTTTGACGGAAGCTGGAGTGTCGTATCGCCGCTGTTCTGGTGCTTTATCAGCGAATCTATAAGAAGCTGCGGCGTCCTTATTCCGCCCGGAATGTCGTGGCGTTCAAGCAGGGAAGGAAAGCGCGCGATTGCTGAAGCAAGCTGGTTCAGGTCGCGTATACGGCTTTCCAGAATTTCTACGCGTTCCGGCTCTTTCTGCCGCACGTAGACCATAAGTTCTTCGTACAGGGCACGCTCGTTCGGCGTAAGTATAATGCCGTCGTCCTGCTGCTCTGTTTTTTCTTCTGTGATGTCGTAAAATTGAGAAATGTCGACTTGTGTAAACTCTGTTTTGTTTTCTGTCATAATGGAGTATACCGTAAAATACATTATACACCGTAAAAGAGATTATTTTCAATGAAAAATACAGTTCTTTCTGCCGATAATTAACGTATGAAAAGTTGCAGATTTTTCCTGTTTTTTGCCGTTTTCTCTTTTTCCTGGCTGTGCAGCGCACAGAATTCGCTTTTAATAAGACCGCAGGACATCCGTCTTGAACCGGAATATGCTGAACGTTCTGCTTCCGGCGAAGAGTCCGGGAGTTTCGGCGGAATTTCCGGCTATCACCTGTATATAAAGAAAATTCCTGGCGTTGAATCAGTTATGCTTACGGAAACGACTAAAGACCCGGAAGGAAAAGCAGATAACTATGCCTACCGCGCGCTTGAATACAATGAGGTAAACGGAGATGAAATGCGTATTCTGGACGGAAAAAAACTTGAGTCTGAATATTCAAAATTCAGTCTTGTTGATTCTTCTGCAGAAAAAGATGCGCAGTTTGGCGAAGCATTCCATATTTATATTCCGGCGGAAATGCAGTTCGGATATCCGTGGAGCAGGAACGGAACTGTAAAAATCGGACGCGGTACGTTTATGAATATCCGTGCATTTTCAAAAAAATATGCGGACTACACGGGCGAATTCTACGACAATCCGTATATGTTCGATTTGGGCAAAAAAATAGAAAAAAAAGAAGTAAAAGAGCCGGTGAAGGAGGAACTGCCTGTCGTGGAAAAAATCGAGGAAAAGGAAGTGCCTGTCCTTACGGATGACTATAATCCTATGGCAAGCGAAAAATTTTCCGAATTTTCCGACATTCTCATTTATTCAAAAGGCCCTGACTCAATTATAGACGACATTATGGAATCCCTGATGGCAATTTCACCAAAGCAGAAGGCGGACGTAGTTTTTGTCATTGATTCTACCGGCAGTATGAAGGACGACATAGAAAAACTGCGCAAGGAATGGGTTCCGCGCCTGATTGAAGGGTGCAGGGAATTCGGCTCGCTCCGGCTAGGGCTTCTTTTGTACCGCGATTATGTTGACAGCTATCGCTATAAAAACATTCCTGTAAAATTCTTTGATTTTACGAGTGATATTTCCGTATTTACAAAAAATCTGAACGGCTTTACAATCCGCGGAAACGAAGGCGGAGACATTCCTGAAGCGGTGTACGAAGCCCTTTACGGCGGACTTGAATTCTACGACTGGGATTCTGAGGCTGTGCGGAAAATCATTCTGATTGGTGATGCCGAGCCGCATCCGGTGCCACGCGGAACTGGAAAATACACTAAAGAACTTGTGATGAAACTTGCAAAGCAGAAAAATATCGGTATTGACGCGATTATTACTCCTGATGAAAAGGCAAGGCGCGGAAGATAAACGCCGTTTTTGCCTTTGCCTTTAAATTGCTTTTTTTTCTCTATTGTCTTGATACGCACTCTATAAATCCGTATAATTATGAAAATCTAATAAAATGGAATGAATAAATATACATATTTTTTTTATAGGAGCTGCTATGAATAGTAAAATAACTGATAAAATGATAGAAAAATTATCTTCCCGAGCAGTTCTGAATGATCCTATTAATCCGGATTTATATGAAAAATATGATGTAAAGCGCGGTCTTAGAAACGCAAACGGAACTGGTGTACTTGTTGGTCTTACGCGAATTGGTGATGTTGTGGGCTATGAAATCGGTGCGAACGGAGAAAAAATCCCTGTTCCCGGAAGGCTTATGTACCGCGGATATGACGTTATTGATTTGGTAAAAGATGCAGAAAGCCACGACGACTACTGCTACGAGCAGTGCGCTTATCTTCTTTTGATGGGAGAACTTCCTACAAAAGAGGAACTTCAGAATTTCCGCGATTTTTTGGGCAGCGTCCGTTCCCTTCCGCCGAATTTTACTGAAGATATGATTATGAAAGCACCGTCTCAGGATATTATGAACAAACTTGCGCGCGGCGTCCTTGCAAGTTACTCTTACGATGAGAACCCGGAGGACAGGTCTGTTCCGAACATTATGCGCCAGTGCATAGAACTGATTTCACGCTTTTCCACCCTTGCTGCTTACGGCTATCAGGCGCGCCGCCGTTATTACGAAAATCAGAGTATGTTCATCCATAACCCGATACCTGCTCTTTCTACTGCTGAAAATTTCCTGCACTTAATCCGCCCTGACGGAAAATATACAAAACTTGAAGCGCAGGTTCTTGACCTTGCACTGATTATCCACGCAGAACACGGCGGCGGTAACAACTCTTCCCTTACAGTACACGTCGTTTCTTCTGCCGATACGGATACGTATTCTGCCATTGCCGCTGCTGTCGGTTCACTCAAAGGTCGTCGTCACGGAGGCGCGAACATCCGCGTAGTAGAGATGATGGACGAAATCAAGGAAAACGTAAAAGACTGGTCAAGCGAAAAGGAAATCCGTGACTATCTGTATAAAATTGCAAAAAAACAGGCGTTTGACAACACAGGACTTATCTACGGAATGGGGCACGCCGTCTACACGATAAGCGATCCGCGCGCCCTTCTTCTCCGCGAAAAAGCAAAACAGCTTGCAGAGGAAAAAGGCTGTCTTGAAGAATTCAACCTGTACAGGACAATCGAACAGGTCGCTCCTGAAATCCTTATGGAAGTTCATCATTCAGACAAGCGTATCTGCGCAAACGTCGATTTGTATTCCGGCTTTGTCTATTCAATGCTGAACATTCCTCGCGAACTGTTTACGCCGATTTTTGCAATTTCAAGAATTGCCGGCTGGTCTGCCCATAGAATAGAAGAAATCGTTGCAGGCGGAAGAATTTACCGCCCTGCATACAAGAACGTCTGCGAGGAGCGGAAGTACATTCCGATTGACGACCGCAAATGAGTACGGAACGCATAGACAAACTGCTTTCTCACGAAGGATTCGGTACGCGCAGGGAAATAAAGCGTCTTGTGCGGTACTCGGAAGTCTGCGTGAACGGAACGCGTATTTTTGATTCCGGCTTTCCCGTAAATCCAGACAAGGACACCCTTACAGTTGACGGCGAAAAAGTAAGCCTTCGGAAAAACGTTTATCTTATGATGAACAAAAAGCCGGGCGTTGTGAGCGCAAATAAAGACGGACTTCACCAGACTGTGTTTGACTTTCTTCCTGAGGAGTACCGCTCAGGCTACCTTGCAGAAAACCTGCACATCGTAGGACGTCTTGACATAGATACGGAGGGGCTTCTGCTTTTTACGACGGACGGCACCCTTACGCATAAAATTATTTCGCCAAAAACGCATTTTCCGAAAACATATTTTGTCCGCCTTGCAAAACCTGAAAGCGCCGCTCGCCAGGCGGAAATTACGCGGCTTTTTGCGGACGGCATTCACGTAAGCGCAGAGGGAAAAGAAGCTGAGTTTGACGCAAAGAGTGCTCATCTTGTGTGGAAAAACGAATCGGAAGCAGAGCTGACGATTACAGAGGGAAAATATCATCAGGTAAAGCGGATGTTTGCAGAGGCTGGAAATGAGGTTTCCTACCTAAAAAGGCTTTCAATCGGCAGCCTTAAACTTGACGAATCGCTTGCACCGGGGGAATTCCGCGAGCTTTTGCAAGTTGAAACGGACGCTTTGTTTTTGTAGAATATGGCGCAGCTTTAGCTGCTTCATAAAATCAAGTTTCCTTTTGGGAATTTGCATATTGACTTTATTATTTTTGGAGGACGTATGCCTACTGATATTGAGATTGCTCAGAAAAACAAAATGGTTCCTGTCGGGGAAATCGCATCTAAAATCGGCATATCACCGGAAGCCCTTGAACTGTACGGTCCGTATAAAGCAAAAATTACGATGAAGGAACTTCGCGCCCTCCAGCAGAAAGCGTCTGATCCTGAAAAACGCGGAAAACTTATTCTTGTAACGGCAATTACTCCGACTCCTGCAGGAGAAGGAAAATCAACCGTTTCAATCGGACTTGGTGACGGACTTCGCAAAATTGGCAAAAAGTCAGTGATTGCACTCCGCGAGCCTTCACTCGGACCGTGCTTCGGCGTAAAGGGCGGAGCGTGCGGCGGCGGCTATGCGCAGATAGTTCCTATGGAGGACATAAACCTTCATTTTACCGGCGACATCCACGCAATTTCCATTGCAAATAACCTTATCGCCGCCCTTATAGACAATCATATCCAGCAGGGAAACGAACTTAATATAGATCCGCGCACGATTTCCTGGAAACGCTGCGTCGACCTGAATGACCGTTCACTCCGTAACATCGTAATAGGAATGGGCGGAAAGACAAACGGCGTTGTCCGTGAAGATCATTTCAGCATTTCCGTTGCCTCTGAGATTATGGCAATAGTCTGCCTGTCACGCACGATTACAGAACTTAAAGAGCGCATTTCAAATATCATCATTGCGCAGACATATACAAAAGAAAACGTTAAGTTCGGAGATTTGCACTGTACAGGTGCTGTTGCGGCACTTTTAAAGGATGCAATCCGTCCTAATCTTGTGCAGACTCTGGAAAAGACGCCGGCATTCGTTCACGGCGGACCTTTTGCGAATATTGCCCACGGATGCAACAGCGTTAACGCTACGCTGTGTGCGCTTGCTTCCGGCGATTACGTTGTAACGGAAGCAGGATTTGCCGCAGATTTGGGTGCAGAAAAATTTATGGACATAAAATGCCGCGCCGCAGGAATTGCGCCTGATGCAGTTGTGATTGTAGCTACAATCCGCGCGCTAAAAATGCACGGCGGCGTTGCAAAAGCCGACCTTTCCGCACCGAACGTTTCTGCCCTTGAAAAAGGCTTTGAAAATCTTGCAGTTCATATTGAAAACATTTCAAAATTCGGCGTTCCTGCCGTCGTTGCCGTAAATAAATTCATCACCGATACCGACGAAGAAATTGCAAAACTGGAAGAACTTTGCGCCGGATTTGGTGCAAAGGCAGTCCTTTCCGAAGGCTGGGAAAAAGGCGGCGAAGGAGCTGCGGAACTTGCCCGTACTGTTGCAGACGTATGCGCCGAAAAATCGTCGTTCCATTATCTTTACGAATCGGAACTGCCGCTTTCTCAGAAAATCGAGCGCCTTGCAACAGAAATATACCGTGCAAAAAGCGTTGATTTCCAGGGAAATTCGCTTAAAAAACTCAAGGCGTTTGAAGAAGCCGGCTACGGAAACCTTCCTGTCTGCGTAGCAAAAACGCAGAATTCAATCAGCCACGACCCTAAGGCAATCGGCGCACCAGCCGGCTATGTTTTCCCAGTGCGTGACGTTCAGCTGTATGCAGGCGCAGGATTCGTAGTCGTTCTTGCCGGCGACATTATGACTATGCCGGGACTTCCAAAACGCCCTGCGGCAGTTGACATTGACGTTGACGATGACGGCGTAATTTCCGGTTTGTTCTGATTCTCCTTTTATTGTAGCAGGTCAGATATTCAATCAATTCTTTCTTGAAATTCTCAATTGACTCAAAGTTCTGTAATACAGGGGTTATGATTTTAATAAACGGTATCATTCTTATAGTATAGAAAATGAAATGAATATAAATAAAAGACAAAATCTGATATAATTTTAACGCAATTTAAAATAATAAGTGAGTAACAAGTATAAGGTGCAGTCTGTTATATTTTTTGTAATTTTATTTATTACAGGTTTTGAATGTTCAATTACAGAAACATGGAGATGATAATAATTAAAGGCAGAATCCGAATAAAAAAGTTGCAGAACGGCGCGCTGTCTTGCTTTTATTCATCCCTCTGTGGATTTTCTGCTCCTGGATATGCTATACTGACTTCCTATGAGCTGTAGATGCCAGATGTGTTTCAGGCCGGCAAACTTTTGTCTTTGTAAATATACAAAAGAAATTGATTCCGGCGTAAAATTCGTTTTTCTTATGCACCCTAAGGAGTACCGCAAGCAGCGGACGGGAACAGGGCGGCTTGCAAAAATCTCGCTAAAAGATTCTGAAATTCTTGTAGGAATAGATTTTTCGCAGAATACGCGCCTTCAGGCGCTTTTGAATGATCCGCGCTATTTTCCCGTACTTTTATATCCCGGCGAAGATGCCTGGAACGTAAAAAAAGAAGGCTTTGTTCAGGCGGCCGGCGGCAGGATTTTGCTTGCCATTATTATTGATGCAACGTGGTTCTGTTCACGCAAGGTAATTCAGCACAGTCTGTTCCTGCTTGACCTGCCTAAACTCTCTTTTGCAGGCGAGTACCGTTCGATTTTTACATTCAAGCGCGAGCCTAAGCCGGAATGTGTTTCTACAATAGAAACGTGCTACTATCTTATAAAGGAACTTCAGTCGGCAGGGCTTGCAGAAAAAAGCGCAGACCCCGAACCTCTTATGACCGTATTCAAGCAGATGATTACTGACCAGCTGCGTGCGGAAAACGAGCGCATTGCCGGAATTCGCCCGAATACTCACCCTAAAGACTGGAAATACACCAGAACGCGCGAAATTCCTGATTTTTAGGAAACTTCCAGCACTTCCTTAAAAAATCCGTGTGCTTTTAATTCCGTGTCCGTGCGCTTTTGTGCTGGAAAACTGCACGTGCGGCTATTGTTCCCAGAATGAGGGCGCCTCCTGCCGCGCATTTTACGGACGGATATTCTCCTGCAAAAATTATGACCCACACAGGATTCATAAGCGGTTCAAGCATCGTGATGAATGATGCGGTCAGCGCACGGACGCGCTTTATTCCAAGCGAGTAGGTGACTGACGGAATTCCCATCTGAAAAATTCCCAGAAGGACAAGTCCTGCGCAGGATTTTGCGGACGGCATTCCTGCTGAAATCATAAACGGAATTCCTGCTGCAAGCGTAAGGATGTGCGCAATCATAAAAGAATGTGCGGAACTGCATCCGTATATCTGCTGTTTTCTCATAAAAAGCGTCGTAAATCCGAACGTAAGCCCAGAACAGGCGGCAAGAATGTTCCCGGTCTGATTTCCGCTTTCAAGTCCGTCGGAAAAAAACAAAATCATTCCTGCCGTTACGCCCAGCGCGGCAAGGTAGTCGGACTTTCTGTTCTTTTCGCCAAGCATAAGCGGTCCAAACAGGATTATGTAAACCGGATTTGTGTATTGCAGAAGGATTGTATTTGCGGCTGTCGTAAGTTTGTTTGCAGAAACGTACAGGATCATCGTGAGCGAGTAGCATATTCCTGCTGCCCACAGGCACGCCGTTCCTTTCGGGTCAGTTGTGCTGTCCTCTTTTTTTATGCGGAAAAGCGGCGCACCTTTTATCGTAATGGCAATGAAAATACCGGCAATAAGGCTTCTGATTGCGGCGATTGCAAACGGATTCCAGTCTACGAGTTTTACCAATATTCCGCCTGTGCTCCAGAAAAGCGCGCACAAAATCAGGGAGGGAATTCCGTCTATCTGTTTCATAACGGGAATATTAGCACAATCACAGTTCCTGTTCAATTTTTTTCATTAACATTGCATAAATTCAAATTCTTATTGTTGACCTTGTACGTCTTTTGAAACTAAAATAGTATATGAATTCGTTTAAATTATGGAGGATTCGTTTGAAAAAAAGTTATGTTTCTTTTTTGGGTGCAGTTGCGGCTCTTGCTGTTTTTGCTTCGTGCGGCTCAACTCCAAAAGCTCCGGCGACTGAGGTAGAAGAACCGGTTGAAGCGCCGGTTGAAGAAGACTCTGCTGAACAGAAAGCGGCTGCGGATAATTTCAGCGCTCTTGAAAAGGCGGAAGCTGCGCGTCAGGCGGCTGTTGATGCCGGTGCAGATACGGTTGCTGCCGAACAGTTTGCGGCTGCCGATGCATTGTTTCAGTCTATAAAGGTTTTGTCGGAGTCCGGTAAAGATGTTTCAAAGGAGCTGGCAGACGTACAGACTCGTTTTACCGCTCTGGAACAGTATGCAAAAGCATTGAAATCAAAGAAGAAGATTGAGGACAATAATTTTGTTTCCTACGATCAGGCTTCTTATGACAGCGGATGCAATTCGCTTGCGGAACTTGAACGTCTTTTCGTAAATCCGGCGGCTACGTCAGAAGATATGCTTGCTGCGGCAAAAGCGGCACTCGGATCATTCGATAACGTTCTTTTTAAAGCGTATAAGGCTCTTGCAAAAGATGCACGCGCCGCGGCGTTCAGCGCAAAAAAAGATGCTGACGGCGTAAAGGCGGGCGCTGCTGCCAAGGCTGAATACACTGCTGCCGTTGAAGAATTCAAGGCGGGCGACACAAGTTATTCAATGCAAAACCCGGAATCCGCCCTTTCTCACTATACGGCTTCAAAAGCACAGTTTGAGTCTGTGTACGCGGCTGTTTCCGTAAAGCGCGAAGCGGCGCAGAAGGCTATGGACGAGGCTAAGGCAAAGGTTGCTGAAAGTCAGAACTATGCACAGGCGGCAGATGAAAAAGCGCCGCTTTCTGGTGATGACGTTCAGGGTATAGAAGCGGCAGATGCTGTTCTTCTTGAGGCTGACGAATACGAAAATCCGCAGGGTTTTGAAGCAGACGTGCCGGAAGTTATAGAAGAGGCGGCTGCTGATTTTGAAGATGCCGGACAGGAGGCTGAATAATGAAAAGACTGTTTGCAGCATTTGCTGCCCTGCTGATTTCTGCCGCATTGTTTGCGGTCAGCTATACGAACAATACATATCAGAAACTTGCGGATGAATATACAAAAAAAGCGGAAGCTGCTTTTGATGCCGGTCAGTATGACGATGCAGTTGACTATTCTGCAAAGGCTGCTGAAAATGCCGCTCTTTCAAAAGCGTATATTGATATGATGCTTGCGCGTTCTAACGCTGAATCCGAGATGAAAATTGCCCTCAACAGGATTAACTGGGCAGAAAGCATCAGTGCGGACAAGACGTTCCCGATGGCGTTTACTGCGGCAAAAGACGCGTACGCCAGTGCGGAAGGTGCTTTCGGCAGGGAAGATTTTGCCGGCGCTTACGACTACGCAAAGCAGTCGATTGCCGCTCTTGACGGAATTTACGAAGTAACTCCGCTCCCGGAATTCTACATTGTACGTCCTTGGGCAGAAACAAAAGACTGCTACTGGAACATTTCCGGCCGTCCGTATGTATACAATAATCCGCTTCTTTGGGAAAACCTGTATCAGGCAAACAAGCAGAATATGCCTAAGCCGCAGGATCCTAACCTCATTATGCCAGGTATGAAGATGAAAATTCCTAGTCTTACTGGCGAATATCGTGAGGGTGTATACAGTCCTTCTAAAAAATATGAGGCATACGGAACAAAATAACGTTTAGCGTTCCATAACTGATTATTTAAAAGCGCAGGAAGCTTTATGTTCCCTGTGCTTTTTTTTATCCCTGAATGACTGCATTCCGCCCTTGAAATTTCCTTTGTTTTTACAAAATTTTTATTCGTATATCCGCTTCCTTTATTTGACATATTGAATGTTCGGTTTTATTATTAAGATGAAATAAAAAAAAGAAAATACATTTTAAGTGCTGCCTTCATTACGCTGGCTGATTTTATGTTTTTCATAGGAGGTTTTTATGGGGGTTATTGCAATATCAAGACAAGTTGCTGCATTAGGAGATGAGATCGCGGCGGAACTTGCAGAAAAACTCGGCTATAAATTTATAAACCGTCAGGAACTGGAGAAGAGAATCGTTACGCTGGGATTTCCTGCTGGAAAACTAAAAAAATACGACGAGAAAAAACCGGGATTTTTTGCATCTCTGGTAAAAGACCGCGATGAATACCTGCATTATCTTCAGACCGCCGTTCTTGAAGCCGCTGAGGAAGGGAACTGCATTCTTATAGGACGCGGTGCATTCATCATTCTTGAGAGCCTTCCTAATCTCGTATCGCTTCGCTTCGTTGCAAAAGATGAAATCCGTATGCAGCGCCTTCAAAAAGAATTCGACTGGAACGAAAAACAGGCACTCCAGCGCATAAACGAAAGCGACACGAACCGCAAGGGATTTCACAAGAGTTTCTTTAATGTGGAAATAGACGATGCATCGCATTTCCTTATGGTTCTGAATACCGGCATCTTTGATGAAAAGTCATCCGCCGATGCAATCGCTACTCTCGTAAAGCATTACATCACGCCGGAAAAAGAAGTTGCCGGCAAGGAAAAACTTGCGGAACTCATAAAATGCCAGCATCTTGTAAACAAACTGATTTTCGAGTACAAGCTGAACATCGAATTCCTGCGTGCCGTCATCGACGGAAAGAACCTTACGCTCCAGGGTGTTGCGGATTCTACCGTTCTTGTCGAGCGTGCCATAAAAATCGCCGCCGTTGAACTTCCGGAATATACAATTTCTTCTGCAATCAGCGTCGTTCAGGATTTCAAAGGTCACCTGTAACCTGTAAAGAAAATCTGATTTCTGCTTAAATAACCGGCGTGCTCATATTCCGTATGAAAACGCCGGTTGTTTTGCGGCAATAAAAATAATTTTTTCCATTGACTTTTATCAAGTAAAAAAAGATACTTATATTCTATGAAAACTTCTAACAAATTTACAACAATGCGTGTTGCTTTTGCGCCGTTTTTTTTCCTGATTTATAATATTCCGCTTTGGACACAGTCCGAACTTCTCTATAAAATATCTGCATTCTGTATGATTCCGCTTCTTGCGCTTTTTGAACTTACGGATTTTTTTGACGGCTATTATGCCCGGAAAAACGGCGAAGTTAGCGATTTCGGAAAACTGTACGACCCCTTCGCCGACGTTATGCTGAACCTGACCGTATTCCTGTGCGCAACAAAATCCGCCGCAGGAAACGGCGTTTCATATATGCCGCTTGTAATTTTCGCCCTGATTTTGTACCGCGAATTCTCAATGAATTTCATAAGAATGGTCGCCGTTTCAAAAGGAACAGCAATCGCCGCGCGCAAAGGCGGAAAATTCAAAACAGTTTTCTATATCACGTCCGGCTTTTTTATGCTCGCAGTTGAATCAGCACTCCGTCTAGGCTTTGAACCGGCCTGTTTTGCCTCTCTCCTTGTTGTGGCAAAAATTCTCTTCTCCGTCTGCCTTGTCCTGAGCTACATTTCCTTCATCGATTATATAAAGACATTCTATTCACTTATTAAAAACGGTTCGTAGCCAGTCTTTTTTATTTTTACATTCAGTAGGGCGCAAACGAAAATCACCCACCGGTGTTCCACGGCCCGCCAGAGGCTCGGTCCGCCGGCTCGCCCGCAGTTTTTTTTTTCATTCAGAAAAGCCTTTCCGCCGCACGGAGGGGCTTTTTTTTATCGGGGCAGTTTTTCCATCTGCCGCCGTCCTGCTCCCCGTTCGGGTCGCACCGTTCCATACCGGCGCAGGCGTAATTTCCGCGCAGCGCGCTTCCTGCTGTTCCGCCCTCCGCTCCGTCCGTCCTTTTCCGTGCGTTTTCCTCTGTACTGGTTTTCCGTAAAAAAAGAATGCAAAAAGAATTCTGAAAAAAAGATAAAAAAAACAAAAAAAAGTAAAAAAAAATGAATTTTTTTACAGTTAGGAGTTGACACTTTTTTAATCCGGGTGTATATTCATTATCACCGTCGCGCAGGACTCCTGCACGGCAGTAACAACGGTGTTTGACATAAAAGGGAAGGAAAGAAAGACGAAATACAAGAGGTTCGTGCCGGGAAGCTGTCCTTATGGAGGGTAACTTCCCAAGAAATGAAACCCGGACGTTCGGATCCGAAAGGAAGCCGGATGTCTGCAATTCTTTAATAAGAGCATAAAGAGGTTTCGAACTGAAATGATATTGAAAATCTCAGGCCTTCGGGCCTAAGAAATAATCATGGAGAGTTTGATCCTGGCTCAGAACGAACGCTGGCGGCGCGTCTTAAGCATGCAAGTCGGACGGTAAGGAAGGAGCTTGCTTCTTCCCTAGAGTGGCGGACTGGTGAGGAACGCGTGGGTGACGCACCCTCCGGACGGGGATAGCCGGTAGAAATACCGGGTAATACCGGATAAGAGCGCCTCCTTGGAGGGAGGCGGAGAAAGCGGCTTCGGCCGCGCCGGAGGAACGGCCCGCGTGCTATTAGCTAGTTGGCGGGGTAACGGCCCACCAAGGCGACGATAG
>NZ_FUWG01000014.1 GCF_900167145.1 Treponema porcinum | reverse complement strand
ATCCTTCTTTTGAAGTTTTGCTTCAAGTTCATCGATTTTCTTCTGCTGGGCTTTTTCTGTAATGTCCGGTCTGGTACGGTTGAATATCATTGCCGCATTTTCCAAGAATTCTTTCTTCCAGTTCAGGATCATGTTTGGATGAATGTTGTTTTCCTTTGCAACATCGCTGACCGCTTTTCCATCCTGAATAACAGCCATCACAACTTTCAATTTTTCTTCTGCCGTAAAAGTTCTTCGCGTTCTTCCCATAAGGTGTCCTTCCTTTGTATTATACACCTTATTAGCTTTGCTGTTTTAGTCCAAGTTGCGGTTAGGCATTACATGAAGTCAGAGGGTCATTTATATTGTACTGATGATTTGTATTCTGCAGGTGAACGGAAAGTTCGGCACGCTGTCGGACAAAAAAAAGTCTGCGGCGCAATAAATCACGAACAGCCCGTTTCTCTTTTGGATAAGCATAGGCAATCGGGAACATTCGTCAGAAAAACTTACGTTTTTCTTTACCGAGTTTTTTTTCAAAAACTCGCTCCGCGCAGCATGTTTGCAATTTTCTCTGAATCGATTTTATCACTTTTTGTTTTTCCGCCGTGAATTGACTTCATGTAATAGGCATGCCCAAGTGCAAACTCAATTCCGTTTTCTGCACAAAAGTCTGCAACCCAGTACCAGGTAAAGATGCATTCAACGCCGACTACAATGTCTTTTCCAAAAGTATTGGTCACAAGTTCCAAATTATCTCTGGAACATTCCATGTTTTTGTGGAATACAGTTTCTCCGATGTTGTTGATGACACAGATGTACATGCTCTTATAAAAAAGCCGTTAAAAAAAATGCAATGCATTTTTTAGGCTTTTCAACAAAATAGCTCGCGACATTTATGGAGCGGTTCTTGCGTGAAGGTCGATTCCAATATAAAATTGATGCTGGTTCTTATAGAATCTCATTAAGGTTCCCCTTTAGAATAAATTAGGATATTGTGCCCAGATAGGCTTATCTATCTTAGCATGATAAACCTGGGGCCTTAATGATTTTCAAAGGTTCGTAGCCGACACGCGGTCAAGCCGCGTGCGGTACAACCCAGTGTTATGCCCACGGCTCACTGGCGTGGTAAAAAATATAACATCATTCGTTGATTAGGATTATTAAAATCAATTGTAAAAAGAGTTATAAAAAATGGCCATTGAAGAACAGTTTAATTTGGTTGCAAAAAGTTATGATGAAAATCGAAAAAAGTTTATATCATGTTTTGATGATTATTACATTTCCAGCACTGGTTTTATTGCCAAAACGCTAAAATATGCTCCAAAAGTTATCTATGATCTTGGCTCTGGAACTGGTCTGCTTCCTACTTTTTGGTACAAGTACTTTCCAAAATCAGAGTATGTGCTGATAGACATTACCGAGGAAATGCTGAATGTTGCAAGAAAAAGGTTTGCAGGAATTTCGAATATAAAATATGAGGTTCTGGATTATTCGGAATCAATGCAAGATGGTAATCCCGCCTTGATTATTTCGGTGTAATAGTATCGATAAAATAAACTGGATAAATTTGTGTGCCAGATAAAAAGTATAACACAGTTTCAAAGCCACTGACTGCTACAACTGGACAGTAAAGTACCTTTTTCCATCCTTCACGACCATCGGGCAGACAAAAATGCCGAAGTTGGGGCTGGCATAGGGCGCTTTTTCCAGCACCTGGTCTTCAAAGAAAATATTTTCGTTTCCGTCTACTGAATAATCAGTCAGCCATTCACCTTTTTCTACACTGTAAATGCCCCAGAGGATTTTTTCGCCGCCCCAAAGTTTTAGTTTGCTTCTCCACAAAAGCGCGTGGGTTGCCCAGCCTTCCGTCCACTTTTTCTGTTCCTTTTCAACAAAGCGGACTGCATCATCCTTGTCGGTCGTGGCATAGGTAAAGGCGCTGTAGTCGTCGCCACACTCGTAAACGGTTACAAAATATACATAGTCTTCGCCCATGCGGCGAACTCCTTCTTCATCTCTTATAAATGGGGCAACAGGGCTCTCTTTTAGTTTGCCGTAGCGGTTATAATAGTGCAGATAGATTTCAAAATACCTTTCCAGCCGCAAAAGCCTTTCTTCCGTCGGTTCGTCCTCATCGGAACTAATAAACTCTGCAGCCCAGGAATTCGCTTTCTCGCACATCGCAATAAACTCATCAGGCAAGGTCAAGCCAGTCCGTTGTGCAAAGGCTCTTACAATTTTTGGCTTGAATTTATATCGTCTCAAAATAGAGATAACACGTTTATCCGGGATATCATAATTTTCGCCTTTATAAGTTATCATGTATCAGTTTCCTCCAAAATATCCCACACACGGTCAGAAAGCGCGGTTTCAACAGAATAATTGACATCGAAGGCAATCGTGAAAAATTCAACGCAGGCAAGAAAAATACAGGTTTTAAGCAGGTCTTCGTATTTTTTTGTGACAGAAGCGTTTCCCTTACGGTTCATCGCGCGAATCCGTGTATGCTCCCACTTTCTCTATATACTCAGGGTCAACATCAACACCAACTCCAGGAGTTTCCGTAATATCAATATCTGCAATATAATTGAAAATCTTTGCGAACTTGCTTTGCTTTTTTGGCTCTGCGTGAATGTCCTTTTCAAAAGCTTCCAGATTATCGGTCAGGATTTCCATGCCTTTTTCAATTTTTTTAGGGGCTTCTTCTTCGAGTTTCGTTGTGGCTTTATCGAAAACTTCTGCAAATTTCTTATAAGCGGATTTCTTTTCAGTCTGAGCGTTTATTGAAAGTGAACATACTAGCGAAACAATAACAAAAATTGCGCGCTTTTGGATTGACATCATAACCTCCAGAATAAGGGGGGGGGGAAGCCTTCCCCCTGCGTCGCACTTCGTTGCGCCGCACCCCCTTCGCCTAAGGGGCAAGCCCCTTAAAAACCCCAGACTCCGCTTAATCACGGTTAACCTGCCTTAGCGCAAGATAGTCTGGGGAAAATTATTTTTCAACATACATAATATAAAGAAAAATTCTGAAAAAAATCATTTTTTTAGAAAAATTTCTAGTCTAATCTGAAGAATTCTCCACGAACTTTCTGAGCTCCTTCTGTTGAAGAAACAGGAACGGTCATTGTAAATGAATTATTGTTCTTAGCAGGATTTATGATAGATTTCCAGTTGATGCGGGTAACATGATTTACATTTCCAGCCATATTATTTACTGTAAGTGCAAAAACTTTATCATCTTCACTGTAAACATAACGACCGCGGCCTTTAGCCTTTGTCGTTTTTCCGCTTCTGCTGATAGATTCAAGAGTTACAGTAGTGCGGTTATTGTCACCGAATTCAATAACATAGTAGTCAGTTACGCCGTTATTGTAAATTTCGCATTCCCATTCTCCATAGAACATATTAACATCTACTTTACGGAGCTTAGAAGCAACGGTGAGCTTTGAAGAAAGAGGCTTTGCCAGGTCTTCTGCATATTTTGAAAATTCACTCCATTTTGGAATATCCAGGCGTGAAGAAGCTGTAATGCTGCCAGTTTCAACATTTAAAAGTTGAACTACAACGTTGATTCGCTTTTCTTGTGTAGTTTCTTTGTGTTCATCAACTACAGTTCTTGTTTTTTTCGCTTTTTCACCTATAAGTGCTTTTCCTACTGAACCTAAGGCACCTCCGTCAATTTCTTCCTCGTGGGTGGTATAGGTTGTTTTTGTTTCCGGGTCATCATCAAGAACGGCAACAGTACCAATAACAAGGTAATCTGCATTAAGAATGTTTCCAACGCTTTTTACATTTGAAGTTGACATTAAAGCTGACTGCTGCAAGGCAATTTCTGCAAGAGCCTTATCAGTGTTTGCTCGGTCAACAACGTTGATAGCATCAGTATTTGCCAGTTCTGATCGGAAAATATCCGTAAGAATCGGCATTTTTGATTTTAAATCTGCATCTTTTGTTTCAAATTCCAGAACAGCAACTGTGTTTTCTGCAAAGAGAGCTGCTCCTGCAAGGGTAAGAATTGCGGCAGCCAGAATACCTTTCATTAGTTTTTTCATTATATTCCTCCAAACAAATTACAAAGATAAAATTGATAAATCCCAGTTTTTAATTTCTGAGACATTTTCCAGATTTACAAGTTTTACAACCTGCTGGAAGGTATCCAAATCTTCAATGGTCACCTGAATTTCAGTTTTGCTGATTGCTTCAAGGTAAACATAGGCGTTTGCATTATACTGTCGGCCAACTTCCGCTCTTCCGTCATCACTCGCCCAGAGCGACTGCTGCTTTTGATGTTCGTTCAAAACATCATTCATACGGCTGCGGTCAATTACGCGAATATTACGGCGGTTAGAAAGTCCTTCAATAATTTTTGATTTTAAGAGTGCAACATCGCTGGAAGCTACTCCTGTTGCATAATCAATAGAAGAAATTTCTACCGTGCGGATTTTTGGTTTAGCGGCTAATTCTGATTTCTGTTCTGTTTCAGCTACAGTTACATCCTGCTGGTTATTTGCTTTTGGACTTTTGTTGTTGCAGGAAGTAAATAAAATGAGGGAAAGAATAAGTGATGTGAATAAGATTTTTTCCATAGTAGAGAGAACTCCTTAATCTAGTTTTATTTTACGCAATTTTCTCTTGTCAGCATTAGTTCTAATTTCAGTACCATTGACCCAAAATGCAATATTAATTATTCTTTTTCGAAAAGTATTTATATCAAGAAATTCAACACTTAAGTTATTATTATCGAAAAAATTTTCAGCTTCTATGAAAATTAAAATATCTGCATTTAGGGCCTGTCCAATTTCGGCAACTTTATTTGAATTTGACCAAGCTGATTGTTCAAATTCGTGTTGTGCTATAATGTCATTTATTCTATTCCTATCTACTAATATAAAATCTTTTCGCTTTGATAGTTCTTCTTCTATTCGTACAAATTTGTCTTTTACAGATTTTACAGAAGGTACATATCCTGAAGAACTGACAAATAGTTTGAATAATGCACTCTCCTTTTCGTATCTTTTTTCCTCTTCCACCTTCTTTACTTCTTCAGCTCGCTGTGTTTCCAAAAATTCTGTGCTAGGAACAATTACAGCGGCAACATGCTTTTTGCCACAGCCAGTAAAACAGAGAGTTGCACTTAGTAATGTAAATAAAATCAATATTTTTTTCATTTTGAATAATTTCATTTCCTTTAAAGTCCCCTTGCTTTAATTTCTTCTTTCATTCTGGTAATAAGTTTTTCAGCAACTTCATTAAATAACTCATAAGGATTATCTTGTTTATCCATTAAAGCGTTCCTATTTTCGTCTTCGTTGCCTAAAGATTCTTCAATCGTAATTGCATCGTACCAGCGGAAATCAAGGCTAGTTGGATTGAATATTTTTCTGAAGGCTGAGCATTCTTCCAGATTTTCAGGATGATTTGTGAAGGTAAGAACGCAGGCAAGCTTTCCTCTTTCCAGCTGAGATTTTTCCTGTTTTAAGCAGATGTAACACAAATCATTTGTACTTGTATATCCACCGGCAGTTTCGGCTGGCGGAAAAGTTTTAAGGGAATTGTCCGTGTAAAGTGCATTGTTGTAAGTAACTTTAGCCTCTGTTAATTCTGGGAATTTCGTTTTAAGAATCTCATCGTTAAACTTTGAAATAAAACGCTTGAAGTTTCTGGCATTTGTAAAAATCTCATACAAAATATTGTAATAATCATTAACGATGCCTTTAATTTTGTTGTCTGCACAGTAATCTATTGCTTCCTTTGTAATCTCAGCAAGTCTTTCGTAGTCAAAACTTTTCCATCGTGGGTCAGATGGTTTTGAGTTATTTGGGGTAAGATATACAAAAAGACTTTTATAGCCATTTTCGCCAAATTCTTTTTCAATATAATCTGCATAACGTTTCAACTGTTTTGAATGTTCAGAACTTCCGATTTTATTTTCAAAACAAATAACGCATTTTTTCTCTTCCGAAACACAAAGAATATCTATAAAGCCCTGTTTTTCATCAGTTTTGATTGAATACTCCCGATGTACCTTAAAGCTTTTCCATTCCATATCAACGGCATAGTACATACTTTCATCAAGAGCACTTGTGATTGTTCTTAGAAAAATGCTTCCCGGGTGGTCTTTCTGATTCGAATCAAAAAGCCATGCAAGCATATTGTTGTGATATATTTCCAGATTTTGAACGCCTAAAATCTTAAAAATATTAGTAGTAGTTTCCATTCTTTCTCCCATTCTTGCTAACGTAATATAAACAAATTACGCCTCAAAAAATCATTTTTTGTAACAAAAGTAATTTTACACCGGAAATTTTATTCTGTATTGGGAGGAAACTCTTAGAAAATAAAGGGAAAAATTCCTGATTATTTTGGGAGTAAGCTATAGTTCTATTGATTTCGATTAGCTTAGAAGTTTACTTTTACTCGGTTATTTCCGACTCGGTTTTATCCGAGTAAAAATCAAATCCGTCAAGAAGAGGCTAATCGTTTCCCGTAATTTTCTTTTTCCAATATCGCCAGATGGAAATGAGCTCTCCGGCAAGGTTCCAGCGTTTTTGTTCCTGCATGTTTTCCCAGGCTTTTACGCCGTATTCGTAAAAGTTGTCGTCGTTTTTTAGGGCCACTGATACGATTAAGTCTATGTCGCTTTTAGAAAAAAGACCGTCAATGGTGGCGCACCATTTCTGGTAGACGCGGCAGGGATCTGCGTTGTCAAAAGCGTAAAAGCCGGGAAGGCGGTAAATAGGACACATTTTTGAAATGCCTAAGTTTGCGGCAAGCCTTGTAAAAATCTGCTGATACCACTTTACTCCGTAGCGTCCGCCAAAAAGCCCGCTATCCTTCTGTTTTTTTTCTATTTTTCTCTGTGTCTGGAATATTTTTTCTGCAAGCTGGCACTGATATTCATCTTCCGGATCTGCAGAAATCGTGAAAAATTCTATTCGGGCGAGTAAGATACAATTTTTAAGGCTTTCCTCGTATTTTTTCGGACGATTTTTCTTCATTTTAATCTCCTATAAAAACTCCGCGTTAGCGGCGAGCCAGGATGGCGAGTATCCAAGTTTATGAAGTGCAGAGCACGAAATAAACTTGGTGATAAAAATTACACGGACGTAATTTTTATCACACCTCCTCTTTACTGCAGGGGTATCTCCAGCCGCACTTCCGTTCCTGTGTCAGGGGAGCTGTTTACGGTAAGAGTGCCGTCCAAAAGTTTAGCCCGCATTTCCATACCGCTTATGCCAAAGTGAGATGAAGCGTCAGTCGGTGGCAGCTGGTTTTCAGAATCAAATCCCTCACCATCATCAAAAATCATAATGCGTATCAGACCGCCAGCTTTCTGCTGCCCGCTTATCCGTCTGATTACAACACTAGTCTCTTCTGCCTTTGCGTGGGTTCGGACATTGTTCAAGGCTTCCTGAATAATGCGCAGGATATGGTGCTTTTGTTCGGTGGTGAAGGTGTCTAAAGAAAGGTCGGGTGCAACAAAAAACTTGCAGGGGATTTTGCTCTGGTCGTAAAACTGCTCGCATAAATCATTGATGACAGTCTTAAAAGGAATGTTTGCAAGAGCGGGAACAGCAAGATTCTGAATTATGGCACGCAGCTCCTTCTGGTTTTTCTTTTCCAGGCTGATGATTTTTTCAAGTTCAGAAAGCAGATTTGTGTCCGTGCAGCGGTCTTTGAGTTCCTTTTGGGAAAGCAGCAGGGCTTTTATGTTCTGGCTTACCGTATCATGCAACTCCTGACTGATTCTGCGGCGCTCTTCTTCCTGTACGCCTATTGTTTCTTCTATAAATTGCCGGTTATCTTTAAGTTTTTTGCGGGATTTAATGTCGTGAATCAAAATCACCATAAGGATGATAAAGGCGGCAAAGGTAACCACAACAAGAAATATAAAAAATGAGGTGTAAAGACTGAGAGCTGCCGTTAAAGTCTGCAAATTAGTCCCGGTCATTTACGAAGCCCCGAATAAATGCCGTATGCAGCAAAGGTGCAGATACAGCGGTCTAAAAGCGTAATTGGAATGCGGGGTAAAAGATAGGACAAAAATACGCTGAAATTCATTTTCTGAAAGACGAGGGAAATGTCATCGATTGCAGAAAATCCCGATACTTTTTCAAAAAGCGGGCGGATAAAGGTATCCAGTGCGCTTGCAGAGAATGAACTTACAAAGGTTGAAAAAAATACGATTATCAGAAGGTAAAGAAGAGTAACGCGGCGGTTAAAATGAAATTCCTTTTTGTTACGACTGAAAAGCCAGCTGGCTATTACAATGAGAATTCCGCAGATTCCATACAAAAAATCATACAGGAAGATTTCACTGCCGGTCATAGCGCAGCGGAGAAGTGTCATAACCGGGTTAAAAAGGGTGGCTACGATGATTCCGGGAATAAGCCCTGCATAAAAAGTAATTGCCACGGTAAAAATTGTGTCTAAAAAGGCCGGGAGTTTGAGGGTGGCGGCCAGCATTGCGCTTGCAATGTTCAATAGAAGAGCAAGGAGGCATAAAAGTCCTGTGAATGCAAATTTGTTTGATTTCATAATCTTCCCATTTTTTCAAGAAACTGGAGTTTATTTTCAACTCCTGCCTTATCATACAAAATTGTCAGGTAATTTACGACAGTTTTTTCCGCAATTCCAAGGGTGGCGGCAACTTCAGCATTGGTATTGTGAATGGTCAGCGTATCAGCAACAAGCTTTTCTTTTTTAGTAAAGGTTTGGGTAATGTC
This sequence comes from Treponema porcinum, assembly GCF_900167145.1. Classification (GTDB taxonomy): domain Bacteria; phylum Spirochaetota; class Spirochaetia; order Treponematales; family Treponemataceae; genus Treponema_D; species Treponema_D porcinum. Next base: position 86,286 of record NZ_FUWG01000014.1, on the reverse strand, counting down.
CCGCACTTCCAGAAGCCCGGTTACAAGCTCAGCCTGAATATATGTTCCGCCATTTGCTACCGAGTTGATTGCCGCAAGCAGAATGGATTCATCCGCCGTTTTTGAAACAAAACCTTTTGCTCCCACAGCAGGACTTGTTGCGTGTTCAACAAATCCGCCCGAATCGTGGCTTGAATAGGCGATGCAGGGAATGTTCAGTCCGGAAAATTTTTTGATGATGTCAAAACCGGAATTTTCCATCTGAGAATCTACAGTCTTAAATGAAATATCAACGACCGCAAGAAATTCATCAGCCTTAAGGCTTCCTTTCTCAAACTGATTCTGGATTTCCTTACAATCTTCAACGTTACTTGCCTGAAATTTCACCTTATAACCCGAATGATTTTCTATCCAGTTTTTAATTCCGTTCAGTAGGAGTGCATGATCATCAACAATAATTATGCTTTTTCTCATAAACATAATTATACTATGAAAAGGAATGATTTTGTAGGGTGTTTTGTCCCAGAAATTTCGGGAGTAAAAAAAATCATCCTGTTAAAAAAAACGCCCAAGGTGACTGTTCCGCGGAGAAAACTGTGTTATAAAATCCTGTGTTAACTCCCGACTATCCTATTCCTAAATTCTCAATACAAGAAAAAACTCGATGTAAAATAATTTTCAAAGAAATAAATCTTTATAATATGTCAAGGAAAAAACAAATGAACTGTACAAAATGCGGCGAGGCTTTAAAAGAACTGATTACAGAATTGAAAGAAAAAATAAATTTGTAAATCTTGAAAGTTTTTTTGCTATGGATGGTAATGCATTATCCGCAACATTTCGGCACTCACCCGCGAAAGACCTGCCCCGCCGTTAGCGGCGGGGAGTGAGCGCGAAGTCAATCCCTTGCTCCGCATAGAAATCTGCAACCCAGTACTAGGCAAAAATTCAATGTAGTTTTTAGGCTTTTCAATAAAATTGCTCGCGACATTTATGGAGCGGTTCTTGCGTGAAGGTCGATTCCAATGTAAAATTGATGCTGGTTCTTATAGAATCTCATTAAGGTCCCCCTGTCGAATTAATTAGGATATTGTGCCCTGATGGACTTATCTATCTTAGCATGATAAACCTGGGGCCTTAATGATTTTCAAAGGTTCGTAGCCGACACGCGGTCAAGCCGCGTGCGGTACAACCAGTTGCTATGTGGACGCCCGCACTGGGGCGCATGTTTGTAAAGTAATAGTCTAAAAATCAAAAATATAGTATATTATTATGGTATGGTTGCCCTTTCAGAAACACTTGAAAAAGAGCGAATGTCTCATGCTGTAGAAACTTCCGTTAATCATAAGGAATTCTTCGGGCAATATTTTACTTCATATCCTATAGCAAAATTTATGTCATCTTTATTTCCTGCAACAGATAAAAAGATAAAGTTGCTCGACCCAGGAGCAGGAATAGGAACACTTTCGTGTTCCTTTATGGAAAGAGTCTTAAAAGAAAAATGGAACATTCCGGAAATTCATATTTCAGCCTACGATATTGATAAAGATGTATATAATACATTGGATGAAAATATAGCCTCGTCAAGCTCGGCTTTTAAAAAATCTGATTATGAAATTTTTTCAGAAGATTTTTTGGAAAAAACATCTTTTGAATATACATGGAAAATCAATGAAACTTACACTCATGTAATAATGAATCCTCCGTATAAAAAGATTCTGACAAATTCAAAAGAGAGGCAGTCTGCACGTGCTTTCGGATTGGAAACAGTAAATCTATATTCGGCATTTATGGGAGCTGCGATTTCGCTTACAGAGGACAATGGCTATATTGTTGCGATTGTTCCGAGAAGTTTTTGTAATGGTGTCTATTACAAGCCATTCCGTGAGTTTATTCTAAAAAATTGTGCAATCAAACATATTCATCTGTTTGAATCTCGTGATAAAGCCTTTAAGGATGAAGCTGTTTTGCAGGAAAATATCATAATCATGCTTCAGAAAAATGCAGAACAGGGAAATGTAAAGATTTCATATTGTAATGACGATTCTTTCATAGGTCTTTCTGAGTTCGATGTTCCGTTCAATGAAATTCTGCATGAAAATGATAGCGAAAAATATTTCAATATCCCTACAAAACAGCAAATTGGAAATGAAAATTTAACTGTTTACTCAAATCTCAAAGATTTAAATGTAAAAGTGTCAACAGGTCCGATTGTTGATTTCAGGATGAAAAATCTTTTGCTTAAAGATTATGCAGAAAAATCCGTACCATTAATTTATTCTGTTCATTTGAAAAATCATCGGCTTTCTTGGCCGCAGGAATCAAAAAAGCCAAACGCAATTTTAGAGTCCGACGAAGTTAATAAACAACTTTTTCCGAAAGGCTTTTATGTACTTGTAAAACGTTTTTCCACAAAAGAAGAAACAAAAAGAGTTGTTGCTTCTCTTATCACCCCTGCGGATTTTGCACAAGAAAATATTGCCTTTGAAAATCATTTGAATGTTTTTCATGTAAATAAATCTAGTCTTTCCGAGAATATTGCCTATGGTTTAGTTTGCTGGCTAAATTCAACATATATTGATGAAAAATTCCGTCTTTTTAGCGGTCATACACAAGTTAATGCAACTGATTTGAGGAATCTTCCTTATCCTAATACTAAAGATTTGGAAAAATTAGGAAAACAATTGAAATCTGAAGAGAAATGGAATCAGAATCTTTTCGATAAACTTTCAAAGGTTGTAACAGAATGAAAATTGATGAACAAATAAAGCAAAAACTTGAAGAAGCTATAGATATCCTCAAAAAATTTGGTATGCCATCAACTCAGCAAAATGAAAGAACTGCATATTGTTTGCTTTCATTGTTAAACGTTACTCCCGAAAAGGAATGGAAAAATGCAGAAAATCCGCTTGTCGGAATAACACCGATGATGACTTTTGCAAAAGAGTACTACAACAAAGAATATGCTCCAAATACAAGAGAAACTTTCCGTAGGTTTAGTACGCATCAGATGGTACAGGCAGGGATTGTGCTTTATAATCCTGACAAACCAGACCGCCCAGTAAACAGCCCGAATGCAGTTTATCAGATTTCTCCAAAAGCTTTGGAAGTTATAAAAGCATACAAAACATCTGCTTTTGATACTTTGCTTGCGGACTTCATAAAAAATCAGTCCACTCTTTCCGCGCAATATGCACATGAGCGAGAAATGAACATGGTTTCCGTAAAAATCAAGAAAAATCATAGTATTCAAATTTCACCCGGAAAACACAGTGAATTAATTCGTGACATTATAGAACAAATGGCTCCAAGATTTTTACCAAATAGTACATTAATTTATGTAGGTGATACAGGCGAAAAATGGGGCTATTATGACCAAGAACTCGCAGGAAATCTTTTGTTCAATGTTCAACAACACGGAAAAATGCCTGATGTAATTTTGTATGTTGAGAATAAAAAATGGCTTGTTCTTGTAGAATCCGTAACATCTCATGGACCTGTTGACAGCAAAAGATATATTGAACTTGAGGAACTTTTTTCTAATGTGAATGTGGATAAAGTATATATTTCGGCTTTTCCTGATAAGAAAACTTTCACACATTATGCCCAAGAAATTGCATGGGAAACAGAAGCTTGGATTGCAGACAATCCGACCCATATGATTCATTTTAATGGGGATAAGTTTATTGGTCCTCATAAGAAATAACACATAACACATATAAGGCCCCAAGTTGTCAATACTAATTCTAAAAAAAATACAACTTAGGGCTGTTTTTTTAGAAAAAACAGTCTTTCTTGTGAGAAAAAAATAAAGTTCCCGTTCAAAATAAAAAAGCAAAGCCTGAATCGCAATTCAAAAAAAGATTTTAGGAAAAGCGTCCTGAATCAAACACATATAGTCGGTCAAAAGTCCCGCCGTATACGCTTCAGTTATGCGCAAGCCGCGAGAGCGGCGACTTAAATAATTTCTTCTCATGCAAACGGCACGAAACGACGTATGCGCAAGAGGCGAGAGCGGCGACTTAAATAATTTCTTCTCATGCAAACGGCGCGAAGCGACGTATGCGCAAGCCGCAAAAGCGGCGACTTAAATAATTTCCTCTCATGCAAACGGCGCGAAGCGACGTATGCGAGATGCTCGCCGCCACTGTCCTTATTTTCAATTTTCTTATCCCCGTAAAACTTATCGGGATTAAAAGCTTCTTTCCGCTTGAGCATGTAATAAACCGTACGTCCAAGTTTCTGTGCAATTAAAATTGCATTCAAAAAATGCAGTAGAAACTTTATGTAAACTGCGGTATAATTCTATGATTTTAAACTAATAAAAACGGACTTGCGGGCGGTTTTTGTTTGCAGTTCCGAAATATAAAAGGACGGAAAAAGTGTATACTCCAGTAGATCCAAAGGCAGATTTTCCTAAGCAGGAAGAAGAAGTATTAAAGTATTGGAAAGATAACGGTATTTTTAAAAAGTCAGTGAGCCAGCGCGAAGGGGCGGAAGAATATGTATTCTATGACGGTCCTCCGTTCGCAACCGGTCTTCCGCATTTCGGACATTTTATTCCTTCTACTATAAAAGATATTATTCCGCGCTATCAGACGATGAAAGGCAAGAAAGTTGAACGCCGTTTCGGCTGGGACTGTCACGGTCTTCCGGTAGAAAACCTGATTGAAAAAGAGCTTGGAATAAACTCAAAACACGAGATTGAGGCGTACGGAGTTGCAAATTTCAATGACAAATGCCGCGCGTCCGTTTTGAAATATACTTCCGAGTGGCGTCAGACTATCACCAGAATGGGACGCTGGGTTGATTTTGACAACGACTACAAAACAATGAATCCTGATTATATGGAATCAATCTGGTGGGTTGCAAAGTCATTGTGGGACAAAGGAATGATTTACGAGGGAAAATACATCCTTCCGTATTGTCCACGCTGTTCCACAGTCCTTTCTACGCACGAGCTTGCACAGGGCTACAAGGAAAAGCAGGATCCTGCAATTACAATCCGCTTTAAGATTACAAAAGCGCCTGATTCATTCAGCGACCCGGATATGACGAATGGAAAAACGTATTTCCTTGCCTGGACGACTACTCCGTGGACTCTTCCTTCAAATGAAGGTCTTTGTATGGGACCGGATATTGACTATGTAAAAATTCTTGACAACGATTCCGGCGACTACTACATTCTGGCAAAAGCGCGTCTTTCTTCCTATTATAAAGATGAAAAATCGTATACTGTCGTTTACGAGAAAAAGGGCAGTGAATTTATTGGCGCAAGGTACGAGCCGCTTTTCCCTTATTTTGCGTCTCTTTCTGATCCTGCATACTGCGCTGAGCAGACTTCCTGGAAGTGCGAGGAAGGTGCATTCCGTATGTTCAATGCGGACTACGTTTCTACCGAAGACGGTTCTGGTATCGTTCATATTGCTCCTGCATTCGGTGAAGAGGACTCCAAAGTCTTTAAAGGCACTGGAATTCCTGCCGTTGAACCGATGGACGCTGAGTGCAAATTTACAAAAGAAGTTTCTGACTACGCAGGACGTTTTGTCAAGGACTGCGACAAGGATATTATGGATCGCCTTAAGAAAGAGGGTAAGCTTGTAAAGCGCGACACCGTGCTTCACCAGTATCCTCATTGCTGGCGGTGCGGTTCTCCTCTTATTTACCGCGGAATCGGCTCGTGGTTCGTAAAGGTTGCAGACCAGCACGAGCGGCTTTTAAAGGCAAACAGCCAGATAAAATGGCAGCCGGCTCATATCAAGGAAGGCCGCTTTGGAAAATGGCTTTCCGGTGCGCGCGACTGGGCTGTAAGCCGTAACCGCTACTGGGGTAACCCGATTCCTATCTGGCGTTGTGATAATCCTGACTGCAAGCATACTTTGTGTGTCGGTTCGCGTCAGGAACTTAAAGATTTGAGCGGCGTATATCCTGACGACTTGCACAAGCAGTTTGTAGATAAGATTACGATTCCGTGCAAAAAATGCGGCGGTACTATGCACCGCATTCCAGAGGTGTTCGACTGCTGGTTTGAGTCTGGCTCGATGCCTTATGCGCAGAATCATTATCCGTTTGAAAACAAAGAGTATTTTGAAAAGCATTTCCCGGCGGACTTTATTTCCGAAGGTCTTGATCAGACCCGCGGCTGGTTCTACACGCTGACGGTTCTTGCGGCTCACCTTTTCGACAAGCCTGCATTCAAGAACTGTGTTGTAAACGGTCTTGTTCTTGCTTCTGACGGCCGCAAGATGTCAAAATCTCTGCGTAACTATACCGACCCTGTTGAGGCAATCAGTAAATTCGGTGCGGATGCACTTCGCCTGTTCCTGATTCATTCTGCCGTTGTGAAGGCGGACGACCTGCGCTACAGTGATGACGGTGTACGCGATGTTATTAAGAATATCATTCTTCCTTTGTGGAACAGCTACAGTTTCTATGTAACGTATGCGAATATCGACGGTGTTCAGCCGACAGGTCATCTGTTTGATTCAAAAACGCCTTCAAATCCGCTTGACGCATGGCTTCTTTCCATTACGCAGAAGCTTGTTAGAGATGTTACTTCTGCTCTTGATGACTACGATTTGAGCGGAGCGGTTGATCCGATTGTAAAATATATTGACGAGATGAATAACTGGTATATCCGCCGTTCACGCCGCCGTTTCTGGAAGTCGGAGAATGATTCTGACAAGGCGGAAGCATACGAAGCACTGTATATTGCACTCAAGACATTCAGTCAGGTTGCAGCTCCGTTCATTCCGTTTATTACTGAAGAAATATGGTTGAACCTGAAGAACGGCGACGACAAGGAATCCGTCCACCTGACTGATTATCCAGTATACAAGGAACAGTGGCGTGATGAAAGCCTAGAATTTAAGATGTCAACTGTCCAGAAGGCTGTTTCAATGGGACGTTCGCTGCGCAATACGTTCAATCTGAAAAATCGCCAGCCTCTTGCAAGCGTTGCTCTTGTAACGCGTGATTCAAACGAAAGGCGCGTTCTTGCTGAAATGGAAGATTCTATCCGCGAGGAACTGAACGTAAAGAAAGTAATTTTCCACGAGCGTGAGGATGAACTTGTTGAGTATAAGGCAAAGGCTAATTTCCGCGTACTCGGAAAGGAACTTGGACCGCTTATGAAAAAAGCTGCGGACAAAATCCAGACGCTTACAAGCGATGAAATTCAGTCTATGCTTGACGGTGCAAAACTTTCTATTGAAGTTGAAGGAAAAGCAGTCGAACTGAACACTGAAAAAGTTATTGTAGAGCGTTTTGAAAAAGATGATCTTAAGGTTTTGAACGACGGAACTCTTACTGTCGGTCTTGACTCTAAGATTACGGACGAACTGAAAAAAGAAGGATATGTGCGCGATTTGATCCGCGGAATTCAAAATCTCCGTAAAACAACAGGTCTTTCTGTTACAGACAGAATAAAGCTGACTGTCAGCGGAGATGCGGAGCTAGAGAGTGCCTTCACCCTGTTCGGTGATTTTGTTGCGAACGAAACGCTCGCTTCGGAAAAAACGTTCTGCGCGTCAGTTCCGAACGGCACCGTTGTAGAAGCTGATGACAAAAACTGGAGCGTTGCTATTGAAAAAGCATAATATTTTTGCGGCGGCGGTGCTGTCCGCCCTGCTTGCCGCTGTTTCCGGATGTAAATCTGTCCCTGAGTCAGCGGTTCGTGTAGATCCGCTGCTTTTGCTTGATAACGAAAGTTCCTTTTACCTTCGCATACCTTCTTCTGCCGACGAGAAGTTGATTTCCCGCGTAGTGCAGGGGGCTGTAAAAGGCATAAGCGAAAGCGATGCGCGTCTTATAAGCAGCCGCATAGATGTTGTTTATGCCGGGCTGAATAAAAAACGTACAAAGACGGACTATCAGATTGCGGCTTTCTGTGATTTTCCCAAAGCGGCTGTGTCAAAAGCATTTTCCAGAAAAAACGGCTGGACTAAAGACAGTCTTCTTTTGAATGACGGCGACGGAAATCCTGTTGAATACGGCATTTATTCGGACGGACGCATTCTTGCATCATTTCCAGAACAGATGACGGCGTGCGTCGGACGGAACGTTCCGTCTATGGTGGAAACGTATCACAATGCGTATTATAATCTCTCTCCGTCTGCTTCTGTTCTTGATGAGAATATATATTCCTGGCTTTTCTTTGATTCAGAAAATCCTGACGGTAAAATAAAATATTATGCGTCAAAACCGCAGTCATTTCTTACAATGCTGACTGGCGCGGTTTTGAATTTTAATCTGGTGTATGTCCGAGGTTCAATTGAATCTGACCCTAAGCGTGACGACCAGTTTGTGATGGACTTTGAATTTGAATTCCGTGACAAGAAATTTGTTCCTGCTGCACGCGGAAGTCTTGCCGTAGCGTTTGGTCTTACGGATTCTGATGTCTATCTTGAAACTCCCACTCATCTTGTGGTATCAAACATAAAAATCAGTAAAGAGCAATTATACAATATATTGGTGCTGTAGCGGAGCGCCTTAATATACTTGGAGGAAAAAAATGGCAGATGACAAGATTATTTTGAAGGCTGAAGATTTGGACGGCTATCTTACAAAGCAGGATATGGACGATCTTTCCCGTCTGGAAAAACTGTATGCAGAAACGGAAACGTATTTTCAGCCGTATGACCGTGCGCATATTATCGAACAGTACGACAGGCTCGGTCATTCTATGCAGGAAATTTGCCACTCTCATCCGCAGATTCGTGTATTTTCGTTTGTAACGGAAGAAGGTGCTCATGCCGAAGCAAGCCGTGTTATCGCCAAGCTCCGCGACATAAATACTCCGCACGAGGAATTTCTGTACTATACTCAGCGTGCGTATGAAATGTTGTTCCGGATGGCATATACTGATCAGCATTCTGATAAAAAAAGCCATATTGTTGTAAAAACGCCGGTAACAAATCCGGTTCAGATGTATGCAGTGCACAAAATTCCTGACATTGACCATAAGATTGAAAATTCGGTGATGTGCGTTATGCTCCGCGGCGCGCTTCTTCCAAGTATGATTATGTCAAAGGAAATCGAGGAATATTCTTCCCATAAATATAAAACTCCGTTTGCATTGTTTAAAATCAGCCGCAATGACCAGAAAAAAGAAGAAGATATGGAATACGTGCTTGACTTGAAAAAGTCATTCTTCAATCTTGAGGCGCTTGACGGAAAAGATTTGATTTTTGCAGATCCGATGAATGCGACTGGCGGATCACTTGTAACGGTCGTAAAATATCTTCAGAGTCAGGGCGTGCATCCGAAGTCAATAAAATTCTTTAATGTGATTTCTGCACTCAAAGGAAGTATCCGTGTTACCCGTGCCCTTGAAAACTGTACGTGCTATACGCTTTGGCTTGATCCTGTGATGAATGATTCTGCGTATATTCTTCCGGGACTTGGAGATGCCGGAGACCGCCTGAACGGTTGTGATATGAAGGATAATCCGCGTAATATTATGCAGCTGATTGCTGATTACGGAAGCAACGTGTCCGGCTTGTACCGTTCCCAGCTGTTTGAGATTGAAAAAACGGTACTCGGATAATGAAACGCAGTGCAGCCGGAGCGGTGGCGGTTCTATTTTTACTTTTCTCATCCTGCGCAACGAATCATCTGCCTGTTCCCGGTGAGTCTGCTGCCGTAAAAAAAACTGTAAGCATTGAGTATATGGCGATTGCCGATGCGTATAATGACCTTGCAAAATACGATAAGGCTGCACAGTATTATCTGCTTGCAATGAAAAACAAGAAACTGTACTGGTCTGCATATTATAAGCTGGGGCGCTGCTATGCAATGTCGAAGAACTGGACTGAGGCGCGCAAGATTTATTCTTCACTTCTTAAGCGTGACCCTGATAATGTCAATATAAAAATGTCGCTTGCATATATTTATGCAATGGAAGGAAAACTGAAGTCAGCCGAGTCAATCTACGAACTTTTGTGGAAAGAAAATCCCGGCAGCGTTGAAGTCCTTACAAATTACATAGACGTATTGATTGCCTCTGAAAAATATGACGAGGCTGAAAAAAATCTTTCAATTATGAAAGAAAAATTCAGTGATGATAAAAATATTTCTCTGTTCGAAAAGAAACTTCAGGAACTAAATCCTAAACAGGTTGAGTTAGAGGAAAGTGACAAAGATTCCTCCGTCATAACGGAAGAAGATACTGTTCTTGAATAAAATCCTGCAATGCAGAAAAAATAAAGGCTGTCTGAAAGCAATTTGCCGGCAGTTTTTTATGCCGGAAATACTTTTGACAGCCGATAGCCGTGCAGTTTTAAAATCAGCTGTTTTTTATGAACTGCCGGTATTTTTCTATATCTACGTGAAATCCTATTATTTTTGACGTTTCTTCTTCAACGGCGTGACGCAAAGCCTCATCTGCTTCTGTTATAAGTCTTTCTGCAGAGAGCATTCTTGTTGACCTTGATGAAATGCCGATATAGCAGTCGTTCTTTTCCTGTGGAAGAAGCTCCCTTATTCCGCAGTGCAGTTTTTCAGCATAATCTTCTGCTTCATCTATTGTAGTTTCAAGGCGGATCATTGCAAAAGAGTCATTGTTGTATTCAAAAAGCTTGTCGCGGAAGGGCATTTCTTTTAAAAGATATGCGGTAATTTCTTTTGTTTCATCATCAGTGAATGACAGTCCCGGAATTTTGATGAGGAACAGTGAAATATCCTGCTCTGATGAAGCTGCCCGTACAAGTTCCGTTTCAAGGCGCGGTTTAAGCTGTGTTTCCCACGACAGCCCTGTTACTGGAGAAAATTTATCTTTTGCTTCGTTTTCTTCCGGCAGGGTAAAAAGGGAAACATCCGGTTCTGCTTCCTGTTCCTGCTCCCTGAGTTCTGCCGGCTTTCCGTATGGAATTTCATCAGCGGCAGTGTCTGTCTCATCTTCAGAAACGGTCGTTGCTTCCTGCATAGAATTTTCCGCATAGTCATCGTGCGTTTCTAGAATGATGCCGCTGTTTTCACCCTCAGATTCGGTTGTCTCTGAATTAAATTCATAGTCCTCCTGAGAGTTTTCTTCTTCAAACTTGTAGTCCTGTTCGCTGTCTTCATCCTGTGAAATTTCTTCATAATCGTCATCTTCGTCTGGTTCATCAGAAAATTCGTTTTTTGACGTTGCTGAAATAAAAATAATCAGCACGATTGTAAGAAGCGTTGCAATCATTATTATAATGAAAGAAAATCGTGCGTAGTAAAAAATAACGGACGGGCGCAGGACGTAAATTGCTGCGGTGATGTCGCACGGTGTTTCGTTTCGGCTGACTGTAACGCGGTAGACTTTTACAAGACGCGTGCTTTCTGCATTTTTTGCGTTTTCATTCGGGCTTGCAACAACAGGCGTTCCGTTATCTGCTATGAAAAGGGCAGCGTAATTTTCAGGGTAGAGGACGGCAGCTTTTATTTCTTCCGGTGTTCTGGCTTTTTTTATGGCAGCCGTCAGCGAGTCGAAAGTGTTTTTTGCCCGCACAGTTCCGGTGTGTATTTCTGAAAAAATATTGAAGGCAAAAAATCCGATTGCAAATGCAAATACAATAGAAATAATAACTGAATAAATAGTAATGCTTTTTCTTTTCATAGCAATTTAGTATACAGCACAAAATCGTCTAAAGCAAGATTTTGCAGTGCTTTGTACGGTCTGGACCTGTACTGCTCCTTTTTTCTAAGATATGCAATGAACGGAAGAAACGCCGTCTGAAAAGGAGATGACCTGTCGTATTCTTCTGTCCGGAAATCCTTATGAGCGGGAAATTCTTTCGTCACGGATTTTAATCTGACTATATCAATGCTGCTTTGGTTAAGCGGCATTGCAACGGCTTTATCTTTTTCTCTTTTGTGGAGAGTGTAGATTTCACTGTCGTTTTCTAAGGTAAAGCCGTTCTGATCTGCCCATTCTTCAAAGGAAATCCGGTAGGACTCCAGCAGTTTTGTCGTTGTTTTTTTTGCGGATATTCTTGTAAGCGGCGAACGGTACTGAAGGGCGGAAAATGTCGTTTCAAATGTACGGAGCTTATTTTCCCCAGCCTTAAAAAGAATGTCCAGATACGTGCCTTTTGCATAGCTTTTTCCGCCTGTATATCCAAAATCTGCCCCCAGAACGGTGATTTCTGAAAATCCTGCTTTTGCGGCAAAATCAACTGCCGCCATAGTTACTGTTCCTGCGCCGGAAGTCAGCGGAAAGAATGATTTTTTGCCGTTTATATGCTGAATAAGCTCTGCAAGCGGATGACCGGACGTTGAAAAAATAATCTGATTTCCGTTTTCCGCTGTTTTCCTTACAGCCTGACTGTTTGCCGCAATGTCAAATATAAAGAGCGATTCTGCGTCTATAGTTCCGGCAAAATGATTTTGGGATACAGCCTGTCCGTCAATCGAAACAACCGCATCGCAGAAAATTCCGCGCCTTCGCAGCGGCTGGTATGCCGTGTCCGTTGAGATTACGTACACGTTTTTTCTGTTTCTGCATATATAATCCGCCGTTTCGTCAAGGCTTGGACCTGCGGCGGCAATTACGGCTGTTTTGTTTACCGGAAGCGGTAGATTTTTTATGTCTTTTACAGCCGGAATGTTTTTCAGTATGTTGTGCTGCCATATTTTTCCAAAATGAGATTGCGTTGCAAAGTCACACGAGATTTTTTCAAGGACAGCCTTTATTTTCTGCCTGATTTCAACAGTATGTTCCAGGCGTTCGCTGCACCAGCTGCGAAGTTCCAGTACCGAAAACGACGGATAAAGTGCAGGAAGATAATTTTGCAGAAGCATCTTTTCAAGTTCATCTTCCGGGAAAATCGTAATGTTCGGCATAACGGAAAGCCGTTTTATCTCCGGCATTGTCTGTTTTAAGAAATTTATGTCAGCTTCGGAGGCTTCCATAACAAGAAAACGTGCATCTGGAAATCTGGCGGAAAGTTCTTTCAGGTGATAGCCTGCTCCTGCACCAAGAAGCAGGAAAATATCGGCAGGGGAAGTCTGCTCTGCAAATTGAAGGGCCTCCCTTTCTGGATTGTAAAGCGAGCAGGCAGGTCTTGTACTTTTGAATTGCGGAACAGGGAGATTTGTTTTTGACGTAAGAACGGAAACGTAAAGTCTATCCATAAATCAGTTTCCTCAGTTCAGAAGAAAATTCATCGTTTTTTCTTAGTAATTCATCTTTTTTCTTTTGTTTTTCGGCAGAATCCTTCGTTTTTTCAATCATTATGACGTCTGTCGGAAAAACTGTTTTCAGCCACCGTTCCGTCCGGGATTCCCTGTCTATAAAACTGCTGATTTTCTGCTGAACGCTTTTAATGTCTTTTTCCTGAATGTGCTTTTCGCAGGAAAAAAGACATTTTTTGTCTGCATCTGAAAATCTGCTGACTTTTTCCTTAAACAAAGAAAAATCTGCGTCCTGAATGTTTCCGAGCGTATTTTTGTATGGAAAAGAATTTGAAAGCCGGAAAAATCGTTCTGCAAGACGTCTGGATTCTGCGGAAAACCAGTCGCGGTAAATATGAAGAGAGCCGCTGTAAAAGCGGGATTTTGCCTGCCGCGTTTCAGTTGTCAAAATGCGTGTGTCGGTGGAAGAGGCTTTTGTTTCAATCATATTAGGCTGTGCGTGCTGAAAGCCTTTGTTTTCTGCAAGGTCAAGACCGCAGGCAAAAACCGGTCCGTCAGTTAATGAAAGTGCAAGTTCTGCCGACGTTCCGCTGACAGTTCCGTTTCGCATTGCCTTAAGGCAGGAAATTCCACAGGTTTCTGTCCATATATGCAGGATTTCGCTTTCTATTCCGTCTGAATAATCCAGCGGAATTATTGTACTGTTATGCAGGATATTTTTCTGACAGGCGGCTTCCGGCGGAAGTGCAAGCGGTATGATTTTGTTTTTTTCAAGAGGACGAAGATGAACTTTTGCCCACCAGCCGCCGTCAGTTGAAAGCACAAAGTCCGGGTTAATATTGTTTTTCTCAAGAATTGAAAGCGCAGAGGAAACGCATAAAAGTATGTACTTCCGACGGAATTTTTGCAGGAAGGGTAGAGCCCCTTCTATGCTTGGACCGCTTGCTGCAATTACGACAGGACTGTGGAACGGTACGATTGATGCGGCTTTCTTTACGTTCATACAGAATGTAACTGCATTTTTTATCCATCGCCTTGAAAAACAGCTTTTTGTTGCAATCAGAGCATTGCATTTTTGGAGAGTATTTTTGATAGATTTCCAGATGTTTTTTTCATGCTCAGGAAAAGCGTTTGCAGACGGAGTCCAGCTTAAAAAAAGCGAGGCGCAGAGAACATCTTCTCCGTTTTTTTGGAACAGCTGCGTTTCAAAAAACTGCTCTTTTCCCGGTTCGAAATATAGCGTATCATCAAAAAAATCGTTCCATTTGTCAAATGCTCTGGAATATCGGATTGCAGTTATTTTGCTGTCAGGAAAGCGCGCTCTCAAAAACGGTATGCAATAGGACATTGCCGGTTCGTTTATGAATACCGCTTTAGGAAAAAACGTGCATTCAACGGAATTAACAAAACGTTCAGCTTCGTTCTGCGGATTGTATGAGGAGTGAAGGAATTTATTATTTACGGTGCACGTTTCTGCGCCGTTTTTTGACCTGGAAAATTCTATGCCTGTCATATAACCGTTAAAAAGAAAAACGGGCTGTCCGCATTTCGGACAGCCCATATTTTCCGTATATTATGAAAGCCCGAGTTCGTTGAAAAGTTTTTTATAAGTAGTAAACTGCTCGGATTTTGCAAATTCCATAATTTTATCTTCCGGCAGATTTTCAAGAAGCTGATCCATATAAAGAAGAACTGATTTTACGTCCTCCTTTATATCTGACGGCAAGTTGCTTGTGTCAGTTTGTTCAGTTTCTGCTGACGGTTCCGGCTCTGATTCTGCAACGGCAGCTTCATCATCAGAAAGGACAGTGTTGTCTTTGCTAAGATAATCGACATTTTCTTCAGAAAGCGCATTGTCAACAGACGGTGCTTCATTCATTATGTCATTCATCATTGCATCCTGTGTGTGCTGTGCGTCCTCTATTGCAGTTTCATTGAAAATATCATCTGTACTTTCTTCATCAGTGTTTTCTGCGTCAGAAGAACTCTCTTCTGGCAGTTCAAGCGCTGCATCTTCATCAAGTACCGGCTCTGTATTTTCAGTTGTATCTGCCGAATATTCAGAAGTAATGTCGTCAGCTTCTTCCTTTGTAATTGCTGCTTCTTCCTCTGCAAGTTCCGGCTCTACCGGTTCCGTAATTTCAATGTCAGGCTGCATATTCGTAGAATCTGTTACGGAATCCATAAAATCGGTGGAAGATGACTCTACAAGAATGTCATCAAGATCCGGTTCTTCGTCCTGTGTTTCTGCAATGTCGTCAACTTTCGGAATTTCAATTTCTTCCGGAATGTCTGCATTTGTTTCGATGTCATCAAGATTCGGTTCTTCAAGGATTTCTTCATTGATGTCCATTGAAAGTCCTGAATCCGGCTCTTCGTCTGGAATAACTGTGTCTTCTATTCCGCCGAATGGGGTATCGTTTGAAAAATCTGCAGAAAATTCTTCTGGAGGTTCTTGTTCCGGCTGTTCTTCTATAACAGTTTTTTCCGTGCTTTCATCGTACTGTGTATCCGGTTCTGCTGTTTCTTCTGTAAAATCTGCGTTGCTTACAATATTTGAAAGTTCGTCGCCGGAAAGTGCGATTGTGTCATCTTCTTCGTCACTGTTGAAAAATCCGCCTGGTTCTTCAGCCGGTTCTGATTGTACAGGGAGTTCTATCTCATTTTCTGCCGGCTGTTCTCCGTCATTTTGTCCGGAAGAAATATTATCCAGCGTATTTTTTTCTTTCAGTTCTGCAAGATCGTTTTTCAATGCGTTTATTTCATCTTTCAGCCCTGAAAGGTCAGATACGATTTTTTCAAGAAGTTCGTTGTTAACTGTTGTTTCCGTAGTTTCCTCCTTGTTCTGTGTGACTGAATCTGATTTTATTTCATCTATTACCGGAGCAGACTGAACGTTGTCTTCTTCTGTGATTGCAAGTTCGTAATCTACAGTCTGTTGCTTTCGTGAAGAACCGGCACCAGCTGCATTTTCTTCCGATGAACCGTCTATGCCGAATGAGTCAAGGGATACAGTTTCTTCACCGGAAGAAACGCTTGAGTTGATTGACGCTCCGAGCGCAGCTGCCGTTGCATCATCGCTTTCTTCAAGGTTGAAGTCATCAAGCGATACATCTTCAAGTTCGATGTTGCTTTTTGTGACCGGCGTTTCTGCTTCCGGTTCAGAAGCTGTTTCTATCATTTCAATAGAATCAAACATATCGTCATCATCGGCAAAAGACTCTTCATTTTCGCTTTCGTTTTCTTCCGTGATTTCTGTTGTAGGAACTGCATCTTCTTCTGCTTCCGTGAATTCAACGTCGATGTCAAGCGGGTCGTCGTTTGTTATGTCATCTTCTTTCTGTTTTGCAGAACTGACTGAATCATCATCAAGGAAGTCGTCTATAGAAATTTCATCAGAGGAAGATGCGCCTGCACCGTCAGAAAAGTCGCCGTCTAGAAAGTCGTCAAGAGAAACTTCATCTGACTCAGAAGCGGATTTTGAATTAGTACTGCCTTCGGACGGAGCTTCAAATCCTCCCTCCATAAAATCGTCGAGGGAAATTTCTCCGTCCTGTTCCGGCGGATTAGGCGAGGAGGGTGCATACGCTTCGTTCGGATCTGTAAAACCGTCCGTTACAAAGTCATCAATTGATATTTCGCTGTTTTCGTCAGTAACGGAACTGTCTTGGTCAGCAACCGGAACTTCATTGTCATTCTGTTCTTCTATTATGCCGGTCTGGTCAGCAGTTTCCTGAAAATCTGAAAAGTCAGGAAGGTCTAAGTCCAGTGCTTCTTCAGACGCATCCTGCGGCGCTCTTTTTACCCAAACTCCATAACTGTCCAGCTCTTTTGTATCGTCAGTTGAATTACTCATGCAGTTCCTCTCATTGAAAAAAAAGTTTATTACCTTTTGAATATCGGCAAAAAACATAGAATTCAATAGTTATTTTCTGTTTAATTACGGCATATTATATCATATATTTTCATTTCAGAAAATAAAAATGTATGCCGATAGATAAATATAATGATTCGTATGAAGTTTTTAACCGCATTGTTTATCGGAGCATTTGCGTATACTTGTGTTTCTTTTGTTGCAGGACAGAACGGCATTGTCAGTTATAAGCAGCTTGCCGAGCAGAAGAAAGAAATTGCATACAAGACGAATGAAATTCAAAATATAAACAATGAACTGAAATTGGAATATACTGCTCTCCTTAAAGACCGTGACGTGATTGCTGCCTATGCGCGCAAGCTTGATTACGTTTCCGACGGGGAGAAACTCGTAAAGATTACAGGATTAAAGTCGTACCAGACTACGCTGTTTGACATAGGTTCGGTGGTGCGCAGAAAAGAATGTTCCTGTCTGCCGGAAGACGTATGCAAAATTTTCGGTGTTTCGTTCTTTCTTGTTTCTTTTGTTCTTATGCTGTGCGTTGATTTAAGCCGCGGCGGCGTTTCGTTCCGTAAAAAAGAGTTTGCGGTCGTGGAAGGAATACCTGTATATGATTTGCAGCAAATCTGACACTGATTCGGCAGTCCGTTGCGCGAACCTTTTAAGAAAAGAAAAAGTTTTGATTTTGCCCACCGATACAGTCTACGGTTTTTCAGGCGTTACGGGACGAACTGATGCACTAATCAGAAAAATCAAGGGGCGTGCGGAAACGAAGCCTTTTATCCAGCTTATTTCTTCGCCGGAAGACATCAGCTTTATTACCGATGACATAATTCCCGAAAAACTTTTGAAACTGTGGCCTGGACCGCTTACGATTATTGTAAGCGATAAAAAAAATCCCGGTTCAACTGTTGCAGTCCGCTGTCCTGGCGATGAGTGGCTTCGTTCTGTTATACGGCTTGCCGGAAGTCCGCTGTATTCAACAAGCGTAAACAGGAGCGGAAGTCCTGTCCTTCAGAAAATAGCGGACATAAGGGCGGAATTTGAACGTGAGGTAGATTTGATTGTAGATGCCGGCGATGCGCAAAACAGCGTTCCGTCTACAATTGTGCGTCTTGACGGCGAAACGGTAACTGTAGTAAGGCAGGGCGCGGTTAAGCTGTAGGGAAGCGGATAAATTTTTGGAAAGATACGTTTTTTTTATGCGCAGATAAAAAATCAGCCTGAATGTCTGCGCTATTTTTTTGTCCATTCAACAGGAATGAGTCCCGGCTGAAACTGACTTCCTGTTTCGTCCGGTACAAGCGTTTTTTTGTTTCCTGTAAGCGTTGTTTCTGCCGTAAGTTCAAGTTCCCATTCAATCGGTTCTGCGTTTTTTGCCGCCTCAAGCGCAACGTCTCGCTCCATCTCCGGAAAGTAAGATGCGTTTGAATGTCCGATTTGCCGTATCCGTACTGTCGGGTTCTGGCCGGGCGTTTCTTCCGTAGTAATTGAAATGTTCATTGTTGCGCCGTTTTTGAATATGATAAAGCCGCGTCCGCCTTTCATAATTACGGCTTTTGCAATGTCCTGTCCGCCTGTCCACGTTCCGGAAATGTCAATGCCGGACGTTCCCTGCAAATGCGGCTTTTCGGAAACTGTATTTTCTACCCCAGCTTCTTGCGTTTTTTCTGCGGCGGTTTCCGTGATTTCCGGCTTTTTTGCGTTTCCGTCAGAACGCATTGCTTTTCCGAGCATTGCATTCAGCACCGTTTTTGATTCCATAAGGATTTTATAGTAGGAATCATATTCTTTTGAAAATAAGAACGTTTTTTCTTCATCCGGGCGTTTCAGGCACAGCGTACATTCCCATTTACTCAGCGCATCGCCGTTACGCGTTATTACGGCATAGAATGATACTGCTCCTTCGTCTGTCGGAAGGGAGTGGATGTCGTCCGGCGTCATTCCGCCGCTTTTTGTTTTTTCCCGAAAATCGTTTACGAATGGCGAAAAATCCTTAAGCTGCGTGTAGTACAAATCTTCCGTCATTTTTATCATATTTTTGTCTGCGTCCGGGGATATTACGCCGTAAAAATCAATGCGCTCAGGAGGCTGTGCTTCTGCCGTAACAAGCAGAATTGCAAGAAGAGAAAATAAAACAGCTGTTTTTCTTGTAAAACGCACTCTCAGTTCAGCCCCTTTCTGAATTCCCGTTGAATATCCCTGTTGACGTCCCGTTCCTTTATGGATGCCCTTTTGTCGAACTGCTTTTTTCCTTTGCAGATTCCGAGCGTGAGCTTTACGCGTCCGTTTTTCAAGTAGAAGTCTATGGGAATAAGTGTATAGCCTTTTTCTTCAGTTTTTCTTTTCAGTCTTTTTATTTCTTCCTTATGCAGGAGCAGCTTTTTTACGCGGTCAGGGTTGTGATTGAAAACAGAAGAATATGAATATTCCGAAATGTGCAGTCCTTTTACAAAAACTTCGTTATTTACGATTTCTGCAAATGCGTCCGGAAATGAGATGCTGCCGTTCTTCACTGACTTAACTTCCGTTCCTTCAAGTGCAATTCCGCATTCGATGGATTCTTCGATGAAGTAGTTGAATCTGGCTTTTCTGTTTTCTGCAATAATTTTTCTATTCTCTGACATACAGTGTGATTATAAAACATAGTTACGGCGGTTTCAAGTAAACGGGGAAGAGAAGGATGTTCCCTGTGTTTGAGGTATTCAATATGCGTTCAATATAATTGTAAAGAAGTCCGTTTTATGCTAACTTGGTTTTATGAATAAAGAATTGTATGAACTTTCGTATTCCCTGAAAAAAGAAATGCGGCAGCGCGTGCTTTCTATAGTGTGTATGCTCGTTGCCGTCTACATAGTAATCAATTTGATTCTGGCGTTCGTTGTTTTTCCTGTGCGTCAGGTTTCCGTTTCTATGGAAAGTGATGTCGGTCGGAATTCGTGCATTATGTTCTCTCCGCTGAAAAAACATTTCGGGCGCGGAGCTGTCGTTCTTGTAAATCCACTTGACAGTGAAGACGTACCGTTTTTGAAAAAAGCAGGCTCTTCTTTTGTAAGTTTTGTAACCGCAGGTCAGGTTTCTGCCGGAAATATGAATAATCTTGTTGGAAAGGAACGGCAGATACGGCGCGTTGTAGGTTTGCCAGGTGATACTATTTATATGCGTGACTACGTGCTTTACATCAAGCCGCGCGGTGAAAAATATTTCCTTACGGAATTTGAACTTGCAGAAAAAAGCTATAATGTGAACGTTTCGACAAATCCTGCCGGCTGGGATAATTCTATCGGTGTCATCGGCTCGTTTGAGGAAATGACGCTTGGCAGAAATGAATATTTTGTGCTCGGAGATTCCCGGATAAGCTGCATTGATTCGCGCCTTTGGGGACCGCTCAAAAAAGATGATGTATGTGCCGGAGCGGTGTTGCAATATTTTCCGTTCAGCAGGCTGAGCCTGTTTTAATGAAGACTTCTTTATACATTCACATTCCGTTCTGCCGCTCAAAATGTACGTACTGTGATTTTTTCAGTATTTCGGCAGACGGAGACGTTCCCGATTCATATATAGACGCGTTGTGTGCGGAGATTTCCTGGCGGATGGCAGAATTTGGTGCGGACGGCTGGTTGACGGTGTATGTCGGAGGCGGAACACCAAGCCTGCTTTCGGAAAAACAGTTAAGGCGGCTTTTTAACTTCATTCGTTCTCTTGGCGGAACGGCGGCGGAATGTACCGTTGAACTTAATCCTGATGACGTTACGTCTTCGCTTCTGGAATGCCTTTCTGAATGCGGCGTAAACAGGATTTCGGTAGGAATTCAGGCAATGGAACAGTCCGTTCTTTCTGCCGTAAAACGTCGCAGTTCTCTTCAGACAGTTTACGCCGCGCTTGAATGCATCCGCCGCGTATGGAAAGGCGTTTTTTCCGCAGACATAATATGCGCGCTTCCGGGACAGTCCGAAAGCGGCTTTTTTAACGGTCTTGAAAAGCTCCTTTCGTACGAGCCTGCCCATATTTCTATGTATTCCCTTACTATTGAGGACGGAACTCCACTTGGAAATGCTGTTCGGGAAGGAGCTGTCTGTTACGATTTTGATGCGGCAGATGCAATGTGGATTTCCGGCAGGGATTTTCTGGAAAGCCGCGGATACAGGCAGTACGAAGTTTCTAATTTTTACAGCATAAAAAACGGTTCTCCGTGCGCGCATAATCTTACCTACTGGAAACTACAGAATTATATCGGTGCTGGAAGCGGTGCGGCCGGTTCTTTGTACGGCAGAAAATCGTTTCGGTATACAAATACGCACGATATTGCAGAATACATCCGGTTCTGGAACAGTTTTGACTGTAAGAAAAGCGCCGGTCAGGCTGTTGTGCCTCAGTCAGTTGAGTGCATCGAAAAAAATACGGAACAGTTTGAATTTTTTATGATGGGATTTCGGACGGCGGACGGAATATGTGCGGAAGAATATTCCGGACGGTTCGGAGATGAAATTCCTGAGAGAATTCTCCGTGTTTTTGACCGGTGGCAGAAAAAAAATCTGCTTCGTCAGTATCAGAAAGACGGACAGAACTGGTATGCCCTTACAGGAAACGGACTTCTTTTTCTTAATACGTTTCTTGAAGAAATTATGTAGGCTCTCCGTCTGTCCTGTTCGTGCTTTTCGGAATGCGTATTATAAAATCAGAGCCTTTTCCAAGTTCGGAGCGGATAGCTATGTTCCATCCGTGAAGGTCAACTATGTCTTTTACGACTGAAAGACCGATTCCAAGTCCTTGTTCGCGCCGTGAATTTGTTCCGCGGTAAAATAAGTCAAAAAGATGCGATATGTCTTTTTCAGCAATTCCGCAGCCGGTGTCAGAAAACGTGATTGTGATGCATTCGTCAGATTCGTCTGCCGTAATTGTAATTTCTCCGTCGTCTTCTGTGTATCGCAGGGCATTTCCGAAAAGGTTTTCGAGTGCACGCGCCAAAAGCTGTTCGTTGACAGGAATGTCTGTGCTTTCAAGAAGGCTTATGTTGCAGGAAATTTTCCTGTGGAAGATACGTCCTGTCGTTTCGGCTGATTTTGCAAATGCTTCAAGCTGTTTTTTTATGCAGTGAGGCGTTATTTGCCTTCTGAAATTGTCCCTGAAGAAAGTGCAGTAATTTATGAGCGACGTTATCATCTCTTCAAGCTGCGAAGTTTTTGTATTTATGATTTCAAGGGACTTTTTTGTTTCTTCTTCCGAAGTTATTACGCCGTCATAAAGCGCTTCCGTGTATCCTTTTATGACTGAAATTGGAGTCCGCAGATCGTGCGTAATTCCCATTATAAAACGCTGCTGCTTTCTTTTTGCGTCGAGCAGTGCGGCGCGCATTGAGTCAATGTGCTCTGTCAAATCCGTAAATTCATTCCTGCTTTTTGCCGGAGTTCTTTGTTCCTGCGGGGTTAAATCTCCCTTTGCGATTTTTTCAGTCTGTTTTACCAGATGGGAAAGTGAAGACGTGATTGTTCTTGATATGCAGCAGGTTGCAACTGCGCAGATTATTACGAATATCAGTACGCAGTCAAGAAGGGAATAGAACATATTTGTCTGGTTTTTCTTCTTGCTTATTCTGCTTACAAGAAGGACAAGATGCTTTCTGTCTGAACCGAGCGGCGTTTCCGTAAGGTAATAGAATTTTTCACCGGTCTGCTTGATTATTTTCCATAAATCGCCTTCCTGAAGCGTTGTTCCCGGCTGAGGAAAATCTGCTATCGTAGACTCAATTATCCTGTCTTTTACGATGAGTGCCGCTTCGACTTTTGGAGAAAGCGACAGGATAGACTTTTTTATGGAATTTAAATCGTCGGACGTAAGGGAAACGTCTGCTTTTTCTGGAGAACGCCTGTACGAATTCAGGAGCAGTCGTTTTGAGGAATTACAGTAATAGCCGTATATGATAAGGGCTGTGAATACCGGCAGGCATATAATAAGCGAAATGAGCAGAGTCAGCTGTCTTTTTACTGTCATGCGATAATCGCTTCCTTAGGGAAAAAGTAACCGTTTCCGAAATCTGTTTTTATGAACATTGGATTTGACGGATCTTTTTCAATTTTTTTTCTTAGCCGCTGGATGTAGACGGCAACGGCTGTCATATCTCCGAACTGCGTTTTCCACACTTTGGTATAGATTTTTTCCGGGGAAAGCGAAGTTCCTGCATTCTGTATAAGATATTCAAGGACTGCATATTCTTTTACGGACAGCTGGATTTTTCTTCCGCCGTTCTTAAGTACGTTGCTGTCAAGTAGAAGGACGTAATCACCAAAGCGTACGGATTCTTCTGCCGCCGCCGATGAAACAGTCATCCTTCTCAGGTGTGCCTGAATTCGTGCGACCAGCACCCTCGGCGAGAACGGTTTTGTTACGAATTCATCTGCGCCTATGCCAAGACCTTTTATTACGTCTTCGTCTGCATCCCTTGCAGAAACTATGACGACCGGGACTGTCGGTCTGAAATCTCTGCGTATGCGCGTAAGAAAATCGAAGCCGCTCATTCCCGGAAGATTAAGGTCAAGTATCAGGCAGTCCGGTTCTCCTGTCGTTTTCATTTCGGAAAGTGCAGCTTCGGCAGTACTGTATGAAAATGCCTGCATATCGGCTTTTTCTATATACATTGCTATGAGGCTTGCCATTTCCGGTACGTCTTCTATTATGAAAATGCGTGGTCGGTTATTCATAGAAAATTCCTTCTGTAATTATATACCGAAAAGTTGATAAGTAAAGGAAAACGTAGTCTTTTTATAACGTATTTTTATTTTTTGCAGAGTGAAGTGACGGATGTTAAGTGTTATGCATACGGCAGGCTTTTTTTGAGCGCATAAATCTGTTTTGTGCACATAAAGATTGAAAAAACACTTGACGTTATTTTAATTACAGGCGAAAATTGTAAAATGATTGAAGTTATGCGGTTGGACGGGAAAAAGTATTGGGTGAATCCGCACATGATAGAAAGTATGGAAGAAACTCCTGATTTAACGCTTACAATGCTGTCGGGAAAAAAACTCATCATCAGAAACTCTCCTGCCGAGCTGATAGAAAAAATAATTTCTTATCGCAGAAATCTGGGAATCAATTCGCAAGAGGTCTTGTAAAATGGATATTGCAACAATAATCGGTATTATAGGC
Source organism: Treponema porcinum (assembly GCF_900167145.1). Lineage (GTDB taxonomy): Bacteria > Spirochaetota > Spirochaetia > Treponematales > Treponemataceae > Treponema_D > Treponema_D porcinum. The sequence goes on along the minus strand of NZ_FUWG01000014.1, from coordinate 62,183 downwards.
GGTGCTGCCTGTATTGTTATGTCAGTTCTGACATCCGGCGGTACGATGGGCGGAATTATTGATATTCCGTCTGTTTTTATGACCGTCGGCGGTTCTTATGCAGCTATTTTTATTGCTGCTCCTATAAAAAAGGCAGTTGGTCTTTTCAAAGTTATGGGAAAGGCTTTTAAAGTTCCTGATTTTGGTGAAAAGACGATTATTACGAAAATGGTTGATTTGTCCAACAAGGCACGCCGAGAGGGTATTCTTGCACTTGAGGACGGTCTTGATGACCTTGAAGATCCTTTTATGCGGAACGGGCTTCGTCTTGTAGTAGACGGTACGGACGGTAATGTTATCCGTACGATTATGGAAAACGAGATGAATCAGATAGAAGCGCGTCATATGGACTGGATCGGAATTCTGAACGCCTGGGCAGGATTTGCACCGGGTTTTGGTATGATGGGTACGGTTCTTGGTCTTATCGGTATGTTGAACAACCTTGAGGACAAGTCGTCGCTCGGTCCTAATATGGCTGTCGCCTTGATTACGACTTTGTACGGTTCTATGATGGCTAACTGGCTTATTGCGCCGTTTTCAACAAAGCTGCTTGCGCACAATGCAATGGAGATGCGCTCTAAAGAAATGATTATTGAGGGTGTCCTTGCCATTCAGGCAGGTGAAAACCCTCGCATTATGGGACAGAAACTGCTTACGTATCTTGATCCGGTTACACGGAAAGTCATAGAAGCTGACGTATTGAAAGATTAAGGATAAGTTAATTATGGGAAAGAAAGCTAAGGAGCCGGAAAAACCGTCATCAGCCTGGCAGGGTACGTATGGTGATATGATTACGTTGATGCTCTGCTTCTTCGTAATGCTCTATAATCCGTCAGAGGTTGACGTTACTCAGCTTGCTACAATTACTCAGTCATTGCAGATGAATGAAACGGAATCTGTTTCCGGTGGAATGTCTTTGTCTGCGGGACGGCTTTCTGATTTGGGAAATAATATAAATTCACTTCCGGCTCTGGAGAAAGGACGTTCTCTTGGGCTTGCAAAGAAGAAGGCAGTCAGTCTTTTTGCGCCGGACGTAAAGTCAAATAAAATTACCATTACAAGCGACGAGCGCGGACTTGTAATTACGCTTGCCTCCGACAGTTTTTTTAAAGAGGGAAGTGCGGAACTGAATATAGAGGAAACGCGCGGAACGCTCCTCAGGCTTTCTGAATTTTTCAAGCTTCCTGAGCTGGCTAAACGCAGTTTCCGAATTGAAGGGCACACGGACAGTACGCCTGTTGCTGAATCATCGCGCTTTGAGAGCAACTGGGAACTGTCTGCGGCGCGATCTATGAACGTACTTCATTATCTTGCTGATTACGGCGCGGACGAGAACCGGTTTTCCATTGCCGGATACTCAGATACAAAGCCTAAGTTTTCAAATGATACGCCGGAGGGAAGGGCGTATAACAGGCGCGTTGATATAATAATTCTTGATGAAGGACATTTTTAGTAGTATACTGTTTTAAATTTAAAATATTCTTTTTTCCGGGAGGGGAAAATGGCAGACGACGGTCTTGACGGTTTGGATGATGGCAGCGCAGCTGGAATGCCTGCTAAAAAAAGTGGTTTCGGCGGATTGATTACTTCTCTTTTGAAGTGGATTGCAATTGCGCTTGGAGCCGTTATTCTTATAGTTGTCATTGTTGTTGTAACTATGAGGATTGTTAATAAGAACTCTTCTGGAAACGTTGCGATTCCTATCAGCGATGAATATGCCGTTCAGCGTGAAGTTCTGGACTGGTATACTTCACTCGGTGCTATCAGGACAAAATCAAGCGATGAAATTCCGGCTAGCGTTGTTGTTGACATAGCGCTTGGTTATAAAAAAGACGATAAGGCGACTTCCACTGAAATTACGCAAAGAAATATTGAACTCAAAGACTTTTTGCGCCGATATTTTACAGAGAAGACTATTGCTGAATTAAAACCTCAGAATGAACAGAAACTGAAGATTGAGCTTCGTAATGCAATCAATGATGAAATTCTGAGTACGTCAAAAATCAAGGATATTTCGTTCTTGCAGCTTGATGTCATTGAGCAATAATCTGCAGTATTTTCAAGGTGGATTTTACATGAACGAAGTTCTGTCGCAGGATGAAATAGACCAGCTTCTGACTGCCATTAGTTCCGGTGATTCGGAAACTGATGAGTTTAAGCCGGTCAGTGATACACGAAAGATAAAAATTTATGACTTCAAGCGTCCTGATAAATTCTCAAAGGAACAGTTGCGTACCGTTTCAAATATGCACGAAACGTTCGCCCGTCTTACGACAACCAGTCTTTCCGCACAGCTTCGAAGTCTTGTTCATGTACACGTTGCTTCTGTAGATCAGCTTACGTATGAGGAATTCATACGTTCTATTCCTAGCCCGACGACTCTTGCCGTAGTAAATATGGATCCGTTGAAAGGAAATGCTGTTCTTGAGATAGATCCTTCGATTACGTTCTGTATGATTGACCGTCTGTTTGGCGGACGCGGAGTAACTGCAAATAATAAAAATAACAAGAGCCGGGATTTAACTGATATAGAGCAGTCTGTAATGGAAGGCATTATCGTCCGCGTTCTTGCAAATATGCGCGAGGCATGGACTCAGGTTATTGATTTGCGTCCGCGTCTCGGGCAGATTGAAACTAATCCTCAGTTTGCGCAGATAGTTCCGCCTTCGGAGATGGTTGTCCTTATTACTCTTGAAACTAAAGTAGGAGATGAGGAAGGAATGTTGAATTTCTGTATTCCTTATCTTACTATTGAGCCGATTATTTCAAAGCTGTCTTCCCAGTACTGGTTTTCTTCTGTTCGCAGAAGTTCTACGACGCAATATCTGGGAACGTTGAAAGAAAAGCTTGCTTCCGTTGATATGGATGTGGTAGCTGAAGTCGGTTCTATAAATATACCGGTGCGTGATGTTCTTTCTTTAAGGACAGGGGATATTGTGCGTCTTTCAAATACAAAAGTGGGAGATCCGCTTGTTCTCAGCGTCGGAAATAAGAAAAAATTCTATTGTCAGCCTGGTGTTGTCGGCAAAAAAATGGCAGTTCAGATTACTGGCAAGTTGGAAGATGTGACTGCGGATGATTTTGAGGAACTTTCCGTAGAAGGAGATGATTCATTATGAGTGATGGTGCTATTTCACAGGATGAAATTGACGCTTTGCTTTCTGGAGTATCCGTTGACGGCTTGAATTCTTCCGGTCATGTTTCTGGTGGACCTGCTGTTAATATTGATACGGATGCACTTTTGAAATTTGCGGAAAATCTGAAAGAGCCGCTTGTTCAGAAACTGAATAATATGACGGGTGCTTCTTTTTCCGGCGGAGAACCGATTGTAGAAGCTCTTGACCGTGATGCCCTTTTGATAAAGCTGCCGGAAGTTGTTGTTTCCGTAACGTCTGATTTTTCCAGCGGTCTTTCAGGGGATCATCAGTATATTCTTGCGCCTGAGTTTGCACAGAAACTAGTAAATCTTATTTCAAAAGAAGATAATGCTGATTTTGACGATATGGCTCTGTCCTGTATTTCTGACGTTGTGTCAATGCATACAGGTTCGGAAGTTGACGAACTTGGAAAAACTGGAAAATTTCCGGGACTTGCCTGTAATCCTGCCGAAGCAGTAAACAATCCTAAGGCAATGATACGTATTCCGCAGAATAAATTTGCGCTTTTCAGCTATCCTTTGACTTTGGAAGGACAGGGCTATACATTCTGGGAAGTTATAGGCGGTTCTGCTGCGGAAAAAATCGGCAATGCATACGGCGGAGGGGCTGCTGCCGAACTGGAGGATGTTTCTTCCGTATCTGATATGGGAATGAATCAGGGAATGGCAATGGGACAGCCTCAAATGGGGATGGGAATGAATCAGATGCCGATGGGTATGAACCAGATGCAGATGGGAATGCCTCAGATGGGTATGGGAATGCCGATGGGACAAATGGCTATGCCGCAGGGCGGTATGGGAATGGCTCAGAATATGGGCAACATACCGAACGTGCAGACGCTTCAGTATCCTAATCTTCAGGGCGGAAATATTGGCGGTGAGCAGGGCAATATAAGCCTTATTATGGACGTCTTTATGGAGATGACCGTAGAGCTTGGCCGTACAAAGAAACAGATAAAAGATATTCTTGGTATGGGTGAAGGTACGATTATCGAGCTTGATAAACTTGCCGGTGAACCTGTCGATATTCTTGTAAATCATAAGCCGATTGCAAAAGGTGAGGTTGTCGTCATTGACGAAAACTTTGGTGTCCGCGTAACGGAAATTCTTTCACCGATGGAACGTGTTTCTGATTTACGGTAGATGTGATTGAACAGGAGAAAAGGCTTTTGTAAGGGGAATACAGAAGCCTTTTCCGTAATAATCAAACTATGGGTGGGAAAAAGTGTTCTATTCTAAAAAAGCGTGCGCCTTTCTTTTAGGCGCTTTGTTTCTTGTCTTTTCAGGATATGCGCAGGTTTCTGCGGAAAAAACTGTTCCGCTTTTGACCGAAAATTCTGCGGAAGAGTCATTTCCGTCTGATGATGCCAGTGCGGAGAATGCAATTCCGTTTGGCGAAACTGCGGACGGTCAGCAGGAAAGGTCTTCCCGGTTCGGTACGTTTTTTCTGTTTTTGCGGATGATTATCGTTCTTGGCATTGTCGTTGCGTGTATATATGCCGTTATGTGGTTTATGAAAAAAAGCATTCGCGGCGATTCTGCGGCGGACGATCCGTTTTTAAGGAAAGTTTCTTCCGTTGATCTGGCAGTCGGCAAGTCCGTACAGGTTGTAACTCTTCTTGATCACGCTTATATCGTGGGTGTTTCTGACAATTCCGTAAATCTTATAGGGGAAGTTTCTGACAAGGAACTTGTTGATGCTATGAATTTATACGCGGATGAACAGCAGAATGTAAAAAAGCCGCGTACTTTCTCTGATATTCTTGACATTTTTATGCCGAACGGACCTAAGGATAACGGCGGCATCCTTTCCGGCACTCAGGCAAAAGTTTCCGAACTTTTGAAAAGACAGCACGACCGTTTGAACGGCGGAGAATAATATGAAGAAATTACAGTTCAGGCTTCCGCTTGTATTTTTCTTTTTGCTGATATGCGCTGTCCGCCCTGTTGTTGCTCAGTCCGGCACTTTTCCAAACGGTTCTGCCGAAGGTACTGCGCAGATGAGCCGCAACGTCCGCCCTGCTGAAATTCCTAATGTTAGCATTCAGATTGCAGAGCCGCGTTCCGGTCAGGAAGTTGCTTTTTCCGTGCGGCTTCTTGTCATCCTTACGGTTCTTACTCTTGCACCGAGCCTTCTTATTCTTGTTACGTGTTTTCTTCGTTTTTCAATTGTTCTTGATTTTATTAAGCGCGCGCTTTCCTTGCAGCAGGTTCCGCCGACGGCAGTTCTTAACGGAATTGCTTTTTTTATGACGCTTTTTATTATGTGGCCGACGTTCTCGCAGATATATAATAATTCGTTCAAGCCTCTTTCTGACGGTGAGATTGAGATAGAAACTGCAATTCGCAATGCGGAAGAACCTATCCGCGTGTTTATGGAACGGCAGATTGGCAGGGATACAAGTTCTCTGAATATGTTTATGGGAATGGCAAAACTTCCAAAACCGAACAACTGGTCTGACGTTCCGACATACGTGCTTATTCCGTCGTATATTCTTCACGAACTTACTGTTGCATTCAAGATAGGCGTTATTCTGTATATTCCGTTTATTATCATAGATATGGTTGTTGCAAGCATTCTTATGAGTATGGGTATGATGATGCTTCCGCCAGTACAGATTTCTATGCCGTTCAAGCTGATGCTTTTTGTTCTTGTTGACGGCTGGGGGCTTTTGACGACCCAGCTGTTTAATTCTGTTCTGAAGTAAGCGGTGCCGGGAGGAACGTATGAGTATAGGAACTGTTGTTAATGTAATGCGCAGCGGAATTTTTCAGATTTTCATTCTGATTTTGCCTGTCTTGAGCGCGGCACTGATTATCGGTCTGATTGTAGCAATTTTTCAGGCGACGACATCAATTCAGGAGCAGACCCTGACTTTTCTTCCGAAGCTGATAGTCATTCTTCTTGTGCTTGCACTGCTTAGCGGCTGGATGTTTTCTGAACTGCGCGATTATACGGTGAAGCTGTTTGAGATGATTCCCGAACTGGCAAAATGATTTTTGAATGACGCCCGGCGTTTGTAAGGAAAACAGATATGCTTGATGAAATCGTAAGCAAAGCGCCTCTTTTTCTGCTTGTTTCAGCCAGATGCGCTGCGCTGCTTTTTACGCTTCCTCTTTTTTCTATGCGGACAGTTCCAAAGGCTGCAAAAATTGCTCTTGCAGGGTATATGGCGTTCTTTCTGATGGGGAGCGCTGATTATTCTGCATACGGCGCGGTTCTTTCTGTGGAGGACGGCGCATTCAGTTTGTATTACATTATGCTGCTTGCGGGTGAGGCACTTATCGGTGTTATAATCGGTTTTTTCGTTTCTATGATTTTTGCGGCGTTCAGTACGGCCGGACAGTTCTTTGCGTTCCAGATGGGATTTAGCGCAGCTTCTGCCTATGATGCGCTTTCTCAGGTTGAAAATCCGCTTATGGGTCAGTATTTGAATTTGATTGCAATGCTTGTGTTTATGCAGACTCAGTGGTTTCAGAAACTGTTTTTAAAAGGTCTTGCAGGCAGCCTGACAAGCCTGAATGTGTTTGAACTTGTTTCCGGCAGGGAAAGGCTTGTTTCGTTCCTTCTGAAAGGACTTTCAAATCTTTTTGCAGATGCGCTTCTGATTGCACTTCCGATAATGGGAACGCTTCTTTTGATAACGGTCTGCACGGGACTTCTTTCAAAAGCCGCTCCGCAGATGAATCTTCTGTCAGAGGGGTTTCCGATTATGATTCTTCTTGCGTTTCTTATTATATGGCTGTTGTTTCCGTCACTATGTGATTTTTTTATAGAGTCGTTTTCAACGGGAATTGACGAACTTATGCAGGTGATTTCTGACATAGGAGGCGGCAGTCAGTGAGTTTTCAGGATATTGACCTTCAGTGGTTTGCCGCTGAGGACGAAGGACGGACTGAGGAACCGTCGGAATATAAATTACGCAAAGCCCGCGAAGAAGGAAGGATTCCTAAAAGTCAGGACTTGAACAGTTCTGTCGTTTTTTTTGTAACGGTCATTCTTCTGATATTTCTTGCAAAATCAATTTTTATTTCCTGTACGGAGATTATGAGGATTTTTTTTACGCGCTGTACGGAAAATAACGTTGCTTCTCCTTTTTTTGCGTATGTTTTTTTCCGTTATTTTATGAAAATTATTCTTCCCGTTTCTCTTTCTGGAATTACAGCAGCGGTTTTAAGCAATATTATTCAGAATAAGGGATTTCTGTTTACGTTCAAGACGATTACTCCGAAATTCAGCAAGATTATCCCGAAATTCGGTGAATATTTTAAGAATACGCTTTTTTCCGTAAAAGGCGTATTTAATATTGTAAAGTCACTTGGAAAAGTTGCTGTGATTGTCGTTATTGCCTATTTACTTTTGAAAAAAGACATTCCGGATCTTCTTATGGCAATTAAGTCTGCTTCAATTTCTCTTGCCGTTACAAAAATTGCAGAAATGGCAGCACAGCTGATTGTCATTGCCGCCGTAATTTTCATTCTGATTTCCATTCCGGATTATTTTGTGAACCGCCGTGAGTTTATGGAATCTATGAAGATGACTAAGTACGAAGTTAAGCAGGAGTACAAGGAGATGGAGGGGGACCCGGAGGTTAAGGGACGTCTTGAACAGGCGCAGAGGCAGATGATGACGCAGAATATGCCGAAAGCCGTACGTGAGTCCGATGTCGTAATCACTAACCCGACGCATTTTGCCGTTTCGATGAAGTATGAGCGCGGCGTTGATGATGCTCCTAAAGTAACGGCGAAAGGGGCGGATGAAATTGCATTTCAAATCAGGCGCATTGCAGCGGAAAATAATGTTCCGGTTGTGGAGAACAGACCTTTGGCGCGCGGACTCTATACAGATACGGAAGTTGGTGATATAATACCTGATAAGTATCTACGTGTACTTGCAGACGTATACGCAGAAATTATGAAATATAACTCGAAGAAATATTAGAATTTGCAATGGGTGGGGACTTAATGGCAAACGAAAATAGGAGATCGTTTTTACAATTTTTAATGCAGAATTTTATAGGTGTTGTGGCTGTTGTCGTAATACTTATGCTCGTTTTGCCCCTTCCAAAAAGTTTTATTGACGTTCTGATGACGCTCAACCTTGCTTTTTCAATAATCATTCTGCTTGTTGTTGTGTATACTCCGCGTGCGTCAAGTTTTTCTTCTTTTCCACAGATAATTCTTTTTGTAACGCTTTTCGGTCTTGGAATTAACATTTCATCAACAAGGCTTATTCTTGCGGCGGACGGATCGCGCGGAATAAATGCGCTCCGCAGTAATCAGAGCGCAATGGTGCAGGCATTTGCGAATATTGTTGCCGGTGACAACATTGTCATCGGTTTTGTAATTTTTATTATTCTTATTGTCGTTCAGGTTCTTGTAATCACAAAAGGTGCAGGCCGCGTAAGTGAAGTTGCCGCGCGCTTCACCCTTGATTCAATGAATCAAAAACTCTTTGATATTGATAACCAGCTTAACTCCGGCTACATTACGGAAGATGAGGCGAAGCACTTAAAAGATGAAATCCGCCGCGACATCGACTTTTACTCCAATATGGACGGTTCATCCAAGTTTGTTTCAGGAAACGTGAAGGCCGGTATTTTCATTACGGTAATAAACCTTGTCGGCGGTTTTATCGTCGGAATGGTGCAGAACAATCTGTCGTTTACGGAATCCCTTAATCTGTATGCGCATCTTACTATTGGTGACGGACTTCTCAGTCAGCTGCCGTCGCTTATGCTTTCGTTTGCAACTGGTATTCTTGTAACCGGCGATAAATCGGAGGAGAGTCTTGGTGAAAAAATCATCAAGGAATTTACTATTGACGGTACTGTTTATGAGATTGTCGGAGCGGCGCTCGTTGTAATGGGCGTTGTATTCCATAATAATACGATGATATATCTGCTGCCAGTGGGCGGTCTTTTGATTTATTACGGTTTCCGCCTTTCAAAGCAGAAATCTGCCGAACTTGCAAAAGCTGCTGCTGCGGAGGCTGCGGCAAAAGCTGAAGGTGCAAAAACTGCCGGAAGCACGGAAAATGATTCTGTTGCACCGCTTGATCCTCTTTCACTTGAGCTTGGATATGCGCTTATTCCGCTTGTTGACAAGGAGAAAGGTGCCGAACTGCTTGAGCGCATATCGCGTATCCGCCGGGAAGCCGCGCTTGATATCGGTCTTCCAGTTCCTAAAATCAGGATTATTGACAATATGAATCTTGACCCTAACGAATACAGTTTTAAAATCCGTGGAATTGAGGCAGGAAAAAGCAAAATCCGGCTGGGCTATTATATGTGTATGAATACCGGCTCGGTAACGGAGGAACTTAAGGGCGAGACTACAAAAGATCCTGCGTTCGGTATGCCGGCAATCTGGGTTCCTGAAGAGCAGCGGAGCGAGGCGGAACAGGCTGGTTATGCAGTTGTAGATCCGCCTACGATTATCGCTACGCATTTAACTGAAACAATCCGCGCACACGCTTCCGAGATTTTAGGACGGCAGGAAGTTTCGCTTTTGGTAAATGAAGTTAAGAAAACTAATCCGATTGTCGTTGATGAGGTGATGAACGGCGATAAATTCAAGTTCTCTTACGGCGATATAGAAAAAATATTGAAGGGTCTGCTGGATGAGCAGGTTTCTATCAGGAATATGGTCGTCATTCTTGAAACTATTGCAAACTACGGTTCTATAACGACAAATACCTGGGAACTGGTTGAAAAAGTCCGGGAATCGCTTGGCTTGCAGATATGCCTTCAGTATGCAGATGCCGACAGAAAAATTCGCGTTGTCAATTTGTCGCAGGGCTGGTCGCAGAAATTCCTTGACCATGCGCAGTTTCCTTCTGACGGTTCAAAGCCGTTTGCCGCGTTTGACCCGGTTGACGGCAGGGCGTGGATTCAGTGTGCAAGTTCTGCGCTTCAGGAAAGCCGCAGTCAGGGGTATATGCCGGTCATTATGTGTTCGTCTGTCATAAGGCAGCTGGTTCGTTCTTCAATAGAAAGGGAAATGCCGGGTGTTGTTGTTATTTCCGAAAAGGAAATTCTTGCGGCAGGAAACAGCATAGGGGTTGTAGTTCTTGGTGAAATAACTGAACAAAACGGTTATTCTGGTGAAGGCGAAAGTAATGCCGTTAATTATCGGTCTGAAGTGCCTGGTGAAAAAACTGAACGGTAAGGATTTGTGTAAAGATGATGAATAACGATAAGGGTGAAACAGTGCTTACTATCAGGGCAAAAAATATTGAGGAAGCCCGTGCTCAGCTTTGGAATGAGTACGGTAACGATTATTCCATCATCAGCAAGCGTAGCATTCCGCAGACTGGTTTGTGGGGGCTTATTCGCCAGAAAGAGATTATTGAAGTGTCATATATTGTAAAAAACAGGAATTCTGCTGTTCCTCCGCAGGCGGACAGGTTATTTGCGCCTTCTGTTGACGAAACCGGCATTGCAAAAAACGATGATTTTTTACGAAACAGAGACGAAATTCTCAAAAAGAATACTGGTTCTGTAGAAAATGCTATTGTCAGTACGCAGATAAGCAATTTGTCAAAGCAGATAGAGGAACTTGCCGAACGTGTAAAATCCGGTACTGCCGTTGCAGGCAGTGACATTCATCCGTCAATACAGCGTATACAGGAACTGCTCGGTGATAATGAATTTACATTCGGCTATATTCAGGAAATCACTGAGAAACTCAAAAAAACTTTTCCCTGGGATGATCTTGAAGATTTTTCAAAAGTTCAGCGTGCCGTAGTGGATTGGATTGGCGAGTCAATTTCGATTGCGCCCGAAAAAGTTCACCGTAAGCCGCATGTCGTTATTCTTGTAGGACCTACCGGCGTTGGAAAAACAACTACTCTTGTAAAACTTGCGACAATGTTTATGCGTGCGGCAAAGAAAAACAATAAGACTTTGAATTTCTGCTTTATTACGACAGATACAATGCGTGTCGGTGCGATGGAACAGCTTTCCAGATTCGGCGAGGTTATAGGCAAGAACGTACTCAAGGCGCAGACGAATGAGGATGTGCAGAAATTGTACGAAGAATACAAGGATTATTCCGATGCGATTTTTATAGACACCGGCGGCTACGGTCCGAATGACGCACAGCATCTTGCTGATATGAAAACTATGCTTTCCGTTCAGGGAATGAACCCTGATGTGTATCTGACGGTGACAGCTTCTACAAAAGCACGCGACCTTAATACGATTATGCAGAATTATGAGCCGTTCGGGTATCAGTCTGTAATAATTACGAAATGCGACGAATCGGAGCAGTACGGCAACGTAATCAGCGTGCTTCACGAGCGCCATAAAAGCATTTCATACATAACGAACGGACAGAAGATAACTCAGACAATCGCGAAAGCGGACGTTGTGGAATTTCTAAAGCGCCTTGAAGGCTTTGCAATAGACAGAGTTCATATTGAGGACAAATTCAATAAAGATGATATACTTGGAGAACAGTAATGGAAGAGCAGGCAGACGATCTAAGAGAATTGATGAACAGCGATTTTTCAGATGCAATAAGTACAGAATCTAGAAATTCGGCTGACAGTAACCACAAGACGCGTATTATTGCGATAACCAGCGGAAAGGGCGGCGTAGGAAAGACAAATGTTGCTGTCAATATGGCGATTGCCTATGCTCAGCTTGGAAAAAAAGTCATTCTGATTGACGGTGACCTGGGTATGGCAAACGTTAATGTTCTTCTGAATGTAGTTCCGCAGTTCAACCTGATGCACGTAATCAACAAGAAGAAAACGATGAAGGAAATTATCCTTGATACCGAGTTCGGAATTAAATTTATTGCAGGTGCAAACGGTTTTTCTAAAATTGCCAATCTGAGCGTTGAGGAACTCGGGTATTTTGCAAAGCAGTTCAGTACTCTTGGAAATGCAGATATTATCATTATCGATACCGGCGCAGGAATTGCGAATAACGTACTTCAGTTCGTTGCGGCGGCAGATGAAGTGTATGTCGTAACGACGCCTGAGCCTACTGCTATTACCGATGCGTACGGAATTATAAAAATAATTACGACGGAGATTGTTGACCGTCCTGTAAACCTTAAGCTTCTGGTAAACCGCGTACATTCTGCCGACGAGGGAAAGCGTATTTCTGACCGGATTATTACTATTGTAGGTCAGTTCCTCGGCTATAAGGTGGATTATATCGGCTTTGTGTATGATGATCCTGTTGTACAGGCGTCTGTAATCAGGCAGAAGCCGTTTATCGTAGTTAATCCGACTGCAAAGCCGTCAGTCTGCCTTAAGCATATTGTCGGACGCATAGAAAAAACTGATACGTCAGGAAATGATGGAGTATCGAATTTTCTCAAGAAATTCCTTTCAAAAAAGAGTAAATAGAAAAAAAGACTGTATTTTTGAAAAGAATTGATATATACTATTTTGTATTGATTTTAGACGGGAGGTGGAAATGAAAAATGTAAAATTTATAGCCGGATTTTCAATTTTCGGTTTTCTGCTTTCCCTTATTTCCGGATTGATTTCTCATTCTTCGCCGGCAGGAGTAATTTTCCTGCACGCATTGATTTTTGCGCTTGTCTTTGCTTTTCTTGCAGTGGGACTCCAGTTTGTCTTTGAAAAAGTACTTGATATTGACTGTCAGGCGGATCAGTCTGCCGGTACGGAGGCTGTGTCTGCTTCCGGAACTGGCTCTGAAAAACATTCCGTTGATTTTTATGTAGAAGACGAGGAACTTTCTGATGATGATAATGACGCCCAGTTTTTTGTAGGAAACAATCATCAGATGCTTTATGATGACGATGTTTCTCCTGAAAACAAAAATCCGTCTGCTGAACAGGAAGATTCTTCCCTGCAGGAAGAAATTGCCCGCCAGAACGGAGATTCCGCCGGTTTTGTTCCTGTGTCGCTTGTGGAAAAACCTGATACGCTTTCCGGTACGGAAGCAAAATCAATGAATGAAATAAAAAGCAATGAGAAAAAAGCGGAAGTGTCTGACAGTTTTGAAGCATCTCCGTCTTCGGATGATAATGAACCTCTGGATATATTGCCTGATCTTGAATCAATTTCAACGTCGGGCATTTCCAGTGTATCTGTTTCGGAAAATTCTGAACCTGATGCTGACGGAGCATTTAATCCTTCCGGTCATTCCGGTCAGGAAAAAAGCGCTGATGAAATTGCGGAAGGGCAGGACGCTGCGGTAATGGCAAAAGCAATAAGTACCCTGCTTGCTAAAGATAATTAATTCCAGATTCTGGTTAAGGTAAGGAACGTATGGAAGAAGATATTGAATTGAAATCTGTGAATGATGAGAAAGAAGAAGATTTGCTTTGGGAAGAATTCAAGAAAACTAAATCTTCAAAATTACGGGATAAATTTATCCGCCAGTATATGCCTTTGGTGAAATATGTTGCCGGCAAGATTGCAGTAGGAATGCCGAACAGCGTTGAATTTGATGATTTAGTCGGATTCGGACAGTTCGGATTACTTGATGCAATCAATAAATATGATCCGGATAAAGGCGTTAAGTTTAAAACATATGCGGTAACAAGAATTCGCGGAGCGATTTTTGATGAACTTCGCCAGATTGACTGGGTTCCGCGTTCTGTCCGTCAGAAATCGCGCGAGATTGAGGACGCAATTGTTTCTCTTGAAGCCCGACTTGGACGAACGGCTACTGATGCGGAGATTGCGCAGTCGCTTAAGATGAGCGAGGACGAATATCACCGCACCGTAATGAAAGTTTCCGGTACTAGTATTCTTTCCCTAAATGAAGTGTGGTATTCCGGCGATGATTCTGACAGTATGTCTATCGGTGACAGCATAGAATCTCCTTCTAGTATGAATCCTGATGTCATTGCCGAGCGCGAGGAAATCCGTAAAGTCATTATTCAGGCAATAAACGAACTTCCTGAAAAGGAAAAAATGGTAATAGTTCTGTATTATCATGAAGATTTGACGTTTAAAGAAATCGGCGAAGTTCTTGATGTAAGCGAATCAAGAATTTCACAGCTTCATACAAAGGCGAATCTGCGGCTCCGGGCAAAACTTACGAACGTCCGCAAAGGAATTATGTAACAATGGTTTCTATTGAGAAAATCCGTGAAGAAATGCAGAAGCGTCTCAGCATAGATTCGGAACTTCATCACGTGGAAGTCAATGCCTCTACGATAGATGAAGCGCTGGCTGATGCATCCGTTCAGCTTGATATGAAGACCAGCTGCCTTGAATACGAAGTAGTTGAACGCGGCAGCAACGGATTTCTGGGAATAGGAAAAAAGCCCTGGAAACTGAGGATTTATCAAAATCCAGAGTCAATTATGAAGGCAAAGGCTGCTTCTGAAGACGACTTGTTTGCTTCAGGAACTTCCGGAGAAGCTGACCGTGATGAATCTCGTGACGGACTTTTCTATGTGCGGAGATTCGGTACTTCCATAATGCTGAAAGTTCTTCTTCCCGTCGGTAAAGGTCGTCCTATTGATGAAAAAGACGTTCTTGCCCTTGTTCAGCGTGCTGACACTGAATTTTTTGACCAGAAAAAAATAGAGAAATTCTTGAAAAAAGGTACGGACGAAAAATACGAAGAAATCGGACTGTACAAGCATATTTCCGCTTCGGATGCCTCTATTTCCGTTGATATTTCAAAGGATGAAATGCACGGTACGATAGTTGTCGATCCGCCTGCAATGAGCGGTGCAGATGTTTCTGCCGAACAGATTGAGGCTGCGTTGAAAGCGCAGGGAATTGTCGCCGGAATAAATATGGACAGAATAAATGAGTTTGTTGACAATCCTATATATTCTTCTCCTTTTGAGGTGGCTTCTGCTATCTTGCCGGAAGACGGCAAGGATTCATATCTTTCGTATAATTTTGAAATCGACCAGTCTAAGCTTAAGGCGCGTGAATCTGCTGAAGGAAAAGTTGATTTTAAGGAGCTGAACCGCATTCAGAATGTTGTAAAAGGGCAGGTGCTTGCAACAAAAGTTCTTGCAACGCGCGGACACGGCGGAAAAACTTTGTTTGGAAGGTATCTTGAAGCGAAAAACGGCAAGGATATTCCCGTTCAGCTTGGTCAGAATGTTGATTTTGAAAAAGATGGCGTAACGATAGTTGCAAAAGAAGACGGTCAGGTTCTTCTTGTGAACGGCAAGATAACTGTCGAGCCGATTTTAAATCTTGATGCGGTGAACATAAAATCAGGAAATGTTAATTTTCTTGGAACTGTCATTATCCGCGGAAATGTTGAGGACGGATTCAGCGTAAAGGCTTCCGGTGATATTGACATCGGCGGAACGGTCGGAAAATCCGTTATAGAGGCGGACGGAAACATCATCATTCATCAGGGTGTTTTTGGAAAAAACGAAGGGCATATCAAGTGCGGAAAGTCACTTTGGGTAAAATTCGTGCAGGAAATGAAGATTGACGTTGAGGAAAATCTTGTTGCGACAGATTCCCTTATGAACTGTGATGTTTCTGCAATGAAAAATATTGTTGTTTATGGAAAAAAAGCCCAGATAACAGGCGGAAACCTGTTTGCTACGGAGGAAATCTGTGCGCGTACGGTTGGTTCTGCCGGCGGAGGAACGACGACTACTTTGACGGTAGGCGTAGATCCGCGTGCAAAGAAAAAACTTGACGAACTTCTTGAAAGTCAGAGCGTTCTTGTCAAGGAACTGGAAAATCTTGATCTTGACATTGCTACTCTTGAAAATCAGAAAAAAATCAGGCGTTCCCTTCCAAAAGACAAAGAGGCAAACCTTCAGAAACTCGTCACGCGTAAACACGAGATTATCGGAGAGTCCAAGTCGATGTCTAAGGAAATCGAATCTTTGCAGGAGCATTTAAGGGAATTGAAGGCTGCCGGCAGGGTAAAGGTTGAAGGAATTACATATCCGGGAACAAAAATCTACGTGCGTGACGTCCTTGATGAAATTCATACGGAAGTGAAAAACTGTACGTTTTATTATGAAGCGTCATTTGCAAAGCGCGCAAAATATGAGCCGCCTGTACTTGACGTTTCAAAAGGACCGGAAGGATATAACTGATGGGACTGCAGCCGATTGACCTTCAGACGATGTATTCTCAGCTTTCAAATGTGGCACGTCAGGCTGCACATCAGCAGCAGGGAGTACAACTTTCTGAATCAATGCAGCAGGCAGGAATTATCCGTCAAAATCAGGAACAGGCAGAAAAAGTACAACAGGCAGAAGAACAGTCAAAGTTGGGCGGAATAAATCAGAACGGCAAGAATAACTCCGGGCAGCAGCAGAAAAAAAAGGAAAAAAGTCCGGACGAACAGGACTCTGAAGCGGAGAATACAGCTCAGAACAGGCTGAAAGAATCATATTTGGGTCAGCATATTGATATAACGAGGTAGTTTATGGTGTATCTTGTAGTTTTTCTCTGTGTGTTCAATATTGTAACGTGGCTGCTTTTTCTCAGGAATTTTAAAAAACTTTTTACGACGGACGGCATCATCGAGGCTGCAAAAAGCGAATGCAATAAAATTGTTACGGATTTAAATCGCAACGCAGACAGAAACATAACTTTAATTGACGGAAAAATAAATAATCTTCAGGGACTTATAAAAGAAGCGGATAGAAAAATCAGGCTGCTTATGGATCTGGAAAAGCAGGGTGCTGAACTTTCTGAATTTCAGAGTAAACTGTCAGGTGCTCAGTCTGCGGCAAGATCCGGGGGCGCATTGAAAAAAGCGCTTGATGCCTACGGAAAGGCAAAAGTTCCGGGAGCGCCGGGATTTTCAGGTCTGGGAAATGCTGCTGCCGTTTCCGAAAAAACTGTTTCCATTACGGAAAGCGGACGGAATGAACTTAATGCCGTTGCCCAGAAAACGCTTTTTGATGACGAGCCGCAGGAAAATCCTGTGCGTGCAGACACGGCGGTAACTGTAACGCCGGACGGTGCTTCCTATGCAGAAATTCCTGTAGTGACTCCAGATGTTTTTGTCAGGGAGAAGCCGGTTCCGCTTTCAAAAACTGATTTAAAATCAGAAATGCTTGCTCTTTTTGACTCCGGTATGTCTGTAGAGCAGATTGCGCAAAAGCTTTTCTGTTCAACTACTGAAGTTCAGTTTGCTTTATCTGTGGAGAGAGATGTTTAATGCGTTTTAAAAAACAGTTTTTCGGGACTCTTTCTGATGGTCAGAAAGCCAGTTTGTTCACCGTTTGCGAAGGCGGTGTTTCTATGTCTGCCACTGATTTTGGCTGTGCCCTGACATCGCTTGTCATTACCGATCCGCACGGAAAGCAGACTGACGTAGTGCTTGGATTTTCTACTCTTGACGGATATGCGCGCAGCTGGGGAAGTTTCGGCGCTGTTATCGGGCGGTATTCAAATAAAATAAGCGGTGCATCATTTTCGCTGAACGGTAAGAAATTCCAGCTTTTTGACAACTGCGGCGGCAGCTGCCTGCACGGCGGTTTTCCGCGCTGGGAAAATACTCTATGGAAGGGAAAATTCATCAGGCGGAAGGGTGCTTCCGGCATTCAGTTTAGGAATGTATTTTCTGACGGCTATCAGGGATTTCCTGGTACTCTTTCTGTTACGGTGGAATATCTTATAGATAAAAATGCCGTCCTTACGATGTGTTTCCGCGCAGAAACAGACAAGGCTACTCCTGTGAGCATAACAAATCATTCGTATTTTAATTTAAGCAGTGCAGGCGATATCCGTAAAAACGTACTTCAGTTATTCTGCTCAAAAGTTCTTGAAACAGCGGACGGAAACATTCCTACAGGAACAATGATTGACGTACGGAATACGCCTTATGATTTCCTTGAACCTAAAGAAATTGGCGCAGATTTTGACAAAATGCCCGAAGGATACGATGACTGTTTTGTAACTGATGCTTTTTCTCCTGATTCCGGAATTCCGTCTGCACAGTCTCCGCTTGTCCGCGTTGCAGAACTTAGTGATTTTTCTTCCCGTATAAAAATGTCCGTTTCTTCAAATGCAGAGGGCGTCCAGCTGTATACGGCGCAATTTGTAAAATATCTTCCCGGAAAATATGGTGCCTGCTATATGCCGTTCAATGCAGTCTGTCTTGAAACGCAGAATTTTCCTGATTCCCCGAACAGACCGGAATTTCCGTCAGTCATTTTAAATCCGGGACAGATTTATACAGGCATAACAGAGTATAAATTTTCATTTTTCTGACAGGATTTTTTATTTATAAAATTTTTTTATTTCTGTTGAAAAATCGGGTTTTTAGTATTATCGTTATTGTATACATTTTTGAATGACTTAAGTGGGGTAGAAATGGATATCCAATTACAAGAGTTAATTGACAAGATTAAAAAAGATGGTGTTGCAACCGCTGAACAGCAGGCTTCCAAGATTATAGAAGAAGCTGAAAAAAAGGCTGTTGCAATAATCGAAGATGCACAGAAAAAATCAGATGAATTAGTAAAGAATTCTAAGGCAGAAATTGCACGGCTTGAAAAAGCAAGCGATGATGCCGTAACTCAGGCGTGTCGAAATATGCTTCTGGAATTCAGGGATTCACTTGTTTCTGAACTCGATTCGTTCGTGCAGTCGGAGTGTGCAAAAGCATATTCAGCAGATATGCTCAAGACGCTTGTTCCTGAAACTGTAAAAGCGTGGTGCAAAAACAGCGATGCTTCCGAACTTTCCGTTCTTCTCAGCGAAAAAGACTGCAAGGAGCTGGAAGGTGAGTTCAAGGCTGCCTTGAAGGCAGAACTTTCAAAAGGAATGGAAGTTAAGGCAGACAAAACTCTTTCTGCCGGTTTCCGCATCGGCGTGAACAATGGTGCTGCTTATTATGATTATTCAGCAGAAGCCGTTGCAGATCTGTTCACGGCTTATCTTAATCCTCGTGTTGCAGCCCTTATGAAAAACGCTGCAAAAGGAAATAATTAGTGGCAAATCAATATTATCTTGTTTCACAGCTTCCTGATATTTCTGCTGCTGGGGAAAAATCAACGCTGCCGATAACAGAAAAATATTACCGGGATTTATGTTCCCGATTTCTTGACAGTGAAAGTCTGGCCGTTTTAAATCAGCTTTCTCTGGAAGCGCCTAGAACTGCTGTAAAAACAGGCTCTGCTTTTCTTGACAAATGGTATGAGTTTGAGCGTTGCCTGCGCTATGCATTGTGCCAGGTTCGTGCACAGAAAATGAAGAAAGATTTTGGACCGATACCTGTTTCTTGTACACAGGATATTATTCAGGCTGCTAGAACTGCTGTCGGTATGGACAGTCCTTTGTCTGCAGAACAATTTCTTTTTGAATACAGAATAAATGTATTGAATGATATTCAGCCTTTGGACAGTTTTTCAGTAGATGCCGTCTTTGCCTACGGAATCAGGCTGATGCTCGTTGAACGGATGAAGAAATTTGATAAGGAAAAAGGCACGGATTCTTATCACAAAATCTATGATACTATACTTGGAGAAACGATATGACGGATACAAAAGGAAAAGTAGTCGGTATCAATGGTAATATGGTTTCCGTTGAATTTGACGGAAACATTTCCATGAACGAAGTTGCCTACGTAAACGTTGAGGGCAAAAAATTAAAGGGTGAAGTAATCCGTATTCGCGGAAACGTTGCCCAGATGCAGATTTATGAAATGACGCAGGGGATAAAAGCCGGCGATGTTGTAGAGTTTACAGGAAATCTGCTTTCTGCTTTGCTGGGACCGGGACTTCTTGGTCAGGTGTATGACGGTTTGCAAAATCCGCTGCCGCTTGTTGCGGAACAGGCAGGATTCTTCCTTGAAAGGGGTGTATACGTTGATTCTCTTTCAAAAACTGTAAAATGGGAATGGACTCCGTCCGTTAATCCGGGTGATACAGTTCTTCGCGGCGATTCTATCGGTTCTGTTCCTGAAGGTCCGTTTACCCATAAGATTTTAGTTCCGTTCGGATTTCTTGGAACTTATACGGTTAAGGAAGTAACGCCGGCCGGTTCGTATACAATCAATGATACGATGGCTGTCATTACGGACGAGAAGGGAACTGAGTACAAGCTTACAATGTGCTTTGAATGGCCTGTTAAGCGTGCTGTTGACTGCTATGCAGAGCGTCTTGCTCCTACAGAAACAATGGTTACGAAAACAAGGCTTATTGATACGTTCTTTCCTGTCGCAAAAGGGGGTACATACTGTATTCCTGGACCGTTCGGTGCCGGAAAAACCGTCATTCAGCATACGACTTCTCGCAATGCGGACGTTGATATTGTTATTATTGCAGCCTGCGGTGAACGTGCCGGTGAAGTTGTAGAAACAATCAAGGAATTTCCAGAATTGAAAGATCCTCGTACAGGTGAATCTTTGATGAAACGTACTATTATTATCTGTAATACTTCATCGATGCCTGTTGCTTCACGCGAGGCTTCTGTTTATACATCCGTTACATTGGCGGAGTATTATCGCCAGATGGGACTTCATGTCCTTCTTCTTGCAGACTCAACATCTCGTTGGGCTCAGGCCTTGCGCGAAATGTCAGGTCGCCTTGAGGAAATTCCAGGCGAAGAAGCATTCCCGGCTTATCTTGAATCATATATTGCTGCATTCTACGAGCGTGCAGGATATGTACGCCTTCGCGACGGTTCGTTCGGTTCTGTAACTATCGGCGGCACTGTATCTCCTGCCGGCGGTAACTTTGAAGAACCTGTTACTCAGGCAACACTAAAAGTTGTTGGTGCATTCCACGGTCTTACACGTGAGCGTTCTGATGCGCGAAAATTCCCTTCAATTGATCCGATTGCATCGTGGTCAAAGTACAATGGCGTCGTAGTTGAGCCTAAGGTTGCATTCTCGCGCAATGTCTATAAACGCGGAGTTGAAGTAAACCAGATGATGAAAGTTGTAGGTGAGGAAGGAACTTCTACCGAAGACTTTATCTATTATATGAAGAGTGAATTCCTGGATTACGTTTATTTCCAGCAGAACTCGTTTGATGAAGTTGACGCTGCTGTTACTGTTGAACGCCAGAATTATACGTTCAATAAAGTCCTTGCTGTTCTTGGTTCTGATTTTGACCTTGAGGATAAGGATTCTGCACGTACATTCTTCAACCAGATTCGCCAGAAGTTCCTTGACTGGAATTATATCGAATGGAATTCAGCTGATTTCAAGACTAAAGAGGCTGAAATTGATGCACTGTATGCGTCAAAGAAAGGTACTCTTCAGGCTGAGGCAGCGGCATTGCTCAAGGATGGTGAATAATGAATAAAGTATATAGTAGAATTGAATCCATCGTCGGCAGCGTTATTACAGTACGTGCAACAAACGTTGCATACGGCGAGCTTGCAGAAATCGAGACAGTGTACGGAAAATCACTGGCGGAAGTAAATAAAATTGACGGCGATATTGTTTCATTGCAGGTTTTTGCCGGCGGACGCGGTGTTAATACCGGTGACCACATACGATTCCTTGGACACCGAATGGAAGTCAGCTTCAGTGATAATCTTCTTGGACGCATCTTCAACGGTTCTGCCGAGCCACGCGATAACGGTCCTTCACTTGCTGATAACCTTGTGCCGATTGGTGGTCCGTCAGTAAACCCTTCTAAGCGTATCATGGCGCGCCGTATGATAAGAACTGGTATTCCGATGATAGATGTATTTAATACACTGGTTGTTTCTCAGAAGCTGCCGATTTTCTCTATTTCAGGTGAACCGTACAACCAGTTGCTTGCGCGTATTGCTATGCAGGCGGAAGTTGACGTAATCGTTCTTGGCGGTATGGGTCTAAAATATGATGACTACCTGTATTTTAAGAATACGCTTGAAAATGGTGGTGCGCTTTCAAGAACTGTTATGTTCATTCATACGGCTGCCGATCCGACTGTAGAATGTCAGAAAATTCCTGACCTTTCGCTTGCGGTTGCCGAACAGTTTGCTCTTCAGGGAAAGGACGTTCTTGTTCTTCTTACTGATATGACGAACTTTGCGGATTCTATGAAAGAAATCGCTATCACACAGGAGCAGGTTCCTTCAAATCGCGGTTATCCTGGAGATTTGTATTCTCAGCTGGCAAGCCGCTATGAAAAGGCTGTTGACTTTGATAATGCCGGTTCTGTAACTGTTCTTGCCGTTACGACAATGCCTGGTGATGACGTTACTCATCCGGTTCCGGATAACACTGGTTATATTACTGAAGGTCAGTATTACCTAAAAGGCGGACGCATTGAGCCGTTCGGTTCTCTGTCTCGCTTGAAGCAGAATGTTAATAATTCTACACGCGATGATCATCGTGCCCTTATGGACGGAATGATCCGTCTGTATGCAAACTATAAAGATACCCTTGAGAAAAAATCAATGGGTTTCAATATGAGTGCCTGGGATGAAAAACTGCTTGCATTCGGCAAGGAGTTTGAAGATGAGATGATGGATCTTTCAAAGAATATACCTTTGGAGGATGCGCTCGACCTTGGCTGGAAGATTCTTGCAGACTGTTTTGAACCTTCCGAGACAGGTATAAAATCTGCTTTGGTTGAAAAATACTGGCCAAAAAAGAACTAAGCGGTAAGGAAACTGTATGGCAAAAATAAAGCTGACTAAAAATGAGCAGAAAGTTCAGAAAGATGCGCTGAAAATGTACCAGCGGTACCTTCCGACTTTAACGCTTAAAAAACAGCAGCTCCAGACAGAAATTCGTACTATTGAAGCTAAGGCTAGGGAAGTAAGGGCACAGCGCGTTGCTTTGGAAAAGGAGTTCAGTGAATGGATTTCCGTTTTCGGTGAAGAGGACGCGTTTAAGCCGGATATGGTTACAGTCAGCAATATAAAGAAAGGTTTTGGAAACATTGCGGGCGTTACGATTCCGGTCTACGAAGGTGCTGATTTCAGCCGCGGCGACTATGATTTGTACGAAACTCCTTTATGGATTGACCTGGCTGCTGACAGGATGGAAAAGGCTTTGTCGCTTGATCTGGAGGCTGATGTTCTTGATGAGCAGGTCAGGCTTCTTTCTCAGGAACTGCGCACGACTACACAGCGTGTCAATCTGTTTGAGAAAGTAAAGATTCCTGAAACAAAAGCGAATATCAAGAAGATTTCTGTATATCTTGGTGACGAGCAGGTTGCTTCCGTTGTACGGAGCAAGATTTCAAAGAAAAAACTTCAGGCGAATGCCGATGCTGCACAGGAGGCTGCTGAATGATTGTACCAATGAAAAAAGTCTCCATTGTCGTTCTTAATAAGGAACGCAGGCAGGCATTGGAGCAGCTGAAGAAAATAGGTGTCGTTCATTTGGAGCAACTTGAAGGAAACGGTGAAAAATTTGCCGCGTACAAAGAGGCTTCGAATAACGCTATGAATGCAAGTGCTGTTCTTGCAGAGGTAAAAGTACCTAAAAAGCACGGACAGCCTGCATCTCTTTCAAATCAGGAAATTGCAGAGAAATGCGTTAATGTTATTTCTCTGACAGAGCAGAAAAAAAGGCTTCTGGAAGAAATTTCGAATGATTCCGTTGAACTTGACCGTTTTGCACTATGGGGTGAAGTTAATCCTGATGACTTTGCATATCTGAAAGAAAAGAATATCAGCCTGCGGCTGTTTGAAATTCCGGAAGATAAATATTCGTTGGTTGACAGTTCTGCTGTAACAATCAGCGTGAACCGTGCAAAAAAGACTGTCCGCTTTCTTCTGGTAAACGGTGGTGACGAACGTCCTGCTGCTATTCCGCCGGAAGCATACGAAGTTCCTATGCCTGCTGTTTCTACAGCTGAAATTGCACGGCGCATTGAAGATGACGAGGCTAAAATTGCCGGCATAGACAAGGCGCTTTTGGAAGAGGCAATTTATAAGGATATGATTGACGGTTTCAAAAAATCGCTTGAAAGTGATATTCAGTTTGAAACTGTTTATTCTGGAATGGGAAAAGAAGAGGACGGTAAAATTTCTGACCTGGCCTGGATTTCCGGATTTGTGCCGGTAGATTCTATGGAGGTTCTTCAGAACGCCGTAAAAGAAAATTCCTGGGCTATGGCATACTGCGATCCGGATGAGGAAGATGAAGTTCCGACTAAGTTAAAGAACAATAAACTGGTAAGCTTGATTTATCCGCTTACTGACTTTTTGGGTACTGTTCCAGGATATCATGAATATGATATTTCCGGCTGGTTCCTTCTGTTCTTTACGATATTCTTCGGAATGATTTTCGGCGACGGCGGATACGGTTTAATCGTTACTTTTGCAGCCATTGTTATGATTTTGAAAGGGCTGGCTTCAAAAAAAGGCATTTCTCCTATGTCAGGATTGATGCTTCTTTTGGGTCTGTCTACAGTGTGCTGGGGAACGGTTACTTGTACCTGGTTCGGCTTGCAGCCGGAGCAGCTTCCGCAGTGGCTTGTTCACCTTTCAATTCCGCAGATTTCAAATGCGTATGCAGATGTAGGGTGGCTGCCGTTCTGGTCTGATGATGCGTCAAAAGAAATGCTTACAACGGCACAAAATCTCCAGATATTCTGCTTTACGCTGGCGTTCCTGCAGCTGTCTGTTGCTCATATAAAGGGAATGATCAGATACAGGAAGTCTTTGAAAGTATTGGGAGAATTCGGTTCAATGCTACAGCTTTGGGGTATGTACTATGTTGTTCTTTCAATGGTTGTAAGTTCTTCTCTGTTCAGTTTCTCAGAAATCGTATACGCTATTCCGATAGGTCTTATTTCAATTGGACTTGTTGCTTTCGGATTTGTCCTGAGTTTTGTGTTCAGTAATTATGAAGGAAGTATCGGTAAGTCAGTTCTGGAAAGCTGCAAGAGCATTATTTCCGTATTGCTCGGCGTCGTAAACGTATTTTCTGATATTGTTTCCTACATTCGCTTGTGGGCTGTCGGTCTTGCCGGTGCTGCTATTTCAGGTACCGTAAACGAGATGGCAGGACCTTTGCTAGGTCATGCAATTCTGTTTGTTGCATTTGCAGCACTTGTGCTGTTCGGTCACGGTTTGAATATGATTCTAAACCTTCTTTCTGTTATTGTTCATGGTGTACGATTGAATACGCTGGAATTTTCAACGCATCTTGGTATGTCATGGTCTGGCTTTAAATATAATCCTTTTGCAGAAAAGGATAAATAAAATACATTGGTAAAAGAATTGTTTTAAGGAGTTAATTATGAATTTTGGAATGCTTGGTGCTGCTGTTTGTATGGGTATTGCTGCTATTGGTTCAGCAATCGGAATTGGTATTGCAGGTCAGGGTGCAATCGGTGCTTGGAAACGCTGTTATGTAAATAACAAGCCTGCTCCGTTTATCCTTACTGTATTTGCCGGTGCGCCTTTGACACAGACTATCTACGGTTTCCTTCTTATGCAGTCTATGGCTGCTTCACAGAAAGATTCCTGGTTCCTTCTTGGACTTGGTATTGCTTCTGGTCTTGCTATGTGTTTTTCTGCTATTGCGCAGGGAAAAGCCGGTGCTGCAGGTTCTGATGCTCTTGGTGAAACAGGAAAAGGTTTTGCCCAGTACATTATGGTTGTAGGTTTGTGCGAAACAGTTGCTTTGTTCGCAATGGTATTCTCAATGATTGTCTGCTAAAAACTGTTTTATGCACTTAAAAACAAGCCCCGTCATTTTCGTCGGGGCTTGTTTTCTTATTAACGGACAACGACTTCTGAAGTCAATTATTATAGTCAATTCCAGGAAAAATATGCTATACTGTATATATGGCTACAAAAGAAGTTTTTATTGGCGGAAAGGGAATTACAAAACGTATAGGAATCGGCGGTAATAATCCGGTTTCTATCCAGACGATGTGGAAAGAACCCATAACTGACGTAAACGATAATTCTGAAAAACTTGATTTAATACTGAAAAAAATAAATAATCTTCAGTTTCTTGGCTGTGATATTATCCGTTTTGCAGTTCCTGATATGAAAAGTGCAGCTTCCCTTTGCCGGATTGCTGCCCATACTGAAGTTCCACTTGTTGCAGATATTCATTTTGATTATAGGCTTGCCCTTGATTGCCTTAAAGGTAATGTTGCTGCAATCCGTATAAATCCAGGAAATATAGGTTCTGCTGAAAATACGCGGAAAGTGGTGGAGGCATGCCGGGAAAACGGTGTTGCAATCCGCATCGGAATTAATTCCGGAAGTTATCCTAAAGAACTTCAGAAAAAAGTTGCTGCCGGAGAAATGACACGGGCGGAAGCTCTTTGCGAAACAGCCGTTATTGAGTCTGCTGTGTTTGAGGAACTTCATTTTGACCAGTATGTTGTAAGTATGAAATCGTCAAGCGTTGAAGAAACTGTGCTGTCAAACCGCTTTTATGCGCAGAAATATCACAATCCGCTTCATCTTGGCGTAACGGAGGCTGGGCCTCTTATTGACGGCATCGTAAAATCTACGATGGCTTTCTCAACTCTTTTGAATGAAAATATTGGTGACACAATCCGTGTCAGTTTGTCTTCAACTCCTGAAAATGAGGTGATTGCAGCCCGTAATATTCTGAAGGAATGCGGCAGGCGTACCGGCGGCGTAACTCTTGTTTCGTGTCCTCGCTGCGGAAGGGAAGGTTTTGACGTACATTCCTTTGTGGAACGCTGGCAGCCGGAGCTTCTTGCTATGGATAAAAATATAACGGTAGCGGTGATGGGCTGCATTGTAAATGGTCCTGGTGAAGGAAAACATGCTGACATCGGTATTGCCGGTGCCGGCGGAAAGGCAATTATTTTTAAGAAAGGGCAGATTGTCCGCACGGTTCCGGAAAAAGATGCCGATACTGCTTTTAGGGAAGAAATTCAGTCTTTGTAGGATATTAAAATGAAAAAAACATTCCTTTTTATATTTATTTCGCTCTTTGAGTTTTTCTGCATTTTCTCTGAAACTATAGCAAAACCTGATTATATTATTGATGACAAGCGTATTTTTTTAGATGCGCAGATTGCGTTTGACCGGCAGGATTACGGGCTGGCATTGAAATTAGTCGAACGGGCAAAAGCGGCACGAAAGCAGAAAGTAAAATGGGAAGTATATACTTTGGAAAATTCTCTTAAACCTGAGGAAGTAAAACGGGCAGGAGATTTTATTCCTGACATACTGCCGGTTCTTTCAGAGAGACAGGATTATGATGCTCTGGAGATTTTTTTCCGGTACGAAAAATTATATACGATGGATTTTTTTGAAAATTCTGCAAAAAAATTGATTGCTTTTATAAAAAACAGAAGTGAATTTCCAGAGGCCGATTATCTTAGCGGATGTGTATATCAGCTTGAAGGAGAATATTCTGTGGCAGAACAGCTTTTCTTAAAAGCGTTCGAGTTTTCTTCCATTCTTGATGTGCCGGATGAAAAATATGATATTCTGTATTCTCTAGCAGACATCAGTTTTACAAAAAAGAATTTTGAAAAATATGAAGAATATCTTGTTCTTATAATTTCTCAGGACAAGGCTTTTAAGAATAACAGGCTTATTGATGCTATGAAATCTACTATACGAAGCGTCAAATCGGATTGTATGGAGAAATTCTTTTTGATGTATCGCACGGAAAATTTCCGTCTGCTGAATGCTTATTTTTTATTGTCAGAATATTATCAGGAAAAAAATGAAAAGGACAGGGCGCTGACAACTGCTGCTCTTGGCGCACTTACCGGTTTTTCCAAAGTGTATGATGTTGTTTCAAAGCGCAATCCTGAATTCGAATATGCAGGACTTTCTTCCCTTTTTATTGAGGCATGCAAATACACTGACATTGTGGAGTGGGGTATTAAAAACAATGTGTGGAAAGGTTTTAATGACTTTGCAGAAAACACCTTTAAAAATGAATGTCCTGTCTTTGCCGTAAAATTGTATACGATCTTAAAGGAACATTCGCCGGAAGAATACTGGCGTGCAGAAGCTTCTGTCCGGCTGGATGTAATTACGGCTGCCGTTAAGCGTTAGTAATGCAGTCCGATTCCTATGCTGATTTCATACGCGCTTACAGAATCCCGCCAGTCTTGATTTAATTTGCCCTTGATATAAGGCATTTTTCTTCCCAAATCAACGCCCAGACTTCCGCGTACTTGAATTCCCTTCCATTTCAGCGGATAGACAATAGCTTCTATACCGCCGGCTAAAAATCCGTCCCTGTAATCAAAAATCGTTCCCGTAGAACGGTTTTTGATAAACGCAATGTCTATGAACGGCGAAAGTTGAACTTCCATATCAAAATATCTGACATACGGAATATGCTTGATTACAGGTACATCTTCCCAATGTACTTTAAATATTCTAATCGGTAGGTCAAGATTGATTACTACTGCACCCGGAGTGTAACAGGCTTTTTTGTCGCCATCACCGGTATCGGAATCAAAATACTGTTCGTCCCTTATTCCTCGCAGCCTTTTTCCTATAGATACGTTTGAATTAAGATAAGCGAATGCATAGATGTCTGTTGAAAAGCAAAAGTGCTTGAATGCTTTGTATGCCTTTAGTTCCGTTGATATGCCAGGAGAAAATGTGTATGTTTCAAAGTTATAGGAAACTGATTCCGTAAAGCTTGCACTCATTCCGTTTCTGAAATTTTCAATCCAGTTTATTCGCTCTGTGGAAATTGACTGTCCGATTTCCATTGCAGGTCCAAGCAGTCCGTCGTCTGATTTGTATTTCGGATATAAATCAGATATTCCGTCAAAATCCCAGTTATATGTAGCTTCGATATACGGCGTATAATAGATGTTTCCCCAGTCCCTGACTTTCTGGAGAATAATAGGAACAGAAACTTTTGCATTTTCTACAAAATAGGTACCGTCTCCGTAGTGTACCATAGTGCCGTTCTCATCATAATCTTCGTAGTCTAAATTACGGATAAATGACTGGTTGAAGGCAAACTTAACGGAAAATGCATCAAACGGCAGTTCTAAGTCGAGTCCGGTTTGCAAGTTCCATTCAGGAGTTGATTCTCCGAGCGTATAGGACACTTCAATGTCATTTACCCAGGAAGCATTGAATTTCCACAGTCGGAACGGAGTTGCAAACTCCATATTGAAACCGAATTTATATTCCGGATCATCATTCTCATTATCTTGTTCAATGGCAAAGTTAAAATCTCCTGCCATTTCTTCCATTGAGCCTAGAAAATTCGTATCCTTTGCTTTAAGCCTCAGGCTGAATCCGTTGTTTGAGTCATATTTAGGGTAGGGAACGGCAAGCAGATGCTTCGAATCTTTTGTGCTGACTTTAAGATAGACGTCATACAGCGTTTCTGTGTTTTCGCTGGACTCTGTTTCTTCTTGAGAATGTTCTTTTAATGAAAAATCTACGGAAATCTTTTCAAAAACGCGCGTATTTTCTAGTTTTTGGGAATAATCGTTTATGTAGTCCATCAATTCGTCTTCATTCTTAAAAACGAGTTTCTTATCTACAAGAACTTTTGTTTCAATCGCGTAGGGGCGCGTTATGCCTTTTACATCGTACTCAACGTCCCTGATAATATATTTGTCTGCAAATGCAACAGAAGATATGCACAACAATACTGCGAGTAATATCGTTTTTTTCATTTAGTAAGCGCCTTTTCCATTTATTACAACCCACACCGTGCGTATGATAATCCATAAATCAAGCCATATAGACCAGTTCTGAATGTAGAATGTATCAAGATAAATCCGCTCTTCGTATCCTGTATCTGATCTTCCTGAGATCTGCCACATTCCTGAAAGCCCCGGCGTTACAGAAAGAATGAAACCTGCGTTTTCTCCGTATTTTTCAAGTTCTTCTTTTGTTACTGGACGCGGTCCTACAAAACTCATATTTCCTGTAAGAATGTTTATAAACTGCGGAAGTTCGTCAAGGCTTGTTTTCCGCAGGAATTTTCCGAATTTCGTTACGCGCGGATCATTTACGAATTTTCTGTCACGCTCCCATTCTTCCCTGCGTTCCGGATCGTTTTTAAGGATTTCTTCAAGCATTTCCTGCGAATTTACGTACATAGAACGGAATTTCCAGCAGGTAATTTCTTTTCCGTTTTTTCCGACTCGCTTGTGTCCGTAGAAAACAGGTCCTTTTGATGTTATTTTTATAAGGACTGCAATAATAAGCATTACAGGAATGACAAACAGTGCGGAAATAAAAATAATAATAAGATCGATAAGCCGCTTTACAAACAGGTTCAGTTTTTTTGTGAGGTTATGCGTGGTTGAAAATCCCAGAATTCCTCCTATGTCGCGAAGCTGCATTGTGCTGGACAGTTCCTGATTTTTCTGAACCGTTATCGTGTAGCGGTAGGAATTCATAATAGGGTGCTTGTCGCCTTCGTAGTCACACATAATGGCAACTTTTATGTTCAGCTGCTTTATGGCTTCAAGAATGTCAGAAGATTCCGGAAATACAGGAATGTCATCATACATCGTGCAGTCAGTATTCCTGCTGTTTATGATGACGGCCGGCTTGTAACCCAAATCATTGCGTTTTATAAGTCGTGAAATTACTTCATCACCGCTGTCGCCGGTACAGTAAATGACGGCCGGTACGCCCCACCATTTGCTTTTTCCGAAAGTATGCCTGCCGATTTCCCTGGACGCCGGCATTCCTATCGCTGTAATCGGAATGGCAAGAATGAATGCGCAGATGACGCCGAAATTTGAACTGTCGCGCACGATATTGTATGTAAATGCGAAAAGTCCGTCTTCCTGCTGAAGGACGATGCTTGCGCATATTCCGAAAAAGCAGAAAATTGAACAGGTCGTAAGTTTGCGGACTTCTTCAGACGGAGAAATCATAATGCCCGGATACAGACCTGCTGCGTAGTATACGATGAGTATGAGCGGAAAATAATATGCATAGTAAATGAATGACCTGAAATTGATTGCAGACGGATTGCACAGGTTTATGATGAAGAAAGAAAGACCTATGCAAAGAAAGAGGGATATTGCGTCGACTATCATCAGCATAAGGCCGGACAGAAAGGAACTTGTCCGGTTCTTATACGTTTTTTTAAAATATTTGATAAAATCTTGAGAAGTCATATATACCGATTTTAATTTAAAATCGGTATGGTGTCTATATGTTCAGCTTCCGTAAAATTACGGAGGCTGAACGGTTTTTTATTTACAGCTTTCGCTAAGCTGAATGTGCTCTTTCAGAAGTTCTGTTGTCAGAGGTTCTGAATACGTCCTGCTGTTTGATGCCTGATTTTCTTTGTCTACAGTTTCACCTTCATAAAGAACGACCGGATAATCCTTTATGATATTTTCGCGTCCTTTTTCAATAATTGTCTGCGCCATTTCCATTGCAAGCGGATTGTATTTTTTTGCCTTGTTGATGACGGCAACAGATTCTGTAAGGTTGTAGTTTCCTTCAGTCGGGTCAATGAAGTCAATCGGAAGACCGGCTTTTTTGTCGCGGACTGCCTGATGGCGCAGACCGAAACCTACTGCTACTTCACCTGCACGAACTTTCTTTATAGGACCAGAACCGCTAAGTTCGAGGTGCGGACCTGCGTTTTCATATATTGCCTTAAGTGCTTCCTTTGCACCAGCTTCTCCGTAAGATTCGATGAGCGCCTGCACCATAAGCCAGGCAGTCGTGCTTCCTTGCAGATCAACTACGCTGATGTTGTTCTTGTATTCCGGATTTCCGATGTCCTTTATGCTTTTAGGATATGAAAGTTCGCCGTCCGCAAGCATTTTTGTATTTACGATAACGGCGCCCTGAATTGCAAGCATCGGCGTATAAAAAGACGGATGTGCTGTCGTACAGGCTGTTTCAAATTCAAGATCCCTGAACATTTTGTTTGTTTTCTGTGCGCTTTCAATATAGAAAGAACTCATCGTAATAAGGTCAGCTTCAATGTCTGCGCCTTCGGCAAAAAGTTTTCCGCCCAGTTCGCTTGTCCCGAATGACTGCAGAATGTATTTTCCTTCAAAGCCGTTTTCGTCCAGAGCTTTTTTAATGGAAACGACTGCTTCATCGTCCGCATTTGAATAGATGATGACCTGTTTTTCCGCTGTAGAACCGTTTTTTCGGCAGCCGCCAAAAGACAGAAGAACAGCCGCTGAAATAAGAACTGAAATAATTTTTTTCATTTCCTGTACCTCTTTGGTATATAATTTTTATTCGTGCGAAAGGGGAAGTCCCTGTCGCTTCCGGTGAGGCTGCTGATGTGCGATGCCTTTGACCGTCTTTATAATCAAATTCGTTATGAGAATCAGAAGCGACAGAATGAATATTTCATTGAATTTTGCAAAATGCTGAAGCTCCTGAATTTTTGTGGTAATTACCATTGTTTTTGCCCCGGCAATGAAAACTACTGCGCTTATCGTAACCATTCCGTTTATGAAAAGGTAGCAGAATACTTCAAGAAGCGTAGGCAGAATGTTAGGCGTAATTATGCGGACGACTGTTTTTATCCAGTTGTCGCCCAGAATTGCCGCCGTCGTTTCCCAGCTTTCGTTCATTTTGTCAAGCGTGCCTTTCATCATAAGGAAAGGCGTTGCAAAAAAGTGAATCATATTGCAGAAAACAAGAATTGCCATAGTGTTCCGCAGAAATGTTTTTTTGAAAGTAAGAAGAAACGCAATTCCAAGAACCATTCCCGGAATGGTGTTCGTTATCTGCGCGATTGACTCGATGATAAGCGTTCCGTGAGGATGAAGCCTGCTTCTGGTCGTTACAAGGGCGCTTGCGTAAACAAGCATCGTTCCTAAAAGTGCGGTGAAGAAGCTTATGATGAGCGAATTAGTGAAAACGCGTACCAGATTTGAGTCTGCAAATACTGATTTAAGGTTTTTGAGCGTTCCGTTCATATTGTACGGCCATTCCTGAACGAACGGTGCAACGAATACTACTGCAAAAATCGAAAGAATGCAGGTAATTATTGCCGCTGAAACAAGTGCAAGGATTATATCGCGCGCCGGATTTTTTTTCATTTCGATTTTTGTGATTTTGTTGTAGCGTACGTTGAACTTCTGAAGATAGTTCAGAAGAAGAATGCTTACGATTGACGGAAGCAGCATTATGATTGCAATGACTGCGCCCTGATTGAAATTCGGAAGGCTTCCGAGCATCGTATTGTACAAAAGTTCTGCGATGACAGTATAACGTCCGCCGATTGATGCCGGTATACCGAAGTCCGTGAACGACAGGAAGAATGCCTGCACTACAGAAACGGCGATTGTTCCCCACAGCGGCTGAAGTACGGCGGTGTAAAAGCATTTAAGTGCGCTGTCGCCCATAATCCTGCATACAACCATATAACGCTTATCGATGTATGCCATCGTATTTTTGGTAAGTGTAAACGAAATAGGAAGCGTGTAGATTACGTAGCCGAAAACAAGGCCGTTAAAGCCGTAGAAATCAAAAAGCTGCCTTCCGATTACTTTTGTAATCAGTCCTGTTTTTCCAAACGAGTAGATGATTGCAAAACCGTATGTGATTGTCGGAAGCAGCATTGGAAAAACGGCGCATGTCCGGAGCAGTTTTTTGAGGGCGGACGGAAGATTGGTAAAGTTTTCTGTGTAGGCAAGAATGAATGCAAGGAAAGTAGTGATTACTGCACTTACAGCCGACACTTTTGTGCTGTTCCAGAATGCCTGAGCCAGTTTTCCCTGTACGAAAACGTCCCGGAAATGGACGAGCGACAGGCCGCCCGGTACGGAGAAAGCGTTTTTGAAAATAAAAAACGCCGGAAGAACGATAAACAGTGTGAAAAAAAGCAGGACGACTGCATATACTGTATTAATCTGCTTGTTGCGCATTTCCGTTCCTTTTTTCGTCAAAAAGCTTGAAAATATTGTTTTTCTTTATTGTAAGCTGTTTGAGTATAAAATCATTTACAAAATCGCTTGCCGGACTGTTTATTATTTCGTCAGGAGTTCCGAACTGCTCTATGTTTCCTTTGTTTATGATGAGCACTTTGTCGCTTATTGTAAGTGCTTCTTCCGGGTCGTGCGTTACGATAATCGTTGTCAGATGAAAATCTTTTGCGATTGTAACGATTTTTTCTTTTATTGATTCCTTTATTACTCCGTCAAGAGCAGAAAGCGGTTCGTCAAGAAGAAGAATTTTCGGTTTCATAACCATTGTCCGCGCAAGTGCTACGCGCTGCTTCTGTCCGCCGGAAAGCTTGTCGATTTTTTTATCAAGCTGGTCTTTCAGTCCCAGAAGTTCTATCAGAGAATCAACTTCTTCTTTTGTTGAGCGGTCCGGGAAATTCCTCAAGCCGTAGGTGATGTTTTTATAGGCGTTAAGATTAGGGAAAAGCGCGTAGTCCTGAAAAACAATATTGAAGTCGCGCAGTTCCATCGGCTTTTTCGTTATGTCTTCACCGTTGAACAAAATCGTTCCTGAGTCCGGCTGAGTTATGCCCAAAATCAAATTGAGAAGCGTCGTCTTTCCGCTTCCTGATGAGCCGAGAATGGAAACAATCTCTGCATCCCCGATTGAGATAGAAATATCGTTCAAAATCGTTATACCGTCAAACGATTTTTTTATGTTTTTCAGTTCAAGCAATGACTGCCTCCAATAAGAAGATACTTTTGTACTGTACAGGAATTTGCCGTTTTAGTAAATATATTTGCCGTTTGATGTTCAAAATATAATAAAAAATATGTAATTTTGAACAAAAACCATTTACATTCTGGGTGATATTTTATATACCTAATCTAAAATCATATATTTTTGAACAAAATTGCTGTTCAAAGGAGTTTATTTTGGCAAAAAAAGTCTATCTTGGTCTTACAGGTGACATCATTCACCCTGGAATTATCAATATTATCAATGAAGGGGCAAAATACGGAGATGTCGTCGTCGGTCTTTTAACTGACAAGGCAATTGTAAATCACAAGCGGCTTCCGTATCTTTCATACGAACAGCGCAAGGACGTTGTAGAAAACATAAAGAACGTTTCAGAGGTAATTCCTCAGAATGACTGGAGCTACGTTCCTAATCTTCAGAAACTGAAGCCCGAATTTATGATTCACGGCGACGACTGGAAGACAAACTACCTGAGCGGAATTCGAGAGGAAGTCCTTGAAGTTATGAAGGAATGGGGCGGTCAGGTCATAGAAATTCCGTATACGCAGGGAATAAACTCTACGGCTCTTGTTGAAAATGCAAACATCATCGGAACGACGCCTGATGTCCGCCGTGCAACGCTCCGCCGCCTGATTGCCGCAAAACCGATTGTCAGGATTATGGAAGCTCATTCCGGGCTTACGGGACTTATCATTGAAAATACGCAGATTCAGAAAGAAGACGGACTTCATCAATTTGACGGAATGTGGTCGTCATCACTTACCGATTCTACGGACAAAGGAAAGCCAGACATCGAGGCTGTAGACCTTACGACGCGAATGCAGAGCCTTACGGATATACTTGAATGTACTACAAAACCGATTATTTACGACGGCGATACAGGCGGAATACCAGAGCATTTTGTGTTCACGGTGCGGACGCTTGAGCGGAACGGTGTAAGTGCCGTCATCATCGAGGATAAAAAAGGACTTAAGAAAAATTCGCTTTTCGGAACAGAGGCAAAGCAGGTTCTTGCCACTGAGGAAGAATTCTGCGAAAAAATCAGTGCGGGAAAAAAGGCGCAGGTTACTAAAGACTTTATGATTATTGCCCGTATTGAAGAAATCATTGCCGGCTATTCTGTGGACGAAGCTGTAAAAAAAGCGTTTGCCGCCGTAAAAGCCGGTGCAGACGGAATTATGATTCACTCAAAAGACAAGTCCGGTATGGATATAAAGGAATTCTGCGAAAAATTCCGCGCGGAATACAAATCTATTCCGATTGTACTCGTTCCTACGACTTACAATCAGTTTACGGAAGCAGAACTAGCTTCCTGGGGTGCAAACGTAGTAATCTATGCAAACCATATGCTTCGCGCCGCGTATCCGGCTATGGTGAAGTGCGCAGAAACTATTTTGCAGGCAGAGCGTTCACTTGAGGTTAATGACATCTGTATGCCGATAAAGCAGATTCTTGAGCTTATTCCGGGAACAAAATAAATTTTTTCAAAAAATACAAAGGAAACTGAAATGATAAGACCATCGACTTTTTATGATATGCTGATACAGAACGGAACGGATTTTTTTGCAGGCGTTCCTGACTCCCTGCTTAAAAATTTCTGCGCATACATTACGGACAATGCACCTGCAGAAAAGCACATTATTTCGGCGAACGAGGGGAGCGCAGCGGCTCTTGCTGCCGGCTACCATTTTGCCACAGGAAAAATTCCACTCATCTATATGCAGAATTCCGGCGAGGGAAATATGATAAATCCGCTGCTTTCTCTTGTTGACCCGGATGTTTACTCCGTTCCTATGCTTATCGTAATAGGCTGGCGCGGCGAACCGGGCGTACACGACGAACCTCAGCACGTAAAGCAGGGAAAAGTAACGTGCGCCCTGCTTGATGCAATGCAGGTTCCGTATGAGGTGCTAGGCACGGACGAGGCGGATTTGCCTGCCGTTCTTGAAAAAGCATACGCATATATCAGGAAGAACAGCGCGCCGTTTGCACTTGTAATACGAAAAGGTACTTTTGATGAATATACGCTTAAAAATAACGTTACCGTAGCAGGTTCGATGAGCCGCGAACAGGCAATTGAAAAAATTATGTTAAGTGCGGACGAGCGCACCGTTTTTGTTTCTACAACAGGAATGGCAAGCCGCGAACTGTACGAGCTTCGCGAAAAGCACGGTATGGGACACGAGCGCGATTTTCTTACTGTAGGGTCAATGGGACACGCAAGCCAGATTGCACTTTCCATTGCAATGCAGAAAAAAGACCGTTCCGTTTATTGCATTGACGGCGACGGAGCGGCGATTATGCAGATGGGCGGACTTGCCACAATCGGTACGCGTTCTCCGTCAAATATGGTTCATTTTGTGCTTAATAACGGCGCACACGACAGCGTAGGCGGACAGCCGACTGTCGGAAGGCAGATTGATTTATGCGCCGTTGCAGCCGGATGCGGCTATGAAAATGTCGTGAAGGTTGAAACTCCGGAAGAACTTGATGCAGTATTGAAAGACAACGATACAAAGAGTACACTGACGTTCGTTGAAGTGCTTGTTACGAAAGGCGCACGAAAGGACTTGGGCAGACCGAAATCAACTCCAGTTGAAAATAAGAATGCCCTGATGGCGTTTTTGAAATAGCATTTCTGGCAGTAAGAGGTTATTTATGATTAGACAGGCAGTTATAGTTGCAGGCGGACTCGGCTCACGCTTTGGAGACAGAACGAAGCTTATGCCGAAAGGATTTATTGAAATTGACGGCGTTCCTATGGTGGAGCGTTCCGTTCAGAAGCTGATTGCCGCAGGAATTGAGGAAATCATTATCGGAACAGGGCATTGCAGTGAATATTATGACGAACTTGCAGAAAAATATCACATTATAAAAACTGTCCGGAATGACAATTATATGAACACAAGCAGTATGGGAACTCTTGAAGTCTGCGTTCCGTACATAAAAGGTGATTTTTTGCTGCTTGAAAGCGATCTTGTATATGATTCTGTCGGACTGAAAGTTCTTCAGAACGAACAGCGTCCGAACGTTATTCTTGCAAGCGGAAAATCAAACAGCCACGACGAAGTTTATCTTGCCGCAGATGATGACGGCGTTTTGTATGAAGTCAGCAAGAACAAGGAGATTATTCCTAATCCAAGCGGAGAACTTGTCGGAATTACAAGAATTTCAAAATCCTGCCTTGACAAGATGATGGCGTATTATAAATCGGACAAAAGCCTTATCAAGCTTGACTATGAATCTGCTCTGAAACAGGTCAGCATTTCCGGCGAGCCTGTGTTTGTTCATAAAGTTGAATATTATGCATGGACTGAAATTGATGATGAGTCTATGCTTGACCGCGCGCTGAACCAGATTTATCCGCGCATTAAGGAAAATGAGGAACTTCAGAATATCCGCCGTGAAGTCCTTCTTAATCCCGGACCTGCAACTACAACAGACAGCGTAAAATATGCGCAGGTACAGAGCGATATTTGTCCGCGCGAACTTGAATTCGGCGGACTTATGGAATGGTGCGCAGAAAAACTGACTTCTTTTGCTGCCAGTACAGATGAATATACGACCGTTATGTTCGGCTGCTCGGGAACGGGCGCTGACGAGGCAATGGTCTGTTCCGTTGTTCCTGAGGACGGCAGGCTTCTTGTAATAGACAACGGAAGCTACGGAAACCGCCTTGCAAAGATTGCAAAAGTCCACAAACTGAATTTTGACGTATTTGAAAGTTCTACATACGAGCCTATTGACTTAAAGGCGCTTGAGAAAGTTCTTTCTTCAAAAAAATATACGCACCTTGCAGCCGTTTATCACGAAACGACCACAGGACTTTTAAATCCGATCGGAGAAATCTGCACAATGGCACATTCTTTCGGAATGACGACGATTGTTGATGCAGTGAGTGCATACTGCGGAATTCCGATGGATTTGAAGACTCTCGGCATTGATTTTATGGCTTCAACTTCAAACAAGAACATTCAGGGAATGGCAGGAGTCGGTTTTGTTATCTGCAATAAAAAAGCGCTTGAAGCAACAAAAGATATTCCGATACGGAATTACTATCTGAATTTGTGGGATCAGTACCAGTATTTCCAGAAGACAAAACAGACGCGCTTTACTCCGCCGGTTCAGACGTTCTATGCACTGCGACAGGCGATTATTGAAACAGAAGTTGAAACTGTTGAAAAGCGTGCGGAACGCTATACGGCCTGCTGGAACATTCTTGTTGATACGGTGAAGAAACTCGGACTAAAAATGCTCGTAAAAGAAGAAAATCAGAGCCATCTTATTACGGCAATTCTTGAGCCTGACGTTCCTGACTACAGTTTTGAAGGTCTGCATGATTTTGCAAAGGAATATGCGTTCACTATTTATCCGGGAAAACTTGGAAACATAAATACGTTCCGCATTGCAAATATCGGCGACATCCAGCCGGAAGAAATGCAGTGCTTCTGCGGAAAACTTACGGAATATATGAAATCAATCGGACTGTAAGGGCTGATAAGATAAAAATTACGATTAAATTGAAATAAAGCCTCCTTTGTGATACATTTTTGTTCTGCAACAGGAGGCTTTTTTTGGATAAACGTAAAAAAATCATCATATATAATATTATCTCTGACTTACTCATTCTTCTTTCTGCCGCTACTGCGTTTGCAATCCGCTGGGCGCGCCGTAACTACCCGATGACTCAGAACAGGACTGTCTATTTTGTAATGACTTCTGACGTTTCCGGGCACGATTCTGGAACTGCTCTTTCAATAATAAAAGGTTTTGTGCTTCCTGCAATTTTTATATTTGCAGCATACCGTATTATGCTTCTGTTTTTATCCAGACGCGGTGTAAACGTAAAAATCCGCCGTATCTGCGCTGTTTCCGGTATTTTATGCGCCGGAACATTCCTTACTGCAATTGTTATATTCAAGGCGTGGCGCTATCCGCTTATTGCCTGTTCTGTAAAAGCCGCTCCTGTTTACTCAGAATTCTATGAGGAAAATTATATAGAACCGTCATCGGTTACTGTAACTCCGCCTGCAAAAAAGCGCAATCTTATCGTCGTTTTTATGGAATCAATGGAGTCCTCCTAT
The DNA here is from genome assembly GCF_900167145.1 of Treponema porcinum. GTDB lineage: Bacteria > Spirochaetota > Spirochaetia > Treponematales > Treponemataceae > Treponema_D > Treponema_D porcinum. The sequence continues at coordinate 22,480 of NZ_FUWG01000014.1, read as the reverse complement.
GCGGACGTTGAAAACGGCGGTGTATTTGAAAAAACGCCTGTTCCGTACTTGCAGGAACTTGCCAAAACGCATACGAATTTCAGTCATAACGGTAATGTCGGCGGCGGAATAAATCTTGAAGGTACAAGCTGGACTGTGGCAGGACTTCTTTCAAAACTTACTGCCGTTCCGTATTTTGCGCCGTTTTTGAAAAAAAACGGAAAAACAGTCTGCCTTCCGAATGCCGTTTCGCTGACTGATATTCTTTCGGAGCAGGGGTATACATCCATTTTTTCAATTGGTTCTGAAAAGCAGTTTGAAAACCGCGATGCTTTTTTTGAGTCACATTCTATTGAAGTTCACGATATAAACTGGTATAAGAAAAACGGTTTTATTCCAAAAGACTATCAGGTTTTCTGGGGCTTTGAAGACGTAAAACTGTATGAAATTGCAAAAAAAGAACTTGAAGTTCTCGGTTCCGGGGAAGCTCCGTTCTGCTATCAGTTTCTTACTGTCGACACGCATTTTCCGTACGGCTTTAAATGTTCTTCCTGTACCGATGATGAATTTGACCATCAGATGATGAACGTACTTTCCTGTGCAGACAGGCAGCTTTCGGATTTTCTGCGGTGGGTGCAGACGCAGGTGTGGTATGAAAATACGACGGTCGTTATTTTAGGTGATCACTGTTATTTGAGCGCACCGAAAAATAATTTTATAGAAGAACTGAGCGTTCTTCCGCCGGAACAGGTTGAAGAATCACGGCATTTTTTGAATATTATCATAAATCCTTCCGGGAACTTAAAGAATGTACCTGAAACTGTGCAGAAAAACAGACAGTTTTCAAGTTTTGATATTATGCCTACCATTCTAGAGGCGATGGGAAATACGCTTTCTGAAGACGGAATTGCGCTGGGGCGCTCTTTGTACAGAAATGTTCCGACTTTGGTGGAAGAGTACGGCAGGAATACTGTTGAAACGGAAACAATGCGCCGTACAGTTCAGTACGAAAAACTTAAGTAGAGGTCTGTTTTCATTAACTGCACGGAATTCAATATGAAAATTCTCACTGAGAATTTTTTAAAAGTCAGTGAGAATTTTAAAAAACTCACTGACTTTTTATGGAAAACTCAGTGAGAATTTTACTAAAGTTTTTTGAAAGCATAAAAAAACAGACGGCAGTCTTACGGAAAAATTGAGTAAATCTACGGAAGAACTATTGTATTTCAAAACGTTTGTCGCTCATAAATTCCTTAAGACTTTGCTCCCAATCAGGAATTTTTATTCGCAGCTCTTTCTGGATTTTTTCCTTGCTTAAAACGGAATATGCAGGACGCGGTGCTTTTGCGCCGTATTCTGCCGTCGTGCAGCCTGTGATTGTACAGTCTTTTGTAACGCGTCCGCATTTTTTTCCGATTGCATAAATCTTTTTTGCAAAATCAAGCCAGGAAGTCTGTCCTTCATTTGTAAAATGATATATGCCGTAAGCAGGCGCGCTGTTTTTACCGAATACGGAAGTTGCCTTTTCTGATTTTTCTATTATCATCAAAATCGCGGACGCTAAATCTCCACAATACGTCGGCGTTCCGAACTGATCTTCCACAACTCTTATTTCATCTTTTGAGTTGAACAGTTTTGTCATCGTGTAGACAAAATTCTTGCCGTAAAAGCCGTACAGCCACGCAGTGCGCAGAATATAATACTGGCTCATAGACGAACAGATTGCGTCTTCTCCGTCTGACTTTGTCCTGCCGTATACGCCTGTCGGATTTTTTTTGTCAGCTTCTGTATATGGTACTTTTGACGTTCCGTCAAAAACGTAGTCTGTTGATATGTGAATGAGTTTTGCACCGTGATTTCGTGCCGCACGGGCAAGGTTCAGCGCACCGGTTGTGTTTACTGCACGGGCTTTTTCCTCATCGTTTTCCGCATTGTCAACTGCCGTATATGCGGCGCAGTTAATAATCCAGTTGATTTTCCGTTCTTTCGGATTTGAGAATTTTTTATGTGAAGAAAGATAGTAATTTGTTTCTGTTGACGTTATAAAATTTTCAACAGCCGCCGGATTTGAAATATCAACTTCACTGCCGGAACCTGTCCAGAAGAGGTCTTTTTCCGTTAAAAGCCTGGCAACGTGCGTTCCCAGCATTCCTTTTGCACCGATGAGCCAGATCATTTTGTACTTCCGGTTTAGATTTTTGTAAAGACATAATTACAGAATGTCTTTATTCTGTTGATGAACGAACGTTCAATCCGTTCCTGGAACATTGCAACTTTCATTGCCTTACAGCCGCCAAGTCCGTAAAGAATCCAGTTGTCACCGTCCCTGAACAATAAAATTGCAGATTTCATATTGTTCTTTTTTACGCAGGTGAATTTTCCTTCAAATTTAAGGTCGTTTGTATTTCCAGAAACGTAAAAAAGATAGTCGTCTGTCTGCTCGATAAGGATAGGTGAATGAATTGTTCCGAACGGCGACATATATAAGTCGGCGTTGTATTTTACTGCCGTATCGCTTATTTTTTCCTGTCCGACGATATACGCAGAACTGTATAAATCCCAGTACCGTTCATGCTGTTCAGACCAATATTGAATTCCTGCGTAGTTCGGAATATCCTCAAGAACGATGCGCATCTTCTGCATCAGGTCTTCGTTTCCTTCATACGGACGTATCTGTATGATTTCGGCAAGATAGTTAGGTCCAAGTTCTTTTATTTCTTCTGTAATTCTTGCAATTCCCGGATTGTTGCCTTCAATGGCTGCATTCTTGAATTTGTCAATGCTTTTTATAAGAACTTCGCCTTTGTTTAAAGTTTCTTTGTCTGCTTCGGAAAGTTTGCTGTTAAACGGCAATGCTGCCGCGTCTGTAAGTAGTGCAGCCGCAAAAATTATAGCGGCAATCAATTTATTTGTGCTAAACATATTATAAAGTATATTGATAAATCTGTTTATTTTCAATAAGAAGTGATATACTGTTTGTATTATGATAGCTAGAAATATGAAATCAATTCTTGAAAATCCGGCTAACGGTGTTATTCGAAAAATGTTTGAAGAAGGTGCTTTGCTGAAAAAAAAGTACGGTGAAGATAACGTGTACGATTTCAGTATCGGAAATCCGGATTTAGATCCGCCGTCAGAAGTTGTTGAAGCCATAGAAGAAATTGCTGCTGATACAAGTCCTATGTGCCACGGATATATGCCTAATCCAGGCTATATGCAGGCGCGTCAGGCAATGGCAGAAAAAACATCGCTTGAGCAGGGGACTGCTGTTCCTGCGGACTGCGTAATTATGTCTGTAGGTGCGGCAGGTGCAATGAACTGCGTATTCAAGGCGCTTTTGAACGTCGGTGACGAGGTGATTGTTCCTGCACCGTATTTTGCAGAATACGGTCATTACTGCGCAAATCACGGTGGAACGCTCCGTCCTGTTCCGACAAAAAATGATTTTTCGCTTGATATTGACGCAATTAAGGCTGCTTTAACCGAAAAAACAGCTGCCGTAATCATAAATTCACCGAATAATCCTACGGGAAGAATATACAGCAGGGAAGAAATACAGGCGCTTTCTGCCGTTCTTACGGCGCACGGCGAAAAAACAGGGCGCTATCCGTATATTGTCTGTGACGAACCGTACCGCGCGATAACGTACGGCGGAAAAAAAGTTGCGCCGGTTTTTCCGGAATACAGGCAGGCTGTAGTAGTAACGTCATTCGCAAAGAACCTTAGCGTTCCTGGTGAGCGAATCGGCTATATTGCCGTAAATCCGGCGTCTGATGACGCTTCTGAAATGGTAGCGGCGTGCATCCTTGCAACACGGATTTTAGGCTTTGTAAATGCTCCTGCATTTTTCCAGAAAGTAATTGCCAGAAGCTGGAATGCCAGATGCGATTATTCTCTTTACGAAAAACGATGCAGGGAAATTATGGAGATTATGGATTACGCCGGGCTTCAGTATGCAAAACCGGAAGGCGCTTTCTATCTTTTTGTAAAAGTTCCTGAAGGTTGGAACGGCGATGATATGGCATTTACAGAACACTTGAAGAAATTTAATATTCTGTGTGCGCCGGGTACTGGTTTTGGTGGAAAAGGCTGGTTCAGGATTTCATACTGCGTTGCAGAAAAAACAATATTAAATTCAAAGGAAGCATTTTATAAGGCGATTCATTCAAAATGAAAATACTTATGATAAGTGCGGAGGTGTTTCCGTTTGCAAAGACGGGCGGGCTGGCGGATGCAGTTGCGGCGCTGGCAAAAGCACTTTCTGAAAAGGGGAACGATGTAAAAATCGTTATGCCCCGTTATTATAAAATTGACAGGAAAACGGTTTCTTTGCTAAAGAAGGGCGTATGCGTATGTACCGGACAGCAGGAGGTTGCCGTAGATTTTTACTGCGCCCGCCTGGAAAAGTCCGCCGTTGAGGTGTATTTTGTTGATTATGAGAAATGTTTCGGCAGGGAAGGTCTGTACGGCAATTCGTTTGAACCTGACTATCACGACAATCCGTTCCGTTTTTCACTTCTTGCGCGTGCGGCATTCTCGCTTTGTACTGAAACCGGCTGGATTCCTGATATTATGCACTCCCATGACTGGTCTTCCTGTATGGTACCTGTCCTGCTTAAACAGTGTATGCGTACGGAAAACAGTCCTTTTAAAAATACAAAATCTGTCCTTACAATTCATAATATGGGCTATCAGGGACGCTATCCGTCCGGTGCGTTCAGCCTGCTTGGTCTGCCGCAGGAACAGTTCAGGGCGGCCGGCTTTGAACAGTACGGCTGCATCAATTTTCTGAAAGCCGGAATAACCTGTTCTGACATTCTGACTACTGTTTCACCGACGTATGCTGATGAAGTAAAAACGCAGGCAGGCGGTTTTGGTCTTGACGGACTTATTCGCGTGCGTGCAGATTCTTTTTTCGGTATTTTAAACGGTGCTGATTCTGCTGACTGGAATCCTGCTTCGGATTCGTTTCTTCCTGCGAATTACAGCGCAGAAAATATGGCGGGAAAGAAAATCTGCCGGAGAAAACTTCAGCAGGAATTCGGTCTTCCTGCTGACGATGAAGTTCCTGTTATCGGGATGGTTTCCCGGCTTGCAGAGCAGAAGGGAATTGCGGAAGTTTTTGCCCCGATGTACGGCTGTATGTATCGGATGTGTACTGAACTTCGCGCACAGTTTGTTGTAGTAGGATCGGGCGAACGCTGGTGTGAAGATGAAATTAAGGTTCTTGCAGGTAAACTTCCTAACCTTAGAGCGTTTGTCGGCTACAGTGAAGAAAAAAGCCGGCTGGTTGAATCGGGCTGTGACTTTTTCCTTATGCCTTCAAAATACGAGCCGTGCGGACTGAACCAGATTTATTCTATGCTGTACGGAACGCTTCCGATTGTCCGGCGGACCGGCGGACTTGCAGACACGGTAGAACAGTATGACGAGCAGACTGGCTGTGGCACAGGCTTTACGTTCGGAGATTTAACGCCTGATACAATTTTCTATACTGTTCAGTATGCGGTAGATACATTCTACAGGCGCAGGGAGCATTACGAAAAAATGCAGCAGCAGGGAATGAAAAAAACATTCTCCTGGAATGATGCTGCTGAAAAATATCTTGAGGTTTATAAAAAAGCCGGCGTCTAGAACTCAAACCACTGACCGTCGCGGGTTAAATACCAGTCGGCAAGAACCTGCGACAGGTCTGTGTTGTACCATGATATGCTTCCGTCTTTGTTCAGTATGACAACTCTGTTTGCATTCTGACAGACTTTTACCGGAATGGAAGCAGATCTCTTGAACATAAAATTCTTGTTCTGTGCAAGATTACAGGAGCGGACGTTGTCCTTTCCGATGTTTGTGTACAAAATCGGGAAGTGAAGATAGGTGAAGGCTTCCGGGTCTTCATCACGCAGACGCAGAATAGTAGACTTCATTTTTGTAACAGGATTATATTTAAATACAATCGTACTTTTTGCATCTTCATCTGCCTGAACGGAAACACCGTATATATTATTTTCGTATACATTCAGTGCGAAGGCAACGTTTCCGCCCAAATTCATAGGCACAGTTTCGCGGGTCGTTATATCTACACAAAGCAGCGAAGAACGCGGATTTGTTGCGTATGATTTTGCAACATACAGTTTTCCGTCGCCTCCTATAACTGCATCCTGAAGTCCGGCTCCGGTATAAACTTCTTCAAGCTGGCGCGTATCCATATCAAAACGGTGAACGACGGAGTTGCTTTCCATTTCAATAATCGTATTTCCGAACAAGCGCACGGACTGAAGCGTACTTTTCGGTGTAAAAAGCGTCGTTGTTTCAGGAACTGAATAATCGAACAGCTGTACCGGTTCGCGAGTGCCTTTTGACCACAAAATAAGCTTGTTGCCGTAAGTGATAAGCTGCGTCTGTCCCGGATTATCGCCTTTTCTGTCAACCATTCCTGTATCGTAAGAAGATTTGAATACGGCATTGCGCGTTAAAAAGTAGAAATCTTCGCCGACAGGCGCCATATCAAGAATTTTATCATACGTGTTCTCCGTGATTGCACTCAAAGCAACTGCTTCTGTTTCTGCGAAAGCAGTTGTTTTGAAAAGAGCGCCTGATTTTGAGCCGAGCATAATTTCTGCACCGTTTTTTGTTCCGCAGACAATCGCCGCATTTCCGCGAGGACCTTTCAGCGTTTTTAGTATTTTCGGCGTAGAAACAGAATTATTGTTAACGTTCTCAATCATATTAAGAACGTACGTGCCTTTTCCGTCATTTGAAAGATAATGCAAATTCTGCGGATTTTTTTCATTTAGCAGAATCGGATTTTCGCATTTTACAGTTGCAATCGTCTTTCCCGTAAGGGCGTGAATAATATATATGATGTTGTCGCGCACTCCGGCAAGAAAAAGCGAATTGCTGAACATAACCGGCTGTTCAAGTCCCTGCTCCACAGAAAAGCGCTGCTTTGTTTTTCCCGTAAGAAGATTATAGTAGCTCAGGTTTCCTGCCGGCGAGTACATAACGGCTGTTTTTTCAGTTGCGCTTGTCTGAATCATAGAAACAATGCCTGTATTGTCGGACAGTTTGTTGACTACAGTTCCGTTTGCGGCGCGGATAAAAACTGCTCCGTCGACAGTCGCCGTTCCTACAATCAGGTAAGTTCCCTTTTCCGAATAAGAAAGTGATGTTATTGAATCTGAAAAACGACGCGCGAATTTTCTGGAAAGCGTGTTCCAGTTCCATACGCTTATTCTGTTTACAAGACCGCCGTCCGTTTCGTAAACGGCAATTTCATCTCCGCCCGGCGCAACGGCTACAAGTTTTATCTCAAGGTCGGAAATCTGGTAATGTTCGCCCTGATTGTCGTCTGTCCACTTTACAAGAAAACCGTCTTTTCCTGCGCTGAAATAAGATTTTTCAAGACCTGCGCTGTCGCTTACCGTCGCTATTGCAGAAACAGCTTCCTGATGCGCCTGCGTTGAAATATGTGACTGAGCGCTTATACTGCATACTGATGCAGAAATCAATAGAATTGAAACAAGAGCTTTTTTCATTTTTGAATACCTCTGAAATTATTGAAAAAATATGCCATATCCCCCGAAAAACCGATACAAAAGAGGGCGATTAGAAATGCAAGCCCAATGAACTGAATGTAGTACAGGACTTTCGGAGGAATTTTTTTTCTGGTAACAAGTTCAATCAATGCGAATAAAATCAATCCGCCGTCAAGAATCGGAACAGGAAGAAGATTCATAATGAAAAGCGAAATGCTTATATACGCAAGAAAACTGAACATATTGATTATTCCTGTTATGAAACTTTCTGAAAAACTCTGGACTGCCGTCGTTCCAAGCATATCTGCAATGCGTGCAGGTCCGGAAACAGTTTCCTTAATGTCAACGCCTTTAAATAAGGTGGAGAGACCTGTAACGGTAAGCCTGAGTGCATCTGCCGTTTCCGTAATTCCTTTCCATATCGCAGGAAAAAAAGAAAGGCTTTCCACCGTATATTGTGCGGCAGTTTCCGTATCTGCCGTAACTCCGATTTTTCCTGTTCCGGAAGCCTTGTCAAGCTCTGTGCGGACGGTGAACTTGAGCGGCGTATCATTTCTGTTTACTTCAATTATAACGTATTCATCAGGACGGGAAGAAATTTCTGTCACGATATCTGAAAAATTAAGGATTTCTTTGCCGTTTATTCTTGTTATGACATCTCCGGTCTGCATTCCTGCCTGTTTTGCCGCGCTTTTTACGTTTTCGTAAACTTCGTCTGCCATAATGACTTTTGCAGAATATGAATAGTAGGTGTAACCAATGAGCGCTATAAGAAAAAATGCGAAGAAAGTGAAGAATAAATTGAAGAACGGTCCTGCAAATGCAATTACTGCGCGCTTTACAGGGTGAATTCCATACAGGGAATCTTCTTCTGCCTCTATGTGATCCAGTTTTGCTTCAAGCGATTTCTGGAAATCTTTTTCTCCTTTCATACCGCAGTAGCCGCCAAGAGGAATAAGAGAAAGACGATAATCCGTTCCTTTATATTTTTTATGAAGCAGAACAGGTCCGAATCCGATGGAAAAACTTTCTACTTTTACTCCGAATTTTTTTGCGGCAAGAAAATGTCCGAATTCGTGAAACAAAATCAGAAAAAACAGGCATAAAAATCCGTAGACAATGTTCATATCATTTCCTGAGCCAGTTTACGCGCTTTTTTGTCCTGTTCAAAGACGTCATCAAATGAACGAGGTTCATAAGTCCAGTCTTTGTCGAGTACTGAACGGACAATGCGCGGTATAGCCGTAAAGCCTGTTTTTTTATCAAGAAAAGCCGCAACGGCTTCTTCATTTGCCGCATTATAGGCAATTGTATATGATTTTGATTTTTTTGCTGCTTCAAAAGCATAGCCAAGCATCGGAAAATCATTTATTCGCGGCCTGAAAAACGTCATCGTGCTGTCAAATAAATCAAACGGTGAAAGATACGTTTCTTTGTTTTCCGGCCAGGTAAGTGCAGAAAAAATCGGATGTTTCATATCCGGGTCAGAAATCTGTGCATACAGCATTCCGTCTTTTGTTCGTACAAGTGAATGAATAAGGCTTTGCGGATGAACGACAACCTGAATATCATCCGCACTTATGTCGAACAGTCGTACGGCTTCAATAACTTCAAGCCCTTTATTTGCAAGCGATGCGGAATCAATGGTTATTTTTCTTCCCATTTTCCAAGTAGGGTGATTTAGCGCCTGTTCAACCGTTACGTTTTCAAGCTGCTCCCTGGTGAATGTCCTGAATGGTCCGCCGCTTGCCGTTATGATGATTTTATCTACATTTTTCTGATTTACCTGATGAACAAGATTAAAAATTGCGGAATGTTCTGAATCTACCGGAATAACTGCAGCATTGTTTTTTTCAGCAAGCTGTTTTATCAGCGGCCACGCCATTACTACAGTTTCCTTGTTTGCAAGGGCAAGGTTAATTCCTGCATCAAGAACTGTTTTAGAGGGGAGAAGTCCTGCCGCTCCTGCAATGCCGTTTACAACAATGTCAGGTTTTGTTTCTTCCAGTAAGTTCTTTATTGCATCAGGATTGTTTTCTGAGGTGAGTACGCTTTTGCAGTTGAATTCAGTAGTAAGGGCAGAAAGACGTTCTTTGTTCGAATGGGCTGTAAGTCCGCAAATCTGAAAATCATCACCCATATTCCGTACGATTTCAAGCGTGCTTGTTCCGATTGAGCCGGTGCACCCTAAAACTAAAATTCTTTTCATAAGCGCCTCTATAGCAGTCCTGTAGTTTTACTGATTAAAAAAGAAAATAAACTGCTACGTAATATATTGGTGCAGTAAACAAAATCGAGTCGATTGAATCCAATAAGCCGCCGCGTCCCGGAATGACAGAACCGCTGTCCTTTATTTCTGCCGAGCGCTTGAAAACTGATTCTATTAAATCTCCAGTAATTCCGCTTGCCGCACACAAAATGCCCAGAACCAGTCCCTTTACGTAAGAGCCGGAAAAAACAGCCGGCCATAAATACTGTGCCAGAATACAGGTTGCAATAGCACCGATGAAGCCACCGGCAAATCCTGCAATACTTTTGTTCGGACTTGCGGCAATGACACCGCGGTTATTTTTTCCAAGCAGGACTCCGAAAAGCCAGGCAAGGGAATCTGTTATAAAAACAGTAAAAAGAAAAACGCAGATAAGAACAGTTGCATTTTCCTGAATTGTCATTCTTGTAATGAAAGTGAACAGAAAACCGCTGTAAAAGACAATGAAAATGCTTGATGCAATACGGACATTTGAAGTTTCAAATGTTTTATGCGTGAATACTTCTGCTGCCATAAGAATCATTGCGGCAACAAGAAAAGCCCAGTTTGAATAGTCAATGTCTTTTTTCAAAAAAACTAGAAGGTATGATAACAGCGGAAGGAGCGCACTTAGGGTGCATACAAGAAATTTCGGTAGCAGCTCTGTTTTTGCAGAAAACAGTTTGTACAGTTCTGCGGCCGCTGTTGCAGAGCAGATGACCAGAATAAGATTAAGAGGAAGATAATTATAAAAATCCAGCAGGACTATACCGAGTACAATTGGAATTCCGATAAAAAATACTAATAATCTTTGCGCTACTTTATTCATATAAACCTGATTTATGGATTAAGAACTCCGCCAAACCGTCTGGTTCTATGCTGGAATTTCTCTATATCACTTAAAAATTCTTCTTTATTATAATCCGGCCATAGAGTATCTGTAAACAGCAATTCTGCATACGCTGCGTGCCAAAGCAGAAAATTACTCAGCCGCAGTTCTCCGCCGGTTCGTATCATCAAATCAACATCCGGTAAATCTGGTATATCAAATGATTTACAGAGCTTGTCTTCCGTTATGTCATCAGCTGAAGTTCCGTCTGCAATCATTTTCTTTACGCCGCGGACAATTTCATTTCGCCCGCCGTAATTTATTGCAAGGACAACGGTCATTCCCGTAAAATGAGCAGTTTCTTCCGATGCTTTTATAATTTCTGCCCGGACGTCATCCGGAAGACCGTCTATATCTCCGATATGTTTTATTTTTATTCCTTTTTTCTTGTAAAAATCAAATTCTGCCCTAAGATGACGGCGGATAAGTCCCATAAGATACCCGACCTCTTCTTCCGTCCGTTTCCAGTTTTCCGTAGAAAATGTATAGAGCGTAACGAACTTTATTCCCAGTTCCGCAGCAGCAGATACAACAGCCTTTGCGGCAGTCAGACCTTCTTTATGTCCGCTAGTTCTGGGAAGATTTCGCTGTTTTGCCCAACGACCGTTCCCGTCCATAATAATTCCGATATGAACGGGAAGTGCAGATACATCTATCATTATTCTAATATTTCTTTTTCTTTAGAATCGTATACTTTACCGATTTCTGCGATAAATGAATCAGTCAGTTTCTGAAGTTTGTCTTCTTCCTGTTTCAGACCGTCTTCGGTAAGTTCTCCGGCTTTCTGCTGTTTTTTCAGTTCGTCATTTCCGTCGCGGCGGATATTTCTGATTGCAGTTCTAGATGTCTCTGCAATGGCTTTTGCCTGTTTTACAAGTTCCTTTCTGCGGTCAGCAGTGAGCGGCGGAATTGAAATTCTGATGACTTTGCCGTCATTTGAAGGATTTAATCCTAAATCAGCAGTTAAAATTGACTTTTCAATTTCTGTAATAAGCGACTTGTCAAACGGCTGTATGACTACAGTCCGTGCTTCCGGAATAGAAATTGTCGCAACCTGATTTAAAGGTGTTTTTGTGCCGTAATAGTCTACGCGTACTTTGTCAAAAATCGCCGCAGAGGCACGTCCTGTTCTGATTGCATTATATGAATCTTTAAGAGCGGCAATTGTTTTTTCCATTCTAACTTCGCATGTTTCTGCCATATTTACCTCCACGGTGTAAATCAGTCTGCCTGAAAATACGGAATGCAGCAGCTGACAGTCAGTTGCTGCATTCCGTTGTTTATTCAGGCAGCAGCTGCGTTTTTATTTTCCAAGAAGGAAAAGAACGACTTTTTCAAAAGAAAGTTCAGCGCCAACAGATTTTCCCATTTCAGAAAGAACTGCCGTAACTGATTTTTTCTCGTCATCAAGGTACATCTGATCCATAAAGCAGATTTCTGCAAGATGCTTGTTGATTTTACCCTGAAGGATTCCTTCTTTTACATTGTCAGGCTTTGATGCCATTTTTTCATCCTGATCCATCTGAGCCTTGAAGATTTCTTTCTGCTCGTCGATATAAGACTGCGGAACTTCATCTTTTGTAATGTAAGAAGGTGTCTTTGAAGCAAGGTGAAGGCAGCATACGTGTGCAAAATCCTTTATTTTTTCATCCTCAGAACCCTTTATTACAACAAGAGAACCGATTTTGAAGTTGTGGTGTACGTATGTTGATACAACGCAGCCTGCCGGAACTTCAATGTATGCAAGGCGGCGGACTGACATATTCTCGCGGATTTTGATTGCAAGTTCGTTAAGAAGGGCAGTGTGCTCTTCTGTAACTTCTTTAAGACCTTTTGCAAGAGTAAGTTCAGTAAGCTTGTTTCCAAGTGCAATAAAATCATCATTTTTTGCAACGAAGTCTGTTTCGCATACAACTTCAACCATTGCAACCTTGTTGCCGTCCTGTTTTACAAAGATACGGCCTTCTGCTGTTGCACGGTCAGAGCGTTTTGCCATTGCAGCCAGACCCTTTTCACGCAGGTATTTTTCTGCTGCGGCAACATCGCCGTTACATTCCGTAAGGGCTTTTTTACAATCCATCAGGCCTGCACCTGTAGTATCACGCAATGCCTTGATGTCTGATGCTTTGATTTCCATTTTTTATTCCTTAGTAAAAAAAAATTATTTGTCGCTGTAGATTTTGTCTTCATCAACAAGCTGATCCTGAGCATCCTTTTCGTCAGCCTCAGCATCTTCTTCCTTTATTTCAGTCGGCTGATAGTTAGAATAATCTACGATTTCTTCGTCTTCATTCTTGTTTGCTGCATCTGTCTGAACAGAATCATCATCATCAAGATTGTCAAGAATTTTAAGACCGTTCTCGTTGTCTGATTCAATTACAGCATTTGCAATGATTGAAGTAAACAGAGAAATAGCGCGGATAGCATCATCGTTTCCTGGAATAGGGTAGTCAATTCCCTCAGGATTACAGTTTGTATCAACAACTGCAATAATCGGAATACCCATTCTGCGTGCTTCTGCAACGGCAATCTGTTCCTTGTGCGTATCAATGATGAATACAGCGCCCGGAAGTTCTTTCATTTCCTTGATTCCGCCGAGGTTTTTCTCAAGCTTTGATTTTTCTTTCTGAAGGGAAGAAACTTCTTTCTTTGTAAGATTGTCGAAAGTTCCGTCAATTTCCATCTTTTCGATTTTCTTAAGACGAAGAAGTGATTTTTTAATTGTAGCGAAGTTTGTAAGCATACCGCCAAGCCAGCGGTTGTTTACATAGAACATTCCGCAGCGTTCAGCTTCTTTCTGAATCGCCTGCTGAGCCTGCTTCTTTGTTCCTACGAACAGCACTGATTTGCCAGAAGCAGTGATTTTTCTTACAGCTTCGTAGCTGTCTTTGATTGCAGCAATAGTTTTCTGCAAGTCGATGATGTGGATTCCGTTGCGTTCTGCGAAGATATACTTCTTCATACGCGGATCCCAGCGTTTTACCTGATGACCGAAGTGTACTCCTGATTCAAGCAGGTTTTTCATGGTTACAACTGCCATGATTGACTCCTTCACTGGTAAGATTTTTTCTTACCCCGTACTCTTTTTCTCGATACACGGACGCATACGCGGCGTGCACGGAAGATAAAGATATAAAAATATCTTTGCAAGGCTATTCCAAAATTGTATAGCCCTGTTCGTTCAAAATAGCATAAAGTTCAGAAATAGGCAACCCCGTTACACAGCTCTGCGAGCCTTCTATTTTACTGATAAATATAGAAGCAAGGCTTTGAATTCTGTAGCCGCCTGCAGCTCCGTGCCATTCTCCGGTATCAAGATACCATTGAATTTCCGCATCGCTCATCGGTGCAAACGTGACTTTTGTGTGTGCTGTTTTTGATGTAGTTGTCTTTGTCCGCCCGTTGTAAAGGGCGAGTGCAGTAATTACCGTATGAGTGCTTCCCTGAAAATCGTGCAGGAATTCTTCTGCCTGCTCCTGGTTTTCCGGCTTTCCGTATATTTTCCCGTTTTTTACGATTACGGTATCTGCTCCTAAAATCCACGGGATTTTCTGCGCCGGCGGCAGGGAGTGCAGTACTTCCGCAACCTTTTCCCTTGCAAGCAGTTCCGGCATCTCTTCCGTATCAACGGTTGCAGCGGCAATAGCTTCGTCTATATTAGGCATTATTACCTGAAACGGAATGCCGAGCATTTTAAGAATGTCCTGCCTGCGCGGTGAGGAAGATGCTAAAATTATTGGTTCCATAGAAGTCTCTGAAATTTATAAAAAAAGGAATTGTTCTTAGAAGAACGGCAGAAAAAAAAACTGCCGCTTTATAAACAATCCCTTCTTTCAAAATAAAATTATTTTGCTTCGCTGCTTGAAGAACTTGATGAACTGGAAATTGTCTTCAGGAGTTTCAGCGCATTGTTTCTAACTGTTTTGTTGTAATGATAGTCTGCTGCAATCTGCGTGAGTGAATCTATTAAAGATTTCTTGTTTTCTGTTGATTCTGCAAGTTTTGCATAGCAATCAATTACTTCGGCAGCAAGGGAACTTGTCGGATTCAGAATCTGATTGCGTCTGTTTGCAAATGCAATTGCATTTACGACTTCATCATTGTTATTGATTCCTATTTCGCCGAGTGAATTTACGGCTGCGGCAATAACCATCGGCTCATTTTCTGCAAGAGTTATCTGCATTAGATAATTCTTTGATTCTTCTGTCTTTACTTTTCCAAGTGCAAGACAGGCACGACGGCGAATGTCCGGGAAGTTGTTTATAAGCCTTCCGTTTGTACGGGACTGTGTATTGATGCCTTCTCCGGCAAGCTGGTTCAGCGCCTTCATAACGTCTGGATTTGTGTTTCCGCCATCAACAGCAGCTTCAAGCATCTGCATGGCATACAGTTTATTCTCATATTCGTCAGAGGCTGCAAGACCAAGAATGACTATTCCGTCTACGTCGCTGAGATATTCGTCCTCAACAGAACTTTCTGATTTTGCGGAAGATGTCTGTTGTTTCTGAACTGCCTGTTCCTGAGCAAAAAGAGCCGCGCTCAGCATAATGCAGCTGAAAGCACATACAATCTTTTTTGTCATTTTCATTGAATGTTCCTCCGTGAAACATATCTTTTTATAAAAGAAATAATGTAATGACTAATTATAGAATACTTATGGTAAAAAATCAACTTAATATTTCTTGTGCCGCATCTGCATAAAACAGTCTGTTTTTACTGCTGCTGGAGCGGAGGAATTTTTACCATCCATTTTCCGTTCATTTTGATGAAATTATAGTAAACGATGTCCTGTTCTTCCTGCATCTGGACTGCTTTTACCGAATCTACCGAAATGTAGCGGATTTCATCTATTTGCCTGCCTTTTCTTGACGGAACGAATACGAGGTCAAAATAATCGTTCAGCGTATTAAGGCGCTTGTTCTTGTACGGAAGCCGTTTTGATGCCTGCAGCAGATTGCGCGGCGAAGACCAGTATTCTATGGATTCCGGTTCAATGTAGGTAAGCCAGGCGTTGAAGTCGTGTCTTGCCATTACATCCGAAAGTTCCGATATAATCTGGAGTATTGCGGCTTTGTCCGCATAAAAAGTTTCCTTTGTAATGAGAACGTCCTGCGTTGAGCGTGAAAATTCTTCGTCCTCGGCAAGGGCTTCTTCCGTCTTTATCTCGTCCGTAGCGTTCTTTACTTCCGTTGATTTGCATGAGAATGCAGAAATCGTAATGAAGCATAACAGGGTAAAAATTAACTTCTTCATTCTTCTAATATACAATGCTTGAGTCTTTTCGTCAAACAAAGTAATATTGGCTTTATGACAAAAGCTGTTTTTCCCGGTTCGTTTGATCCGATGACGAACGGACACATAAATATCATTCAGAGGGCGGCAAAGCTTTTTGATGAGATTGACGTTGTAATTGCCGTAAATGACGACAAAAAATATCTTTTTTCAACAGAGGAGCGGCTTTCTCTCGTTCAGGAACTTATAATGCCGTTCAGAAATGTTGCTGTCCACACGTGGGATGGTCTTATTGTTGAGTATGCAAAACAGACCGGGGCAAAAGTCCTTATCCGCGGAATCAGGAATATGAACGATTTTTCCTATGAGTTTGACCTTTCGCTTATGAATCATAATCTTAATCCGGAGGTGGAAACGCTTTACATTCCGACTGACCAGAAATTTCTTCTTTTAAAGTCAAGCGCAATCAAGGAACTTGCAAAGCTTGGCGGAGATGTTTCGGGAATGGTTCCAGAGAACGTAAAGAAGGCCCTTGAGCGAAAGTACAGGCAGGGCTGACCGCAGTTTTTTTGTCCGTGCGGAGCAGGGGCGGCGGAATTGCGTTCTTTGCAGGAACATTTTGATTTTGACATTTTTGTTAAAAGTGTTTGACAAAAAGGATTATTCTGTTATAATAATTGACACACTGATTGGAACTGTTGTATTATAAACCGCAGTAAATCAGATAGAATATCTAATATAGTGAGGTTTTATACATGGCAGTACCTAGATCGAAAACATCTAAAGCCGTTACAAAAAGGCGTCAGAGCATCAATATGAAATTGAAAGCTCCGCAGCTTACTGAATGCAGCAACTGCGGTAACCTTATTCAGTCTCATCGAGTATGTCCTAAATGCGGTTTCTATCGCGGACGTCAGATTATCACACCAGAATCAAACGGCTAATAAAAGGGAGCAATCGAAATGGACGAATTGTTTGAAAAAATCCAGAAGCTTATCGCTGAAAAACTGGAAATCGATGAAAGCAAGATTACTTTGGATTCTTCTTTCCGTGGCGATCTTGGCGCAGACAGCCTTGATACGTATGAACTTGTGTATGCAATCGAAGAAAATCTCGGCGTAAGCATTCCTGATGAGAAAGCTAACGAATTCGAGACAGTTCGTGATGCATACGACTTCATCAAGTCAGAACAGTCTAAATAATTTTCTGCAATCTGATGAAAAAACACAAGCTTAAAGGCTTGTGTTTTTTTTTTGTTTGATTATAGTTATTGTATGAGCAATACATTTTCAAATGAGCGAAAGCGTCAGCTTGTTTTATTCTGTAAAGAAAGAAATCTCCATTTCAAGAACCTTGAGCTGCTTGATCTGGCTTTTCATCACCGTTCATATTCAAATGAAAATATTTCTCATAAGCATTATAACAACGAACGCCTTGAATTTCTTGGCGATTCCGTTCTTGGTCTTGCTACGGCATCTTTTCTCTATAATGATATGAGGAAAAATCAGGAAGGGGATCTTGCAAAAATAAAGTCTGTCGTAGTTTCGGAAAAAAGCCTTTCCCCTGTTGCCCTTGAATTTGGAATAGACAAAATGCTTGTCTTAGGTCGCGGCGAAGAACTTAGCGGAGGGCGGAACAAGCCTGCCATTCTTGCCGACTGTATGGAAGCGATTATCGGAGCTTATTATATCGACCAGGGATTTGAGGCTGCGGAAAAATACATTCTGTCTTTCATTATTCCTGCCGTCCGGAAAGTTCAGCACGACGGCGGAAAAGATTATAAAACGCTCCTTCAGGAACTGTATCAGAAAAAATCAAAGCAGTGTCCTGTCTATAAAACAGTTGAAGTTTCAGGGCCGGATCACGATCAGACTTTTAAGGTTTGCGTTGAATTAGGCGGCGTTACATACGGACCGGAATCTGGAAAGTCAAAAAAAGAAGCGGAACAAAATGTTGCAAAAGCTGCCTATGAGGCAATCCGTTGAAAACAGAATTTTTTTCAATAGATAGTCTTATAATCCTGTGATATAATATTATTTATGGAAAAAAATGGTATTTTAAAGAAAGCCGATTATATCGTGTTTGCAGCACTCGGACTGTTGTTTTTTGTTTTTACTGCAACCGGAGTGTTTACGAAACTTGATTTTCGTTTGTATGATTTTTTGCTTGGGTGTGTAAAAGAACCTGCGCGTGCGGAAAATATAGTTCACATAAATATTGACGATGATTCCATCGCAGAATTTGGTGAATGGCCTTGGAGCCGCAACATTATTGCCGATAACATTATCCGCCTTAAGGAACTTGGAGCAGAACGAGTTGTATTCGATGTTGAGTATCTTTCTCCTTCGGCTCTTGGAGTTCCTTCTGATTCTCTTCAAAATATTGGAGAGGCATTTGCTGTTCAGGAAGCCGAACTTCAGGGATTGATAGAAGAATTTGCTGGTTCTATAGAAAAAGGCTATATTCTGCCAAAAGAAGTTCCTGCATTCAAGGAAGAACTTATGGCAGGTTATGTATATCCTTCGATTGACAACTGCAAGAACACCGTTTTTGAAAACGTTTCTACGGATAATGATGAATATTTTGGAAAGGCGCTTCAGTTTTTCGGGAATGCGTGGCTTACGGTGAATACGCGTGACGTAAAGATAAAGACATCACCGGAAGACATTGCGTATGTAGACAGCCGTTTTCTTTTAAAAAACGTTTCTGATCCCAAAAATTATATAACGGCGAATAATGTTTTTACATCAAACGAACAGTATAACGGCGATGAATCCGGCTTTTCTCCTGCACTTCATACGCTTTTAAAGCGCGCAAAAGGCGTTGGTTTTACGAACGTTATCATTGATTCTGACGGAAGCCGGCGCAGGGTAGAATTGCTTTTCAACCACAACGGTAATTATTTGGGGCAGCTTGTATTTGCTCCTCTTATGGACTATCTGAATGTGGAATCGTTTGTGCGCGAACGAAACAGGCTTATTCTTCACAACGCATTTTATCCGGGAGCTTCTGCACCGGAAGATGTCGTCATTCCTCTTGACGAACACGGACGTATGCTAATTAACTGGCTTCACTGTCCTTTCGGAGAATCTTTCAGGCACGAATCAATGTCTTTTTTCAAGCAGCTTGATGTTCTTGAAGATGATATTGAAACGAATTTGAAAAATTTTCTTGTTCTTGAGTTGCGTGATAGCGAAGGATATCCGCTGCCTTATTATTCTGCCGCACGTGAACTTGTGGAGATGTATCAGAATATTTGCGAAGAAAGGAAAAATCTTCTTGATTTATGCAAGGGGTATGACAGTGACGGCGTACTGCTCGGCGGAATTTCTGAGGAACAGTATGAATCTTACTTTACAATGCGTTCTGAATATTTTGATTATGTTGCAGAATTTTCGGCTACTGACTTTATTTCTGACGTAGAAGAAAGGCTAGATGAACTTCAGTCATATTTTTCAGAGGAGCAGCGTGAGGAATTTCTTTCATTATTCACGGAAGAAATGAAAAAAATTGCGGCAAACATTTCAACATATCAAACGTATATGTCTGATATGAAGGAAAATTGTGCCGGCGCAATCTGCATTATAGGAAACGTTGCGTCAAGTACTACGGATAACGGAGCTACTCCTTTCGTTAGAATTTATCCGAATGTAGGAACGCATGCAAATGTTCTCAATACAATATTGCAGAAAGATTTTATTACGCCTGTTGCATGGTATTACGGATATGCCGTTGCAATTCTCTTTACCGGCGTTATCCTTCTGCTTGTTCACAGGACTGGAAACAAATGCCAGAATATTCTAAACGGTGTTTTCGGCGGAATTGTAATTTTTGTTCCTGTGATTCTTATGGCAGGCTTTAAAATATACATTCCGTTTGTAGGACTTGCATTATTTGTTCTTGTTAATTATCTTGGCGGAGTCGTAATCCGCTTTTTCAACAGTTCAAAGGAAAAAGAATTTATCCGCCGGACATTCTCGCAGTTCGTTGCAAAAGAAGTTGTTGATGAGATTATAAAAGACCCGGAAAAAGCTAATCTTGGAGGAAGAAACGAACATATAACGGCATTATTCAGCGACATAAAATCGTTTTCATCGTTCAGTGAACTTGTAACGCCAGAGCAGCTTGTAAATATTCTGAACGAATATCTGGGTGCTTTGAGCGATAATATTCTTGAACATAGCGGAACTATTGACAAATACATTGGTGATTCAATTGTCAGCCTGTTCGGTGCGCCTATCCGCATTGAAAATCATGCGTATGCGGCGTGTGCGGCGGCAATCAGAATGAAACAGACTGAGGGCGAATTCAATAGAAATCATATGCTGACGGGAGATGTTCCGCGTGAACTATATACGCGAATCGGCATTAACACCGGCGATATGATTGTCGGTAATATGGGTACTTCGCTTAAAAAGAACTACACTATGATGGGTGACAACGTAAACCTTGCGAGCCGTCTTGAGGGCGTAAACAAAGTATACGGTACCTGGATTTTGTGTTCCGAGCAGACGTGGAAGGAAGCCGATTACGGCGAGCATAAAGGAGAAATTGTCGTGCGTAAACTTGACAGGGTTCGTGTTGTGGGAAAAACAGTTCCTGTTCAGCTGTATAACGTTATCGGTTTCCGTTCTGAAGTAAGTTCAAATCAGCTTGAAGAAATCGAACTGTTCCATGAAGCACTGGACTTGTATCTTAACAGGAAATTCAGTGAGGCAGGAAAGATGTTCGTTCAGGCAAATGCAATGCTTCCGGAAGATCAGGCGGCTCTTGTTTTTGCAGATCGGTGCAAGAGTTATATGCAGAAAGGCGTTCCTGAAGACTGGGACGGTATTATGAATCTTACAAGCAAGTAGAAAATTATGCAGACGATAAAAAATAAAATAAGAACAGATGCTGTTATTTTTGCTGCAGTCTGCATTATTACCGGTTGTGGATTTTTTGAAGAATCTTCATCTTCTGAAAAAACTGTTTTTGAGGCGACGTCATCTGATGCTGCCGCCTGTAAGGTTTCCGGCGATGATTTTCTTCTTGTTTCCGCTGACCTTACGCGAATTTCTGAGAGTAACGTAGAAAAAACTGCATATCTTATTGCCTATAACACAGGTGCGGAATCTATTTCTTCTGAAAATACAGGCGGTGCGTATCTTTATAATATTTCTTCACTTTCTGCAGAAGTAGAAAATGAATTCCAGACTTGCGCAAATAGTGAACATTACACTGGCATTCAGGAAAATAATTCAGATTTTTATATTCAGCAGAACTGTGAAATTGCCCGGAAACTTCAGAATCTGTCTCTGGAACAGACAGCAGGTATACGTTCTGTAGAAGCTGTGCAATTGAGACGAACTTGTACTGTTGGAGAAACAGCCGCTTTTTATATCAGCTATGACGAAAGAACGTATCAGGAAGTTGAGTTTACGCTTGAAGCGTCAGGCGAAAACTGCAATATCTGGTATTATGACGATATAAGTGATGTTTCTTTAGACGTAAGTGAATCCGCTCTGGATGAAACTTTTGACGTACTTGCAGAAAAATTTGATTCTGTTTTTTATGTAGAACAGACTGTTTTTGGGAGCTATGAAATAGAAAACAAAAACGGTGCGTTTATTTCTACGCCTGAAAAAATCGACATTCTTATTTTTGACCTTGAAAATGATGCCCGTTCTTCTGCGAACGGCGGCGGAACATACGGCTTTTTCAATATAGTTGACATTTATACGGAAGAGCCTGTAAACAGACTGAATGAAAAAGAATCTGCCGGATACAGGACGAATCAGGCTGAATGTTTTTACATTGATGCATATTTTTTGAAAAACAGACCAGATAAAATATATGAAACTTTGGTGCATGAGTTTCAGCATCTGCTTGGATTTATAAATACTGCCGTGAATGAAGGTGCTGCTGTTTATGAAACGTGGTATACGGAAATGATGTCGCAGCTTGCAGAGGATATTCTTATTTCTTATCTAGGAATAAAATATGAAGATAGTTTTCTTCCTGGAAGAATGAGCTGGTGCAATCTGTATCATAATTTAGGTTTTTATGACTGGAACAATAATGAATCTGCAGGATATGGAAATGCTTACCTTTTCGGCTCTTATCTTGCGCATTCATACGGCGGTATTGATTTTATACGGGCGCTTGCACAGTGCGGAAAAATAAATGAGGAGGCTGTAACTTTCGCACTAAAACAAACAGGCAAAAATGATGATTTTTATACGGCATTTTATAAATGGGGAAAAAGCGTTCTTGACGGCTCGCTAGAAAATGAAATAGAAGGAAATGCAGGCAACTATGATTTTACATTGCACGGAATAAATGTATGGGATTATTCATATAACGTAAACAGAAGCAGCATAGCGTTAAATTATTATGGATATACGGAAAATTATGAGAACTCAGAAGTGTTCTGCCCAAAGTGAACTTGGACTTTTTTATAAAAGCTAATAAGGTGGTTTAAGCCTGTTGAGCTAACCAATAAGCTCTTCTTTTTATATCTGCATTATGAAGCTTATTTCTCCTGTCTGCAAGTCTTTCTTCTTTTCTTCCTGCAAAATAATCTTCCGGAGTCAGATAAAGAAGCGCGCCGTGCAG
>NZ_FUWG01000011.1 GCF_900167145.1 Treponema porcinum | reverse complement strand
TGCATGGCAGATGATAGACGAGAACGTGGCTTTTGTTCGGCCTGCAAGCGTCTACAACATCATGAAGGAGTACGACCTGGTTCATAAATGGGCTAAAACTGAAGAAGAAGCAAAGAAAAAAGGATTTGACCAGCCTCTGGCTCCGAATGAACAGTGGCACACCGACATTTCATACATCAAGGTTCTTGGTGTTTTTTATTATTTCATCAGCATAATGGACGGTTACAGTAGAAAGATTCTGGACTGGGAATTATGCGAAACTATGGAGGGAATAAACATAGAGCTTCTGGTTGCAAGAGTAAAGGAAAAATACCCGGAAGCCCACGCAAGAATCATCCACGACAATGGAAAGCAGTTTATATCGAAGGATTTCAAGGATTTGATTTCAGTGCTGGAACTTTACGAAACTTCGGCAAGAATATGTCATCCTCAGTCCAACGGAAAACTTGAAAGATTTCATTCAACGCTGAAAACCGAACATGTCCGTCAGACTGCGTATTTCAGTTATGAATATGCAAAACAAAAAATGGCACAGTGGATAGATTTCTACAACAACGAACGCCTGCACGGCGCGCTTCTTTATCTGACTCCGGAAGATTATTTTGCAGGAAGAAAAGAAGAAAGACTTGCAGACAGGAGAAATAAGCTTCATAATGCAGATATAAAAAGAAGAGCTTATTGGTTAGCTCAACAGGCTTAAACCACCTTATTAGCTTTTATAAAAAAGTCCAAGTTCACTTTGGGCAGAACATACAACTTTGATAATTGACTTATAAACCAAAATTACAGAAGAAACTGTGAAAATCAAGCCAGTTATAAAAAGTAGAATATTCCATACTGTTAAATCTTTTAAGGATAATTCATAATTAGTTGCATATGTAATGAAAATACCTACTGTGATTGTATCGATTAATAATAAGTTACCAATTTTCTGATCGGCAAATTGAATTAACGATTGAACATTATCAAAGCTCGATCTTAAATATTCGATTTTAATTGAATTATCTACAACTTCTTTTTTACTCATTGTCCAGCATACCTTTGTTAATCCAATCATTAAAAGCACTGATAATCAAATCACAATCATAATAATAGTCTAAATCATCATTATATTTTCTAGATGACATTAATCCTTTATTATGGTCATTTAGATTTTTGTAAGTCAATTCAGAAATTATAATTGGTAAGTTGTGATTCTTGTTTCCTTTCCCAGACATATTAGCTGCTTTCGTAACTGCATCACCAATCCATACCTTATTATTTACGCCGGATCCTTTTCTTCCTGCTTTTACAACCAATTCCTGTGCTGAAGAAACTCCGATTCCAACCATTATTTGAGGTATATCTTCCTTTATGAGAAGTTTATTTAACATTTTTATCATTGTATTAACATAACATGCCATATCAAAAACCTCATTTATTTGAGATTTTTTAGGTGTTGTAAAGATTCCATATACACAATCACCACGAATACCAATTTCACGGAGATTATCACCTTGATTAATAATTTCAATAATTTCAGATGTAAAACTTCTTATTAAGCGGGATACATCTTTTTTGTTTTCATTTGTAAATAATTCTGTTGATTTTCTTATATCAACAAAAATCGCAGTAACCCAAGAGTAATATGCATTAGAAAATGTTAATTTTTCATCACATGGAAGCTCATTTAAGTTTTCAACATCCAATTCAGAATTTAGAATATTTAAAATTCTTTTTTTTCCACTTTTATAATCATATTTCATAATAATATTAGAATAATCATAAAAGCAAAAATTTTCAATTATTTTATCTGCAGTTTTGAAATTTTTGCCCTGTCTGCTCTTCAACAGATCCAGTGCCTGTGTTAAACTTAGTTGTTGTCCATTGTCATTTTTCATAGCTCATTTTAGACTAGTTTTTGTTCTTACACATTTTGGAGCATTTCTATAAATTATGACAAAAGCTTTTTTATTTGGCTGAAATTGGCGATTTTCGATTTTCGAAATGGTTGATTTCACCTGGCGCTAACAATCTTTAATTCTTTTTTTATAACCTATAGATATGCTAGATTTCTCACAGAATATTGAGTTCCCAGAAAAACAGAACCGCCGATTATTGTGATTTTGATTCTTTATTAAAACTCAATTCACATGCATCAATTGTTTTATACAGTTGAATTTGTTCAAGAGGAACTTCTACAATGACTTTTGATTTACTGTCGAGTTGCACGGCTTTAATCATTTGAATTCCATTTTCTTCAAACTGAATCAACGCTTCGTAAATGTGTCCATCTTTTGAGAAGACTTGGTTTTTCAGTGATATTATTTTCATAAGATTTTCCTTAAAAAGTTTCTGTCTTTTTTGAGAAAGATATAGTTTTTTATTTAAATTGCGTGGAAAAAAGCGACTTATAAGTCTTACAAAAGGAATTATTTGTAGAACAGAAATTCCATTTAATTTATGAAGATTTTTTGAATAAATCGAAAATTCGTTCAAAGCTTTTTTTGCAGAACGACGATTGAAAGTTCCATTTGTAATTCTAAAATGTAAAACAGGTTCTTGAAGAGTTTTTATTTTTATTCCAGATGCAAGTAGACGAAACCACAAATCAATATCTTCGTTGCACTTTGTAGTTTCAGAATATTTGATTTTTTTCAATATTTCAGTTTTCATCATCAAAGTTGGGTGAGCTATTGGTGTTCCACGATAAAGTGTTTTAGATTTTGCTAAAGTCCATTTTGGATACAACCTAACTTTTCTAAATTCAGTACCATTTTCTTCTATATAAAATTCTTCAATTCCTCCGCCTAAAACTTCAAGCATTGGATTCACTTCAAACTGGGCAATCTGTTTTTCAAATCGCTCTGGAAAGCAAATATCATCACTATCCATACGCGCCACAAGTTCAGTTTCCACAAACTGCAGTCCGTAATTTAGCGCATGGGCAAGTCCCTGATTTTTCTCATAACCAACAACTTTGAGCGGAAGTTTTTTTTGCCATTCAGAAATCACACTTTCAAGCTCAGGCGTCAGGATGCCGTCTTTTACAAGAACAATTGAGGACGGAAGCAAAGTATTTTCAGCGATGCTCTGCAAAGATTCAGAGAGATATTCTGGATTATCTTTTTTGTAAACGGATTGAAGAATTGTAAAGGTCATTTTACTGCTCCTGATTTTTTAAAAATTTCAAAAAAGATTTTGCACCGGAAATATATTTTGAAAAGAAAGGAATTTTTAGCCTTATATGAAACAGAGCCTTCATAAGATCTATGTAAAATTAATGGGTCAGAAATATATAAAACCTTGAAGAATTTCAATGCTATTGTTGAAACCCAATAGTCATGTCCAATAATATTTCTTGGAAATGGAATTGAAAAATCTAAAACTGATTTTTTAAAAGCCATGCAACATCCCCAAAAATTCATCTGTATTAGATTTTTCCACCATAATTTTGGAATTGGATTTGTCTTATACAGAATGAAACTTTTATTTATATCATCAGAAAACAGAGAAAGATTGTGCATAACTAAGTCAACATTTTTTATTTTTTCAATACAAATTTTCACTTTATTAGGCATCCATACATCATCCTGGTCACTTAAGAAAATGTAGTCGCCCCTCGCCTGTTTTAAAGCATTCTCAAAATTGCTGGTTGCATAATAAAAATTTCGGCTATGCTTTATCTTCGCATACTCAGGATTTTTCTGATGATGAAAAATCTTTATCCGCTCATCTTTATACAACGCGATGATTTCAAGCGTTCTGTCCGTGCTTCCGTCATCGCTGATTATAAGCTCGTCGTCTTGTGAAAGCTGAGGAAGAATCGAGTCAATCTGTTCCTTTATGAAACGCTCGCCGTTGTAGGTCGCCATGCACACGCTGATCATATCTCTTCTCCATTGAAAGTTTTTGAAATCGGCTTTACAAGCCTGAAAAGTCTGTCGTGAAGTTTTTTTCCGAGCAGATGAATCACAATGTTATGCACGACAAGCGTCCATTTTCGTTTTTCATTCGGTCTCCAGGCGCTCGCAAAACGGTGAACGCAGACAGTCTCAGGCTTTATTCTGATTTTTCCTGTGAAGTAGTTTTTTGGTGAAAAATAAGAATACGGATAAAGCTTAAGGCCGTCCAAATGCTGGATTTTTCCGTTGTCCTCAATTTTTCTTCCATATTTCTTTTCAAGAACAAGTTTCACAAGACGAGGAACAACATCCCTTTTCATCTCCCCGGCAGAAGTTAAGAATGACTTTCCGTTGTACCAGTCAAGACAGTTTTTTATCCATTCCGTTCCCTTTTCCGCGCCGACAACAGCCGCCTCCGGGATATTCAGATACTCAAATCCTGTAAAACTCCTGCAGCCCAAAAAGTCATCAAAAGACTTCAAGACCTCTACATCTGAGTCAAGATAGATTCCGCCGTAGTTGTAAAGCGACCAGAAACGTATGTAGTCTGCGGCAAAGGCATATTTTTTCGCCTCAAATGCCTGCTTTACCCAAAGAACAGAGTCAATGTCAAAATTTTCTTTAGTCCAGATTTTTATCTCATAGTCCGGCAGCTTTGAACAAATGGACTCGACACATTTTTTTATAAGCGGCGGATATTCGTCTCCGCTCAGCCAGCACAGGTGAATTATCTTGGGAATCAAAATGAAACCTCCACATTATATCCATTTTTTTTATATAACGATTTTCTTTCTGAATCTGACATTGCTCCTGTTAGAAAATTGTCATAGTATGAAGTTGAATGGCTTAACAAACTCAAATTTCTAAGGCTGCCATACAACATCAACAAAAGCAAAAATATATACTTCCAATTTTTTTTAAGTTTTCCAAACACTTTTGTATACAGAACCCAATAAGAGCAAATAAAAAGATTTGAAATCCGTCCAAGCAGAATTGAAAAATCCGATAAAAACAAATATGAGAACTGAAACAGCAGAAACAGATACCAAAATATTTTCATCCGCTCATCTTCTTTTATAATTTGACTTGAAAATTTAAATATGAGGATGAATGAAAATACTCTTTCCAAGAATCCAATTGTAATTCCATAAGAAGCCGAGAATTGCTTGGAATCAAGATATGCAACAACCATCCAGCCATATCTGCCAGGTAAACCCCTTGCAATACTTTTTAAAATAGGCTTGACAATAGGAATTTGAAGAATGTAAATGTAGATTCCAACAAGAAACAGAAACAATTCCAGTTTTTTATTTCTCTTCATCTGAAAGAAAAAATACAAAGGGAAATAAAAAATTGCAGAAGAGTGGAACATCAGCCCTAGCAAATTCAACAACATATATTTTATGATTTTTTTATTCTGGGCATATTTTATGGAAATCAAAAATAGCATTATAGCCTTTGCATTTCTCAATATTATTATTTCAAAAACAAATCCTTGAAAAATCCAGAACAAACACCAGCCAAGAAAATAATATTTTCCGCAATATTCCTTGAAGAAAAAATGAAGCACTATAAAATCAATTAGAAAACATATAAATTGATATGCTAGATAATTATCTGTAAGCGTTTTGCATATTATGCTGAAAATTCCATAGCCAGTTTCCCATGCATTCGTTCTAAAAAAATATCTGATTTTCTCTTCACCGTCAAAAAATGACGGAGTTTTTTCAAAATACGGAAGATAAAAATACCAGTCCGCTTCTACAAAACCTCTGCATCCGATGAAAAAAATAGAAACAATCACAACTGACGCAAGAGAAAAATTCCTTACTGACTTATAAAAAGCATTATTCTTTATAAAAACATTGCCGTCGATTGCAAAGAGAACAAGAAAAAATGTAAAAAGAATATATGGAAGCGCATATTCTACATGCATTTATTTATACTCTCCCAAGTTGTAATTCTGCTTTTCAAGAAAGTCATAGAATTTTCTGCATTGCGAATATCCGTTTTCTGCAAATGATTTCAATACATCTGCACTAAACATCAATGTTTCCAGTTTTTCTGAAATTTCAACTAGATTCCTTGAACAAATAAAACTGTTGTTATATTTTAAAAGCTCATCAGAAAAACCTTCATATCTTGTGACTAAAGGGACATTTTTATAGTTCATTGCCTCGGAAATAACAGTCGGAAATCCTTCAAAAAAAGAGACAAGCATAAAGATTTTACTCTTTTGGAATTCTTTTAGAACTTCGTCATGAGAAAGAACACCTAAGAATTCCACATTGAATATCTGTTCCGTATGGACATAATTTTCTAAAAACTCTTTTTGATTCCCATCGCCGATTATTTTTAATTTCCAGTTATTAGAATTCTTAAGTAATTTCCATGAGTCCAGCATCAAACGGACATCTTTTTCTGGACTTAAACGCCCGGCATAAAGAACTGTATTTTCTTTTTCTGAAAAATCAATTTCTTTTTTATCAAATATATAGGGATTGTACATGACAATAGAATCAAGGTTGTAACAGTCCTTCATTTCCTTCTGGCAACCTTTTGAAAGTGTTACAAAGCGGAAAATATATTTTTTAGATTTTCTGAAAAAAGTTCTGACTCCATGAGCATATCTAATTTTGTGGTAAATTGTTTTCAGAGCAAATTTCAATAAACCGTCATGATCTGTGTTATATCTTTTTAAGTGATACTTCGGACTTTCATGCAAGACATAGTAAATACGGCTGTAGTCAGAAATAATTTTACAAAGTTTTAAATCAGACAATAAGCAACATTTTTTTATGGCTGTTCCGGCTTGTAAAATTACAATATCAAATTGTCTGTTAGAAAAGAAATCGCGTATTTTAATATAGTCATCAGAAGATAATCTCTGAGAATTATTATCCAAATCAAGAAAATCAATTTTTAAACTGTCTGAATTCTCGAATGTATGTCTTTCATCCTTTATGCAGCTTACTATCTCCACCTCATGGAGCTCAGAAAGTTTCTTTGCAAGCCAAATGCTTACTACTTCAACACCTCCTAGAGAAGAAATATTCTGTACCAAAATCGCGATTTTCATGTTTAACCTTTTTTAGCTTTTATAGTTCCATTACTGAGCAATATTGAATTATCAGGAATGTTTCTAAAAACAACACTACCAGCCCCTATAACACAATTGCTTCCAATTGAAACGTCTTTCAGTATTGTCACATTGCTGCCAATCCATACATTTTCACCGATAAAGATTTTTCCGCTTGAAAACCCTTGTTTTCTTATAGGACTGTTTTCGTCCATATAATTGTGATTATGGTCATAGAGGCGGACATTTTCTCCAAAAATGCAATTATCCCCAATCAGAATCCCCCCCCCGACAGAATTCACGGAACAAAAATTATTGAAGAACACATTGTCGCCAATCTCAACATTTCCGTTTTCAATTCTTATATAAAAATAATCTCTTGCAAAAAAACTATTTCCAACTGAAAACCGGCTTTTATCATCCATAACAAGGCTTGCCCCTTTATGAAAACGAACATTTCTGCCAATCAAAAAACGATTTCCATACCGAACTTTTGCGAAAAGCAGAAAAGAGAATTCTTTCAGACGGTTAATGACACGTAAAATAATTAACATTTTGAATGACCTAAAAATCACCTTGAGAAAATTTATCCAGCAAATTCTGAACAACGCTTTACCAATGCTTCTTTATATGGAAGATAGTCTTTCTTTACTGGAGGATTCAAACAATCAATTCCATTTTTATTTTCTAGTTTGTCTTTGTTCAGATTTATAACATTTAACAAATCAATCAGTTTTTCCCATCCGATACTTTGAAATTTCATCTTCATTTTTGTTCTGCACATAGATAACCGGAGTTTCCATTCCTGTACACGGAAGCACACGATGAATTCTTGAAGTAACCACGAGTTTTGCATCCGCATATTTTTTAAGCAGCCTGTCTGCCTCTGAAAAATAATAGTCATCATTTTTCCTGCCTCATACAGATGAGACACATATCCTGAGTTAAGCAAAATTTCTTCAAGGAACAATTTTTTATATTGCATGAAAAAAGCAGATAAAAGATAGAAATTTTTGAGAGAGATATTGCTATACTTCTTTTTTAATATGATGTTTATTTTTCTGAAATTCTTCAATCAAAAGAAAAGCACTTTCAAGTTATAAATCAAATTGTCTTTTCCTGCATAAAAGACTGGGTCAACAAATATTTAAATACTTATAGTTTATTACAGATTTATTTTCTTTTAATTGTTTTTTGCATTATTATAAAGTTAGTAACAATGATATTTTCAAGTTTTAATATACATCGTAGAATTTGATAACCAACAAGATGCACTATATTGGCATTTATCATAAATCCTTCTTTTTTTGCCAATCTATAAAACATATAACTATCTGAAATTGAACAATCATTAAGGTTAAATGGTTCTTTAAAAAAGGCATGCCTTGCTTCTTGAATTACATTTGTTGCTAATTGTTTTTGCTTTTCTTTTTTTTCTGGTGTTGCCATTTCTGGCAACCTATAAATAATCAATTTCTTTGAAAGATTATGAACTTTATAAGATTTCATTATTCTTATCCATAATTCATAATCTTGCGAATATCTAAAATTTGAATTGTATTTATTTAACTTTAATACTTCAGCCTTTAACATAACCGAAGAATGAAAAAAAGGATTAAAAATACAAGCAGAATATTTGATTGCGGTATCATTTATGGGAAATTTATAAAATCCTACGATTTTTCCATTTTCCTTCATATTCCATGCATTCGTACCACACATATCGATTTCAGGATGTTTTTCCAAATATTCAACTTGTTCTTTTATTCTATTTTTTAATGAAATATCATCCGCATCCATTCGAGCAATATATTTGCCAGTGCATAAATCTATCATATTATTTAGAGTCGTTGGTAGTTTTAAGTTTACATCATTTTTATATAATTTTATTCGTGAATCTTTCTCCCTAAAACTACATAGCATTTCATAAGTATTATCAGTAGAACAATCATCGGTTATTATTATTTCAAGATTTTTATATGATTGTTGTATAATAGAGTCTAAAGCTTCTATTAGATATTTTGATGCATTGTAACAGGGAATTATTACACTAACCAAGGGGATATTATCCATATTAATTCCTATCTAAAATTTCTTTTGTAAAAAAAACGTTCAATATCAGGACTTCTGAAAGAATCATCTAACACAAAACCTGCTTTTTGTAGCACTTCTTTTTCTTCTACACAATTTTTAATAACAAAGGCAAAAAGTTCCATCATTCCATAATCATCAATTGCTCTATTAACCATTGATATAACTGCAAATTTTTGGCTCTCACTATTCCACTCAGTATCTTCACTAGGATACATTCCTAATTCACAGATATGTTTTTGAGTATCGATATCTTTAAGATATATTGTTCCTATCGGATACCCCCCCCCCAACTCTTCATCCGAACGTTCTATAATAAATTGTTTCACTCTACCAGTTTCAACATATTCATGATAGAAACGCTCATTAGATTCTTCAGTAATTAATGTTTTATCAATACAATGTGTAATAACATTTCTATTGTTTCGCCAGTTAACAATATTCTTTCCATCCTCTAGTTTTACTTCTCTTAAAAAAAATCTCATCTTCTATTGTTCCTTTATGTTTTCTATCAGGCAAAACACAGATTTCTCAACCATTACCCTCTTAACCAATTCCAATTTGTTTATATATATATATTACACTACTGCAGGTGAGAGAAGACAGAAACTCCATGCATTGATAATTGGTCAAAGACAATTCCTAACATAGCAACTATTCTTAAAATCTCAAAGCTTGAATTTCTGTCTTTCCCATAAGTTCCTCAAATTTTATTTATTTACAAACTCAATAACCAAATCCGCAATGTGATATACATCTTTCTTTGTCAATCCCAAATGACATGGCAAAGAAATTACATGATCACTTGCATAGTCGGCTTTCGGACAAGTTCCCTTACCGTAAGAATACATGCAGTATTCAGTATTAGTAATATAATGAACACCAGGGAAAATTTCATGCTCATTCAAGAACTGCAAAAGTTCATCGCGGTTCTCAACAATAATCTGGAATATATGCTGAGAAGTTTCGCAATTTTCTGGAATACGGACAAAAGAAATCTTGTCTTTATGAGCTGAAAGCTTTTCCATATACCAGGCTGCAACCTGTCTGCGATATTTATTGCTTTCATCAAGATGTGGAAGCTGCGCAATTGCAATAGCAGCCATTACAGCGTTTCCGTTATACTTGTTGCCTACATACTCAACATCATACTTCCATTTATATGAACCAGCCCCAAAACGAGCATAAGTATCTTTATTGATTCCAAGCCATGCACGTTTTCTTGCAATCTCATCATAAGCTTTTTCCTTGAAACAAATCATTCCACTATCACCAGTAGGAAGATTTTTTACAGCCTGATAAGACCAGCATACACAATCCGCTTCTTTGCCAGGAATCACTCCATTTAAGCGGGTTCCTGCCATATGGGCTGCATCAAGAACAAGTGCAAGATTATGTTCTTTACAAATCTTAACGATTTCTTCATAGCGTCCAGTGTTTCCACCAAAAGCAACAAAACAAACGGCGCGAGTTTTCGGTGTAATCTTCTTTACTACATCATCAGGATCAAGACACATTGTATCATCTACATCTGCAAAAACAGCATGAAGATTTGCTTTCAATATTGCGTGATTCGTAGAAACAAATGTGAGTGGTGTAGAAATAACTTCATCTCCATCTGCCCAGCCTTTTTCTGATTTCAAGATATTGAAAGCGAGGTTCAATGCCGCTGTAGCACTATTCAGATAATATGCATTTGGAAGCCCTGTATATTTCTTCCAAAGCTCCTCAAATTCTACTGTCTTAAATCCCATGCCTGTCCAGCCTCGTTCCAAACATTCACGAATCTGGCTCAAACATGCCTCGACATCAAAAACTGGCTTGAAAACTTGTATAGCCATTTGTAATCCTCCAGAGATTTCACTGTGTATTTTTACCAGTGAAACCTTTTGAAGAATCACTGGATTTTATAAGTTTTTAATTTTTCCGAACTCTTTAATTTTGTCACAGATGAAAGATACTTCATCTAAAGACAGCGACTGATGAAGCGGCAGATTCAATGTATGTTCTGCAGCCCAATCAGCATTCGGGCAATCAGCCGTTACTCCATAACCACTTACATGGTGAAGTGGATAATAACGGTAAGTTGTATAAATATCGTTGTCACGCAAATATTTTGCAAGATCATCACGGAATTCATTATTAAGTTGTATGTGATAGAAATAATAAGAAGTCGTACAATAAGAAGGCAGTTCTGGTGGAGTCATAATCCACTCAACTTCAGAAAGTTGCTCTGTATAAGCGTCATTGCAAGCCTTTCGCTTCTCCATAAATTCCGGTAAACGGTCTAACTGAACAAGAGCCATAGAAGCGGTAATATCATTCATAATTGCACGGTGTCCAAAACAAGAAATATCAAAGTTCCACCATTTCTTATCTACCGTATTTGAATAACCGCTCTTGCTTTCCAATCCAAAATAAAGGAGTTTATCAGCCTTATTTTTGATTTCCGGATCCTTAAAATGCAAAATGGAACCATCACCGCAAACAAGAATCTTCATAGCATCAAATGACCACATTCCCATGTCACCGATTGTTCCCAAGTGCTGACCTTTATAGCTTGAACATACACCTGGTGCACAATCCTCAATTACCTTAAGATTGTAGGCTTTTGCCAAGGCCATGATTTCGTCCATTTCGCAAGGAATTCCGCCGTAGTGAAGCAGAAGTAATGCCTTAGTATTTTTTGTTATCTTCTTCTCAATTAACTCCGCTGTAGTATTTAATGTTCTTTTATCAACATCACACAGAACAAGTTTTGCTCCGGCATCACAAACTGCATTACCGGCACCAACAAAACTTACGGTTGGTACAATTACCTCGTCAGATGTACCCCCCCCCCACACATCATTTTATACTTGTCACCGATGCCAAATAAGCTCATTGAAGAAAACAATCCTTCGCTGCAACAGTTTGTTGAGACAACATGAGTCTTATCAGATTTAATGTGAGAAGCAAATTTTTCCTCAAATTCTGCGGTTAATTTACCTTTACCGAGCCAGTTTGAGTCAAATACTTCTTTGATTTTTGCCAATTCTCTTTCGCCAAGAGAAGGCTGATAAACATTTATCATTGTGGATTCCTCCTAATAATGCATATTTATTTTTTTATGTATGAATTAAGTTTGCGTAATACTATGCAAACACTTTTTCGATCAACAACTGTTATAGCAATTCCAGCAAACAATACAGAAGAAATAAATAAAACTATTGCATGTATAAACCAGAACAACAAATTCGAAATATCAGGTGCAATTCTTGTGTAAGTAAAATAAATAAAACCAATCGCAATTACAGAAACAATAATTGTCAGATAATTTCTAAAAAACAAAGATATATCAAGTTCTTTCTTAACAATTAGCAAGAAAATAACATAAAGTAGCAAATAGAACAAAGCGGAACAAAGCGGAATATATTTGTAATCAACGAATTTCGCAGTTAAAACCATCGCAATTGCAGAAATTGCTCCTGAAATAAAAATAGGGATATAAATCTTTTTATACAAACCATGAATATCAATCAACAAATCCGCAATTAACTTATGGCTAGAAAAGAAAAACTCCGTAAGCAAAGTAAACGCCATAATAGGAATGACATAATTCACTTCAGAAATATTATTTGTATATATAGAAATAAAACTCGTACTAAGACAAACAAAACAAGATGAAAAGATAATTACAACAAAGCTGATTCCTGATTGAATTACACGATACATCTTTACAACATCTTCTTTTGAATGTGTAACACGATAATTTCCAAACGGTTCTGTTACAGAACGCATAAAAGAGGAAATTACCATTTTCAAAATGTTTACAAGCGTAAAATTAATAGAATAAACACTTGCAACCTTCAGATCATAAAAGTTTGCAATCAAAAGTAATGGCAAAGAATTGATAATCTGGTATACAACTTGATTACAAAGCAAATAATTTCTATTTTGAATCTTATATGTGTTTTTCCCTTTAATAGGTTTCAACCATTCCTTTGTAAGCTGCTTGTAATAATACCTCAGAATCAGAATTGTGCAGACATTTGCAACCAAAGAACTAGCGTACATCAGAACAAAATGTTTTTTTAAAATGATAATACAGAAAATCAATCCATAATAAACGAATTTATTTACAATTGCCGCAATCGAAAACAAAAATCTTTTTTGATAAGAAGAAATAATAATATCATACCTAGAACTAAACAGAAATGTTAGTGTTGCATTTAGTCCCATTATTATTGTAGTAACAATTATTTCCCACCTAGCAAAACTTGTACTAGATTCTTGGTAAACAATGTATGGAATTGCCAACAATACTAATGAAAAGAAAATTCCAGCGATTTTTCTAAAAAATCTGGAAGAAGAATCAACTATGATATTCATCTGGTCATAGTCTTTTTTTGCAAGCGGCTCATACAGTGCAAAAATTGATGCACCTATCATTCCAGCCTGTAAAAGTGCAAAAACATTAAGAATTTGCGTGATAAAAGCTGTAAGACCGTTTACCTCAGAACCAAAAGTTTTAATAACAAGTCGAGGAACAATCAAACCAAATATCATAGCAATTACTTGCTCAATAATATTCAAACTTGTACTAAGTAATGTATTTTTTATGCGTGAATCAGACATTTTCTTAAAGCGTACTATCGATTGTTTCAATCATTCTATCGGTTGAAAATCTTTCTATAAATTTCTGATTGTCATATTCACAATCTTTCTTAATCCATTTAAAATCTATAGTTTCCATATCCTTATAAACTTGAATATTACCCGTTGCCATAGCATCTGACCATTCCGAATCTAACAGTTCTGTACAATTTGTTAGCAGCTTTCTTTTATAAAGCATACACATAGAAAAACGTGTTGTTGGTGATGAACCATTCTTTTGCAATGCTTCAAATGTACATCTTGCATTTAGTGTATGTTTTATAAAATCTTCAAAAGAAAGATATTCATTATAGTGGATTTCATCCTTATATTTTTGATTTTCTTCTTTGACACCAAAAATCCAAAAATCAAGTTTTAAATTATGAACTTTTAGTTTTTCATAAACAGACAGAATGTCGTCTAATCGATCTTTGGCAGCACCAATAAAAGTCACATCATACTGTGGCACAACATCAAAATCAGAGCCAAAAAGTTTTTCAGTTATTTGATATGAATATGGCTCCAAACAATAAGTGAAACCATATTTTCTACATTCCGATTTATCAAAAGAATAAACTTTATCAAAAGCTCTGTTAAAATCATCTTCTGTCACCAAGAAAGATGATAATACATCCGCCAAATAAGTTACAATTTTACAATCGGGATATTTTTCTCTAACATAGTCAACTATACTAATTCCAAAATATTCAAAAACTCTAGCACAAATTATAATACAATTTAGATTGTTTAATTCTTCCGAATTTTCGAACAACTTATCGAAAGCTTTTATTGATTTTCTATCTGCATATTTTTTTACTTTTGGAACAATTACGTTTTTTAACTTTTTAGGAATCCAAAATGATGTTTTTCTTGACGTAATAAGACGATAACAGAAATTATCTCTATATGAAAATTTAAAATCTATTAAGAAAAGCTTATCTACCCCTCCATAGAGAACATAATTTTCAACTTTGTTATGATTTATCATTAAAAAGTTATTTTTCATATACATACCAAAAACTATCAATAATAATTTTTATACCATTTAGCAAATTCTGACAGCCCACTTTTTATTGTTGTAGTGGGCTTAAATCCAAAATCTTTTTCAAAATCTACCGTATCAGCAAAAGTCTGATATACATCCCCAGGCTGCATTGGTAAGAACTCTTTTTCAACAGGCTTATCTATTACCCCTGCTTCTTTCAAACATTCTTCAAGCGTATTTACAAAATTAAGTAAATCCTCTGGGGTACTATTACCAATGTTGTAGACTTTATAAGGGACACCATCTTCTGTTTTTTCTGGAATTTTCTGCATTACAGCTGTAACACCACGAACTATATCATCTACATAAGTGAAATCGCGTTTCATATCTCCATTGTTGTAAATCTGAATTGGTTCACCTTTTACAATCTTGTTTGTAAACTTGAAATAAGCCATATCAGGACGACCAGCAGGCCCGTAAACAGTGAAGAATCTTAATCCAGTAGAAGGAATACCATAAAGTTTTGAATAGGCATGTGCAAAAAGCTCGTTTGATTTTTTTGTTGCTGCATATAAAGAAACAGGATTGTCAACTTTATCGTCTGTTGAATATGGGACTTTTTTAT
Source organism: Treponema porcinum (assembly GCF_900167145.1). Lineage (GTDB taxonomy): Bacteria > Spirochaetota > Spirochaetia > Treponematales > Treponemataceae > Treponema_D > Treponema_D porcinum. The sequence goes on along the minus strand of NZ_FUWG01000011.1, from coordinate 97,569 downwards.
TTGAACCATAAACGGAAGAACTTGAAGCATAAACAAGATGCCTAACACCAGATTTTCCATCATCATACGAATGACGACATGCTTCAAGGATATTGAAAAAACCGATTACATTGCTCTGAATGTAGGCATCTGGATTAGTAATTGAATATCGGACTCCAGCCTGTGCTGCAAGGTTTACAACAAGAGCTGGTGAATATTTTTCAAAAACATCATCAACAAGTTTTTTATCTGAAATATCACCTTTTATAAAGGTATAATTTGAATAATTCTTTAACTGATTTAAGCGATATTCTTTTAGAGCAACATCGTAATAATCGTTCATATTGTCTATGCCGATTATTTTAATGTCATTATATTGCTCCAGTAGAACACGACAAAGATTTGAACCTATAAATCCACTTGCTCCAGTTATAAGGATTGTTTTCCCATTCAATTCTATCTTACTCATTTTTTCCTTAATCTCTACCCATTAAATCTCGTGTATAAATCTTATCTGAAACATCAGCAAGCTCTTCTGCATTGCGGTTTGCTATAATCACATCACATTCAGTTTTGAACTTCTGAAAATCAGTTTCAACCTTTGAATTAAAAAAAGATTCTTCATGCAAAGTAGGCTCGTAAACCACAACCTCAATTCCTTTCGCCTTAATTCGCTTCATAACACCTTGAATAGCACTGGCACGGAAGTTATCACTGTTTGACTTCATGGTAAGACGGTAGATTCCAACTTTCTTTGGATTTCTATCAATAATCATCTGTGCAATGTGGTCTTTTCTTGTTGTATTTGACTGAACAATCGCACTGATAAGGTTCTGCGGCACATCATTATAGTTTGCCAAAAGCTGTTTTGTATCTTTTGGAAGACAATAACCACCATAACCGAAACTAGGATTGTTATAAAAATCACCAATTCGAGGATCTAAAGAAACTCCCTGAATAATTGACTTTGTATCAAGCCCCTTTACTTCGGCATAAGTATCAAGTTCATTGAAGTAACTAACACGAAGAGCAAGGTATGTGTTTGCAAAAAGTTTTACTGCTTCAGCCTCAGTGAAACCCATAAAAAGAGTTGGCACATTCTGTTTAATTGCTCCTTCCTGCAGAAGTTTTGCAAAAGTTTTTGCAGCATCTACAAGTCGATCATCTTCCAAATCTGTTCCAACTACAATGCGACTTGGATAAAGATTGTCATAAAGAGCTTTTGATTCTCGCAAGAATTCCGGTGCAAAAATTATATTTTTTGTATTGTATTTTTCTCGAACAGATTTTGTGTATCCAACAGGAATTGTCGATTTTATAATCATTATTGCATTTGGATTCACTTCTAGAACTAATTCAACTACCTGTTCAACAAATTTTGTATCAAAAAAGTTGAGTTTCGGATCGTAATTGGTTGGTGTTGCAATGATTATAAGGTCAGCATCTTTGTATGCTGATTTTCCGTCAGTGGTAGCCACCAAATCCAGTTTTTTGTTTGCAAGAAAATCTTCTATTTCGTTATCTTGAATTGGTGATTTATGATTATTGATTAAATCCACCTTTTCCTGCACAACATCAACGGCAACAACTTTGTTATGTTGAGCCAACAATGTCGCTAATGACAAACCAACATACCCTGTACCAGCTACGGCGATTTTATTTACTGTCAAATATTTTTGTCCTTAAATAAATAAAAAATTACTAAGTTTTTCTATTATCTTTTTTTTACAATTTAATAAAACATGGTCTGTATATATCTTTTTAAAGACACCTTCTCCATTGGCAAGCGGTCGTTATTTCAGACCTTGCCCTGCAATGGAACTGTTCACCACCTGACTTACGTGCTTCAACCAAACTCCGCGTCAAACAATGGTTGCCTTTAATTATATTATAATACGATTTATTACTTTAGGTTGTCAATATTCAAATTATGAACAATCGAATTTTACTTTTTCTGGATTTCCTGATACGACAGGCTTAAAATCCGTTTTCCGTCCATAAGCGTAACTGCAAAATTTATGCGCTTATTAGACCTGTTCACATCCGAAATAAAGCCTTCCATTCCTTTGAACAATCCGTCTACAATTACAACCCTGTCGTTTACATCAAACTGGACATTTACAACAGGAATAACGCTTCCATATTTTAAAAATGAAGTCACAAGGTCGGTATCTTTTGCAGAAAGCGGTTTCATTCCATTATCATGAGGAAGAAAATCAATAAAACCTTCTTCATCTTTTATATCCTGGATTCTTGAAATATTATCCGTTTCCCAAAAAACATAACCTGGAAACAACGGATCAATATATTCCTTGCCGCTTTTTAACCTTATCTGCTTTCCAACACAATGTAGTTTGCCATTCTCCTCCTCTGGAAAAGAATCAAAGACAGCTTGTACTTTTTCTATAAATTGTTTTTCAAAACCGGTTCTAACCCAAATGCAGTAAAAATTGCTCATTATCCAACTCTTCGCCTTTTCAATTCAATAAGAATAATAGCATATTTTTTTGATTAAGTCAGTAAAGCGTTCAAGTTTTGAATAAATCACCATCGCCTGTCAGTAAAATCTTTTATGTCGCTCAATACTTTCTTTATCGTCCAAAAACATTTTCAGGAGCGTACATCCGTAAAATACTGAGCGCCCAAAAAGATTATGCGGAACGCCGCAGAACATTTTCTTGTACAGCGCTCAATATTTTGCAAAGCAGTGCATAATACTCTTCAAAAAACAAAAAATATTTTTATTTTCTTATACTTTTATATAATTTCTATTGACATATAATACAATATAACTTATACTTATAATTGTAAGGCGATTAACTGCTCCCGTCTTACACGAAAGGAAACCACAAAAGGTTTCAATTTTAGCCTAATATAGGAGAAGGCTGTTATGGCAGAAGTAAAAGAAAATCTTTTTGCAGGGAGGGTAAAGAAACTTATGAAAGAAAACCGCTATTCACAGAAAGAACTCTGTGAAATCTGCGGTATTACAGAAGCAGCATTCAGCCGCTACATGACACAGGGCAGTTTGCCGCGAACAAAGGTGCTTGCAAATCTTGCGAACGCACTTCACACAACAAGTGACTATTTAATGGGACTTGAAAACCATTATGGTTACGATCAGCTTGAAATTCTTTTGGCTTCAAGTAAGGACAACCTTAGTCTGAACCAGAAAAAAAAGCTTGTGGATATTCTTATGGACGAGTACAAGACGGCTCAGAGTCTGTAAGGATTATAAAGGGTATGTATACATGGAGGTATACTTTTGAAAGACAACAGTGAGACAACAGAAGAAGAATCGTATGTACTTCCCAGCTGGAGAGTGAACCAGATTATTTTGATTGCCGTTCGCTTTTTGACTGATGAAGGTTACTACGAAGACGGGTTTGATTATCAGAAGGCAATTCAGAACAAAGGCATCCTGCTAAAAGCTTATTCTGCCTTTAAGCCTGAAAACCTTCTGGAGCTGCAAAAGATTTCGTTGAGCCTGTGGAAAGAGGGGTTGTGCCTTGTTGCCACAGACAGCGAAACGCAGCAAGTTTGCCGCATGATTGCCTACAATGACAGTAAGACTGCGGCAGAGATTATGCAGATAATCTTTCATGAATATGGTCACATACTTTTTGGACACACGGAACAATGCCCGAACGCAGAAGCAGAAGCAATTCTGTTTTCTGCAATAGCAACGTTCCTTATGATAGCGGAACAGCAGTTCCACATAGGTCAGCTGGTTGCAAAAGATGGCGGCGGAGAACGCTTCTTTGAAGGAATCAAGGCAGGTCTTATGGAAAACTTTGGTACACAGGGGGTGATGTTATGATATGCGCATAAAAAAAGCCTGTTTTAATAAGTGCGCCAACACAAATTAAACAAGGCTTTCCGGTCGGGAGCCAGTACTGATTCCCAATTCTTAAACTGTTAGAATTGATTATATCATTACCGGCTCTCCTTGTCAAAGAAAATCGTTCGGCGGCGATTATTCCGCTGCTCCCCAGGAGGGGTGTAATCATTTTCAAGGAGGGCATTGTATATGCTCAACATCAAAACAATCAAAAATGTCCTTGTAACGGACGAATCAAAAGACGGCTTCTGCTTCAGAAGTTCGTGCTCACAGTCTCTCAGCCAGAAAGAGCTCGCAAGCGAAATGGCTGACTGGAACTCTTCTTTCACAGAGGCAGACTATCTGGGTATGCTTTCCGTAATGGAAAACATTGTCGTAAAATACCTTGCCAAAGGTTACAGCGTTGAACTTCCTTTCGGAACTCTCAGAGCAAATGCCACAGGCACCTGTGCTAACATTCAGGACGGCTTTACGCTGGGAAGTGGGAACCACACACTTGGATTTCTGTTCAACGCAAACGAGGCGACCACCGCAAATGTAAAGGCAAAGCTCGAATACAAGCAGCTTCCGCCAGACATCACCGGTGAAGCAAAGCTCTACCGTGTAACCGCATTGAACGACGACGCAAGCGAAAGCACGAACCTTTCCGTAAGCAAAGGCAAGACACTCCGCCTGCACGGTCGTAACCTCACCTTCGACATCACGGACGAAAACCAGGGCGTATTTCTGGAAAACGAAAGCGGACTCACCCGCCTTTCAGTCTACAACCGCCGTGGTACGAATGTGGTCGATTCGCCAGTTCCGAGCGAACTTGCAGCAGGAAGCTACAACGTGAGCATCGTCACCAAGCCGGGCAACACCTACTTTACCGCAAACATTGATTCTGTTGTAACGGTAGCGTAAAAGCAAAGCCCAATGCGTAATTTTTGATTTTCAATCAGGTACGCATTGGGTTTTCAAATTATGATTAATATGAGGTTAATAATATGTCAGACAACTAATAACTTTTCTTCCATAAAAACCTCAAAAAATATATCTTATATTAAGAAACCGAACATATCTTCATACAGTTCTTTTTAGTTCAGCGGAAAATACAAAAATTTACAATTGTCGTCATAATCAGGAACTGCATATTCAAAAAAGAGTTTATCATCTATATTTTCAATTTCTTGAAAGCCGAGTCTGTTTTTATAATAACTGATTAACTTTGGTGTATTTATTGAAAATACAAATAAATCTTTACAAGCAACTTTTTCTGAAACGTATTTTACGACTGGTAAAATTAAATTCCAGAAAATAAACTCACCAGTTTTTACAGATAAACTATCTTGTAAATCAATTGTTTTATACCGTTCATCAACAGCAAAATGTGTCAATTCAATCGCCGGAATCAAAAAAGAACTTTCTTTGTCATTGTACGGCAAGGTTGCATTTTTTAGAGAAAACCATGCAACTAAATTTCTATTATTTTTATCGCGCACAAGATATGTTTTGTTTAACATCATTCTTTCATGCTTTTTTGCCATGTTTACAAGATATCTTGTTAATTGAGTTTCTTCATATTGAACCCTGAACATCTTTAATTCGTAACTATTTATTTTATCAGAAAGATGCTCAAGATAATAATCTCCAGCTTCTAAATTCATTTTGCCTTGTAATCAAATGCAGGTACGACTGGTGAAATAAAGGACTTGGATCTTTCTGCTATAGTTGTCGTATATTCATTTTTTACAGGCTTGGCATTCAAAATCTGCTTAATTGCTTTCTTTCCTTCTTTGCCTTTAAATATGATAGCCCGGACATTCATAGCATGCATAATTCACCTCCCATAAAAAGTCAAGAAGATTGTTTCAACAATCGATTGACTTTTTACGCTGTTCCGTAATGTAATGAGGAACAGCAGTTCAATACGACCGGTCAAGGCACGCTTCGCTCAAGGCCTTGACTCGCTCGTTTTCAGGGGTTGTATTAACCCCTGAATAATAAGTTTGCAACGCAAACTTTTGGTAAGATAAAGCCGCGCTATTTTAGCGGTTTTATCTTACGCTCCTGTTAGATACAAATATATAGTCAAAACTGCATAAAGTCAATTTATTAATTAAAACACCTGATTTATCTATTTTGCGACTTTTTTATTATCTACAAAACAAGCCTATTTTTCTCTGTCACCTTTGTCAAAAGTAACGGGAACAATCCCGACTGTGCTTCCAAACTGTAGGAGCGTCTTCACAATATCAGAATCGTTCTTTGCAAGCGGATTTACATCGCCTTGCCATATCACCGGCGGAATTTTTCACCGTTCCGGAAAAACAAGACTCAGCAGAAGATAAAATTCTTCCGGCGGTAAAAACAGAACTGTATCAGGTGATGTCAAAACTTACGGAAAAACAAACTGACTCCATTCTTAAAATGATTTTATCCTTGCAAAACCATGCGTAACAGGCAATTAAACGTCAAACTTTTTTATGAATAAGCGAAAACCATATTGGTCCGCAGCCGTTCTGAACATCAGGAAGAATATGAAAGCCGTATTCTGTTTTTTCAGGGTGAAGGTCAAGAGAATCTGTGCAATATGCAGAAATATCTTCGTGCAAAAAAACTTTCTCCTCAAAGGAAACGATTTCTGCATCATCAAATTTTTTTACGAGCCGAGCAATAACGCCGTCATTTTCGGCATAATTAAGGGCGCATGTAGAATAGACAATATATCCTCCGCGCTTTAAAAGGCGGTAGGCACTAGAAAGAAGCGCCCATTGTTCCATCGAAAGCGTCTTTATTCTTGCAGGTGACCATTCTCCTAAATATTTTTCATCCTGAATTACATGCCGTTCCGATGAACAGGGAACATCAAGAAGAATTCTGTCATAACATTCCGTCTGCGTAAGGCACCATTTTGCGCCGTCACTGCACGAAATTTTTACGCGCGTCTGAATATCTTCCGGCAGACAGGAAGCGCATACCGCAGAAAGACGCTGTTTTCGTGCAGAAGAACGTTCGTTGCTTACAAGAACTGCATTTTCCGGCATTCTGCTTGCAAGCACAAGCGTTTTTCCGCCGGGAGCTGCGCACAAGTCAAGGATTGATTCCGCGCCGCAAAGCGGAAGCTGTAATGCGGCAAATACGCTTGCCGGGTCAAGAAAATAGGAGTCCGTACCTCCTGCTTTCCATTCTGCATAGACAGGTTCAGAAAAAAGCGACTTTTTAAGATGTTCCCATCGCGCACCGAACAATGATGAATAATATGTTTCAAAACCGTCTTTTCCACGCAGTTTTACAGAAGTTTCTTTCGGCGAAGATTTCAAACGCTTTCCCATAGCAAGTTTCCTGTTTTCCAGACGAATTAAAAATTTTCGATATAAAGCTCACGGTTTTCGTTCCGTGCATCGTAAAAATGAACAAGCCTATCTTCTGCACTTTCTGACTGTACGCAAGGATTAATTAAATACGCTTTTCCACTCTGTTCACGCTGCCATTCCAGAATACCGTATTTTAATTTAAACAAAATCATTTTTTTTGCAGCATCAGTAATTCGTGCAGAAAAAGCTTCGTCTGCGAGAGCGTGCTCAACAAGTACTTTTGCCGGGTCTGCAATGCGTTTTTCCGAAATCATAATGCAGTCTACACCGGCTTCAATTGCCTGAACACAGGCTTTTTCCGGTGGATAACCGTTTCCGCTCAGCGCACCCATAAAAATATCATCCGAGAAAACAATCCCCTCAAAACCGTACGTATCTTTCAGAGTTTTCGTTACCCATTCGTAAGAAAGGCAGGCAGGCGTTTTTGAATCAATGCAGGAAGTACGCGCGTGTGACATAAGCATTCCAGAAGGGCGTGCAGAAACGATTTTTCTAAACGGTACAAGAAGCGAATAAAGATTTTCTTTGGAAAGGCGGATTTCTGGAAGTCCTGTATGCGGATCAGTATTTGTATTTCCCGGAAAATGCTTTGGAACTGTACCGATTCCGTTATTTTCATACGCATTTACGCACGCACGCGAATACTGCTTAACAGCAGCAGCATCACCAAAACTTCTTCCGTCAAGAAATTTCCTGTTCATATCAGTACAAATTTCAACAACTGGTGCCATATTCACAGAAAATCCAAGGCTTTTCATTTGAACTGCCTGTAGCGAATACAATCTGTATGCCTTTTCCACCGGCAGCCGCGAAGAAACGCGTTCTGCAGAAGGAAGAGGTCCGTTCAAGGTTCTAAGCCGGTTTACATATCCGCCTTCCTGGTCAACTGCAAGAAACGGCGGAATACAATCGTTTTCAATGCAAAATTCGCGGATTGAGTCAGTAAAACCAATGACTTCTTCCGGCGTTTCGGCAAGGTTATATGAAAAAAACAAATATCCGCCCGGAATGACAGGCACACCGTCTTTATAGCCGGAAGAAACGGCTGTCATCTTCTCTACAGGAACAAAAGTCCGGTCTCCCTCAAGATTTACAATAAAAAGCTGGCAGATTTTTTCCTCAAGACTCAGGGAATTCATATACTGTTCAATGGCAGCTTGTTTTTTCTGATGAACAGACGCAATTTCTTCTTTTAGCGGCAGAAGTTTTTTTCGTGCATAAATTTCTTTTTTTGTCTGCACGCGGTCTATTTTTTTTTCTGAGGACAAAGAACATGAAAGAAGGCACAGACAGCACGCGATAAAAAGCATTATTTTTTTCATAGAAGATACTATATACATTTTTACATTTTTTTTACAGTGCAGAGGACACTTCGCACGTCTTTTCTCCCTGCACAATATGATTTTCCCTTAAATATGATGTCATTTTATTATAAACGGATTTTTTGCTGGCAGTCCAAATAGGTGAAATCAAAAGTTTTTTTGCACCGTCGCCGGTAAGTCTGTGAATAACAATTCCGGGAGGAATTATTTGAAGGGCTTTTCCAAGAACATCAAAATATTCCTGCATTTCCATCGTTTTAAATTTTCCTTCGGCATAATCGGCTTCGAGTGCCGTGCCGGAAAGTACGTGCAGAAGCGAAATTTTTATTCCGTCTGTTCCGGCCATTATGCAATAACGCACCGTATCAAGCATATCGCGCTCTGTTTCGCCCGGAAGTCCAAATATTACGTGAGTAACAATGTGTATTTTGGGAGAAGCAGACTTTATTCTCCGAACAGCATCATTATATACGCAGTCAGGATATGCACGATGAATGTATGCGGCGGACAATTCGTTTGCCGTCTGAAAACCTAATTCTATAGAAACAAACGTTTTTTCCGAAAGAGAAGCAAAAAATGAAAGAATACTGTCGCTAAGGCAGTCCGGGCGCGTCGCAACGGAAAGACCTGCTATATCCGGCTGATAAAGCGCTTCCGTATATTTTTTCATTAAAAGATTTTCGTCGCCGTAAGTGCTTGTAAAATTCTGAAAATAAGCGATGAATCGCCCGACGGAGTTTTTTGCACGTACGCGCGATTTTGCCTGCTCCACCTGTAAAGGAATTGAAAGTGTCCTGTCAGCCGCAAATTCACCGGAGCCTGTACCGCTGCAGAAAATACAGCCGCCCGTTCCTTTTGTGCCGTCACGGTTCGGGCAGGTACAGCCAGCATCAAGCGAAATTTTATATACTTTGCATCCGAACTTTTCTTTATAAAAATCAGAGGCTGAATAGAAAAGTCCGTTAGAAAATACGGAAGATTTCATACGCATATAAAAAAAAAGACTTCTGAATATTTCAGAAGTCTTTTTGCCACCGGTTGGAATCGAACCAACGACACGCAGATTTTCAGTCTGCTGCTCTACCAACTGAGCTACAGCGGCGTGTTGATGTTCTATATAATATATAAAAAATAATAACGTGTCAACAGCAGAAGTATATTTTTTTGATTTTTTTTATATTAACAAATTTCATATTTTGAAAAAAAAACACCGTAAAAATCAGAAATTATCCTCTGTTTTTACGGTATTTGATTTAAGGGTTTGTTTTAACCCCTTAATGTATTGTTTTTTTTAGCGGGTAGTTAAAGCTGCAAAGTGATTTACTGCTCCGCACGAATCAGAACTACTGCACTATGTACAGAAAGTTCTGATTACATCAACTGTACTAGCGTTTCAATGAAAGGACAGTTTCAAGCAGGGTATCTGCCGTCTGAATTGTCTTTGCATTTGACTGAAAACCGCGCTGTGTTACAATCATATCAGTCATCTGCTCAGAAAGGTCAACGTTTGACATTTCAAGCGCGCCGGCAAGAAGCGTTCCCTTTCCTGCAACACCAGATTCGCCGATATTTGCCTGTCCTGAGTTGTTTGTTTCTACATACGTATTGTCGCCGGCCTTTTCAAGACCGCGGTCATTCGCAAATGTTGCCATTGCAATCTGCCCGATTACGCGGTTCGTACCGTTACTGTACACGCCTGTAATAGTACCGGTTGAATCAATCTTAAAGTTATCAAGATAACCTAATGTATAGCCATCCTGACTGTAAGCCTTTGTTGTACTTTTTGAAGCAGACTGCGTAATCGTATTCTTCATACTGCCGATTGTTCCAAGATTAATATTGAAAGTATGGCGTGTAGGATTTCCGTTCTCATCTGCTTCCGCCTCCGGTACAGTATATGAAGCCTGAAGAACAATCTCACCTTCAGTATTTGATACATTTCCGCTTGAATCAGTTACGGAGCGCAATGTTCCCATATTGTCAAATTCAACGATAAATGTATTCTGAACGCCGTCTGTTGTACCAAGACCAATACGAGTCTGAGTAAAATCAGCGTTTCCTTCATCAACGTTTACTGTTGCCTGCCAGGCATTAGGATTACCCGGTACGCGGCGGAATGAAACAGAAAGCAGATGTTCATTACCGAAACTGTCGTAAATTTTCTGCTCCGTTCCCCAAGTTCCTTTTGCAATGTCTGCTTCACTTGCACCTTCTATAATTTCAGGAGTATTTTTATTCAGGTTACAGGCAAAAAGAACATTTGAAGTTTCTCTTGCAGGATCTTTAGAACCTACAGGAATTACAAGGTCAGTCGGAGTTGCAGCTGTCTGAACAATCTGTTCGCCATTCAGGTCTCGAGCCATCCATCCCTGAACACGCATACCGTTTGCAGGATTTACAAGCGTACCATCCCTGTCAAGTCCGAATACGCCGTTTCTTGTATAAAAACTTTCTTCACCATCTTTTACAATGAAAAATCCATTTCCCTGAATTGCAACATCTGTGGAAACACCGGTTGACTGAAGATTACCCTGCGTAAAAACCTGCTCGATTGTTGCAATCGTCATACCAAGACCAACATCTTTCGGGTTTACGCCGCCAAGTTCTTCCGTAGGTTTTGCAGCCCCGGCAAGCTGCTGGCTTATCATATCTTGAAAATTAACACGTCCGCGTTTAAAACCGGTAGTATTAACATTGGAAATGTTGTTGCCGATTACATCCATTCGTGTCTGATGATTCTGAAGACCTGAAACACCAGAATAAAGTGATCTCATCATAGTATTTATTCTCCTGCTGACTTATTACCTGATTAATATCCGTATACCGCTTTGATTTTATCCAAATCGTAGTACATTCCGTTTACCATAACCTGCGGCTGAGAGCCCATCGTCGTAGCCTCAACAACTCCCCTTGCTGTTGTATCGCCTACATCAATATCAACAGTTCTTCCTATTGTTGCAGCAGCCTGAGATGAATTAATCATAGCTGCCATTTTATTGAATGACTCATTCATATTAGTCATCTGTTCCAAAGAACTGAACTGGGCCATCTGGGCTATGAACTGTGTATCTTCCATAGGATTTGTAGGGTCCTGATTGGAAAGCTGAGTAATCAGAAGCTTTAAAAAGTCATCTTTACCCAACTGCTGTGATGCTGTACGTCCATTTACAGTGTTAGCTTTGTTGAAATTGTTTACCGCATTGTCAACAGCAAACTTTTCACTTGATGTCATGGTTGTATTCAGTTTATTACTTTCCATCATATACCTCGCTTTGACTGCTTTATGCAACGGCAAAAAGCACGTCTTTTATAACATCGGAATTTATGCCACAATGTTTACAGAATTCAATGCGGAAAACGCATAATTTTCCTCAGTTTCTAAGTCACCGTCATACTGACCGGCTGTATAATCTCCGTACGTATGCATCATTCTAAAATGCGCGTCACTGTTCCGGTGCTGTTCCTGCTGACCGGAAGTATTCTGCCCTGCAAACTGAAGGTCAAAACCGGCTGTTTCAAATCCGCTATTAATAAACGCCTGGCGCAGACTGTCTGCACTTTCCTTAAAGGCGTTGTAAGCCTCTGCGGAAGCGACGATAATCCTGCCTGTGATGTTTTTTTCGGAAATATGAAGGTCTATTTTTACGTTTCCAAGGCTTTCAGGATTAAGGACAAGCTTAATCTGCCCTACATCGTTATCCTTAAGAATTATGTTTCCTGCCTTAACAAGCTCCGGCGCACTCTGCTGAATTTGATTAGTAAGCATTGCCTGAAACTGAGAACCGTTCGCACTGGCAGTCTGACTATTGGACGAAAGGATATTCATCTGAACAGAGTCCGCTTTTGCAAGGTCAAGCGTCATTTCTGCCGTGTTTCTGTCGTATTTTACATCAGTGATTTTTAACTGCGATTTTTTTTCGTCAGCTTTTTCCAGCGCAAAATCTGTTTTTTCTTCACTGCGATAGTCAGTTACTTTTATTTTTCCGTCTTTATCAAGGGAAAAACGTTTCGGTTTTTCCGCCATAACGGCTGGAATTTCGCTATCTTCAAGAGAAAATTCTGCATTATCCTGCGGAACAGATAAAGGCTGAGGTGCTTCTGCTGTCTGCGGAACAGTATTTTTTGCAAAAAGCGCCTGCTGAACGGAAGCATCCGCAGAAATTATTTCAGAAGCAGCATCATACGAACGCTCTGCATTCAGCGCGTCCGAAAGTTCTTCTTTACCGGCGGATGGTAATTTTTTCTGCACAGTTTTTTCTTGTTTTACAGAAAGCGTTTTTGTGTTTTCAAGGCGTCCGCGGTTCTTCCCTTCTTCAGGCGCGGTGCTTTTTACAGATTCCGCGATGCGCTCCTTTACGGAAGAAACGTTTTTCTTTTCGTTGTCTGCGTTTGTGCGGTGAATTTCTGCTGTTTTTTCATGAGATTTAGCATCAACTTTCTCTTCCGTATCAGAAACCGGATTATCACCAGAGTCCGCCTGAACTGTTTTTTCAGTCGGAACATTCTTTTCCTGAACAGAATCCTGTGTACGTGCATCCTTTATCATATCGTCAAAGGATTTTTTTACCGCAAACGAGTCTGCCTGTCCTGCATCCGGCTTAACGGAAACAAGTTCCGTTTTAGGTGCGGCGGCTGCGTAAGAAAGTGCTGCAGTTTGATTTAAAATAGCTGCTTGCATTGCAGTTCCTCCAAAAAACTATCGGACTAACTGCAATGTCAAGGTGAACGGTTAATTAAGGGAGTCTGGTTTACTCAGCATTTTACGCTGAATTTCAGCCGCCCTGTCAGGAGGCATAAGTGAAAGCCAGTACGATCCCATAGAAGAAGAACCGCTGCGCTTTGCAATTTCTTCTACTTTGCGCAGGACATCAATAACTGTCTGATCATCCATCGCAATAAGAATATTAACTGCTGCCAACGGCTGCATACCGTTCAGATTCAATGCAATCTGTTCGATGTTTATATTCTTATCATCGTACTGTTTTACCATTTGGTTGAATGTTTTTTCCCGTTCTTCCTGCGATTTTTCGCGGTTTGCAAGTTCGGCGGCAATCTGCTCGTTAAGTTTTTCTTTTTGGGAAATTTCCGCCTCGCGCCTGTCAAGTTCTTCCTTGTACAAGTCAAGAGACTCTCGCTGGCGGTTAAGCCTTTCCTGGTCTATATCGCCGAAAATCGGTTTTGAACTGGAAGCAGTTTCAGAAGTCTGCGGTGTTTTTCCCATCAGTTTATACAGCGGAGTAAAAACCGTTTTTACGCGGACAACACCTAGATAATCGAACCAGAGAAGTCCTCCAAGTGACATAATTATAATGAGCATAAGAAGGACAATTGACTTTCCTAAAGATTTCACGCTGCTACCTCAACCCGTTTTTTTTTAGATAAGACCTGCAATGGCTGTTCCAAGCGTAATGTCATTATCCTGCCATACAACTTCCCAATGAAGGTCACGCTGAACGGTAAGAACTTCTTCAAGATATCCAAGAACGCGGTCTTTTACTTTATATGTTTTATGGAATGTAGTTCCGTTACACAAAATACACACAGGTGCAGACGAGTCAACTCCGGCGCCGCTTTGAACTACACAGGCAGAAAGAATAGCGGCAGCCCGGCGTGCAGAACGTTCTGCAACTGCATCAAGAAGTTCGAATAGAATTTCACCGTCATCCCCCTGCGCATACTGTTTTACAAGGCTGCCCAACGTAGAATCAGCTTCAGGGGCGTGAAGATACTGGTCAAGCTCGATAAGCGTAAGGGAATTAAGCGCAAGCAGTTTTTCGGAAAGCGCACCGGAAAAAAGCCCGTCCTGAGCGGCGCCTTTTATTACAAGAAGCGCAACAGGTCCGAGATACGCTCCGCTGCACGATTTTTCCATATAAAAAGTTCCCGGAGTAACGGTAGTCTTGTCAAACGCAATATCAAAGTCGCTTCGCGTAACGGCTTTTGTTTTTCCTGATTCGCATACGACAATCTGTTTTGCAATGCCTTCGCGCGCCGGCTGAATGTATGCGGCATTAAGTCCTGTTCCAAGAATAAGTCCTATATAGGAAGAATATTTCTTTCCTACCGGAGCAATCGCGTGACCTGCAAGAAGCGCAGCTACAGTATCATTAAGCATCGTAATTTTATTGATTGTTTTCCAGCCACGGCTTTCAAGCTCTGCCTTAAGGCATTCACCGATTTTTGAGCCTACAACTTCCGGTGCTTTTACTTCTTTTGAAAAACCAAGAAGAATTCCGTCGCCGTCTTCAGTAATGCTCATCGGATATGAAAAGCAGAAGCCTATGCAGTCCGCCTTGTTTTTCAAATGGTCAAGATTTGATGCAAACTGCGCAAAAAATTCTTTTTTGGAAAGTTCTTTTTCTACTCCCGGCATCCTAGTCTTTTCCATTTCTGAAATGGAAGCTTCACCGTTTCCGTCAAACGTAACAAGGCAGGAGCGGAAATTCGTTCCGCCGGCATCGATGACAATTACGCTTTTGTTAACTACTTTCTTTTCAGGAGGAAGGCAGTATGTCTTAATCATATCCTCATCGCTTTTCTTCCCTGCCAGACCATTGTTCATATCGTCAAAAATGGCAGACGCCAGCACATTAACATTTTCGTGGCATACAAAATTATGTCTTGTAAAAAAAGAAGCAACAGCAGCTTTCATAAGAAAAATCCTCGTTTGATAAAATAATTTGGAATAGTATACCACAAAAATTGTGTAAATGCTACATATTTGATAGAATGTACAACTATGGCTATTGATTTGGAAACATTAAAAAACGAACTTAATCCTGAGCAGTTCCGTGCCGTTTCAACAATAAACGGCGCAATCCTTATTATTGCAGGTGCAGGAAGCGGAAAAACGCGCGTCATCACCTACCGCATAGCGCATATGCTTGACTCAGGAATTCCGCAAAGCCAGATTCTTGCGCTAACTTTTACAAACAAAGCGGCAAAAGAAATGCAGGAACGCATAAAAGACCTGACGCAGAAAAAACTCCAGAACCTTACAGTTTCAACGTTCCACGCGTTCGGCGTAAAAATCCTCAGGCAGGACATAGACAAGCTTGGTTGGCGCGACAACTTTTCAATCTATGACGAAACGGACAGAACGGCACTAATAAAGGAATGCGGACGGGAACTTCAGTTTTCTCCTGACGCAATGGACATTTATAAAATCAGCCAGTTATTTTCAAACATAAAAACAGGAAGGAAAAACTGGGATAATGCAAACGATATGTACCGCCAGCTGTACGAATCATATCAGGAAGGACTTAAACTGTACAACGCAGTTGATTTTGACGACCTTATCGTTCTTCCCATAAAGCTGTTCCGCGAACACCCGGATGTTCTTGAACGCTACCGGGAACGGTACAAGTATCTTATGGTAGACGAATTTCAGGACACAAGCCACCAGCAGTATGAACTTATGCACCTGCTTGCAGACAAAAACATCGCCGTAGTCGGTGATGA
The DNA here is from genome assembly GCF_900167145.1 of Treponema porcinum. Classification (GTDB taxonomy): domain Bacteria; phylum Spirochaetota; class Spirochaetia; order Treponematales; family Treponemataceae; genus Treponema_D; species Treponema_D porcinum. Next base: position 81,610 of record NZ_FUWG01000011.1, on the reverse strand, counting down.
CGACCAGTCAATCTACAGCTGGCGCGGCGCAGACTACCAGAACATCATTAATTTTGAAAAAGATTTTGACGTTACTGAAATCCGCCTTGAACAGAACTACCGATCCACAGAAACAATACTTGAAGCGGCGAACGGCGTCATTTCGCACAACACAAACAGAAAGGATAAAAAACTGTGGAGCGGAAACGGCGGCGGAAAACCGATTGAAATTTTTATGCCGCAGAACGAAACGGAGGAAGCAAGTTTCATTGCAGAATCAATTTTAGGAATTGCAATGGAAGACCATCGAAAATATGATGAATTCGGCGTTCTTATCAGGGCGAACACGCAGAGCCGCTTTATAGAAGAAGCATTTCTTGAGTCAAACATTCCATATACGATGAGCGGAGGAACGAGTTTCTTTGAGCGTATGGAAATAAAAGACGTCATAAGCTATCTGCGCGTAATTTCAAATCACGATGATGACATAAACCTTCTTAGAATTATAAACACTCCGCGAAGGGGTATCGGTCGTGCGGCAATCAGGATGCTGAACGAAGAGGCGGAAAAACTGGGAAGCACGTTATGGCCGGCAATTCAGTCGCTCATAAAGTCAGAGGACAGTCCTGCTTCTGATGCGCTGAAAGAAGACCTTGAAAATTTTGTAAATGTCATAGAATCAAACCGCCAGAAAATGCTGAGCGGGCACGGGCTTGCAAAAAAAGTGCGTGATTTTCTTGAAGAAATCGACTATAAATCTCATCTTGTTACCGAATTTTCCAAAAGCGAAAAAGCCGTACGCTTCAAGCTGCTTAACATCGAAAGCCTTTTAAATTCTATGGAAAACTGGGAAAACGACCCGGACAACTACAACGCAAACCTCTTTACTTATCTTAACCGCATAACGCTTCTGAGCCGTGACGATATGGACGATGAAAACGACAAGGGAAAAGTAAACCTTATGACTATACACGCCTCAAAAGGACTGGAATTTCCGGTAGTATTCATTGCCGGCGCGGAAGAAGGGCTTATTCCCCACCAGCGGAGCGTTGATGAAAACGACGGAAACGTTGAAGAAGAACGACGACTTTTCTACGTAGCAATAACGCGCGCCCGTGACAAGCTGCTCATTTCTGCCTGCCAGAAACGGCGTAAAATGCAGGCGGTCGTAGACTGCGTTCCAAGCCGCTTTCTTGACGAAATTCCGGAAAATCTTGTGGAATACCACAATCCGCAGGAACCCGTGTCCGACGAAAAGGCGCGCGACATTCTTTCCAATATGCTTAAGAACCTTCAGAAATTATAAACCATCATAAAAGACATAAAAAAAGGCGGAAACCAAGTTTCCGCCTTTTCATTTATATCCGGAATTTCAGTTTTTTTCCTGTTCCTTTGTACATTTCTTTTCTAAGTTCCGTTATGGAATCATCAGAAATATAGTCATCAAAAGAAGTCATACGGTCAATAATGCCGTTCGGCGTAATTTCAACAATTCTGTTTGCAACAGACTGAATGAACTCGTGGTCGTGGCTTGTAAACAGAACTACGCCAGGGAATGCAATAAGCGCCTCGTTCAGGCTCTGAATTGCCTCAAGATCAAGATGATTTGTAGGATCATCCATTATAAGGACATTCGCACCGGAAAGCATCAGTTTTGAAAGCATACAGCGCACTTTTTCACCACCGGAAAGAACCTTCACTTTCTTAAGCGATTCGTCACCGGAAAAAAGCATTCTTCCCAAAAATCCGCGTACATACGCATCATCCTGCTCTTTCGAATACTGCTTCAGCCATTCGGTGATATTGTAGTCGTTCTCAAAAAAGTGCGAGTTATCGCGAGGAAGATACGTATGACTTGTAGTCTGTCCCCAGAAATATTCGCCGGACTCAGGCTTTTTTTCCTCGTTGATAATGTCAAAAAGCGCAGAAATTGAATTATGTTCTATTCCGACAAATGCAATTTTATCAGTTCTGTTCACTTTAAGACTGAAATCTTTTAAAAGCTGTACACCATCGCTGTCTTTATAACTGATATTCTTAACTTCAAGAACATTGTTTCCAATTTCCCTGTCTGCCTTGAAATTAACGTACGGAAATTTTCTCGTAGAAACAGGCAGTTCTTCCACAGACTGCGCAAGCTTATCGTAGATTTTTTTACGGCTTGTTGCCTGCTTTGATTTTGCTGCATTCGAACTGAACCGAAGAATAAATTCCTTCAAATCTTTCATTTTGTCTTCAGCTTTTTTCTGCTGTTCTTTTGCCTGTCGCTGAAGAACCTGCGTCATCTGATACCAGAAGTCATAGTTTCCGGCGAACTGCGTAATTTTTCCATAGTCAATGTCGCAGATATAAGTACAAACCGTATTCAGAAAATGGCGGTCGTGGCTTACGACGATAACAGTATTCTCAAATTCAAGCAGAAAATTCTCAAGCCAGGTAATTGACTCAATGTCAAGACCGTTCGTAGGCTCATCAAGAACCAGAATATCAGGATTTCCGAATATTGCCTGCGCAAGAAGCACGCGAACTTTCTGACTTTCGTCAAGTTCGCTCATCATTCTGTCGTGAAATTCTTCTTCAAGTCCAAGCCCGGAAAGCATCTGCTCAATCTGATTTTCCGCCTCGTAACCGCCGAGCTCACCAAATTCAGCCTGCATATCAGCAGCTTTCATTCCGTCTTCGTCGCTGAAATCCGGCTTTGCGTAAATCGCATCAATGGCTTTTGTAAGCTCATACAGTTTTGGAAAACCCATCATAACTGTATCTTTTACAGAATATTCATCATAGGCAAAGTGATCCTGCTTAAGGACAGCCATCCGCTCGCCTGTAGAAATTGAAATTGTTCCGCTATCGTGTTCAAGTTCACCGGAAAGAACTTTCAAAAAGGTGGATTTTCCGGCTCCGTTTGCTCCCGTAATTCCGTAGCAGTTACCGTTGGTAAACTTAAGATTTACGTCTTTAAAAAGCGGTTTCTCACTGAACCGGACACTAACATCACTTACTGTAATCAAGTCTGTACCTCAATAAATAATTATCTTCCAAAGAATGATTTTATACGGGCAAACAATCCCATCTTCTGTTTCTGCTGTGCAGGATTTCCTGCGGATTTTGAATACGGACTGTTCTGCCTGTAATTCTGACTACCCTTTCTGTTTCCGCCGGAATGTTTTGACATATTTTTTGACGAACCTTTGCTATTCGGGAGGTTCTTTTTACCAGAGGCAGAATAAGCACTTTTTGCAGAATTTCCGCCGGAATATTTATCCTTATAAATCTTCATACGCTCTTCAAATGAAAGACTTTCCATTTTTTCAAGATCCTGCTTAGAAGCGTATGACTTTTTATATTCTTTTCCGCTCTTTTTATACGAATTTTTCTTAGAGGCGTCCTTTTTCTCATAAGAACTGTCTTTCTTATATCCGCTGCGCTTTGAATCACTGCCAGAGCCGTAACGGGAAGAACGACCTGAGTCAGAATTCTTACGTCCGCCGGAACTGTCTTTTCTGTGACTGCCGTCGCGACGACCGGAACGGTATCCTCCGTGAGTCAGCTCATCGTCATCGTGCCAGTTTTCTGTCCTGATGTACATACCGGCAGACACATCTTCAAGCATCTGTTCAGGATAAGCGACTTTTGCAGGAATCTGCATTTCTATATACCGCTCAATGGCAGGAAGATTGTAAACGTCCTGTTCCGAGCAGAATGTATACGCCTTGCCGGATTTTCCGGCACGCGCAGTCCGTCCTATGCGGTGAACGTAATTTTCTGCTTCGTTAGGCAAATCGTAGTTTATTACCATCGCAAGGTCATCAACGTCAATTCCGCGCGCTGCAACATCTGTTGCAACAAGCATAGTTAGACTTCCTGCCTTAAAATCATTCAAAATCTGAAGACGTTTTTTCTGCGGCAAGTCGCCAATAAGAAAACCGGCTTTTAGTCCGTTGATTTCAAGGCGTTTTGCAACAACCTCGCACGTTCGCTTCGTATTGCAGAAAATAATGACGCTTGCAGGGTTTTCATTTTTTAAAATTCCTACAAGCAGTTTCATCTTCTCATCGCTTGAAACGTGCAGAAGTTCCTGATCAATTTCAGAAACAGTAATATTCTGACAGGCAATTTCAATTTCCTTAGGATCGCGCGTATATTCCCATGCAAGATTTTTTACGTAGCTGTTCAATGTCGCACTGAAAAGCATTGTCTGCCGTTCCTCTGACTTCGGAATGAATTTCAAAATTTTCCGCAAATCAGGATAAAATCCCATATCAAACATACGGTCTGCCTCATCGCAGACAAGGAACGCAACGTCTTTAAGAGAAATATTTCCGCCTTCCTGCAAATCAATCAGACGACCAGGAGTTGAAACAATAATATCAATTCCTGCTTTTACAGCAGCAATCTGCTTTTCATAGCCAACTCCACCGTAAAAACTGAATGCCTTTAGTCCTGCAGGACCTGCAAGTGTCTTTGCCTCTTCCTCTACCTGCACGGCAAGTTCCCTTGTAGGAACTAAAATCAAAGCTTTCTTTCCTTTATTTTCTTCTTTTGAAAGCATTTCTTGTATTATAGCAACAAGGTAAGCTGCAGTTTTTCCAGTTCCTGTCTGAGACTGAACATACAAGTCGGAACCGTCCTGCGATGTCTTCAAAACCTGCTCCTGAACTTCAGTGCAGGTTGAATAACCGGCTGCCGAAAGACCTTCCATCAGCCGCCCGTCCAAATTAAATTCTGTAAAATCCATATTAAACACTATATACTTTTTTTTACATCATAGCAACAAAGGAAAGGCAATACACACTGCCGGTCAGTCCGGAACGGATATTCTATTCATTTGAAAAATGTGATAGACTCCTGCGTATGGAACACAAAGACGAATATCAGGCGGAACTGTTCGTAAACCGCCTGAAAAAAAAATATAAGGAACTGCGCAAATGGGCGCGCAAAAACAGAATAAGCTGCTTCCGCCTGTACGACAGAGACATTCCGGAAATCCCGGTTTCCCTTGACGTATATGAATTTCTGCCGGAAGACATTACGAATACGCTTGAATGCGCCCGCTTTCTTTCCGAGCAGAATGCACGCATAGCGGAAAATGATGTTTCCGTTGAAAAGGAACTGTCTGCAAGACGGTATGCCGTTTTGTACCTGTATGAACGTCCGTATAAAAAACCGCAGGAAGAAGAAGAAAACTGGCTTTCGCTTATGGCAGAAAAAGCGGCGGAAGTTCTGCACACAGACTGTTCGCACATCATCAAGAAAGAACGCCGGATGCAGAAAGGACTGAGTCAATACACCAAAAACGAGAACATTCCGGCAGCCGTAAAAGGCATCGTGCAGGAACAGGGACAGCTTTTTAAAATCGACCTTTCAACTTATCTTGATACGGGTCTTTTCTTTGACCACCGTCCGCTCCGAGCCCATATCCGCGATACAGCAAGCGGCAAATCAGTACTTAACCTGTTCTGCTATACATCAAGTTTTTCCGTGTACGCGGCGCAGGGAAATGCACGGCGCATAGAATCTGCTGACCTTTCAAACACATATCTTTCCTGGTCAAAAGAGAATATGACCCTGAATGGTTTTACAGACAAAAACAAATATATTTTTACAAAAGGTGACTGCGTACAGCTATTGAACGAAAAAAAATCTTCGGCAAACCCGGACGACAGGTTCGACATCATAATCCTTGATCCGCCTACATTCAGTAACTCAAAATCAACGCAGACAATTCTTGACATAAACAGGCAATGGCAGGATTTGGTAAACGACAGCATCGCACTTCTTAACCCCGGCGGACTCCTGTACTTTTCTACAAACAGTACGCGCCTTTCGTTCAGCCAGGAACTTATTACCGGCGCAGGAACTTCCCTTACCGTAACGGACATTACCGCACAGAGTATTCCAAAAGATTTTGAAGGCTCAAAATGCCACCGCGCCTGGAAAATTGCGCTTAAAAAATAAAAAAAAGGCTGTCCGTCAAGGGCAGCCTTTCTCGTATCACAATTACAGTTATTTCTCGTTTTTGATACCGTAGCGCTTGTTGAAACGGTCAATACGACCTGCTGTATCAACAAGTTTCTGCTTACCCGTATAGAACGGATGGCAGGCAGAACAGATTTCAACGTTAATATTTTCAACTGTTGAACGTGTTTCAATTACATTACCGCAAACGCATGTAATTTTTGTCATTTTGTATTCAGGATGAATTCCCTTTTTCATTTTTCCCCCACTGCACTTGCCCGGTAACGCGGAGTAAACTCAAAACGTTACCACAATATGCAATATTAGTTATTAGTGTTGAAATTATATAGAATAGTCCTCTTCTCGTCAATACAGGAAGAACGACCACACAAAGACAAATTGCCGCAATTATTAATTAACAGCCGCAGTTCCTGCATTCATAGATGCAAGGAAGGCTTCGTTTGTCTTACTCTTCTTCATTCTGTCAAGAATCAGTTCAAGAATTTCTGCATCTTCCATAGGATTAAGAACCTTTCTCAGCACCCAAAGTTTCTGAAGTTCATTCTCCGTAAGCAGCAGTTCTTCCCGACGCGTTCCAGATTTTTTTATGCTGACAGCAGGAAACAGACGGCGTTCAGCAAGCTTTCTGTCAAGGTCAATTTCGCTGTTTCCGGTTCCCTTGAATTCTTCAAAAATAACTTCGTCCATACGGCTGCCGGTTTCAACAAGCGCCGTAGAAATAATCGTAAGAGAGCCGCCTTCTTCGATATTGCGTGCTGCACCAAAAAAGCGCTTCGGCTTATGCAGACAGTTAGAGTCAACACCACCAGAAAGAACTTTTCCGGACGTAGGAACAGTCTGGTTATAAGCGCGCGCAAGACGCGTAATGGAATCAAGGAAGATAACAACATCGCGCTTATGTTCTACAAGACGCTTAGCCTTTTCAAGAACCATCTCTGCAACCTGAACATGGCGCGTTGCCTGTTCGTCAAACGTTGACGAAATCACCTCTGCCTTAATCGTACGCTCCATTTCGGTAACTTCTTCAGGACGCTCGTCAATAAGAAGGACAATAAGGTAGACTTCAGGATGATTTGTCGTTATGGCATTTGCAATTTTCTGCATCAATGTCGTTTTTCCGGCTTTAGGAGGCGCAACAATCAGAAGGCGCTGACCTTTTCCAATCGGGCTGAACAAATCAACAATCCGCGTTGAAACTTCAGTGGAAACAGTTTCAAGATGTAATTTTTCTTTTGGATATAAAGGCGTAAGATTTTCAAAAGGAATTCTAGTCTGAGCAACACGCGGCTCGTCAAAGTTTACTGTTTCTATGCGAAGTAGTGCAAAAAAGCGCTCGCCTTCTTTCGGGGAACGCGTCTGTCCGTACACAGTATCACCGGTCTTCAAGTTGAACAGCCTTATCTGGCTCGGCGAAATGTAAATGTCATCCGGTCCTGGAAGATAACTGTTCTGCGGACTTCTCAAAAATCCGTAGCCGTCAGGAAGAATCTCAAGGCTTCCGGAAGCAAAAATAATTCCGCCGTGTTCCGTATGTGCCTTAAGAATAACAAAGATAAGTTCCTGTTTCTTCATCGGCGCAAGATCATCGGAATTAAAGCCGTACCGGATTGCAAGGTCACGAAGTTCGTGCATTCCCATTGCCGTTAAATCATTGATAAGAAGACGCGGTTTTGAAGCATTCTCATCAGTTCCGTCACCGGATGCCTGTAACACCGTAGGATCAACTGCACCCGTAGGAACAGGCATATCTGAATGATGCTCGTTTCGGCTGAAAGACTGGCGCATCTGCGGACGGCGGCTGTTAGCGAACCGTGCAGTTCCGCTTCCCAATCTTTGATTTGGCTGAGTATGGAACGGTTCTGCACTGCGGTACTGCCCTGCCGGATTTCCGTCAGCATCTCCCTGAACTTCTGCTGTTTTTTCCACTGCAGAAACCTTTACAACCCGCTTTCGCGGTCTTACAGTTACTTTCACAGGATTTTCGTGATCAGTTTCCGCAGTCATATCTGAGCCGCTTCTTTCCAGCTCGTAAGAAGATTCTGATTCCTGTGAATAATTTTCCTGTGCGGATGAAAAATCATCATCTTCTTTTGAAATTGAATCAGAGGCTTCATAGGAAACCGGCTGTGATTCAAACTCAAGCTGTGACTGTCCGCTTTCTACAGACTCTTTCTCTGCTGCAGCTTCTTCTGAGCGCCGTCTACGTAAGGCCATTCAAAAACTCCATAAAACATATCGATTGGTTTATAAAACATAAAATATCGGGATTAATATAAGAAATCGAAAAATATGATGAATATTATTGCCTGTAAATAAAAAAAAGTCAACTGTAGTTTACTCAATTACGTCAGAGCGCAAAACCATTGCCTGCTTGTACTCCGCAGAAGCAGCCGAAAAAAGATTTTCTTCAGGCAGCTTGTCAAGCATAGTAATCTGACCTTCAAAATTTACATTATTTTCAATACGAAGTCTGGCTGTAACTATATCTCCTGTTACAGAACCGCCGTTGCAGATTTCAACGCGCTCTGATGCCTCTACAGCACCGGTAACAGAACCTGAAATAACAATCGACTTTGCAGTCATTTTTTCGACCGTACATACAGCACCTTTTGCAATTTCCAGATTGCCGGTAGCCTTAATGCGTCCGTTGAATTTTCCGGTAATTATCAAATCATCACTGAATTCCAGAACACCGTCAAATTCTGTTTCCGGTCCGAAAATCGTCAGAGTGCGTTTTTCGTCATCAAGTTTTTCAGTTACATTTTCTTCTGCCATATTGTCATTCTATCCTATTTTTTTTTCTGTTGCAATGGTCTGTCAATTACAGGAATCGTGCCGAATGCGTATCCTGTACAAAATTCGCCGCATTCAGCCGTAATCCGTCCGCAGGAATCTATTATGCACGTTACGCCACTTGCCGTACTCCTCACCGTCGGAATATGATTTTCTACAGAACGGAATACGGCATTCTGAAGATGCTGTTTCTGCGCACGAGAACTTTTTGCCCAGGCATCATTACTCATATTTATAAACGCACGCGCACCGTTCTGCACAAAAATACGGCAGTCCGCGCCGAAGGAATCTTCAAAACAAATTGGAGAAGCAAAGGCAAGACCGTTCAGAAAGAACACAGAGCGTTCCGTTCCCGGCGTCCACAAGTGAGAATCGCCGTCAAGCAGAAATCTGTAAATATGCGGAAACGTTTTTTCATACGGAAAATACTCGCTGAAAGGAACAAGATGCACTTTTGAATAAACTTCGGGAGCCGGAGGAAGGACATTTTCCCCCGGACGGAACAGAAATGCACTGTTATAATCATTTCCGTCCTGAACATTAAAATTTCCCACCAGAAAAGCGGCATTCTGTCCGTCTATAAATTCCAGAAGTTCAGTAACAAGTTTCTTGCGTTCAGTTTCTTCCGATGCATAATAATGCTTCATAACCGAGGGAACAACAGCTGTTTCCGGCCACACGACAAGTTCTGTTTCAGGGTGGTCCGCAAGCGCCTGTTCTGAGAGCAAAATTAAAGAGTTAACGTCTTTCCTGTAGAAATCAATTCCGCCTTTCCACGGATCAGTATTGTGCTGTATTGCCGCAACTGGCATTCTGCGAAAACCAGCCTGCGCTTTATCAACGGCAGAAACTTTATAGAAACCGTAAACATAGGAAAAAATTACGCCTGCAAAAAGAACTGCAAACTGCGTCAGCACAGGAAAAAAAGCTTTCAGGCAAAATCTGTTTTTCCTGTTATCATAAAAAAAACGGCTCATCTGATACAAAACTACAGAACTAAAATCAAGCAGGGCGGTCACTCCAAAAACACCGGAAAAATCTGCCGTCTGGATAAAATAAATATTCTTATACTGCGTGTATCCGTTAATGCCGTAACTGAAACCTAAAAAACCGACTGTCTTGAAATATTCGTACAAAACAAGAACTGCAAGCTGTACAAAAGGCGCTGCTTTTCCGCAGAACTGCTCTGCCCCTTTCAACACAAGGAACAGAAGTGCGCAGTATACGGCATATACAAAACATACGCCGAAAAGAGCAGATGCACTGTACGTAAAAAGCCAGGTAACATAAAAAAGATAGGAAAAACAACCGTATAAAGCGCCCCAGAGCCATACTGTTTTTGGACGGACAGAATGAACAAGAAAAAGGACAGGAACAAAACAAAACCACGCGGTAACGCTGTTTGAAATTCCAAAAAGAATGGATGCCGCAAGCAGGAAAAAGACAGATTTATACCGTTTCAGAAACAGACTCATCTACTCGTCTTTTATCTCCAGACTGTACAAAGCCTGCTTCAAATCTTTTCCGGCGCGGAACGCAGCTACGTAATGAGGTGCCATAGAAACAATTTCGCCGGTTTTAGGATTTCTGGCCTTTTCACGCCCCTTTCTGAGACGCGGCTCAAAAGTTCCGAAACCGCGCAATTCTATTGTAGAACCACAGGACAAAGATGACTTAATTCCTTCCAGAAATTTATCAACAACAAAAAGAATGTCGGCTCTGTCACAATGAGATTCTCTATAAATCGAATCAACAAGTTCATACTTTGTAACTTTCTTTGATGCCATACCTGCCTCTTGAGCATAAAAAATCCAGTTGGGAATAATCTCAACTGGATTTTCTACTCATCTAAAATAACGTATTCAGTTATTTTGCTGCTTCAGCGGCAAATGAAACATTATACAGTTTCATCATTCTTGACTTTTTGCGAGAAACAGCGTTTCTTGTAAGAACACCCTTGCTGCGTGCACTGTCAAGCTGACTTACAAGCGTGTTAAGAGTCTTTTCAGCAAGAGCCTTATCTTTAGCGTGAACAGCCTCTACAAACTGTCTTGCATATGTTTTGCACGTGCTTTTGATAGCCTTGTTATGAAGCCGTCTGACTTCACTCTGAGCATAACGTTTCTCTGCAGATGTTTTTTTAGTTGCCAAAGGGAACCCCCAAAAATGTTAACTTATTTAGTTATAATATCGAACGGCATTATTTTAGTCAATACTTTATAAGGAAATCAAAACGATTACGCATTGACTAACACACTCATAATCGGTATCATAGAGCCTAATACGTATTAAACTCAAATGGAGGAACACCATGGCTGGAGCAAGTAAAAACTCTCGTTCTGCAGTTGCAACACATAAATTCTTCTGCCCGGATTGCGGCGGAGAAATAGTTATGAAGACTATGTATGAAAGCGGCAGACTTAAGAACATTGCTGAATGCTCAAAATGCAAACGCGTTGAAAGACGTCCAAAGGATTTCAAATAATTTTCCTTTGCATAAAAAAAGGACTGTTCACAAGAACAGTCCTTTTTATTTTACACCCGGTCAAAAACTAGCGGCAGCTGCTTCCGAGCTTACGCCAGTCATCAAGTTGATTCTGTATAAGACGCCTGCTTTCTTCAAGAACGAAAGACTCGTCTTCTTTTGTCTTAGGAGCATCGAATACCTTTAATACTTTTACCCGATAGCAGCCGTTTTTAAGGCTGCGCATAATATGATCCAAATCACGGATTTTTGAACCGCCGTCAACGGCACACGCCACGACAGGAAGTCCGGCCGCTTCGTTCAGTTTCCTGAATCCTGCAGAATAGAATTTTCCTACGTTTCCGTCCCTTGAGCGGGTTCCCTCCGGAAAAAGAACAGGAATCTGATTGTTTTCAAGAACCTGCTTTCCGAATGATTCCATTATTTTCATTGCAACCATAGGACTTCCCTTACGCGGAATCATACAATGCCGGTGCGCACGAAGCATCTCCGACACAAGCGGAATATGCCTTGAAAGATTATCCTTTGCAACAAAACGAAGCTCTTTTTCCCTAAAAAAATTCATAAATGCAGGAATGTCAAAAAGACTCTGATGATTGGAAATTATCATAAACTGTTCCGGCAGCATTTTCTTTGAATCTGAATAGCCGAAAAAAGAAAAATGCCTGTAACAGTTAAGAATTGCAAAAACACGCGGAGCCAGAACTTTTACGATATATTGTGATATAGCACAACTCCATCTCCTGCTTATAGGATACGCAATAATATTCAGCACGGCAGGCGGAATCACAGCACCAAAAAGACAACACAAGGTTATGAAACTATACAATCCATTGCTCCATATTTTTAATTTCAATAATTTTATAAGCAAACACAAACGATGTCAATTAAATATGAACGAAGAAACAGCATCCGCAATTTTTTCCACAGGCTCATAAATACGCCTGCATTCAGGAATACAACTCATAAAAATAGAGCCATACCTTTTTTCGTAAAGGCGGCGGTCAAAAACTACAACGCAACCGCGGTCAGAACCGCGCCGCATAAGACGACCTGCACCCTGCCGAAATTTTATTACGGCTTCAGGAAGACTAAGTTCCATAAAGGAAGAACCGCCCCGGCTCTCAATAGACTCTGCACGGGCTGTAAAAACAGGGTCATTAGGTACTGCAAAAGGAAGCTTTACGATTATCACCTGCGACAAAGATTCTCCAGGTACATCAACGCCCTGCCAGAATGAATCGGTTGCAAACAAAACGCTTGGAACATCTTTCCGAAACAGTTCAAGAAGCCGGGCGTTATCGTCACTTCCCTGACACAGAAGCGGATAGTCAGAATTTTTCAATGCGCGGGAGGCAGCCGCATACGAACTTTTCAGAGAATCATACGAAGTAAAAAGGACGAGCGTTCTTCCGCACGCAGCCTCAATAAGCTTTACAACAGCCGCTTCTATCCACGCCTGAAAGCCGGCAGAATCCGGAAGAGGCGCATCATTCGGAACTGCAAAAAGCATATTCTTCTTATACGGAAAAGGCGAAACAAATTCTCCGCACTGCACGCGTTCCGTATCAGCATACGAAATGCCGGTTCTTTTCATCCAGTATGAAAAATCACGTCCGGTTTTCAACGTAGCCGACGTACACACGACAGATTCCATCGGTTCAAACACGCCGGAATTCATAAGAGGGGCAATATCAAGCGGAGTTTCCGTAAAAGTCACAAAAAACGGACTGCCAGACTCACGGACGGACTCAGACGACATCATTTTCTTCTGAATCCAGAATACCAAATCACGTTTTTCATCCCATACAGAAAAATCCCGCAGGACTACAGAAACATCTTCCAGACGGCGCAGCAGCACCTTTGATTCCCAGAACGCAGGAATTTCCTTATCTTCATCCGCAATGCCTTCCATAATTTCACGGGAAAGCGCAATGAATTTTCCAAGACTCCCTGCCAGTGTAGTAGAAAGCGTAATTACAGGTCCGAATGCACGCGCCGTTTTATCGCATAGCCGCATCGTATATTCCGCCTGAAGCAAATCAAGCGCGGCAACTTCCAGATTTGCTATATCTGATTTTATGCGTGAAACCATCTCATACGCCTCTGCGGCAATTTCTTCATTTGAAGAAAGGATTGCAAGCGTACACAAATAGCCGGTTTCTGAATTCCTGCGCTTCCGATACAGCTGGTTCATCTGCTTCAGAACCTTGAATTTATTAAACGTTTCGCTGAAAAAACTTGTTGCAGCGCTTTCAATTCCATGCGCCTCATCAAAAATCACCCTTCTGTACGGCGGAAGGACGGCGGCATCATCATACGAGCCAGAATGAAGCCTTGACTCAATATCCGCAAACAAAAGATGGTGATTTACGACAATTAAATTCGCACCGAGAGCCTCTTTCCGCACCTTCATTACAAAACAGTCAGTATGATACGGACATCGCATTCCCATACAGGCATCACTTTCAGAATTTATGCGCGACCACACAGAATCCGGCGGCATAAAACTTAAATCACTGCGGCTTCCGGATGGCGTTGTTTGCAGCCATTCCCTAAGCTTGTCAAAAATTTCAGTATCTTCACCGAAAAGTTCACGTTGTGCGCCTGCATCCTCAAAACGTCGGCGGCAGACATAATTCTGCCGTCCTTTCATCAAAAGAAATTTTACGTTTGTTCCGACAATTTTTTCAGCCGCCGGAATATCTTTTTCACAAAGCTGCTGCTGCAAATTGATAGTTCCGGTAGAAATTATGACCCTCTGCTGATTTTGCGATGCCCAAATCAATGCCGGAATTAAATAGGCGTAAGATTTTCCTACGCCGGTACCGGCTTCAAAAACACCAATACCGTTCCGGTTAAAAGCAGCAGCTATTTTCTGCAGCAGCTCAATCTGAACTCCCCTCTCCTCAAAATTCTCCGACATAACAGAAAGAGGTCCTCCGTCCGCCAGATATTCGCCGGCACTCTGCACATCTATCTGTTTTAAGTTTTTTCTCTTAACAGGCTCAACAACAACATATACTTGCGAAACATCGTTATTTACGATAAAAAAACCCTGTGCATTTTCAGATGCATTCTCCGCAACCGCAATATCAGCCTGCGAAGGAGCAAGATTTCCGCCAGGATGATTATGAATGAGTACATCGCACTTTCGGGATTCGTCCATTTGAACCGGCACGGAACGGTCATTTCCGTGAGCAGCATCAGACACGGAGCATACAATTCCATCATCATTCAGCATTCCGGCAAAAAAAACTTCATTTCCATCAAAATCAGCAATAATCTGCCTCATTTCCGAAATAACATCCGGAAAAAAATAAGTTCTGGTATCGGCACTCATAGGAAACCCTCTTATAAAAAAAAAGTCCTTGCAATTTTCATTACAAGGACAGACATCTCCCACGGGAATTGAACCCATGTTGTCGGGATGAAAACCCGATGTCCTGACCACTAGACGAGGGAGACATACTTTTACTCTGCATAACGGTGCGAAATAATATCATACAGAAAAATATAAATCAATAGAAAAGCAAAGACAAAGAAAATCGTACAAACTACACTTTCATATCAAATTTTTCTACAAGTTTTGAATGAAGTGACTCCAGCCCCTCATCCTCAAGTCCAAGTCTTTGTGCAGAAACAACATCGCTCATCGCATTCTCATACTGCTTAAGTTCATAATACGCAATGGCACGGCGGAAAAACGTATGAGACTGATATTCATTTATTTCAAGCGATTTTGTAAAGCACTCCACAGCCTGCTCATATTTATTCTGAATTGAATAGACAATTCCCTCGTAATAAATTGACCGGAAACTGTTTTTGTCAAAAGCAAAAGAACTTTTGAAATCAGCCAGCGCATTCTCATAATCATTCTTCGTAAAATAAGCCATACCACGATGCTTATATATAACGGAAAGAACAATATCGTTCGGAGCAGGTTTTGAATTAATTATCTCTGAATAAATTGAAATCGCAGAATCCAAATCGCCGGTATTGTGAAAATGAATTGCCTGAAGCAGAAGATCGTCTATCGTTCCCTGAACATACGGATTTACACGCTCAATAGGTTTGTTAAAATGCGCGGAAGACGATGACTTTTCGATATTCGTAAGGTCATCTGCGATTTTATAGAAAGAACGGCGGCGTTCATTCATTTCAGTCTGAAGTTTTTTCTGATAATCACGGATTTCCTGAAAAATAATATCAGCAAGACTTAACGAAGCATTCATAGACGCAAGTTTTCTTCTAAGCGGCATATCAAACGGAGTAAATTCAGTTTTGTAAATAAGTTCGTGCTCAACCTCAGCCCAGGCATCCTGCAAAATCGTGCGGATTTGAATTTCACAAACCAGCTCCGGCGGAATTATTACACCGTCAGGAAGATTTTTCGGCATACAACTTTCAGGAATTCCCACAAGCACGTGAACAGACTCGTAGCCGAATTCCTTAAAACTTTGAGAAGCCCCCTTGACTTCAACTTCCTTTACATCAAACAGCCCTTCTATCTGCTCCCGGACAACAGATATGTCCTCAAGAAAAGCGCAGATAATACGTATTCCCATCATATCAGTAAGACAGACTAAAGAATCTGAGCCGGCTGCTTCAACAGGTTTCTGCCGAAGCAGCTTTTTGTAGTAACTCTGAAAACTTTTTATTCTAGTTTTATAAGTGGGCTGTGACGATAACTTTATATTATCCATAAGAACCGAATGAATATTCGACAGTATTGTCCTCAAATACGGCTCATAGCTCTCATATCGCTGTCTGATAGAAACTTTTGCAGGAATGGTTGATTGCATTTTATATTTCCGCCAACAAATAGTATTTGTAAATATTGTAATTCAAAATACTGATATTTACAAACTTAAACAACACAAAAATAAATATGTTACGGCAGATACCGTTAAAAAAAAGCAGGGCATCTTGCAATCATTTAATCACAAGATGCCCTATCTTATAGATACAGAAAACTAACTGTTATTTTGCATCAGCAGCACCATTTCCAGTTGTCTGTGCACTTGGTGCAAGATTTTCTGTAAATGATTCTTCTGTAGCCTGCTTAGCCTTCTCAAGGTAACGATTTACCTGTTTGTTGCCGAATTTAGCCATTTCAGCAGCCTGACGCTCAGACTCTTTCTTGCCGATAATTCCCCAAAGGTCTTCGTCAGCAATGTCGCGGTCTGATGTAAGCAGAGCTTTGTCATAAATAATTCTTACGTCTTTGAAATAACCGATGAAATCACCGCCGATATGGCTCGCATCACGTGTAATCTGGAAACCAGTGAACTTAACAAAAGGAAGTCCTCTTGGATAAATAGGATATACGCGGATTTCACGGTTACGGATTTCAGAAATATACTGCGGGTTGTTCCATGTAAGTGTTTTCCAGCCGTCAAAGCCAAGATAGCCCATAAAATAGCGGCGTTCTACACCGTCTGTATCCTTAAGAAGAACATACAGTCCTTCCGGATAGTTCATACCCATTGTCGTAACGGCGATAGATTTGATTGTACCTACGTTCTTTACAACACCATAACCATCTTCAAAAAGCGTTTTTCCGCTTGCTTTTTCTTCATCAGTAGGTTCCTGGCGGACACCGTTCTCATCAGCTGATGCAAGCGGCTCATAAGCAGGAATCTCAAACGGAGGCTTAATATAAGCATACGCATTTGCATTCCATTCAGGGAATACTACACGGACACCCATAACGCTCTCACCTGCAAACGGCTGTGTTGATTCGCTCTTAACAGGGGCAGCGACAACTGTCGAAAGTCCTAAACTCCTTACCGTGCGAGCAGAAGAATTAAGACTTACTTCCCACCGTGGAAGAGCAAGAGATGTTTTCATAAGATCTTTCTGATCTTCTGTGAATGTGGCACCTGCAGCAGTAGAGAAATCCATAACGGTATGACCGTTTTCTGTCGGGTTTCCGTTTTCATCAGCAACGCAATCTGGTTTTAGCAATGTAAAATCAATAACAGTTGCTTCGTCTGCAAAAGCACAGATACCAGCAAGCAGCATAGAAGCTGCTACAAATAAAAAAGTCCTCTTCATTAGAAGCTCCTTTAAACTATTTCGATGTAGCCTTGTATATTGTTTATTATCTCTTAAGACATTTGTTTTGTCAACGCTTTTATTTCAGAAAAAAGAGACAAAACACATCATTTGTCATCGGCAAAAAGTTCATTTCCTCCGGCAAAAACAACAACCTGTTTTATTCCCGGAAAATTGCGGATTATGTTTTTTTTGAAAAGTCCGCATTTCTTCCTGAAATCAGTTTTTTCTGCATCATCAAGCAGAAAATCATCTGAAATTTCTACGTACAGTACGGAATTCCGCCTGAAGCACGAAAGAACGCACGTTCCGTCAGCAAATATCGGGCGGCAATGCTCTGAAATCGGACCGAGCAGAAGTTCGTCAATATAGTTGCGGATTTTTCCCTGCTCCGGATCGGAAACTAGATACCGGGATTCTATTGAATAAGAACCGGAAGCTGCAGACTCGTAGACAAAAGTCCTTCTGACTCCGGGAAAATGCACTGCCCAAACAATAAAAGAAACTGCCGCAGAAAGGGCAATAACGGCGAGCAGAATATAGGAATGTATGCGTAAACGCGGTATTTTTATTTTCATCGTGCCTGTGTAAATCCTCTTGAGCGCTCAAAATGAGTTACGAACGCCTGTATTCCATTATATATACCGAGCGCCGTCTTTTGCAAGTATGTATCGGAATTCAAATTCAGCGCTTCTTTTTCGTTCGTTACAAATCCGACTTCTATAAGGACGCTCGGCATATTTGCATTACGGACGACAAACCATTCTTCCGCCTTTATGCCGCGTGCCTTAGTCTGGTCACCAATCTGTGCCTGAAGTCCGTCCATAATGAATTTTGACATCAAAATGCTTTCGGTCGTATATTCTTCTTCCATCATAGAGTTCAGTATAGGGAAAAGGCTTTTATCGTCGTCTGCAGCGGAACTGTCTATTACTGTACGGCGGTAGCCCGGAGAAAGATACCAGACTTCGTAGCCGCTTGCTTTTTTATCAAGAGAGGCATTTGCGTGAATGGACACGTACAGTACCGCCTCGCGTTCACCGAGCTTTACATTGTTTGCAATATCAGTGCGTTCGCCGAGCGTAAGAAAAACATCCGTGGAGCGAGTCATAATAATCTGCTTGTCGGGATATGACTGCCTTAAGCGGGAATACAAATTTTTTCCGACGGAAAGAACTACGTCTTTTTCCTGAACTTTTACCTGCTTTCCGTTTACTTTAAAAGTTCCCACAGCACCCGGGTCTTTTCCGCCGTGTCCGGGATCAATTAAAATTGCACCGATTTTAAATCCTTCGCCGTCATTTGAAGGCTTGAGGTAATCGTCTGCAAGTTCAAGGAATTTTTTTGTAACGGTAACCGTTCCGTCCTGAACTGACGGTGCATCGGTGAGCATAATAAGTTCGCTGTCCAAAAGCACAAGCTGTTCGCCTGCACGGAACGAAAGCTGATGTCCGCTGCGCTCCAAAACGCCTGTCTGCGAAAGCGAATCCCAGAAAAATACAATTCCTTCATTTTTAACAGCATCCAAAAGCGGAATGCGCCCTGATGATTGCGGAATACTGTCCTGTGCATTCAGGGCAGCCGTCTGAAAAAAGAAAAAAGCGGCTGCAATAAAAAATATCTGTTCAATCTGTTTTTTCATAACATTCCCATAAAAAGTCAGTTAAATTTATAATGCAAATTTGTATTACACTTCCCTGCTATTTATTTTCGGAAAGTGAGTCTGAAACATAAACGGCAGCTTGAATTCCGCCTTTTAAAAGCGCCTTCCAGAAGCGTTCCTGCGGAATTGCAGGGTGTTTCCGGCACAGTCTGTCAAAACGTTCTGCGGACTTTCGGAGCGTAAGATAGTTCCAGTCAGTTTCCGCACTGTCAAGAAGCGGCTGTATTTCAGGAGGAACAGAGCGAAGGACGGAAGAATTTTCCGGAATAATCCCGGAAAGCGGCGTATGCTCCAGTTGCAGGAACGAACGATAAGCCGGCGGCGGAAAACCGCGCTCGTCAGCAGACGTTTCGCCCTTCAGGAAACGTTCCGTCCGCTCGTTATGCGGCTCAAGGCGTATGAACGCGCGACTGCATGCACGGCAGCTTGCGTTTACGGCTTTATCACGGTTTTTAGAAAGGGAAATTGCGTTTCCGCACTTCTGCACGTTGTTCCGGGGAAAAACGGCTTCTTCGCCGGAATGTACAGGACGCGGAAACACGTTTTTTACAAAGCGCGTTCTTTCGGAATGCCTTATACCGGAGATAGACGCAATTGTTCCCGGAATAGAAATCCAGGCGCGTTCGGCGCTTGTTTTTTTTGAAACTACTTCGTACAGTTCAAACGGCGGTTGGCACGGTGAAGCGGACGCACCGGAAGAAACGTATGGTCTGAACTCAACAGGTTTTCGCATACGGAGCAGTTTTTCCGGTACTCTGCCAGCTGCAATCAGAAGCGCCTGCTCCGTAAGGTTAAGCCCTGAGGAATACGGAAATGTCCATCCTGACATATATCCGCCGGAAAGACGCGCCGCAATCTCCCCTATTTCAGGTCCGTTCGGCGTATATTTTATGTCAGCTTTTGCCGTACCGCAGGTAAGTCCCAAAGCCTTCACCCCGGCGGCAAAAGCCGCGATAAGTTCTGCCTTTTCTTTTTCACCGGCGGAAGTCGGCATTGTATGTCCTGTTTCGATAAAGTACGGCGGATAATAAATATGACGGTCTGCAAAGCCAGTAACCGTCAGCGTTCCGTTATACACAACAGCATCTATTGAATATTCAGGACCTTCCATATATCGTTCAAGAATAATAGTTCCTGTCCGGGAACTTTCTACGGCATTTTCCACGGCGCATACAATTTCTTCCCTGGAGCGAATCATACGGCAGCCGCGCGCGCCCATATTGTCGGCAGGTTTTACAACGCACGGAAAACCAAGCTTTTCCACAGCCTGCTGAATATTCTCAATGCAATACAGTTCGTCCTGCAAATCAGATTCGCGTGAAAAAGAAAAATACTCTGGTGAAGGGACGCCTGCACGTTCAAAACAGGCGCGCATTCTAGGTTTTATGCTTGCATTCAGCGCAGCTTCATAACTGTGGGCGCACAAGCCGAGTTTTTCGCACACATACGACACTGAAGCTGAAAAATCTGTTCCTGCCGTAAATACAGCCTTCAGATTTTCCTTTTTCTGCAATTCCGATGCAAATTCAAAAATTCGCTCCTTGTCCTTTAAGTCAATCTGCCTGAATTCGTCTGCAAGAAAAACAGACTCTGCATTTGGATTTGCATCAATGACGAATGTTTTAAATCTGTTCCGCTTTGCCGCATTTATCGCAGGAGACTGCATAAGTCCTGCGCCCAATATCAATACGCTTTCTTTTTTCATTCTATTTTACCTTGCGGCAGTATACTTCAAAAGTGTCGCCCATTCTACACAGTCTGCTTGCCGTCTGATACATTTTGAACGGAAGGCTTGTTTTTTCCCAGCCGTGAGCCTTTACTTGCGGAAAACGCTCTGCGTGATGACCGGTAGACACAGTTTTTACAATCTGAAAACCGAACTGCTGAAGAATTTTTCCTGCACGCGACGGTTCCCATATCGTGTAATGATCCGCCGGACTTTCTTCAAAAAAATGCTGCCTGTTCAGTTTTGCGGAAACTCCCTGCCCTGAAGGCGTTGAAAATGCAAATATTCCGCCCTTTTTTAAAAGCGACGAAACTTTTTTCAAGACAGGCGCAAGATCCGAAAAATGTTCGATGACGTACCACATAGTAACTGCGTCGAACTGATTTATTCCGAACGAAACGGCTGAATCAAACTCCGGGAATGGAGCACATACGGCAGGGAAAAGCAGCGTATTCTGTACATACGACACTGCATCTTCCGCAATATCCGTGCCAAACACCTGCCAGCCTTTGTCATTCGCCGCAGAAAGAAACGGTCCGTAGGCGCAGCCGATGTCAAGAACAGCCGGTTTTGCATAATGCGCAATTCTGAGAGTTGAATTCAGTTCCATTACGCGCCGTCCGCACGATTTTTTTATAAATTCAAAATCTTCAAGATATGTTTTTCCGTACTGATTTTTGTACTGCTCAGAAAAATAAGATTTTCCGTAATCAGCAGCCTCGCTTTTTATTGACCACGACATATAGATAATTCCGCAGGAACGGCAGCGTCTGAACGTCCGGAATTCAGTGCGCGCGACAATTTCATCCGGTTCTTCAGGAGATTTTTCTTTTTCTGCTGGTTTTCCACTGTTTTTGCAGACTGGACATTCAAAGCGCGCGCCGTGCGCAAGATTTTTTATATAATCGCCAAGAGAGCGGCTTTCTACGCCAGAGGCTGTGCCCGGAGGGAACAACTTTGAAACGTCGGAGAAAAGCGCGGCGTCAAACGGCAATTCAAGTTGTTTTCTGGAAAGCGTACAAAATCCGTAAGACTTTGAAAGTTTTTCGTGAAGCATGCTTGTAGCGGCAAGAATTACTGCACAACCTGCGCTGTTCGCTTCAAAAGCCGTAAGTCCGTAGTGAGTTACGACCAGATCGTATCTGTAAAGCGTTTCCTTAAGGTTCACTACAGGTTCTATGAACGTTATGTTTTCCAGCGGTTCAGAAGGACGTTTTTTTTCAGGAAGAATTGCCGTAACGGAATATCCTGCTCCGGCAAAATAACGCGCGGCAGGAACAGTAAGGTTTGCAGGATCTTCTCCTCCGAAAGTAACAAGAACTTTTGATACAGTAAAAGTTCCGACAGTCCGCCTGTTCACCGGTTTTTCGATGAATGCAGGGAGAGAAAGATTTGCCGCCCTGTTTTCATTGTCAGACGGAATGATATCAAGAAGATAATCACACCACGGAGTAAATGCAGAACCTTCGTCAATGGCGGCAACTACGGAAACTTCATGGAGTTTTTCTGCCAGAGGTTTATCCATTGAAAATAAATCTGTTACTATAAGGGAAAATTCATTTGGTTCGGGGAACGTCCGCACAATCTGGTAGTCTTTAAGTCCGTCCTCAAGCGAAAGATACTCGCTTACAACCAGTTCCGTTTCCTCAAGACCGGCGTCTTTCGGAACATAGACAAATCCGCCGGAATCAACCGCCGCTTTCAGGCAACGGCGCAGATGTCCTGTACCGCATCCTTTTTTTACAGACGGAACAAATAAAACAGTATCGTGGACGAACGGGTCTTTGACAGCAGAAACAATCTGTTCTGTGGTGTACGGTTCTGAAGGCATTTTTCCGTCGGAAAGCCTGTTTACAACAGCAAGCGCGCGCCGGAAATCAGACGGAGTATCGATTGTTGTGCGGTATTCAGGAAAATAAAAACGCGACGGAGCTTTAAAAAAAAGCGATGTAAATTTGTTTTTATGGTTATACAGCGCAGGTCCTACATGTTCGCGGTCATACGGGTCTGTCGTTGCAGCGGCGGCCTCAAGCAATGAGTCCGCGCGGAAAATCTCAACACCAGAACCGTGCGGAAGCCCAGTCCAGGTCATATAATCGCATTTTGAAATCTCAGACTGTTTTTCAAATTCAGTACACAGAAGTTCTGCCGCCTCGTAAAATAAAAACGGATTGTCGGCAGTAGCGCGAAGGACAGTCCTGCATTTTATGGAACGAATTACTATGCAATAACGTTCAAGAACGTCCTCAAGCGGTCCTGCAAAAAGTTCCCAGCCGCATCTCTGAACGACAGGCAGAAGTTCGTCATAAGAAGCTTCGTCCGTTGCAACAATATATCTGTCTGCGCACACTTTGCGCATTGAATTCAGCGTCCATTCAAGAACAGGCTTTCCTCCAAGGAGCTTCAACGCTTTTCCCGGAAGTCTTGTTGAGGAAGTCCTGCACTGAATTATAACTGCCAGTCCGGCATTTGTTTTTTTCATTTTCCGCTCACCCAATTTTCTATTAACTGCTGAACATCCATTTTAAAACGATATTTATTCATTTCAACCCATTTTTGCGCACTTTTAAAAAGTGACAAAGATTCAAAAAATCCGCAGGAAGAATGAACCTTAAAATTAAAGAAAGTCATCGGTTTAATTACGCCGTGGTCATCCTTGAACGAAGGAAGAATGTTTTTAAGATAAAAACGGATATACGAATAGTTACGCGTTGTATCTTCTACAGTTTTTTCCTGCTCGTAGGAAATTAAAAATGAAGTGGAAAGCGCAATTTTTTCGCCCCAAAGCCACGCACGGAGCGAAAGGTCTGCATTCTGCCAGTACGGAGCGGTAATCGTGTAGTCATAGCCGCCAAGCTGGATAAATTTTTCACGGTTGTACAAACCGATAAAATCCGGGGGATAAAGCGTAGGGAGTCCGTCTGAAACAAACTGCGAAGGAGTAAGAAGAAAACGACCTTTTTTTGCTTCTGGAAGAACAGTAACCGAAATACCCTGTCCGTCTGCGTTTATAAGGCGAGGAACAATGCAGTATTTTTTGTCTTTCGTAAGGTTTTCTGCAAGATTTTGAAGAAGGATTCCCTGCGGAATGCGGAGTGTATCGCGAAGGACAAGAAAATACTCGGAGTCAATTTCGCTTACGCAGGCGTTAATAAGTTCGCCGTCAGTCGCCTTTTCCAATGGAATTACGAATTTTACGGACGGATAGCGCCGAGAGATGTCTTCTATATTAAAACTGTCCGGGGTCGGCTCAATCCACACGACAGAACGAAATCCGCAGCCAAGCAGATTTTCAATAGTCTGTACACGAAGATGACTTCCGCCGTAATTCAGCATAATGACTGAAACAGGCAGTTTTGAGTCAGGAGACGGCTGCATTCCGCCAAGAACAGTCCTGTCTATCTGATGACCGTTAAAAGTTGAAGGTATAGTATTCATCGCATTTCCTGCATTTTTCACAATATTTATTGTTCATCTGATTCTGCACTTCTTCAGTGCATTTTTCCCATATAGCGTCCAAAGGCTCCGTAAACGCGTTTGCACGTATGTCAGAACTAAGCGTTTCACGGCAAAACGGAACGTCTCCATTTACAAGAACGGTCATATCACGGCGGAGATGCCAGCACGGATTACGCTCAAGCGGAGACAAATCAGCCGGCTTCAGGTCAGGAAGTACATCGCAGAAACGCGAATACTTCTGTATAATAAGATTTCCACCGGACGGACTTTCAGGTGCGCTCCAGTACCGGTAGAACGCTTCAAGTTCTTCTTCATTCTGCTGTATGCGCGTAAACTGCGCGTACACCCTGCCTTCAAAATGCTCAGAAAGCATTTTCACCGCGCCCAAAGCCTTTTCAAAGCCTGATGCGTTTCCGTTCACGGCCGCATACGTTTTTTCCGAAGCGGCGTCTATTTTTACAATCCATACAATGTCGTCAAAAAATTCATCGCCTCCCGACCGCGCACCTGCTTTTTCAACAGCTGCCTTCACCAAACGGCATAACTGTTCGCTGACGTTCTGCCCGTCCGTTTCAATAAGAACGCGTAATCCCTTGAAAGAAAGTGTTTCTGCCACAAAATCAGTAAATTCAGGGTGAAGCAGTGCTTCTCCGAACGCAGAAAGCGATATGACGGCGGTTTCTGAAAATTCTGAAATACGTTTTATAAGGAAAGAAAAATCGTTTTTCTTCATAAATACGTCATTTCCGCTGGAATTCATGCAGTCTGGAAGGTAAAGGCACGGAAAAGAAGACGTTTTTGCAATCTGAATGTTATAGAAAGATGGAAGCGTTTTTAACACATGGACGGAATGTGCCGCCACGGAAGAAAATTCGTCCGCATCTTCAGGAAGTTTTCCCTGCTCAAACAACGCCTTTGCTGCCGTCATATTCGCCTTTGTTCCGCATGACAAATTCATTCTGAAAAGCCGCCAGTCCTCAGCAGACAAAACGGTTTCTATTTCATAGGAATTTATGTCTGTCTTTATAAAATCAAAAAGGCTTGTGCGGGAAATACGTTTTTTCCCCTGCTCAGAAAGAGTCGTTTCCGCAAGTTTTGCAAGAATTGCTGCCGTTCCTGCGTCAAGAACTTCAGGACTAAGTCCGTAAGGATAACCGTCTGCAAATGTGTATTCGGCATTATATTTTTTATGAGTAGAAAGAAGTTTTTCAGTGAGTTTCAAATTCAAAAACGGTTCGTCCGCATACGCATACAGAACAGTGTCCGCATTTTTTTTCTGTGCGGTTTTTGAAATTGCAGAAAGAAGCGAAGTCGTATCAAAACGCTCAAGAAGAACTGTCCCTGTACCGCATTTTTCTGCAAACAAACTGTCTTCCCTGCCTGCAAAAACGACCGTTTCATCACCGGCTTTTTTTGCCCAGTCAATACAACGGTCAAAACTTGACTTTCCGTCAAAACACCCGTCAAACATGTGGAGGCTGCGGTAATCCGCCAATAAAATTACAAGAGTTTTCATCCCTTATATAATCGGCAGACTGTTGAACAAGTTGAACTGAATGTATAAAATTATCGTTATGAATCCATCGCTTTTTCCTTCTGACAAAGTTTTCACCGTATCAGAACTGAACGAAATCATCAAAGAAATCCTTGAAGGAACATTTCCGGCAATTACGCTGGAAGGCGAAATCTCAAACTACCGCCCGAATTCTTCGGGTCATTTGTATTTTAACCTGAAGGACAGCGGTTCTGTCATTAGTGCAGTAATGTTCCGCTATTCCGCGGCGTATCTTGACTTTATCCCTAAGGACGGAACGAAAGTTCAGGCAACAGGAAAACTGAGCGTATACGGTCCGCAGGGAAAATATCAGATTGTAATAACAAAAATGACTGTTGCCGGAGAAGGCGCAGTCCTGAAAATGATAGAGGAACGAAAGCGCAGGCTTTCTACTGAAGGACTTTTTGACGAAAGCAGAAAACGAAAGCTTCCGCTATTTCCGCGCACTATAGGCGTTGTAACAAGCCCTACAGGTGCAGCGCTCCGCGACATTTTGCAGATTACAAAGCGGCGGAACAAGTGCGTTTCAGTAATCGTATTCCCGACGCTTGTTCAAGGCGACGGAGCTGCGGAAAATATCGTACAGCAGATACAGAACGCAAACAACGCAAAACTTTGCGACGTTCTTATTGTAGGAAGAGGCGGCGGCTCTCTGGAAGATTTGCTTCCGTTCAGCGAAGAATGTGTTGTCCGCGCCATTTCACAAAGCGAAATTCCTGTTGTATCAGCAGTAGGTCACGAAATTGACTGGGCTTTGAGCGACTACGCCGCGGACAAGCGCGCACCTACGCCGTCTGCCGCCGCAGAATTATGCGTTCCGCAGCTTTCTGACATTATGCAGACGCTTCGCTTTTACCAGAACGAGTTGTATTCGGGCGTTAAGATGAGGGTGGAAAAAACAAAGCTTATGGTGAAGGCGTTTAATCCTGACAATCTTGAACTAAAATTCCGTTCCATTGAACAGCCGCTCCTTGTCCGCTTTGACAATGCAAAGGACGACCTTATGCAGAACATCAGCCGTAAACTTCAGGATACGCGTCGCTTTATCGAAAACTGCGCTACAATTCTTGAGAATGCAAGTCCGCAAGTCATCCTTGACCGCGGATATTCTATGGTTCGTGAAAAATCTACGCAGAAAATCATCCGGGACGGAACTCAAATTGCCGCCGGAGCAGAAATAGAAATAATCCCTGCAAAAGGAAAAATAACTGCCGTGGTAACACAAGCAAAATAAAATTTACTTTTTTATAGGAGCAGAAAATGAATAATTTTGAAGAAAACCTTGCAAAGCTTGAGCAGCTTACAAATGATATAAAAAAATCAGACATCACGCTTGAAGAAGCGCTCAAGGATTTTGAGGAAGGCATACGCCTTGCCCGCGGAATGGAAAAAGAAATCGACAAAATCGAAGGAAAAATCCAGCAGCTTATGAACAATCCTGCACCGCAGGACGCAGAGCCGGCGGAACTAGACCTTTTCACAGGTCTTGGAAGCGACGGAACAGCCGGCGCACCTGAGGCAGGAACGCGTCAATGAGCACGGCACACCCGGTACGAATGCTCAATGCGGAAGTTGCGCGAAAAATTGCGGCTGGTGAAGTCATCGACCGCCCGAATGCAATTGTCCGCGAGCTTATGGACAACGCTATCGACTCTGGAGCAGACTCCGTAACCGTAGAAATAAACGGCGGCGGAATTGACAAGGTGCGCATTGTAGACAACGGCTGCGGAATGACAAAAGACGATTTACAGACGTGCGCACGACCGCACTCAACAAGTAAAATCGCGACGGAAACAGACTTGCTGAACCTTACGACGCTTGGTTTCCGCGGAGAAGCACTCTCCTCCATCGCCGCCGTCTGCCGCCTTTCAATAACGTCCGGCGGATGGAAAATGCGCGCTTCGGTCACCGAAGACCATATTATCGAACAGACAGCAGTTCTTGACGGAACAATCGTTCAGGCGGAAGGACTGTTTGAAAATTTCCCGGCACGCCGCGTCTTTCTTAAACGTCCGGCAAGCGAAGGCATATTGTGCAAAAATACATTCGTTGAAAAAACGCTTCCCTGCCCGGAAAAATCATTCCGCTTCGTTTCTGACGGAACTATAAAACTTGATTTGCCTGCCGGTCAGACTTTGACGGAACGTTTTGTAAAGGCAATGGAACTTAAGGAATCACCCGAACTGTTCTACGAACTTTCAGCACGCTCCGACTCATCCGATGCCCCGGACTGGTCATTTAAAATCGTCATAGGAGAACCGGGCGTTTTCCGCCCTAACAAAAAAGACATTTACATATTCGTAAACGGCAGGCGGATTACAGAATATTCCCTCGTACAGGCAATAGAATACGGCGGTCAGGGCTATTTTCCGAACGGCAGTTTTCCGGTGGCAGCAGCGTTTATCCAGATAAATCCAGCACTGGTGGACTTTAATATTCATCCGGCAAAGCGCGAAGTCCGTTTCAAGGACATATCGGCCCTTCATCACGGCATAAGCACGACTGTAAAACAATTTTTTTCCGACTATACAAACAAAACGATGAAAGCATCGCTGAACCAGCCTTCAAAAGAGTTCGGTTCACAGGCTCTTTTTTCAAGGACAAACGGTTCGTCATCTCCGGCAGACCTTGCAGAACTGGCACTTTCGGACGATGAGCCGGATACGCCGGGAAAATTACATAATCCGGCGGCGCAAAACTCATTCCAAAAAAAAACAGGCATTTCTGACACATACAGCGGAACAGGCGCAGGAAACCGCAGCAGATTTTTTGAACCGCGCCCGTTTTCCGAAAAATATACGATTTTCCACGGACAGTCTTCCGTAATACCGGAAACTGTAGCGGCGGCGGATTCGTATGCGAAAAGCGCTGTTTTTCAGGCAGAAGCCCCGCAGAAAAAAAACGTTTCCGCACGCACGCAAAAAGTAATTGAAATTGCAGACAGGGCTATTGCCGCGTATAACAAAGGAATTCCGCAGAACGAAACGGAGGACGGCGCCGCTTCTCAAGAAAAAACGACGCAGACGGAAAAAGACGCTTCATTCACCCAAAAAAACATTTTTTCAGAAACCAAGCCGTCTTTCCCTGCACAGGACGACGCCGCATCTGGCAATGCGGCTAATGCGGCGGGCAATGCGTCAAAATCCGCGTTCAATGCAGAAACAAACGGCTTTCATTTCCTCGGAAGCGCACTCGGAACATTTATTATAGTAGAAAAAGGCGCCGCTCTTTACATCATAGACAAGCACGCCGCCCACGAACGCGCCCTGTTCGACAGCATTATGAAAAACCAGAGCAAACGCCAGCACCTTCTCATTCCGTACGTAATCGAAACAAAAGACGAAAAGGAAGACGACTATCTGGAGTCAATTCAGGACGAACTTTCTAAAATAGGATTTGAATGCAGGAATACAGGCGGCGGAAAATGGGAATTCACAACGCTTCAGGAACGATGGAGCGGCTCAGAACTTGACCTTGAGCACGATCTTCTGGACAAAAAAGTTGCCCCGAAAGACTTGATTTACTCAATCGCCGCAATGACGGCGTGCAAGGCAGCTGTAAAAGACGGCTGGATTCTTGACGACAATGCGGCAGAAGAAATTGCCCGGAACGCACTTGAACTGGAAGACCCGCACTGTCCTCACGGACGTCCGGTCTACACAGTCATAACGCGCGAACAGCTGTTTTCGCTTGTACGGCGTACGTAAATCAACGCCGCCGCACAATTTTATCTGCTTATTTTTCTTATTTTATGGAAGCAAACAGGCTGTCAATTTCCGGCTCGCGGTATCCAGGATTTTTCACTTTCACGAACTCAAGGAATTTTGCGGCATTTCCGCTGTCATTCAGGGCAAGGCAGACTTTTGCAAGTTCAATATAACAGTCCCACGAATTAGGATTTTGCCGCAGAGCTTCCATATACGTTGTCTTGGCATTATCATACTGACCGTCGCTTGCAAACGCCTGGGCAAGATTTATGCGGACTTCATTATCCTTCGGGTCGATTTTCAGGGCATTCTGGAAATGAAGGATTGCATTCTTATAGTCCTTTTTTGAAAGATATGCACTTCCAAGATTATTGTTCGCCTCAAAACTTGAATTATCCTGTTCGTATGCTTTTTTGAAAAGACTAAGCGCCATCTCCGTATTAGGCGGAGTCATTCCCATATACATAACGCCAAGATTTATCTGCGTCTTAAGATGCTTTGGATTAAGCTGGAGCACCTCTGCATATTTTGCAATCGCCTCGTCAACCTTGCCTGTTTTATCACAGATAAGCGCGTAGTTATAAACAATATTTGCACGTGCATTCATATCACGAAGCGCCCCCTGCGAATCATACGCTTTTTTTG
Source organism: Treponema porcinum (assembly GCF_900167145.1). GTDB lineage: Bacteria > Spirochaetota > Spirochaetia > Treponematales > Treponemataceae > Treponema_D > Treponema_D porcinum. The sequence goes on along the minus strand of NZ_FUWG01000011.1, from coordinate 51,559 downwards.
CGTAGTTCAGCGCATCGTCAGCTTTTCCCTGCTCGTACAGGACTGTAGAAAGATTATAATACGTAAGCGGATCGTCAGTTCCGGCAGGAAGAAGCGCAAGCGATTTTCTGAACGCAGTCTCTGCCTCCTTGTAATTATTCAGCTGATAGTAAGACGAACCGAGTTCCTGGAATGCCGACCTGTTCGTACTGTTTATACCGGCCGCCTTGTTATATGCGTAAACAGCGCCGTTCCAGTCTTTCATAGAAAAAAGCACGCGACCTTCCTCCATATACGCTTTTTCGTGGAGCGGATCTATATCATGCGCTTTTCTGAAATCAGCAAGTGCAGATTTTGCATCGTTCAATTTGTTGTTCGTAAGCCCCAGATTATAGCGCGACGGCGCAAATGACGGGTTAAGCTGGCAGGCTGTATTAAATGAATATTTAGCTTCAGTAAATTTCTTGAGCATATACTGCGCCCTTCCCAAATCGTAATAATACAGATAGTTCTTGCTGTCAGTGCTAACTGCCTGCATAAACGAATCAAGCGCCTTCTTATAGTCTTTTCTGCTCATCGCATCCGCACCGATAATATAATTAGACGCAGCATCTTTCGGATTTAAAGAAATTGCGTTCTGTGCATACGATACGGCGGCTTCTTCAAGACGGTTACGGACTTCGCCCGAAGCTGCGTTCTGAGAAGAATTATGAAGCGCCTGCGCCATCTCAGAATATTTACCTGCAGAAAAGGCTGGTTCTCCGTCCGAAACAGGAAGATTGTTTCTGGCTGTTTCAAAATGGCTCAGAGCCTTGTCAATACTCCCTGCCTGAAGCGCAGTCTTTCCCTGCTGAATTTCATCATTTACAAAAGAAATTTCCTTATTAAGCTGTGCATTCTTTTTCTTAAGAGCCTCTTCCTCCGCCTTGCGTTTCTCCTCAGCCGCCTTTTTTTCTGCTTCGTCTTTCTTACGCTGCTCTTCTGCAAGTTTCTGCTGCTTTTTCTGTTCCTCAAGGCGAGTTTTTTCCATTTCTGCCTGAACTTTCTGCTGGTTGAGCAAATCTGCCATAGCCTTACTGTTCTGTTCTGCAGCACGATTATTTCGTTCTATGCCACTTTTCATAGATTCGATTACCTGCGTAAGCCCGTCCGTATCAACTTCAACCTTAACGTTTGAAGAAGAAGTTTCTCCTGCAGAAGATTTATTTTTTTCCGCAATAACGGCATCCATCAAATCAAGGGCTTCCTTGTCCCCTGCATTTTTAAGCAGCAACTCTTCAAGCTTGTCCAGCGCACGCTCGTACTCTCCGCGCTCTATATACATACGCACAAGCGAAAGCGTGTTGTCACGCGCACCAGAACTTCCTCCGCAGCCTTTTACGCACAAAAGGACGGCAAGAACTATGACTAAAACCGCCGCAACGGCAATAACAATCTTCTGCTTTTTTGTAAGACGTGTTTTCAGTCCGCTCTGATTAAAACTGTCCAGGTGATCAAAATCCAATGAACTCATTTTTCCCCTCACTAAAATTATTTCTGTCGACAGGAACTTTATCTAGTCAAGTTCAGACTCGTATTCATAGTCAAGAACTTCCTCAGCTCCTGCCGTCATATTTGTAGTATCAGTCTGCTGAAGCGAATTTGCAACTTCCTCCAGCAGTTTACGGCGGCGTTCTTCTTCCTCCGCCTTACGCGCAGCCTCCGCAGCAGCCTGTTCTGCCTCACGCCGGGCAATTTCCGCCTGCATGCGCTCATTTTCTTCTGCAATACGTTTCTGTTCTTCTGCAAGCCGGACTTTTTCCTGTTCTTCAAACACAAGCTGTTCTTCCAGATAGGAAATAAGACGAATAATTGAATCACGCTGAGGATCGTCCGGAACCGATGCAACATACAACTTGTAATCATCAAGAGCACTGCCATACTTTTTCTGCATAAGGCGCGCATTTGCCCTGTTCAGGACGGCTGAATACATCTGCGGCGAGACGGCAACAGCAAGGGAGAAGCAGTTTTCCGCCTTTTCATAATCGCCGGACGCATAGGCAACGTTTCCTTCATTAAAGCAGAGTTTTTTCCTGTCTGCATAGGAAGATTTCATTCCGCGCTCAAATGCATCAATTGACTTTGCATACTCGCCAAGCTGAAAATACGCAAGTCCCAGAAAATTATAAGTATCTGCCGAAATCTCGCCCCTTTGTATTTCACTTTCCAGAAGTACAGCCGCGCCGGAAGGATTATTCGCCTTAAACTGCCTTTCCCCCTCTGACTCTGCCGAAAGGAAAGCCATCGCACTCACAATAAAAAACAAAGACACAAAACGCTTTTTCATATTACCGTCCATTTTACCAGCAATCCAATTTTTTTAGAATATTCAGCATGAATTCCGGACTTTTTTCCGTAAAGGACTGGAACCCCTTGATTAAAAAATCCCGTACGTCACAAAAACTTAGAAATCCGGCATTCAGGCTAAATGTAAAAAAACGTGCTGCAATCATACTATTATACTTTTTAAATTTAGTATATAATTCATTAAAAGACTTCTGGCTCAGACTCATTCATAAAGAGCCGGACAGATGCCGGAAGCCGTCGGAATATCCGATTTTCCAAAAGTCTGCGTTGCAGACTTTTCTATACAAAAGTCAGACCGAAAGTTCAGGTTCTTTCGCAGGCTTTTTTACGGGAGTTTCAGAAAAAAAATGATTGTTCTTATAGCCGCTATTTCCGTAGTAGTCATAGGACTGCTGGTTTTTATCATCAAGGCAGCTGCTGCACCTAAAAAAGTAGACAGAGTGCGCCGGCTTCTGAAGCAGGGCAAAAACCAGGCAGCAGCAAAAGTTGCAAAACAGATTATCGCAAAAGACCAAAAAAACTATCTTGCCCATTATTATTTAGGAAAGGCGTATCTCGCGGACAATCGCGGTGAACTTGCGCTTATTGAATATAAAACAGTCAATGAACACGCTCTTTTTGATGCAGTTCTTCAGGAAGTGCCGTTCAGGCGCGAATTTGCGGCGATGCTCGTAAAATTCGACCACAAGGAAGAAGCTATGCGCGAATATCTTCTTCTTACAAAGCAGGAACCAACGAATGCAGACAATTTTTTCAATGCCGGAAAACTCTCCGAGCAGGTAGGACGAAAAGACCTTGCGCTTGGCTTTTATAAAAAATGCCTTATGCTTAATCCGAAAAACGCAAAGGCACACGCCTCAATGGGATACATCCTGTTCCAGTCAAAGCAGTTTACGGAAGCAAAGCAGGAGCTGAACGTAGCAATATCCCTGAATCCGGAAGAATACTCCTGCTACTACTTTCTGGGAAAAATCCTAAAAGAAAGCAAGGACATTGCAGGTGCAGTAAAAGCCTTTGACAAGGCACAGCGCGATTCTGAATACAAACAGAAAGCACTTATAGAACGCAGTACCTGCTATATGATTGCAAACAGGATTGACAATGCGCAGATAGACCTTCAGCGCGCAATAGAACTTGATAAAGATGGAACAAAAAACGATACGCTTTACGCACGTTACTTTCTTGCCGCCTGCTACGAAAAAAACAGAAAGATTGAAAAAGCAATAGAACAGTGGCAGATTATCTACTCAAAGAACCATTCTTTCAGGGACGTAGCCTCAAAACTTTCCGAATACAAGGATTTACAGGCAAACGACAGCCTGAAGGACTACCTCACCTGCCCCGATGCAGAATTCATTGAAATCTGCAAGAACCTTTGCCTTAAAGCGCTTAATCTTTCTGCGCAGAAAGCAGACTCCGTACGTGACGGATGTTCAATTCTTGCAGTAGAAGCAAAAGAAGATGACTGGCGGAATATGCGAAAGCAGGCACAATACCTTAGGTTTTACCGTGCAATCGAACCGGTTGAAGACACCGCCGTCCGGGAAGTACTGGACAAGGCAAAAGCTGCAAACTGTACGAAATCTTACGTTATCGCAAGTTCCGGCTTTACGCGCACTGCAATAGCATTCGCAGAAAATCGTCCTGTCGAACTGATAGAAAAACAGCGGCTTGAAACACTGCTTACGACAAGCAGTTCTTAATAAATCAAAAGACTAGTCAAGGTTCGTAAAATGAAAATCCTATGCGTATCAGACCAAATCGACCCTCTCATCTACTCTGTGAACGCGCAGAAGAATTTTCCCGACGTAGATGCCGTACTGTGCGCAGGCGACCTGCCGATGGATTACGTTGACTTTATCGTAACGGTTCTTAACAAGCCGACATATTTTATATTCGGTAACCACAATCTGAAAGAATACAAGTACTATCACAACAACAAAAATCCGTCACCGCAAACGCCGCTGCCGGAAGATGCTGTCATAAACAACAACATAACGAAGCACGACCACGGTGCAGTTTACGCAGGCTTCAAGGTTCTCTACAACAGGGAACTGTCATACACGGATTTAAGGACAAAAAAAGAAACTCCGCTTATCATTGCCGGCGTTTCCGGCTCAAGGCGGTACAACAACGGCTTAAACCAGTATACAGACTCGGAAATGATGTTCCGCCTGCTGCTTCTTGTTCCGCGCCTGATTCTGAACAAACTGCGCTACGGAAAATACCTTGACATTTTCCTTACGCATGCACCGCCGCTTAATATTCACGACAAAAAAGACCCGTGCCACATAGGTTTCAAATGCTACAACTGGTTCATAAAAACATTCAGACCGGAATATATGGTGCACGGACACATACACCTGTACGACCAGCGGGAAGAACGAATAGGAAAATACGGTGATACAACCGTCGTAAATGCATACGCACACTGCGTCATTCAGTTTCCGCAAAAACAGGATAAACACAACACGGGAGAATAAAATGTCACAAGAAACAGAAAATGACTTCTCAAAAGCTCGCAACAAAGCACTTATAAATGAACTTCAGCACATCCTGACCCCTGAAGAAGCCTCAATGATTTCATTCAAGCAGATCCGGCAGATTATAAAGCCGCAGAACGAAACGTATGTAGGTATGCAGACAATTCCGATTTCCAAAATAGTAGGAAGCGAAGGAAGATATAAAGACTTCGACAACCAGTTCTTTCCAAAGAATTCATTTATGAAGGAACGGTGGGAACACGTAGATGAAGCAGTCATCAAGGACATAATCCTTCCGCCTATACGCGTATACGAACTGGGAGGACTGTATTTTGTCCGTGACGGAAACCACCGCGTTTCCGTCGCAAAATCAAAAGGCGTTGAATTCATAGATGCAGAAATCGTCTCCCTCCAGACGGAAATAAAACTTTCTCCAGTCCGTACGCTGGGAGAAATGCTCAGGCAGATAATCGTCTATGAAAAAAAGAATTTTTACTTTGAAACATCATTCGGCGACATCACCGACTACTGGAACCTTGACTTTTCAAGTCCGGGACAATACGACATCATCTACCAGCACATACTGACGCACAAATATTTCATAAATCAGGGAATTAAAAAAGAAATAACTATGGAAGCAGCCATAACTTCCTGGTTCAACACAGTGTATATGCCAGTAATCGCCGTCATCGAAAAATACAAAATAATGAAATATATAAAGAAGAGAACTGCCGGTGACCTGTACATCTGGCTCATCCACTGCTACGATGAACTGAAGAAAAAATTTGGCGACGGCATACCTCTTGATATTGTAGCAAACGACATCAAGCAGGAATACAAATGGTCTCTTTTTAAGAAAATAAAAAACCTGAAGAATAAATTATTGTTCCGCAGAAAAAAAAAGTAATGATACGGGGAAAAACAACAGATAAATATGATATGGAAAACTTCTCAATCTAAAACTTGACGGCAGAATATTTCGATGTTAGAATTATTTAAAACTAAGAATTTAAAGTTTTCCTAAGGAGTATAAATTTGGATTCAACAATTGATTCTTTCGTACATATTCCTATTCTTATAGCAGCGGCAGCCGGACTCATTCTTTTTATCCTGCTTCTGCTATCAAAGATTAGAAACACATCAAAAGTAAGTTTTGTGTTCTATCTTGCAATCGGTGTAAGCATAGCAGGATTATTGTATACATATAAAAACAGACAGATTATGTATCTTGTAGTAACATTCCTGCTTTCTGAATTCCTGCTGATTATATACGCATTCGTACTTGCAGTTTCTGATCCTAAAAAACGTGCTCAAAAGAAAAACCAGAAAGAAAAAGAACAGAACAGCGATGCTGATGCAATAACAAAAGAAGCCATAGAACAAATAAAGGAAAAATATTCCGACATTATCTCTATTAACAGGGATCTTGTAACAAAAGCAGCCGGTTTCTTCAGTTCAGAAGATGCAATGTCTGCATTCCTTCAATATTTTGACAAACTATTGCTGGAAAAAACAGGCGCGGACGGATGTGCCGTGCTTTTATATGATGAATTTGATGACGTACTTGCAGTAAAATCACTGGAAGGAAAATTTCCGCCGCCGTACAAACTGCCGGAAGATTTGCCCCATAAACCGATTCGCGTAGAAACGAACTTCAAATTCTCCCAGTTTGCCGTATCAGGCAACATTTTCGGAGATATTTTTACTGCCGGCAAGCCTGTAAACATAGCTGAACCGAACGCAAAGAATTCTCCTGTATTCCAGAACGAGCCGGAAGAGTTCTTAAAATGCGGTCCTTACCTTTTCATACCGATGCAGCAGGACGGCGAAAACATTGCACTTGTCTGCATTTCACGCGCAGCAGGACAGGAACCGTTCACTCAGGATGAAATGAACGATGCCTGCACGATTGTAGAAGCCGCCTCAACGGCTCTCAGACCTCTGAACAGTTTTATTGCGTTTACAGAACACGCAGAACTTACAAAAGAAGGCGACATCGCAACAAAATTCCAGAAAGCTCTCCTGCCGGAAAAAATGCCGGTCATCAACAAGCTTTCAATCGGAAAATACTCTATGCCGGCAGAAAACGTATGCGGCGACTATTACGATATTATTCCGTCAAGAAAAGAACGAATTACATTCATTATGGGTGACGTAGCCGGAAAAGGTATGAATTCGCTTATCATTATGGCAATGATAAGGGCTATGTTCAGACTTGTTTCCAACACGAACAAAAGTTCCGCAACACTGCTTGAATGGGTAAACCGCGCAATCTGCTCTGAAAAGAACGGTATGGATCACTTTGCAAGCGTATCCCTCATAAACTACAACAGCATTGACAATACAGCACAGGTAGCAACAAGCGGAACAAATCCGGTTCTGTTCTACTCCGCCGCAGAAGGAACAATCAAGAAAATATCCATTGACTGCGAACCTATAGGAGTTGAAAAAACAACAGAATATAAAGACATTGACTTAACGCTGAATGCAGGTGATATTTTAATTTCCTGTACGGACGGTGTACTTGAATGTCTTAATGAAAATGGTGTACAATATTCACTTAATAACCTTACAAATGTTATTAAGGCAAATTGTAAATTATCGGGAAAAGATATTGCAAACAAAGTTAAGGACAGCATTAAAAAATTCTGTGGTACAACACAGCAATATGACGACCAGAGTCTTCTGGTTGTAAAAATACAGGGATAAGGAGCTTCATTATGGAACTTAAAATACGTAAAAATGGGGACGTCTACATAATCGATGTAAATGGGGAAATGGATCTCTATAACTCCTATAAGCTCAAAGAGCTTGTTATGAAGATGATTGAAAAGAACATTAAAATCTTCATTATAAATCTTGAGCAGGTAGACTACATTGACTCATCTGGAATTGGTGCGCTCATTTACATCAGCTCAACGATTAAAAAGATGAATCTTAAACTTGCAATCTCAAATATCCATGGTTCTGTAAAAAAAGTTATAGAACTTACAAAGCTTATGGGTTATTTCCCGATTGCAAACAGTGTAGAAGAAGCACTTTTGATGGTAAAAGAATAAACCTCTAAAGAACTTTTACAAATTCATTTTCTGGAGATTTACAAATGGAAGATTTAGAAATTAAAGAATTGCGCTCTGATGACAACGATCCTTTATTCGATAAAACAAATATGCTTAGGAAAGATTTTCCTTCTGATTTCCGTCAGATCAGATACTTCACACTTCTGATTGTTCAGTCAGCACCTTCTGAAATAAAAGAATTGAACTTGTTGGAACAGCAGATTAGTGAAGTAATCAAAAACGGCGTAAAACACGGAAATCACTGTGATTTGAACAAAAAAGTTACGGTATGGTATTCATTCAGCCCTACCCATGCGCATGTTATAGTACAGGATGAAGGCGAAGGTTTTAAAGATCTTGAAAAATGGAATGAATTTAACAGAAAGCGCCTTTCCTGCCTTCACAATCAGGACTATGAAAAGCTTGCAGATTATGTTTCATTTAAAACAAAAGAATCAGATGCACAGGACGGCGGAAATGCCCTGTTTGCAGCACTGGAATACTGGAACGGCGGATTCGTTTATAACGGAAAACGCAATGCCGTTGCTATGCTGAAACGCTTTGGACCAAAACACTAATATAATTTGCATTTAAAATAAAAAGGCTGCGTAAAACGCAGCCTTTTTATTTATCCAATCAGTTTTTATTTTCCTGTATTCAAGAAGCTTGATGTAAATACCCTGTCAGGGATTTCTGAATCAAGTTTAAGCTGAACAATCGTAAGACGAGTTGAATGTCCTGTCTGAACGTTCTTCATATATTCCTGAATCGGCATATCATATATTTTTCCAGTTTCGCCGGAACGTTTTTCAAGTTTTTCAAGCGTAAGCGTCTTCCAAAGCTTTCCTTTTTTATCATACATTTCTGTATATACAGGATAATTTGTTTCCTGATCTATATAGTTAATGCGGTACTGATACTGAGAACTTTTCGGATCTTTCGGGGTTGATTTTACAACCCAGCACGTATATCCGTTCTTCTCTTCTTTCTCAGAAATCATCTCATGCTCATCTTCGTCAACTTCACGAGTAGAAAGGTCATCATAAGATGCATCTGTTCCCATAAATGACTTAGAACCTTCACTTGCAGCAATACGGCGTGTTGTTTTCAACGACGGAAGATAAATAAATTTATCATCATCTTTTCCAGGTCCGTTTTCAAGCATTAAAAAGCGGGTATCCTTTACAGATGCCGGACTGTTAAAAATCATAACAATAGATGACAAATCATCTTTTTCACGGCCATATTCCGTAACTACACGAGATTCCTGAAGCACACCGTTTTTCTCAATCAAGTCCATTTTTACCTTAGACATTGTAAAAGCCGGTTTTTCAACATCGTGAGCCTGTGTCATAACTGTAACAGCATCAATTGCAAATGCTGAACAGCCTGCAACCAGGGCAGCTGCAAATGCTACAATTTTTTTCATAATAAACCTCCAAAAATAAATGCACATGACTTGCATTTTTACGGACAGAATGAAACATTCAGTCCGCAGTTTCTTTATTTTTGCTCTGTTTTTGGCTTCATAAATTTAAAGTCATACAGATGCAGAATTCCAGGGATAATTGTCATTGCAAGGGCAGAACTTGAGAACATAACGATTGCAACAAGAATTCCTATATAGCGTAGAACAATAAACTGGGAAAGGCAAAGAACCAAAAATCCGAGCCCTACGGCAAGTGCATTAGTTACAATACCAACTCCGCTTTTATTAAACGTACGTTTTACAACAAGTTCCAGATCGTCCGAATTGGCACGCTCTGCACGATACGTTTCAAGGAAGTGAATTGTATAGTCAATTCCAACACCGATTGCAACAGAAGCAATAATGCTTGTTATCAAGTCAAGTTTTATTCCGGTAAGTCCCATTATCATATAATTCAATATAATGGTAAACGCAAGCGGAATAGCACCAATCAAACCGGCAATTCCAGACTTAAATGAAATTGAAATAATTATAAACACGCTGAGCAGGGACAGAAGCAGTGAAGTAAACTGGCTGGAAATTACCATTCCTGTCATTGTGTATTCCATTTCGCTCGTTCCGGTATATTCTACGGTATAGCCTTCAGGAAAATGATTTGCAACATATTCTTTTGCATAGGCAATAATTTCTCCGACAGAATCCGTACTGTGAGTTCTAAGCTGCACCTGAATACGCATTTTTGTCGGTGTAAACGATCCCTGCGGAACAACGAAACGATCCAGAGAATCTCCGCCAAGCAGCATAATATACTGTGAAACCAAATCTGCAAGTTCTTCCCTGCTTTCAACCGGGTATTTTTCTGCATCATACGGAATTTCGTAATAATCAGTTCCGTTGTAATTGAATTTCTTAAGCAGTTTGGACATCATTGCTTCCACAGTCGCATCATTTCCGCCGGCATCTGCATACGCCTCGCTGAAAAGCTCCAGAAGTTCCTGAACGGATGCAGTTTTTGAAAGATTTGCTACATCATCAGCAGTTTCCGCAGAATCAGAAGAAGGTGCATTCATTACCTGATTCATACGCTTCAGGAATGTCGTAAATGAAACAACTTTTCCGACTTCCTGATATTCTTCAAGCAGGCGGTTCTGCAGTCCTTCCATTGCATAAAGAATTTCAGGATTTGTCATATCGTGCCGTACAGATGCAGCTATAGATTCATCAGAAAAATCAGTTTCTTCAGAAGTAAAGTCATTGAAATCATCAAATCCGCCGAAATCATCAAAACTAAGGTCATCAAAAGAATCATCCGATCCGTCAGAATCCAACCCGGAAGCAGCCTCTGCCGAATTCTGAGAATCAGCAGAAACAATAATATAGACAGAGTTCGTGCCGGCAAAACGTTTGTTTACATAATCAATATCACGCCTCAATCTTGATGTTGCCGGGAAATAATTTATCATTGCTGTATCTATGACAAGTTTCTTAATTCCAATGGCTGAACAGATAACTATGGCAAGGCTGAGTAATATAAGGCGAGGTTTTGTGCCTGCAAAAAACCTGAAAAGACTGTAATAAGTAGAATCTTCTGCTTTTCTTTCTTCAGAATGTTCAGAGTGGATTTTTTCTAGCTTTGAAGATGCCTTTCTCTTTGCCCTTGCAATAATTGCTTCCATACGGTCGGATTTTTTACCGATAAGATTTACAGGTTTTGTCATCAAAAGCGCAGGAACAAGAGTCAGTGCAAGAAGCAGAGAAAAAAGAACGCCAAGCGAAGCGAAAATTGCAAAACTATGGAGCGGCTCAAGAGGACTTGTAACAAGAGAAATAAAACCGACGACTGTCGTAAGTCCGGCAAGGAAAACCGCGCCGAACACTTCTTTTACTCCAGACCATATAATTTCGGCATGAAGTTCCTTTGTCATCGGCTTATCGTTTTTCTCAAGGGCGATATAGTAATGGGTCAGTACGTGAATTCCGTAGGCAGAACCGACGGCAATCAGTGCAACAGGAATAATGCTTGAAACGATTGTAAAGGTAAAATGAAGCAGACTCATAAGTCCGCAAGACCAGATAGTACTTATCAATACAGTAAGAAGAGGAAGAAGCGTTCCGTCCGTTGTCTTGAAAGAAAAGAACAGGCTCAGGCTGACGACAAGAACGACAAGAGGAATAAGGCATACCAAATCGTGAACCATAAATGTATGCGCCTCGTCAGAAACTACCGTATCACCATAAACAGTCTGATTCAAACCGGTTCCGCTTACCTCTTCCGAAACTATTTTTTTCACAGACTGAAGAATATCATTTTTTTCAGAATTAGAGATTTTTACGGAATTTCCGTCAGAATCAATGCGGTTCTCAGAAATAACAATCTGCATCTGAGTTGCCCTGCCGTCATCAGAAATCATAACGCGGTCATACATTTCTTCCCATTCAATTAATTTCTGATTGATTTTTCTAATATCCGCCTTTGTTCCTGTAAAAACAGGATTACCGTTCTCGTCAATCGAATACAATTCTTCATCAATCAAATTCGTTGCAACAAGGCTGTTGTCCTCGCTTGTAACAAAATCAATATTTGAAATGGCATCAACTTTTTCTATATCAGAAAGATTTTCAATGCGGGCAGCTATTCTTCCGACAACAGTAAGATATTCCGGAGTTAAAATCGACTCATCTTCCGTTTCCAGAGAAATACCGATTAAATCCATACTTCCAAATTCATCCTCACACTGGTTAAAACGAAGGTATGACTCGCCGGATTTAGGCAGAAAATCCCGTGAAGAACTTTCTATCTTCAGGTGCGGCAACTGAAGCCCGAAAAAAACAGTTATTACCGCACAGACTGCAATAATAATCCACGGACGCTTATAAAAACGTGGAACCATAATAAAAACCTCCAACAGATTTTTTAATCGGTTCAAAAAAATAAACCAATAATAGTTAAAATATAATATCAAGAAAAAAGATAGTCAACAAATTTACACATCCCGGCTTTCAGCCGTTACTGCTGGAGTTTTTCAACCGAAATCGTATAAACGCTTCCGCAGTTCCTGCACTGAATTTCAAGCGGTTCTTTCTTGCGAAGAATATCATCGCGCTCCTGTTTTGGGAGCATCTTAATATAATTTGCAAAAGTTTCCTCCGAGCAAGGACAGTCATAGCGGATGTCACGCCTGAGCGCAATCGAAGGTGTAAACTCACGGAACAGTCCGTAGACAATATCTTCTATTTTTCCGCACTCGCTGAACCACTGCCCGAGCGAAGGCGCAGTTTTAAATGCCATTTCAACTCTTCCCAGAAACTGTTCGTCTGCTTCTGCGTCGGAAGAACTGCTCTTTGAAGCTCCGCTGTTATTCTTTCCGCCTGTTTCCGGCATCACCTGAAGGAACATTCCGCCTGCGCCGATTATACGCCCATGCCGGTCAAACTGAATTCCAGTATTGAATGCCGTTGAAATCTGCTCGGACTGCTTATAATACCACGCAAGATCTTCTGCAATATTACCGGAATTAACTTCTACAGTAGAAATATGAGGCGCAGAATCTTCCTTATGAATGCGGGAAACGGACATCGAGCCAGTTCCTAAAAACGGCTTCAAATCCCAGTTTTCCAAAGGCTTATCTACAGGAATATGCTCATTATACAAAAAACCGCGCACATACCCGGTAGAATCAGCTTCTACGGAAAAGCCTGCGGCAGGCCCGTCAACATCATATTTCCAGCACAGATGTTCCTGCCCTTTCATCAGCGGAATCATAAGCGCGGCGCACAAAGAGGCCTGCCCAAGTACAAGACTTTCCAGAATTCCAAGATTATGCTGTGCGCGCATCTGGTTTACAAAACGCGTACCGTGAAAAAGCGCACCTCTTATTCGTCCGTCAGCCATTACAAAAACAGCCATCTCGTCTTTTGGCAGCGCATTGATTTTTTCAACAAGCTCCTTGTCTGCAATTTCAATTTTTTTCATAATTCCCTGCCTTTTTCAAAATCAAATGCCGTCCGCCGGCTAAAATCCGCTTCTGAGCATAGAAAAAATTTGGCTAACTTCTTGAACACAAAAAGTTAGCCAAAATAAAGTGGAGATGGGGGGAATTGAACCCCCGTCCGGGTGTGTAATCCAAGCGCCTCTACAAGTTTAGTAATGCGAGGTATTTGTCGGGAAAAGGTAGCAGCATTACAAGCGTCTTTTCCTTATTCCAGCTGATTGTCATCTGCAACGGCTGAAAGCATTGCAAATCAAGTTCCGGTTGGCATCAGAACAGACCGCTGTTCGGAACAGCACAGCAGAAGTTCCGTGCTCACTGACTAAGCAGCAAGAGCAAACTGTTCGTCTGAAGAATCTTCTTCTTCTCTACGTTTTGCAGTTATTTTTTTGTCAGTTTAGGGCACCTTCACGCCCACCTGCAGCACAGGGGTTCCCGCATCCGTCGAAACCGGTGCACCCCCAATCAGATTTTTTTTCAAAATCTTCCATAAATATACAGGCAGAACAGCTAAAAGTCAACATTTTAAGGCATTTATGGCATCACGATAGGGAAAAACGAATTACGTTTTCCCTTAAAATCAAAAGTAAGTCAGAACAAAAGAAGGACAGAATGCGCCAGTAACGCACACAGCCAGGCAACTGCGCATTGCAAAATCACAACGGAAACTGCCCATTTTGCGCCAAGTTCCCTGTTAATTGACGCAACGGCGGCAACGCACGGAGTATACAGCAGGCAGAATACAAGAAGCGCAAATGCCGCAGGAACATCAAGAAGTCCTGAAAGAACGGCGGTTGAACCAAGAAGCACGGAAAGCGTAGAAACGACACTTTCTTTTGCAATAAAGCCTGCAATCAGCGCAGTGGAAATCCGCCAGTCGCCGAAACCAAGAGGTCTGAACACAGGAACAAGCATTCCTGCGGCGGATGCAAGAATACTCTTCTGAGAATCTTCAACAACGTTCAGATGAACGTCAAATGTCTGCAAAAACCAGATGACGATAGTCGCAACAAAAATAACGGTAAACGCTTTCTGTAAAAAATCCTTTGCTTTTTCCCACAAAAGGCGGGAAACGTTTTTTACGCCCGGCAGACGATAGTTCGGAAGTTCCATAACAAACGGAACAGGCTCTCCCTTAAACAAAGAGCCTTTAAAAACAAACGCAACGGCAATTCCTGCCGCAATTCCGATAAAATACAAAAGCACCATAACAAGCGCCGGATATGACGGAAAAAAAGCTGCCGTAAAAAAGGCATAAACAGGAAGTTTTGCGCTGCAACTCATAAACGGAATAAGCATAATCGTCATTTTTCTGTCGCGCTCGGACGGCAGCGTACGACTTGACATAACGCCCGGAACGGAACAGCCGAATCCGATAAGAAGAGGAACGATACTTCTGCCGGAAAGTCCGAGTTTACGAAGCAGTTTATCCATTACAAACGCAATGCGCGCCATATAACCTGTATCTTCCAGCAGCGAAAGAAAGAAAAACAGCGTAACGATAACCGGCAGAAACGAAAGAACGCTTCCGACTCCGCTGAAAATACCGTCAATGACAAGCGAATGAAGAACCTCATTCACGCTAAGTGCAGAAAGCGCCCTGTCCGCAGCATCCGTAAGAAAAGAAATTCCGGCTTCAAGAAGCTGCTGAAGCCCTGCTCCTACAACATTAAACGTAAGAAAAAACACAAGCGCCATAATCGCCGCAAAAGACGGAAGCGCCGTATATTTTCCGGTAAGAATTTTATCTATCCGCCGGCTTCGCTCACGCTCTGCACTTTCGCGGGGTTTTACGACGCATTTTTCAGCCAGTTTTTCGATAAAAGAAAAGCGCATATCGGCAATTGCAGCAGCCCTGTCCAGTCCCCGCTCCTCCTCCATCTGAACGATAATATGCTCTATCATTTCTTTTTCGTTTTTGGAAATTGCAAGGGCTTCCATAACGTGCGCATCGCCCTCAACAAGTTTTGTCGCCGCAAAACGCACGGGAATTCCAGCGTATTCTGCGTGGTCATAAATAAGATGCATAATGGCGTGAAGGCAACGGTGAACAGCACCGCCGTTTTCAGATTCGTCACAAAAGTCAGTACGTCCCGGTCTTTCCTGATATTTCGCCACGTGAAGCGCGTGACCTACAAGTTCGTCTATTCCTTCATTTTTATAGGCAGAAATCGGAACGACAGGAATTCCAAGCATAGATTCCATCGCGTTTATGTCAATGTGTCCGCCGTTCCCGGTAAGTTCATCCATCATATTAAGCGCAAGCACCATAGGAACTTCAAGTTCCATAAGCTGCATTGAAAGGTACAGATTGCGCTCGATGTTCGTTGCATCAACAATATTGATTATGCCGGTCGGTTTTTCTTCCAGAATGAACTGGCGGCTCACAATTTCTTCGCTTGTATACGGAGAAAGGGAGTAAATTCCCGGAAGGTCTGTTACAAGCGTATCAGGATGATTGATGATTGAGCCGCTCTTCCGGTCTACAGTAACTCCAGGAAAATTTCCGACATGCTGATTTGAACCGGTAAGCTGATTGAAAAGCGTTGTTTTTCCGCAGTTCTGATTTCCGGCAAGTGCAAACGTTATCGTTTTTCCTTCCGGGAGCGGATTTTCCGTTGCCTTTACGTGATATTTTCCGCCTTCACCCAATCCCGGATGTTCCTTGACAAGAACATCAGTTTCCTGAGAAGAAGGATTTTCGGCAGTTTCCGTACATACAGATTCTTTTTTTATCGTTATTTTTTTTGCGTCTGCAACGCGCAGTGTAAGTTCATAGCTGTGAATTCTGAATTCAATCGGATCTCCCATAGGGGCATATTTTATCAATTTTATTTTTGCGCCGGGAACAACGCCCATATCAAGAAAATGCTGGCGCAGGGAGCCGCTTCCTCCGACCGTAGAAACAGTTGCCGACTGACCGGCAGTAAGATCGTTCAATGTCATAGCGCAAACAGTATAGCATACCGTGCAAAAAATTGACAATGACATCACAAGTGTTTATACTATGGGAAATATTTAAAACTATTTATTATAGTCGAATTTGGTGTTTTCAGAGGTTAAAAAAATGGTTGACGAAAAATTACAGACTGTACGTCACTCTTGTGCCCACGTAATGGCAGAAGCTGTTTTAAATTTGTTCCCGGGAACAAAAATTGCAATCGGACCGGCTATTGACAACGGTTTTTATTATGATTTTGACTTTCCCGAAACCACCAGATTTTCAGAAGAACAGTTTGCCGCAGTTGAAAAAGAAATGCGCAGGATTATTTCAGGAAACCACGACTTTGTGAGAAAGGAAGTATCCAAAGAAGAAGCGCTTAAACTGTTCAAGGACCAGCCGTATAAAGTCGAACTGATAAACGATTTGCCGGAAAGCTCCGTCATCACAACGTATGAACAGGACGGCTACATTGACTTGTGCCGCGGACCGCATGTTGCAAACACAAAAGAAATAAACGGACAGGCATTCAAGCTGACAAAAGTTGCAGGCGCGTACTGGCGCGGCGATTCTGACAGGCAGATGCTCACGCGCGTTTACGCAGTCTGCTTTTATAAGCCGCAGGAACTGAAAGACTATCTTACAATGCTTGCAGAGGCAGAAAAACGTGACCACAGAAAACTCGGCGTTGAAATGGATTTATTCCATCTTGACCCGGAAGATCCGGGACAGATTTTCTGGCACCCTAACGGATGGTCAATTTACACGACAATTCAAGACTATATGCGCAGGCAAATTCGCCGCGACGGTTACCTTGAGGTGAATACACCTGCAATTATGCCGCGTTCTTTGTGGGAGCGTTCCGGTCACTGGGGACACTACCAGAAAAATATGTTCATTACCGAAAGCGAAAAGCGGCTTTTTGCAATAAAGCCGATGAACTGCCCGGGTGCAATCGAAATTTTCAAGAGCAAGCAGCGTTCTTACAAAGATTTGCCGCTTCGCCTTGCAGAATTCGGACACGACGTACGCAACGAACCAAGCGGAACTCTTCACGGCGTAATGAGGGTGCGCGGCTTTGTTCAGGACGATGCGCATATTCTTTGTACGGAAGAACAGATTGGAAGCGAAGTTGCAAAATTCTGCCGGCTTCTCCGGAACATATATCGTGATTTCGGTTTCAATGACCTTGTCGTAAAATTCAGTACTATGCCGGAAGATCACGTAGGTGATTTAGCAACTTGGGAACACGCAGAAAAAGCTCTGGCAGATGCGTGCCACGAAGCAGGACTTGAATATGAGCTTCAGCCTGGTGAAGGCGCATTCTACGGTCCTAAGCTTGAATTCAAGCTTTACGATACGCTCGGTCGTGAATGGCAGTGCGGAACAATTCAGGTTGACTATCAGCTGCCGTCAGCAGAGCGCCTTGATGCAACGTACATCGGAAGCGACAACCAGAAGCACCATCCAGTTATGCTCCACCGCGCCGTACTCGGTTCGTTCGAGCGATTCATCGGCATTCTTATTGAAAACTTCGCAGGAAACTTCCCGACCTGGCTTGCATTTGAGCAGGTTGCAATCGTTCCTGTATCAAATAATTATGACGAATACGCAGCAAAAGTAAACGAAGCGCTGCTCGCAAATGACATCCGCACAAACGCATATCTTTCAGACGATAATATGAGAAACAAGATAAAGGTGATTACAAAAGAACACAAAACACCGTACATTCTTGTTGTCGGAGAAAACGAGCAGAAAGACGGAACTGTAACCGTAAGATTCCGCCAGTCAAGCGGACTTGAACAGAAAACAATGAAACTTGAAGAATTCATTGCATACGTTCAGGAAAAAGACAGAACTCGCTTTGTCGGAATTTAATACGTTTCGCATACAATAAAAACGGGCTGTACGAACGGACAAAAAACCTGCATATCGCAGTTACCGGGTCGTACAGCCTTTTTTTCAGCTCATTACGCAAACAGAAACGAAGGCAAATATGGACGATAACGAATATTATAAAATGATGCGAAACCAGTATTCTCACCATATACAGAAAAAGACTGACAGGACATCAGGTTTTACAAAATGGAACTCCCGACAGGGAAGAGAGGATGCGGAAATGCTTGCGGAAAAAAACAGTTCTGATTTTGAAAAGCCTGAACAGCCGGAAGAATAGCGGCTGCCTGAAAAACAGCCACACCGCGCAATTCTATCGGCTTTCTATCGGTTCAATTCTTGAAACGCGAACCAAATCAACGTAAATATCATTCAGTTTATGATGCTGTGTATAGCAGAACGAATCAGAAGCAAGGGTGATTGTATGCGTTCCTTTAGAAAGGCGGACTGTTACAGGCGCACTGAATGCCCAGGAAGCCCAGCCACCCTGCTGAGGGAAAGCAATTCTCCGGACAAGTTCGCCGTCAGCAAGAACAGCCCTTACCGCGCATTTTTCGCCAGTATTTACAGGTCCGTGACCGTTTTTAAACCGGAAGTCAATCGCATAAAGTCCGTCTTTTTTTGCATTGAACGTAAACGTAATGAAATCACCCTCCTCTGCACCCCATTCTTTTACATATTTTCCGTAATTAGAAACGACCTTTTCCAAATCATACGAAACTGCCGCCTTTACAGGATCAAGAGAATCTTCCTGCGCAATAAAACCGCCGCTTACATCTGCATTCTCCGCCTCAAGCAGAACTGTATTTGCCGCAGACTCAACGCGCACAAACGTTCCCGGAAGAACCGGCACAGAATCTGAAGAAACGGCAGTTACAGAATATACGGCGGCATTCTTTCCTCCGCGAACAGTTATCGAGCGATCTGTAGTTTTTGCAAAAACAGCGCCGTCTTTCATCACCGTAAAACCGTCTGCATTTTTCTGCTTCCAGCTTATAAACGCCTTATTTTTTTCCATAGAAACGGACGCAAGCGGAACTGCCGGCTGAACGTCATCTGCATTAAAAGCAAATGTTTTTTCCTTTGCAGCCGCATACGAATTTTTATATAACTGCGATTTTTCAACGTAAATTTCAACAGAAACAGTACCGGAATTATACGGAATAACATAGTCATTCGGAACAGTTTTTCCGTTCACCATAAACGAAACAACAGTTCCGCCATTACCGGAAATATGCAGATTCAGAACAGTATTTCCTATGGAAACGCCTTTTGCCGTTATTCCGTCCGTAAACGAATCGAACACAAGAGGTGAAACCGCAATGCCGTCTGAACGAGGTTCTATTCCGCAGAGAATGCGGTATATATATGCAAGAAACGCCGCATCCGACCACAGTTGCCTGTCAGAATTCGTCTGCGTATCTTCCGTACATTTTGATGCAACGTAATTTTCCTTAAACGAGCGGAACATCGCTGCACAGTAGAGCATTGCGGCAAATTCATTCTCGCATACGGCTGCATCACCGGCTTTTTTTGCCGCAAGTCCGCGAAATCCCTGTACAAAAGGCCAGACGGCATCATTATGATACGGAGGAACAGCGGAAAGCTGCGGAGCAACAACGCTCATTCCCCATTTACCTGGCTTTACGGCATTTATAATAGAAAGAAAATCTCCGTTATCCGCAACATCATACAAAACGGCAAGCGACTCGCCCAGAGTTTCATAGCCCTGATACAAAACCGTATCTATATTTGAAATAAGATATGCACCGAAATATTTTTTTTCAGAAATCCAGAAGTGACTTATAATGGCATTTCTTAGAGATTCTGCACGGCTGTTCCACAAGTGGGCTTCTTCATCGCGGTTAAAACGTTCTGCAATAGAAGCGGCATTTTTCATTGCTGAATAATAAAGAACATTCGTACCAAGCGCACAGCTTTCTGCAATATAGATACTGTCCATCCACCGGGGATAAGTCTGTTCGCGCCAGTCAAGAAAACTAGTTTCTCCGCGGAACAGCTGAAGCCGGCTGTCATAGTTTACGTTGAAATCATAGCTGATTGTACTTGTGATGACGTCATACACTTTCTGAAAATACACATCATCCTGCTTTACAAGCGCATATTCATACGCCGCGCTTCCCCAGACAATTCTGTCCGTACTCACCGGGTAACTTCCGCCGGAACCGGTATCCTGAAGGATAATGCCGTTTTCAACGCGGCTTTCAAGCGATTTTTCAACAGTCTCTGGAAACAGGAATGAAAGCGAAAGGCTTACGGCATACGACATATCGCGCGTCCAGGCGGTAGGCCAGTTTGCACCGGCGGCAAAAACACCGTTTTTATTTATGTTCAGTTCAGTTTCTTCAAGCGCCATTTCGGTAAAATAGTCGACAAGTTCATCGCCTGTGTGAACCTGAGAACGCTTTTTGACGTTCCGCGTATATTCCCTGCCGTCATACACAGTCTTTAAAACACCGCCAGAAACGGACGCACAGTTTTCATCAATAAGAGAACGCACAGACGAACCGGAAATAACAAATGCTTCTGACGTATACACATAGGAAAAAGACGGAAGCGAACCTAATGCAAATGCACACACAATCACACAAAAAGCTTTTTTCACCGTTACCTCCCGTAAAAAGTCAAAGAGATTGTTTCGACAATCGATTTGACTTTTTTACGCCTCTTCGCAATGAAATGAGAAGAGGCAGTTGATAATAAAGTTCGCAACGCGAACTTGTGAATAAAAACTTTGACGCTACCTTAGCCAAAGTTTTTATTACACCTCCACACCTTACAGAACAACTTTCTGCCGCAAAACAGAAATGTCTGCCTGCGGAAAGTCATTTTCCAAAACCATCGTTTTTATCTGTTCAGAATTATACACGTCCTCCGGATAGAGCACCACAACGGACTCATCACCATTCTGAAGAAAATTATTCTGTCCGAACGGAGTATAGCGCGTTGCACCGATAGAAATCATAATCTGCTCCGGACGTCCGCATTCATTCAAATATCCGTTAATATTTTCAGCAGGTCCTTCATCACGCTGACCGTTCAGCTTATCCAAAAGCCATTCCAGAAGAGTTCCGTAAATATAACTGTAGTTTCTAACTGCACTGTCCTCGCCATATTCATATACAGTACCGCCGCGCACAAGAAAACTTGCAATCCTGTAGCGGTCAAGAATTCCGCCGGCAGAAAAAAAGTCAATCGGAATGAGCGAAGACGAAAATCCCTTGCTCGAAGCACCCCAGTTTTTTTTCAGGCTGATTTTTTTTGCGCCTTCTTTTCTTATTGAACAGTCATTTGAAGCACCAAAACACAGCGGCACAAGCGACTCTATAACATCACCGTTCCAGTGCGCCCGAAAGACAACTGCACATTCCGGTTCTATCTGAACTTTTTTCTCACCTTCCAGAAAACGAATTTCCAGACTGTCAAACGGAAAGACACCTAAAAAAGAAGGGACAGTTCCGCACGCGCCCGGAATATACGTAGGAAAAACAGCTTTCGGCGCATTTTCCGCCGCCGCAACAGATACAAAATCAGCAGCTTCACCTGCCTGTTCAAGATGACCGGTAAAATTTCCGGCAACGCCGAAACACGCCGTATTTTTCAATTCAATTTTCATAGCAGCTCCATATTTGACAGAACGATACATAGAAGGTAAATTCATACTATATCAAACTTTTATAAAAATCTACGAGGAAAAAATGACGGAAACATTTTCAGACTGGACTTCCTACGATGCATGGCTCGTCAAGAACTACGAACAGTACGCAGTCTACAAACTTGATGAAAAAGACGGCAAAGTCGTTGCAGAATACCGGGACAAAAGCACAACTGCGGCACCGGAAAAAAAATAAGAAATATCTGTAAATTCGTAATTATTCTATTGCGTGATAAAAAATGACAATTTATAATAGATGATATATTTTATCTCTGACGGTGCAGGCGCACCTCAGTAGGCTAGGAGTTATCATGAAAAAGTCATTTTTATTGGCAGCGGCAGCAGCAGCCGCATTTACAGTAGGATTATCCGGCTGTTCTAAAAAGGCAGACGGAAAAATCAAAATCGGAATCATTCAGCTTGTAGAACATACTGCACTGGATGCAAACTACAAGGGGTTTGTAGACGGTCTTGCAGAAGCAGGATATGAAAACGGGAAAAACATATCCATTGACTACCAGAATGCACAGAATGAACAGGCAAACTGCGCAACAATCGCACAGAAATTCATAAACGATCAGGACGACCTGATTTTTGCAATCGCAACACCGGCAGCACAGGCTGTTGCAAACCTTACAAAAAACATTCCTGTAGTTGTTTCATCAGTTACAGATCCTGAATCTGCAAAACTTGTAAAATCAAACGCAAAACCAGGAACAAACGTTACAGGTACGTCTGACCTTACACCTTGCGAAGCACAGATTGGACTTCTTAAAAAAATCGTTCCAGATGCAAAAACAGTCGGAATGCTCTACTGCTCAAACGAACAGAATTCTTTTTTCCAGATTGCAATTGCAAAAGCAGCCTGTGACAAGATTGGACTTTCATACATTGACGCTACAGTTTCAAACTCAAACGAACTTCAGCAGGTTGTACAGAGCCTCGTCGGAAAAGTAGATGCCATTTATACACCGACAGACAACATGATTGCAGCCGGAATGGCAACTGTAGCACAGGTTGCAAACCAGAACAAAATTCCTGTAATCAGCGGCGAAGCCGGAATGGTTCAGTCTGGTGCGCTTGCAACTTACGGAATCGACTATTATGAACTTGGAAAACAGACTGCAAAAATGGCTGTAGAAATTATCCGCGACGGAAAAAATCCTGCGGAAATGCCTATCCAGTATCTGGAAAACTGCACGCTTGCAGTAAACGAAAGCACACGTGATGCACTTGGAATTACAATTCCGGCAGACCTTAAATAATACAAACTAAAAAACACAGGGCTGTCTGAAAATGCGAACGTATTTTCACAGGCAGCCCTCTTACTTTTCTGGAGTTACAAATGGGCATTTTACTGGCAATGGAAGGCGCAGTTTCGCAGGGTATTCTGTGGGGACTTATGACGCTTGGTGTATACCTCACATTCAGAATACTGAACATTGCAGATATGACGGTAGACGGAAGCTTTGCGGTCGGAGGAGCAGTAACAGCCGTCCTTATTTCCTGCGGAATGAATCCGGTTCTTTCACTTCTATTCGCTTTTATTATGGGAACTTTAACTGGTCTTGTTACAGGATTTATGAATACAAAACTAAAAATCAACATCCTGCTTGCAAGTATCCTTACGCAGATAGCGTTGTATTCTATAAATATCCGCATTATGGGAAAATCAAACATCCCTCTTCTTACCCTGCCGGGCTTAGAAGGCGAAAAGCGAACTTTTTTTCAAAATCTGAAATCTTTTTATTCCGGTGCTTTAAATCGGAATGTAAACATAAAAACGATTATGACTTCAATTTCTGAATGGACAGGTTTTTCCGTTACGGCAGCATCGCTGGTTGTGGGAATTGTAATTGTCGTAATTATTGTAGCTGCTATGTACTGGTTCTTCGGAACGGAAATCGGAAGCGCAATCCGTGCTACGGGAAACAACGAACATATGGCGCGTGCGCTCGGCGTCAACACAGACATTGCAAAAATCATAGGGCTTATGATTTCCAACGGACTAGTCGCACTTTCCGGCGCTCTCGTAGCGCAAAGTCAGGGATATGCAGACGTAAGTATGGGAACAGGCGCAATCGTCGTAGGACTTGCATCCATCATCATCGGAGAAGTAATCTTCGGTTCGCATTTCGGCTTCTGGTATAAACTTCTTACTGCCGTACTTGGTTCTGTAATTTACAGGATTGTCATTGCAGTCGTCCTTCAGCTTGGTCTAAAATCAACTGACCTTAAGCTGCTCACAGCACTGATAGTTGCAGTTTCCCTTTCAGTTCCGGTTTTCAAGACAAAAATTGAAAGACGCAGGCGCGTACTGCCGGGTATGAACGTTAATGACGAAGAAAATACACGCCACGCCAACGTAATAAAGAAGCACAAGGACAAAGAACAGTTAAATGGAGAACCGAAATGCTAAAACTATTCAACATATCAAAAACTTTCAATCCGGGAACAATCACGGAGAAAAAAGCACTGAAAGGAATTGACCTTGAGCTTGATGACGGAGATTTCGTTACCGTTATAGGCGGAAACGGTGCCGGAAAATCAACGCTTTTAAATCTGATTGCCGGAGTTCACAGTACAGATACAGGTTCAATTTTTCTTGACGGACTTGATTTAACAGATATGCCTGAATTCAAGCGTGCAAAATATCTGGGACGCGTATTTCAGGATCCAATGATGGGAACTGCTGCAAATATGGAAATTGAAGAAAATCTTGCAATGGCAATGCGGCGCGGAAAAAAACGTGGTCTTTCCTGGCACATTCAGCCGTCGGAAGAAGCACTATACACCGAAAAACTCAAGCTGCTTGACCTTGGACTTGAAAACCGCCGCACTGCAAAAGTCGGGCTGCTTTCTGGCGGACAAAGACAGGCGCTTACCCTGCTTATGGCAACGCTCCAGAAACCAAAGCTTCTTCTGCTTGACGAACACACAGCGGCCCTTGACCCTAAAACTGCCAGAAAAGTGCTTGAACTTACAGAGCAGCTTGTTTCGCAGGAGCATCTTACAACTTTTATGGTAACCCACAATATGAAAGATGCAATCCGCTACGGAAACCGCCTTATTATGATGATGGAAGGCAGAATTGTATACGACGTGCGCGGAGAAGAAAAGAAAAACCTTAAGGTTGAAGATTTGCTTGCAAAATTCAGCCTGGCAGGAGAAATGAACGATAAATTATTGCTTGGATAATTTTCTTGTTTTTTACAGTTCTGTTATTGACACAGAATGTCAATTTCGATATAGTATTAACTACATCAACGGGATGTAGCGCAGCTGGTAGCGCGTCTGGTTTGGGACCAGGATGTCGCAGGTTCAAATCCTGTCATCCCGATTAAAAAAGACTCTTTCGATGAAAGAGTCTTTTTTATTTTTATGCCACGGTGAAAAGAAAAAAATCAGAGGATTTATTGACTGAATTTCATACAATTTCAGCAGTACAGTCAATTTCTCCGCCTTTTTTAGACAGAACGGCACTAATAATACGAACGAAAACAGCACTTCCCGGCTGTATTTTTTTATCAGAAGGCTTACGAATAATCTTGCAATGCAGGAAATTTTCCGTTACGGCGTGATACATCTCCATACCGTCAGCATAGACGGCAGGACGCTTAACAGTTTCCAGAACGGCACTGTACGTATTCCCTATGCACGATTCAATATAACGAATTTTACTTAAAGCCGCCCATTCGCCAAGAACACGGGCACGCTCACCGCTTACACTCTGCGGAATTTTCGGTTTCATAGCGCACGCAGGCGTTCCGGGACGTTCGCTGAACGGAAAAATATGTACCCATGCAAAACCGCAGTCACGGCACAAGGAAAGCGTATCTTCAAAATCAGAATCAGTTTCGCCCGGAAAACCGGTAATAATATCGCAGGCAAGGAACGGATTTTTCTTTGCATCCGACAGTTTTCTGCACGCAACCCTTACATCATCAGCCGTATACGCGCGCGCCATTCTCTTAAGGACAGAATCGCTGCCGCTCTGCACCGAAATGTGAAAATGAGGGCGCACCCGGCAATCCCTAATCACATCGCAGAAAAAATCGTCTGCAACTTCCGGATACAAACTTGAAATCCTAAAACATATTGAAGAAGTCTCTTCAAGGCAGAGTTTTAAAAGATGAGCAAAATCAATGTATCCGCTGTTATATGCACCGCGATACTGCCCGATATTCACGCCGGTAAAAACTACTTCGCTCTGCCCTGCGCTTTCCAGCTGCTTAACCCTGTCTATAACAGTCCGGGCATCAAGGGAAACGGAATGTCCCCTGGCAATATGAATAGTACAATATGAACAGGCATTATTGCATCCGTCCTGAATTTTTATTGATGAACGCGAATGGGCAAGAAATGAATCTGTAGAAAGTTTAAAGGCGTTTTCGCTGAAGCCGCTTTTCTCCGGTGCACGTGCACAAATTCCAGCCTTAAGAATAGCGGTAAAATCTGCGGCGCAAAACTCCGATTTTTCAGCAATAAAGGCGGATAATTCTGCGGCAACATCTTCAATACGGCTTTTTAAAAGTCCCGGAAGTGCGGCAATACGTTTGTCAATGGATTCTATATTTTCAGGAGAAAGCTGTGCGTAACAGCCGGTTACAAGAACAGCCGCACGCGGACATTTTTCCAGAAGCAGGCGTATAATCCGCCGGTTTTTCTGTTCCGCTTTCTGCGTAACGGCGCACGTATTTAAGACGCACAGAATAATGTCAGAGTCGACGGCAGACTTTGCCGTAAATGAAGAGAGCGATACGGAAAAAGATTTATCCAAAAAAATCCGCGCCGCACTTTCGCTTTCAATTTGATTTAAGCGGCAGCCGGTCGTTTCAAAATGAACCTTCACAATCGTAACGGCTACTGAATTTTTGAAGAAACGCGCGTTCTTCCTCGGTCAGCTTCTACGGAAGCAGGATTTAATCTGAGCGCCTCATCATAGGCATTTGCCGCTTCGTAATAATTCTTTGCCATTTCGCGGGCATAGCCAAGACGTACCCACCAGGAATCAAGGAGTGGCTCTTTTTTTACTGCCGCCGTAAGAGAAATGTCGGCATGCTGATAGCGCGCCTGGCGAATGTAAATTTCACCCATATAATAATAAGCAGTTCCAACGCGGCTTCCGCTCTCCGGTGCAGAAGAAACATACCTCTGGAACTGTTCCATTGCGCCGTTGTTTTTTCCAAGATAGTAGCGTGCCTCGCCCAAAATTTCTATAAGGCGCAAATCATACGGACTGATTTTCAGACCGTCGGTTGCACGCTGCTCTGCTTCGGAATACTGCTTGTTGCGTACAAGAGACCAGCACATAACAACATAAGACTCTATGCGATTCGGATTTTCAGCAAGTTCCTGTTCGCAGACAGCAACAGATTCCGCATATTTTCCGTTATTATACAGGACAAGCGCATCCTGTTTCATCTGCGAATAAAAAGGAATTGAACAGAAAAACATCAGAACCGCTATAAAAATACTCAGTTTCTTCTTAGACATACTTCCACCGCTCTTTTTATTTTACCATTGTACAACGACCGGAAAACGTACTGCCCGGTTCAAGAACAACGTGTTTTGAGGTAATATCACCGTCAAGAATTCCTGTTGATGAAACAAACACAAGATCACGGGCAGTTACATTTCCGTGAACCTTGCCTTTTATCAGGACACGCACTGCATTTATGTCAGCATTAACTTCCGAGCAGGAATCAATGACAAGATCGCTTGTAGCATCAATTTTTCCGTTCACTTTGCCGCGAATCATAAACGGCTTTATGAATTTTATATTACCGGTAAAACGAATTCCTGGTTCTAGGACAGTATCAAACGTATCATCTTCAATATCGAAGTAATCAGTTTCTTTTACATCAAACATATTCTTATTTTACCTACGAACTGTATTCTAGTCAACGCACAAAAGACGGCGGTCAGTGCTGTCCGAAAGATGAATTTACGAACGCATATCCAAAATATCCTTCGCAATCTTTCTGCAAAAGCCCTGCAAAACGCTCATCAGACGTAAAGACGGCGGCAAAATCTTCCTGTAACGTAAACGGTGAAACGTCAAACATAGCAGAACGGAGTTTTCCGCCGTTCCTGAAAACATTTTCCATATCTTTACGCACTGTAAGACAGGCAAAACCGCATTGTACGGCAATCTGCCTGTTCATATCGTACGCTTTTTCGCACACCTGGCGCTGTAAAAGTTCTTCCGCCGGCGAACCTTCCCTGTTATCCGGCATATATGATTTCCATTCACGGCGAGGAATTCCGCGCGCCTTCAAATCAAGTTCAAGCTGCGCACGCCGTTTTTCTGCGGCACAAAGCGTTTCTGCATTTTGAAGAGCACTTTCAATCGTAAAGTCAGGAAGCAAATCAAAACCGGCGGCATTTTCTACCGAAAACGAACCTACGCGAGTCCTGTACAGACCTGTAAGATGCGCGGCACTTCCGCATGCAGCACCAATATCGCGCGCAAGACTTCGTATATACGTTCCTTTTGAAACATTAAACAAAATGCGCACGGCAGAAACAGCACCGTCCTCATTGCATTTCCATTCAAGAATTTTTGAATTATAGACAGTTATCTGCCGCTCCGGCATTTCAGCTGACTTTCCGCTTCGTGCAATATCACTGGCGCGCTTTCCGTCAATATGAATTGCGGAAAAAAGCGGCGGACGCTGCATTAGCGTACCTGAAAACTGAGAAACGGCAGCCTCAACATTTTTTTTTGACGGCAAGGCAGCAGTCCGCACCACAGAACCAGTACATTCAAGGGTATCAGTTTCCGCGCCAAATTGAAGGACTGCCTCATATTCCTTGTCAAATTCAGTAATGCGCGAGGCAATACGGGTAAGGCTTCCGGCACAGACAACAAGCAGTCCGCTTGCAAAACTGTCTAAAGTACCGGTATGTCCTGCTTTTTTAGTACCCAGCGCATGTTTTATGGTAAACAACGATGAAAACGATGTCTGTCCCGGCTGCTTTGCAAACAAGACTATTTTATCAAAATCCATTGCAAATCCGTACCGTTACGTTTATTCTTCATCCGCGCCGGAAGAAGAATTTGCGGCTTTTTCATTTTCAAGAGCCTTTGATTCTTCTTCAAGTGCATTCAGTTTCTGAACCATACGGAAGCCGGACTTCATTCCTGAATCCACTACAAAAGTGAATTTTGGAAACTGGCGCAGGCGCATTTTCTTCGCAATTGAAGACTGAATGAAACCTGCCGCACTGTTAAGACCGTCAACACCTTTTTCAAGCTGAGAATCAGACAAAAAGCTGGAAACAAAAACCTTTGCATACCCCAAATCTGACGTAACCTCAACACGGTTTATTGAAAGAAATGTTGATACGCGCGGATCTTTTACATCTCCGTGAAGAATAATTTTTGAAATTTCCTCACGTAGCTGGGCATTCAGCCGCTCCATTCTATACTGACCCATTATTCAGCATCCTCCGAAGCATCTGCGGCATCTTTGTTTTTAGAAGCAGCTTCTGCCATTGCTTTTTTTGCAGCCTCAGCAGCTTTCTTTTCATTGGCAGCACGGTCATCGTGAAGTTCGTCACCAAGTTTTCGGGCAACTTCTATATACTCGAATACTTCAAAGTGGTCACCAACCTGAATGTCCTGCCAGTTTTCAAGACCGATACCGCATTCAAAACCAGATGCAACTTCTTTTGCATCGTCCTTAAAGCGCTTGAGGGACGTAATTTTTCCAGTATACTTTACGATTCCGTCGCGGATAAGGTTTATCATAGAAGAACGGCGAACGCATCCGTCCGTAACGTAACATCCGGCAATAACACCGACTTTTGGAACTTTGAACGTATTGCGTACTTCAACACCACCGATAACCTGTTCTTTTGTATCCGGCTGGAGCATACCTTCCATAGCCGCCTTAATTTCCTCAACGCACTTATAGATGATATTGTATTTGCGGATATCAACGCTTTCCTGGTCAGCCAGAAGTTTTGCCTTTGGCGTCGGACGAACGTTAAATCCGATAATGATTGCATTTGAATCAGCAGCAGCAAGCGTAACGTCGCTTTCGTTAATTGCACCGGCAGATGAATGAATGACAACAAGACGTATGTCTTTGGTAGAAAGTTTTTCAAGAGAAGCTTTCAAAGCTTCAGCAGAACCCTGCAAGTCAGCCTTGATGATAACCTTGAATTCCTTTATCTCATTCTGTTCAATAGTAGAATACAGATTGTCAAGCGTTACTTTCTTAACAGCCTTTGCATCTTCAAAGCGCTTGAGTTCCTGACGTTTTGTAGAAATAGCGCGTGCCTCTTTTTCGTTTTCAGTAACCTGGAACGGATCGCCGGCATTCGGCATTTCTTCCATACCAAGAACTTCTACAGGCATTGAAGGACCAGCTTCCTGCACGCGGTTTCCCCTGTCGTCAAACAAAGCACGAACGCGTCCGCTGTAAATACCGGCAACAAACGGGTCGCCCTGATGCAAAGTACCGCGCTGAACAATAACGGACGATACAACGCCGCGTCCCTGGTCAATGCGTGACTCAAGAATTTTTCCTTCGGCACGGCATTCATACGTTGCCTTTAATTCAAGCATCTCTGCCTGAAGCAGAATTGCATCAAGCAAATCGTCAATACCTTCTTTTTTAAGGGCAGAAATGTGAACGTACTGCGTATCGCCGCCCCATTCTTCAGGAGTAAGTCCCTGCTCGCTAAGCTGAGTCTTTACGCGGTCCGGATTAGCTTCCGGCTTATCACACTTATTTACAGCAACAATAATCGGAACTTTAGCATCTTTTGCATGAGCAATAGCTTCCAGAGTCTGAGGCATAACGCCGTCATCAGCAGCAACAACAAGAACTACTATATCCGTAACCTGAGCACCGCGGGCTCGCATCATCGTAAATGCTTCGTGACCCGGAGTATCAAGGAACGTGATTGCACCTTTTTCTGTCCTTACTGAATAAGCACCGATTGACTGCGTAATTCCGCCTGCCTCGCCTTCTGCAACGTGTGCGTGGCGTATTGCATCAAGAGTTTTTGTCTTACCGTGGTCAACGTGTCCCATAACGGTAACAATCGGCGGACGAGGAAGCAATGAATCTTCCGAACCTTTATCGCTTTCGATGACAGTTTCATCGTACAGGCTGACAAGCTTTACGTCACAGCCGTATTCTGACGCAAGCAGAATTGCCGTATCTGAATCAATGGATTCGGTGATTTTTACCATCATTCCCATTGCAAACAGTTTTCCGATAATTTCTGCCGCTTTTAAATTCATCTTGCGTGCCAAATCAGAAACGGAAATCGTTTCCATTATTTCGATGGACTTTGGAACTACGCTTGCCGGAGTTTCACTCTTTTTCTTGGACTCAAACAGGTTAATGTCGTACTGTTCCTCGTCCTTTCTATTATATACCTGCTTCTTTCCCTTAAAAGTCTTTTTTGCAGGAGTACGTGACTGCATAATAGGAGGAACAGCACCAGGAGCGCCTCCGCCTGAACGAAATCCGCCGCCTGTACCGGTGCGGTTCTGAAATCCCGGACGGGAAGTTCCGAATCCTGCGCCATCCCGGCGCTGAAATCCGCCGGCACCGCCGCGATTCTGGAAATTACCGCCGTCCCTACGCTGAAATCCGCCGGTACTGCCGTTCTGCCCGCGGTTCTGTCCGCCGTTTCCGCGATAACCGCCCTGTCTGCCCTGACCGTCACGTTCGCGGTTCTGGTAACTCTGTCGTGCCTGTGCACCCGTAAATCCGCCGGCGCTTCCGTCGCGTCCTGAACTGCGGTTCTGTCCGCCGTTACCATAGCCGTTCCTTCCGTAACCGCCGTTTCTGTCACGGCGTGCATAGTCAGACAGGTTTCCTGCCTTGACGTTCGGGCGGGCTGTATTAAGTTCAAACGTTCTTTTCTGAGGACGCACTTCTGTTTTTGAAGCTGATGCAGCAGCCTTTTCGTTTTTGTCAGAAGCTTTCTCTGAATTTTCAGCCTTATCCTGTGCCTCAACGGAAGACTGAGCAGCAGGACGTTTTACGACAACACGAACGCCGTCTTTTTTCTGCGGTTCTGTTTTCTGCGGAGCATCTGAAACAGAGGGATTCTTCTTCTTTACGACAACAATTTTTTTCTTTGCCGTATTGCTCGCAGAATTTACCTGTGTATTGTCAGGCTGTTTTTTATGAACAACAAACTCCGGCTTTTTTTCATTTTCTTCGGCCATTATATACCCTATTCCTCGTCCTCAGTAAATTCAAACTCAACACCACATTTTGGACAGAGTGTCATGTCAAGTGTAATTTCAGCACCACATTCAGGACAGTAATACTTTTCCTCTTCCTGCGGTTCTTCATTATGTTCCTCAGAGCCGGCAGCATCTTCCTGCTCCTCTACAAATTCAACGTTTTCTTTTATAAGTGCATAGATGCTTTCAATTTCTTCTTTAGAAAGACCTTCTATCTGCTCAACGCTCTTATTATCGTATGCTTCGATAAACTTAACAATATCTTCAATGCCGTTTGCCTTAAGAATTTTTGCACTTGTTTCTGAAACTCCAGGCAATTCGGCAACTGTCGTAATCTCTTCGTCAGCCTCTGCCGGCTCGTCCTTAAACAGATTGCGTGCGGCAAGAGTTGTAGCCTTGTCGGAGAAATCCATTCCGGCGCACTGCTCTTCAGTCTTAACGTCGATATTCCAGTCACAAAGGCGGTTTGCAAGGCGTACGTTCTGTCCCTGCTTGCCGATTGCCAGAGAGAACTGCGAATCATCTACGATTGCAAGCGCCTGTTTTTTCTCTGCATCAAGAATTACAACGCGGTTTACCTGCGCCGGAGAAAGCGCATTCTGAATGAACACGGCCGGATCAGCATCGTAGCGAAGAACGTCAATCTTTTCACCCAAAAGTTCGCGGATAACGTTCTGAATGCGCACACCCTTAGTTCCTACGCACGCACCGACCGGGTCAATTTCTTCGCGGACGGTAGAAACTGCCATCTTTGTACGGTAACCGGCCTCGCGGACGCATTTTTCAATTTTTACAGTTCCGTCTGCAATTTCAGGAATTTCAAGCTCCATAACAATCTGAACAAGGCGCGGATCACTTCTGGAAAGCACAATCTGAAGTCCGGAAGTCGTCTTTTTAAGGTCAACGATAATCGCCTTTATTCTGTCACCCTGCTCGTAAGTTTCGCGCGGAGACTGGAATTTTACAGGAAGATAGCCTTCAAGCTTTCCTGCATTTCCAAGATCAACGAAAATATTGCCGTTACGTTCACGCTGGAAATATCCGTTTATCATCTCGCCGACTTTGTCCTTGTACTGATTGTACAAAGAATCCTTTATCGTTTCGTTCAATCCCTGATGAGCCGTCTGCTTTCCTGTAGAAACAGCGGAACGGTCAAAAGATTTTGGATCTTCCAGAATGTCAATTTCATCACCAAGTTCAACATCGTCTGAAAGTTTCTGCGCTTCCTCAATCTCAATCTCCGTAACAGGATCATACACGCCGTCAACAACCGTCTTGCGTGAATAAATGGCAACGTCGGACATATCTTCTGCAAATTTTACGATAGCATTGTCCGAAGTACCGTATGTACGCTTGTACGCTGACTTCAGCGCATTTTCAATAGTCTGCTTTACAGATTCTTCTGTATACCCTTTTTCTGCAATTAAAGCACGAATAGCCTCTGCCATTTCTGACATTTTAAGCCCCCAAATAAATTATTATATATGAATGAATTTTGCTTTTGCTATCTGTTCAAAAGGAACGGTGATTTTTTCTCCGTCCTTTTCCAGCGTTACGGACTTTTCGTCTGAGGCTGTAATCACGCCGCTTACCCAGTCAGTAACGGTTTTGTCCCACACGCGGATTTCCCTGCCGGTAAACACCGCAAATTCAGCCGCGTTCTTGATGTTGCGCTCCATTCCCGGAGAAGTAAGTTCCATATACGTATCTTCCGTACCAAGAAGTGCCTCCAGCCGCGGAAGCAGCGCGTGATGGACTTTTGCACAGTCGTTTACGCCGATGTCAACGCCGGCATCCTTAGACGCAATGACTGCCGAAATTTTTTTAGTCGAACCGGAAGAAGTTATTTTAAGTTCAACAAGAATGTATCCCAGTCCTTCTACTAGCGGCGCACATTCATCGTAGTACGCCATTGATTTTAAAGGAATATACTCCACTTCAGCTCCCTTAAATAAAAAAGACCCGTCTGCGACGAGTCCATCTTAAAAGATAATTAAAATGTACAGGAAGAACTATACACAAAAATAAATAAACTGTCAAGCAGAAAAGCCGGAGCGGAAAAATTCAGTTTAAAGCGCGAAAATCTCGCAAGGAGCAAAGCGGATGACGGGAGTCGAACCCGCGTGTGAAGCTTGGGAAGTTTCCATACTACCGTTGTATTACATCCGCATATCCTGACATGAACAGGTCAAATATACCGCGTTTTCAAGCCGCTTGCAAGAAGGCAGAAAAACTGCTTATTTTCTTTGACAGGAACAGGCAAAACCGCAAATTACGCGAATGATGCAAGTTCTTCCCAGCGCGCATACTTTTCTTCCAAAAGTGCAGTGCATTCGTTATACTTGCGTGCTGTTTCACCTATTGCGCTGAAATCTCCGTTATCGCCGCCGCTCATCTTTGCTTCAAGTTCAGTTTTCTGGTTTTCAAGCGCGGCAATTTCAGATTCAAGCACCTCAAATTCCTTCTGTTCCTTAAAAGTAAGACGGCGCTTTTCCTGACGGGAAGCCTGCCGCGCATTCTCGTTTTCCGCAAGGCTGACCGTGCCGGAGTTTGTACCGGCGGCGCGCTTTTCCACCGAACCGGCTGAACTGGCAGAACCGGCGTTTTTTGCGGCTGCCTTTTCCTCTGCGGCAAGCCGTTCGCGGTATGAAATGTATTCGCTGCATTTTCCAACAAAGCCGCTTATATCGCCATTTTCTTCTATAATAAAAAGCGTATCAGCAGTTTTATCCATAAAATATCGGTCGTGGCTTACAACAAGAAGGCAGCCCTTGTACTGCGCAAGGAACTGTTCCAGAATATTCATCGTAAAAATGTCAAAATCATTTGTCGGTTCATCAAGAATAAGAAAATTAGGATTAGCCATCAGAAGGCGCACTAAAAACAGGCGCTTGCGTTCGCCGCCGCTCAAGGAACTTACCGGCGAATACTGATTTTTCCCCTCAAAGCCGAATTCATTAAGAAAAAGTGATGCGCTCAGCGTTTTTCCGTCATTGCGCGTAATATATTCCGCCGCTTCCTTTATGTATTCAAGGACAGTTACAGTCATATCGTCAAAAACAGGATTTTGATTGTAGTAGCCGAAAACAGTATTTTCACCCTTCACTACACTGCCAGAATCGCTCTGAATTACGCCGGTGATTATGTTCAGAAGCGTAGATTTTCCAGAACCGTTGTTGCCGAAAATTCCGATTTTCTGCCCGGCTGTAAATACATAGGAAAACGAGCGGATAACAGGAACGCCGTTAAACGATTTGGAAATTGACTCAAGTTCCAGAACTTTTCCGCCCAGCCGCCTGCCCTGCACTTCAAACGTAAAACCTTTTGTTTCCTTAAATTTCTCGCGGTTTATCAGCTGCATATCCCTCTGAATGCGAGCCTTTGCCTTCGTTCCGCGTGCACAAGGTCCGCGCATAAGCCAGTCGCGCTCAAAACGAAGGACGCTCTCTATGCGGCGGTCAGTATTCTGCTGGATTTCAGTTTCAATTTCTTTTTTTTCAAGATAAGCGGAATAATTGCCCTGATACAGTTTTACAGCCTTGCGATCAATCTCAAAAATGTTCGTGCATACTGCGTCAAGAAAATAGCGGTCGTGCGTTACCATCAGCACTGTTCTGTCAGTGTCGCGCAGATAGTTTTGAAGCCAGGAAATTGTAGTTATGTCAAGATGATTAGTAGGCTCGTCAAGAAGGAGAAGCCGCGTGTCTTCAACAAGAACCTGAGCAAGCGCAACTTTTTTTACCATTCCGCCGCTCAAAGTTCCCATTTTCCGTTCCATATCGTGAATATTCAAAGTCGAAAGGACGGAACTTACCTGCGCTTCGTAGTTCCACAAATCCTGCCTGTCCATCTGTTCGATAAGCGCATCGTACTGCTTCTGAATTCCCGGACTGTAACTGGTACTGAGTTTTTCGCACAAATCAAGATACTGCCTGATTACCGAAAGTTTTGGAGAACTGCTTTTAAAAATATGTTCGCGGATTGTGTCGTCCTTGCTGAACGGCGGATTTTGCGGCAGAAACGAAACGCCTGCATCCTTATTGATGACTACCTGCCCTTCATCAGGAACAAGGACTCCGGCTATTGTATTCAAAAGCGTTGACTTTCCCGTACCGTTTCGCCCGATGAGCGCCGCCTTTTCGCCCTCGTTCAGACCGAACGTAACGCCGGAAAAAAGCGGCTCTTCGCGTCCAATTTTTGCAAGATTACTTATAGATAGAATATTCATTGTAAAAAGAGTATAGCAGATTATAGAACAAGAGAAAACGGCGGAAGGAGAAACCTGTCCTGCAAAAAAATCACCTGACTTCTTCCTTTACCTTGAAATCATCTTATATTTCCCGAATGCAGAAGAATCGCCCCACCACGAAAGCGTAGAATAGTCAATTTCAGAAGAATTACGCGCAGGAAGAACTACCGGAACGGCACAATTCTTCTTTATAAAAAAGACAACTTCGTCCGCGGCACAGAATATAAAATGAACGCCTTTTTTATACAGAACCTGCTCCGGCGCGCCACCGGCACATCCGCCGTTTTCCTTACGGCAGCGGACGCAGTACATATCTTCCGGAAGGTATACTGTTCTTCCTGTGGCGTTCGGTACGTAAACAGGCGCAATCATAAGTTCTTCGCCAAGCATAAGCTGGTCTTCCGTAGAAAGCGCAATCCTGTCATCCGGGTAATCAAACGCAAGCGGACGGAAATACATAGTACCGTTCCGGCAAGCCTTTACATATTCGTTGTAAAGATACGGAAGCAGCCTGTAACGAAGCTGAATTATTGCGCGGAAATCTTCCGGATTTTCAAACGCATAGACTTCCTGAGCGCGCGTTCCAAGTGCGGAATGATTGCGCATAAGAGGCGTAAATACTCCCAATGCAAGAAAGCGCAGAAGAAGCTCGCGCGTCGTATTGCAGGAAAAGCCGCCCAAATCGCAGCCAGTATACAAAAAACCGCACATATTCAGCGATGGAAGCATTTTAAGGCAGAGCAGAATGTGACTCCACCACGAACAGTTATCGCCTGTCCAGATGCCGCCGTAACGGTGCATTCCTATAAATGAAGCGCGCGAAATAAGAAACACAGGCTTTTCGCAATTTGAAGAAAAATATTCTGCGGCGGCGCGTGTCATATTAAAGCCGTACAGATTATGAACTTTGTCGTGACGTACAATTGCAGTACCGTCTTTTTCAGAGTCAGAAAAATTCCCGCAGAGAGAAGCAGGAACGCGGTGATAAAAACTTTTGTAGTCTTCAATGCTGTTCTGAACGCCAAGAACGGTATCTTTCATACTCCAGGAAATAATCGAATCGTTTCTGTCAGCTTTTTTTGCAAGTTCGGTCAGCGTGTCTGCGGCGCGCTTTATTCCGTCCTCCGAATAAAAAAGCGCAGGTTCGTTCATATCGTTCCAGAAACCGTCTATTCCGCAGTCAAGGAGGACAGAATACTGATTTCCGAACCATTTGCGCACGTCGGGATTAAGAAAATCTGGAAAATGCGCAAGTCCCGGCCACACAGCTGCGCGGAACAGAGAACCGTCTTTTTTGCGGCAGAACATATTTTCCTTTATGCCTTCCTCATCTACGGAATATCCTTCATCCGACTTTACTCCTGCATCAATAATCGGCACAAGATGAACGCCGTTTTCCTTAAGGGCTGAAACAGTCTTCTTCAAATCAGGGATTTTTTGTGAATCCACAGTAAAATCACGAAATTCGTCCATATAGTCAATGTCAAGGAAGATTGCGTCAAGCGGAATGTCAAGCGCACGGTAATTATCAAAAACGTCTTCTACGTCCTTCTGACTGCCGTAACCCCAACGGCTCTGCATATAACCGAACGCCCAGTACGGCGGAATGTAGCTTGTACCGATTATATTCCTGAAAGCAGAAACAACGTCCTTTATTCCGCCGTTCTTTTCTTCTATATAATAAAGCACAATGTCAGCCTGTCCGCAGGAAAGTGAAAGAACGTCTTTTTTTGTACAGCCGGCATCAATTACAAGATTTCCCGGATAGTCGGCATAAAGACCGAAACATTTATGCGAAGACGGCGAATAGATGACAAGAAAATTATGCGCACCGTACAAAGATTCTTTTTCTTCGGTATGGCTCGGGTCGTCATTGCACCAGCTTCTGTATATTCTTCCGCGCTTGTTTATTCCGCCCATTGCCTCGCCAAGACCAAAAATCATATCGTCATCAGCAAGCGGAATTGAAAGTTCAAAGCCGGACTCAAGAGAAATTTTACCGGCAGGGAACTGCTTAAGGTCATCTGTAAAAATCTGCGTATCAGAAGGAAGATTAACTACTGATTCTGTTTCAAAAGGTTTTCCAAAAATGAATTTATAAATCATATTTATAGTATAAATCACCTGTCCTAATATGTCCAATAATTGTTCATTGTGATATAATTACGGCAATTACATTGATATATTAGGAGTCAAATACTATGGATTTTGTAGCAGCATTAAAGGAAAAGGCTAAAAAAGCCGGAAAAACTATCGTTCTGTGCGAGGGCGAAGACAAGCGCGTCGTTGAGGCGGCGGCAAAAATCGTTAAGGAAGGAATTGCAAAAATCATCCTTATCGGAACAAAGGAAGAATGCAGCCGCGTTGCGCCGGGCGTTGACCTTTCCGGTGTAGAACTTGTAGATCCGGCTTCATCAGACAGGACGGATGCTTACGCGGAACTTCTGTACAAGGCGCGCGAAGGAAAAATCAACAAGAAAACTGGTGCGCCGGAATATGCAGACGTTGCAAGCGCAAAATCATACATTCTAAAAGACCGCACGATGTTCGGCGCACTTATGCTTAAAGCAGGAGATGCAGACGGTTTTGTTTCCGGTGCCTGCCATTCAACGGCAAACACACTGCGCCCGGGACTTCAGGTTATCAAGACAGCGCCTGGAATAAAGACTGTTTCATCAAGTTTCATTATGGTAGCTCCGGAAGGAGGAAACAAATACATTCCGGAAGGCGTTGCGCTTTTTGCAGACTGTGCAATCAACATTGAACCTACGGCAGAAGAACTTTCAGACATAGCAATTGCAGCGGCGGACACGGCACAGAAAATCGCCGGAATAAGCCCTAAGGTGGCGCTGCTTTCGTTCTCTACAAAAGGAAGCGGAAACGATGACAAATACCTTAAGAGCGTTCCGAAAGTACAGGAAGCAGTAAAAATCGCACGGGAAAAAGCACCTGACCTTGAACTTGACGGAGAATTCCAGTTTGACGCGGCTGTTGCACCGGAAGTAAGCACAATCAAAGCGCCGGATTCAAAAGTTGCAGGACACGCAAACGTTTTTGTATTCCCGAACATCAACGCAGGAAACATCGGCTATAAAATTGCACAGCGAATGGGCGGATGGATGGCAATCGGTCCTGTATGCCAGGGCTTTGCAAAACCGCTCAACGATTTAAGCCGCGGCTGTAACGTAGACGACATCGTAGCTACAGTTGCCGTAACTGCGCTTCAGGCATAATTCAACCGGCAGCAACAAGGTACGACACAGTCTTCAGGCGGTAGAAAAAGCATCTTCCTTATGGTAAGATAAATCAGATGCGAAATTTCGTCCTCTTATTTTTTGCTTTTCTACCGCTACTCTTTGCCGTATCAGGCTGTTCCACCGTATCAAAACAGACGCCGCCGGAAAAGGAAGATACGCTAACGCTGCTTTTTGCCGGTGACGTAATGGCGCACAAGCCGAATTTCAATATGCGCGGCTACAATAAAATCTGGGAGAGCATTTCAGGCACAGTTCAGTCAGCAGATCTGGCTTTTGCAAACATAGAAGCGCCTGTTTCAAAAGACCTTCCCTACTCGTCTTTCCCAAATTTCAATATGCACCCCGAATACCCGGAAGCCGCAGTCAGCGCAGGATTCAACGTTTTTTCCCTTGTGAACAACCACACAAACGATCAGGGATTTGAAGGAATGAGGGCAACGGCAAAATGGGCAGAAACTGTACATACGCAGACACAAAATGCGGAAAATGGAAGGACAGTTTATTTTTCAGGGCTTAAGAAAACGCCGGAGGAAAAATTTTCTTCCTGCATCATAAAAAAGGACGGATGGACGGTACTTTTTCTTGCCGTTACGGAAATACTGAACCGCCCGGATTTCAAAACGTATATGAACTATGTGCCGTACACGCAGAAAGGCAGGGAATCGCTTACAGCCTTCGTAAGCGCGCTAAGAAAGGAAAATCCGTGCGACATTTTCGTACTTTCCGTTCACACCGACGAAACGGAGTACGTTCCCGGCGTTGCTGAAAAGCGCAGGAATTATTACTACACCCTTCTTGAAAGCGGAGTTGACGTTATCTGGGCAAACCATCCGCACATTATCCGCGAAAGGGAGATTATCGGAAACGAACGCACCGGAAATCTTGAAAAACTGATTATGTACGGAAACGGAAACACAATCAGCGGTCAAAGATGGCAGCCGGAACTTGACAATCCGCTGAACGACAGGGAAAACACAGGCGACGGTCTTATGTTTGAAGTTACTTTTTCCAGAAAACACGGTACAGAGTCAGAAAAAAATGTTATAATAAAGGAAACGAACCCCTGCTACATCACAACGTACATCAACACAAACTGGGAATTCATCATAAAAAATCTAGACTCTGATTTTGTTGATTATTTGAAAAATGCAGGAAGGCACAAATGGGCTTCCTACATAGAAAAACGCATTGAAATATGCGGAAAAACAAAGGAAACAATACTATGGAAATAGAATACAAATCATTACCAGTTTACGAACAGAAACAAAGGATACTTGATGCCCTTAAGGACAACCAGGTAATAGTAGTACAAAGCCCGACAGGTTCGGGAAAAACAACTCAGCTTCCTGTCATTCTGCACGAAGCCGGATATGACAGTACGGGAATTATAGCCGTAACACAGCCAAGAAGAATTGCCGCGCTCAGCGTAAGCGAATTCATTGCAAAGCAGCTTGGAACGACATATCCGGGACTTGTCGGCTACAAAATGCGCTTTGAAGACAAGACAGACCAGACGACAAAAATAAAAATAATGACTGACGGAATTCTTCTTCAGGAAATGAAGCTTGATCCATGGCTTTCTAAATATTCAGTCATTATGGTTGACGAAGCGCACGAACGAAGCCTGAACATTGACTTTGTACTTGGACTTTTAAAGCGTGTTCTTGCAGAGCGCAAGGAATTTAAGGTAATCGTAAGTTCTGCAACTCTTAATGCAGAAGCTTTCAGCGACTACTTCGGCGGCTGCCCTATCGTTACGATAGACACAATCACATATCCTGTTACGATGGTCTACGATCCGCCGAAAATTGCCGCAACTACGCTTTCTGCCGCCGCTACGGACGAGCTTCTTCTGAAAATCTGCGGAATTGTACAACGCGTTCTTGACAACAAGGACGACGGAGGAATCCTTATATTCCTTCCGGGCGAAAAAATCATCAAGGACTGTATGAACATTCTTGACCATTCGCATTTTGCCTCAAAAATACACACGCTTCCGCTGTACGGGCGGCTTTCAAAAGAGGAACAGGAACGCGTATTTCTGCCTGCGCCAAAGGGAAAGAAAAAAGTAATC
Source organism: Treponema porcinum (assembly GCF_900167145.1). GTDB lineage: Bacteria > Spirochaetota > Spirochaetia > Treponematales > Treponemataceae > Treponema_D > Treponema_D porcinum. The sequence goes on along the minus strand of NZ_FUWG01000011.1, from coordinate 9,959 downwards.
ATTTCTACGAACATTGCAGAAACTTCCGTTACAATCGCGGACATAACGACGGTAATCGACTCCGGGCTTGCAAAGCTGAACTACTACAATCCGCGGACGTTTACTTCAAGCCTTGTAGAAACGCAGGTTTCAAAGGCAAGCTGTAACCAGAGGCGCGGACGTGCAGGACGAACCCGTCCAGGAACGTGCTACAGGCTCTATCCGCGAAAAGACTTTGACACCCGTCCACTTTATACGCTTGAGGAAATCTACCGCACGGATTTAAGCGAAGTCGTCCTTCAAATGGCAGATTTAGGAATACGAGACTTTCAGGGATTTGACTTTATTTCATCACCGGGAAAAGAAGGCATTATCGGTGCAACAGATACGCTTAATATGCTTGGCGCACTTGACAAAGACAATTCGCTTTCTGCAATCGGAAAACTTATGGTGCAGTTTCCGCTTGAGCCAAGGACAAGCCGCATTATCGTAGAAGCAATAATGCACTATCCGAATGTTCTTGAAGAAGTGATTATAGCCGCAAGTTTTCTTTCTGCAAATTCTCCGTATATTCTTCCGCCGGGAGAAGAACTTGAAGCACGCCGCGCACACCATTCGTTCCGCGACATACACGGAGATTTTGCCGCGTACTTAAACCTTTTCAGGGCGTTTGAAAAATGCGACGGCGCGGAAAAGAAAAGCGCATTCTGCAAGAGGAACTATCTTGACGAACGCATAATGCTTGAAATAGAAAACATCAATGCGCAGCTTAGCGACATCGTTACGGAAATGAAAATTCCGATATGCGGCGGCGGAGACAAGTCGGACTATCTATGCTGTATTGCCGCCGGTATGATTCAGTTTGTGTGCGTGCGTGCCGGTCGTGACAATTACAAGAGCCTTACGCAGGATAAAATATGCATTCATCCCGGCTCGGTTATGTTCAAGCAGGATCCGCTTTACATTGTTGCCGGTGAAATCGTGCGCACGTCGCGAATGTTTGCGATGAGCGTTTCGCCGCTTACAAAAAACATCCTGAACCAGCTTTCGCCGGAACTTGTACAGCGCCTTGAAACAAGCAAGGTGAGCCGGACTCTTGAAAAACAGGCTGAACTGTACGAAAAAAATGCGCAGAAAAACAAAACTGACAAAAAAGATTTGCGGAACGGCGAAAAGGCAGGAAAAGACGGCGAATGTCTTTCTATCGGAAGCGAAACTTTCATTGTAAAAAAAGTAAAAGGTCAGCGTGTGGCATTGCTGCCGTTCGAACAGTTTGTAAAAGCCGCGCGGGAAGAACAGGATGACGCTTCGCTAAAGGCAGAAGGCAAAATGAAGGGAAGAATTTTATTCCCTAACGGATTTATGCTTTTAGACGGCGAAAAAATAGAAACTACCCTGAAACTTGCACGCATTACAGACCTTTCACCGATTGAAGAATCGCAGTGGAACAGAAAACTCAACATAAACCTGAATGACGAAGGTGCGGCAGAAACGCTTACCGCCGCAATCAAGACAATTCTTAAAGTCGTTATTGCAAAACAAAAAAGCAAGGAATATGGATTTATCTGTCTTTTTACCGATGGCAGCGATAACTACTGGCTCAAAGTTTCGCGAGGACTTTCTACTGCATTGAACGAAAGCCTTGCATCGCTGGAATCGCTTGTTGATAAAGGTGATATCTTTACGGAAGAACAGCAGGATGAAATCAATGCAGTATACAGGTTACTGAACGAACTGTTTAAGTAGGTTCTCCCTGCCCTGCTACTTTGCGTCTGAACCAGAGACTGATTCCGAAGAGGCAGGTTTATTTTCCTCTTCTTCGGAAAGACCTAAAAGCGAACGGGCGCGTTTTTTGTTAGAAGTTTTTGCATTTTTATCATCAACTATAGCCTGAACGCTCGGTTTTGCAGATTCGTAACGCGCATTTTTGTACAGTTCAAGCCCCTGACTCTGCGTAAGGGTGTCTTTTGACTGCAAATACAGTACGCAGATTTCCGAATAGCCCGGGCGCGCATACTTTATGAACAGTTTTCCAAGGTTCTGCCGCAGCGATTTCCGCCGGTCGTCCTTAAGAACGTCTTTTGCAAGCGCAATGATTTCGTCTTCACCGGAAATGCCGTTTTTCATCAGTGCTTCAGCCGCCTGATATTTCACCGAATCAGGAACTGATTTATCTGTAATCTGCTCAATTAAAAAAGCAATGGAATCTTTTGTATTAAGTTCTGCAAGAACAGGGAAACATTCCTTTTTCACTACATTTTCCGGATCATTTTTTGCGCGGTACGTAAGATACGGAACAGCCTCTTCCATTTTTAGTTTTTTTACCGCAGAAATTGCTTCCAGGCGAACTTTATAATGGTCATCCCTGATTGCCTGAATTACAGTTTCTTTTGCATCTTTTGAATTAGGATAATATGAAAGTCCTTTTATGCAATACTGACGCATATTCGGGTCGCCTTCCTCAAACAGCTTCATCAGAACAGGAACAGATTCATCCTTCTGCATTTTTCCGATTGATTCTGCCGCATACATACGCACAAAACTGTTTTCGTCCTCGTCAAGAGCAATTTTTCGGACTTCTTCCCACGTTTCCGCAGCACTCATCGCGCCAAGCGTACGCATAAGAGCCTGTTTTTGAGGAACGGTTAAATCATCGCGCTCAAGATAATGTGCAAGATATTTTGCCTCCCGCACGCCGCCAGTTTTTCCTAGTGCAGAAAGCGCACCGTTAAAATATTTTTCTTCGCCAGCCTCAAGGATTTTTACAAGAGCAGGACCTGCAGCCTTGCTTCCTACGGAAGAAACGTAATTAAAGCATTTTTCAACGGCAGAAACAGGAACGTCATACGGATCTGCAAGAATTTCGACGGCATAATCTTCAAGACAGTCGTCTTCCTGCTTTGCAAAATAGTCAAGAATCCTGCCCTTTATTTCGTTTGACTTTGTAATCTGGAACAAATCATAAAAATCATCGTAATAGCGCAAGTCCTCCGCCTCGTTGATTTTATCAATTACGCCGCTGATTTCAGAAGCAGTACCGAACTTTATAGTCTTCTGATTTTTTGCGTATTCTTCGCCGTCTTCATCCTTTCGCTCCGCCTCTTTGATTTTCTCAGTATCAGGCTTTTTCGGACGTTTTTTCTCCGGTATTACAATTTCCATATTAAGATAGTCAATTTCCTCTGACTCAGGCTGTTCTTCCGCCGCCTGCGAAACATCCTCCGCAGTTTCATCACGTAAAGCAGAAACAGAAACATCTGTTACGGCAGAATTTTCTTCCGGCGAGTAAAAATGCTCCGAAACGGCAGAACCGCTTTCATCGGCGGCGGCTTCGGAAGATGCGTTTGAAGCGGCGAATGAGCCTGTTACCGAAGAAGAACTTTCCGAAGCTGGAAAAGCGCCTGTGTCATAAGACGGCTCTTCCGAACCAGAAGACAAATCTTCCGCCGCAGAAATAGTTTCTGAAGCGGAAGAAGCATCTTCCGTGGTTTCAGCCGTTTTTTCAAGGGAAGATTTTTCTGCCGGAGTTTCAACGGTCGGGTTCAGGCTGTTTAAAAAATCATCCATATCAACCGTGTCCGCAGATTGAGAAAAACAGAAAGAAAGCGGCATCACCGCAAGGAAAAACAAAATCTTTTTCACGTTTCCACTCCTACTGAATGTTCCCTGCCCTGAAACGCTCCAGGAACGATTTTTTGTATGTTTCAAACGTATCATTTTCAATTGCCGCACGGATTTCCTTCATCATATTGTTCAGGAAATACAAATTATGATAGCTTGCAAGCATAGAACTTAAGATTTCCTGCTCCTTGAAAAGATGACGGAGATATGCGCGTGAATACGTACGGCACACCTTGCAGTTACACTCCCTGTCCAGCGGAGAAAAATCGTGCGTAAAACGTTCCTGCTTTATGGAAAGCATACCGTCATGAGTAAAATACGAGCCGTTACGCGCATTGCGTGTAGGAAGAACGCAGTCGAACATATCAATTCCGGCAGCAACAGCCTCAAGAATATACTCCGGCGTGCCAATTCCCATAACGTATTTTATTTTTTCTTCCGGCAGGAACTGATTTGTATAATTCATAAAATGAACGAACTCGTCAGCCGGTTCACCAACGCTAAGTCCGCCGATGGCAATTCCTGCAGAATCAAGACCTGCAACAAATTCAGCACTCTGACGGCGCAAATCTTCAAAAAAGTTTCCCTGTACAATCGGGAACAGATACCCTTTGTAGCCGGCTTCGCGCTCCTTCTGCCATTCTTTAATTGCGCGCTTTGCCCAGTCCGTCGTAATTTCAAGCGCAGAAACTGCTTCTTTCCTGTCTACGCCAAATCCAGAGCATACGTCAAGCTGCATCTGTATGTCCGAATTGAATTTTACCTGCGTCTGAACAACATTTTCCGGCGTAAAAAGATGGTAGCTTCCATCTATATGGCTCTGAAAACGCGCACCTTCCGGCGTTATTTTACGCAATTTTGAAAGGGAAAAAACCTGAAAACCGCCGGAATCAGTAAGGAAATTTCCGTTATATTTTGTAAATCCATGAAGTCCGCCTGCTTCCTGAACTAAATCAGCGCCCGGACGAAGGAACAGGTGATATGTATTTGCAAGAATTATCTCAAATCCCATTTCCTCAATATCGTCTTTTGAAACAGCCTTAACCGCACCGTTTGTACCAACCGGCATAAAAACAGGAGTCCGGACATCACCGTGCGGAAGATGCATAACACCGCAGCGTGCCTTAGAATTCTTACAAGTATGTCCAGGAGAAAAAATATTCATACAATTACGTCCTTGCATAGCGCAGAAGCACAATGCTTATGATAATAAAGAAAAACACCGGGAACCACGCTCCCATAAACGGTGATATATAGCCGAATTTTGCAAGCAGCATTGTCATCATCTGCATTACATAGAACAAAACCGCCGAGCAGACAGAAAGTGACAAACTGATAAGAAGCACATTTTTGCGGGATTTTCCTGAAAGTCCGATTGAAAGAAACACGACGATAAACACAATGCACGGAAAGGCAAATTTCTTGTAATAAACAGAAAGTTCCTCGTTATACGGAAGACCTACGCGCTTTAAATGTTCAATGTAAATCTTTGCATCCTGAGTATTTACTTCTTCAACAGAAACGGAATTATTACGGAACGTTTCCGGTGGCTCTGTAAGAAGCGCAAGGAAATCGTCCTGTACATCCTCAAGAAAAAGAGTATTATCCCTGTATGTATACTGCATTGCATTCTGTAGATTCCAGCGCTTTTCTTTCGAATTCCACAGCGCAATGTCCGAATGAATTACTGCCTGAAGCGACTTATCCGGATTACGGAATACAAGATACAGGTCGTAAAGGCGCTTCTGCGAATCATCATAAACCTGCGCCTTGTACACAAGAAAGCCGGAATTAGAAAGAACGACAACGCTGTCATTATTCAGCGACTTGCTTTCCTGAAGAAGTGTATTTTGCAACTGCGTTTTTTTTGCAAATGTAGGAACGACAACTTTGTCCTCAAAGAAAAAAAGCGCAAAACTCATCAGTACGGAAAAAATCAGAAGCGGCATAGTAAAGCGCAGAAGCGACACGCCGGAAGCAAAAAGCGCCGTAAGCTCGTTGTTTGCGTACAAATCACTAAGCGTATACGAAACGGCAAAAAGAATTCCAAGCGGAACTGCATACCAGAGAGTTTTCGGGACGTAAAGAGCCATAAGATATGCAACCTGAAGCGCCGGCGCTTCGTTCTGAATGTACTTCCACAAATTCATAAGAAGGTCTACCAGCACAAGAACAAGCGAAAAAAAGCCGAGCGCACCGAAAAAAATAGGAATAAAACGCTTGAAAAGATATTTTACAAGTTTCATATCATTTTCTCTTTAAAGCAAGGTAGAACAACACGCCTGCAATGCCTATAACAGTATCAGGCAGCCACATCATTATAAAACCGTTCAGTCCGTTCCGGCTTGAAAAAATCTGTCCCAAAATCATCATAGCCCAGTACAACACGCATATAAAAAGACCGATTATAAGTCCAATTGTCTGACCATTATGTTTTCCGAACAGAAATGCAAGCGGAAGCGCAAGAAACGCAAAAAAAATCGAGCCGAACGGCATGGAAAATTTCTTGTTATATTCCATTACATATCGGTTCAGTTGCCGCTGACTGTACGATTTTTTTGAACGCATATTTTTTATCGTCCTGCCAAGGTCAAATGACGTCATTTCACGCGGAGAAGCAGCATAGTTTGTACCAAAAATAGACGAATCAAAAATATTAAGCGTTGTTGCACCCGAAGCAAGCACATCAAAATTCCTTCTGTTCTTTGTGTCAAGAAAAGAAACTACTGCATCAGACATATTCATCTGCATAAGTACGCCATCTTTTTTTGCACTCAGGAGCGTTGATTTTCCTGCAACTATTATCCGCTGACTTCCGTCGTTTCCGCGATCAAAGAAAACAAGGTCAGACACAACGCCGTCTTTTACATCGCCTATAACAATCGTAGAATCATTAAGTCGCTTAATTGTGTTCGGTTCAATTTCAATTCCGGGATTTGACGCAATAATCTTGCGGTAAAGCTTGTTATAGTTAATAGTACCCACAGGAAGCAGATAGTCATTCACGAAAAAAGAAAAAATTGAAATTGCAAGTCCCAAAATCAGAACCGGAATCATTACAATAGCATAACTTTGTCCGGAAGCGCGGATAATAAGAATTTCGTTGTCGCTCATAAGCCGTCCAAGACACATCAAAAAACCAACGAGCGTTGCAAACGGCGCAGACTGCGCAATTACTGAAGGCAGAGTATAAGTAATAAGGCGGCACACATCTGCAAACGGCACTCGTTTTTTAAGAATCTGCTCTGCAAGAAGAAGAATTTGATTGCAGAAAAAAATCATAAAGAAAAACAGAAAGGCAACCACAAAATACAAAAGCAGTTCCTTTACGATATAGCGCACAAGGACATAATTTTTAAGCTGTCCTTTTTTGAAATATTTTGTCTGTATTCCGTCTATAAAAACGAGGACTTTTGAAATCCTGGTTTTAAGAAACCTGCCGTACAGTTTTTTTACAAGGCGGACAAAGGGAGAGAAAAGTCCTGCAACGCAAACCATTACGGCACGGCATAAAGAAATGCCTTTTTCTACAAGCGGAATGATTTTTTTCTGGCAGAATGACGATGCTTTTTTTAAAAGACTCAAGCCGTTACCCCGGTAGAACCGAATCCGCCCTCGCCGCGCGATGTGTCAGAAAGCGTTTCTGCCTGAACAAAAACGCCCTGTGTAACAGGAGCTGCAACAAGTTGCGCAATTCTGTCGCCGTTATTTACGGTAAAAGGCTCGTTCCCCAAATTAACAAGAATGACTTTTACTTCGCCGCGATAGTCGCTGTCTATTGTGCCGGGCGTATTAAGAACAGTAACGCCGTTTTTTGCAGCAAGTCCGGAGCGCGGACGCACCTGAATTTCAAAACCTTCAGGAATTTCAAAACACAGTCCGGTAGGAATCATTGCACGCTCGCCGCACCCGATAACAACAGGCGCATCTAAAAAAGCGCATACATCAGCACCGGCAGCCCCGGACGTTTTATAGGAAGGCGGAACTACGCCGCTTTTTGCAGTATATTTTATGGTAATTGCATTCATAGAAACAATTATACAGAAAGAACCTTGAAAATACAACGGCGAAGAACAAAGGAAATCACCTTACGCTGCACGAATTAGTGACGGCTTAGTGAAAAGCGGCTACAGTTCTTCTTTCTGACGGAAAAGCATTTCTGCCTGACGTTCAGCACGTTTTTTGTCTGACACAGAAAGCAAAATGAATTCCACCGCCTGTTGTTCAGTGTAATTTTTTGAAAGAAGTTCCGCGCGACACAAAAAGCGCAGTGCAACGGTAGACGCCACAACGTCAAGTTCAGAGCCGGCAAGTGACTTACGGGCAAGTTCAAATGCAAGTTCCTCATTTTCGTAAAGCATACTCTGAACATCACCGATAGTGTTCTTTTTAAGCCACTTGAGCTGCGGAACGTAACTTTCCGGGCTGATTTCAGTAATCTCAGAGCCTTCAATGCCGGCAATCCTCTCAAGGAACGCACGGATTTTTTTGTTATAAAGCATATATTCACGCAAAGACACATTGTCCATAAGAACATCCTGCGCCTTGTCGTCCTGAATTTTTTTCCTTGTCTGACTTGTGTATGCGTTCATTCCGTCACGGACGCGCATAAATTCTTCGTCGATAATCTCAAACATTCCGGCAAGACGCGCAAACTGCCTGATTACTGCGCGCGGCATTCCAAAGTCGCTTTTGTAGCCTAAATCGTGATTTATTTCTGACCAGACGTGTTGCATTATCGTGCGTATCTGAATTTCAAAGCGGACATCGCACAGTTCCTGCGGAAAACCGGCGTCTTTAGGAAGCGAACAGATGTAATGCAGGGAAAGATACCCGAACGAATCTGCACGCATCTGCTTTCGCTTGTCAACGGAATTTTCCCAGTCAACAACAAACGATTTTTCAACCTGCTTTCCAAGAACGTCAACGTCATCGTAAAAATAGCAGACAATCCGCGCACCAAGAATATCAGTAATATCTTCAAGACTGCGGTATTTTTCGCCCTTGCGGTAAAGTTTTCCGCAGAGGCTTTTTTCATCTTTAAGCCTGTGTCCTACCGTCATTACGCTCACGGAAGATTCAGCGGCTATATCCTCAAGACGTTTCTGCACAACCTTTCCAAGCTGTTCGTATCTGCTTTTTTCAGAACGGTACTGTTCCAAAATCAAGTTGTCTTTTACATTCATATTGCCTTTCCTGTCATTACCGCCGCTTTCCGCCGGAATTTCATTCAATAGTCAAAATGTCTGCAAAACCAGTAACTTCAAAAATTTCCATCACCGCATCACAGACATTTATGATGACGCACCGCCGGTTTCCTGTCATTTTTTTATTAACTCCAAGAATGACGCGCAGACCGGCAGACGAAATGTATTCCAGATTTTTTAAATCAAGCACAAGCAACTCTGTACCGGAAAAAAGTTCATTCAGATGATTTTCAAGTTCCGGTGAAGAAACAGAATCAAGCCTGCCAGAAATCAGCACAGTCTTTTTTGATCCCTCTATTCTGTTTTCTATAATCACAATATTCCCCTAAAGAAACACTGAATAAATTCTACCTGAGGATTTTTCGGTGTTAGCCTTGAATGCAGCATAGCAAATCATCTGCCCCGGAGGACAAAAACTATGCATCTGTTAATAGTAACTTTCAGAACGCATGACTGTCAAGTCAGACATCTGATTTTCTAGTGTCCTTTAATTGCCTGACTCTGAAGAGTTCCTCACTTCGGCAGCAAAACTTTTTCCAGAGCAACAAAAGTAAGCGACCATCCGACTTCGTTCGGATCGCCTTCCCATTGTCCCAAAGTCTTGAAACCGAGTTTTTTATACATAGCCTGAGATTTTTGATTTGATGTTACAGTATCAAGGCGAAGTGTCTTACATCCGGTGTCATAAGCCATTTTTTCATAAAAAGACATAAACGCGCTGCCATAGCCTTTTTTCTGCATCGCAGGATCAACGCCAAAAGTATGAAGCACCAGCACCTCAGAAAGAGCCGCCTCAAAAGCCCAGTCAAAAAGTTTATAAAACTCCGGCTGACTGTGATTTATAATTCCGCAGGCGGCAATCTGACCTGTTTTCCCGGCTTTCTCATCTTCAAGAACATAAAGTTCCCCTAAAGAAAGTGCCGCCTCAACAGTTTCCATAGTCGGATAAAAACCTTTTTCCCAGCAGCACTGCTTTCCGTTTGCCGCCTCCCAGTCACTGATGGCATCATAAATTTCCAGACACCTCTTTGCATCTGACTCTGTAGCTTTTCTAAAAATCATAGTTATATCATAGAGGAAAATTGTTTGGGATTCTATAGATTTAAAAAAGTAAACTACAACAGTAGGAATTTTTTATTGGTCTTAAACCGA
>NZ_FUWG01000017.1 GCF_900167145.1 Treponema porcinum | reverse complement strand
GAGATGAAAGCGAATAATTTTTTCATCAAATTCCTCCAAATTAATAAATAGATAGAAATCGCGCGTACAAACGTCCCGGGGTTTTCGTAGACAGAATGGGCCTTATCATCAGTGGTTATAGAACATAACTAAAAATAAACAAACTTTATAATATCAGATAAAACTTTTTTCTTAGATAAAGGAATTTTTGCTTGACTTAATTTCTGTATTTTGGTATTGTTTCGTTACATCTTTTGGAGCGATACCAAAGCGGTCGTACTGGGGCGGTCTTGAAAACCGTTGTGTCGCAAGATACCGGGGGTTCGAATCCCTCTCGCTCCGATAGCTGGAGGTGTGGTAGAGCGGTAATACAACGGATTGCTAATCCGTCAGTTCCGAAAGGGCTGGGCAGGTTCAACTCCTGTCGCCTCCGAATACCCAACAGTTTCGGCTGTTACAAAACAATATGAGATTGTAGCTCAGCTGGATTAGAGCACCACCCTGCGGAGGTGGGGGTCGCACGTTCGAATCGTGTCAGTCTCAATTTTTCAGGTCTGTTTCAAACAGACCTTTTTTTATGTCCAAAAAAATTCCTTATTTAACTGTATACACTATTTGAGATATGCGCTTTATTCTGTCCGGGAATTAAATATTTCGTGCGAATAAAAAAACCTTTTGAAGAGCCCAGGTAATCTACGGCACAGTTTCCGTCCGCATACCGTTGCTTCGTTCCCGATCTGGCGGAGTTTTGCAGAGGCTACTTGCATAGCACCTGGACTCATCAAAAGGCTCTTTCTAAAAAAAGACTTTTTTATAAAAGAATTACGGAAAGAGGGGGATTCGAACCCCCGGTACCTTGTGGGTACGCACCCCTTCCAAGGGTGTACCTTAAACCGCTCGGACATCTTTCCAAACAATGCTGAAAATGTATCATAAAAGAAAAAAGAATTCAATAAACTTGAAATATAAAAGCAAGGAAGCCCCCTACAGACACTCCCTCTTCTCCCTCTCCCTTGAAATCCCCCTCTTTCCTCTCCTCCCTCTGCCTGTTTTTTATAAAGAATGTTTTTCCTATCCGAATATTTTTCTTCCGGCCGTAAAAAGCGCTTTTACTTTTCCTGTAAGAATGCTTCCGTCAAACGGACTTGCCTTTCCTTTGCTGAAAAATTCCCCGGAATCAACTGTCCACCGTTCATCAGGGTCTACAAGTGCAATGTCTGCATCATAGCCACTCTTCAAAAGACCTTTGTTCAACCCAAGAATACGCGCTGGATTTGCAGACATTAGCTGGCTCAGTCGTTTTGCAGAAATCTGCCCTTCCTTTACCAGTACAGAATTACAGATGCCGTAAGCCGTTTCTATGCCGGTAAAGCCAGGCGCTCCGTTTGCCTTATCTTCCAGCGTATGCGGAGCGTGATCCGTTGCAATAACGTCTACCGTACCGTCACGGATTGCCTCAAGAAGAACGATTCTGTCTTCTTCAGTACGCAGTGGCGGATTTACAAACGCGCGAATATACGGTTCGTCCGTGCCGCACAGCGCAATATGATGAGGAGTTGCCTCGCACGTAACGGAAAATCCGTTTTCCGCAGGCGGAAGAGGCACAAACGGACGGCTTTCAAGACTTGCATCATACGCGGAAACTGCCATATCTGCATAAAAATCCGCCGCTTCATCACGCAAAAATTCTTTTGCATCACGGACGGAATCAATCGCCTCCGCAGTGCTGATGTGGCAGATATGCACGTGACACCCTGCCTGACGCGCAATTTCAATATTACGGGAAGTCGCTACATTTTCCGCAAGTGCAAGAAGCGCATTTGCTTCCTCAATTTCATCTTCTATTTCTTCAAGGGCCTCTTCAGGAACGTCCTCTGCTTCTGAATTTCCGCCCCAGGCAGGCAGACTGTATTGGCGCATAATTTCAAGCGCACGCTCCCGGTGAGGACGCGCCGCCGCCGCAAGAGAGCAGTCTTCACTGTGGCAGGAAACGATAATTCCTTTTTCAGATGCTTTTGTCATTGCGTCAAGCATAATGGCGCTTGACGCAACATCGTGTCCGTCTTCTGTAATAAGCGGAACGGAATGTCTGTCCAGCTCGTCAAGATGAGCCGTGTCTGTTCCTGCAAAATCGCGCGTAATGCTCACGGACTGAATTACCGTTCCCAAACCGATTTCAGCGGCACGGCGGTTTACTTCAAGCGCCTGTTCCGCACTGGAAATTACCGGCTTTGTATTCGGCATTGTAACTACAGTTCCGTAGCCGCCTGCACTTGCGGCACGAAGCCCGGAAAGCAAATCCTCCTTCTGCGTAAAGCCGGGATCCCGGAAATGAACGTGCATATCAATAAATGCCGGAGTAACAGTAAGTCCTTTTGCGTCCAGATACGAAATCGTATAATTATTTTCGTAGCCGTCCTCCGCAAGAATTGCCGCGGCAAGCGACTTTACGGTTTCTGCGCCGGTAAAATATCCCTGAAATACGGAACGGATTTTTCCCTCAACGATAAGCACTGCACCAGGCCCGTCAAGAGATTCGTCAAGAATGGCTGCATTGTAGATAAAAAGCGCGTGATTCATTTTTTATTCCTATTCCAGCGTACGGATGCCTTCGCCTGCCTGATAAAGCGTATCGCAGTATTCGCAGCGGTAGATTGCATTCTTCTTGTCAACAAGAAGGAAGGTCGGCGATACGTAATGTTCCGTTACGGTGATGCAGCGAGGATTTTTACACTTAAACACATTCTGCACGCGGTTCGGAAGTTCCATATTCACCTTGCGGACGATTTTTTCGTCCTCTATGATATTCACGCAGATATTCGGGTCAATGAAACCGAGTACGGAATAATCTACGTCCATAACGTTTTCTATTTTGATAATGTCTTTTTTCCCTGATTTTTTTGACGGAACGTTCATTATCAATGCCGCACAGAAAGGCGACTTGTCAAGTCCAAGCCACTGAAAAATCCGCCAGCCTGAACCGGCACGGATATGGTCAATTACAATTCCGTTTTTTATCGTATCAACGTTCAGCATTCAATTTTCCTCCTGATTACAGACAGCCTGTAATTTTTGAGATAAGCGCCATTCGGGCATACATTCCGAATTTCACCTGCTTGAAATAAGCGGCGCGCGGATCGTCGTCAACTTCAGGCGCAATTTCGTTTACGCGCGGAAGCGGATGCAGGACAATCATATGACTTTTTGCCATTTTCATTTTTTCTTTGTCAAGAATGTAGCTGTCTTTCAGGCGGATGTAATCCTGCTCGTTGAAAAAGCGCTCTTTCTGGACGCGAGTCATATACAGAACGTCAAGTTCACCGATAACGTCTTCCATCCGTTCTGCAGTACGGTACTCAACGCCGTTCGGTTCAAGGACATTTTTTACAAGATAGTCCGGCACGCAAAGTTCCTTAGGACTTATGAACACGAATTTATTTCCCTTGTACCGGCTTAGTGCCTGCGTAAGGCTGTGTACCGTCCGCCCGAACTTCAGGTCACCGCAAAATCCTACGGTAAGCCCTTCGTAGCTTCCCAAAAGACGGCGGATTGTAACTAAATCAGTAAGTGTCTGCGTAGGATGGGAATGTCCTCCATCACCGGCATTGATTATCGGGCAGGAAGAATATTTACTTGCAAGAAGCGCAGCTCCTTCTTTTGGATTACGCATTGCAATTACATCAACATAGGAAGAAACTACGCGGATTGTGTCGGCAAGCGTTTCGCCTTTTGTAGATGACGTATATGAAGCATCGGCAAAACCTTCTACCGTTCCGCCTAAATGAAGCATTGCAGCCTCAAAAGAAAGTCGCGTCCGGGTACTCGGCTCAAAAAAAAGTGTCGCAAGAATTTTCCCGCGACACACTTCTTGAAAAGAAATAGGATCAACTGTCATCTGCTCAGCCAAAGAACAAATTTCATTGATTTCAGAAACCGAAAGGTCTCCTGGTTCTATTAAATGCCGGTCTTTCAGCATACGCAAAACTCCTGTTACTGCAAAATTTTTATGATTATAGCAGTTAGTATTTTTTTGCACAATAAGAAATGAAAGGTATGGCAAACAGTTATTTTTTTGATTCTGCTATATCAAGCATTTTACGGAATGCGCTGTTTTCCTTGCGCAGTTCTTTTGAGCCACGCGTAATTTTACAGAGCGACATATTGTATTTTTTTGCGATTTCCCGCTGTGTTACGCCTGCATCAATTTCCTTTACGAGCAGCCAGCGTTCGGAAAAATCCTTGCGTTCCGCAGGCGTAAAAAGACAGCCGAAAAATTCCTTTAAAAAAGCGGCATCATTCACTCCGGCAATCAGCGAACATAATTCATCATAACTGTCATTCAGGCGTTCTTCATCGTTTTCATTCATAGAAACAGTATAAATATAAAATAACAAAATGTCCAATCTTGAAATGAAGTAATAATATGGATAAAATAAACGCATTATGAAAGCTACAAAAACTATTATTTCGACGCTGCGCGATGCTCCAAACGATGCAGTTATTTCAAGCCATCAGCTTATGATGAGAACAGGCATGCTCCGTAAACTTGGAAACGGGCTGTATTCATATATGCCGCTGGGCCTTCGTTCCCTGCGAAAAGTAGAAAATATTATCCGAGAAGAACTTGATGCGGCAGGACTTCTTGAAATGAAGCCGACGGTAGTCGTTCCGGGCGATATCTGGCGAGAATCTGGCAGATGGGACAAGATGAGCGGCGAAATGCTTACTGCACAAAACCGTGCCGGTCAGGATATGGTCGTAAGTCCGACTGCGGAAGAAGCATTCACCGTCCTCATTCGAGAAGGTCTTTCAAGCTATAAGCAGCTTCCTGTTATCGTATATCAGATTAATACAAAATACCGTGATGAAATACGTCCCCGATACGGTGTAATGCGCGGCCGGGAATTTACAATGATGGATGCGTATTCTTTTGACGCTGACCAGAAATCCCTTGATGAATCTTATGAAAAATGTGCCGCTGCATACCGCAGGATTTTTAAGCGGATGGGACTTTCTACAATTTCCGTAAAGGCAGACACCGGCGCAATGGGTGGTTCAGGCTCAGAAGAATTTATGGTAGAAAGCGAAGTCGGTGACGATACGCTTATTCTTTGCCCGAACTGTTCGTATGCGGCAAATGTAGAAAAGGCAGCCTGTCGTCCGGATGAAGCGCTTGACAAGGACGGAAAACCGCAGGTTCCGGCAACGGAACAGATTTCAAAAGTAGACTGTCCTGGCGTTGAAACTATTGCCGCAATGGAAACGTTCTTCAAAATGCCGGCAACACAGTTCATTAAAGTGCTTATCTACAAAGTATATAACAGTACTTTGGACTTCACCGATGCGCCGGGCGGAAAATCGTTCAGACGCGAGGAAGAAAACACCGCCGCACCTTACTACCCGGAAAGTTTCATTGCCGTTGCAATCCGCGGAGACCTTGACGTAAACGAAACAAAACTTGCCGCCGTATTAAAGGCAAGCGGCGTTGAACTTGCAGAACAGGAAGACGTAATAAAATATTCCGGCGCACCGCACGGTTTTGTAGGACCTGTCGGACTTACAAAAGTTCCGCTTCTTGCAGACGAAAGCGTTATGGTTTCCCGTGGTGACGGAACATTTGACGTAAAACTTCACGACACCGTAACAGGCGGCGGAACAAAAGACATTGACAATATGCACGTAGAACCAGGACGCGACTTTGTTCCGTTTATGACGGCAGACGTACGCGTAGTAAAACCGGGAGACAAATGTCCGGACTGTGGAGGAACGTTCTATATGAAAAAAGGCAACGAGCTTGGACACATTTTCAAGCTCGGCGACAAATACACCAAGTCAATGAACGTAACGTATCTTGACGTAAACGGTAAGCCTGTCACTCCGATTATGGGCTGCTACGGTATCGGCGTTGACAGAACGCTTGCTTCAATAATCGAAGAACACCACGACGAGAAGGGAATTATCTGGACGATGAGCACTGCTCCGTATCAGGTTGTAATAGTTCCTGTAAAATACGACGGTACAATGAAAGAGGCAGCAGACAAATTATACGATGAACTTACAAAAGAAGGAATTGAAGTTCTGCTTGACGACAGAAATGAACGCCCGGGCGTTAAGTTCAACGATGCAGACTTAATCGGATTTCCGATAAGAATTGTCGTAGGTGAAAAAAATCTCCCGAACGTAGAAATCAAGCTCCGCAAGGAAGCCGACGCACGCCTTGTTCCGCTTGCAGACGCAGCAAAAGAAACTGCTGCAGTTGTCCGCGCGGAACTTGCAGAACTTAGTAAATAAGGATTGCTATGAAAAAAACGCTGCTTTTCCCTGCACTAGCCGTTCTTACCGCGCTCCGCCTTTCTGCCCTTCCCGGCTTTTCACCCTCAATAAGCGATGTTCCGGGTGAATTCGTATATTACCAGGACAAAACGTTTGAGCGCGAATCATACATCGGTTTTCTTATGTATGACGAAAAAACGTATGCCGCCCGATACTACGCGCCTTTTGACCCGAAAAAAAGCTCGCCGGAGATGAACGTGCGCGTATACGTTACGCTTGACCCGGATGCCGGACACATTGAACTTACTGGAGAAAAAATAATCTCTGCGCGGACGCCGGACGACGGCGAAATAATAAATTACATTCACGATATGCTTTACGAACTGAATGCGCGGAGAATAAAGGCAGGACTTATTTCCGAATCTACGGAAAACACAAAGGGCAGCAGCTTTCTTTTTACAGGAACGGCAGTAAAAGAAGATTTTATGCAGTTCGGCGGAACGGTTACCGTCATCTACGACAGCACAGTTCCTCTTTTCAACATAAAGGCAATCGAAAATGCACGCGGAACTGCGGATTTTTTCGTCGTAACCACAGGAAGAATTCAGTCATCCGAAGACACTACGTTTGAAGATTTCAAGGGTTTCCCTAAAAATCATAATGACAAAAAACATTCATTTAAAAAGCCGAAAAAATCTAAAATTACGGAATATGAACTTTCTGACGGACAGCGCATTTCGCTTGATGAATGCTGGCAGCGGTCAATGGAAAATATGTGGTTCTGCCAGAATGCGGCCGTAATTTCAATCGGAACAATTAACGTTCCTTCCGGCGCAAAAGCCGCTTCCGGAAAAACAGCCTCTTCTGAAGTACTGCGGACGCTTCTTAAAAGCACGGGAAATTCCTACTGCAATTGGGAATCCGTTGAAATTGAAAACAACGCTTCCGGCTGTACGGTGCGTTCCACTGTTTATCAGCCGTCCGCCGAAAACATAACCGTAAACATAAAAAAACTTACCGCCGGAACTGACGAAGTATTTTATTTTCTTACGGCAGCGGTCTTCAAGTCAGCCTATGACAAAAACCGAAGCTATTTTGAGTCTGTCATAAAAAGTTACCGGGTAGAACAGTAATTATGAGCGAACTGCTGGAAACAAATCTCAGGCTTTTAATATCTGCACTTTGCCTTACGTATTCGATTATCCTCATTCAAAACAGCACGCGTTTTTCGCCTATGCGGCATTTTGGTTTTTCAGAAGGAGCGCTTGGACTGTGGTATTTATTCAGCGGACTTCAGCTTCAAATTTCCGACGTTGAAATCGTCATCCTGATGAGGTCTTTAGTATACGTATTCAGCGAATTTGCCTGCGCTTCTGTTTTCCTGTACTGTTTTTTATCAACATCACTCGTTGCGGAAAATCACTATAAATTCATCAATTTTATTTATCTTGTTCCGATTATTTCAATCATCATTACGCTTCTTTCGTTTATCTTTTTCAGGGTAAATCCGTATATTGTAAATCTGGACTCCTGCTACCTTGACACGCTTTCCCTGCCGTTCAAGGACTATATGCTCAAAAAACGCGGACTATATTTTGCGCACTGTTTTTTCTGCTATCTGCTGCTTTCGCTTACAATCGGTACTTTTACAAAAAACATCATCAAAAATCCCAAAGAAAACAAGCGGATTACAATGCTTACTACAATCGGAATAATCGTTTTTTTCATTCCGAATTTTTACAGGCTTTACACAGAAAACTTCAGTCACCAGAATATTGAAAATCTTTCTTCATTTTTCGAACTTTTCGCATTTCTTTTTATGAGTTCAATTTCATTTGCTGCAGTCTATTTTGACAAAAATGAAATGAATGCGAACATCTGCAAGACAAGTTTCTATGAATTTTCCGGACTTCCAGTTTTTATTTTCACTGCCGATATGAAATTCCTTCAGGTAAACAGCATAGGAAAAAAATTCCTTGATGACTATGAAATTAAAGTAAAGAAATTCGACAGTTTTGAAACGATTTTTCCGAACGCAAAGCTTAAAATATTTGGAATTCCTGATTCTCCTGCCTCCGATTCTGAATTCTACATTTCAAGTGAAAAAGACAAAAAATTATATTATGCACAGAAACAGGAAACAAAGGACAGAAACAATCAGCTTTACGGCTACTTCATTTTTCTTTCAAAAATTGACTTTTATTCTGAAATCATAAAAAATCTTGAGCAGAAATCCTACACCGATGAAATTACTGGTTGCAAGCGTTCATCCATTTTCATTCAGCATCTTACAGGGGAACTTCAGAAAAAATCCGACATGCATCTTGTTTGTGCTGCTTCAATAGAAAATCTTGAAATGCTGAATAAAAAAATCGGCATCATAAAGACAGATAGTTACATAAAAGATTTTGCAGAAATATTACGGAACAGCCTATGCCGGTCCGCCGAAAATATACAATATCCTGAAAAAATTGAAGTATTCCGTCTTAACGGTTCTCTTTTTGCTTTTGTACTGCCGTCGCAATTTGAAAATGAAATCCCGCAGTTATTTAAGTCAATTCGCACAGAATGTTATAAATTCTCAAAAAGCAGGCCGGAAGTTCTTACCTGTTCACTAGGCTATTCAGTTACAGACAATGTTTTCTGCAACGTAGAAAGCATCATGCATAAATGCTATGGCAATATGCTTCTTGACAGGCAGAGCCACCAAAAGAACAGCCGCAGCTCAAAAGATAATTAACCTCACCGCACTAATAAACTTTATCCGTACGGATGATGTATAAGGGTATTAAAACAGTTCGTGCAGCCGGTAACACTTAGGACAAAGTTATCTCTAAAAATTGGACTTCTTAGAGATTTCCTTTATTTTCAGGATTATAAGCCGGCGCGTCTTTTAAAGCAGATTCTATCGTAACGTCCTTGCTTGTCTTTGCAGGCACAGGGTCTTTTTTATACGTTTCTGCCGGCTTATTTTTTTCGTAATGAATGCGCGTTTCTACAAGCAGGAATAAAATTACTACAACGGAGAACCATTTTATATTCGACTGGAAACTTGCAAAAAAGTTGAAAATACCGTGCGAAAGAACGGCAAAAATAAGAGCCCATACGTCAATCTGTTTTGAAATGCAGCTCCAAATGAAAATACCGCAAAGTCCGGCGCAGAATGTATGGATTATGTCAGAAGAAAAAATCCGTGCAAAAATCAGATGATACAGAAGCCTTGCACCACGTTCGTTTGCACTTTGCAGATACTGCAAAAAATAAACGACTGACTCAAAGCATCCGAGGCACAAGCCGCATAAAAGGGCTGCCATAAAAAACTGGCTGAACGTAAGTTTTTTTCGCGGAATGAGGAGCATACACATCATTTTTACGCATTCTTCTATAAGCCCGTTAAAAAAAACGGTCTTTAAAAAAAGCGGAAGAATTCCTGATACGGACGAAATGCTTTGCTTGAGCACTACGCCTGTAATCAAAAATTGAAGGAACGTTATAGGAAGAACAGCAAGAAGTCCGAACAGACCTGCAAAAAGTTCCGTCGAAATTTTTACAGAAGAAAACATTTTAAAAAACACAAAACAAAGTACAAACGGAAGGCAGCAGAGTGCCAGACACATATAGACATTCATACGCTCTAGAATACATCATAAAGTAGACTTTTACAATTATGAAAGTTATAATGATTTTATGAAAAACAAGTCAATAATACTTTTAGGAATAAAGCATTCGGGAAAATCAACGCAGGGAGAACTTCTTGCAAACCATATAGGCTGTCCTTTTATAGACATAGATACAGTGATTACAGAAATGACCGGCAAAACACCTCGCGAACTGTACAACGAAAACGGTCCTGCCGGATTTATGGAGGCGGAAGAAAACGCCTGCATTCAGACAGCGCAGAAATATAAGGATTCGCAAGTTGTAATTGCGACTGGCGGCGGTATATGCGAAAATGCACCCGCACTGGAAAAATTAAGACAGCTTGGTGAATTCGTATTTATAAACGTAGAAGAAAACATTGCAGCAGGAAGAATACTTAAAAAGGCAGAACGAAACGAAGACGGTACCTGGAAAAACCTTCCTGCCTACATTGCAAAAGAAAATCCGAAAACGGAAGCAGAAATACGCAAGCTGTTCCATACGTTCTACGAAAAACGCACGGAAACGTACCGGCAGATTGCAGACATCACTATTGATACAAAAGACAAGACAAAGCAGGAAAACGCGCGGTTCATTGCAGAAACATTAGGTTTCTAAAATGCACCGCACCACTTGCTAAATCCGCCATTCAAAAAAGAGGCAGTTCGCCGGACATCATAATTTTCCGTCCGGCAGACTGTTCAAAAAAAAGCTATTATTTGCAGGAACCGCAGCCACCATCACAGTTGCAGTCTCCGCCCTCGCAGTCACATTCGCCTTCGCCGCAGTTTCCTCCGCAGTCACCGCCACAGCAGCCGCATCCGCAGGAAGGATTAAGTTCTTCTTCCGTTGCATCGCGCACGTCTACAACTTCAACGTCAAACGTAAGCTGTTTTCCTGCAAGTTCGTGGTTACCGTCAACAACAACCTTATCGTCCGTTACATTAACAACGCGCACGATAATGTATCCTCCGTCAGGAGTCTGCGCCTGAAATGCCATTCCTACTTCTATAGGAACGCCGTCCTCAAACTGAGTGCGCGGAACTTCCGTAACGAGCTTGTCATTGTATTCACCGTATGCATCAGCCGGTTCAATGACCGTCTTGAATTTTTCGCCCGGCTCTTTTCCTTCAAGAACAGCCTCAAGTCCTGAAATCAGCATTCCGTTCCCATGAACGTAGCCCAAAGGCTCTTTTCCGACAGAAGAATCAAGTTCGTTTCCCTCTGCATCTGTAAGCTTGTAGTGAATGGACACGTATTTATTTTTTTCGATTTTCATATTATTCCTGCCTTGAATTTAATTATTGTAATGACGTGCGCTTTTCCGCCTTAAAAAAGCTGTGCATCTTCGTCCTGACCATCCTGAACAACCTCCGTTACTTCAGGGACGGCATCCTTTATGTAGCGTTCTACACCCATTTTCAGCGTCATCACCGCCATAGGACAGCTTCCGCACGCACCCACAAGACGAAGGTGAACGCGGTTCATTTCGTCAAGTCCGATATATTCCATATCTCCGCCGTCTGCCTGAAGCTGCGGACGGAACATTTCAATTGCTTCTTTTACACGATCCTCAACGGACTGCTCTTTTATTTCTTCGCTCATAATAACTCCAAAAAATAATTTTATCGTTCAGCGCAGAAAGAACCGCGCATACGAACAAAATATACTGAATAATACAAAAAAATACAAACAAGAAGACAGAAATTCCACCTGATCTCAAAAAATCACCGCATAAATTCCTTTACAGACTCCGAAACAGGCTTGTCATCATAAAGCCAGGAATACATAGCACTTGCCCCGACAAGTTTTCTTCCGTATCCGCGAGTTTCGTCAAACGGGAGAATTTCAAGCAGAATGTCATTCGGCAAGGCAGTCTTGCTGTTGAACGAAAGCCGGGAATCTTTTATCCACCGGCGGACGCGCGTAATCCCTGCATTATACGCAAAGAACGCAGGAAGCCAGGCACCATCAAGCCGGCTGTTCAGTTCTTCAAGATAAAATGCACCGAAACGGACATTCGTTTCCGCATCACGCAAGTCAAACTCCGGCATTTTTAGTTTTCGGGCAATGTCCGCCGCTGTATCCGGCATAAGCTGGGAAAGCCCTATTGCGCCGGCAGAACTTACGATTTCTGCGTCAAAAAAACTTTCACTCCGGATAAGGGCATACAGCGCTTCCTGCGGCAGGTTGAATTCAGTGCAGGCGGCTTCTACAAACGTCTTGTAGTCGCGAGGAAAAAGCAGCTTCATCTCTTCTTTGGAAACAGGCGCTGTCGTCCGGGTAAAAGCACGCGCGGCAATCCGCAAGCCCTGTGGATAATATTCGTATTTATTTTCGCCGCATTCATTCAAAAAGGCAGCGAGTTTCATAGAAACGCCTGTACTGATGACAACGCCGTCAGAATAAAGCGCCATATATTCAGGGTAGATTTTTTCAGGAAAACCGAATGCCGCATATCCCAGAAGCAGCGTTTCTGCCTCAGTATCAACGGAAGCGTCCGGGTCAACAATCGTATTGCACAGCACCTCTTCTTCACGTGCACCGCCAAGTCCAAGCCGGTACACTGCCATTGCGCGGTAGTAAAAATCGCTTCCGCTCGTAAGCGCACGGGTGAAGGCGGCATCAGATTCGCTTCCGGCAATTTCTCCTACAGACGGCATTGCTATTCCTTCCTGAACAAGCCTTCCGTAAATATACGCGTATTTTGCCACCGCCTCATTCGAAGCGTAGCCGTCCAGTGCCTGATATATATCGTAAAACGCGTTCCAATTTCCCTCAGAAAGCAGGAGCGGCGGAAGAAGATTTAGGAAATCGTCAAAATAATCTGCATCATACCAGGTGGAACAGTACGTTTTTAAAAGCAAAATCGCCTTTTTCGTAGAGCCGCGCAGTGCCAGATTCAAAAGATACCACAGCGCATTGTCATATTTTGCACCGTCATCCTGCGCCTTTGCATATTCCATTGCCGACATATATCGCTGCGATGCAAGAGTTTTGTACTTTTCAGCCTTTTCATACAATCGTCCGGCATAAAAATATGCGTAGAACTGCGCCTCGCCGGAAGAAGAGTCCGCAAATCCGTCGAATTTTCGCGCGCAGGAATAATAGTCCGGAGCGGCATACAAAAACGTTTTTCCTAAATCAGAAAAAATCTGCGGTTCCTGCGGAAAACCATTTCCGTCAGCGTTGTAAATTTCAAGCGCAGAAACATAATTCCGCCTGTACACTTCAATCCTGAACCTGATGACGGAAGAATAGTCAAGTTCATTTGCCGTAAAGAATTTGTAATGCTCGGAAGAAAGCGGACGGTTCAAAAACCAGCTTTCCATTTCCCTGTAAAAACGGCTGTCCTGTTTCTGCAAAAGCGCACCAAGCCGGAGCGATGCCAGTGCATTACTGCATTCATTAAGGTCAGCACCGTTAGTATGCAAGATGACTTTTGAATATTCCCCTGCGGAAGAAAATGTCCGCACCGCAAGCAGAAGTGCGCATTCATCATCATACCGCCGCAAAAATGCTTCAGTCTTTTCAATGCGTTCCCTGATATTCCCTATTTTTATATATTCTTCCGCGCTTTTTCTTGCACAATATGCGCTTCCTTTTTTTGCGCACAGGCTGAAAAAACGTTCCGCCTCTTTCTGGTTACCGCAGTCAAGCTGCTTTAATGCCATAAAATAATACGAATCGTTTTTAAAATCACGCTGCGGAGAACGCTGCGCAGTGCATCCGCACGCACAAAAAAGGACAAGACAGTTTGAAAAAAACAGGACGAAAAAAGATTTTTTAACTTTCATTTATAAAACTTTAACACATAAAAAAAATACAAGGGCATCCGAAAAGTTACGGACGCCCTTGTATCATATCAGAAATATTATTTTGCTGGAAGAACAATCGTCGTTCCCGAAATAATATAATCCGGGTCTTTTATGTGATTGTATGACGCAATCAGATGATAGCGCCAAGGATTTTTATAGTACGCATCCGCAATATCCCACAGCGTATCGCCCCACTTAATTTTGTAGGTAATGTCCGCAGGTTTTGTTTCAGGAGCAGCTGGCGGCTCAGGAACGACAGTTTCCACAACTTCCGGCTCCGTAACGACTACAATTTCTTCTTCCTTTGCCTCAACTGGTTCTGAAAGAGGCTCTTCCTGTCCTGAAAGCAGTTCTTCATCAGCCTGATGAACGGAAGAAACTGGTTCTGCCGGCGTTTTTGAATGTCTGTTCAAAAGATTGTATTTTGAAGGAACGACAAACAGGACAAGCGCAGTTGCAATTACACAGATAATTGCGCAGACAACACAGATAATTACCGGTACTTTTGTTTTCTTTTCCACAAAATCCTCCTCCGATGCAGAAGAATTGCCGTCGACAGTTTCCTTGTCGTACAATCCGTCAAAGACAATTCCGTTTGAAGGCGTAGAATCCTTTACGAATTCGCTTGCGTCAGAATGTTCCGGTTCGGTAATCGTATTTATAAAATCATCGTCGCTCATAGTGCTGTCCGCAGTTCCGGAAGTATCTTCCATTTCCGGAAAATCAGGAAGACTGAAATCATCGGAACTGAACATATCGTCTGTATTTTCGTCAGATACGACTGTTGTGTCCGAAGCGGCATCATACCCAGAAACAGCATCCTGCAGGGTGACGTCCGTATCTGTTCCGCCAAAAGCCGGTGTTTCTTCTCCAAAAGAAGCCTCTTTACCCACGCTGCCGGACTCACTTTCCTTTTCGCCGCCGTCATCCGTAAAATCAGGAAGGTCAAAATCAAAATCATCATCAGTTACGGAAGAGGACGGAATTTCTTCCGTAATATCAGACGGCACGGAAGAATTCTGCAAAACCGGCATTTCATCCGCCCCGGAAGACGGTTCTTCCGTAGCGGCAACCTCCGAAACGTTTTCATCAGGAAGCATAAATTCTTCTTCCGCAGCATTTTTTTCTTCCTCAAGATTTACGTCCGAAGGAAGGTCAAAAGATTCGCTGGAAACAGTTGTATCAGCCGGCTCGTCAAAATCAGGAAGAAAATCGTCTGCCGTTGAGTCAACAGTCATATCTTCTGCAGATAATGCCGGCTCTCCGTCAGCATCAGCAGTTTCTTCAATTTCCGTTTCTTCTTTATTTCCGGCAAGTGCTTTTGCAAGAAGCCCGCCAGCGGCAGCTCCTGCAACGGCAGCCCCGGCAATTTCAGCCGTATGTCCGTCATCGTCAGAAAATTCTTCTTCCGCCGGCGTTTCATCAGCTGCAAAACTGTCTTCCTCTGCCGGTACAATTTCTTCATCAGTCAGAGTTTCTTCAGCCGCCGGTTCTTCACCAGACGAATTTTCTCCGTCAAAAGAAACGCCTGCAAAATCTGCGCTGTCTTCCACAGGAATTTCCGGCTCGTCAAGGCTGTCATCATTTCCTAAATCAAAAACAGTTTCTTCCAGTTCCGGCAGATTTTCAGGCTCTTCGGCAACAGAACCAGAAACATCATCTTCAACAGGAGGATTTTCCACGATTATTTCATCGTCGGTAATTTCATCAGGAAGATCAAAATCAGGTTCTTCCTCAAGAATAACGTCTTCCGCAGAAAACTTTTCTTCCGGAAGGTCAAACTGCGTGTCGTCTTCCGTAATTTCCGGTTCAGTACCTCCGCCTACAACTTCGTAATTCGTAGGCTCAAGGCGTTCTTCCATCGTCCTTGAAACAAGCGTTACGTCTGCCGTACTTGAAGCACCAGTTTCCGGGTCATTCATAGAAGCAGAAAGCTTATTGTTCTCATCAAGACCGATATTCAGCGAAAGTTCCACGCTTCCGTTAGGATGCTGAACAAGATTATCAATCTGCAAGGAATCTATATACTCGGCATCTTCCATAGTGCCGGTTTTAGACCGGTACAAATCAACAAGAACGCGGGTCTGATTGTCTTTTACCGTTGTAAGAACCAGTTTTTTATTGCAGGGAGTTCCGTCTTCCATAATCGGATAGAACGAACCGTCCGCCAGTTTTATTCCAATCTCTTTCATAATACCCTCAGTTTCTTAAAAGAATCAGATGCCTGTGTCATAAATTATCAGTATTCGTAGGCAAATTCCGACATATCGACCATTTCGTTGACCGTCGTACCGAATTTACGTGCAACGTTGTACACGGTGATTTTTGCAAGATTTCCTTTTGCATCATATTTTGCAATCGTACGGCAAATAACCTTATTGTCTGCATTATATTCAGTTACTTCCGTCAAAGTTGACTTGTCGTCATAACGGAACACTTCTTTTGAAGTAAGTGCACCTGTTTGGTCAAAATAAGTAATAGAGTCAATTTTTCCTGCCGGTGTATATGCATACTGCATTTCACTGTCAAGCGAACCGTCTGCAAAATAACCGTCTACTGTTTCAAGCTGATTTGTGCTGTTGTATTTTGAAACATTTTTCCACATAATTGCGCCGTCGCCGTCATAGTAGCTTTCGTCCGTAAGATTATCGCCTGTATAGGAATAAATTGTACGTCCTTTAAGAACACCGCCTTTTGCGTATTCAGAACTGTCTGCTTTCTTACCGTTCTTGTACGTAATTACCGTATTCCAGATCTGAACGTTATCTGAATCAAAACACGTTTCAGCCGTAAGATTTCCATCCGCATCATAAGTATTGATTATTTTATTTACAAGTCCGTCGCGCGAATTCAATTCAGAGGATTCAATTACCTGTCCTGCTCCGTTGAATTTATACAAAGTTTTTGCACCCGGAGTCCTGAAATATTCCCCGAACTTTGAAACGATTGCAAAATCCGTTCTTGTAACGCTCTTTACGCCGCCTTTAAGTTCCGCAGCCGCTGCAATATCATACGCAAAAAGAGAAGCACCGAGCAAAACTGCCGCTACAGTCAATATCATTTTTTTCATAATTAAATGCCTCCTGAAAAACTGCAAATCAAATCTTACCTTAATTATAAAGGTACATTGTTTGATTTGTCAAAATACATCAGATTATGTTACTATTATCGGCAGAAACGCTATGAATTTTTATGAATTAAAAGCATTTATTTCACTTTCAGAGCAGCTTCATTTTGCAAAAACAGCGGCGGAAACAAATATGAGCCCGTCCGCGCTGAGCAGGATAATTACGCGCCTTGAAGAAGAAACCGGTACGATTCTCATAAACCGCTCCAACAGGCAGGTGGAACTTACACAGAACGGAAAACTGTTTGCAGACTTTGCGCGGGAAACGCTTGAAAAGAAGAACGAACTTCAGGAACTGTTCTCCGGAGAAAAAAACGCTGTTTCCGGCACGCTTCACGTATACGCATCCGTTACGGCGTGCTACACAATTCTTCCCCATTTCATAAAAAAACTTACGGAAAAATATCCGGGAATTCAGCTTTCCGTAGAAACAGGCGATCCGGCAGGTGCAATTCAGGCAGTCCGCGAAGGAAGGGCATCTCTTGCAGTAGCCGCAATCCCGGAAGACGGACTTTCCTATATGGAAACAATAAACTGCAAGTGCACGCCTCTTATATACGCTGCCTCATCAAGCGGACCTTTTACAACCGTAAGCGGCTCTCCGCAGGACATAATTTCTTCCGTGCCGCTCATCCTTCCAAAAACAGGACTTGCGCGAAGGCGCTTTGACCAGTGGACAAAATCACGGAACGTAAAGCCGATAATTGCCGCAGAAACAGAAGGAAACGAGGCAATCCTTGCGCTTGCACAGCTGGGACTTGGAATCGGACTGGTTCCGCAGATTGTCCTTGAAACAGGACCTTATAAAAACGGATTTGTAATCCATACGGCAGGAAACACGCTTGGCTATTACGAAATCGGCTTTATCCGCCGGTCAGAAATATACGGCACGCAGACAAGCCGGAAAATACAGCAGGCGGTGAACGACATTCTGCATTCAAACGACTGGCAGAAAGAAATCTAAGGGTTTAAAACAAACCCTTAAAACGGCTGAGTCAAGACCTTGAATGAGCCGAAAGGCGAATGTGCCTTGACCAGACGTATTCAAGGTTAACACTGAAAAATCCTCAATAGGATTTATTCAGTGTTAACCCTAAGAAAATTTAATGGTTTATGGAAAACGTATGACAGAAACTCAATGGAATTCATTTTGCACTTTCAGGGACTCATTCAGAAAAAAGGTTGAAGAATGGAGCGCATTCTCCCAGACGCTTATGCCTCTTCAAAAAGCCGCCGCTCAGGACAAGACGCCGCCGTATCCGATTGAAACGCCCATAGTATACAACCGCGCACTTGACGAAATAACGCAGGACGATGACATAAAGCTCATTGTCATCGGCGACAATCCGGGCAAGGACGAGCAGCTTTTGAAAAATAACAAGTATCTTGTGGGGCAGGCAGGAAAAATTGCGGCGGGATTTTTTGCGCGCAATCCTGAGTTTAGCGTTGACTTCAGGAAAAACGCAATTATATTGAACAAAACGCCGGTTCATTCTGCAAAAACGGCGCAGCTTAAATACATTCAGAAAAATGGTGGCGAAGAAATCCGTATGCTGATTGAAGAAAGCCAGATATGGATGGCAGAAAAAACAGCCGCGCTCTTAAAATCGCTTGAAACGACTGAACTGTGGCTCGTAGGATATTCAGAACTCAAGGAAAAAGGTCTTTTCACCCTTTACAAAAACGCTCTTGAAGCCGCCTGCCGGAATGACCGCGCCTGGAACCGCATTTTCGTATTCCAGCATTTTTCAATGAACCGCTTTTCCATCGACCTTGCAGGCTTTCAGAAAAACCACGCGGATTTTTCCCTTCAGCAGGCAGTCCACGCGCTGGGAACGCTTCACAAGGCGGAAATCTTCACCCAAAACTAGTCGTTCGGGCGGCGGAAAAATTTTCCGTACAAGTCTTTCGTGCTAAGGACATTGATGAATGCGCTTTCGTCAACTGTATGAATACGGCGGCAGAGTTTACGCGCTTCCTCCGCAGATACAACGGTATAAAGCATTTTCCGCTCTGCGCCCTTGTAGCAGCCTTTTCCGGTAAAAAGCGTGGCATCGTGGTTCGTAAGTTCCTTTATCTGTTCGTAAACTTCGTCGGTTTTCTCCGTAACAATCAGAAGTGTTGTTTTTCCGTACCGTTTGTACAGCGTATTTAAAATCTGCGTAGAAACAAACTGAAAGATAATCGAATAAAGCGCCTTATCCCAGCCAAAAAGAATCCCGGCAGAAGCAAGGACAAGACAGTTTCCGGCAAAAATATAGTTCCAGACGCTTCGCCCTGTTTTTTCTGCGGCATAAATTGCAATGAAATCGGTGCCGCCGCTTGTTGCGTCTGCAAAAAGGCAAAGACTTACTGCACAGCCGTTTACAATTCCGCCGAACACGGAGCAAAGCAGAACGTCGTTCGTAACGTCAAGCCCCGGAATAACGTCAGTCAGAATGCCGGAAAGAACGACCATTACGCACGAATAGACGGTAAATTTTCTTCCGACGACTTTATAGCATACGGCGGCAGGAACAAGATTGAATATAAGGTAGAAAACGCTGAAAGGAACTTTGATTCCTGCATAAGTATCAATGATTTCCTGAAGAAGAAGCGTTACGCCAGTAAAGCCGCCGGGAAGAAGCCCTGCCATGTGGACGAACGTATTTATGTTCACCGACATAAGAACTGCCCCGGAAACAACAAGAAGAATTCTCTTTATGTCGCGCAGAATGCCGTTTTTAATCTGTTTCATAGCGCAATGTCATTCCCTCGGAAGATCAAGAGGTTCTATATCTGCAAGAATTGAACGAGAAATATTCAGGACGGAACGGATTTCCGCCATTTTGTCGCGAAATTCACGGTTCTCCCTGCCCTTTATTGTCATAAGATTTTGGAGCGACTCATAATCGCCTGTCTTCCCGTCATCAAGAATTCCGTGAAAGATCTTCTCAATCGTTCTTGTTGCAGAGCAGAACAGCTGTCCGCAAAAACGAACGGAAGATTCCGAATTGATGATAATTGAATCTACGTTCTGCTGTCCTTTCAGCGTACGGACATGTTCGTTTATAAGTTTTTCAAATACGCTGCCGATTGAGCCGTTTTCTGAAAGAGAATCTGCAAGCGAAAGAATCTGCTGGTTTGCATCAACAAAATCATTTACCGCCTCGGAAAGTTCAGTCCTGTTTTCCTTATTCAAGAATACGCCCTCAAGGACAATCGTATTTAAAACATACATCGCGTCGTTGAATTTATTTGCCGCAAACCACCACAAGAAACCTGCCGTCATCTCGCAGTTAAACGGAAGTCCGCCCCACAGCCTTGTCCACGGACGGTCAGGAAGTTCCGGGAACGAGTCAATACCGAACGTCCGCTGAAGCACTGCGGCAAGCTGACTTTTCTTTCTGTCGCGAAGCCAGCTGTTCCACCGGGAATCAAAAATACACTTCCATTCTTCCTTATATTTTACAAACCAGTCCTCGCCGCCGCCCTGAGAATCGCACTGCCAGTCATAATCACCGAAAACAACTTTTCCAAGCGCGTAAAACGGCACTGTCGTAATGAACATCTGAATCATTGAAATGCAGGACGCAGATTTTATTGAAAATTCATTAAGCGCTTTTTCAGATTCAGTATCAAGTCCGCCGGAGCGAAGGCTGTTCCTGTGCGGATACAAAAACATTGCCTGAAGTGCCTCTTTTGAAATTGACGATGCGCTTTGAAGAACTTTTGCAAACGCCGGAAAATCAGGCTGTGCATTTAAATACGGACAGGTATAGCTGTTGGAAATAAGCGAAGTAAACTGCGCAATAAAATGAAGGTACGGAAGTTCTGAAAACTGCCGGAGCCATTCAATGCTGCGCACTGCGGCATAAAGTTTTGCGCGTGAATTCTGTCCGATGTTTTTTAAAATGCCGTCAAGCCGTTTTAAAAGCGACGTGCGCAACTCGGAAGTTGCCTCACGCTCAAACGGAATGGTATACGGATCTGCATCTTTTGCAATCTGTTCCGAAATTTCCGGTGCAATAAATGAACTTAAAAAGACGTAGAATTTTCCGGAATTTTCATTTACAGCAGTAAAATACGGCTTGAAAAAATCCGCACAGTTTTTCAGTTCTTTCAGTTTTTCATAGAAAAGCGAAAGAATAAGGTTATTCCTGTGGTCTATAAGTCCTGGATGATTTTTATTTATTTTCCGCGCAAGGTCTGCAACAAGATCCACATTATACAAATCATTGACATTTTTTTTCGTGATGAGCGAACGAATCCACAGAAACAGTTTGTACAGCAAAGGCTCTGTCTTATATTTTGCATCAAGATAGCCGGCATCTTCAATTTCGCGCGAACTTTGCAGAATAAGAATATCTTGTTCCTTGCTTTTATTTATCTTTGCAAGAAGAAAATTTCTCTCCTCCGCGCTTATGCCTGAAACAAGCTCATCAAATGTAGTTTTATTCTGCGTGCTATCCATACTCAACTCGATTATATTCTATACAATATGTTTTTGGCAATCAAGACAAATCGATGCAAATGAAATCACCTGACAGAGAAAGCTGACTGTGCAGACTTTATTCTGCCGGAACAAAACCGTTCTTCCAGTGCCATACAGGTTTGGCAAGCCTGTTACTGAACGGCTGAGGACGCGTAAAATCCGGAAGCCAGCTTGTGTCGTCAGAAAGTTCCTGATAGAAAAGACAGTCAAAATCGTATGCTTC
Source organism: Treponema porcinum (assembly GCF_900167145.1). GTDB lineage: Bacteria > Spirochaetota > Spirochaetia > Treponematales > Treponemataceae > Treponema_D > Treponema_D porcinum. The sequence goes on along the minus strand of NZ_FUWG01000017.1, from coordinate 51,511 downwards.
TATTAAATCCCTCAAATCAACATCTTCTTCGCGCGACACAAGCCTGTTTTCAATTACAGAAAGCGATTTTTGCCGTGCCTCAAGCCGCTCTTTCTTTTCGAAAAAAGGTACCGGCGTATACTGATTCATAAGCGAAATATATGCTTTTCCGTCCGCATGTTCCTTAAGCCACGCAAGAGTTTCTGCCGTTTCTTCAAAGCGGCCGGGTAAAAAAAGATGCCGGATAATAACACCTTCAACCATCTTGTCCTTGCATTCGCCGGCACGATACGCATTTCCGTCTGCGGAAACGTAATCTGCCTTTGCACGCTCCGGCACTATTTTCATCGGAAAATTATCCAGCATCCACAGAACGGCTTTTTCTGCCACGAATGGATAATCTTCTGCAGCGAACAGTTTCTTTGAAAGAGGCGCGCTCAAAGTCTTTAAATCAGGAAGCCAGATTTTGACAAGCGGCTTTAAAAGTTCAAGGCTTTCCACAGACTCATACGCAGAACTGTTCCAGCAGAACGGAACGGAACAGCCGGCAGCCTGTGCCATAGAAATGTATTCTGCAAGGCGCGGGATAAAATGACTTCCGGTAACGAGATTGATGTTTTCTGCACCGGCATCTTGAAGCCGAAGGCACATTTCGACAAATTCCTTCGCAGAAACGGCACGTCCTGTTCCGCCCTGAGAAATCTGATAGTTCTGGCAAAAGGCACATCGCAGCGTACAGCCGGTAAAAAAAATCGTGCCGCTTCCGCTATGTACCGTAACAAGAGGTTCTTCGCCAAAGTGAAGGCACGCAAGCGCAATGCGGATTTCGTCCGTCTCGCCGCAAAAGCCTGTTTTCCCGGAAGAACGGTCTGTTCCGCACCGGCGCGGACACTGGGTGCAGGCAGCGTAATCTCCAGACGTACAGCGGTTCATCAAAGCGCGCCTTTCTGCACGATAACGCCCATAAGCGCCTGCAAAATATCAAGAGGCAGATCTTCTGCCTCATAGTTCACCAGTTCACCGAGCATCCGCCAGTCATCATCCGTAAGCAGTTCTTCGTCCTCGCCGCTGTTTTCCAGAAACGAAAGGATTGCTCCCAGCCGGTCAACATTTTCCGCAGTCGGCTCATTCTCCGGCGAAGCAGATTCGTCTATATAAGTGCGCTTCCAGTATTCTGCGCAGGATTGCGGCAACGCACCGGGAACAGTCGTTTCCCTCAAAAAAAGCTCAATTATGTCGTTACAAGTTTTTTCCGCATTATATCTGCCGTTGTTATCCGCACGGTTATGCTTTACAAGGCGCTGAACGTCAGCCCTGAATTTCTGAATGTCTGTCATAGAAAAAATTATACCACAAACCGGCAGGGATTTAAATGCACGGAACAGAAGGAAACTAAAGAAATTCCTTGCCTTATCTTACCGGTCGGTATATAATGCACCTATGGAACAGGATTCTACAAAGCAGACGATTTTGCAGACGGCGGAGCGGCTTTTTGCGTATAAAGGCTACGATGCCGTAGGCGTGCAGGAAATTGTAACTGACGCCGGAATCACCAAGCCTACGCTCTACTACTACTTTAGAAGCAAGCGCGGACTTCTGGAAGCCCTTGTCAGCACAAAAGGTCAGAAACTTACAGATACAATTGCGCAGGCTGCCACGTACAACGGCGATTTTTTCAATTCGTTATCCTGCACTCTAAAGGCGTTCATTCAGTTTGCGCTTGAAAACCCGGATTTTTTCCGCCTTCACTGCACTCTGCTGAAAGCCCCCAAGGAATCCGAGCCGTTCTGCATATACAAACCGGTGCAGGAACAGCTGTCCAAAATCATTTTAAATCTTTTTATCGAGGCAACAACCATTTTTGGAAATATGAAAGGAAAGGAGGAACTTTATAGTACGCTCTTTCACAACAACGCAACGTCAATCGCAATGTCATCCGTGGCAAACGGCACTGCGGAAGTAGACGACAAAACTATCTATATAATAACACATTCTTTTATTTACGGATTTGCAGACTAGAATTGATTTTTACGTCTGCTCCGCAAGTAAAAAAAGAATGTGCTGTTGTATGAATTTTGGCGACATTTAGAAAAACCGTGCTATAATAACTGCTATGAAAAACACAAAGACTGTTGAATCAAAGAACCGGCTTTCACCGGAACGGACTACGGGAATTTCAATCCCGCTCGGTGCGCTCTGCACCAAAAAAAATACTGTTATCGGAGAATACACTGTTCTTCCGGAACTTGCAAAATTCTGCAAGAAAGCCGGAATAGGTCTTATACAGCTTCTTCCTGTCAATGACACGGGAACGCAGTCTTCACCATACAGCGGACTTTCCGCATTTGCGCTTCATCCGATTTACATTGACCTTACCGCACTGCCGGAATTCGAGGCGCTCTATGCCGAAGACAAAAAATTTAAAAAGGACTATGACGCATTCGTAAAGGATAATCCATACGACGGAAAAAAACGCTACAACTACAGCGCAATCCTTAACAAAAAGGACGAACTTCTGCGCGCACTCTACCAGACGACTGACATTGCAAAAACAGAAAAACCGTCTGACGAACTTACAAAATGGATAAAAAACAATCCCTGGATTGTAAACTACGCAGTTTATAAAAACTTGAAATTCAAATATATGCAGGCTTCCTGGAAAGAATGGAAAAAGGAAGATCAGAATCCCGGCGAAAAAGACATTGAAAAACGCTGGACAGACAGCAAAAACCAGAAGGAAAATCTTTTCTACGCCTGGACGCAGATGCGCGCAAACCAGCAGTTTAAGACAGCCTGCGATGCCGTAAAAAAAGCCGGCATTATCATAAAAGGTGATATGCCTATACTTATGAATGAAGATTCCTGCGATGCGTGGGCACTGCCTGGAATTTTCAACCAAAACCTGCGCGCCGGCTCTCCGGTAGACAACGAAAATCCTAGCGGACAGAACTGGGGCTTCCCTACATACAACTGGAAATACCTTAAGGAACACGACTACAACTGGTGGAAAGACCGTCTTAAAAATGCAGAACAGTACTACGGTGCATACCGCCTTGACCATATACTCGGTTTTTTCCGCATCTGGGCAATTCCTACGCGTGATACAACGGCAATTCTTGGACACACAGACCCGTACGTATCAATTTCACGCAGTACGCTGAACAATGCCGGTTTTGACAATGCGCGCATACGATGGCTGAGCCAGCCGCACGTTCCGACTGGCGCAATTGAAGACATTACCTGGAATCACGAGTCTGCCGTAAAAATACTTGAACAGTTTGCAAACCGTCTTGGAAACGAAGAACTCTGGCTTTTCAAGAATACGGTTCAGGGAGACAAGGATTTCTACGAAGCAGATTTAAGCGCATTGTGCGGACAGGAAGCACAGCCGCGCGTAAAAAACGTACTCAGCAAATGGTGGAACGACCGCTGCCTTATTGAAATTGAGCCGGATCAGTTCGTTCCTGTATGGACGTACAGTCACACTACAAGCTGGAAATCCCTGAACGGCGGCGAACAGAATACACTTCGCGGACTTTTCAATAATGCAGAAAACGAGCAGAACAGGCTGTGGGAAACACAGTCAGACGAAATTCTTTCTGCACTTACAAATTCCGTAAATATGATTCCGTGCGGTGAAGATCTCGGTGCAAACCTTCCGTGCCTTCCGGGCGTAATGTCGAAAAACGGCATTCTTTCCCTGCGCGTATACCGCTGGTGCAGAAACTGGGACAACCAGCCTGTTCAGCCATTCATTCCGTTCCAGAACCTGCCGGAACTTTCCGTTGCAACAACGTCCGTCCACGACTCTACGACGCTCCGCCAGTGGTGGAACGAAGACAAAGGTGCAGTTCGCCTTTTCGTACATACATATCCGCAGTTCTTCGGCGTTGAAAGCTGGGACAATAACCGTGCAGAAAGCATTGCAAATGCACCGTACTCGCCGGAAGCCGGAAACGGCTATATGAAAGCGCTTGCTACGGCAAACAGCCTGTGGTGCATTCATCCGCTGCAGGATTTCCTTTCTCTTGAAACAAAATACTGGCTTGAAAATCCGGACGAAGAACGAATCAACATTCCGGGAACGGTAACGGATTTCAACTGGACGTACCGTCTGCCGGTAACGCTTGAAGTCCTTTCAAAAGATGACGCGTTAATAGAAAAAATAAAATCAATAGTCGCAGTGCATAATGGAGGCACAAAATGAACGTTTCGTACAACGAATTTCACGTCGGAAGAAAAATAAGGGATTTATGTAACTTTGACCAGCAGCTGTACGCTTCCAGCGGCAATGTTGTTCTTGCAAATATCCAGAGCGTAAGAAAATTTGCAGAAAAAATGAACAAACTGTTCGACCAGCGCAATCAGAAGGACAAGCGTATTTCCGCCGGTTCTTTGAACGCAATGGGACTTATCGATGAAATTTTCCATTATGTATGTATGCTTTACCGCCGCGACAAGCTTGCGGACGCTTTCAAGAACGTTCTTTCAGAACTTGACGAACATCTGGGCGCAAAGAACGTAGACAAGCTGCTTCTGGAATTTTCAGAGGCATTTCCGCCGGTAGAAGTCTATCAGGGAAAAATAACGGCGGAACAGTATCTTGCAAAAACTGCGCTTGATGCCGGAACAGGAAAAATGCGCTCGAACAGGGAGCAGACGCTAGAAGAACTGATTTTGCTCCGTCTTGCAAACGAAAACCCTGCATTCAAGCCGTTTGCCATTCTGTTTGACGATACGGAACTTTCCGAAAACCCTGATTACAGCAAAATGTGGGCAGCAATTCAAAAATCATTCCAGGAAATGCCGGTATTCGGTCCGTTCAACCACGATTTGATTACGATGCTGCGCGAACCAGTTGTATTCAGTCCGACAAGCCTTAAAGGTCAGCTTGACTATATCCGCCAGTACTGGATGGATCTGCTCGGTGACTTCCTGCGCCGCCTGCTTTCCGGAATGGACACGCTTTCTGAAGAAGAAAAAATGTTCTGGCATCCGACAAACGGCGGTGACGTGAATATGGAGCCGTACAACTACGACGGACTTATGAAAGAATACGAACGGTTCAGTCCTGACCGCGAATGGATGCCGTGCGTCATTCTTATGGCAAAAACCGTACTTGTCTGGCTTGACCAGCTTACAAAAAAATACAACCGCCCGATTACGCGCCTTGACCAGATTCCTGACGAAGAACTTGATGCGCTCCGTGACGAAGGATTTACCGGTCTCTGGCTTATCGGTTTGTGGGAACGTTCAACTGCATCCAGACGGATTAAGCAAATCTGCGGAAATCCAGAAGCTGCCGCCAGCGCGTACAGTCTGTATGATTACAATATCGCCGGAAACATTGGCGGCTGGGATGCGCTTGCAAACCTGAGGACACGCTTGTGGCAGCGCGGAATACGCCTTGCCTCAGATATGGTTCCTAATCACACAGGAATGGACTCAAGCTGGGTAGTAAACCGGCCAGACTTATTCGTCCAGCGAAGAGATTGTCCTTCTCCGTCATACACGTTTAACGGAGAAAACCTAAGTCCTGACCCGCGCGTAGGTGTCTATCTGGAAGACCACTATTACTCAAAAAGCGACTGTTCAGTTGTTTTCAAGCGCGTTGACAACCAGACTGGCGATACGCGCTACATCTACCACGGAAACGACGGAACAGGAATGCCGTGGAACGATACTGCGCAGATAGACTTCCTGAACCCGGAAGCGCGCGAAGCTGTTATGCAGGACATTCTGCACGTTGCGCGGAACTTCCCAATTATTCGCTTTGATGCGGCAATGGTTCTTGCAAAAAAATCAATCCGCCGCCTGTGGTATCCGCAGCCGGGTCACGGAGGAGACATTTATTCCCGTTCTGAGTATGCACTTTCTGACCAGGAATTCGAAGCGAAAATTCCAAACGAATTCTGGCGCGAAGTCGTTGACCGGGTAGCAAAAGAAGTTCCGGACACTCTGCTTCTGGCAGAAGCATTCTGGATGATGGAAGGCTACTTCGTCCGCACGTTAGGAATGCACCGCGTTTACAACTCTGCGTTTATGAATATGCTCAAAAAAGAGGAAAACCAGAAATACCGTGATTCCGTAAAGAACACGATTAAATTTGATCCGCAGATTCTCAAACGCTACGTAAACTTTATGAACAATCCTGACGAAGACACTGCCGTTGCGCAGTTCGGCAAGGACGACAAATACTTCGGCGTCTGTACGCTTATGGTTACAATGCCTGGACTTCCGATGTTCGGTCACGGACAGATTGAAGGCTTTACCGAAAAATACGGTATGGAATTCACCAAGGCGTATAAAAACGAAACTCCTGACCAGAACCTCATAAACAGGCACTGGCACGACATATTCCCGCTGATGAAAAAGCGCTATATCTTTGCAAACGTAGAAAATTTCCTTTTCTACGATGTGTGGGATAACGGCAGCGTGAACGAAAACATCTTTGCCTACTCAAATTCCTGCGGCAACGAATATTCAGTTGTCTTCTACAATAACAAATACGACCGCGCACAGGGATGGATAAAGCAGTCCTGTGAATATGCCGTAAAAGCAGGTGAAGGAGAAAACCAGCACGTTGAAATGCGTTCAAAATCCATCGCTGAAGGTCTTGGACTTACTGCAGGAAATGACAAATACTGTCTTTTCCGCGAACACAGAACCGGCTTGTGGTATGTACGCCGCAGCAGGGAAATCTGCGAACGCGGTATGTTCATCGGACTGAACGGTTTTGAATACCAGGTTTATATGGACATTCACGAAGTTGCTGACCTTCCTGACCATCGCTACCAGATTTTGTGCGATTCTTTGCAGGGACGCGGCTGCTACGACCTTGAAACGGAATGGCAGGAAATCTGCTACCACGACTTGTACAAATCATTTGCAGCGTTTGCAAATGCAGTCATTCCTGAACTTCACCTGATTTTCAATCCGGCAACGGCAGAAAAACAGACGGAAGCAAAACTCAAGAAACAGATTAAGGCGCTGTTTGAATCAGCAAAGGCTGCAGGAACTGCATTCTATGAAACGGCAAACAGGTTTGCAGGAAACGAATACAAGCTTTCCGCACCAGAAAAACAGTTCGCTTCGTTTGTAAAAACAGCAGAGCACATTGCACTGATTTCAGCTGCTAAGAAAGGGAAGAAATCAGAAAACCTCACGACAGCCCTTAAAAAGGCAAAATCAGCCGGTTCGTTCCTTGAAACTGCATTCGCAAACAGCGAAAATCTTGCAGAACTGCTTTGCGCATATGCAATGGTAAAAGAATATGCGCAGAACGGACTTGCGGAACGATGGGCGCTTGCACGAAAACTGTATGAATATTTCCAGAGCGCAGGTGCCTGCACCTTTGATATAAAGCAGGAACTGCACAAGCTGTTTGCGCTTTCCCGCGTATCTTCACCTAAAGACATTGCAAAAGACGCAAAAAAAGCGGCATATCTGCTTGTAAGCCTTATGACGCAGGGTGAATACGCAGCATCATTGTCAGGAGTAAACGTATTCAACGGAATTGCCTGGTTCAATAAGGAACTTTCTGATGCAAGCCTTATAAACGCAACGCTGGCTGCGCTTATCGAAGACAAGGAAGAAGAGGCTGTTCTTGCACAATACGCCGCGCTTCTTTCTGCAAAAGAAAAGGCTGAATATAGATGCCAGGAATTCATAAAGCCGTTTGCACCTAAAGCTGAAAAACCGAAAGCAAAGGCAAAATCCTCTGCAAAATCATCGGCAAAAACTGCAAAAACAGCAAAAACTCCGGAAAAAGAAAAACCGGCTGAAAAGGGCAAAAAAGCAAAAACTAAAAAATAGCAGGGCAAACAGCCCCGGCGCCGGCATCGGGGTTATTTGCAGGGCGGAGAAGTAAAAAACTCCGCACAAATAAAAACTTACGAAAAAAAATTCCCCTGAAAAACAAATTGCTTTTCAGGGGGATTTTTTTAAAGCGTTTCTATTATGCGTTTCAATTCTTCCGGCGAAGAAACGCATTCACGGTTCAAATCAACGGCTTTAAGCGAATTGCGGACGCTTTCCCGCATTTCAGGAACTTCTCCTACGGTGTGGCGCACAAATTCCTCCGAAAGTGACGGAGAATCCCTTGCAACAAGCACAGTTGCATACGGTTCACCGCTATTTGCTTTTCCGTGAAGAACAGACGCAGCATAGGCACGAGCCGTATGTCTGTCCGCATATACTTTATATTTCAAAAATAGTTCTTTCGCCGCATCATTTACATCATCATCGCTTATTGCGTATGGATAAAGAAAATGCTTCATCATCAGGCTGTTTGCGCTGAAAATATCTTCAAGTCGTTCTATATTCGACGGCTCTGACGGATCGGCTGCAATCCGCTTTGCAAGCGGAACAACAGAATCAAGCAGGATCGGATTTCCAACAGGGTCAATGGTAAGAGAATCCGTTGCAGGAAGAATAAATCCGTTCAAAGGAAGCGCAAACTGCCAGGCGTACAATCCGGCCGCCACATTACTGTAGTTTCCTGGTGCAAGCGCATAGAAAATTGATGAATTTACCTTATTCTTAATCCTGGAGAACGCAAACGGATAGAAAAAAGCCTGCGGCAAAAGCCGTCCGATGTTCGCCGTATTCGCAACTGTCAGCGCATTTTTCAGAACAAACTGCTTTTCCGCAAAAACAGCCCTTACAATATCGTGGCATTCCTTCTCCGTACCATCCACTTCCACCGGATATATATTTCCGCCGTTCCAGTAAAAATCCTCGTCAGAAAGACCCGTAACCGTTCCCTTAGGATACACCAGAACCGCACGGATATTCTTTTTTCCGCGCAGTGCATACGCAAGGCTTGCCCCCAATTCGCCAGTAGAAACATCAAGGAAAGTCGCCTTTTCTCCTTTTAATTGAAGTATTGTTTCCAGACAGGAAACTAAAAACGAAATGCCGAAATCCCGGTGAATTCCCGTAGGTCCGTGGAACAGTTCAAGCAGAAAAAGATTTTCGTCAAGCTGCTTTATTTCCGGAGAAAAAGGAAATGCCCGCGTTGCAATCGTTTCGCAGATAATCGGACTGAATTCATCTTTTATAAATGCCGAAGTCAAAGAGCCTGCCAGCGAAGAAAATGACGTATTCTCATCCGTATACAAAATCCAGCGGCGTAAATCTTCCGTTTCAAAAGGAACGTAAAGCCCTCCGTCATCAGGCATACAATTCAAAACAGCCTGTGAAAATCCCACGGACAAAGATTTGTTTCGTGTGCTCGTAAATTTCATATTAAAAGTATACCATATTCACAAAAGCGTATCAATTTTAAGATACAGACAAAAAAACCGCCCGCGCATTTTTTTGCGGAGCGGTCTTACTGCTGAATGCCGTTTCAAAAACGGCAGACATTTCTATTCATTGTGCCATTTTTTGAAAATCAATGACGTATTTATTCCGGCAAACGCAAAATTATTGGACATAACGTATTCCGCATCAATTTTGCGTCCTTCACCCTTGATGTAGTCCAAATCACCGCATTCCGGGTCAATATTGTTCAGATTAAGAGTCGGATGGAACCATCCCTCGTTCATCATATTGATTGTAAGCCACGCCTCAACGGCACCGCAAGCACCGAGCGTATGACCGATATACGATTTTGTAGAAGAAATCGGAACGCGTCTTCCAAAAACACGCGCAGTTGCCGTTGTTTCAGCAATATCTCCGTGATGAGTAGACGTTCCGTGTGCATTTACATACGCAATTTCACTTCCGTTCAGACCGGCACTGTCAAGTGCAAGCTGCATACAAATTCCCATCGTTTCGCTGTTCGGCGAAGTAATGTGAGTACCGTCAGTGTTCGTTCCAAATCCAACGATTTCTGCGTATATTTTTGCGCCGCGTTTTATAGCGTGTTCCAAATCCTCAAGGATGAGCGTCCCGGCGCCTTCACCAATAACAAGACCATCGCGGTCTTTGTCAAACGGACTCGGCGCATTTTCCGGGTGGTCATTGCGGATGGAAGTAGAACCAAGCTGGTCAAAAATTGCTGCATCAGGAGGACAAAGTTCCTCAGCTCCGCCTGCAATCATCATATCCTGAAGTCCGTTTTCTATCGTTTCATACGCATAGCCGATTGACTGGCTGCCGGAAGTACATGCCTCAGACGTTACTATCATACGACCTTTCAGCTGATATGTAACTTCGATATTTGCAGCGCACGTATGCGGCATACATTTTATGTAGGTAGAAGAATTGACTTTTGCAGTACAGCGGTCTTCCATAACGCTGGTCAGTTCCTGAATGGAATCAAACGAACCCATTGAAGAACCGTATGCAACGCCGGTACGTCCGTTCTTGCATTCATCAACAATGTCTTTTGTTTCAGGATTTAAAAGTCCTGCCATTTCAAGTGCCATCTGCGACGTATGATAAGAAAGAAGTGCAACGCGTCCCATTCCGCGGATAAGCTTGCGCGGATATTTTGGAATATCACCCTTTGCAGGGCAGGCAAGATGCGTATTCATTCCCTGAATGTCGTGCCATTCTTCCATATCTTTTATGCAGTTTTTATATGACTTAAGCTGAGTATATGCTTCGTCCCAGCTCTGTCCCAGACCGCTCATCATTCCTGCGCCCGTAATAACGACGCGGCGCTTTCCGTTTGGTTTTGTAAAATTCATTATTGCATACCGCCATTAACTGTAATGACCTGCCGCGTAATATATCCGGCAGCCTCGCTCAGAAGGAACACAGCCAGCGCTCCAATCTCCTCAGGCTTTCCTGCGCGTTTCATAGGAATTGTTCCCATAATCATATCATAAATCTGCGGATCAATCGCCTTTGTCATATCAGTTTCGATAACGCCAGGCGCAATGCAGTTTACCGTAATGTTACGTCCTGCAAGTTCTACTGCAAGAGCCTTTGTAGCACCGATGATGCCCGCTTTTGAAGCAGAATAGTTTGTCTGACCACGGTTACCGTACAGTCCGCTTACGGAAGCCATCGTAATGATACGTCCGCCGCGCTTGTTCTTGCGGCTTGCCATTCCCATAACAAGAGGACTAAGAACGTTGTAGAAACTGTCAAGGTTTGTGTGAATGACAGCATCCCAATCATCGCCTGTAAGTCCTACGAATGTATTATCGCGCGTAATTCCGGCGTTGTTTATTATTCCCCACAAGACACCGTGCTTTGCAGTCATTTCGTCAAGTTTTACCTTGCAATCTTCTCTGTCTGAAATATTAAACTGAATGAGCTCGCCTTTTCCGCCGGCAGCTTCAATTTGGGCAAGAGTTTCTTCAGCCTTGCCTTTGCTTCCGTTATAATGGCAGATTACATAGTAGCCCGCTTTTGCAGCTTCTACAGCGCACGCACGTCCGATTCCGCCAGAAGCACCTGTAACCAAAACTTTTTTGTCTTCATTCATATAAAGATTCCCCATTTTGAAATTTTTATAAAAACTGTTAATTCATTTTAAACGCTATAAAGGTGAATGTCAATGTCAGAAGAAAATCACGCACAATGACAGGAAAAACAGAAATTTTCCTGCTTATTTACTGAACATTCCTTTCATATCTTCCGTTTCCATTACCGTAATTTTTGCAGTTGCAGCCGGTTCCTTATCTCCCGGTGCGGCATACAGTTCGCAAAGATAGCGGTAAGTGTACGTTTCTTCGTCGCGGAAGTCTTCTGCAATTTTCATCTGAACGGTTGTTCTGTCCTTTAAAAATCCTACAGATGCTTTAAAATCAACTACGCTCAAAATCATTCCCGGAAGAGGCTCGCGTCCCTTGATTTTGTTTGTAATTCCGGTAAGCGCAGAGATTCCCTGTGCCATAAGCTCAAATCCTGCCCATGTAGGAACTCCGCCGAATTCTTCCTCGTAAAAAATGCAGTTTTTGGTAATATCGTACTCGCTTGTAATCGTATGCAGATTTACGTCGTGCTGGGTCACCCTGCTCAAAAGGAACATTTTTCCCTTGTGAGGAAGATAATCAATCAGCTCGTCATGGTCAATAAACTGCCCGACAGCTTTTGGTTCTACAGCCATAAAAACACCTCGTTTCTTAGTTTCTTTCTTTATATATACTGCTTCTGCCGTTTTTTTGCTAAAGCCCTAAAATCAGGCTGGAATTCGCGCCGCCGAACGCAAACGAGTTCGACATACAGACGCGCACTTTTCCGGCGGCACAGTTTTTGCCTTTGCTTACGATATTCAGAAAAGGAAGTTGCTCGTCCTGAACACCGTCCCACACCTGCACCGGAAGCTTAATCTCCCCTGCCGCTTTTCCGATGTTATTTACAATGGAAAGAAAGCACACCGCCGCTTCAAGCGCACCTGCCGCACCAAGCGTATGCCCGGTAAGCGGCTTTGTCGTACTGCACAAAACAGGAGTTTCCCTCGCACCGAACAGCGCATCTACCGCCTTTGCTTCCATAGAATCGTTGAATTTTGTGCCGGTACCGTGAAGATTTATATAGTCAACGTCAGCTGCATTCAGACCGGCACTTGCAAGCGCACTTTTCATTGCACGAAACGCACCGTCGCCGCCCGGTTCAGGCGACGTCATATGATACGCATCTGCGCTTTCACCCCAGCCCAAAAGCCTTGCAAAAGGAGCGTTTCCTTCCGGCATATCACGCGTCATCACAAAAAATGCGGCGGCTTCCCCCAACGTAATTCCGTGACGGTTTTTGCTGAACGGATTTGTTATTTCACTGGAAACGGCTTCAAGCGAATCAAATCCCATAAGAACTGTGTCGCTTGCAATATCAACGCCGCCTGCAATAACTGCATCGCAAATGCCGCTTTTCAAAAGTTCCGCCGCCTTTACAATAGCACCGGCACTTGAAGAACACGCCGTACTGAACGTAAGGCACGGACCTGAAAGCAAATATTTTTCGCGGATAAACGCAGCAACATAGTCTGCACCCTGAATTTCAAGAGAATAATCAGAAGGGAAAGAGCCGCTTTTAAAATAAGTGCGGTGTCCGGCAAGGGAAAATTCCGTACCATTATCGCACGAACCGACGCATACGCCGATTTTTTCTGCTCCGTACAGAGTTTTTACGCGCTCAATATCAGATTCAATCTGGCGCAGGCACAATTCTTCAATGCGCATAATCCGCATATCGTAACGCGCAGAAGACGGCTTGCAGAGAACGTCATCGGCTATTCTCCCTGCAAAAAACGTTTTTCCGTTCAGCGCAGTAACTTTCCGTATTCCGTCCTGTTTTCCGTCCGTTACGGAATTCCAAAGTTCGTCTGCGTTACTGCCGGCGGCGCATAAAACGCCAGGTTTTGAAAGATACACAGAAGCGCCCATTATTCAGCCGCCTCCTGCAGATTGTAGCGGTAGCCGCGCAAAAAATTTTCAATGTCAACAACGCCGTCAGACTTTGAAATCTGCTCAATACATTTTGTTCCGTTCATAATGCGGCGGATTTCCTTACCGTCCTCATTCGTCAGGGTAAAAACAAGATTAAGTTCGGAAAGGCTTTTTTTAATCGCAGACGGCTTGTAATAGGCAAACTGAAGGTCGGAAGCAATATATTCCGGCTTCAGGCTTTTAGGAAAAACAGCGGAATCAAAGGTGATTTTTGTGCCGTCATACACCAGATTTCCCATTCCCGTTCCAAAATCGTTAAGGAGGGAAAGAAAAAAGCCGTTTTCGTCTGCCTGCAAAAATGCCTGAAGCACGAACGAACTGTCCCCGAACGAGCCTGTTAAAAGCTGAAGGCTGTCTACCGGCTTTTCAATGTTATCCGGCGAAAGGAGATAGAATTTTTTGGTGTTAGTAATGTACACCGGCGATATATCAGCACCGATTTCGTTTTTGGTAGAGGCACAGCTTAAAAAAAACTGCATACACAGAACGAAAAGCGGCACTGTTATTACAGCAAAAAACGGCGAATGACAATTTTTCATAATATGAAGATATTGTAAATTTTATATGAAACCTTGTCAAACGCCGGAAAACGCTGCGATTTTCTGCCGGCTAGAATTCCGCACGCGTATAGAAGAACGTACTTACGTACGCCACCGCAAGTCCGATGAAAATCGAAAGTCCTATCATATGAACAGGGATGAACTTACTGAGCGCAAGCGAACCGAACGAAACAGCCGTTGTAACAAAAGAAAGTGCAATGGCAAACGGTTCAAGCTTTGCGTTTTCAGACTCATCCTTACGCTTTTCGTTTTCCATCATATAGATGACGTAATCAAGTCCCAGACCGAACACCAAAATCATTCCAACAATAGAGAAGAATTCCAGATGAATGTTCGCAAGGGAGAAAATTGCAACTATAAACAGCACGATAAGAAGCGGCACGGAAATAATCTTGAAAGACTGTTTCCAGGTATAGAAAAAACGCAGAACGACAAAAATCACAATGTACACGATGACAAACAGTGTAAGAATCATTTTTGAAAGGCGATCCAAATCACTGTTCATATTGCGCACTTTGCTTATAAAAAACACATCGTCTGACTCATCGGCTATTTTCACATAGGCATCATAGTCCGTAACTGACGTAGGAAGAACGACGGAATAATATTTTCCGTCAATTTCGCCTATCCAGGCAGAAGAAACGGCTCTTTCAAGATACTCAGGAACATTTTTTCCCATCTGAATAAAATCGTCTTTTCCGGCATAGAATTCTTTACGGAGTGACGATGCAAGCGACGCGTCATAGCCAAGATATTCATACTGTTCTGCCGCAAGAGGCAAAAGCCGTTCCGACGCCGCCCGCGATTCCTGCTGCTTTTTTATGGAAGGAATAAACGCAGACGTACAGATATAGCCGCCTTTTGCCTTTCCTTCGTTCACGACTTTAAGTTTTGCAGTAACGGCTTCTTCATTCTGAAGCACATCTTCAACAGTCCTGCCGCTTACGATAAACCATCCGCTCGGACTGTAATTCAAAACCTGAGATGCCTCTGTCTCGTCCTGAAATTCCCTGCCTTCCATTTTGTAAAGCGAAGCAACGTTGTTTTCTATCTTGAAATTCTTGTGGCAGACAAGCAGCGTTCCGATTGAAACAACGAACATCAACGTAACTACGACGCGTCCCACAAACTTTTTGTTGTACCAGGACGGCGTTTTCATAAGTTTGATAAGATAAACGTCCTTGCCAGTTTCCGGCACAGGAATGTACGGATAAATTGCAATCGCAGTAAGGAACGTACTTACAATTCCTGCCATAGAAAAGACCGACATCTGCTTTAAAAGATTGAACGGCGCAAACACAAGCACAAAATAGCACAGGACAGTTGAGATAAGTGAAAGCCCCAGACCTTTTAAAAGATGGGCACGAATTTCGCTTCCCGAATGAAAGTCCGTATTCGCTTTCCAGGAAATAAAATAATGAAGGCTGTAGTCAATGCACGAACCAATAAGCGACGTTCCGAATACAAGCGTAAGAATGTGCATTTTTCCGAACAGTGCAAACGTAGCCGCCATCGCCGTAACAGTTGAAATGAAAATAGAAAGCAGTGAAAAAACAATCGGATGCGGACGCTTAAAAATAAGCAGCAATATAGTAAGAACCACAAGCATAGAAACAGTTGTGATTATAGAAATTTCCTTTGTTGCATTGGAAGAACTTTTATAGCTGTGAAAAGGCGTTCCCGAATACACAAAATGAGTTCCGTCCTTTTCAAGGGGGTCGCAGACTTCGTGAATTTGTACGACGGCGTTTTCCTTGCTTGCAAGAGCCGCTCCCTGCTTGCTTAAAACGGCGCGTATCATCACATACCATTTATCTTTCACGAACGAAGCCATCACTCCGTCCTTAAGCGACATAGAAGTTCCTGCGTTCTGAAGGTAAGAAAGATAATTCTGAAGGTTATGCTCGCCCAAAAGGAAAGGGTCTGTTTCAAGATTTTCAAGCGACGTCATCGTAAACGCACCGTATGCCGAAGCAAGGGCGTTCTGCGCAAAAATTTCTGCACCGCCGGGCGCATTCAGTTCAGCGCAAGTCTTTTCATCAAGAAGATTCCAGCGGAAATCCTGAATAAACTCAAGAACTCCGCCAAAATTCGACGTATCCTGATACAATGAAATCGACTTAAAGCGCGGACTTCCTTTCAGTTGTGCATACACCGTTTCTGCGGCTGCCTTCGCCTCGGCAAAAGACTCATTTGAAACAAGAATAAAAACGTTCTGCCCAGTCATCTCTGTAAGTTTTTCATCTGCAGAACTGAGCGCCTTTTCCATAACAGGTTTAGGAAGCATATTGAATAAATCTGCATCAACCTTTACCGCTCCGTGCTTTGCAAAAAGCATAAACACAAACGCAGCAGCAACCAGCAGATGATATGCAATCCAGATGCGAAGATATGTTTTATTTTGCAGTGAAGCAAGCTTTCTCATCAGCAGTCAACTCCTTTGGATATTTCTGATCCGTGAATGAATAGGTAATCGTATCTCCTGAAGCTTCCGTCATAACTATTGAATCAAGTTCCGCAAAAGAAGCCGTTGCAGTTCCAGAAACAGAAAGAGAAGTAAGGACTGCGGCAACCACGCTGTCTTTAGGAGTAAGAACCGCCGTCCACAAATTTCCGGAAGAAGAAAAAGACACGTTGAAGTTTTCGGAAAGACCTTCTGCATTTCCGCTGAACATTGAACTTAACGTCGTCGAAATGCTCGTAAAAATCTGGTTTGACGAAGCGTCAATCACCGTCTGAGTACCGTCCGCCTTTGTCTGAATGACGGTCGTCATTCCTACTGCCAGCGAGGACGGAAACGGCTTTTCCGTCTTCCACATAATTCCTTCAAGGCTGAATATAAAAGTTCCGTTCGACTTGAGCGAGCGGTTGACCGCCTTTATTGTTTTTACCTGCGTAAAATTTCCGGTCATATTCGGATGTTTTGCAAGATTTTCACACACCAAATCAAACGTAACAGACTGAGCAGCTGCATACACTGCCATAAAAACCGCACACACTCCGACAAAAAACTTCCGTTTCATCAATTTTCCCCCAGCAAAAAACCAGAACTGCCCGGCAGTCCTAGCGTGCTTTATTTCCTATAGTTTCTTCTACTCTCTGAACAAACAGTTCAGGACTCTCAAACTGAGTTTCTTTTGTGTTCCAGTCAACCGCAATCTGGACAGTTTCTCCTTTTGTCGCAACCATTCCGGCAGAATTGAGCACTTCATATTTTATCCGCAGCCTGTCCTTGTATTCCAGAAGATATGCCTTTATGACAGCATTTTCACCGAAAACAAGCGACCGCACATATTTTAAATTAATAGTAATAACAGGAAAAGCAAAGCCTTCCTTCATCATTTCTGAATAGCCGTAGCCGATTTTATCAAGCAGGACGCAGCGCACTGCCTCCATATACTTTATGTAATTTCCGTGCCAGACAACGCCCATCGTATCTACATCGTAGAATTCCACTTTGAACGGCATTTCCGCTTCAAGAAGCACTTTTTCCATAGTTACGCCCCTTTATTGTCTGACAGAAGCCAGAAATTATAGAAATTGTACCACTGGTAAGGGAACTCCCGACAGTATTTTTCAAGTTTTTCAACGAATTCGCGGCAAAGGCTGCGTATGCATCCGTCACGCTCGCTTCTTGTGCAGGAAAGAGAAGTCCGGGCACGTTCTACAAAAATATTATAGCGCGGATTTAAGGTAGAAGTTTTTGTACGGAGCGCAAACACAAAATACGTAGGAGCATTCAACAGGACTGTAAGAAGAAACACGCCGTACGGAAAATCAGCTTCTTTTCCCAAAAAAGGCAGGCGGACGGAGCGAGTCCGGACATTTGCGCTTGTCCTGTCAGCAGTAAAGACTACAAGACCGCCGTTTTTCACCTGTTCGTCAAGCGCAATCATCGTATCAGGCCCGATGGACTTAGGGTCAATTACATTAAATCCTGCTTTAGGATTTACTTCCCTGATAGTTTTGTTGAACTGCTCGGTAGACTTAAGTTCCATAATCACCGAAATCGGAACTTCCCTGCTTACGCCCGTCCGGTTAAAACTGAACAGACTGCGCAAAAGTTCTATGTTCCCAAGGTGCGACCCGATAAGAACCGCACCCTGCTTTTTTTCCAGCATCTGAATAAGCTCCTGTAAATCGTCATCGTGGCAGACAAGCTTGTCATACGTAACTTTACCGAGCCATCCTACAATTTTTTCAAGCACGCAAAGGGAAAACGAAAGAATTTGAAGGAACGGACTGATTACACGCGGACTTTTTCCGTGCGTAAATTCCTTAAGCTGCTTCTGGTAAAGCCGCGCTTCAGTACGCGCCCTTTTTGAACATATAAGATAGAAAAAACTTACCGGGTATATCAAAAGCAGCACAAGGCACGTAGGAACGTGCACCAGCAGAAGCAGGAGAAATTTTACCGGTCTGTTACTGGAGATTACTTCTTTTTCATCAGCCCAATGAAGGAACTTTTCTTCATTCTTCATCGCCGTCTGCCCCGGATATTCCTGAAAATCAGTTTCGGCAGACGGAAAATCATACCGATGCAAAGGCGCGTATACACAAGCGAAATGCGTATATTGTCGCGCACAAGATGAAAATTTGAAATGCCGTCAGCCGGGTAGTTGATTTTTACCGATTCGGAAACAACCGGCACTCCTGCCCAGAAAAGCCGGACAAGCACTTCAATATCGCAGCCCATACGCCCGTCAATAAAAGCGTGACGCCGTATAAGCGCATAATACGGTTCAACTGGATAAATCCTGAAGCCAATCATTCCGTCCTTAATGTCGTCGGAAAGCGTCACTATATGAATCCACTTGTTTGCAATGTTCCTTCCCTTTACGCGGCTTAACGGGGCATCTTCCTCATATTCAGGAAAACCGCATATCACCGCGTCAGGATTTTTCCGGGACATTTCAAGAAAATGAGAAATCCGTTCTGTATCGTGCTGACCGTCGGAATCAATCTGAAAAATATGAGTAAGTCCCAGTTCATACGCTTTTTTTACGCCGTCACGAAGCGCCTTTCCCTTTCCGCCGTTTTTACGCCGCGTTACAAGCACCACCTGAGGATAAGCAGCGGCAACGGCAGAAATATACGCACGGTTCTCGCTGTCATTACCGTCATCAACGACAATAACCGGAAAACCGTACGGAACAAGCTGCCGCACGACAAAATCAAGAGTAGAACCGTGAT
The DNA here is from genome assembly GCF_900167145.1 of Treponema porcinum. Taxonomy (GTDB): domain Bacteria; phylum Spirochaetota; class Spirochaetia; order Treponematales; family Treponemataceae; genus Treponema_D; species Treponema_D porcinum. Next base: position 32,430 of record NZ_FUWG01000017.1, on the reverse strand, counting down.
TATAGACTGGAACAATAAACCCGTATGTCATAATTTATTCATCAATCACGCAGAAAGAACCCGAAGAATAGACTTTTTCAGAGATGTCAAAATCAGCCATCGTAAAGGAAACAGTACCTTTTTCCACATTATGCGTCAAATCAAGGCGGATTACTGAATCAGGTCTTATCGGCGCGGAAAATTTTATCCTTTTTATAGAAGGAACATAACGCTGCGTTCCAAAATATTTTCTGGAAAAACGCGTAATTATCTCAAACTGCGCAACGGCAGGAAGCAGCTTGAACTCCGGAAAATGACCGTCAAAAAAGTCACTTGACGACGGAATTACAAATTTCAGCGAAACTTTATTATCTGCTTTTTCAAGCACCGTTTCATTCACTATATCGTGCAAATTTTCTGGCATATACACCTCTATAAAAATAACTCCGGGAAACTTGAAGGACTCCCTGCAATTTCCCGATTTCCGTGCTACTGTTTTTCGAACAGCGCCTCTATTTCAAGCTTATGCTTTTTTCCCTGCGCGTCAACCGGCAGAGCATCAAGAAAACGCCATTTTTTTGGCAGAACGACATTTTCAAAATACTGCATAAGAAAGTCGTGAAAATACCGGTTTACAAGATATTTCTCGGTATTCTCAAACTGCTTTTTTCCCTTGTCATTAAGGACGACTGCCGCCGCAAGATACTGCCGGACGTCATTCTGAAGCGCAACAACCTTTACGTCAGAAACAAGCCCTGTCTGCATAATGCGGTTTTCAACTTCCGTCATAGAAATCCGCTTTTCTTCAATCTTTACGATTGAATCAGAACGTCCTTTCAGAATGAACCTTCCGTCGTCAAAAATTTCTGCCAAATCTGCGGTAGCAAATCCCTGCGGATCTTTTATGTACGGAGAAACAATGCGGAGGCATCCGTCATCGCCAAGCCAGATTTTTGCATTGTCAAACGGAGTGAACTTAAGACCGTCTTTATTCTGCTGGCGGTAAGCAATGCCGCTGGTTTCCGTACTTCCGTAAACTTCAAGCGGACAGAAACCGAACACTTTTTCCGTAGATAACGCAAGTTCTGCAGAACAGGCGCCGCCGCTTGTAAAAATAAACGGATTTTTTAGCGGAAGTTTCTCCTCAATTTCAACCGTCCTCTTAAGGAACGCAGGAGTTGCAATAATCATATATTCAGTATCATAAAGTTTTTCAAATTCTTCCGGGAAAGTAATACGAGTCCGGCGGAACGAAACTCCAAGCGTAAACGGAAGGGATGAACCGAACAGAAATCCGTAGATATGATGCTGGCTTACCGTAGTAACAAGTTTTCTGGAAGTAAATTCCTTTGCCCATTTTGAAATTATAAACGCGTTGTCAAGTTCAAACTCAGTCATCCTCTGCGGAACAGCCTTAGGCTTTCCCGTAGAGCCGGAAGTAAACATCAGAATGCGCGTTTTGTCAGAATCAACCTGCGGAACGCTGCGGATATACTGTTCGTCCGGCAAGTCACTTTTTTCTATTATATCTTGAATTGATGCAGAACCGGCGGCGTTCTGGTCAGTAAGGAATTCCACGCCGGGCTTTTTTACTTCATCAATGAACGCCTCAGAAATGTTCTGGGTAAGGAGAATGCGTTTTCCGCACTGCAAAAGAGCCGTAAACGTACAGAGAAAGTACCAGTAATCCTCGCAGTGCAAAATCCAGTCGTCCGCCGGATTTTGTGAGATAAATGCACGCATTTTTGCGGAATCAGTCAGAAAATCCTTCCAGGTCTTATATACACCGTCAGACCAGCTGCCTTCAAAACAGACAATATGACCGTCCGGGCGAGAATCAGCATTGAATTTGGTAAACGAAAATGCCTTTATCATTTTTTTATCCACCATTTTACGAACAAGCAGCTCCACAGAAAACAGCAGCCCCATAAGAATATAAGAAATGCCGCCGTTATAAACAGACCAGATTTTATTATTCAAATCTTCAGAGCCAAAATCGTGCAATGCAGTATACGCCGCAATACTACCGTTTATTATAAAAAAGCAGCACCACACAACAGTAACTTTCCTGCAATAGGCGCACACCTGCGCTTCGTATGAAGAACCGGCAATCGACTTATCCGACATCACAGCAAAACGAAAGCATATATTCGGCTCAAAAAACAACGTAGAACCAAACACGCTAAGCAAAACAACACTTATGACAACGGAATACAGCTTTAAGAAAACCGACTGGTTTGTAACAAAGCAGACAATACCCGCAATTAAAAAAAGCGCAGAACTGACCATAGGCCGCCAATCCAGCGCTTTTTTTTCTTTTTTTACGTCAGTTCTGTTCCTGCCGGTAAAACCAAGGAAGAAAGAACAGGCAAGAACCATAACGCACAGCGACAGAATCCGTACAGGCAGCTTCAAGACGACAAGAAGCGTAAATACAACCACCGGATATACCGCCGCCATAACATAAAAAAGAACCGTAAGAAATTTTTTCATCAGCCCATATACGGAACAAGCGCGTCAACAACATCCTGAACTGTTTTTACAGTCTTGAAAATTGCAGGATCGAACTTTGTACCGGCAGGCATAAATTCCTTCATCTTCTGAATAAGATCAATAGAGTCAATGGAATCAAGATCCAAATCATCAAAAAGCGTTGCATCCGGAGTGATGGAATCTTCTTCAATCTCAAATTCAGAAACAAGGATGTCCTTTAATTTTGTAAAAATTTCGTCTTTTGACATAAAACTAACCTCTCGTTTGAGAAATATATTCAGCTAAAGCATCTACTGATGCAAAATGCTTCTTGTTATCAGCACTCTCTGATGAAAACTTAACGCCGAACTTCTTTTTAAGACCGACACCAAGTTCAAGAGCGTCTATAGAATCAAGCCCAAGTCCTTCACCAAAAAGCGGCTCAGAATCGACGATGTTTTCTGGAGTAATGTCTTCTAATTGCAAAGTAGAAATAATAGTCTCTTTGATTTCTTTTTTCAATTCATCCAAATTTTCCATACCGATTCCTTTTTATCAATAAGTTTATCTATTCTATTGTAGACAGAAAAAAAAATCAACAACCTGTCAAAAATAACGGCAAATTCCATAAGATTAAGTAAAAAACCACCTTGTTTTTTGCATAAATCACCTTGACTTTTAATAATACTTTCTATATCATAACAGGAAATACGACGCGGGGTAGAGCAGTTGGCAGCTCGTCGGGCTCATAACCCGGAGGCCGCAGGTTCGAGTCCTGCCCCCGCTATAGCAGACCACTCAAAAATGAGTGGTTTTTTGTTTTTAACTGAAGCTTACTGAACCTAAATAGACAAATAAGACCAAAAATAGTGGTATTCAGCCCTTGGATACCTACAAAATAACACTAGATTTTAAAATTAGCAATTCAATTAAATCCATCTGAATTCACTGAAATTCAACTTTTACTTATATGATAAAATGGAATCAGGAGTAAACGCTGGTAGTGGTATACCGTGCTCCTATCCGAGGTCGTGGGGAATGCCCCCACGCCTCATTATGGCGTACGGCGGTCGGCTTTGATTAATCTTAAACCCGAAGTAAGCGGCTGCCATTCACGCAGTGGCTTCTTCACCAGTAGTTAGAACCTTCCGCCGGCTCTCTGATTCCGTCAAACCAGAGTACCACTTTTTCCCAGCCTTTTATATCATGCCATCTTAAACTCCTTACTTTAAGTTCGTAGGCGGTAGGTTTTTGGCCTACGGCCTACTTTTTAAAACTAATTTTTGAATAAATAAAAAATGCGTTATACTTCGGCGATAAGTGTCAAAAAATAGGAGTTATAGCCGAAGTATACAGTATCTTTCTATACAACTAAAGTAAAATGATATTTACATTGAAACTGATACTTCAATATATGTTGGAGAAGCTAAGCGTACAGAACCTTCTTTAACAACTTCTACAGAATGGTTAAATCCTCGAGATCAATTAATTCGACACGTTGATAGTATTATCGATAACACTAAACAAGTTTTTTTCTTTTATGTTTTTGCAGAAGACAAAATAAAGGATTATGAATTAACTTGCTATGAAGATATTCTCTATTACAAGAAAAACTTGCCACACAGAAAGGATATAAATGAAATTCAAAAGTTTAAGGATTCTTATTGTGGCTTTACTACATGGGAAAGAATTTCAGAATTATTGGGGATAACGTTTCCAGATACAGTTGCTGATGTAGGTTTGTAAATATTTCATTTTCAGTTCCTATAATATAAATAAGAGGTGCATATGACTTTTGATGAAAGAATACAAAAATCAATTTTGGAAACAAAGAAAGATTGCCATTATAATCCAACCGCTTTTATAAAAATGATTGAAGATTGTGGCGGTGCTGAGAATGCAGTTAAGAAATTATTGGTTTCCAAAAATAAGATAACTGACGGTTTAACAAAACTCTACATGGCTGGCAGACTTGATTTATGTTTTGAGCGTATTATTTTTGAGCCGGAATGGCATGATATGTTCTCCAAAGAAGAACTGACAGAAGCTAAAAAACGCTTAAAAGATTTGAATTATGATGTATCTAATCTAAGTGTAGAGCCATTCAATAATTCAAGCATCGAGAACAAAGAGGCAAAATTAACTTATTGGCTTTTACCTTGTAACGAGAAAAATTATGATGTTGAAAAAGCTTTCTTGAAATATCACACAATTGATTGGAATCAAACAAATTCGTTAATAAAAGTAAACGATGTGGTTTATATTTACGAAACAAAGCCAAAACAAATTGTACGTTTTAGATGCCTTGTAAAAGCGGTAAATAAAAAAACGACAAACAAGAAAGACAGAGATCCGAAAAAAGTCGGAATGTAATGAGTCATGATGATGTCTGGCTTTTGGGAAACCACGTAATCCAGCTTTTTCATTTGTGAAGCAAGAATATCCTTATGAACATTTCCCATATATTCCCAGTGTCGGTAATCAAACCAGTCTCTCCAATAACAGAAAAACTTTGCCATGTTTCCGTCTGGCTCAGGATCAATTTCATAAGCCCAGCTAAAATCATTAAAAGCCATCGTTCCACCAAACTTCACACCTTCAAACTCTTCGACTGTCCCATCAAGAATCGAAACATTTCCGAACCTTGAAACTTCTGCTTTCAGAAAGTCCAGTTTTGCCTGTGTTTCAGTAAAGAGATTGTTTCGAAAGTATGATTCGTTATGCACAGTTAAATCATGATTTCCAAAGACTACAAAAATCTTTTTGTAACGGGGTGAAACTACCTTGTAAAATTCCACAAAAAGATGCGGATCATCGCAGGTGTCTCCTGCCACGCAAAGGACATCCGCTGGTTTGAGTGCATTGTTTATGTAGTTTTCTAGACTTACACGATGATTTATGTAATGGTCAACGTGCAGGTCGCTTGTCATATAGATTGTCATTTTTATTTCTCCAAAGTTTTTCTGATGATTTAGCAAACTAAATATGTTAAAATGCAAGTATAGGATTCGATATGTATACAAAAGATGGAATCTGTTATGCAGGTGAATTAGTTCCTGATATTGAAGTCTCTTCTATAAAAATTCTCGATGATGGAATGCTCCTTGTAGAATTTTCTACTGGTGAAACCCGTCTTTTTGACGTAACTTCATTACTTGATAAAGGTTCTGCTTTTGCTCCCTTGAGTAAAGAAGAAAATCGCAGAACTGCTAAAGTCATACATAGTTTTGTATCATGGCTCGATGGAGAAATTGATATTGCTCCTGAAACTCTATATTCGGAAAGTTATAAATATTCCAAAGAAGACTACGCGTTTTGAACTCTGGAAGTTAGTGGTGAACATTTTGAAAAAAATCCACCACTAAAATAATCTCCTTTAATTACTTCCCATAATTCAACTTTTTCCAGACTTGAATAAGCCATTTCTGATTTTCCTTAAACCAGAAAACCAGTTCTTTACAAGTCAGGAACTGTTTTTTAGGTAAGTTCTTTGAAACAATCATATCAACAAAATCATAAGAATAATGCGGTTTATTCTTGATTGCTGACTGATAACGCTGCCAGATATTTTGAGGTTCATGTCTCCAGTTACTTTCCAATCCAAAGACTTCTGAATTGAATTTAGTTCGCAAACTAGATTCTGTTTCCATCAAAAAACTTCCACCATCACTAGCCCATGACCATTTATCAGCATATCTACAAGAGTAATCTACTCCTGCCACAATTTTATCTGTTGGTAAATCATCTATAGTTTGATATGGACAATAAACCCAATCACCAGAACACAGTTCTTCGATGTAAAGCATGCATTCTAAACAAAAATTGGATTGTCTTTCGAAAATCTGTTTTATCTCATACTTTTTACAAAGTTCGTAACAATACTTCTTGTCTGATCGTCTTTTGCTTCGATGATAAACAGATCGAGAATACTTATCAGAACCTCCACAGTAAGAACCGCCCATGTGCTTTTTGTAACTTCTACTCATTTAATCCTCCACGCAGATTAGTTATCTACATGAAGTCAAATAAGAATCTTTCGTAATCCATTTTTTATTCTCCATATTTATATAAATCAGCTGTCCGAAAAAATCGGACAGCTGATTTTCTTTTATTTCTGCTTCAAAAGGTAATCGTTATTGATAACCTTCATAGAAAGCGGACCTTCAAGGATTTTGCTGTAAACCGGCTCAATCGGCCTGATAACAATTCCTTCCTTGTGATTTCCGCTTGCATACTTTCCTTTTGCCCTTTCAATAAATTCCTCCACAGTCTTATATGGAAGCTGGTCTCCGGTTTCTTCTACAGGAACCATGTTCAAACCGGCAGCTTCGCAGAAAGTCTGCATCTTTTGAAGACCCAGTCTCTTTCCCTGATCCATATCCCGCAGAGTAAACACGTACCATTCGGCAGTCACAAGCTTAAGCGGATTTTTCTGAATTCCTTCTCCACAGAACTCGCCCTGAACCACAACGTTCTTCAACCCAAGAGCCTCAGCGCCCTTTTTGATTTTTTCCTGAACATTGTGCTTGTGAACGAACTTCCAGGCAGGACTTGTTTCGTCATCGCCAATTTCGTAATTCCTTGAGCAGACTCCAAATTCACCGTCAATCAGATACATAGTCACACTGGTTCCATCCATCTTGGTTGAGATGTAATAAGGAAGTCCCTTAAACTCATCAATCAAGCCAGGTTCTGCCTGAACTCGGATCTCATCTGTCTTTGGAATGCCGTGTGGAAAATCCCCGATAACCCGTCCGCTTCCGGTAGCGATTTCTGCAACTTCCCATTTCTTTACGCCAAGCTGCTCGCTAACAATATCACCTGTTTTCCATGCAACTCCATCAAGCGGCTCGATTCCATCCAGAATTGAAAGCGGCAAAACAAGTCCCTGTGAAACCTGTCCTCGAAAATTTCTTGTTTTCATCAAAAAGCCTTCGCCATTCAAGTCGTTGCTTCTGTAACATCCGTCTCGCAGAAACTCAAACTCTGGCTTTACCGGCAAAAATGCATCTACTTCAAAATAAACGCATAAATCGTATTTCTTAAATTCGCCCTTTTTGACAACGCATTTCCATCCCAAAACGGAAACGACTTCTATCCTGTCAGCCCCTTCTATCGGCTGCACGTCCCAGATAGTCTGAACACTTGCTAATTTTCTCATGATATTTTCCTCTGATTACAATAAGGGCGTAACGGAACCCTTTCTATTTGGTAGCGATGATTTAATTGTATGATTGGAAGTTCAGTCTGTCTGTAAACCATTAATTTAAAACTTTGGCTTACAGACAGAAAAAGACTAGGCACTCAGGCGCAATTTGCAATCGTTACAATTCTTGTTGCAGAGCTTTTCAATCTTGTTTGAAACGCATGAAACTTCGACTTCAATCATGCGCTGAATTACAATCTCTTCGACTGCTGCATCAAACAAGTGAGCAAGCACCAGCAAGTTGTCGATTGTTGGAATTGACTTTCCACTTTCCCAGGCATAAACAGCCTGCGGATATTCAAAACCGAATACAGCCTGAATATCGTGGACAGTGTATCCACTTTTGATTCTGAGTGATTTGATTTGTGCACCGGTTGCTTTCAGATCAACAACCGGCCTTTGAATAGTTACGGTCCTCATATGATTTTTCTCCATTAACAAAAACTCCATTATCTTTTATGCCTGTACGAAGCAAGCCATAAATCCAAGGTGTGCGTAGAATTGTCGAATAGCATCTCTTTTTGCAAATCATCGCAGCAGATAATTTTGTAATGTCAAATGTGTCTGTGCTCATTACGCACTCCTTTCATAAAAGATATTTTTACGCCAACGGCGCAGCGGGTTTTTGTCTCAGGCCTGTAAAACCAATGAGACACGGCGCTCGGCTTCTTATGGCCAGCGACTTTAATTTGTGATTTGTAGATTCAGTGTAATATATTGTCAAATAAAATTCATTAAACTGTTAGTTTAAAAAGAAAGATTTATAAGAAGATGATAAAGCTCTTTTCAGAGCTCTTTCTTATTCGGGGTTTATATTGGTATAAACACCTCATATTTGTAAGATTCCTACAAATATGGCAATTTCAGACGGATAAAATTCTGTAAAAGTTGTCAATTATCCTGTTTTCGGAAAATTTTTAACACCTGTTAACACCAAACTAAAAGTGGTAAATTGCATATTTTAATCTTATCAAATAATTATTACTGTATTTTAATAAACTTCACTACCTAATAAGGAAACAGAGAAGCAAAGTGAAGTTTACTTTGAAGTGACTTTGAACTAGACTTTGAAGTACTTCAAAGTCTCATTGAAGTACTCTGAAGTTGACAAATAATTGAATACGATTCGATGGATTTATAAGAACTCTGGATAATCCTCTTTCGCTATTTCGAATTCTCTTTCTCCAAACAGCACCAGCGTAATTTCATCAAAATCATTCTGATGCAATTTCATTGTCTCAATAGCAACTTTTATTGCATCGCTCTGCGGATATCCGTATACGCCGGCAGATATCAGAGGAAAAGCTATAGTCTTAAGCCCCTTTTCTTTTGCAAGATTCAAAGAGTTTTCATAGCAGGAAGTAAGAAGTGCTTCAGCGTCGGATGGAGTATGTTCAAAATAAACAGGTCCGACAGTGTGAATCACAAACCGAGACGGCAGATTATAGCTCTTTGTGATTTTAGTCTGGCCAGTTCTGCAGCCGCCAAGCGTTCGGCACTCGGCAAGAAGCAAAGGTCCGGCCCCTCTGTGAATCGCACCATCAACACCACCGCCTCCAAGAAGCGAAGAATTAGCCGCATTTACAATTGCATCGCAGCTCAGCTTTGTTATGTCACCTTTGATAATTTTGATTTTTCCCATATTGGAGCTGATGGGACTTGAACCCACTACCTCTACAATGCCATTGTAGCGCTCTAGCCAGGTGAGCTACAGCCCCGATTCTTTTATTATATCACTAAAAATCCCATAAATCTCCATAAGAAATTCTTGTCTTAATATTATTAGCATAATGCCACATAGCAAAGTCTCTATTTTTTATTTCTTTACATTGTTGTAACCAGTCCTTTTGCCATTTTCGTTCTTTCTTTTTTGTCCAGTCATTACCGGAAATTTCCTTCCTAAAACAATCTTTACAATATGGACAAATCCAACCTGTAGTTCTCCAAATAATATGTTGGCCTTTAGAATTCTTAGGTTGTTTTCCACATCTAATACAAGTCCATTCAGAAATCATTTCAAGTTTATTTTCTAATTCAAATATCTTTTCATTCCCAAAACTAGTATAACATCTAAAGGAACCGAACTTTTCTTTTGTATCTAATATCATAAAATCTTGTTTTGCTTTTTCATTTAATTTGTCATATTCAATAAATAGATAAGTAAGATAACGTTTCCATATGTGTTCCCACCCAGAACCATCCCAAGAAGTCCATTGATTATATTCTATATCTTCATCTAAAGTATCATGACTCTTTTCACCAGAAAAAACGTTTCTATATACAAGAAATGGATATTTTTTTAACAAGTCTATCATTTCTTCTCTAGATAAAGAATATTTTATTTCTTTTGTATTTCCATTCATAAAACCTCCAAGAGTATTACTCTAATTCTAGTAATCCCAATTACACATCAAAACTTACCAATCACTGAAGTCAATTTCGTAATCCCATTTCTTTCGTAGTTCAGACAATTTTTTTTCTTTTTCTTCATACGAATACTTGGGTGATTTTAGTCTAAGAACTTCTTCCATAGTTATAGTTGTGTATGGCTTAGATTCCTCATCATATTTTTCCTTACATGATTTACAAAAGCAATTTTTTATCATCCCTAACGAAGTTCCTAAAAGAGTATATTCAAATCTTTCAACACCTACTGCTCCTTGATATGTTTCTCCTTCTGGATGATTTTTTGCTCTATGTTGTTTTTGCCATTTTTTTATTTTTGTCATTTCTTCTACTGTAAATGAATGGCCTGGATCATATTCTGTTTCTTTTTCTGCTTTTATAATTGGAACAAACGAAAGATTATCCTGTAAGTCAGAAATGAAATCTTTCATATAAATTTCTTCACCACTTTTTTTGTCTTCATACAGTTGCTTCTTAGCCTTTTCAATATCTTCAAAATATAAATCATTTGAAATTGAAATTTCAGGTACACTGAAGTCTTTAAAGGCTTCTTTGAAAGATTTTGTATTCTTGAAATGATTCTTATAAGCAATTTTCAGTTGTGATTTAAATTCTTTTATATTGTTTTCTGCTATTTCAAAAAATTGTATTACCATACTATTCACCTAAGTTTCAAGAATACAAAAGGTTTACACAAAAATCATTAAACTAATAATTTAAAAAATGTCCCCACCGTGGCGACCACTAAACAAACAAAGTTTGTTATAGTTCAGACAACACAGCGGGTTGGAGCACTGGTTGTGGCTCACGAGCCTCATACGTCGCTTCGCTCCGTTTGCATGAGAGGAAATTATTTTACCCGCCGCTCTCGCGGCTTTCGCATAAGCTCGACGTCGGGGAAGTTCGATTCTTCCACCCGCTTTAGATTTTTTTATTTCAAAATGATACTTTCATTTTCATAAGGAGATTAGGTATTCACAAATTGCATCATCTCAACCCAAAGAAATCTTATTGATAACTATCCTTCATTACAAAGCCTTCTGACAAGAAAAAAAGAAACTTTCCAGGAACGGCTTATGCATTTAATCTGGGGCAAGGGCTTTTCTGAAATCCAGATTTACAAAACTGCAAACATCGACCGCAGATTATTTTCCAAAATCCGTTCCGATGCTGATTATCATCCTCAAAAACAGACTATTCTGTCTTTGATTATTGCATTGCATCTTAATATGGAAGAGTCTTCAGATTTGCTTGCAAGAGCAGGCTTTGCACTTTCACCAGTAAATCCCATAGATACCATTTATCAATTCTGTATAGAAAATGCTATCTACGATTTTGGAATAATCGATGAACTGATTTACGAACAAACCGAAACAATTAATCCTTATAAAGCTGATACTTCTTACTGATGCTATGTGCCACGTCATCCTGTAATGGCTTGAACCAGATTCCAACTGTGCAGCGACCTTCACCATTTTCATCCACCCATTCTGGAGTAAGCTCTGTAAGACAGGCATCGTTTATCATGCCAAAATCCTGATTTTCGACTAATCCAAGTTCCAAAGCCATATCGCGTGCTTGCAGCAGTTTATTCAGATTTTTCGCTTCACAGATTGTTTTGGTAATTCTTCCATTCAAATAGTCGTCATAGATTTCCCGATCAAGGTCAAAAGATGCGTGAACACGACCATTTTCTTCTGTAAGATTTTTGCGAATCAACCAGATCCAGTATCCTTCAGCGCAATGAGCAACCATTGCACCAAGCTTTCCTGCAGAGAGATGTAAATCTTTTCTGATAATAAATAATCTTCGCATTCCCATAGTTATATTGTAATATCTTTTTCCAATCAGATTAAGATTTTAGATGTTATAAAAAGAATTAATTCATTTGTAAATCTGTAAGACTTTTTAGCAAATATGAATCAAGTATTTCTGAACTTGGCAGCCCTATTTCTTCAACCTCTTTTCCAAGTAAATCTGGAATTACATATTCTATTCTTATCTGTTTTTTATTTATGATAAACATCATTCCAATAGCATCATTTTCATGTGCATATTTATCTTGAGTATTATAAAAAATTATTTGCTCTTTAAACTTTTCAAGTTCTGTCAGATTCAGTTTCTTACGACAAATCTTTAATAAAATAAGCCTTCTTGTTGGAATATGATAATAAATCTGGTCTATTATAAAATAGGAATTTTGGTAATAAACTCGCTTTGCTTCATTGCAAAATCCGAATTGTAATCCAGTACCTAAAATGAAATTTCTTACAGGCCTATAAAGTTCACTTTTCTTAATTTTTCTTTGGTCTAAGAAATAATCTTTTGCATTTAAAGGAGAAATAACACTTTTCCCTAACTCTTTTTCAAGGCTCCGTCTGGCAACAGCAGCTACGCTGCCTCCATCCTGAGCACACTGCACATTTTCTTCATAAGTCTGAGGATTTTTTGACTCTGTAATGCTTGATGCTGAGATTTCTGCCAACATATTCAATACTATCTCTATATTTGTCATATTGTCTTGTAATGATTCCTTTTTTAAGCCTTTAAACTTTTTGTATTCCTTTACACTTTTTCCAGACCAGGTTTTACAAATAACATCTAGAAGGTCTGCGTGTTGAAAAGAACTTTCGACTTTATGTAATTTCCATTGATCAGTAAGCTCATTTTTTATTTCTATCGACTTTAACCGCATGTTAATCCAGTCTTCTGAATATCCAAGACGAAGATAGTCTTGTAACCCCTGCTTTATAGATAATTCAGGATTCTGTATTTGATTAAATCTTTCTGCCCCCAATTCAGCTAATTTTTTTTTTAATGGTTCTGCTTTTTTCGACGGAATCGATTGAATTATACGAAACAAGCCATATATATTTACTGTTTGAATTTCTTGCTTCTTTCCATCTGCCCCTGTCATTAAAACCGACACACCATTTGAATCCCATATAGATTTTAGGCTTTCATCATTAGCAATTAGTTCGCTTATATAAACATCAGGATTAGTACAATCAGTAAAAATAGAAATTAAATCGATAACGGAAAAATACCAGTCTTCTTTTTCATCATCCCAAACATATCGTATATTTTTGAGATCAAAAAAAGTAATCGGATTACTATTATTCAAATTATTCTCCTCGCCAATTTTCATAATAAAACAAAAAGAGAATAAAAGAAGTTAACTGTTAGTTTAAACTCCAAGCTCTTCCCGAATCTCTTTCATTGCCTTTTCAAAATCCTGTACTCGGCCTTCTTCAATATCTGCAAGACCTTCAAGCAGGCGATTAACAAGAGTTCTGTAAGTTCCATATTCGGGGGTATTTTCGCGCACCTGCAAATCTGACAAATCAACCTGCTTCAAAACATACAAATCTTCAACATGACAATTATAAAGTTTAGATAAAATATCAAAGTTTTCGATGCACGGGATATTCTTGCACTTTTCATTTTCCCAGGCATAAATAGCAACAGGTGTCTCAAATCCGAAAATCTCCTGCAGCTGTTTTACGCTAAATCCATTTTTATTGCGCAAATCTTTTAAGAGTCGTGATGTTGCCGGTATATCAACAACAGTCCTTTTTGCCGTTTGAAGTGAATATGAATATCCCATAACTTGATTATAATGGAATCTGCAGAAAGAAACAGTAAACTGTTAGTTTAAAAACATTATCTTTCCTAACTGTCAGAAAACCCGGAGGCCACATTTTTTTTGACCTCCGGGTTATCACTCGGAGGAAAAACTATTGCAGAGAGACTGTCAGAAAAACGGATTTTTTTTTCTGTAAAAAACTGAAGCAAACCGATGTTGACAGAAGGAATTTTACGCTATAAACTGCAAAAAGTAACGAAAATGGCTCATTTTATGAGTTTTTTGAAGTTAACCGAATGTGTTTGATAGAAACTGCTATACAGATGTACTGCTCATAACCCGGAGGCCGCAGGGGTTCAAGTTCTGCCCCCGCTATAACAGAAAAACTTCAGCATTGACGCTGAAGTTTTCTTATTTTAAACAAATTGTATTTTAGACAACGCAGGACTCGAAGCGGAGCGAACGCCGACCGAATAGGGAGGAAAAGGCGGCAAGGAGGTCGCCGTCAGTGAACGTAGACGCCGTGGAAGGAGCAGACAGGACGGCTGCGACTGTAACGACGAGTCCTGCCCCCCCCGCTAAAAAAAATCACTTCAGTAATGAAGTGATTTTTTTTGTACAAATGATGTTTGTAAACAATTAGGAAAGTGCTGATTAACACTTGAAGCGATTACTCAGCACTTCCCGTCAAATTGACGTAAGTCATTCACTTACGGACAATTAGCTACATTCAAGGTTAACACTGAAAAATCCTCAATAGGATTTATTCAGTGTTAACCTTGAATGCTATCCGTATTTAGCATAAACAAACTTCCGTGTTTATCTTAGACAAACTTTCGCGTCTAGTTTAAACAGACTTCCGTGTATAATTTAGACAGCCTTTTGTGTTTTACCTAGACACGCAACTGTGTTCTAGCCTGTGTTACTAGGAGTGGATTACAGGGAAACGGAAAATTATTCTTCTCCACGCATAAGTTCTTCTGCCTGTTCGCGCGTAAGGGGTTCGTTTCTGGCATAGGCGCGTTCGTTTTCCCGTATTTCATCTAGCGTCCAAAGCCTTCCCTTGTTCATTCCGGGACACTCTTTTGCACAGTCATCCCAGGTGTGCCTGTCTTTAATCATCCACGTCCAGAAAGGATAGGTAGAACACTGTACCGGGCGCGCCTGATAGGCGGAACATCCGTTTTTCCATAATATACAGTCGTAATTTTTCTGTTCTTTTAGTGCAAGAACCTGCGTTCCGTAGTAATAATCTGCCCAGCGGCAGTATTTTTGTATGAATTCGCCGGCTGAAAGGTTAAAAAATGCGCAGAGGCTGTCAAGGTCGGCGCGGGAAAGATACACGAATCCCGGAGAATGTCCGCAGCAGAAAGAACAGCGCTGGCAGGAAAAATGCACGCCGTCTTCGTAAAAGGGTTTGTTTTCCATAGGTGAAAGTATAGCACGGTATAAAAAATAACAAAAGCAGTTACATTCAAGGTTATCACTGTAAAAAGAAGAAACGGAATGGTTGTAAAAACTGCGCCTTTCTGCTACTGGAAAAAGTGAAATTTAAGGGCAACACCGGCTTTAACGCCACTTACTATGTACTTGTCAAAGTTATCCCAGACGGATTCGCTTTCGTCTGTAAAAATATGCTTGTATCCGCAGAAAATGTCGGTACTCAGCCATTTACAGATGCGCAGTTTGTAGCCGGCAAGCGGATAAATTGAAAGATAAGTTGATTTTGTATCTTCAGTAATTCCGTCGGAATCAGGAAGTTCTATAAAGTCAAAATAGCCGCCGAATGCAATGTACAGTCCGTCAAGTCCTTTCTGAAACGGATAACATTCTGCAAACATTCCGAACGACACTGTAGGACACCAGTCGCCGTCTATGCAGAATGTTGAATGTCCAAAGCAGATTTTTGAAGCAAGATGATTCCAGATATACTGTTCGTAGTAAATGCCAAGTCCCCATCCGCTGTTTTTTAGTCCCATAAACAGATAGTCAAGATCAACGGAAATTATACGCGTGCGGATTTCATCTTTTGAACTAAAGTAAAGCCTTTTCTTTTTTTCTTGCTGTTCGTTTTCAACCGAAATATCAGCCTGTTCTTGCGGCGGTTCTTCCGCTTGAACTTCCAAAGAAGGTGCGTTTTTGCCGTCTGCTTCCTGTGAGTAACAGGAAAGAGTAAAAAGCAGGGCGGCAAAAACAAAAGACACCAATTTTTTATTCATAGGGCGAATTATATCATTAAAGAAGCCTGATTCTCAATGATTAAAATAAATACACTTCTTTACAAAACATCATTTTTTCAGAAAAAAGGCGGATTGTAACAAAGGAATATGCTTTACTTTGCAAAAACTGTTTTTATAAGGCTGCGGATGTCTTTTACACAGGTGATGCCCGCGCCGTTTTCTGGTGCAAGAATATTCGTAAAGCCAAGACCTTCTGCCGTTTTTGCACGCTGTTTTATTTTCGGAACGGTGCGGATTTCTCCGGCAAGGCTAAGTTCACCAAACAAAGCCGTTCCCACAGGAACAGGAACGTCTGTCCGTGCAGAATACATTGCGGCGGCAAGGGCTGCATCTACGGCACTTTCGCTAAGCCGGATTCCGCCGGCAACGTTTATGTAAATGTCTTCATCTAAAAAACGAATGCCTGCGCGTTTTTCAAGGATGGCTGCAATCCGGCTTACCCGTGCAGAATCAATTTTATCGCTGTATACGCGTGAAACTGCCGCTTTTGCCGGTGCTGTAAGTGCCTGTATTTCTACAAGAAAAACGCGGTTTCCTTCAAAAACAGCGGCGCAGGCTACTCCTGCCGGCTGAACATCCCTTCGTTCAGAAAGAAACATTGTTGCCGGATTAAGTACAGGCTCAAGTCCGTTTTCTGTCATCGTAAAAATACCAAGTTCATCTACTGAACCAAAACGGTTTTTCTGCGCATGCAAAAAGCGTACGTCATCGTTATTCCTTTCAAACGAAATGACTGTATCAACCAGATGTTCAAGCGTTTTAGGACCTGCAATTGCGCCGTCCTTCGTAACGTGCGCCGTCATCACAAGAACGCTGTCTCGTTCCTTTACCCAGCCCACAAGCTCATTTGCGCAGTATTTAAGCTGGTTCACAGTGCCGGGAACAATTCCGGCTTCGGCAGAATACACCGTCTGGATAGAGTCTATTATTGTAAAAACAGGATTAAGAGAATCAAGTGCATCAAGAATATCCTCAAGGCGCATAGTGCAAAGAACTTCTATTCCGTGTGAAGAAAGGTGCAGACGTTCGGCGCGTTCCTTTATCTGCGCCGCGGACTCTTCTCCAGAAACGTACAGAATGCGCTGTGAAGAACCGCTTTTTTTTACGGAAAATGCAAGGCTTGCTGCCGTTTGCACAAGAAGCGTTGATTTTCCGATTCCAGGCTCACCGCCGATTAAAATAGCAGAACGTTTTTCAGCACCTCCGCCAAGAACGCGGTCAAATTCATCTATGCCGGTAAGAATTCGGGAAGTATCTTTTGCTTCCACAGAAGAAAGCGGAACAGGCTTTACTTTTACGGAAACATCTGAGCCGCGCCCTGCAGGACTTACAGCATTTGAATCTACAATACATTCTTCAAATGTGTTCCATTCTCCGCATTCAGGGCATCTTCCAAGCCAGCGCGGCTGTGAATATCCGCAGCCGGAACATTTATAGACAACAGAACCGTTTTTTTTCGCCATTTTTTCTCCCTTAAAAAGTCAAGAAAATAAGTTTTTCAAAATGCCTTATCTTTTTTCTGCATTCCGCCTTATTTTTTCCAATACGACGGAAAAAAGAAGAAAAGCATTGTGTAAAGTTCAAGACGGCCGGCAAGCATTGCAAAGCTGTACCACCATTTTAATGCTGCCGGAAGAAAGCTGTAGTTGAACGAAGGTCCTAATTTTCCGAACGCAGGACCTATATTTCCGACCATTGAAAGGGATGCGGAAAATGACGTAAAAACATCAAGGTTTGCAGCGCATCCGGCAAGGGTCGTTGCAAAAACAAGCGCAAGATACACGGTGATAAAAGCTGCTACATTGAATACGATATCATTCCGCCCCGGACGGTTGTTCAGCCGGATATTAAAAATTCCGTGCGGATGAAGCATTCTTTTTGTTTCGTTGTTCACCTGTTTGAAAAGCACTACCCAGCGGATTATTTTTATTCCGCCGCCCGTAGAACCGGAACACGCACCTGTAAAGAACAAAAGAAAAATAATAAGCTGAGCCGCCGAGGGCCACAGCGTATAGTCCGCAGTTGCAAATCCGGTTGTCGTTATAATGGAAACTACCTGAAACGCCGCATAACGCAGTGCCGTTCCAAAAGAATGGTACACAGGAATAAGGAAAAGCGTAACTGATGCAATGCTTACTCCAACAACAGCAGAATATGCCTTAAGTTCAGAATTCTCCCTTATTTCCGCAAGTTTTCCGGTTACTGCAAAATAGAACAGGCTGAAGTTTATTCCGGCAAGGAACATAAACACCGTGCATATAATATCCACCGGAACGGAGTCATAGCTTCCTATACTTGCATTTCTGGTAGAAAAACCGCCTGTTCCAAGGGTTGCAAATGCGTGGCACAGTGCATCAATAAAATCCATTCCGCAGAGCATAAGAAGTATTGTCTGCAAAACTGTAAGTACAAAGTAAATGAGCCACAGCACTTTTGCCGTAGTAGTAATTTTTGACGTAATCTTACTTTTTTCAGGACCAGTCGTTTCCGCCTTTATAAGTTGAAATCCGCCCACGCCCAAAAGCGGAAGAAGCGCAACTGTAAGCGCAACAATTCCCATTCCGCCAAGCCAGTGCGTCATGCACCGCCACAAATTCATACTGCGCGGCAATATTTCTATTTCAGAAAGAATTGTTGCTCCTGTTGTGGTAAAGCCGGAAACGCTTTCAAAAAATGCGTTTGTAAAAGAAGGAATGCAGCCGCTTATGCAAAACGGTACTGCGCCAAAAAGGCTTGTAAAAAACCATGATGATGCAACAATGACGAACGTTGAACGTATTGAAAGATTGATTTTCTTTTTGCGGAAAAATACGAGGTTTACAAGAACGTATAAAATTCCGCTTGCCACCATAGGAATTAAAAATGAAGGAATTACGCTGTATTCCGAACAGGCAATAGCCGTAATAACAGGAACGACAAGCGTTGAACCTACAATGCCCAAAAGCGCCGTAACAATCTGAAACAAACCGGAAGCCATTATTTTTCCCTGCCGCTTTCAAACAGCTCAAGAACACGGCGCGTTTCGTCTGCCTGCGCAATAAGCACAAGATGGTCGCCTGTAGACACGCACGTTTCACCGTTTGCAATTTCGTATTCATCAGTTCCCGGATGCTTGTCCAAAAGCACAAGATATTTTCCAGGTTCTGCCAGTTCCTTTACCTTTTTACCGCTGACTTTTGAGTCCGCCGGTAAAATACATTCTATAATTTCAAGATTGCCGTTTGTAATCGTGTGGACTTCTTTTACTGCTTTTCCGCGCATGTGGCTCATAATTGAATCAACTACTACGTCGCGCAGGGAAACGGTTACATCAACTCCCAGTTTCTGCGCAATTGTGGCAAACGCGGCGCTTGTAACAAGACTTACAGTCTGCTTTACGCCAAGCGATTCAAGATATGCAGAAAGAACCATATTCAGTTCGTGGTTGTGCGTTGCGCAGATAGCCAGATCGAACGACGGAATTCCCTCTTCCGCAAGGAAACTTTCGTCAGTTGCATCGCCGCGGCATACAGAAGCTTCCGGAAAACGTTCTGCGGCGGCTTTTGCAAGCTGTTCGTCTGAATCAATTATTACGATTTTCTGCGAAGACTTTCTGGATTTTTCTGCAAACATTTTTATAAAAGAGCTTTTTTTAGGCTCAACGATTTTGCTTGCAACAAGCGTTCCTATTCTTCCTGCACCGATAATTGCAATTTTTTTCAAATCCTGCTGGCGGGAGCCGCACAGTTCAAGGACTTTGCTCAAGTCGTTTTTGGAAACAAGGACTCCAAGACTGCATCCGGGTTCCATTACGGTGTTTCCGTTAGGCAAAGTCGTATTTCCGTCAATTTCAACGTATGCAACAAGAAGCGGAACCGGACAAAGCGTACGCATTTCCATAAGCTTGTGACCGGCAAAAACGCTTCCGGCACAAACAGAAACGCATGAAATCTGCATTTCTGAATTATCAAACGAAACTACGCTGCTTAATGCACCGTTTTCCACAGCCTGAACAATTGCTTCTGCCGCCTCTACGTCCGGGTGAACCATATAGTCAATTCCGTATAGCGGACGGTGCTTGCCCGTAAAGGTTGTTGCATGGGTTTTCTGCGCGGCGGTAGTATTTACGTAATACGCATAGTTCCGTACGCGTGCAATTTTTAAGATTTCTGGATAAACGGCATCAACAAGCGAACAGGTTATCATATTCACCTCATCGCTTCCAGTAAGGCAGACAAGCGCATCTGACCGTGCAATGCCGGCTTCTTCAAGCGTTTCTATATTATTTCCGTCGGCAACCATTACGGTGCAGTCAAGACGGTTTGCCGCGTGGCGCATAATTTCTTCGTCATTATCAATAAGAACGACGTTGTTCTTTTCGTTTATGAGAAGTTTTGCAAGCTGAATGCCGGTAAAACCAGCGCCTACTATTACTATCCGCATTTAGTCCTTGTTTTCTTCAGAAAAGATTTTTGCCTTTTTGCTTGATGCCGCAGACATTGCCGCCGTAACTGCCGCACAGACGAACGTTGCTGCAACTGCTTCAAGAAGCGCACCGGGAAGAATAACTCCCATCACCATAACAAAACCCATCCCGCCCATCGTTTCGCTCATCTGCGAATTAAGAAAAACGTACATAGAGCCGATTACCATAACTGTATGGAGAAGCGTCGTAAGAAAAGACGTAACTGCCGCGCACAATGCTTTTGGAAAAACAGAAACCATAGAAAGAAGGCGGAAAACGCCCCAAGCGGCCGCACCAAAAAGCATGCGCGGCAGGACAGAACAGAACGGATTTACAAAAAGCGGATCAAGAAGTCCGGAAGGATTTGCCGCCGCATTTACAAGACTTGTAAGCCCGAAAACAAGACCGGTAACAATTCCGCCGGGAAGTCCTGCAAGAACAGCCGCAAGAATTACCGGAATGTGCATTATCGTTAAAGAAGCGGCAGGACTAAGCTGTATATATCCAAGGTGAAGACCAGGAATTCCCATAAGAATGATGAGCGCACTGAATGCGCCTGTAATTGCAATGCGCCTGTTTTTTGACGCAACAAGTGAAATAGAATTCAATTTTATTTCCCCCATAGATATGTACAATATCATATTTACGCCGTTACTTCAAATTGAACAGGGAAAAAATATCCTAAAACACTGTTATTCCGCAGATGGAGGCGGAATAGTGGTTCTGGTCAGGATCCGGGTGCTGGCGGTATAAAAACTGCGCTTTAAGTTCAAAGCGGAACGCAGGGCGGGAAAGTCCGCCGATGTTTGGTGTAAGCATAAACGAGGCGGAAAGACAGGCTTCGTCATAATAGAAAAAATCGCCTTCGCAAAGGTAACGCATATAATCTGCTGCATCAAAAACAGCCCAGGAGTCCATATAACTGCGCCAGTCGTGCGTGAATTTTCCCATATAATAGCCACTAAGGGTAAAGCGGTTTACGTACAAAAACGGCATTTTTACAGTCGATTTCTGAATTTCTTTTGTAAAGAACACACATTCTGCAAGTGCGCCAAGAAAATAACTTTTTGACGGAAAAAGGAACACTTCTGCAGAAAGCGGAAGAAGCGCGCTGTTTTTTGCGGTAAAATCAAGTCCGATGTTCTGGTAGCCGTCATATTCATACGACGGTTCTGAAACACAGGCGCACCAGTTCTGCATATAGACTGCGCTGAGTTCTACGCCTGAATAATCATAAAATCCTTTGCCGGATCTTTTAATCGTTCCAAGTCCGGCAGAAGTAATGTCTGCAAAAAGAATGCGGTGCGTATCATCATCTGATTTTAGCGCGCCAAAAAATTCTTCCGAATCCAAAGGTATTTCCGTAAGTCCCTGCCGTCCTTCAAAAATCTGCGCATTCTGCAAAAACGAAAGATAAGTTCTTCTGCCAAGCGCAATTTTTGAAGAAAAGTTTAATGCTCCGTACGCCTGTTTATAGCCGTCTAAATCAAATTCCACCTGTAAAAGCGCATAATATGAAAGAAGCTGCGTTTCGGAAGTTCCGCCGTATATTCCTGCAAGAAGCGCGGCAGATTCCGTAAGCGGATTAAATCCTGCGGAAAAACCGAAAAGCGGATATGTCCAGGGCGTTCCTGTTATATAGGAAATGCCGAACGGAACAAGAACTGCCTCAAGCGCGTCAGCAGATTTTTTTATTACATACGACTGCGTAAGGGCAAACGGCACGAATGTTCCGTGAGGCCCAGAGAATGCGTATTTTGCAGGAGAAAACGGTTTTGATGCGGAAGAAAATTCCGGGAATGGAGAATCGGCCTGCGTTCCTGAAGAAACTGCTTGCGGCAGGGGCGAAACGGCGGAAAGGGCGGCGGCATTTTGCAAACCGGGCGCAAATTCCGAAATCCGTACAGAATACGTTTCAAACGTCATTTTTTGCAAATCGGCAGTAAAAATGGCGTTTGACTCAAAAAAATGCGCAGAATAAACGTACTTTTTGCCCGATACGCAGGACGGAGAAAATATGCCGCCGGAAGAATCGCGCGTACTAAGGGAGAAGTCAGCTTTTCTGCCGGAAATGTCAGCGGAAAGAAGGGCAAGACGCGGCATTGTTCCGGGACGCGTAAAGGAAAACGCAAGGCGTTCCGTTCCGTCTGCTCCGGCGCGCACATTTACTGTCTGTATGACCATATCTTTTTCCGGAAGCGGAACAGTCCATTCCGTTTCGTACTGTAAGGCAGAAAATGCGCGGATTGTGTATTCCATTCCGTCTTTTAGAATGTAGAATACGCGCCCAGAACTGCTCCCCGAAGGAGAAAAAACTCCCTTCCCGAAGCCAAACTTTTTCTGCCTTACCAAAACGGCTTTTTTCACAGAACCGTTTTTCCCTTCCGTAAGGCTGTACAAATTCAACGTACAATACTGCGAATGAGTTTTTACCGCCGCAAGATACCATTTTCCGTCTGCAAGGAAAACTGTACCGTCGCGGATGCCGCTTTCCGGGAGGGTAAACGAACGGCGCGTTTTTGTATTTATGATGCGTATTTTGTTTTTAGGAACGCGCCCTGAAAGCGACGTATAGGAAACCGCAAGAAGTTCTCCACCGGAAGAAATGTTCAGGCGCGAAACGTCATCCTGCGTACACAAAGTTTTTGCGCGAGACAATGCACCTTCTTCAAACGAACCGCCTGTTTTTCCGCGCCCGAAACATGCATATTTTACGGAGGCGGAATCTGCATCATAAAACGCGGCACCTTCTTTCGATGCGCAAACGAGGCTTACGTTTTTAAGATTTCCGTTTTTTCCGCCGGCAGTAAGTGCCGCGCACCAGTCTTCTTCCGCAGGGTCGCAAGAAACGTCCGGCACTTCCACCGAATCATAAAATTCTTCCCATGCATCTTGAATCGGAAAACCGTAAACTTTCTTAAAGCAGCCAAAATACGTAAGCGTCTGAAAATTGACGCATTTGTACCAGAATCGTGCGTATTTTTCCATTCCGTACTTCTGCTGAAGAAAAGCGCTGAATGCTCCGCCAAAATAATAGCTTAGCTGTCCGGACGGATATACGTCACGCGCGCCCTGCACTTCCGAAAAACGCGGAAATTTACCTTCAATTTTTGCCTGACGCACAAGCTGTTTGTGATATTCGCTGTTCAGCCGCCCTTCTCCGCCGCTGCTTTCTACAGAAACGGATGCACCTTCTGCCCATCCTGACGTTATCGTAAGAAGCGCAGGATTATACGTATCGCCGCCGATTTTTTTTACTTTTGTCCAGAAATTATTGTGAAGGTTGTATGTAACTGCGTGAATAAGCTCGTGGCGGAACGTACTTAAAAGCGTTTCGGAAAAAACAGCAAACGATTCCGGTGGAACGGTATCGTACATAACAATGTGACTGAACGGCGCGCTTGAATAATACGCATTAAATTCGTCCTGAGCCGGAGAAATGACTACAGGAAGGCGGAACGTATGCAAAAGACCAAACAGATTTGAAAGTTCGGTGAAAATTCCGTCTGCATTTTCATAAAGGACTTCAGCACTTTTTTCCGAACCGGGCGCATAGATAATGTCAAAATATTCTGTCCGGACAATTTTTATGTTATTCTGACCGGCCATCACCCCATCGTAGCAGAATAAAGCCTGGCAGAAAAAAATCAGCATAAAAAAGCCAAAAAACACCCTTCGCTTGTTCATATTATTCCACACTGTCTTTTACGTAAATGCACCAGCCAGTGCCTGAATACGCAGGCGAAAATCCGTCCGGGCACGAATATGTGGTGTTTCCAAGCGAAACGACAGCCTCTCCGGCAGAACCAGTAATTTTTGCCGCATACAGCGATGAAGTTTTAGAAAGAGTTTCACGCGCACTTGTATTTGTAATTCCAAGAGTTTTCCGCAAATCTATTAAATATTTTATGTGGTCGTGAAGGGTCTGCGTAGTTCCGGGAACTTTTTCATCGCATACAGAATCAGAAACTCCGCCAAAATAATGCTGCCATGCAACGCACGGCGTTCCGGGATGAGTAAGAATAAGAACATAAGCTGCACCAACGTCAGCCGGATCTGTATACCAGTGTTTCTGCGTAGAACCGGTATCGTGATTGTCAACGAACGTAACGGCGGCTTCCGGATTACTTATCATAAGGTTAGACTCGTCTGCAAGCAGATTGTAGTGCGAATTTACCGCGTTCGTCGTTTTGTTTCCAAAAACAGTATTAATTGCGCCTTTAAGTGCAAAGTCGAACGCACAGGAATACTGCCCGCCGTCCGAAGCAGTTTCTGCCACCCAGCTTTTTATAGCGTTTCCCCAGGCATTTGGATTTAAATAACTGTAGCCAGCAGTCGGCCAGTATTCACCAACCGAAAAAACAGGTTCTGTTTTCTTGTTGTACATTCCTACGTATTTTCCGGCATAGCCCTTTACAAAATCGTACCGCCAGCCGCAAAATCCCAAATCTTTTAACTTTCCAAGAAACTCTATAATTCCGTTCTGAACGTCTGAATTCGTATGATCAAGGTCGCGCCCTGGCTCATAGCTTTTGCCGGTGTCTTCTGCACCGCGCATTGAAGCTGGAACTTTTCCCATACAATCCGGCTCTTTTTCAAAACCTTCATCGTCAGAGCAGATTGCCTTATAATTGACTCCTTTTTCAGTACCAAACGACGGTTCCGTAAAATCGCCCCAGCTTGTAGTTCCGCAGCGGTGATTTATAACAACATCTGCGATTGCCTTTGCAGGACTTATTGCAGTTATTGCAGACTTAAGCTGTTCTTCCGTGCCGTATTTTGCATCAAAATCATACAGTTTGCGCGGAAGATAGCCCTGGTCGCTGTTTGAATCAGAGCATGGCGGAAACCATACGTATTCAAAGTCATTTCCGATTTCTTCTGCATTGCTTTCTATAACGTTCCACCATGAAGAAGATTTGCAGCTTTCCCAGGAAAATCCCTGAAGCATAACAGTATTATCCTCTGATGAAATATTGTTTGAAATAACCGTTTTGTCCGGCGTTCCGAATTCCGTAATTCCATCTCCGCTTCCTGAACTTCCGTTACTGCAACCTGCAAAAAACGCCGCCGCACAGAACAAAGCAAATACACCCTTTTTCATAAAAAATCCTCGCAAAAAAAAATAGTTTCCTCGGTCATTTCGATATAAATTGAAAATCTGCCTGTTTGCTGATACTATTATAGAATGATTGAAATAACTAGTAAACAGAGAAAAGTTCTTGAAAAGGCAGCCCATTCGCTTGAGCCTGTCGTTATTGTAGGGCAGAACGGCGTAACGGACTCGCTTACGGAAAAAGTTGCGCAGTCACTTGAGGCGCACGAACTCATAAAAGTAAAATTCAACGATTTTAAGGATGACAAGCGGGAACTCACGGAAAATCTTTGTAACTCCTGCGGTGCCCTGCTTGTTAGAATAATAGGCAACATTGCAATTCTGTACAAAGAACAGGAAAATCCTGAAAAAAGAAAAATCAAAATTTAAACAACCAGAAAATAACGGCTGGCGGCAGTTCCTGCGCAAAATACGGGGAAGGCCGCCAGTCTTGCACAGGAGGTGTAATAAAAACTTTGCCTGAAATAGCGTCAAAGTTTTTATTCACAAGTTCGCGTTGCGAACTTCCTTATCAACTGCCGCTTCTCATTTCATTGCGAAGCGGCATAAAAAGTCAATCGATTGCTGAAACAATCTTCTTGACTTTTTATGGGAGTGTATAAATGATAGAAGTCAGTAACGTTTCCCGCGTTTTCGGAACGTTCAGGGCAGTTAACGACGTCAGTTTTTCAATTCCTACAGGACAGATTGTCGGTCTGCTAGGTCCGAACGGTGCCGGAAAGACAACGACAATGCGTATGATTACAGGATTTTTAAAGC
The DNA here is from genome assembly GCF_900167145.1 of Treponema porcinum. Taxonomy (GTDB): domain Bacteria; phylum Spirochaetota; class Spirochaetia; order Treponematales; family Treponemataceae; genus Treponema_D; species Treponema_D porcinum. The sequence continues at coordinate 6,222 of NZ_FUWG01000017.1, read as the reverse complement.
CAACGTCAGGAACAATCAAAATTGACGGAACGGACATTACGGAAAATCCCGTTGAATCAAAGCGGAAAATCGGCTATATGCCGGAAAGTGCGCCATTGTACGGCGATATGATTGTAGATGATTACCTGCGATACATTGCACGGATGCAGCAGCAGGATGAAAACGTAAAAGTTCCTCTTTTATGCAAAGAATGCGGACTTGAAGAAGTAATGCATAAAAATATCGGCGAACTTTCGCGCGGATACAGACAGCGTGTCGGTCTTGCGCACGCCCTTATGAATGACCCGGAAATCCTTATCCTGGACGAACCTACAAGCGGTCTTGACCCTAATCAGGTTGAAGACGTGCGTGCGCTTATAAAAGAAATCGGAAAAACAAGAACCGTAATCATTTCCACGCACATATTGAGCGAAGTAGAAATGCTTTGTAGCCGCGTAATAATAATCTCCGGCGGAAAACTTGTTGCAGACAGCCCGACAGACCAGCTGCGCACGCGCTACGGAAATGCGGCTGTTGTCCGCGTAAACGCAAACGCCACGGAAGCGCAGCTTTCTGACTCGCTCAAAGGCATTGATGGAATTCAGAGCCTTTCGTTTGAAAAGTCAGAAACAGGCGCAACTGCACTTATTGCAATTCAGGGAGACTTGGAAATCCGGCCTGCAGTTGCAAAAGCCGTTCTTTCTTCCGGCTATGATTTGTATGAACTTAGCCTTCAGCGCAACAGCCTTGAGGACGTATTCCACATTCTTACTACAGGAGCGTAAAAATGACAAACAATAATAAATCTGCTCATCCCTCAATAATTATTATGAAGCGGGAGCTTGGTGCATATTTTTCAAGCCCTATTGCATATATTGTCATCTGCATAAACATCATTCTGCTTAGCCTTGCCTTTTTTAAAGGTCTGTTTCTTGGCTACAACTTCTTTCTATATAAAAGCGCCGATATGAGGATACTGTTTTTATTCCAGTCAATCCTGCTGACGCTTTTTATACCGATTCTTACAATGAAACTGTACTCGGATGAAAAACGTTCCGGCTCGCTTGAAACGCTGATGACGCTTCCTGTTACAGAAACAGCAGTCGTTACGGGAAAAACACTTGCTGCATTCATTACATCTCTTGCCGTAATTGCGCCCAGCATTTTCTTCCCAATTTTAATTTCGTTCTGCGGAAAACTTGACGTAAACCAGATTGTTGCCGGCTATCTGGGACTTGTCCTTGTATGTGCGCTTTTTTCTACAATCGGAGTATTTGCTTCGTCGGTAACAAAGCACCAGATTGTGTCGCTTTTCGTGTCACTTCCTGCATGCGCCGTACTTATGAGCATTTACGTGCCGTTCTCCATTCCAAAGAGCGTTCCGCGTTTTATAGACGAATTCTTCAAGTTTCTTTCGACATTTGAACATTTTACGTCAATTTCGCACGGAATTATAGACATACGCGACATTCTGTATTTTGTAACTGTAACGGCATTCTTTTTCTGCCTTACAGTCGTTACGCAGCAGAATGAAAGAAAATAAAGTAATAAGATGGGAGAAACTATGAAAAAATTTTTACAATGGATAAAAAGCCCGGCAAGCGATTTTGCGCTGTTCGTCATTCTTCTTGTACTCGCAAACATCGCGTTCAAAAATGCGCACCTTCGCTTTGACATTACGCAACAGGGCGCATATTCGCTTTCAGAAGCAAGCAAAAGGACGGTAAAGACGCTTACAGAACCGCTTTCCGTAAAGGTGTTCTTTTCAGATAACCTTCCGACCGGCTACAGCAAGGTATACCAGTACGTAAAGGACATTCTCGTTGAATACAAAGGTGCTGCCAACAGGAATTTCAGCTACACGTTCTTTGATATGAACAAGCCTGAAAATCAGAAAATTGCCGCCGGCTACGGTCTGCGCCAAATTCAAATTCAGGAAGTAAAGAACAACGAAGTCGGTTTCAAGCAGGTTTGGATGGGGCTTGCAATTACTTACGGTGATTCAATCGAAGTAATCGACGGAATTCAGTCCGAATCTGGCTTTGAATACAACCTTACCACCAAAATTGCAAAAATCATTTCTACAACAGATGCTCTTGCAGGTCTTGGAGAAAACGACAGGATTACAGTTTCACTGTATGCATCCGATGACTTAAAGCAGTTCAGAATAAACGGATTTGACAAGATTGACGCAACAGTGCAGACAGCATTCAACAAAGTAAACAAAAAAACGTTAAACCGGTTGAACTATGTACGCCAGTATATAATGCAGGAAGACATCGATGCAATTTCCGAAAAATACGGTCTTCAGACATTCAGCTGGCAGAACAAGGACGGAAGTCAGGGACTTGGAATATTCGGTCTTGTCATTGAGCACGGCGAAAATTTCCGCGTACTGCCTCTTTCAATTCAGCGTTCTCTGTTCGGTTACGTAATCTCCGGCACAGATACGCTTGAAGAAAGCATGAACGAGGGAATTCAGGGACTTCTTGCAAAAGTAAAGCAGGTTGGCTACATCACAGGTCACGATGAAGCAGAACTTTCTGACGAAAACGGCACGAGCATTCACTTTGTAACTCTGCTTTCCGATATGTACGAACTTAAAAAAATCAACCTTGCCGACGAAGATATTCCTTCAAACCTTACTTCAATCATCGTAAACGGCCCGAAATCCGCATTCAGTGAGGAAGAACTTTACAAAATCGACCAGTTCGTTATGCGAGGAGGAAACGTAATGCTGTTCTGCGATCCGTTCAATATGGAACAGCAGAACTACTACCAGCCGGCAACGTTTACCCCGATAGCCACAGGACTGAACAGGCTGCTTTCTTCTTATGGAATTCAGCTTGAAAGTGCATACGTATTCGATGAAAACTGTTACAAGGCGCGCCAGCAAACAATGCAGGGAATACAAAGCTTTGACCTGTACTGGGCACCGATGATGTCAAACCGAGAACTTAATCAAAAAAACCCGATTACAAAAAATTTGGGCTACGTAATTTTCCTTCAGCCGGGAAAAATCAACACAGACATAGCAGTACCGGACGGAATAAAGCGTACCGTTCTTGCACACAGTTCCGAAAAATCATGGACTCAAAGCCAGAATATCCAGCTTACTCCGAACATCGGCGTTCCGTATGACAAATCTACGGAAAAATCAGAAGCGCTTGCCGTTCTTGCAGAAGGTAAATTCAAAAGTGCATTCGACAAAAACCCAGCGGAAACTGAGTCCGGCGCAGAAGACGAACTTTCAACAACAACGCATATTTCACAGGCGCGCCAGAGCGGAAAGATTTTTGTTGCCGGAACGTCATACATCACGAGCAATCAGCTTATTGATGAAAACTGTAGCGAACCGGTCGCACTTTTCGTACGGAATGCAGTTGATTATATGAACGGCAACGCAGACTTGTGTTCAATGCGGACAAAGGGAGTTTCGTTCCAGACAATTGACAGAACTACCGGCGTTTATGCACGCTTTGTAGAATATTTCTGTATGTTCGGACTTGCGCTGCTTATCATCGGAGCAGGACTTTTTGTATGGAGAAAGCGCACAATCAGACGGCGGAAAATCCACAACGTATACAACCCAAACGATTCGCGCGAAATCACAAAATAAAATCATCAGAAGGTGTAAAATATGAAAACACGAAAAATAGTTCTTCTTGCTTCCTGCGCTGTTCTTCTGTGCGTATGCATTATTCAGGCAATAATCGCAGGTCATAATCCGGTAAAAACGCTGGCAATACAAGAGTCACCGGATTTTATAGAAATTTCAGGTCCGTCATCAAATACAACGCTTTCTCTTGACGGCACTACTTGGTATGTAGGGAACGACTCGTTCCAGGCAGACAAGTCTTCCGTCGACATGATTTTAAATGCCGTAAAGGAAATCAAAGTGCTTGATACAGTCGGAAAACTTGGAAGCGATGATTTTAACGCACGCTACGACCTGAACGACGAAAAGGCATACTCAATCACCGCAAAAAAGGGCGATGCCGTTATCCGCACGATACTCCTTGGAAAAACTTCATCTACCGGCTCGCAGACATATCTTGCGGCAGACAAATCTAAGGATATCTACCTTGTTTCAGGAAACCTTCAGTCTGTGTTCAACAAGACGGAAGATTCTCTAAAAAGTAAAATTGTCTACAATGTAAGTGCCGCAAGCATAACGGCAGTAAACAGCACCGTAGGAAAAACAACATTCCGCATTGAACGCGATATGTCGGAAGAAAATGCAGTATGGAAGTTCACGGGAAATCAAGGAACGGAAATTGACAGCGAAAAAGCAGATGCCTGGGTGAACCAGCTTGCTTCATGCACAGCTTCCGGCTGGGAAGATGATGCAAAACGCCTTCCTGATGAAAAAACGGCTTCCGTAGAAATCATCACTACAGAAGGAACAATCACTGTTGATATTTTCAAGGAAGATGACTCATATATAGGCGCAAGCAGCAAAACTCCGCACCGCTTTACCCTTACAGAAACGTCGGCAGCAAAATTCAAAAAGACCGCCGGCGAACTGAAAAAATAGCCGGAGCGCAGACTGCTGCTTCAAGATTATTTTTATTAGTAAAAACATAAAAAACACGCCGAGAATTTTTGGAAAAACTCGGCGTGTTTTTTGAGATGTTCTGAATTTACAAATTTGAGTTTATGCCCGTTTCTTTTCGTCTGAAACAGAAGTATCCTGCATAAGCAAATTTGGAACATACAAATCTTCATCAAGGGAATCCCAATGAATACCAATTCCGTTTCCGCTTAGTTCATAATTTTGCAAATCCGATTGTGATGCATTTTCAAAACTTGGAAAATAAGATTTTGGAACAGAAAGCTGCCTTCCATCAATTAAAGAAATCCACATATTATAGTCATCAAACCAAACTGACTTTGCTTTAGCATTTTCCTTTGAAAAATTCATTCCATGCCTCCTTAACAATGTCGGTTTTTGAATTTAGGATTCTTTGAATAGTATTTAATTCCTGAGAAGAAAATCCTATGTTATCAGCAAGCTCTGATTTTTCTTTTACCCAAAATTTTGCAAGGTTTCCATTTTTTCGCACATGAATATGACAAGGCTCCAATGGATTTCCTTCATTTGAAAAAAAGAAAAATTTATAACCAGAAATTTCAAAAACGCTTGGCACGGATATATTATATCATAGATGAATGATTTTTCCAGCAAATCCACACAAAATCTAAAAATAAAAATGTCAAAGAACAACGTAAAATTCTTCAGCAATTTTACTTAGCGAAAAATGTAAATATTTCACCAAAAACAAGGGATAAGATGACAGAAAACTCATACAAAAACTTGCCCACAGACATTTCACCTGTAATTGATATAAGGAACTGCTGTCAGACACCATCAGTGAACTACGAAACCTACCGCCACCCACAACCTACACACTTTCAACGGAAAAACATTCTTTTCATGCAAAAGTAACAGAGAAGAAAAGAAGTCTGCCACGTCTATGAGAAAAACAGAATTAAACCCTCCGCACGAATAAAATATGGTTTCCCCTGTCAAATATTACGAGATTTCATGTAAATGGAAGGATTTCTCTTAATACAAGCAAAAGAATATTTACGCTGATTCTACGTGACAGCTATAAGTGGAAAAAAAATATATGCTATATACAGTTCATTAAAGCAAATAACATCCGAAAAAACTCATTTAATAACATAAAAAGAAGAACATGACGAATTGCAAGATTTTCTTATTAGGTGTACACTACAGAATAGAAAAATTTTAGTCAGTTACTATATTACAGGAGAAAAATTATGGCTCTGACAGCTGCAATATGTACTCAGTGTGGTGCACAAATTCAAGTTGACGAATCAAAAGAAGCCGGAATCTGTCCTAACTGCGGAACTGCATTTATTACAGAAAAAGTAATTCACAATTTTGTAACTAATAATAATTTTGCAGGGGCAACAATCAATGTGCAGGGCGGTGTTGATATTGAAAATTTATACACACTTGCTCGCCGTGCTGTAGATGCTAATAATAAAGATGATGTTTTAAAATATTATGGACAGATACGAGAATGTTCTGCCCAAAGTGAACTTGGACTTTTTTATAAAAGCTAATAAGGTGGTTTAAGCCTGTTGAGCTAACCAATAAGCTCTTCTTTTTATATCTGCATTATGAAGCTTATTTCTCCTGTCTGCAAGTCTTTCTTCTTTTCTTCCTGCAAAATAATCTTCCGGAGTCAGATAAAGAAGCGCGCCGTGCAG
>NZ_FUWG01000004.1:173996-205038 GCF_900167145.1 Treponema porcinum | reverse complement strand
CATCGCATCCTGGGGCTGGAGCAGGTCCCAAGGGTTTGGCTGTTCGCCAATTAAAGCGGTACGTGAGCTGGGTTCAGAACGTCGCGAGACAGTTCGGTCCCTATCTGTTATGGGCGCAGGAGGTCTGAGAGGAGCTGCTTTTAGTACGAGAGGACCGAAGTGGACGAACCTCTGGCTTGCCGGTTGTCCTGCCAAGGGCAAGTGCCGGGTATCTAAGTTCGGAAGGGATAACCGCTGAAAGCATCTAAGCGGGAAGCCCACCTCAAGATAAGACCTCCCCGGGGATTCGATCCCCCTGAAGGCTCCTGGGAGACTACCAGGTTGATAGGCTGCAGGTGTAAGCGCCGCGAGGCGTTCAGCCGAGCAGTACTAATAAGCCGTGAGGCTTGACCATATTATCGGTTCCGCGTCGCAGGGTGTGCGGCGGAAGGATCGTGTTTTTTTTCCTGAAAGACATACATAAAGCTGCCGTGGGCGCGGAAAGTTCCCTGCTCCGGCGGCGGATGACGAAGTGATAGTCGTCCGGTGGCCATAGTGGAGAGGCAATACCCGTTCCCATTCCGAACACGGAAGTCAAGCTCTCTAACGCCGATGATACTGCCGCAAGGCGGGAAAGTAGGTAGCTGCCGGACTTTTTTTTTTCTCTGCGCACCACCTCTTGCGGCAGGGGTGCAACAAGTTTATTTTAGCAATAATTCTGAGCTATTATTTTCCTCTGCGGTACTTTTTATAATGCGAAAAAATTTTCTGTTGTATGTATTTTTTATACGGGTAGTCTGATGATTTCTGAAACGGATATGAAGATTTATGACATAGTACGGCAAATTCCTGCCGGAAAGGTAGCTACGTATGGAACGGTAGCGAAATTGGCAGGAAACAGGCGTTGGGCGCAGGCAGTAGGGAACGCACTGCATCGAAATCCGTTGCCTTTTTCTTTGGATGGAGATAATTCTTCTAATGCTTTAATTCCGTGCCATCGTGTTGTAAGCGCGGACGGAAGGCTTGCCATTAATTTTGGTGCAGGCGGAATACAGGCACAGGCGGCTTTATTGGAACGAGATAATGTTCGTGTTGTTATGAATACAGTGGATTTGGATTTATATGCGTGGAATCCTGCTGAAGGGCAGCAGTTGTAAAATCGTTTTTTTAGCGCAGTTTATAGAAGGTGGTGTTTTTCTGATTTACGCAGTTTGTTGTATGAAGGGAGTTTTTGACGTACAGTGATTTTTTGCTGTACGGGAATAATTTTGGAAATGAGTAAAATGACTGACAAAAATAGGGCTGCTTAAAAAGCAGCCCTATTTTTATTAAAATCAGTTTATGATGAAAGATGATTTATTCTGCAAGGTAGAATTTGAAATCGTATTTGCAATGTGTCAGTGTGTATGTATTTTCAGCATATGTGATTTTTACTTTGGTGTTTTCTCCTGTTCCTTCCGTAGTGTATGTGAATTCCACTTTTTCTGTGTACGGATCTGATTTTGTATATGTGTCAGGCTTTACGACACCGTAAATTTTGCTTTCATCAACAGCATAGATGTTGCTACTTATTGTTTTAGTGCCACCATCATATTTTGACCAGAAACTACCGCCTGTTTTACTCCATATTTCTATGTTATAATGATCATCAGAAAACTCGGAAATATCGAAAGGACTGTTATACAATGACAAAATTTCTAAAAATGTTGCAGAATCAGGTACATCAATTGATATCGTTCCGTCTTCATTTTTAGTGAATTTTAGTTTTAATACAGAAAAGAAGTCGAAAGTAAGGTATTCTTTCAATTGTTTTTTCCTGTATTCAACATATTTATTCAGTGCAGTCTGACAGTTGATGTCTTTGTCTAAGAATATTCCTTTTTCTGGAAGGGCGTATTTTATACAATCTAACAGTCCTGATTCTGTCGTAAAATCAAAATCGTCAGCATACCAGTCGTCTTTTAAATCTTCCAGAAAATAATCTTCATTCCAAGAATTTATAAGTTCTACAGCTTCCGAATATGAATATGGCTTTTCATCCACATATACAGATTTTCCTTTTAAGTTCAAAGTATTGTCATCGCCGATAGAATAATAATACTCTATGCCTTTTTCCCATACGGGCTGATCAGAAAGTCTGTTAGCCTCATTGTACGAGGCAATTACAGTTCCATCATCAGAGAAGTCAAATTTTCTAAATTTCTTTTCATCCTCATCATAAAATGTTTTTTCTGCAAAAATATCCTTTGGATTTGAAGTGCCCTAGGAGTTCCCGGTAATTCTACATCTGGGGTATCTGTGTTGGAGCTGTCGCTTCCTGTGCCACCTTCATCGGATGTTCCCGACTGTTCTACTTTCTGTGAGTCTGAGTCAGAATTACCGCCGTCATCACTTGGCAGGAAATAAAGGCGAATGCTGCAAGAATTGCGAGCGTACCAAAAATACATTTTGTTGTCTTTTTCATAAGAACCTCTCTTTTAGTGCATTGCACTGTAAATTGATAAGTTCGATTGTACTTCACCCCCCCCTGTGCTTTGTCAAGCGTTTCTGCGAATTTTAGGCTTTTTTCTTTTCTTTATGATATACTGTGGTAGTGGGTAAAATTATTTGTCCTTATTGACTATAATCTTTTTCTTTAGTATAACTTAATTAACTTTAATATAATTAAAATTCCTTTTGGAATGTTTTATAGAGGTTTATATGAATAAAACTATTGCTTTGATTCCCGGGGACGGAATCGGTCCTGATGTTGTTGCAGAAGCTGTGAACGTACTGAATGCTGTTGCTGATAAATACGGTCATCATTTTGAATACAAGAACGTTATTGCCGGTGGATGTGCCATTGATAAATTTGGAAAACCGCTGCCGCAGGAACAGCTTGATATTTGTCTGAACAGCGATGCTGCGCTGCTTGGTGCTGTAGGCGGTCCGAAATGGGATAATCTTCCGTCTGAAATCCGTCCGGAAAAGGCTCTTCTTGGACTTCGCGGCGGTATGAAGGTGTTTGCAAATCTTCGTCCAGCTGTGATGTGGAAGCAGCTTAAAGATGCGTGTCCTTTGAAAGATGAAATTGTCGGCGACGGTCTTGATATTCTGATTGTACGTGAATTGACCGGCGGTATTTATTTTGGTGATCGCGGTACTAGCGAAGATCAGAATACTGCCTGGGATACAGAGAAATATACGCGCCCGGAAATTGAGCGCATTGTTCGTATGGGTTTTGAATATGCGCAGAAACGGCAGAAACGTCTGTGCGTTGTTGACAAGGCGAATATTCTGAATTCTTCACAGCTGTGGCGCCGCGTTGCTGAGGATGTGAAGAAAGATTATCCTGACGTAACGCTTTCTTACTTGTATATAGACAATGCGTCTATGCAGCTGGTGCGCAATCCGCGTCAGTTTGACGTTATTGCAACTTCCAATATGTTCGGTGACATTCTTTCTGATGAGGCAAGCCAGATTACAGGTTCTATCGGTATGCTTGCGTCTGCATCTTTGGGTGACGGAACTGGTCCTGGTCTGTACGAGCCTATTCACGGTTCTGCTCCGGATATTGCAGGAAAAGATTTAGCAAATCCTTTGGCGACAATTCTGTCTGCTGCAATGCTTTTGCGCTACAGTTTTTCTATGGAAAAAGAAGCACGCGATATTGAGAATGCGGTAAATGCGGTTCTTGATGAGGGCTGGCGTACTGGTGATATTGCCGGAGCAAAGCGCGATGAAGTTTCTGCGGCAGGAAAACTTGTAGGTACAAAGAAAATGGGTCAGCTTGTCGTTGACCGTATTAAAAAATAAAAAACTGTCTGCATTTTTGCGGCATAAGTTTTTATAAGCAAAAGACTCCGCCGGCGCATTCATTTTGGTGAATTCTGCCGGCGGAGTTTTTTTTATTTGTTGTTTTTTTGTTATGGGGTATAATAGACAGACTATTTTGTAATAGGAGCTGTATCAATATGAAAAAGAATGGGATTGTCTGTATTCTTGTGCTTTTAATTTCTGCCGTTATGTTCGGGCAGACAAAAGAATCGACTAAAAACGGAGCGATTTTACACTGCTGGTGCTGGTCTTTTAAGACGGCGGAAGAAAATATGAAGGATATTGCAGAAGCAGGTTTTACTGCGGTGCAGTTTTCGCCAGTGAATACGTGTCTGGAAGGTGATTACGGCGGACTTGATCTTCTTGGCGCTGATTTGACCGGAAAATGGTATTATCATTATCAGCCAACGGACTGGAAAATCGGCAATTACCAGCTTGGAACGCGCGATGAATTTATAAGCGTCTGCAAAAAGGCGGAGGAATACGGAATTGCCGTTATCGTTGACGTTCTTCCAAATCATACGACGCCGCGAAAAACTGAAATCAAGCAGGATTTTCTTGATGCAGTCGGCGGAATTGAGAACTTGTATCACGAGGGCGAAAAGCGCGGTATTACAAATTACGGCGACCGTCTTCAGTGTACTACGTATTCTATGGGCGGTCTTCCTGATGTGAATACAGAAAATCCGGCGTTCCAGTCTTATTTTATGGCGTATATGAACGACTGCATTTCGTGCGGTGCGGACGGTTTCCGTTTTGATACGGCAAAACATATCGGTCTTCCTGATGACCCGAAAGATTCTAGGGCGAAGGAAAATGATTTTTGGTCGATTTTTACGGGAAGAAAAGCTGTTGGCGGCGTTATGCTTAAGGATGCGGACAAACTGTTTTTGTACGGCGAGGTTCTTCAGGGCGGAAATTCGCGCGAGGACGCATATGCTAAGTATCTTTCGGTAGTTGCAAGCGATTACGGCGGAGTTGTTCGCTCTGCGCTGAAGAACCGTAAGTTTTCGGCGAAAGGGCTTGCGGACTGGAGAAATGCTGCCGGTGAAGATAAGATAGTAACCTGGGTCGAAAGCCACGATACGTATGCAAATTACGGCGAATCGGCAAAACTTACGAATTTTGAACTTAGGGCAGGGTGGGCGCTTATTGCTTCAAGGAAGGGCGGAACGCCGCTGTTTTTTAACCGTCCGCAAGGTCCTGAGGCAACGCAGTTTCCGGGAGTGTCAAAAATCGGTGATATAGGAAACGATGAGTTTAAAAATCCTGAAGTTACTGCGGTAAATAAATTCCGTGCGGCGATGGCTGGCGAGGATGAAGAACTTTTGAACGGCGATGATGCAACTGTTCTTATGGTAAAGCGCGGCGACAGGGGAATTGTGATTATCAACCTAAATCCAAAGAAAGCTGCGAAAATTTCCGTTCCTGTTGCTTTTGCAGACGGTACGTATAAAGATGCGGCGCACGGTTATTCATTTACGGTGAAGAACGGCGTTCTGAGCGGAAAAGTTCCGAAGGAAAAAATTGCAGTAATTTATTGATTTTTGCTGCAAAAACTTCCGTTTTTTTTAATCTCCGTACTATATATATAGTATGGGAATTGTAAAACCGAATATACGCGAATTGACTTTGAAGCACGGAATTTCGTATCCGTCGGACGCTGAACTTTTGATGCTGATTTTGGGGAGCGGTACGAAAGACGTTTCCGTGGACAGGCTTTCAAAAACTGTCGTACGGAAATTATCTGAAACGAACTGCGAGAATTTGATACAGACGCTTCTTTCCATAAAGGGAATGGGCGAAAGCAAGGCGCTTGCCGTTGCCGCTGCGATTGAGTTCGGGCGCAGAAAAAACTGCCATAATACAGCAAGAATCATTAATCCTCGTGATGTAGTGCCGTTTGTGCGCAGCTATTCGATGTATCAGAAAGAATATTTTTTGACAGTAACGCTTAACGGCGGACACGAAGTTATACAAATTCGGGTGGCGTCTGTCGGAACTGTGAGCAAGGCAATCGTTCATCCGCGCGAAATTTTTTCTGAAGCAATAAAGGAAAATGCCGCCGCAATAATTGTGTGTCATAATCATCCGTCCGGGAACTGTACGCCGTCCGACGAGGATATAAAAACGACGTCCGTGCTGATGGAAGCTGCTGACATTCTTGGAATTGCGCTTTTAGACCACGTTATTTTTGACAAGACCAGTTATTTCAGTTTTGTTGAAAATGGACTTCTCTTTAACCAATAGAAAATCATCGGGATATGCAATATAATTTTTTTATGAATTATAAACGGATTGTACGGGCATTCTTATTTTGTTTCTGTGCGGCTCTTGTGTGTGCAGAAGCCGGAAAATCTATCGGGTTTACGGAAGAGGAAACTGAACTTGAAAAAGATTTTGCATCGTCATCTTCTTATCTGCGCATTCCTGACGGCGGAAAAACGGCAGAGCCGGAACTGAAAAGCGAAATTACGGGCGGAAAAACGGCTGTCGTCATAAAAACGAACGTTTCGGGAGCTTCTGTATTTCTGAACGGCGAATATCTTGGAAGAACGCCTCTTTCCGTTCATAATCTTGTTCCGGGTTCTTATAATCTTAGGGCTGAACTTAACGGTTATGAACCTGTTTTTCAGCGGATTAACATAAAGGACGGACGCGAGCAGACTTATTATTTGCAGCTTGAAAAACGGTGCGGTTATCTGGACATTTCCTTTTTGCCAGAAGGGAGCATTGTGTATGCGGACGGACTCAGGCTTTACGATGATGTAAACAGACTGGAAGAAGGACGGCACGTAATAAAAGTGCGGAAATTCGGTTTTGAGGATTTTTCGGCGGAAGTTTTTATCCGCGCGCACAGAATGAAACGGATTTTTGTTACTCTGAAAGAAGTTCCGTTTTCCGTGACAAAATTTTTGTCTTCTAAAAATACGTTTAATCCTGACTATTCCGGCGGAATAGGTACGTGCGTTTTTACGGCGGAAGTCACTGCGCCGGGAAAAGGCGTTATTTCTATAGTCAATTCTTTTGGTGAAGAGGTGAGTTCATATACGTTCCCGGAATTTTCTGACTGGACGCAGACTTTCAGCTGGGACGGACGTAATTCTTCTGGTTCGTATGTTCCTTCCGGTGTTTATACGGCTGTTTTTACGGCGGAAGGATTTGAACTGCGTGCTGGAACTAAAGTTGATTATTCGGTTGTCTATAATCTTCTTGACATAACGGACTGCGGTTCGGGAATCGGCTCTGTTCCTGTTGCTGCTTCATTTGCGCAGGGGGCTTCGGCGGTCGGAATTTCGATGTTTCCTGTGTGGAGGACGACTGGCGGCGGATATGCGTTTCCTGTTGACGCGGGAATTTCATTGTTGGTTACTAACTGGCTGGAATTTTCCGGAAAAGTCGGGGTTTATGTGCAGGGCGGAGAATCTTCCGTGTCAGGTTCTGCGGCGCTGAAGTTTGCATTTTCAAAGCTGCTTGCATCAGGGAAAATTGACTGGGGCTTTTCCGTTGGTTACGGGTATGTTCAAAATCCGCTGTTTTTTCCGTACGGACTGGCATACGGAAAAGGCGCGAACCTTGCGCTTATGGCAGGTTATGAAAAATCATTCTTCTTTGCAGGCGTTACTACGCAGTTTGACTACAGCTGTTCTTCCGGCGCGCTTTCTGATACAGATTCTGTGTGGAAGAATGCAATTGCGCTTTATGTAATGCCGTCACGCAGAGTCTCGCTGAACATATATGGCGCGCTTCACAGTGCATTTGGTCTTTATGATGAAGTTTCTGAGTCGGTAGATGAAAGTTCCGTTGACTGGGTGAGCGCGATTGAAACCGGAGGCGGAGTATCGTTTTTCATTCCCGGTTCGTCTGTTGTGATGAACGTTTCCGGATTTTCGTTTATTTTTCCGTCTTCTCCTGCATACATCGGATGTAAAGTCTGCATAAATTATTTATTCTAATATTCTAAAAAGCAATAAATAATAGTATAATACGCGTATGTTTACACGAAAAACGAAAATAGTCTGTTCGATAGGTCCTGCCTGCGACAATGATGATACAATCCGCAGTATGATTCGCGCAGGAATGAACATTGCGCGATTTAATTTTTCTCACGGAACGTACGAATGGCATAAACAGGCGATGGAACGTGTACGCCGTATTTCTGACGAAATTAACATTCCTGTTGCCATTCTGCTTGATACAAAAGGACCGGAAATACGTACCGGTCTTGTAGAAAATGACGGCAAAATTACGATTTCTGCCGGAGAAAAAGTTGAACTTGTTACGGAAGATTCGTTCTGTACGGCATCTTCCGGCGGAAAAAACTGCCGTCTTTCTATTTCATGGAAAGCCGCCTGTGAAAAACTTTTTCCGGGTGTAAAGGTTCTGATTGCAGACGGTTTGATTGAACTTGATGTTGACGAAATTCGAAACGGCGTTGTGTACTGTACGGCTGCAAATTCAGGTACAATCGGAAGCCGTAAGAATGTTAACTTAATAGGCGTTCATGCAGGGCTTCCGATTATGTCAGAAAAAGACAAGGAAGACTTGAAATTTGGTGCGCAGATGGACGTTGATTTTGTTGCTGCAAGTTTCGTGAGTTTCCCGGAAGAAGTTGTTGAAATAAAAGAATACCTTAAAAGCGTAGGTGCAGATGCGCGCGTCATTGCAAAGATAGAAAATGAAGAGGGCGTAAATAATATCGAAGGAATCGTAAAGGAAGCGGATGGAATTATGGTTGCACGCGGCGACTTGGGCGTTCAGCTTCCGACGGAGCGCATTCCTCTTGCACAGAAGGCGATTATACGCGTATGCCGGGCTGCCGCAAAGCCTGTAATTACTGCAACTCAGATGCTTGATTCTATGATTGTAAATCCACGTCCGACGCGCGCAGAACTGACTGATGTTTCAAATGCCGTTTTTGACGGAACGGACGCCGTTATGCTTAGCGGAGAAACTGCCGGCGGAAAATATCCTGTTGAGTCTGTAAAGATGATGGCACTTATAACGCGTACGACTGAAGTTTCCGACGAATATTTAAGCCGTATGAAAGCGGCCGATTCGTCTTTTAAGCCTGGAAACGAAATTGGCTATATGGTTGCCCACAGTGCATACAAGCTTTCAAGAAATCTTGAAGCAAAGGCGATTATCGTTCCGACCCTGCACGGAAATACGGCGCGGATTATCGGCGGATTTCGCCCTGAGCAGATTGTAATTGCCGTTACGCCGCAGAAGAAAGTCTGCCGCCAGCTTATGATTCAGTGGGGAATTTCTCCTGTCCTTTGTCAGGTTGCAGACGATTCTGAAACGATGATTCAGAATGCAGTAAAGTTGGCTCTTGACTGCGGGGCAGTTCATCTTTCTGATAAAGTCGTAATGTGTGCAGGAATTCCGATTTCAAGTCCGCTTATGGTAAATACGATAAAAGTCATTCTTGTCGGAAACGTAATTGCGCGCGGTACTTCGTTCGGTTGTGCAAACGAGAACAAAAAGAAGGCGCGCGGTCGTATAATTCACGATGACAATATGCCGCTTATAAAAGACAAGTTCAACCTGCACAAGCATTTAATTCTTGTGTGCAACAGGATTACAGAAGAACTTATCCCGGCTCTTCGTGTGGTAGACGGTGTAGTTGCCGAATCCGGCTGTGACATTCCGGCGGAGCAGCTTTCTCTTTTAAACAGGGATTTAGTGTGGATTTTAAATGTGTCTGATGCTCACAAGACGCTTGAAAATGATCTTTCGGTTACGCTTGATTCCGAACAGGGCGTTGTTTACGAAGGCATTGTCTGAAATGAAAGTCGTTCTTCTTGGCACGGGCACAAGTCACGGAATTCCGTGCATTGCGTGCGACTGTGACGTTTGTAATTCGCCTGATCCGCACGACAAGCGGCTTAGGTGCAGTGCGTATGTTACCTCTAAAAACAATGACGGAACGTACAGTCATATTCTGATTGACATAGGACCTGAGTTCAGAATTCAGGCGATAACGTACAAAATAAAGGCTGTTGATGCAGTTCTTTTAACTCACAGTCACGCTGACCATCTTCACGGACTTGACGACATACGCATTTTCAGCCATACGATTTCAAGCAGTCATCTTACAAATCCAGACAGAGGAAAAGAAACTGAAGGTCCGGGAATAGCCATTTACTCAAATGCGCAGTCAATCCGCGACGTGCAGGAGCGTTTTTCCTATGTATTCAGACCGACTCAAATCGGCGGCGGAAAACCGAAACTTCGTCTTGAAGAAGATACTGTGTTTGATGCAGGAACGCCGCCTGAATTCGGCGACTTGAAGATTATGCCTGTTCCTATGAAACACGGAGAAATTGATACAACCGGCTGGCTTATTTCCGTGTGCGGTGCTGACGGCGTCATTCATTCGTTTGCATATCTTACGGATTGCAGCAGCATTCCCGAAAGCAGCATTCAGAAAATCATTGATAACGGCGGAATTATAGAGCATTGCGTAATAGACGGCTTGCGCGAAGTTCCGCACGCAACGCATTTTTCCTATTTGCAGGCAATGCAGGCGGCGGAAAAAATCTGCCCTGTCCATACCTGGTTTACCCATATCTGCCATTTAAAAAAACACGCTGATATTTCTGCATACATTCACGAACATCTTAATTCGTTTGAAAATCTTTCGCGCATCGTAAGAAACGGCGGAAGCGTTGAGCCTGCATACGACGGTCTTTCATTTGAAATTAACTGATTTTACTTGTTCCGTTAAAAAAATAAGGAAGCCATTTTAGGCTTCCTTTATTCAGTTTACTGCGGCTATGCACTAATCAATTAGTTGTTCTGTGCAGCTTCTGCAGCAGTTTTTGGTACGCGAACTTTCTTTTCCAGCCAGTCACTGCGATAGCAGCGTGTGCATACTTTAAGCGTTCTTGTTTCTCCGTCAAGTACAGTTTTTACTGTAACCAGGTTCGGTCTCCAAGTACGGTGTGTATGATTAAATGACTTACTAACTTTGTTTCCGTGTGCAGTACCTTTTCCGCAAATATCACAAGTTCTTGACATATTTATACCTACCTTAATAGTTTACACGTTAGTTCTGATACTATATAGAATTTCCATTTGTGTGTCAACAAATGAAATGCTCTTTTCCACAGGTTTTTCGGCGTGTCCGAGGCTGCCTGCGCTATATTCCGTATGTCGCCGCCGGCTTGTCCTTGTATGAAGGGTCTGCAAGGCGGATTGATACCGTTCTGTCCTTGCCGTTTCGGTGGACGGTTACGTATACGACATCTCCGGGGCGCTTGCTTTCCAGTGCGGAGTAGTAGTCAGCGATTGACGTTACGGAGATATTGTCGATTTTGGTGATGATGTCACCGCCAAGATAAATTATTGTATTTCCGTAACGCGCTGCCTGCGTACCTTCTATAATTCCGGCGGCATCGGCATTTCCGCCTTTTGTTGCGCGCGATACAAGTACGCCTTTTGCAATGTCAAGGTTTGCGTAATTTGCAATCGTGTTGTTCAGCTGAACGAGCGATACTTCTATTACGCCGCGGCGTACCCGTCCGTATTTCAAAAGGTCAGAGGCTACGCGCACTGCTGTTTCCGCCGGAACGGCAAAGCCTACGCCCGCGCTGTTTCCGGAAGAGGAGTAAATCATCGTGTTTATTCCTATCATTTTTCCGCTTGTGTCGAGCAATGGTCCGCCGGAATTTCCAGGATTGATTGCGGAGTCCGTCTGAATCATATTGCGGATAATCCTGTTGCTTGAATTTTTTATCGGTCTTCCCAGTGCGGATACAATTCCCGTAGTCATCGTGCGGTCAAATCCGAACGGATTTCCGATTGCAATGACTTTCTGTCCTACTTTTAGCTTTGTAGAGTCACCGAATGATATTGTCTGGAGGACTGTTCCTTCCGGCGGAGTGAATTTTATCACCGCAAGGTCGCTGTCTTCGTCCTGTCCTACGACTGTTGCTTCGTACTGCGTTCCGTCTGAAAGCGATACGTAGATTTTCGTTGCGCCTTTTATGACGTGGACGTTCGTGAGGACATAGCCGCGCTTGTCAATGATTGAGCCGCTTCCGCTTCCGCCGTCCTCTACAATCGGTTCAAGAAACCAGTTGATTGCCGTCACTTTTGTGTTGATGTTTACTACTGCGCCGTTGCACGCATCATATACGCTGATGTTTTGAAGTTCGTCCTGAGTGTAGGTGATGTCGTTCGATACAGGGCGGACAGTCTGCTTTACGGATGCTGTTTCAAATACTGCAAGTTCCGTTTCTTCCGGAGATTCTGTACTTGCGGCAGATATTCCCGAAGCGTCCGCTGAATTGTTTTTTGTCCGGCTGAAAAACCTGAAGACAGCCGAAGTGAGAAGCACGGCGAGTATTGCGCCTGCGATGGTACATAAAATCACTTGATTTTTTGAATAGAGTTTCATGCTGCAATAATACTGAATTTGCCGCTAACATTCAATTTTAAGACGGCTTTTATTGGTTGAATAATAGAAGAAATCGGAATATACTTTGTGATTATTGCTGCGCTGATACGTTCTGCTGTAGCAGTTTAAAATCAACTCTACTATCTTTTTACATATTGAAGGTTTTTTATGGTTATTCTTACTCTTAACTGCGGTTCATCATCCGCAAAATATCAGGTTTATGACTGGGACAACAAGGAAGTGCTTGCAAACGGCGTAGTTGAACGCGTAGGTTCAGAGGGTTCAGGGATTACGCACAAGGCAAAAGGAAAGAAAACTGAAGTTTTAAGTCCGTGTCCGACTCATAAAGAAGCGATTGAACTTATCATCAAGGAAATTACAGATCCTGAAGTCGGCGTTATAAGCGATATGAGCGTTATTGGGGCAGTTGGTCACCGCGTTCTTCACGGTGGCGAAAAATTTACAAAATCCGTACTGGTTACGCCGGAAGTTCTTGATACATTCCGTTCCGTAATTGATTTGGGACCGCTTCATATGCCTGCGAACATTATGGGAATTGAGGCTGCGCAGAAAGTTCTGCCGGATGTTCCGCACGCCGCCATTATGGATACTGCCTGGCATCAGACAATGCCGGACGAAACGTTCCAGTATGCAATTCCGCGCGAATGGTATGAGAAATACGGTGCACGCCGCTACGGTTTTCACGGAACGAGTTTCCTGTATACGGCAAAACGTGCAGCCGTTCTTCTTGGAAAAAAGCCTGAGGATACGAATATAATCATCTGCCACATTGGAAACGGCTCTTCAATGTGCGCCGTTAAAAACGGCGTATGCTACGATACGACAATGGGAATTACGCCGCTTGAAGGTCTTGTTATGGGAACCCGCTCTGGAGATTTAGACCCTGCGCTTCCGTTCTACATTATGAGGAAAACAGGAATGTCTGCCGATGAAATGGACAAGGCGCTGAATAAAAAATGCGGTTGTTTGGGAATTACCGGAAGGTTCAGCGACCGCCGTGACATAGAGGTTGAAGCTTCTAAAGGCGATAAACTGTGCCAGCTTTGTATAGAAATGGAAGCACTGCGCATTAAAAAATACGTCGGTGCATTTATGGCTGAACTTGGCCGCGTTGATGCAATTGTATTTACGGCTGGTGTAGGCGAGCGAGGTCCGATTACGCGCTTTAAGTCTCTGAGCGGTCTTGAGAACTACGGTATAAAAATCGATGCACAGAAAAACGAGTGGTCATTCACCGGAAATGCTGAAACTTGCATAAGCGCAGATGATTCTGCAACAAAGATTTTTGTCATTCCGACTGACGAGGAACTTGTTATGACGGAAGACGCTTATGCCCTTATGAAAGGTACGTATGACGTCCACACGAATTTCACCTATTCATTCCAGAGTCCTGACTATGTGAACAAAGCTCGCGAGGAAGGATTGAAGGGCGACCTTGTAAAACGTCCTCACATTGCGGATATCAGGGCGTTCCCTCCAAAAAAATAGGAAATTTGTAAGCCTGTACATCGAAAATTCCCGAAAATCGGATTTTCGGTGTACGGATTGCCAGAAAATAAAAGAAAATTTAAGGAAAGATTATGTCATTAGATTGTGGTATTGTCGGATTGCCGAATGTCGGTAAATCTACTATTTTTTCGGCTCTTACTGCGGCTCCTGCAGCTGCGGAGAATTTTCCGTTCTGTACAATTGACCCGAACGTCGGTATTGTGGAACTGCCTGATGAGCGCCTTGATTTTCTTGCCAAGGTAAATCAGCCGAAGAAAAAAACGCCGGCGAGCGTAAAATTCGTTGATATTGCAGGACTTATAAAGGGCGCGTCTAAC
This sequence comes from Treponema porcinum, assembly GCF_900167145.1. GTDB lineage: Bacteria > Spirochaetota > Spirochaetia > Treponematales > Treponemataceae > Treponema_D > Treponema_D porcinum. The sequence goes on along the minus strand of NZ_FUWG01000004.1, from coordinate 190,989 downwards.
GGCGAAGGACTTGGAAATCAGTTCCTTGCAAATATACGTGAAACTGCGTGCATCGCGCACGTAGTCCGCTGTTTTGACAATCCAGACATTATGCACGTGCGCGAAGATGCGAACACAGAAGCGTCAATTGACCCGGAAAGCGACATTCTTACGATAAATTACGAGCTTGCTCAGGCTGACTTGCAGACAATTGCAAAGCGCGAAGAAAAAAACATCCGTCAGGTTCGTGCGTTAGGCAAGGAAGCGGAAAAGCAGCTTGCACCATGGAACAGTGCAGTTGCAAAAATAAAGCCTCTTCTTCAGGATGGAAAATGCGCTCGTCAGGCAGATTTAACTGATGACGAAAAACTTGCCGTAAGAGATATGTTTCTGCTTACGATGAAACCGACTCTGTATGTTGCGAATATTGATGAGGAGTCGATTTCCGCGCAGACGAATAAATATGTTGAGGTTGTGCAGAAAATTGCCGCCGCGGAGAATTCCGAAGTTGTCGTAATCTGCGGAAAATTTGAGTCTGACCTTTCCGAAATTACCGAGCCCGCGGAGCGCGCCGATTTTATGGAAGCAGCCGGTTTGAAGGAAAGCGGACTTTCTACGCTTGCGCGCAAGGCATATCATTTGATGGGACTTCGCACGTTCTTTACTGGCGGAAGCGACGAGTGCCGCGCCTGGACTATTCACGAAGGTGACAAAGCTCCGCAGGCGGCAGGCGTAATCCACACGGATTTTGAAAAAGGTTTTATCAAGGCAGAAGCGTATTCCATCGACGACCTGAAGCAGTACGGCTCTGAGGCAAAAATCAAGGAAGCCGGAAAATATCGTCAGGAAGGAAAGGAGTACGTTGTTCAGGACGGAGACGTGCTGTTCTTTAAGTTTAATACATAGGGCGAAGGTTCTACTGTTTTTTCATTATTATACGGATTTCCCTTCGCCTTGCAGTTCTGCGTGGCAGAACTGCGGATGACTGTTCTGGGTACTCAGCGGAATCAGGGCGAAGGTTCTACTGTTTTTTCATTATTATACGGATTTCCCTTCGCCTTGCAGTTCTGCGTGGCAGAACTGCGGATGACTGTTCTGGGTACTCAGCGGAATCAGGGCGAAGGTTCTGCTGTTCTTGCATTATTTACGGATTTTCCTTTCATCTTGCATTTTTTTTCAAAAAATATTTCAAAAACTTCCGTTTTTTATAAAAAAAATCCTATATATAGATAGGGAAACGTAGTTTTTCTTGAAGGCAGGAATGATGCGTAACAGAAGCGTGTTTCTGCCTTGTAATTTTCTGTCTTGAGGGGTTTTATGAAAAAAAAATTGACTGGAAAATGCTGGATTTTTATTCTTGTCTGCCTTTGTCTTTCAGGATGTTTTTATGCAGGTGCTTCTTCGCGTTCGGTGTCTGTCGTAACATGGAACGTTCAGACTTTTTTTGATGCGAATACTTCCGGTTCGGAATATAGCGATTTTATCCGCTCAAAGCAATGGGGAGTGCAGGCTTATGAGGCGCGGCTTAAACGGTTGTGCGAGGTAATGCGGCAGCTTGACGCGGATATTTATGTTTTTGAGGAAATTGAAAATAAAGACATTCTCATTGATATTTCAAATGAACTTTCTGGTTTCAGCTGGAATCAACGCAAAAACTGGAATTATGCGCTTTTTGCAAAGAATGAAAGTGGTGCAATCGGCTGTGCGGTGCTTTCCCGTTTTCCGCTTTCTGAACCCACGGTACATAATCTTGATGTTAGGACGGAACGTGAAAAGCAGCCGGAACTGCGTCCTGTAATAAGGCTTAAAGTTCTTGTAAATGATACGCAGCTTGTTCTTTTTGTAAATCACTGGAAGTCAAAATCCGGAGGTGCTGAAAAAACAGAAGTATGGCGGAACTGGCAGGAGTCGCTACTTTCATCGCTTATGAAAAAAGATTTTGAGCGCGGTGCATATATTCTTGCAGCCGGAGATTTTAACCGTGATATTTCAGAATTTAATTTTTGTGGAGATTGTAATGATGACTCGGGAATTGTTGTGCTTGGAGGAGAAGTTCCTGTTTATTCTCCGTGGTTTTTCGGCGGAGTTCTAGAAGAGCCCGGTTCGTATTATTACAACGATAGCTGGGAGCGTATTGATCATTTTTTTGCATCGCAGAACATTGCGTTTCTGGAATTCCGGGCGGCAACTGGCGTGTGGTGCGAAGATTCAGGAATTCCTGCCCGGTATAAAATTTATACCGGGCAGGGGTATTCCGACCATCTTCCGCTGTTCTGTCGCATTTGCCTTGACGAGGTTAACACTGAATGTAGCTAACACGACCGTAGTTTTATTTGCCGAACTGCGTTTCGATTTCCTTTATCTGGTCGCGGATGGCCGCCGCCTGTTCGTATTCAAGACGGTCTGCACATTCTTCCATTTCCTTGTGCAGTGCCTTAAGAAGTTTGTTTCTTTGTTCCTTGTTGAACAGATTTGCAGATTTTTTCAGGATTTCAAGTTCTGTTGCTGCATTTTCCTGTGCGTCTTTTGCTTCGTGCTCAAGAATATCCTGAACTGCTTTTTTGATTGTGTGCGGCGTAATTCCGTGCGCCTTGTTATATGCTTCCTGAACTTCGCGACGGTGTTTTGTTTCTTCTATTGCTTCTTTCATTGCATCGCTCATATGGTCTGCATACATAACGACCTTGCCGTTTTCGTTGCGTGCGGCGCGTCCTATAATCTGCACAAGACTTGTTGTTGACCGCAAAAATCCTATTTTATCTGCATCAAGGATTGCGATGAACGATACTTCCGGAAGGTCAATTCCTTCCCGGAGCAGGTTAATGCCTATAAGAATGTCTATTTCTCCGGTACGAAGGCTTTTTAAAATTTCTACGCGCTCGAATGTGTCGATTTCAGAGTGAATGTATTTTACTTTTAAGGAAAGCCCGGTAAGGTAGTCAGTTAAGTCTTCCGCCATTTTTTTAGTCAGCGTTAGAAGAAGACAGCGTTCTTTTCTTTCAATGCGTTCCTGTATTTCGCGGTAGATGTCTTCCATCTGCCCTTCGCTTGGACGGACTTCAACTACAGGGTCAAGAAGTCCTGTCGGGCGAATAAGTTGTTCCACCACCTGCGTACTCTGCTTGATTTCTTCCTTTCGCGGCGTTGCGGTAACGTAAATTACCTGATTGAGCATTTTTGAAAATTCATCGAATTTCAGAGGACGGTTGTCAAGTGCGCTCGGAAGGCGGAATCCGAAGTCAACAAGATTCTGCTTGCGGCTTCTGTCTCCTTCGTACATTGCACCAATTTGCGGAACAGAAACGTGCGCTTCGTCAATCATACATAAAAAGTCGTCCGGAAAATAATGAAGAAGCGTTGCAGGCGGTTCTCCTGGTTTTCGGGCGGCAATCGGCGCAGAATAATTTTCAATTCCAGTGCAGTAGCCCATTTCCTTCATCATTTCGATGTCGTAAGTTACACGAGTCTTTAGTCGTTCTGCCTCAAAAAACTTTTTCTGCGCATTAAGTTCATCAAGCCTGTCTTTCAACTCGGTTTGAATTCTTTCTGTTGCCGCAAAAAGTTCGTCCTGCGGAATGACAAAGTTTTTTGCCGGGTAGATTACAGTTTCGTCAAGTTCTTCGGTAATTGCGCCCGAAATGACGTTAAATCTTTTTATTCTTGCAATTTCATCCCATTCCAGTTCGATCCTGTACGCTTCGTCAAATTCCATGTACGGCGGATAAATTTCTATAATGTCTCCGCGAATCCTGAAATTTCCCCTGTCCATTGCAACGTCGTTCCGCTGGTACTGAATTTGCGTAAGTTCAAGCGCAAGTTTGTGTGTGTCAATCGTCTTTCCGCATTCAAGATGAATTCTCATGCTTTTATACAGTTCCGGCATTCCAAGACCGTAAATGCAGGAAACTGTAGCTATAACGATTACGTCGCGACGCTCCATAAGACTGTAGGTGGCTCGCATTTTCATAATGTCAATTTCTTTGTTGATTGACGCATCTTTTTCTATATATAGGTCTCGCGCCGGAACATACGCTTCCGGCTGGTAGTAGTCGTAGTAAGAAACAAAATATTCGACGGCATTGTTCGGGAAAAAACTTTTGAATTCCCGGTACAGCTGTGCAGAAAGCGTTTTGTTGTGGCTTATGATGAGCGTAGGACGCTGCACTTTTTCTATTATTTTTGCCATCGTAAACGTCTTTCCGCTACCGGTAACGCCTTTTAGCGTCTGGTACTTATCTCCGCGCAAAAAACCTTCTGAAAGTTTTTCTATTGCCTGTCCCTGATCACCTGACGGCTCGAATTCTGAAACGACTTTGAATTTTCTCATACATAAGAAATACTAGAAAGTCTGCATCTTTTCAAGAATTGCATCAAGTTTTTCACCATATAAGGGGTCTGCCGCCCACGTTCCTGCCAGTTCAAATATCGTAGGTGCTTTTCCGCGCGGACGAACCCATTTGTACCGATTGTCAACGAGCGTTCCGTTCAGCCGTACGTCTTCCGTGGTAGCGTATGCGTGCAGATGCTGGATATGCGCACGTACTCCAATCTGTTCGGTGGCAAACCATTCTCCAGGGTGCGCAGCATCTATTGCGCCAAGTCCGCAGTAATTGTGCATTTCCGGCACTACAAGATTTCCGAACGTGAGGTATCCTGTTTCAAGGCACATCTGCGCAAATGCAACGTCAGAGTTTATTCCTTCATACGCTCCTTCCTGAATGTACAGACGGGCAAGCCGCTGAACCTGTTTTTTGTCTGCTGACGGATTTTTAAACATAAAATACTGCGTAAGCTGCTGTTCGCTTAATACAGGCGTTCCTGTAATCTCCCGTGATACAGACGTTCCGCGCTGCTGCATAGTCTGGCAGGAAAACAATACTAGCGGCAATGTCAGTATAAGATACAAATAACTGATTTTTTTCATATTAGTCATACTATAATTTCGGAAAAAATGATCTTTTGCATAATATAAAGTTACGGACACATAAAAAAACTTGTCTTTGCTGATTTTTTTTAGAGGTGTTCTTATGTATGTTTTCTGCCTGTGAAAAACTTCAGAATTTCATATTTTATTTAATAAATCACTTGCCGATAGAATTTTTTTTTTATATCTTAATAGATAAACTGATAAAAAAACAAAATATAGAGGTTATAGAAAATGGCAAAACAGTTAATGTTTAATGAAGATGCACGTAAAAAGTTGCTTTCTGGCGTTGAGCAGATTGCAAAGGCTGTAAAAGTAACGCTTGGACCTTGCGGACGTATGGTAATGCTTGACAAGAAATACGGTGCTCCTACAATTACAAAGGACGGTGTTTCTGTTGCAAAGGATATCGAACTTGCAGATCCGTATGAGAATATGGGTGCGCAGTTTGTCCGCGAAGTTGCTTCAAAGACAAACGATGATGCCGGAGACGGTACTACAACTTCAACCGTTCTTGCGTATGCGCTTGTCCGCGAAGGATTTAAGTCCGTTGCTGCCGGCATGACACCGATTGAGATTAAGCGCGGTATGGATAAGGCTGTTGCTGTTGCTGTTGATGAAATCAAAAAGAATTCCAAACCTGTAAAAGATGCCGCTGACATCAAAAACATTGCTTCTATTTCTGCAAATAATGACCCGGAAATCGGTGCTTTGATTGCAGATGCTATTGAAAAGGTTGGAAAAGACGGCGTTATCACTGTTGAAGAATCCAAGAATATGGATACGACTGTTGATACTGTTGAAGGAATGCAGTTCGACCGCGGATATATTTCATCTTATTTTGTAACTGATCGTGAAAGAATGGTTGCTGAATATTCAGATGCATCCGTTCTTATCTATGACAAGAAGATTTCTTCTATGAAAGATCTGCTTCCTATTCTTGAAAAAGTTGCAAACGCAGGAAAATCACTTGTCATCATCTGTGAAGATGTTGACGGCGAAGCTCTTACGACTCTTGTATTGAATACAATCCGCGGAACAATCAAAGTCTGCGCGGTAAAAGCTCCTGGATTCGGTGACCGCCGCAAGGATATGCTTCAGGATATTGCAATTCTTACAGGCGCAACAGTTGTTTCTGAAGAAGTAGGACTTAAACTTGAGTCTTGCGGCGAGGAAGTTCTTGGACAGGCTAAGACAATCAAGATTGACAAGGACAATACTACAATCGTTGGCGGTGCTGGTGAAAAGAAAGCTATTTCTGACCGCGTTGCTGAAATCAAAATGCAGATTGAAAAATCTACTTCAAGCTATGACAAGGAACAGCTCCAGAAACGTCTTGCAAAACTTGCAGGCGGCGTTGCAGTAATCAACGTTGGTGCTACAACAGAAACTGAAATGAAGGAAAAGAAATTCCGCGTTGAAGATACAATTGCCGCTACACGTGCTGCTCTTGAAGAAGGTGTTGTTGCAGGCGGCGGAATCGCCCTTGTTGAAGCTGCAAAAGCTCTTGAGTCTATTCCGGCTGAACTTAGCGAAGACGAAAAAGTTGGATTTAAGATTGTCCGCCGTGCCCTTGAAGAACCTATCCGCCAGATTGCTGACAATGCAGGAATTGACGGTGCAGTTATTGCAGAGCGCGCAAAGACAGAGAAAAAAGGCGTAGGCTATAACGCATACACTGGTGAATGGGTTAATATGATTGAAGCAGGCATCATTGACCCTGCAAAAGTTGCTACTTCTGCATTGAAGAATGCAGCTTCAATTGCCGGTACATTGCTTACTACTGAGTGTGCAATTACTGACATTCCTGAACCTAAGGCTGCTGCACCGGCTGCATCACCAGATATGGGCGGAATGTACTAATAAATAACCTCCGGAAAGATTTGTTATTTCCGGCGGTAAAAGGCGGAGTATCCGTTTCGGATATTCCGCCTTTTTTTTCGCATTGTTAAATGTCCTGAAATTCGCTATATTTTTTATATGAAATCACGAGTTCTTGTTGTTGTTTTTGCAGGCGTTGCTCTGCTTTTTCTCTTTCTCCTTGGATTCAATTTTTTCTATCTTAGAAACCGCAGCAAGTCGGTTCTTCCTAAAATGGTAACTCCTGTGGCGGAAGACGGTACTTCTTCCGGGACGGAGGATGGTGCTTCTGTTTCTGACGAATCTGTATTGACGTCTTTTGTTCCGCTTCTTCCTACCGAAACTCTTATGAGTACGCTTACAGTTGATTTTGACGGCGATACTTTTGATGATCAGGTTGTTGCGGTCAGAAAGGCAGGTTCTCCGTATCTTTTTCTTATTGTGGGATTATATAATCCTGATACAAATTCATACAGCCGTTCTGCCGAAATTGCTACGGAAATTTCAAAAATACGGACATTTTCGTATAATGCCGTAGATATGATTGGAAACCATAAGATGGCACTTGTATATCAGGGCGTAAAATCTAACGGAGATTCTGTAATGCAGCTTTTTTTGTGCAAAAAAAAGTTCGGAACGGTGGAAATCAAAAATATCGGTGATTTTTCTTCTGACGGTACGATTTTTATCCAGCAGGCAGACCGTTCCGATGCGTATGAACTTTCGCAGGCATGGGGAGCGCCGTATACAGTCTGGGTGTACAGTTCTGATAAATCGGAAACACAGGTTACGGCATCTGAAGGAATAAGCCAGATTCAAACTGAATATAAATGGGATTATGACAGTGAAGTGTACGTTCAGTCGCGGCAGCTTAAAATTACGGGAAGCCGTATGGCAGCGCGTGAACTTTCGCGCATTCAGAACGGAAATGTTGATACTTTCGGGCAGTTTTTAACTGGGTTGTGGTATAAAACTAACAATTCCAGTTCTACGCCAAGCTACATCTATTTTAATTATAACGACAGGGAGGTTATTTTCCTTTCTGATGATACTGAAGGCGTGTATTCCTGGGAAGATTCCAGCCTGAGGCGAAGCGGTATCTACCTTACTACAGTCAATTCCATTATTTCCAGTATGAAGCGCCGCTTCGACATTATGCTTACCGGAATTAACGAAGTTTCAGTCCACGTTCACGATAACGTCGGAATGATTATAAAGGAAAGCAATCAGTGGGACGGTACGTACAAGAAAATGTCTTTTCAAAATACGTTCGGCGAAACAAAAAAAGTTCCGGCTCATAGTGAATATATGAAAAAACTTACGGAAGAATCTGCCTGGTTCGATGACGACGGAAATCGCTACACCCTTTCTGAAAACGGTTATAGAATTACAGGAACAACGGAAGAAAGCGGCATTTACGTTGCAGAAACAATCGGTTCGTTTCCGGTGATACAGTTCCGTTCCTCCTCTGAAAAATCAATTCTTTCTGCCGCATACGTGATGAAATTTGAAACGTCGCAGGTTACGATTCCTGCAAAAAACAGGCGTCAGAAACCTGTTGTGCAGACGGTTGAAGACAAGGACTGCATTCACCTTACTCCGGTTACCATTTCGCCGCTTACCTGCTATGCGGCTGAAGGCAGGGTGATTACGCTGCGCCGCCGCGATACGGACAAAACTGTACGCCAGCACTGAAACGCCGCTTTCTTCCTGCCCGAAACGGCTTCGGAAAAAAAACAGGCAAAAAAAACAGGCAATTGACAATTTATAAAGGACTTAATAGGATTATAGATTATGACAGCAAACGAACTTAGATCTAAGTATATTGAATTTTTTAAATCCAAAAATCATGTAGAAATTTCGGGACAGTCTTTAATTCCTGAAAATGACCCTTCTGTTCTTTTTACGACCGCCGGAATGCATCCGCTTGTTCCGTATCTTCTTGGTGAAAAACATCCGGCAGGAACGCGTCTTACTGACTATCAGAAGTGCGTGCGTACCGGCGATATTGATGAGGTCGGCGATCCGAGCCATCTTACCTGTTTTGAAATGCTCGGCAACTGGTCTTTGGGCGACTATTTCAAGAAAGAATCTATTGCATATTCCTATGAATTCCTTACAAGTCCGAAATGGCTCGGACTTGATCCAAAAAAACTTTCGGTGACAGTTTTTGCCGGTGATGAAAGTGCGCCTCGTGATGAGGAAGCTGCTTCTTACTGGAAGGAAAACGGTATGCCGGAAGACAAGATTGCGTATCTTCCTGCAAGCGATAACTGGTGGGCGGCAGGTCCTACAGGTCCGTGCGGTCCTGATACGGAGATTTTCTACTGGGTTGGCGAAGGTCTTCCGCCGGAAGGTTCAAACAAGGGAACAGACAGCAAGAACTGGCTTGAAATCTGGAACAACGTTTTTATGCAGTTCAACCGCATAGATGAAAAGACTCTTGAAAAACTTCCTAAGCAGAACGTTGACACCGGTATGGGACTTGAACGCACGAACTGCATTCTTCAGGGAAAAACAAGCGTTTATCTTACGGAAGTGTTCCAGCCTATAATCAAGGCGATTGAAGCGCTTTCCGGCTATACATACGGAACTGACGAAGAAAAGGACAGAAGCGTCCGCATTATTGCAGACCACGAGCGCGCTGCCGTCTTTATTATCGGTGACCCGAAAGGCATTTCTCCGTCGAATGTGGGAGCCGGCTATGTACTCCGCCGTCTTATCCGCCGCGCTGTACGACACGGAATGAAACTTGGAATTGAAAAGGCGTTCCTTGCCGAAGTTGCCGGAGCTGTCATCGACAACTTTAAGTGCGCATATCCGGAACTTGAAACGAACCGTGAAAAAATCTGTCGTGAACTTACTGCGGAGGAAGATAAATTCCGCATTACGCTGAAAAAAGGCGAGGCTGAATTCCAGAAACTTCTTCCGAACCTTATGAAAAATCCGAAAAAAATCATCAGCGGAAAAGTTGCGTATAATCTTTATGAAACTTACGGTTTTCCGCTTGAACTTACGCAGGAACTTGGTGCAGAAAACGGTTTTACGGTCGATACTGACGGTTTTAAGGAAGCAGAACGCAAGCATCAGGAAGCATCAAAATCTGCTGATGCAGGACAGGCAAAAGGCGGTCTTGCAGAACAGAGCGATGTAGCTACAAAATATCATACGGCTACCCACTTGCTACAGCAGGCACTTATAAATGTACTCGGTGATCAGGTTGCGCAGAAAGGTTCTAACATAAATAATGAACGTATGCGCTTTGACTTTACGTTTGACCGTCCGATGACAAAGGAAGAAATCCAGAAGGTCGAGGACATTGTAAACGAAAAAATCAAGGAAGATTTGCCGGTAACAATGGAAATAAAGACGCTTGAAGAAGCCAAGGCAGAAGGGGCTCGTGCACTTTTTGCAAGCAAATACGGCGAACAGGTAAAAGTTTATACCGTAGGACGTGACGTGAAGAACGACTGGTTCAGTAAGGAAGTCTGCGGTGGTCCTCACGTTCAGCATACGGCGCAGATTGGCGATTTCAAAATTCAGAAAGAGCAGTCGTCATCTGCCGGCGTTCGCAGAATCCGTGCGGTGATAAGCGGAGGGCTTCCATTGGAAAACAGCTGAAAAATTTTTCTGATGAAAAGTTTTTCTTAACGCTGTTTGCTATGGCAGCTAGGGCTTCCATCGTAAACAGCTGAACTGAGAATAATGCAAAATAATGAAAATTTGTAACCCAAAAACAAATTCTTAGTTTATAATGTATTGTATACAAAAATAAAATTTAAAGGATAGGATAAAATGAAACGTTTCGCCCTTGCATTTTTAGCTTTATTTACAGCTTCAGCGCTTTTTGCGCAGGCTGACTTGCAGGTTCTTGCAGTTGTAAAGCTGAATAAAAATGAGTCAATTACTGTAAAGCAGCTTAAAACGCGTGTTGAAGCTTATCAGAAGCAGCGCAACGGTACGCTTTCTGTAGATGATAGAAAGAAAGTTCTTGATGCAATGATTCAGGAAAAACTTGTAATTCAGGCAGCTGCAATGGCTGGAATTACTATTCCTGACAGCACTGTTGAGCAGTATTTCCTTCAGTCTGTATCACAGTCTATCGGAAAGAACGTAACCGAACAGGAATTCGAGCAGCTTGTAAAAGCGCAGACAAATATGTCGCTTGATGAGTATATGAAGCAGCAGTCCGGTATGTCGGTTGCGGATTACAAAACGTATCTTAAAAACCAGCTGATTGCACAGCAGTATATTTTAAGCCAGAGGCAGAAGGAACTTCAGTCAGTTTCTCCTACAGACGAAGAAATCCGTGCATTCTATGAACTGAACAAAACATCTTTTGTATGGACTGATATGTTCAAGATGTTTCTTGTAATTGTTCCTAAGGGAACTGATGCAGAGGCCGCACGCATAAAGGCAAATTCTCTGTATGATAATCTTAAAAACAAGAAAATTACGGTAAATCAGATTACTGTTGATTCTAAGAAAGAAAATTCCGGCTTTCAGGCTGGCGACGTACTTGTAAATAAAAGTCAGATGAGTGCGCAGCAGCTCGGCATTTCTTACGGCGACCTTCTTGAACTGTTCAAGAACGAAAAAGGCTATATTTCTGACGTTGTGGAGCAGGAAACAAATTTCCAGTTCTTTACGATTGTAAAAAAATACGAAGCAAAAATGCTTTCTTTAAGCGATGTAGTTCAGCCGGAAACTACGGTAACTGTTTATGACTACATCAAGCAGTCTTTAGGTCAGCAGAAGCAGATGGAATATCTGACGAATGCTGCCGGTGAAATTGCAGCTTCTCTTGATACAGAGGAAAATGTAGAACGCAAGAAAAAAGGTGCAGATTTGGATAAGCTCCTTAACTGGTAACGGAAAAACCGCGGTTTATGAGCCGCGGTTTTGTTCTGTACGGTATAATCTGCCGATTGACGGAGTAATTATGTCTAGACGTATTGGTCGAATACTTGCATTTCAGGCGTTGTATTCCTGGGATGTGGGCGGAGTTGATATAGAAGATTTGCTTTCTTTTTCCTGGATAGAACGTGATGTTTTTGAGGACGAGCCGGAAAGTCCTGCTCCTTCAAAGGCAGATGACGTGCAGACGGAAGAAGGTGAAGGTTCGGAAGTTATAGAACCTGTGAACGAAATCAAGTACTGTCTGTTTGACAAGCAGCTTGAACTGTTTGAAGGTCTCTCCGCAGATAAGAAAAACGAAGTCTTTGCGTTCGCGCGCTTTCTTGTAAGGGGAACGCTTGAAAATAAAGATGAGATTGACGGTCTTATAAAAAGTCATCTTTCGCCAAAATGGAGCATTGAGCGCATAAATAAAGTTGCTCTTGCGGTTGTGCGCATAGGCGTATATGAACTTTTGTATCAGAAAGATACTCATCCTTCCATCGTTATTGATGAAGCTGTTGAGATAGTAAAAGATTACGGTTCTGACGATTCTTATAAATTTACGAACGCTATTCTTGATAAAATCAGTAAAGATATTGCCCGGTAGTATATGCTCCGGTAATGGTTGGAAACAGGTATGAACGGTAAAGGCAGAAAAATAATGCGGATTTTCCTATTTGCGGCAGTTTTTCTGCCTTTTCTGTTTTCCTGCTCTTTAAATAAATCTCAAAAATCTTTTATGAGCGCCCTTGATGAAATTGACGCGCTTATTTCACAGCAGCAATATAAAGAGGCTCTTAAGGAACTTGGAAAAATTGAAAAAAAGGCTTACGGTTCCTGGCCGCAGCTGGGAGTTTTCCGGCGGTATGCGCAGCTTGGAGAAAATGCCCGGGCGGAGAAAGTTCTTGTCCGCGCATTAAAAAGCAATCCCAAAAATGAAGAGCTGAATGCGGTATATGCGCATTTTCTTCTTCGTGCAGGGAAACTGGATCAGGCACTTGAAGCTGGAAAGTGCCTTCAAGGAACAAAATACGGTTCAGTCTATTCGGAGGCTGTGCTTCAAGATACGCTTGAAAAATCAGGAAACAGCAGTCTGTTTGAAATTGCTTTTGTGCCGGATTATATTCCTGTGTATTACGACGCGTATATGGGGTCGGAAGATAACGGCTGGCTTAGAAACTGTGCGCTTATTCATCTTGCCGGTGGTGCGTATGAAAGCGCCAGTTCTGTCCGTCCGCAGGAAGTTTCTGAAAGCCGTGATGCGTATTTCTGGGCTCTTGTTATGTATGACGCCGGACGTTTTGGCGATGCGGTGCATTATGCGCAGGCGGCAGAAACTCTTTTGCAGTCGCCTTTTTCTTCTGGGGCTGCGGCGGACATAAATGACGTGCTTTCGATTGAGGCAGATGCCTTTACTTCATTAAAAGACGAAGAATCTGCGGAAAAAATACGCCGGGAATGGGTTGCTTCGCTTGAAAAAGGGCGGAACGGTTGGATTATTCCTGACGGTGCTGATGAAAATCAGTTTGCCGTTCTTTTTACGAACTGTGCGCGATGGGCGTGGGATAACCGTAACGAGGATGACTGTGCGCAGTATATATTTTTTGCGGTGAACGAATGGGCTGATTTTGTTCCGGCGCTTGTGCTTTATGCGAATTTTGCCTTTGAGTCTAACCGCGAACGTGCGGAAAACAGCATCCAGCTTGAAATCCGCAGTGCAGGAACGACGACGCTGGAAATGGAACGTTTTGACAGAAGAATGAAAATTCCTGTAAGTGATGCAGTGTTCCGCATAAACAGCAGTCTAGAGAGGACGAAAAATCCGCTGCTTTCTGTTGTTGCGCTTGACTTAAAATATAAAACGGCTTTCGGGCTTTCCGAAAAAGACAAGACTGCTGATTTGTGGCGAATTCTTGAAGACAAAGCCGTTTCACCCGGCGTATACCCTGATATACTGCTTGAATATGCGGTGAATTTTCTGCTTCGTACAAAACAGCCGGAAGAAGCGGAACGGCTTTTTTTCAATGCGGTGCGCAGGAAATACGATATTTCTTCCGGGGCTGGCTTATGGAGCGAATTGTACGAAAAACACGCGCTTCTTACCGTAAAGGAACGGGAATATGCAGGTTATTTTGCAGCCACTGCACTTCGTGCCGATGATTCTGTCCGGTTGTATGAGTCTGCCTGTTTTGAGCCGGATTTAGCAGGAGGACTTTTCCTTTCTCCGTTTGTTTCTGACGGTTCCTGCATGAATCTTGCCATGATTTATAATTCTTTGGGGCGCGAAAAAGAAGCCCTTGATTTGTACGCAAAAACTGCCGGGCGCTGTACTGACGTCCGTCGTAAATCAGAAATTTTGTACCGTGTTTCCCTGATATATTATGCTTCCGGTGACATAAATAATGCCCGGCGCAGTGCGGAATATGCAGTTACTTTGGACAGCCGCAATGCGGACGCCCGGCTTCTTCTTGCCAGAATGAAAAAGTAATGGTAGTCAGACGGGAATTTATCTTAAACTTTTCTATTCAATATGTTACTATATACGTATGCGAAAATCAGACGGGCGGAAAAAGGGCAGTTCAAAAAGAATTCGTTCGCGCTTCCGCGAGTTGTTTACTTCAACGGCATCTCTTTTAGGATTAATTACGTTTCTTGTGCTCGTAATCATTATGCTTGTCATTTTTATTTCCGAGCAGGAAACGAATTCAAAAATCAATACGCTGTTTGACGCATTCTGGTACACGCTTGTTACGATTACAACTGTTGGTTACGGCGACATTACGCCTGATTCTGTGCCTGGACGGATTGCGGCGATGGTGCTTCTGATTGCAGGTGTTGCGCTTTTCGGCGCGCTTTCCGGAAAATTTGCGTCGTTCCTGTTTGACAGGCAGCAGAAAAGGGATAAGGGACTTTTGAATATGGCGAAGATGAAAAATCATTTTTTAATCTGCGGATGGAAGCCTAATTTTGAGCGTATTCTTGCAGGAATTCTTAATGCGAACCCAGAAGTTCCGAATGAAAAGATTGTCATTCTGAACAGTGCCGGGCAGGGTGAAATTGACAGAATAAAATCTGACAGTCGTTTTAAAGGCATAAATTATCTTCACGGAGATTTTACGGACGAAGATACGCTTTTGAAGGCGCAGATAAAGACTGCCGAGCGCGCCCTTATTCTTGCGGATTTATCGGAGAATTATTCTGCGCTGGAAAACGATTCTCGGGCGGTTCTTGCCGTTATTACGATGAAAAACTTAAATCCTCGCATTTACTGTGTTGCAGAAATCGCCGACTCCAAGTTTGAAAAGCATCTTTCACTTGCACGCTGTGATGAAATAATTCTTTCTTCCGATTATGAGCAGAATCTTCTTGTTCAGGCTTCAAGCGGAAAGGGGATGAGCCATATTCTTCGCGAGCTTATTGCAGGGGATGCTGATGCAGGAATTGTAATTGAATCTATTCCGCAGGAATTTGTTGGAAAACCGTACCGCGATTACCGCATTTCGCTTAGGACGCGCGATGTTCTGATTGGGCTTCTTGAAAATACCGGAAATTTTTATCAGCGCAGAAAAGAGGCGCTTGCGGAAGCGCAGAAAAATCCTGATATGGAAAAAATCGTTGCCAACTTAAAAAAGGTAAAGACGCTTCAGAGCAATCTTCCGCATTTTACGCCAGAGGACGACTATATTGTTCCCGGAAATTCAAAGGCGATTTTTATTCACGGGAACAACGCAGACAAAACGGAGTAGTATATGGAATTCAGCGCGGATATTATAGCAAAACTTCCGAAACTTGAGATTTTTTCTGATTTTACGGAACATACTGAAGACAACGAACGGATTTTGAAAAAAATCTGCCTTGCGCTTGAGGTGCGTGATTTTTCAAAGGGCGAAGTCATCATAAACGAGGGCGATTTGGGCGATACACTGTACATTCTTCATACTGGAAGCGTTCAGGTAAAGCGGAATACGCCCGGGAACGAACAGTTTGCCGTAGTAAATTTAAGTGCAGAACAGAATGTTTTTTTCGGGGAGGTTGCGCTTGTAGACAGCGACCGCCGTTCCGCTTCTGTTGTTGCGCTTGAAAACTGCCGGACGCTTTGTCTTGACGGCGGAACATTCAAGGCTTTGTGCGAAGAAGAGCCTGTTCTAGGCTACCGGTCGACATACCGGATTGCGCGCCGCCTTGCTTCATCTCTTCGCCGTTCGAATAAAGATTTGCTTACGCTGTACGAGGCGCTCATTGACGAAGTTGACGGAGAGTAAATTATAAATATGAATTTTGCACGGTTTATTATATAGGGGGTCGTTCTTGCAGAAAGTAAGTTTTTCTTCTTTTCATCCGTTTTTTATTGCAGCAGTTCTGTTATTCGTGTTCTGTTTTTCAGCTTGTTCTGTTTCAAGTGAAAATATCAGTTCTGCGTCAGATTTTAAGAGCGTGCACGGAAAAGTTGTAACTCAAAGTCTTCGACGCAGTGCTGTTTTTACCGGTCAGGAAGTCAGAATTGAAAATTTTTCAATGTGTTCTCACGAAGTTACACAGAAAGAATATGAGGAGTTCTGTGCATATAATGGAGCACAGCCGAAGGATCAGTTTGGTAAAGAAGAGGATTTTCCCGTCTATTTTGTAAGTTTTTATGATGCACTCGTTTACTGTAATCGCCGCAGTATAAAAGAAGGCCTTTCTCCGTGCTATAAAATCAAAAATTCTTCAAATCCAGATGACTGGGGAAGTGTTCCTAAGACAAATGTTGATGATGTTGAATGGAATTCCGTAGAGTGTGATTTTTCTGCTGACGGATACCGCCTTCCAACAGAAGAAGAATGGGAATACGCTGCAAGAGGTGGTGAAAAACTGCTTCTTGAAAAATTTTCAGGAAGCTATGATGTTTTTGAAGTTGCATGGTTCAATGAAAATACTAGCGGTGCTTCTGAGCCTGTAAAACAAAAAACTCCTAATGCACTTGGACTTTATGATATGAGCGGAAACGTTCAGGAACTGTGTTGGCTAAAACAAGGAAAAGCTGTTATTCGAGGCGGTTCTTTTGACTCACAGGAAGATTCCTGCGCAGTGTATGCAACCGGTTCTGTTCCTGTATCAGCCAGAATAAAAGATACGGGATTTCGCGTTGTAAGAAATAGGATTTTTTGATTCGGCATCAAAATTAACGTTAATAAGACACCATTATCAATGCTAGGTCAGGGAACGTGTATCGTTGACGACCTTGCCTGTGACATAATAAGTTCAGGCATTTCAGGCTGAATTTAAAAGTAAATTCAGGCTGAATTCAAAAGTAAATTCAGGCTGAATTTAAAAGTAAATTCAGGCTGAATT
>NZ_FUWG01000004.1:3489-173866 GCF_900167145.1 Treponema porcinum | reverse complement strand
AAATTCAGGCTGAATTTAAAAAAAAATTCAGGCTGAATTTAAAAGTAAATTCAGGCTGAATTTAAAAAAAAATTTAGGCTGAATTTAAAAAAAAAATCAGGCTGAATTTAAAAAAAAATTCAGCCTGAAGTAACGTCGAACTGCTGATTACAAAGACAAAGGAGTCTTATCCTGCATAGTAGCAAGATTTTATAAATTTCGGTGATTGCCTGGAATTCTTACGAATTCTGGGCATTTTTTTTAACAAAAGTTTCCCTTTCTCACGTTTTCATGATATAATGAGAATAAGGTGGATTATGTTTATAGACTATTCAAAACTTTGGAAAAAGCTTGCTGCTATGGGAATTAAGAATAAAACCGAACTTATGCCATTGGCAGGTATTTCTTCTAACATTTTAGCTAAACTCAGCAAAGGTGATTATATTTCAATGGAAAGTCTCCAGAAAATATGTAAAGCGCTTCATTGTGATGTTGGCGATATTTGCGTTGTAAATAACGAAAATTCTGAAGAAAAATAATTAAAGTGTCATTCTTTGGCACCTTTGCATAGTAAAATATCCTTAGGAGAATTTATAAAATGGCAAAAGCAAAAAAACAGGTGAGTTTTGAAGATGCTCTTTGGAGTTCTTGTGATAAATTGCGAGGAACTGTAGAACCTGCAGAATACAAGCATGTAGTTCTCAGTCTGATTTTCTTGAAATTCGTTAATGATAAATTCAATGACCGCAAGGAAGAACTCAAAGCTGAAGGCAAAGAAAAATATATTGATATGCAGGAATTCTATGAAATGAAGAATGTTTTCTTTGTGCCGGAAGAATCCCGCTGGTCATACATTATGGAAAATGCCAAGCAGACTGATATTGCCCTCAAGATTGACACAGCGTTGAACACAATCGAAAAGCAGAATCCAACATTAAAAGGTGCTTTGCCAGATAACTATTATTCTCGTCTTGGAATTGATGTTTCAAAACTTGCAGCGCTTCTTGATGAAATTAACAATATTCAGACCACTGCAGACAAAGAAAACGACATTATGGGGCGTGTCTATGAATACTTCCTTACAAAGTTTGCTCTTCAGGAAGGAAAGGGTAAAGGTGA
Organism: Treponema porcinum; assembly: GCF_900167145.1. Lineage (GTDB taxonomy): Bacteria > Spirochaetota > Spirochaetia > Treponematales > Treponemataceae > Treponema_D > Treponema_D porcinum. Next base: position 172,768 of record NZ_FUWG01000004.1, on the reverse strand, counting down.
ATTCTATACTCCAAAAACAGTAGTAAATCTTATTGCCGAAATGATTGAGCCATATAAGGGAAAAATCTATGACCCGTGTTGTGGTTCTGGTGGTATGTTCGTTCAGTCGTTGAAGTTTGTAGAAAATCATGCAGGCAGTACAAAAGATATTTCTGTTTATGGTCAGGAAGGAACAAGTACAACTTACAAAATGGCAAAAATGAATCTTGCTATCCGTGGTATTCCTTGTGACCTTGGGGAAAAGGCTGCCAACACTTTTACAAATGATTTGCACAAAGATCTTCGTGCAGATTTTATTATGGCAAATCCTCCGTTTAATCAGAAAGACTGGCGTGAAGAAAATGAACTTACACAGGATTCAAGATGGGATGGTTATGTAGTTCCTCCAACAAGCAATGCAAATTACGGCTGGATTCTGCACATGGTTTCAAAACTTTCTCAAAACGGTGTTGCAGGATTCCTTCTTGCAAACGGTGCACTGAGTGGTGAAGGTCAGGAACTTGAAATCCGTAAGCAGCTGATTGAAAACAATCTTATAGAAGCAATCGTAATTCTTCCAAGAAATCTTTTTTATACAACAGATATTTCGGTTACTTTGTGGATTTTGAACAAGAACAAAAAAGCAAGAATGGTTCAGCAGAACGGCAAAATGAGAAAATTCCGTGCCAGAGAAGATGAAGTTTTGTTTATGGATCTTCGCCAGATGGGAAGTCCCTATGAAAAAAAATATGTGGAGCTTACTCAGGAAGAAAGAAACAAGGTAACTGGAACTTTCCACAACTGGCAGAATGACAACAATGATTATCAGAATGTTCCAGAATTTTGTTACAGTGCCAAAAAGAGTGAAATTGTAGAAAAAGGATATACTCTCGTTCCTAGCCGTTACATTGAATTTGTAAACCATGATGAAACAGCAGATTTTGATACAACAATGAAAACTCTTCAGACAGAACTTACAGATTTACTCAAACAGGAAGAAGAAAGCAAAAAAGAACTGTTGAACGTGTTCAAGGATTTGGGGTACGAGATTAAGCTGTAGGGGGAGAGTATGGAAAATGAAATTATAATTCTCAATGAAAATGATTTGAAAAATAAAATCTATACAATTCGCGGTGTTCAGGTAATGCTTGATAGTGATTTGGCGGAAATTTATGGGTATGAGACAAAACGATTTAATGAACAGGTAAAAAATAATATTGAACGATTTGACGAAGATTTTAGATTTCAATTGACTGATGATGAAGTTAAGATTGTTTCAAGGTCGAAAATTTCGACCTTGAACGATGAGCCACAGGGTAGAGGTCATAATATAAAATACAATCCCTATGCGTTCACAGAGCAGGGAATTTATATGCTTATGACAGTTCTCAAAGGTGAACTTGCGGTTAAGCAAAGTAAAACTTTGATAAGATTGTTCAAACAGATGAAAGATTTTGTTTTGACAAATTCTCATCTGTTTGCGGAAATTGATTCCATAAAAAAACATCTGATTGAATCCGATTTGCATCATAAAGAAAATGACAAGCGGATTGATGAACTTTTTACTTTGATGGACAAATACAAAATCGAAGAAAAACAAGGCATTTTCTTTCAGGGACAGATTTTCGATGCTTATGCTAAGTTTGAAAGTTTCATTCAGTCGGCAAGGATTTGGGGTACGAGATTAAGTTGTAGGGGGAGAGTATGGAAAACAAAATAAAAGTTTTTGAAAATAAAAATATTCGTACAGTTTGGAATGAAGAGGAAGAAGACTGGTATTTTTCGGTTGTAGATATAATTGAAATTCTTACAGGAACTGAACGCCCAAGAAAATATTGGAACGATCTAAAAAAGAAGCTTACAATTGAAGGAAGTGAACTGTCCGAAAAAATCGGACAGTTGAAAATGGCAGCTGCTGATGGCAAAATGCGCGAAACTGATGTTCTTTCCACAAAAAATGTTCTTAGACTTGTGCAGTCAATTCCTTCACCAAAAGCAGAACCCTTTAAAATGTGGCTTGCTCAGGTAGGTGCAGAACGCCTTGATGAAATTGCAGATCCTGAAAAAGCTATTATTCGTGGTGCAGATTTTTACAGAGCCAAAGGTTATACAGAAAACTGGATAAACCAGCGACTTCAGACAATTGAAATGCGAAAAGAGCTTACTTATGAATGGAATAAGCACGGTTTAAAAGAAGGCGTTCAGTTTGCCACTCTTACTGACATTATTTACAAAACTTGGGCAGGAAAAACTGCAAAAGAATACAAGGAATACAAAGGTCTCTGTTTTTTTGGAAGATGAGGAAGAAAAGTAGATGAGCGAAACAAAACATGGCTATGCAAATTTTAAACGTGCGGAACTCTTAAAACTTTTAAAGCCATTTTTAGGAAGAATAAAAAACATCTCTACAGGAATAGAAGCAAACCTTTCTAAAAAATCATTGGATAAAATGACTAGTGCAAAGGCATTGGAAAAATCAAAGAATAATGGATTTACACTTGATGAGCATTTTGAACTTGCCGCCAAAATAAAGCCTTTATATGAAAGTGCGATTCTTGTAACTGCACACGGAAACCTAAAAAATCCCGCAGACCCGAATGTTGTATCTATAAAACGCTTTGTTTCGGCGGCTATATTGAAAAACGGTAAAAAAGCAGATGTTTTAATTACCGTAAAAGAAAGCCTTGCTAACGGACACAGAATATATTCAATTGAACTTGATGAAATAAATAAAGCCTCCGAAAGATTCGAAGGCTTGAGTGATGCGGCTGCAAATGCAGCGAACAGGGCAACTAAGACACCTCACATCGATAATTTGAATCTAACACAGAAAACTTCTGATGTCAATAAGGAAGAAAAGTAGATGAGTACGAATTATAAAAAAAAACAAACGGATTTGTTCGTGTCTAACGACACTCACTTTTAAGAAGCGAAGACCGTTAGGTCTGAGCAAATCCGCTTGTTAAAAAGGATAAAGAAATGAGTACGAATTATAAAAAACTTGGGGACATTGTAGAACTCATTGATGAACGAAATAAATCTCTAGAAACTTCTGAAGTTCTTGGAATCAGCATTGATAAAGAATTTATGCCTTCAGTTGCAAATACAATTGGAACAGATTTAAGCAATTATAAACTTCTTAGAATGAATACTTTTGCTTGTAATCCAATGCATGTTGGTCGTGATGAACGTTTACCTGTTTCTTTGTACAAGAAAGATATACCAGCAATTGTTTCTCCTGCATATTTTATGTTCAGGGTAAAAGATGAAAATAAAGTTATACCTGATTTCTTGATGCTGATTTTTAAGCGAAATGATTTTGATAGAAACTGCTGGTTTAGAACTGATGGAAGTGTTCGTGGTGGAATTACATGGGATGATATTTGTGAAATCAAACTCCCAGTTCCAGACATAAAAGAACAGCAGAAAATTGTGGACACTTACAACGCCATCACAAATCGCATACGGATTAAGCAGAAGATTAATGAGAATTTGGAGAAGACGGCACAGTGTTTGTTTGAAGAGATTTATTCTAATCGTGAAGATTGGAATGATGGAATCATTTCAGATTTAGGAGAAATCATAGGAGGAGCTACTCCTTCAACTGAAGTCAAAGAGTATTTTTGTGATAAAGGAATACCATGGCTTTCTCCCAAAGATTTAACTTCGACGGGATATAAATATATTTCTAAAGGAGAAACTGACATAACAGAAGAAGGTTATAAAAGTTGTAGTACAAAATTAATGCCTAAAGGCACCGTGTTATTAACATCACGAGCTCCTGTTGGCTGTCTAGCAATAGCAGAAAATGACATTTGTACAAATCAGGGATTTAAATCCCTTGTTCCAAAAAAAGATATTGGAACTGCATATGTTTATTACTTCTTAAAGTCAGAAGTTGATATGTTAAAACAAAATGCAAGTGGAACCACATTTGATGAAATCTCTGGATCTGTTATCAAAAACTTAAAATGTAAAATTCCACCAGCAAATATTGCATTAGATTTTAATGAAAAATGTAAACCGATTTTCAATTATCAGCGAACAATTGAAAATGAAATAAAAGAATTAGTAGAACTACGGCAATTTGTTGTTTCGCAGATTTCAAAAAGGTAAATGTCACACGGATGCACAAGCCGCGAAAGTGGCGTGTTAAATAATTTCCGCTCATGCAAACGACACGAAGTGGCGTATTCGATTTTCCTAACGGAAAATCTGTAAATAATTTATTCTTGGAATTGCGTTAGCAATTCCGAATCCGTGTGACAATATCGGGGGCGTTGCGGGGGTGTCCCCCGCAGAGGGGATAGCGGAAGACACGACAAAGCGGAGCAAGTGGCAAAGTTTACTTTGACATTTGCGTAGCGACTCGTGGCTGGAGCGCAAGGGGAGACTTCCCCTTCCTAGCCTATAATCGAAAAATATTATAATAATTTCTGAATATAATCGAAAAATATTATAATTTTTATTGATTTGGCAGAAAAAATTTCTTATTATTAAGGTATGAACGAAATTAAGAGAGATTTACAGATTATTCTTTCTCAAAAACTTGGCAAAGGTAAGGTCATTATTTTGATGGGCTCTCGTCAGGTTGGAAAAACTACGCTTTTGCAAAAACTTCTTTCTGAATATTCGGATGAAAAATCAGTGCAGTACTGGAATTGTGACGAAATAGATGTAAGAAAACTTCTTGCTGATGAATCGTCTGCTCGTTTGAAATCTTTTGTAGGAAATTCAAAATTTATTGTCATTGATGAAGCTCAGCGTGTTCAAAATATTGGTCTTAAATTGAAAATCCTTCACGATAATTTTCCTGATGTTCAGATTGCTGTAACTGGTTCATCTGCACTTGATTTGTCTAACACGATTAACGAGCCTTTGACTGGGCGTAAATTTGAATACAATCTTTTTCCTTTTTCTACAAATGAGCTTGTTCACAATTTTTCGATGCTGGATGAAATGAAACAGTTGGAAAACAGACTTGTTTATGGTTTTTATCCTGATGTAGTGAATAATCCAGGTGAAGAAAAAGAAATTCTTTCAAATATTGTTTCAAGTTATCTTTATAAAGATGTTTTTGAGTTTCAGGATATACGAAAGCCTGCTGTGATTGAAAAACTGGTTCAGGCTCTTGCATTGCAGGTTGGAAGTGAAGTTTCGTTTAATGAACTTGGAAATCTTTTAGGGATTGACTCTCTCACTGTTCAAAAATATGTGGATTTACTTGAGAAGGCTTATGTAATTTTTCATCTTCATTCTTACAGCCGCAATGTTCGAAATGAACTTAAAAAAAGTATAAAGATTTATTTTTATGATAACGGTGTCAGAAATGCGGTTATCTCAAATTTTTCTCCTTGTGATTTGCGTTCCGACATTGGCATGATTTGGGAAAATTTTTTAATCAGCGAACGAGTAAAAAATAATGCTTTTCATAACAGAAAGGCAAAATATTATTTTTGGCGTACAACTCAAAAGCAGGAAGTTGATTTTATAGAAGAGATTGATGGAAAGTTTTCAGCCTTTGAATTTAAATACAATCCAAAGAAGGCGAATGCAAAATGTCCGCTAACATTCTCTAATAATTATCCAGAAATTCCTTTTTCTGTGATTTCCAAAGAAAATTATCTTGAATTTATTACGGAAAAGTCAATCGATTGTTGAAACAATCTTCCTGACTTTTTATGGGAGTAAATATGAAATTTGACGAAAACCACCTAGAACTTTCCATCATGGAGCTTTTTGAAAATCAAGGTTATGCTCATATTACTGGCAGTGAGATTCATCACGAAAAAACTGAAGTGCTTTTGATTGATGTTCTTCGTAATTATCTCTTGTTCCGTTATGGTTCTCAAAATATCACCGAAAACGAAATTACTTCTGCCATAAATCGTATTAAAAATATTTCTTCTGACCTTTATGATGAAAATAAAAAAGTGCTGGATTTGCTTTGCAACGGTTTTACTCTTCGCCGTGATGACCCAACTCAGAAAGATCTTTTTATTCAGTTAATTGATTTTGATGAGCCTGAAAACAATATGTTCAACATTGTAAATCAGCTTGAAGTGCAGGGCAGGGAACAGCTTCGTATTCCAGATGGAATAGTTTACATAAACGGAATTCCTGTTGTTGTTCTGGAGTTCAAATCTGCAATAAAAGAAAACACAACTATTGAAGATGCATACAAGCAGCTTACGATTCGCTATCGCCGTGATATTCCTGAACTGTTTAAATACAATGCTTTTGTCGTTATTTCTGACGGTGCAAATACAAAAATGGGTTCACTTTTTTCTCCTTATGAATTTTTTTATGCCTGGAGAAAAGTTGAAAGCACAGACAAGGAAGTTGATGGAATCAGTTCACTAATCACAATGGTAAATGGTCTTTTCAGAATGGATCGTTTGGTTGCTGTTATTAAGGATTTTATTTACTTTCCAGATTCTACTGATAAAGAAGTAAAAATTGTCTGCCGTTATCCTCAGTATTTTGCAGCAACAAAACTTTTTGACAGCATCAAATCTGCAATGAAACCAGACGGCAACGGAAAAGGCGGTATTTATTTTGGTGCTACTGGTTGCGGAAAAAGTTACACAATGGTTTTTCTTTCCAGAATGATTATGAAGAGCAAGGAATTCAACAGTCCTACAATCGTTGTAATCACTGACAGAACAGACCTTGATGATCAGCTTTCAAAGATATTCTTGGAATCAAAAAACTACATTGGCGATGAAAACATTAAGTGCATTGAAGCTCGTGATGATGAATCAGAAAACAAAACTGGCTTAAAGCAGGAACTTAAAAACCGAGCCAGCGGCGGTGTTTATCTTACGACAATTCAGAAATTCAGCGAGGATATAAAACTTCTTTCAGACCGTTCTAACATCATTTGTATTTCAGATGAAGCCCATCGTTCTCAGAATAATCTTGATGAAAAACTTGTGATTAATGAAAAAAAGGGAATTGTTGAACATAAATTTGGTTTTGCACACTTTTTGCATGAATCATTTCCTAACGCCACTTATGTTGGTTTTACAGGAACTCCAATAGATGAAATGGAGCAGGTTTTTGGTGATGTTGTTGATACTTACACCATGAAAGAATCAGTTGCAGATGGAATTACGGTTAACCTTGTTTATGAAGGTCGTGCCGCAAAAGTTTTCCTGGACCACAAGAAAATCCAGGAGATTGAAGCGTATTATGCAAAATGCGAAGCTCAGGGAGCAAACGAAAATCAAATAGAGCAGAGTAAAAAGGCGGTTACAAATCTTGAAGCTATTCTCCGTGATCCAGATGTAATTAATGAGATTGCAAAAGATTTTGTTGCTCATTATGAACAGAGAGTAAAAGAAGGTGCATCTGTTCTTGGAAAAGCAATGTTTGTATGTTCCAGCCGGGAAGTTGCATTTGATTTATGGAAAGCTATAACTGCACTTCGTCCAGAATGGAAAGTTCAGCATCCAACAAAAGAAGAAATTGATTTACTCAAAGAAAAATTAAAAAATGAAGGCAAAAAGCCTGATGAAATTGAAAAGGAAGTTAAGAAGTTAAAGCCTATTGAGAAAATCAAAATGGTAATGACTGAAAACAAGGCAAAAGATGTAAAAGAACTTTACGAAATGCTTGGAAAACATGATGACCGTAAAGAATACGACAGACAATTTAAGAATGAAAAGTCAAATTTCAAAATTGCTATTGTTTGCGATATGTGGCTTACAGGTTTTGATGTTCCGTGTCTTGATACAATTTATATCTACAAACCTTTGCAGAAGCACACGCTTATTCAGACTATTTCCCGAGTAAATCGTGTTTATAAAGGAAAAGAGAAAGGCTTGATTGTTGATTACATTGGAATCAAGCGAGCAATGAATGAAGCTCTTAAAAAATATACTTCTGGCGAACAGGAAGAATTTGAAGACTCAGAAAAGGCTGTAGTAATTGTAAAAGACCAGCTGAGCGTTCTAAAAGCAATGTTCAATAAATTTGATGCTTCACTTTATTACAATGGAACTCCATTGCAGCAGCTTGAAACATTAAATAAAGCTGTTGAATATGTTCAGTTAACCGATGACCTTGAAAAAAGATTTATGTCCGCTGCAAAAAGAATGAAAAAAGCATTCAATCTTTGTTCTTCCAGCGATTCTCTTTCAAAAGAAGAAAAAGACCAGATTAATTTCTATATTGCAGTTCGTGCTATTCTTTTCAAACTTACAAAAGGTCATGCTCCAGATATTACAACGATGAATAATCATGTAATGGAAATTTTGCAGGAAGCAATTAAGTCTGACGGTGTGGAAGAGTTGTTCCAGGTTGGCAAGCAGATTAATTTTGATTTGTTTAATCCTGAATATCTTGAAAAAATCAATAAGATTCAGCTGCCAAATACAAAGATTAAAGTTCTGGAACAGTTATTGAAGCAAGCTATTGAAGAATATAAGAAAACAAATAAGGTAAAAGCTACAGAATTTTCTGATAGATTGAACAGCCTTATCATCGCTTATAACAATCGTTTTGCAGATGGTGATTTTGCAAGCCAGGTTCTTGATGATGTTGCAAAACAATTAAATAAACTCTTTGAAGATATGTTGGCTGACAGAAAATCTTTTGAAGAGATGGGAATTGATTTTGAAGAAAAGGCGTTCTATGATATTCTTGTTGCCTGTGCAAAGAAATTTGAATTTGAAGATCAGTATCCAGAAGAAAAGATGATTGACCTTGCGAAGAAAATTAAACTTCTCGTAGCTAAGAATGTAAAATACACAGACTGGAACCAGAGAATTGATGTAAAAGCCGAAATGAAAGCCGATTTAAGAATCTTACTTGATGATAACGGCTATCCACCAGTTCCTCGTGATGAAGTATTTAAAGAAGTTTTTGAGCAGGCTGAAAATTTCAAGAAGTATGAAGAATAAGGAAATAGAATGCCAAAAGAACAGAACCCATTTGAAATAGACTTCGATACATACATCTTCCAATCAGAACCTTCCAAACAGGAGAAAGGTAAGCTTTGGCAGACTGCCATCGGTTTGCAGCAGGTGGATGGACTTACTCCATCAAAATATCTTATGCTGTTTTTGCTGCTGTTTGTTCCGCGCATTGTTTTATTTTAACGCGAATTTCTGTAGATGGTCTTAAAAAACTAAGAAAACACTGAATGAATCCTATTGAGGATTTTTCAGTGTTAACCTTGAATGTAGCTAATTGTCCGTAAGTCAATGACTTACGGCAATTTGACGGGAAGTGCTAAGTAATCGCCTCAGGTGTTAATCAGCACTTCCCTAAAGAATCGTACATTCAGAGCATTCTTGCGGAATTTATAGGGCTGGATTCTGATGAGATTAATTGTCACCGGATAGAAACCGTACTTGAAGAGCAGGGGCTTTTCAGCGAGTATTACATAAAATTGAATAAGTGATGGCAGAAGCGAAATAAGTTTGTTTTGAGGTGTAATACCTATTGACTAAATAGGTAATTGACAGTATATATATAATACCTACTAATGAAATAGGTTTTGAATTTTATGCAAAAAATAAATGGAGGCATTATGTCTAAGATTTACACTTCTGCAGACCAGCTTATAGGTCACACACCGCTTCTTGAGCTTACGCACATTGAAAAGGAATTTGCCCTTAAAGCAAAACTTCTTGCAAAACTTGAGTATTTTAATCCGGCAGGGTCTGTAAAGGACAGGATTGCCCGCGCAATGATTGACGATGCGGAAAAATCAGGAAAATTAAAGCCGGGTTCGACGATTATCGAACCTACAAGCGGCAACACTGGAATCGGCCTTGCTTCCGTAGCGGCTTCGCGCGGTTACAAAATCATAATCGTCATGCCGGAAACGATGAGCGTTGAGCGCCGCCAGCTGATGAAGGCGTATGGTGCAGAGCTTGTTCTTACGGAAGGCGCAAAGGGAATGAAAGGCGCAATCGCCAAAGCGGAAGAGCTTGCAAAAGTAACGCCGGACAGTTTTATTCCGGGACAGTTTGTAAATCCTGCAAATCCTAAGGCACATGAGGAAACTACAGGTCCTGAAATTTACGAAGATACAGACGGAAAAGTTGATTTCTTTATTGCCGGCGTAGGAACAGGCGGAACTATTACCGGTGTCGGAAAATATTTAAAGTCAAAGAAACCTGACGTAAAGGTTGTTGCTGTTGAACCGGCTTCTTCTGCCGTGCTTTCAACTGGAGTTCCTGGAAGTCATAAAATTCAGGGAATCGGTGCGGGCTTTGTTCCTGACGTTCTTGATACAAAAATCTATGACGAGATTATAGCCGTGCAGAATGACGATGCGTTTGAAACCGGACGGATTATCGGTCATAAGGAAGGTGTTCTTGTGGGAATATCAAGCGGCGCAGCACTTTGGGCTGCAATAGAAGTTGCAAAGCGTCCTGAAAATGAAGGAAAAACAATTGTTGCGCTTCTGCCGGATACTGGCGACAGGTATTTAAGTACGCCGCTTTTTAACTAACCTGAATGTAGAGTTTCCGTTTTAAACAGGAAATTTGTCATTTCAAGAGGACGAAGTGAGTCAGGAAATCTATTTTAGCAGAGATTTCTCCATTACTCGTCGCTCTTGTAAGTGCTCAAGACCGGCTTTTTGTTTTGTGCAATATTGATTTTTACAGATTTGACGAAAAAGCAAGTCGGTGGTATATTAAAAGAAAGAGGATGACGGTGTGTATGATTAATTCATACACACGGCAAACGGTTGAGTCAAGGCTTTAAGGTAGCCGAAGGCGAACGTGCCTTGACCAACCGTAATGCCCGATTCTGTCGGTCGTCTCCACATTAGCGCTATAAAGCCGTCCAATGTATTGCGAACGTATGGGCGGCTTTACTTTTTACTCTTTTCTATCGTGTAGGTAGGAGAGTACTGGTCGCAAGCTATTGCTTGCTTACCGAGTTTTGCTTTGGTCGCAAGGTTTCCATTTTTGCTTTGCAAAAAACAGCAAAACTCGCAGTTATGTGATAAAAGCCTCCCAAAATTAAATTCCAGCAATTACCGGTAGAGTTTGGGAGTAGGGAACGGCCTCGTAGAGGCAAAAACAGTCCGGTGGACTGTTTTTAGTGAGTCTCGAAGCAGCTATGCTGCGCACGCGCCAGTTCAAGCACTTCCAAAATTAGTATAGCACTTTCATTTAGATTTGTATAGTAAATTGTGCAGAGGTAGTTTGATTTTTTTCCTTTACGGTTTTATATTATTTAATCATATTTGCATTTACACAAAATTTGAGTTACACTACTTAAGTATGTTATTGACACAAAAATCGGAAAAGAGTAGCGTCAGTTCTCAGTTCTCAGTTCTCAGTTCTCAGTTCTCAGTTCTCAGTTCTCAGTTCTCAGTTCTCTAGGCGAAGAATATACATACAACAAATATACAATAGAAAATTTAAAAAGGCACAGGTTTCTGCTTTTAATAGCAGAAATCTGTGCCTTTTTTGTTTTAAATAACTTTTGGAGGAAAAAATGAATGTAAAAGCAGATGTAAGTAAAGATGTCAAAGAAGCATTTTTTGACGAGTTTTTTAATGAATTTTCCAAATATCCTTTTGGAAGTATGCCTAAAAGAGATTTGGAATGTTTTATTTTTTCATTTATGGAAAGGAATGGGCTTATAGAGGGAAGTTGTAATCGGGATAGGGCTTATAGTCTTGGTATAAATACAACTCGATTAAATTCCTATATGGTCGATTCCAATATTAAATTCGGAAAAAAATCAGATGAAAATTCTGTTGCGACAATAATTCTCGATAAACAAAAATCACAAAACATATCTTATGAAGATAACTGGTTTATTTTTGCAGAAGAAAATCCAGTTTTACGGGAAGATTTTATTCAGGCAATGAAAAATAAGGGCTATTACACAGATACAAGTTACAACAAAGAAATCATAAAAGTAAAAGCAGTTGCAATATTAGATTTTTTAACAGAAACAAAAGATGAAAACTTATTGAAGCAACTGGCTTCCATAGCTGATTTTGAGAATCAAAAACTGAAGGATTATTTTATCAGTCAAAAAACATGGAAAGATATTTCAAAAGACTTGTTTGTAATGCTAAAAGAGTCTGAAAAGGATGCCATAACCCTATTAATGACAGCAGCTCAATATAGTTGTGAATTATTAAAAGCAAAAATAAATAAATAGCTTTTGAGAAATGCATAAAGCAGGTGAAAATTTCGCCTTACCTTATGCTGAAGGTTTGCGGTGCAAACTTAATAGTAAATTGCCGCTTTTCTTTTTATTGCAAAGCGGTGTAAAAAGTCAAACCTATAAAAGAGAGGTTTTTATGAAAAAAAACAGATGGATTGCCGTAATTTTGGCAACGGTTATGGCACTTGCAGCCTTTGGCTGTAAAACAGACACAGAAACAGAGTGGAAAGACAAAATCTATTGTTCAGCCGTAACCTTTATATCAGAAGCAACAGCCGATGGTGTAAAAGTAACAATGGCAACAACGACAGAAGGTGCTGTAATCTATTACACAACAGATGGAACGTTACCGACTAAAAAAAGTACAAAGTACAGCGAGATTGTAGAGTTTACAAAAGACGCAACGGTAAAGGCAATTGCAATCAAGGAAGGGATAGAAAACAGCCCTGTAAGCGTTGCAACGGTTTCTATCAAAGAAAAGACGATTATTGTAGACAAAAAGGTAGATGAAACTGCTCCTGCCAATGTTACAGAACTTACCGCTCAAGCAAAAGACAGACGAATACTTCTTACATGGAAAGATGCTGCTGACAGCGATGTTTACGGCTACGAAGTAAGTTACAGCGGAACAAAGCCGATTAACCGCGTAGTGCTTCCGGCTCTTGATACCACCAGCATGATGGTGCCTCCAAAGTCAGAGGGAACTTATGTAAACGGCCTTACAAACGGCACTAAATACACCTTTACCGTAAAAACCGTAGACACAAGCGGAAACAAAAGCGAAGGCGTAACCGTAACGGGAACACCAGTTGCAACAGATGCAGGAGAAACTTTAAAAATTGACCTTACAGCATCCGTACCACAGGAAAACGGCTACACAGGAAACAAGAGCAACACAAAAGTAACTGTAAAAGCAAATATAACAACCGCAAGTAAAGTAAAAAAAGTAGTTTGGAAAAAAGACGGTTCTCTTATTGCAAAAACACTTCTTGCAGACGAAACTGCAGCTACTGCAACTGAAACAGAAAACAATGCAGTATGGACATTTGACATTACGGCTCAAGACGAAAGTGCAAACGGAACCTACACCGTAGCCGCCATAGACGAAGCAGGCCGTGAAGAAGCCGAACAGATAACCATAGACAACTTTGACTTTACGCCACCTGCAAAAGTAAAAGGAATAAATGCAGTTTATTCCAGCGAGTTATCTTCTATAATTATAAACTGGACAGAACCAGGCGACGCAGACTACCACCATGTAGATATAACCTTTACAACTAACGATGGTACAAACAACAGCGAACCAAGCCAGGCTATAACAGTAAATAAAGGAACTTTAAACAAAACCTTCAGTGACATAGAAAGTACAAAGGCATACTACATTTATACCTTTGTAACTTATGATGAACTTGGAAACAAGGGTGGAGAACGCATATACAAAGTATCTGTAAATACAACCGTAAGCAACTGCCCAGAGGGCTTTGTGGAAGTAACAGGAACCACCATCACAGGAAGCGAAAGCTGGACACCAAGTTCAAGAGTATTTGTAAGCGGAAGAAGCATTACAATTTCTGATATGTATGTATGTGACCACGAAGTAACAAGAGGAGAGTTCAAGGAAGTGATGGGAACTGATCTAAGTACAGCAAACGCTTATGATAAGGATGGAAATAAGCTTACAGGGGATGCAGTCCTTAACAATCCAGTAAATTATGTAAACTGGTATGCAGCTATTGCATATTGTAACAAACTGTCTTTAAAAGAAAACCTAACACCATGTTACTCTGTAAGTGGGGTAACAGATTGGGAAAATCTTGATTATAGTTCAATACCTACATCCAGCAACAGTACATGGAATGCACTGACTTATGACAAAGAAGCCGACGGCTACCGCTTACCAACAGCAGCAGAATGGGAATGGCTTGCAAGAGGAGGCGAAAACTACACTTATGCAGGAAGCAATACTGTAGATGATGTAGCATGGTATACAACAAATACAAATGATACAGGTTCAAGAGAAGTAAAGACAAAGCAGGCAAACGGCTACGGACTTTACGACATGAGCGGAAACGTGTATGAATGGTGTTACGACTGGTACGGCACTGTAAACAGCAGCACCGCCGACACCGGCGCGTCTTCTGGTTCTACCCGCGTACAACGCGGTGGTTCCTGGTGTAGCTACGGTAGCGGCTGCCAGGTTTCTGGCGGGGTCGGCATCTACCCGTACAACCGCAACCTCGACTACGGTTTCCGTGTTGTGCGTTCCAGTTCTAAATAAATTTAAAAAAAAGCCCTACGGGCTAAAAAACACTTAACGGAACCGCCGGTGCCGCCTAAAGCGGCACATAAAGGCGGTGGAGTAAATTGTTTTTTTTGAGTGCCGCGCCTTTAGGCGCGGTCGCATAAAAATAAAAAAGGCTTAAGTCCGAATAAAAAGGTTTAGACCGGCGCGTCTTCTGGTTCTAACCGCGTACAACGCGGTGGTTCCTGGTATAACAACGATAACAACTGCCAGGTTTCTAACCGGAACAACAACAACCCGAACAACCGCAACACACAATCAAAGCAGGTGCGTATGATTGTGCTTGGTTTCCGTGTTGTGCGTTCCAGCTCTTAAAGCTACACAGGCGGCAGGTAATAACCGTAATCCGTCTTTAAAAACTTTTAGAACCGGACTTTTGCCTGCAGGGTATGGTTTTTCCGTACAATGCAAATGCTTTTGCTGGACTTGTGCTGTGGCTCGTGCTGAAAACTGGAATGTAAACGAACGTTTAGTTTGCACGAGCCGTGAGTTTTTTTAACGCTTCGCTAAAAACTCACAAAAAATCAAGCCCGCCTTTTTTATTTTGTGCTATATTGATTTTTTATTAATTTGACGAAAAAGCGAGTTGGTGGTATATTAAAAGAAATGGAAATGCCCGATTCTGTCGGTCGTCTCCACAGTGTTGTAAATAAAGCCGCCACTGTTTCGCGAAAGGGCGGCTTTACTTTTTAACTCTTTCTATCTTTTAAGTAAGAAAGGGCTGTCAGAATGAGAATGGCTAAATTAATAGCCAACGAAAAAATTTCGTATAAAGTCATTCCGCAAAGCCTCCCTAAAATCAAATTCTGGCAAAACCAGTTGAGTTTGGGAGCCGCCGCCATAGAATCAGGCACTTCCAAAAATCAGTTTAGCATATATATTTTATTTTGTATAGGTGTATATAAAAATGTCACAGTATCAGTCTTTTTTTATAAGTGCGTCTGGAAATTTGAGTCAGTGTGACGAAATCAATCACTTTTTGCGCTCACATGTTGTTATCCGCACGGTAGAAAATATCATAAACAGCGGTTCTAACTGCGGAATTCAGATTCTTGTTGAATATAAGGATGTTCAGCAGCCTGGAGAAAAAAACGGGCGCCAAAAAATTGACTGGCGTGCAAGCCTTGCAACAGATGAACAGCGTGAACTTTTTGACAGGCTTAAAGAGTTTCGGGCTAAACTTTCAAAAGAAAAGCACCTTGTGGGAGCGTACATGGTCTGCAAGGACGAACATCTTGCTTCAATTGTTCAGAACTCTGACATAACTCTGGAAGAAATAAAAAGCCTTCCTCATTCAAATAACATAATGCTTAAGGATTTTGCAGAAGAACTGTTAAGTGAATATCAAAAAATCTTGAACGAAAAAAAATCCCCGGAAGCACAAAACGCCACAGATAAAGAGTCCCAGAATGAAGCGGACAGCATCCCTTTTTAGTCAGATTGTTGATTACGAAAATCTTCGTCTTGCATGGCTTAAAGCCCGAAAAGGAAAAACCAGCAAAAAATCTGTTCAAAATTTTTCACGCAATGTAAACAAAAATCTTCAGGTAATACACGACAGAATGATTGCAAGTCCCCCTGTTCTTTCAAAATATATTCAGTTTAAGATTTACGACCCCAAAGAGCGAATGATAAGCGTTGTGCCTTTCCCCGACCGGGTGATACATCACGCAATAATGAATGTCCTGGAACCTGTTTTTGAGAGGCAGTTTATTTTTCACACTTATGCCTGCCGTAAAGGAAAGGGAACTCACGCTGCGGTTCGTTATGCTTTTAAATGTGCAGGGCGCTCTGAGTTTTTTCTAAAACTTGATGTAAGAAAGTATTTTGATTCCATCGACCACACTATATTAAAGCAGTTTTTGTGCAGGATTATAAAAGATGCCCGCTGCCTTGAACTTTTGTTTGGTGTAATCGATTCTTATAAAATTGATTTTGAAGGCGACTCAGTAGGCAGAAAAAAAGGTCTTCCCATCGGAAACCTTACAAGCCAGTTTTTTGCAAATTTCTACCTTTCTGCCCTTGACCATTTTATTCTGGAAAAACTGAAGCCAGAAGGCTATGTGCGCTACATGGATGATATGGTGATTTTTGGCGATTCAGTTAAGAACTTAAAAAACATTTTTGACGAAGTAGACCATTTTTGTCTTGAAAAACTTGCCCTTTTTCTAAAAATCCCGGTATTTGGAAAAACTTTCCGTGGAGTACCATTTTTAGGCTGGCGCATTACCACCAGCAGAATATTCCTGCTTTCCAAAACAAAACACCGAATGAAAAATCGGTTGAAAGAAATCCAGAAATCCTTTGAAAGGGGGAAAATCACCGAAGAAAAAGCAGTGGAAAGAACAAAAGCAGTGTATGCTGCCAGGGTGTGCTGATTTGACAGTCCTCTTTCCTGCCTTTTTATAAATTTACATCAATTTACTAATTATTTACTTTTACGTAACGATAAGATAACAGTTTTTCTCTACTGTGCTTGTATGAAAACAGAAGAATTCATCAATCAGAAAGATATGTATCCGGTGTTTCAGCCGGTCGTTTCTTTTTCCACAGGAGAGGTTTTAGGGTACGAGGCATTTGCCCGTTTTGACGAGGATGCAGGTAATGTTTCTGTAGAGGAACTTTTTGAGCAGGCAAAAAAAGAAGGCTGCGTATGGGCACTTGACAAACAGTGCTGTAAATCGGCTGTTAAGACTGCGAGGGCATTTGGACTTCGTAAAAAACTTTTCATTAATATAAATCCGCTTTCAATGTCAGAAGATTATTTTAAGGAAGACTATATGAGAAATCTTCTTTCAAAATATGCTATGAATTCTGAACAGGTAATCATTGAAATTACGCAGAAAAATCGCGGAGGTAAAGACGTTCTGCAATCTCTTGTAAATTATTACCGTAATGAAGGATATCTGATTGCGCTTGATAATGTTGGCGCTGAAAACTGCGGAATTCAGGAAATATGTGCCTTAAATCCTGATTTTATAAAAATTGATATGTCGATTGTGCGTAATATAAACGGCGATAAAGTCCGTCAGTCGATGGTAAAAAGCCTTTCTGAATTCTGCAAAAATACAGGTTCTAAACTGATTGCAACCGGCATTGAAACAAAAGAGGAACTGAACGTGCTGCTTTCTCTTGATGTTTCTTTTGGTCAGGGATTTTTTATCGGTGCTCCGGAAAAACAGTTTACAAAAACAGGCACTATTCCCTACGCGTTCATTTCGTCGTATCAGCAGAACCGGCGGCTGCTTGCAGCCCAGAAAGAAAACATGGAGAAAAAATCTGTACCAAAACGTTCTTCACAATCAAAAAAAGCAGCTGATGCGCGTGTTCGTTCCGAACGAGCAGATTCTTCTGAAAAGAAAATATGCATAGGCGATTTTTGTATTCCGGGAATTACGCTTTTCCCGGAAACGCCTGTTACGGACGTGCTTCAGCTGTTTCAGGTGAACACGGAATGCAGTCTTGCCGTCATTGTTGATATGTCTAAAAAAGTAGTTGGAATAGTAACGCGCAGGAATTTCCTTGATTTGTTTGGTTCGCAATATGGCTTTAGCCTGCACATGCGCAAGGTTATCAGCGAACTTATGGAAAAAACTTTTCTTTCTGTGGACGAAAACGAAGCGGTGACTGAAGTTTCTAAAAAGGCGATGGCGCGCGATGACACTACGCGGTATTCTCCGGTTGTGGTAGAAAGCAACGGGATGTACAAGGGGCTTGTTACAATAAAGACGCTCATCGATACGATTGTAAATATTGAAGTTGCCGACAAAACGCAGGAAATTATGTACAAAAACAGGATTCTTCAGGAGCAGCAGCAGCTTCAGCAGCGCGATATGAAGATGGCAGAACTTGTGCAGAAAAGCTTTTACCGTCAGAGTCCGCCAGAAACAAAGCTGTGGGACTGTGCATTTTATTTCCGCCCGATGGCATCTGTTTCCGGTGATGTGTATGACTTTTATATGGATAAAAAAGCAGGAGAACTTAAGGGCATTTCTCTTTTTGACGTTTCCGGACACGGAGTTGCCTCCGGGCTTGTAGGGATTCTTTCAAAATATCTTGCAAAGCAGGTTTTTTCTTCTTGCAAGGATAAAGCACTTGATGCGCTGTTAAAGAATTTCAACAAAGTTCTGACAGATGCAAAAGGGCTTGTTGAAAATTATCTTACGGGGCTTTTTTTACGCATTGACGGCGGAAAAATCGAATATGTAAATGCCGGACACCCTGACGTTCTTGTAAGGAGACCGGCAGACAGGGCGGTTCACGCTTTAGGCGGAGGTTCTGACGATTTTCGAGGTTCGTTCATAGGAATTGACGGTCTTCCGGAAGATTTTAAGGTTGTGGAAGAAACTCTTGAAAAAGATTCTTATATTCTGCTTTTTACAGACTGCCTTATTGAAAGCCGGAATCTTATGGGGTTTGAGATGGGCGAGCGTACGCTTTCCGAAGTGTTTTCAAAGGCTACGGGAAAAACTGCAAAGTCCGTCCTGTCTTATATTCTTGAAGCGTTCAGTTGTTTTACAGAAGGAATTCCTCTTAAGGATGATTTGACAGTCATTGTCCTTCATTATAAGAATGGCGCAGAGTAATGGATGGATTTTAGGATTATGTAAAATTCTTTTACATAATCCTAACATTTCATTTACGGTATCTTGACATACATTCTGTAGAGTATACCCAGACAAACGAAAGATGATTTTCATAGGAGGTTTATATATGAAAATGACTAGATTGGTTGCGTGTGCAGTAATCGGTGCGCTGTGCGTTTCATCAGTTTCTGCGTGGGGAAAAAAGAAGTCCGGAATTAAGGACACAATCACTGTAATTTCACGTGAAGCAGGTTCCGGAACACGCGGTGCATTCATTGAACTTTTTGGTGTAGAAGTAAATAATGCACAGGGCAAAAAAGTTGATATGACTGTTGATACTGCTGATATTACAAACAGTACGGAAGTTGTAATCACTTCTGTTGAAGGCAACGGTTCTTCCATCGGATACATTTCGCTCGGTTCTTTGAACAACTCTGTAAAGGCACTTAAAATTGACGGTGCAGTTGCAAGCGTTGACAACATCAAGAACGGAAGTTACAAAATCAGCCGTCCGTTCAACGTAATTACCAAAAGTTCACTTTCTCCGGCAGCTGCTGAGTTTATGCGCTTTATCGTTTCTTCTGACGGACAGGCGATTGTAGAAAAGAAAGGCTACATCTCTGTACAGAAAGGTGCTCCGTACAAGTTTGATGTAACAAAAGGAAAAGTAACAGTTGCAGGTTCATCTTCTGTATTCCCAGTTATGGAAAAACTTGCAGAAGCATTCAAGGCTGTAAATCCTGGAATCGTCGTTGAAGTTTCACAGAGTGATTCTACAACAGGCGTAAACAGTGCAATTCAGGGTGTGTGCGATATCGGAATGGCAAGCCGCGAACTTAAATCAAGCGAAACTGGCGTTTCTGCAACAAAAATCGCAATCGACGGAATTGCAGTTATCGTAAACAAGGACAATCCTGCTGAAAACCTTACAAAAGAGCAGGTCAGAAAAATCTATACAGGCGAAATTACAAAGTGGAGCCAGACTAAATAGATAGAAATCTGTTGTTCGGAAAAAGAGTTTTTTAGGGAATATAAGCTGGTTTTGAGCAGTCCAAAAGGTATTGACAGGTGCCGGAAGGACTGCTGTTTTTTTTATGCGGCAGAAAATTAACATAATCTTAACAATTCCCTTACTTTGTTTTTGAAAAGAACATCTATAGTCAGAAGTATGAAAACGAAATTAGAATTTTCTATGAAAATGATTTTCTTTCTTACGGCTTGCGTTTCCGTTGCAGCGGTTGCGCTCATCTGTTTTTTTATGTTTGCAAACGGTATTCCTGCAATGCATAAAATAGGATTTACGGAATTCATTTTCGGGCTGAAATGGAAGCCGGAACTTGAACAGTTCGGCATTTTCCCGATGATTGTGGGAAGCATTATCGTAACTGCCGGTGCAATTATTCTGGGCGTTCCTGTAGGAATTATGACGGCAATTTTTATGGCTCGTTTCTGCCCGGCATGTTTCTATCCTGTTATGAGGCACGGCGTGAACCTGCTTGCCGGCATACCGTCTGTTGTATACGGTTTTTTCGGACTGACGGCGATTGTTCCGGTAATCCGCACTGTATTTGGTGGAAGCGGCACAAGCATTCTTGCAGCTTCAATCGTCCTTGCAATTATGATTCTTCCGACGATTGTTTCTGTAAGCGAAACGTCACTTCGCGCAGTGCCGTCACTGTATTTTGAAGGCTCGCTTGCGCTGGGCGCGTGCAAGGAACGGAGCGTGTTTTTTGCTGAACTTCCGGCTGCTAAATCGGGAATTATCGCCGGTGTTATTTTAGGAGTAGGGCGCGCCGTAGGTGAAACGATGGCGGTCATTATGGTTGCCGGAAATCAGGCTGTTCTTCCGCACGGTCTTACAAAAGGAATACGTACGCTTACTGCAAATATCGTCCTTGAAATGGGCTATGCAGCAGGTCTTCACCGGGAAGCACTTATTGCTACGGCGGTAGTGCTGTTCTTCTTCATTCTTGTCATCAATTTCATATTCATGATGACAAAACATTCTGCTGAATAAACCGGCGGATTGTAGTTCTGGAGGAAAATATGAATCAGACAAAACAGTCGTTAGTGCTGCGGTTTCTGCTACGGCTGTGTGCGGGAATTACGTTTGTTATTATAGCGGGACTTATAATCTACATTTTGTGTATGGGGCTTCCGCACATTACGCCGTCACTATTTGCCTTGCACTACTCAAGCGACAATGCCTCGCTTTTTCCGGCGCTTGTAAATACGGTGATTGTGCTTATTCTTTCCCTTGTTCTTGCTGTTCCTGTAGGCGTTGGGGCGGCGGTGTATCTTGCAGAGTATGCAAAGCGCGGAAATAAGTTTGTACGCGTAATAAGAATAACGGCAGAAACGCTTTCGGGAATTCCGTCGATTGTATACGGACTTTTCGGCTATCTTCTGTTTGTTACTGCATTAAAATGGCAGTTCAGCCTTCTTGCCGGCTGCTTCACCCTTGCCATTATGATTCTTCCAGTCATAATGCGCACCTCAGAGGAGGCTCTTCTTTCTGTACCGGATATGTACCGCGAAGCAAGCTTTGGTCTTGGAGCCGGTAAACTCCGCACTGTTTTTAAGATTGTCCTTCCTGCGGCAATTCCAGGAATCATAAACGGCATTGTGCTTAGCGTGGGAAGAATTATCGGAGAAACTGCAGCTCTTCTGTATACGGCAGGAACTGTTGCGCACATTCCGTCATCTCTTATGGGAAGCGGTCGGACGCTTTCGGTTCACCTTTATTCGCTGTGGTGTGAAGGTCTTCGCACGGAACAGGCGTATGCAACGGCGGTCGTACTTGTTTTGTTTGTAGTTCTTTTGAACTGCATTTCAGCACAAATCGAAAAGAAAATGAAAAGGAAGTAATTATGAAAGAAAATATTTCTGCTGCAAAAGCAAAGATTTCAATCAAGAACCTTGATTTATTCTACGGTTCTTTTCAGGCACTTCATTCAATCAATATGGATATTTACGAGAATGAAATAACTGCATTCATCGGACCAAGTGGCTGCGGAAAGTCAACGCTGCTAAAAAGCCTGAACAGGATGAATGATCTTGTAGAAGGATGCCGCATAGAAGGTGAAATTCTTCTTGACGGAAAAAATCTGTTTGAAGATATTGACGTTAATATCCTTAGAAAACGCGTCGGAATGGTGTTCCAAAAACCTAATCCGTTTCCGATGAGTATTTATGACAACATTGCATACGGACCTCGTACTCACGGACTTAAGAAAAAAAGCGAACTTGATGAAATTGTAGAAAAATCCCTGCGCGGTGCGGCAATCTGGGACGAAGTAAAAGACAGGCTGAACAAAAGCGCGCTTGGAATGAGTGGCGGACAGCAGCAGCGTCTTTGCATTGCGCGCGCTCTTGCCGTAAATCCTGAGGTTCTGCTGATGGACGAGCCTACGAGCGCACTTGATCCTATTTCCACCGGAAAAATAGAGGAACTGTTGGACGAACTTCGCAAGCAGTTTACAATCGTAATCGTAACGCACAATATGCAGCAGGCGGCGCGTATCAGCGATAAAACGGCGTTTTTCCTTTTGGGAAATATGATTGAGTACGGCGATACAGAACAGATTTTCTCTTCGCCGCGTAATAAAAAGACGGAAGATTATATTACCGGACGTTTCGGTTGATGTTCCGCTTTTCAGTTTGCCGGATGCGGACAGAATTTTGGTTTGCGTACAGCAACGTGATGAAAAGAATTCAGAATCCTTTTTGTTGCGGACTTTTTATAGGAGATTTTGATGAGAACACATTTTGACAATCAGTTGAAGGAATTGAATGACAGCCTTATTTTTTTAGGTGCAGAATGCGAGGACTGTCTTACGTATGCAACGCAGGCGCTTCTTACAGGAACAAAGGAAATGACTGAACTTGCAATGCAGTGCGAGCGTGAAACTGACTCCAAGCAGAGGTACATTCAGGCACTTTGTATGAAGCTTTTGCTTCAGCAGCAGCCTGTTGCAGGAGATTTGCGTACCATAAGTGCGGCACTCCACATGATAACTGATATGGAGCGCATTGCTGATCAGGGAAGTGACATTGCAGAAATAGCGCGCCATATAGATTTTACTACAAACGAAAAAAATCAGAGTATTGCGCAGATGGCTGACATTACTATAAAAATGCTTTCTATGGCTGTCTCATCATTTGTTCAGCGTGACAAGGAACTTGCGCTTTCCGTTCAGAAAATGGACGACGACGTTGACTCTTTGTTTCAGCAGGCAAAAGTAGAACTTGTTGATATGATGTGCGGCGGCGGAGTGCCTGACAAAAAAATGGCAGAGGGCGCGCTTGAAATGCTTATGATTGCCAAATATTTTGAACGCATAGGCGACCACACGGTGAACATTACGGAAGCTGTTGTTACTATGCTGAACGGAAATTAGGGAAGTGCTGATTAACACTTGAAGCGATTACTTATCTCTGTATTGACTGTTTATAAAAAAGGCATTTGAAAAATCTCAAATGCCTTTTTTTGCCGGGAACCAGACTCGAACTGGCACGGCATTTAACTGCCGAGGGATTTTAAGTCCCTTGTGTCTACCATTCCACCATCCCGGCGACAGATATATAATATAGAAAAAAGGGGTTTAATGCAACCGCTGAAATGGCGCAGTTGCATTAAACTTGCAGTTTCATAGGAAACTGGTTATTTGACTGTCCGCTTACGCGGACGGAATTGCAATCCTCGAAAACTGAAGTTTTCTGCGGTGTGCAATTCAATAAGAAGGTTTAATGCAACTGCTGTAAAAGGCGCAGTCGCATTAAACTGACAGTTTCATACGAAACTGGTTATTTGACTGTCCGCTTACGCGGACGGAATTGCAATCCTCGAAAACTGAAGTTTTCTGCGGTGTGCAATTCAATAAGAAGGTTTAATGCAACCGCTGAAATGGCGCAGTCGCATTAAACTGACAGTTTCGTAGGAAACTGGTTATTTGACTGTCCGCTGTTTTTTTCGCGGATGATACTGTTCTTGTGGGCGGGTGTTGTTCTGCACGAATGTCAGCCATTCTTCCGGTTCTGGTATTTCAAATACCTTATGCTCGCCGGTAAAAGGGTGGGTAAATTCCAACGTGCGTGCGTGCAGCGCAAGGCGTGCGAAAGGGTTTGTTTTTGCGCGGTAGTTATCGTCTCCGGCAAGAGGATAACCTTTTGAAGAAAGGTGCGCGCGTATCTGGTTCTTGCGCCCTGTGTCAAGGCTTAATTCAAACAGTGTATGTGTTTTTCCGCGTGCAATTATTTTGTAGTGCGTACGTGCAGAAATCGTCTTGAACTGCGGCTGTCCGTTTTTTACTGTAAGGTTTCTTTCATAAACAGACCGTTCTTCCCTGCCTGAAAAAGTCCGCTTGTGCAGAAGAGCCTTCCTTGTAAACGGCGTATCTGCCGGCCGGGCACCCTTTTTAGGTACAAAACCGATGTTGTGCGCATTATACGCAATCTCATCATCAATAAGCCCTGAATCACTAAGCGCATCTTCTGGATTACGCGGATTTTCCGCAACGGCGCGGTAAAGCCGTTCGGTAACAATCGTCTGCCAGTTGTCCATAATTTTTTTCTGCGCCTTTTCCGTAAGCGCAAACATCATAACGCCGGAAGTATCGCGGTCAAGCCGGTGGACTACAAACGGTCTGTGATTTTTTGAGAACGTTCCCTTTTTTCGCATAAGCTGTTCAAGCGTATCAATCGCCGTCCTGTTCCTGCTTCCAGGATAAGGAACAGAAAGCATTCCGTCAGGCTTGTAGATGACGGCAATGTATTCATCTTCGTAAAGAAGAGTTATTTTTTCACGCCCAAAATCAGGCTTGTTTTCCCGTTTGAACCGGGTCGTGTTTTTTTCCATAATTTATTCACCTTTTGTTCAATTTTCAAATGATGAAATGCTTTTTTCTATGTCGGTTCTGCAACATTCTTCCGTAATGTCAATTTCCTTGTGGTAACGAAGATAGTACAGGACGCATCGGATTTTTACATCGTCCGGGACCGCAAGCATTTCCTGAACTGCCTGCCGGTAGCACGCAAGCTGAACATAATACAGTTCCGGATTCATTGTCTGGTTTGTCTTGTAGTCAACAATCGTGTACGAACCGTCTGCGCTTTTAAACACAAGGTCTATCGTTCCGCGTACGATTTTTTTCCCTATCCTACTTTTGAACTGATATTCTGCTTTGTGCCAAGTTGAACAAGAAGCTTCTTTTCCAAGAGGAGACTTTTTAAATGCCTCTGCCATTTCTGTGCAGATTTCAAGGACTGTCTTAAGGTTCTTCTTGTTGTCCGCAATTCCTGCGATTGCCGTATTTGAAACGACAGGTTCTGTCTGCTTTACTGCCGCCTCAAGATACGTATGCGCAATCGTTCCAAAGTCCGCCGGAGAAAAACGCGGCTCCCTGCTTATAAAATCGTCGCCGGTTCCGCTGTTTTCTTTTGCGGCAGCCGGAATTGACTCTTCTATAATCCTGTTGATTTCTGGATAAGGTACGTTTTCCGGAGCGGCTGCTGTATTCGCGGTCGTAACTTTTCTTCCCTGAATGAACGTTTCGTCGTCCGCTCCGTACAGATGGCTTGGCGAAAGGTAGAGGCGCGGAACATCGTCTTTTTCAACTGTTTCTGCATTTTTGTAAGTGCCGTTTGCATTCAGTTCGGCAATAAGCTTTTGTTTTTCCGCGCCG
Source organism: Treponema porcinum (assembly GCF_900167145.1). Classification (GTDB taxonomy): domain Bacteria; phylum Spirochaetota; class Spirochaetia; order Treponematales; family Treponemataceae; genus Treponema_D; species Treponema_D porcinum. The sequence continues at coordinate 147,068 of NZ_FUWG01000004.1, read as the reverse complement.
GAGTTCTTCCGTTTTTGCGCAGTGCTTTCAAAAGTGCGTTCCATAGGCGGAATGTATTCCACGGAGAACGGTTTTGCGCCTTTGTATTCTTCTGAAAGGTAGAAATTTATTACTGGTTCAAGGACATTGTAGATTGACTCAAGCGCGCCGTTTCCGCCGGGCGAATATTTTTCCGTCGCATTTTCCGTATATGAGTATTTGCCGTTTGTAATGTAAAGCTGGTCTTTTGCGCGGGTAAGCGCAACGTACACAAGGCGGCGCAGTTCCGCATAACGCCGGGCTTTTTCAAGGTCTGCGGTTTTCTGGTAAAAATAGTTTGATTTTGAATCCGGGAAAGCCGCAGACGGCGGCGTATTTACGGTAATTCCGTATTCTTTGCTAGAATAGACGGCGTTCGCGTTCCTGTCGCGCATAGAACCTTTGTGCGTTGCGCAGATAAAGACTACAGGATATTCAAGTCCTTTGCTCTTGTGAATAGAAAGAATGTGAACGCCGTCCGCCTGCTCAAGCGGAATGTCCATCCCTTCAAGTTTTTCTGCCTGATTTTGATAGGTGCGTACGCTGTCTACAAATGAAGCAAGGCTCATATTCTGCTCTTCTGACTGTCGGGCAAGTTCAAAAATCAGGTCGTACATTTTGCCGTACATTGAAACTGTCTGATTCCACATTGTTTCGTAGCAGTAGCCGCTTTCGTACCAGAGTTTCGTAACTGTTTTTGTAAGCGGCTCGTTACGGGAAAATGATTTTAATTCGTTGAAAAAAATGCCGGCGCGCAGATAGCGGTTGAATGCCTCTTCCTCAAGAACAGACTGAACGGCGCTGTCGTCCGAAAAAGGCGGAAGTGAAAGGGTAATGATTGCATTTGTTTCTTCGGAAGAAAGGTTTACCATAGGCGAACGCAGTATCTGCGCGTAGGAAAGCGAGTCTTCCTCGTATACGCAAAGTCTCAGGAACGCAAAAATGTCGTTCACCGGACCGTCGGAGAAAAAGCCGGTTACAGTTTCTGTATTGTACGGAATTCCGTGGTTTAAAAGCATTCTCTCGTACATCGGCTGAAGTGAATAGCTTTTAAGAAGGATTGCAATGTCGCCGGGTTTTACCGGTTTTCCGCCGTCTGCGCCTTCCGTAATCAGCTGGTGGATTTTTTCCGCCGTCCATTTTGCTTCCGCTTCTTCTTCTGTTAAAAAGCCGTCCGATGCTTCCTGATTTTTATCGTACAGGGCAAGATGGATATGAGGCGTGTACAGTTTTTCTGCCATACCCAGCGTTTCTGCCTCTTCCTGCGCGCTTTTAGAAAGCGTAACTTCACTGTATACGGCTTCATATTCGGGAACAGGTCTTCCTTCAGAAACGTCCTTCGTTGTGTAGAATACGGCAGGCTGCTTCTCCGTTCCTTCCGCCTGTTCTCCACTGCGCGCCGCATTTTTCCCGTGTTCCGGCGGAAACGCGCATCCTCCGAAAATCGTATTGAACGCGGCAATCAGCGATTGATGGGAGCGGTAATTTGTTGCCATCGAGAGGTTTCCGTCTGAAAAATCATTTGAAAGGGCGCGGAACACTGAAACATCTGCGCCGCGGAATTTGTAAATGCTCTGCTTTTCGTCGCCTACAAAAAACAGTTTGTCCGGGCAAAGTTCTTCTACGGACGGAACGCCTGTTTCCATCCGCTCAGGACGTTCTGCCAGAAGAAACAGCATATCGCGCTGAATGGCATTGTTGTCCTGAAATTCGTCAATCATAATCGCCTTGTATTTTTCTTTTTCGATTTTGCGCAAATCCGGGTGATCGCGCAGAATGCACAGCGCAAGGCTGGAAACGTCGCGGAAAGTAAGGACTCCGGTTGCGCGCTTCAATCCGTTTACTTTTTCCTGAAATTCCTGAAGCAGGGGAATGAGCTCTTTTGTAATGTAAAAGCCGCTTACGTAATTTACAAGCGATATGAGTACCGGAGAAACGACACGAAGTTCGTTCAGGCAGTCCTTGATTTCTTCAACGCCCTTTCCGCGCGGAAGTGGAAGTTTTTCAAGCCTGTTTATGAAAAGCGCATACCTTTCTATTTTTGCAGAGTCAGATTTCTGAATGTCTTCGGCAGAAAGTAAAGGAACTTCTGGAAAAGCTTCTGGTTTTCCAAGAGCAGCGTAAAGCGTTCTGTATGTCTGCGTATCCCTGTTTCCGTCAAACTGATTGAAACTGTTTAAAAGTGCGTTTACGGTTTTATCTGCGTGAGCGGCATTTTTTTTCCAGGCGCACAGTATTTCTTCGTGCTGTTTTTGTATGCACGCGTCAAAATCAACAGGCGATGATATGGTGGAATTTTCAAGAACCGGCTGAACAAAAAGTTCTTTGGCGATTTTATCAAAGCTGTCTGTCTTTACAAGCGTTTTTACTGCAAAATTATCGCGGTGTTCCAGAATGAACGGAAGAGCCATATTGTAAACCTGTTCGCTGATTGTTTCGTCGTCCTGCGTAAAATCTGGGGAAATGCCGTACAGGTGGGCGCCTGTTTTTGCTACGGAGTTACAGTAACTGTCAAGGGTCTTTATGTTTGACTTAAAAAACTGTGCAGCCTGTTCAGGTGCTTTTTTCTTAAGGACTTTATAAATTCTGTCCGACATTTCGACTGTCGCCTTTTTTGTAAACGTGAGCGTAAGAATCTGGTCTGCGTTATAGTGCTTTTCCGTAACAAGATAGGAAAAACGCTCTGCAAGAACAGTTGTTTTTCCCGAACCTGCACCTGCGCTTACAACTGCGTTACGGCTTACGGTGATTGCCTTTTTCTGGTTTTCGTCGAACGTCCGTTCCCCGGACTGGGCCTTATTCATCTCGTCTTTCATATTAGTCCTGCCTGCTTATGTTGAATACCCTGCGGCACACGGCGCGGAAGTCGCATCTGTTGCACGTGTTGAAGTCCTGATTTTCATTTGTTACGGAAAAATCCGTTTCTGTAATTTTTTGCGCATACAGTTCCATACATTCCTTGAATTTCTGCATTGTGGGCGCAAACTGTTCTTTCGTAACTGATTCCGGCGGATTTTTCTTTTTTGAGACGGCATTTACGCGTTCAAAAAGCGTTTTTCCGGTAACTGGCGTACATTCTCCGGCTTTTACGCTGAAAAATCCGCAGTTTTCCGCTTCTACAGGCGGATTTTGGTTTTCTAGAAGATAAAGATACATCGGCATCTGAAAATCTGGCAGTTCAAATTCTTCGTTTTCTTCCGGTTCGTGCGGATTTCCGTAGTAAAGCGGCTGCGGAACGGATGATGTCTTGAAGTCAACAAGAATAAACTCCGCGGCAGAGTCGTCGTACAGAAGGCAGTCTATTCTTCCCGTACAGACGTAATTTTTGCCCGGAATTTCATAGAAACATTCTTTTTCCATTTCGTAAACGATGCAGCCTTCAAAAATCTGCGAAAACTTAATGACCGTTTTTTCAATTTCGGCGGAAAGAGCCGTTTTTGTCGTCTTCAGAAGTTCTTTTGCAAGAAAACTGTTTTTTTCAATCTGAATGGCATTGTCTATGCTTTGCAGAAGAATTTGCCTGTAGTTGTCGTTCAGTGCATTTTTTTCTGCTTCATAGTGAACTGGAAGATTTTTCTTTTTCAGTTCCGTGCAGTAAAGTTCAAGAATTTTGTGATACAGGTTTCCCATCGCAAAATAGTCCATAAGTTCCGCTTCGTTGTTCTGCTGTTCAAGTCCAGAAACAGTTTTCTGAAGCCAGAAGCGCGGGCATTGGTAGAACCGTTTAAGGTTTGTTTCGGAAATGCGGATTTTTCCGCTTTCGGTGAAGTGGATTTTCTGTATTTTTTGGGAAAGAACGGCTGTCCCGCCGGAATTTCTGCTTTCATTCCCTTTATCCTGACATTCTTCCCAGCGTGCCTCACTTTTTTTCTGGCTTATGCTGATTTTTTCCGGGAACGGACTGTTTTTGCTGTCTACTCCGCCGGCGAACCATTTTTTTTCTGCAAAATAAAAATCTCCGGCATGAAGTTCCTCCGCGCTTTCTTTTGTGCGGTTGTTTTCTATTAAATAACTTGATGCCTGTGCATATCCGGTGAACGTTTTTGCGCTTGCCGTGCAGTAAACAGGCTGGGAATACGAATTCATCGCGTACAGGCGCAGGAAATCCTCCGTAACGTTTGCGTCCTCGCGGTTCAGAATTCGTTTCCGCTTGTCGTCGCGCAAAAATGAAAGTTCCTTGTATACAACGGAAAGCGCGCTCTGGCTTGCGTCTGCAATAATGTGGCAGGCAAACGGAGCGCACGCACCCATTTTATACGGCAAAATCTGTACGCCGCGCTCTTCCGTCTGGGCAAGGTAGGCTTTTCCGTCAAGATACTTCGTGAAGAAGGAGAAGCAGTCAGGCGCACGGCAGTCAGGAAATTCCTGTTCAAGGTCGATGAGTGCGCTTAGTTCGGAGATGCAGCGGCTGATAATCCTGTCTGATTTTTCAGGGCAGTTTTCCATATCGAAAAACGTTTCGCGGAAGTCAAAATAGCGCTCGCGGATTTCTGAAAAAGTCTGTGCGCCTGTGAGCCTTGTAAGTTTTTCATGCAGGGAAACGTAGAAGTCTTCGGCGCGCTTTTCGCTGCTGTTCCGCCTTAACGATTCGTTCCACACGTCAATATTTTTTCCGTCGTAAGAAAAACTGCATATACAGTTGTTTGCTTTTCCGAATGAGATAAGCTGGCGGATGCTTTCACCGTCTTTCCAGGGAAGTTCCGTGTTCAAAAGCAGTTTTTTTACGGAAGAAAAACTGAATCCGTCAGAAACGCACTGCTTCGCCTGAGAAAAGAAATTGCCTGCGCCTGTTGCAGAAAGCGCTTTTGCCGAGCGCATAACGTGCGGAATCTGGAACAGTTCAAGTTCCCTGTCAATGTATGCGCCGTAACTTTCCATATCTGGAACATGAACGGCAATGTTCTGCCAGCCAATTTTACTGTTGTCGTGAAGGGAACGCAGGCGGAGCGCAATGTTCCGGATTTCAGTCCGCGCGTTCGGGAAAAAATCAACTGACGGAGAAGGCGAACCGTCCTTTTCAGGAAGGTGAATTACCGTTATATCAGATTTTGCGTCCTCAAGGATTTTTTTGTATTCCGCATAGTCAGAAAGAATTTCCGGGAAGAAAATAAAATAATGCTTTCCGTCTGCGCTGAACGGCGGAGTTTCCCACGCCGGGTCGAACAGACTGTGCTTTTCAAGGAACGCGCGGTATTTTTCGTAGATTACAAGAAGGTCTTTGTCCTCGCTGTCCGGGGCGCTTTTACTAAGGTCAAAATATTTTTTCCATAAAGAAAGTCCCGGAAGAAAGCTGCTTATCCAGTCTGCAAAACCGGAGGCAGTTTTTGCGTATTCAGGCGCGATGCAGCTTTTGAGGAACGGTGCAGCGGCGTTTTCCGCGATAAGCTGTGATGTAAAAATGGCGCGCATTGCCGACGGAACAGCTTTTTTGTCCTGATGCCGGCTTCTGATTGATTCTCCCTTGAACGTATCCCACGCGATGAACCGTTCCGTTGCAACGGCGTGTACTTCGCTCGTTTCCGTAATCCTGTCTGCCCATAAATCCGCCGCAGTCTGCGTTGCAAAAACAAAATATGCATCAGGATTGCGTATGTTTTCCTTCAGCGTTTTTTCAATGATATTTTCAGAAATCACCTTACCGTCCCCTGCCTGAAAAGAATAATTTATTCTATCAGATAACGCCAGTTCTTGCAAAAAAGCTTTGCGTGTACAGAGGAAAGGTAACTTGTAAATAATAATGTCGCCGGTTTCTTTGGACTGGTAATGTTTTTTATATGGGAATCCTAAAGCCTTCACCCATATATTTTTGAAGTTCCATACTGTCAATAAAATAATAAATATATGATTTTCTTTATTCAGAAATGTTTTATTACTGAACAGCCGGAATTCTCACGGAACGCATATTTCTATAGAACTTCTCATTATTATTTTATATATTAAATCTAAAGATAAAAATTTTTTTATATTACCTAAAATTTGCGTTGCAAACTTTTATTACAGGAGTATAGATATGACTTTGAACAAATTTTCTACTGCGCTTGCCGTCATCATTGCAGCGGCAATTCTTTCCTGCGGAATGGGAAAAATCGGAAGAAACGACAGGTCTGTAACTGTACGCGGACTTTCAGAACGTGAAGTAGCGGCGGATATTGTAGTATGGCCGCTTTCATTTACAGTAGGAAACAATGACCTTAAGACTCTTCAGAGCGACATCATAAACAAAACAGACATAGCCGTAAGTTTCTTAAAAGAATATGGTCTTTCTGACGAAGACTTTACGATTCAGGCACCGAAAATCACTGACAATTCAGTAAATCCGTACATTGACAAAGACCGGATTTCATACAAATACATCGGAAAAGTAATTATAATGGTACGTTCTGGTAAAATAGAAGCCGTAAAAAACGCAAACAAAGATTCCCTAACCCTTGCAGGAAACGGAATTACAATCAACCAGGATTACGATGGAATGATGAACTTTGAATTCACCGGTCTTAACGATATAAAGCCGGAAATGATTGCAGAAGCAACAAAAAACGCCCGTCTTGCAGCAGAACAGTTTGCGCGTGATTCAGGCAGTAAAGTCGGAAAAATAAAGAATGCAACGCAAGGTCTTTTCAGCATAGACAATGCGGCAGCAGGTCTTGAAGAAAAGAAAAAGGTTCGTGTAGTAACAACAGTTGAATATCTTTTAAAATAAACAAAAAAATCAGTAGGCACGCAGAAATGGACGAAATTACGATTTACACAGACGGCGGCTGTTCCGGAAATCCCGGACCGGGCGGGTGGGGAGTTGTTGTCATTGCAGACGGAATTGCAAAGCAGCTTTCTGGAGGCGATGCGCACACCACGAATAACCGGATGGAACTCACGGCAGCCATTTCTGCGCTTTCCATAATAAAAAACACGCCGTCTTTTGCCGGAAGAAAAATCTCCGTTCACATAGACAGCCAGTACGTAAAAAACGGCATCACCGTATGGATAAAAAGCTGGAAAGCAAAAGGCTGGAAAACCGCAGACAAAAAGCCAGTAAAAAACCAGGACTTGTGGCAGCTGCTTGACGAACTTAACGGTTCTCTTGACGTAAGCTGGAACTGGGTAAAAGGCCATTCAGGAGTAGAATACAACGAAATCTGCGACCAGCTGTGTCAGAAAGAAATTAAGAAATACAGCAGATAGAGAAAACGCCGGAAAAACTATTCTATTCCACCGTTACAGACTGCACTTCCTTTGAAACAATACGCGTTCCAAGAGCCTTAAGTCCTTTTTCCATATAGTCCTGCGCCTTGAAAGATTCCTTTAAAATCTTTACGCGCGGCTTAGGCACATAATTAAGCGCAAACGAAAAATTCTTCCGCGTATCAATATGCAGGACTTCCATACCGTCTGGCGCAAAGAAATAATCACGGTTCATAATATACGCGTTGATTTTGCAGCGTTTTATATACACATACTGAGTCTGCGGATCGCGGTAAAGAATAGTAAACAGAACTTTTGAAAGGGATTCCTTATCGGCAAAACCGCACCATCGCATTTCCGGTCCGACGAACACTTTTGAAGGCGCTTCTGTAACGGTGTAAATTCCGCTTTTCCGCACATACAGAATTCTGTCGAACGGAGTAATTTTTAAAAGTTCCGTACCGCCGCTTACGGCAGTTCCAAGATAGCCGTTTTTTTCGTCATATTTAAGCGAAGTATCGCGCTTTACTACAGTTTTTACGTCAACAGTCCTGATGTTCGTAAGTTCCGTGCGGCGTTTTATCGTTGCAGGATTAAGTTTTGCTTCTATTCCGTCAAGACAGGTGATAGCATAATCAACAAGATGCTTTAAAAGGTGTGAAATTTCCTTAAGCCGCGCATTTATCGCCTGAACTTCCTTGCGGTTTTTATTCATATCATACAGGGAAATTCTGCGGATAGGAATTTTAAGAAGATGGTCAATGTCATCGTTCGTAATATCGCGCAGAATTTCGGCACGGAACGGAACAAAACCGTCTTTCACAGCCTTGTTTACAGCTTCTTCCGTCTTCATCTGCTCGATTGATTTATAAATGCGTTCCTCAATAAAAATGCGTTCAAGAGTGCGGAGATGGAGTTTTTCCATAAGTTCTGCGCGTTCCACCTCAAGTTCTTCCTTAAGTATTCCCAGAAGCTGTTTGGAATGATATTCAATCACTTCTGTAACAGTCATCTGAACCGGCATATTATCCTTGATGACAAGCAGATTGCAGTAAACTGTTTTTTCGCAGTCAGTGAAAGCGTAAAGGGAATCAACTACGTCCTTTACATATACGCCGCGCGGAAGTTTTATTTCAACATTTACCGTTGCAGATGTAAAGTCGTTTATGGAAGCAATTTTTACCTTGCCGGTACGAGCGGCTTTTTCTATGGAATCCATCAATGATTCTGTCGTACAGCCGTAAGGAAGTTCCGTAATGACAATGCGCTTTTCGTCACTGGTGTCCATTCGGGCACGCGTAACGATTTTTCCAAGTCCGTCCTTATATTCGCTGCAGTCAATCAGTCCGCCGGTCTGAAAATCCGGGAACAGTTGGAACGGTTCTCCGCGAAGGCACTTTTTTTCCGCTTCGATTACTTCGTGTACGTTATGACTCAAAATCTGAGTACTCATACCTACGGCAATGCCTTCTGCACCCATTATAAGAACAAGCGGCAGTTTTGCACGGAAACAGACCGGCTCTTTTGCACGGCCGTCATAGCTTGGAACATACTGCGTAATTTTAGGATTGTAGAGAATGTCGCGCGTTACAGGGCGAAGACGGCATTCAATGTATCGGGGAGCAGCAGGACCGTCGCCGGTATACATATTTCCATAGTTTCCCTGCTTGTCTATGAAAATTTCCTTATTTGCAAGGTTTACAAGCGCCGTGTAAATGGAAGCATCTCCGTGAGGGTGATACGTTGCAACATCACCGCAGACTTTTGCAACTTTTGTAAGCCGTCCGTCGTCCTTTTCAAGAAGAGTATGCAGAATGCGCCGCTGAACAGGTTTCAGTCCGTCTATAATTTCAGGAATTGCACGATCCCGAATAACATAACTTGCATATTGAATGAAATTAGAGTCAAAAAGATTTTTTACGTAAGCCATTTTCCCACCCGGCAGTATCTTATAAAATCAACGCTATTTGATTGTACAATTCTAACGGTGTTTCGGCATAAAATCAATAAGAAGTAAAGCTGTGCAGGAAAGCCGGACATAAATACCATAAAAAGCCCGATTCCTAAAGTGATGAATATCTGGATATGATTTATCTTTTTATGAAGTCCGCGTTCACTCTTTTACCAGCACTGCACCAGTCTGCATGATGACACTGTTTTTTAATTCCTTGCCTCCTGCGCTTAAAGACGTTTCCACAACGAATACGTAAAAGTCCGGTGAAAGGTCTTCTACATAAAATTCCAGTGCCGAAGGCTTGTTCTGAGTTATATGTTTCATTTTAATCCAGTTTTCGCGGACGGGGAGTTTTCCGTTCCAGTTTTCCCCTACAGCTGCAGCATAAATTCCGCTTTTTTCTCCGCCTAGTTTTATCGCTTTTCCGATTATTCTTGCCATACAGGCTGACTGCAAGAGATTCTTTTCTTCTGGTTTAAACATATTTTCTATATAATAAATACAGTGCTGGAGTTGCGGACGACGTACCTTGCGGACAGTAAGATTCTTGAGTGCATCCCGGGCATTGTCTGACGGTGTAAAGCCTACGTCAAACTGCTTTTTTATCTTTCCTGGCGTATCGGTTTCAGATATGCTCCCCTTAATGGTAGGAAAAATCGTACCAAAGTCCAAAAGTTCCACAGAATAGCCCCTCTTGAATTTTTCCATCATACGCCGGCTAAGTTCTTCTGCTATGTAAAACATAGTTTCCTTGCTTACAAAGGCTTGAGAATTCCGTTCCATTTCAGCAAGAATTGAGCGTACTGTTGCCTTGCTGTGCACAATAGAACCGTATTGATGTACTTTTCCATCTGGTGAAGGAAGATTACTGTCTCGTACTACTACATCTACAGGAGTTTTATGTTCCTCTATTGAAAGTATGCTTTGCTTCTTTCTTGGCATATTTTGCTCTCCAAAAAATTAGATTTTAGTGTGTATTTTCGGTAAGTATTCTGTCCTGATTATAGCAGAGTTTTTTGTTCTTGTTACTTACAGATTTGCAGATTGAAAACTTGCCGTTTTGAGCGAACGAAGTGAGTCGGGAAATCTGTTTTTGACAGAGATTTCTCCATCTCCGTACTGGAAATCAGGGCTATTACTTTACGCATTATGAATTCTACTGTTCCACGAACCGAAACATTGCTATTCCACAAACTGAAGCATTGCTATTCCACGAACTGAAGCATTACTATTCCACGAACTGAAGCATTACTATTCCACGAACTGAAGCATTACTATTCCACAAACTGAAGCATTACTATTCCACAAACTGAAAACTGTCAGTGAGAGGGAGTATACTCTAGTTAGAGTATGCAGTCAATGTAGTTAGGGTGTTCAAAATATCTAGCTAGGAAGAACCGTACATATAGTTGTAAAAATAGTTTTTTCTGCACGGTAAGAAAGGAAAGGGCTGTCCAAAAAAATGTCATGCTGAATTTAGTCCAGAATATACGCTATATGACGCATAGATTCCGAAATATTCCTTGAACATATCAGGCAACCTTACAAATATATTAGCAGTATTTTGAAAATTTGTCAAAAATGGAATATGCGGGAGTATCCGCCTGTGATGTTGTGCTTGTTGCTTTTATAACCTTGTGGTAGAATAGGTAGAACGTTTTTTTATAGGGTATGATAGTATGATAGTATCAACAAGAGGCAGATATGCGCTTCGGGTTATGATTGATTTGGCAGAGCAGGGCTCGGATTCCTACGTTCCGCTTAAGGACATTGCCCTGCGTCAGTCCATTTCTCAAAAATATATAGAGGCGATTATGACGCTTCTTTCAAAAAACGGATTTGTAAACGGCGTCCACGGAAAGGGCGGCGGCTACAAGCTGAACCGTGCGCCGTCAGAATATAAAATCGGCGAAATTCTGCGTCTTACGGAAGGAACTCTTGCTCCTGTTGCCTGCCTTGAATGCGGCGCAGAACCGTGTTCAAAATCGCCGGAGTGCCGTACGCTTCCGATGTGGACGGAGCTTGACCGCCGGATTTCCGGATATTTAGACAGCGTTACGATTGCAGACCTTATGAAAAAATGAACGTCAGTTTTCTGCCGTCCGCAGAATGTTTCTTGGAGAATTAATTATGACTTTTATAAATCAGGATATGCCGGAAGCTGGTGATACCGTTGTAGTTGGAATGTCCGGTGGCGTTGATTCAACTCTTACGGCGTTTATGCTCAGGCAGAAAGGCTGCCGCGTTATCGGCGTTACTATGTCTTTGTGGGACGGCTCGCTTCCTGAACTCAAGCCGGGAAAGCCGCTCCGCGAATCGTGCTTCGGACCTGGTGAAGAAGAAAATATCGCCGGATGCGAGCGCTTTTGCAAAGAACAGGGAATTGAATATCACGTTATCGACGTAAAAGAGCAGTATAAGAAAGAGGTGCTTGAATATTTTAAGCGCGAGTACCGCTCAGGGCGGACTCCTAATCCGTGCATCCGCTGTAACCGGATGATAAAATTCGGCGCGCTTCTTGACGGCGTTCAGGAACTTGGAATTTCATTTGATTATTTCTGTACGGGTCATTACGCAAAAGTCGTCCGCCCGGAACAGGGCATATTCGGAACTGATGTCCGCCCGTATATGATTGCCGGAGCCGCCGACGTTTCAAAAGACCAGACGTATTTTCTGTACCGCGTGCCGTCTGAAATTCTTTCAAAAGTCCGTTTTCCGCTTGCGCAGATGAAGAAAAAAGACGTGTTTGAACTTGCGGAAAAGGCACATCTTGAGGCGGCTCAGCGCGAGGAAAGTCAGGATTTTATCGGCGAAGAATATTTTGACCTGATTTTCTCTGATGTGCCGTCAAAGCCGGGCGATATTGTTGACCTTGACGGTCATAAGCTTGGAACGCACCGCGGAATCGAACATTATACGGTAGGGCAGAGGCGCGGTCTTGGCGTTGCAGTAAACTATCCGGTGTACGTTCATTCGATTGACGCAAAAAATAACATTGTGGTGCTTGCGCCTAATGACGCGCTCAATTCTGCCGGGCTGATTGCAGATGATTTTGTGTGGCCGGGAAACGTTGAGCCGTCCGAACTGATAGAGGCGATGGTAAAAATCCGTCTTGCAAGCCGGCCTGTAAAGGCGCGCATAGAACGCCTTGAAAATCCTGATTTACAGGACGGCTTTACCGGTACTCCGTGGAAAATAACGTTTGCCGAACCTCAGCGCGCCGTTGCTCCGGGACAGTCTGTCGTCCTTTACGATGACGGCGTAATTATAGGCGGCGGCGTTATTTCCAGAACAATATGATTTTTACGTCCGGGGCTGTAAGTGTGAAGCAGCCCCTTGTGTCCTAAATTATAGAATGTGAGGTTTTTATGAATGCTGTTGTATTTCTTGCGGACGGTTTTGAAGAAATCGAAGCGCTTACTGTAGTAGATTATCTTCGCCGCGCCGGTGTTTCTGTTTCTACAGTTGCCGTTCCGTGCAGTACGATGAACGGCGGCAATGTTGTTTCTGCCGCCCACGGAGTAAAGGTTTTTGCCGATATGACGTTCGGCGATTTTGAAAAAGAATATTCCGCGCGCCTTCCTGACGCAGTTTATGTTCCGGGAGGAATGCCGGGCGCGCTGAACGTTGCTTCGTGCGAACAAGTTCTTTCATTTATTGAAAAATGCTTTGCCGCAGGAAAATACGTATCTGCCATCTGCGCCGCTCCGGCAGTTGTTCTTTCGCAGACAGGCGTTTTGCGCGGAAAGCACTGGACGTGCTATCCTGAAATGCAAAATCAGTACGCAAAAGACGTTCTTGCAGACAGTACCCATATTGATGACGTTCCTTTTGTTTCGGACGGAACGCTTGTAACTGGAAGAGGTCCCGGCTGTACGGAACAGCTTGCGATGGAGCTTGTGCGCCTTCTGTGCGGAGATGAAGTCTGCGCAAAAATACGGAAAGCAAGCATTCAGCGGTAGATTAAGTTTGTCCTGAAAAAAAGGGCGCACGGTAAGTGCGCCCTTTTGCTTTAGTTTTCCTATAAGTTTACTTCTTCCGAGCAGAACATAGAAATTCCCTCGCTTGAAAATTTCTTTTTTATCGTTTCAACAATGACTTTTGCCTTCAGCGCATCCTCATACGACGTGTAGGCAAAAAGAAGAAAATTCTGTTCCGGCCAGATAGTCGTTCCCAGTTTTTTTGCGCGCCGCCCCCTTCCGTGTACTACCGGAATGACAGTGTATTCAATTTCCGGGATTTCCTGTTCCAGAAGTTCCGTAATGTCGTCCTGCACGGACTGATTTGAGATAATCTCAATTCGGTATTTTTTACTTTTCATCGTCTTTTTCCTGTGAATTCTCTGAGTTCTTTCCGGATTTTTCTTTTTCCAGAATTGAATAGTCTATTTTTATCCGTGATTTTACGGTATCGTCTTTTTTCATAACGATGGAATACAGTACCGGGATTACAAGAAGCGTTACGAACGTACTTGAAGTAAGTCCTCCTACAACGGCAATTCCAATTGGCTGAACCATTGCGCTCTGTCCTTCCGTTGCAAAGCACATCGGGAGCATACCGAGTATTGTAGTGAGCGTAGTCATAAGAACAGGGCGAAGACGGCTTGTTCCTGCTTCAAGGCACGCTTCAAAAAGAGGAACGTTACGTCCGCGCAGAAGGTTTGTGTAGTCAACAAGAATGATTCCGTTGTTTACGACTATTCCTACAAGCATAATCATACCGACCATCGCCATAATCGAAAGCGGCTGTCCGATGATTTTGTAAAGGAAAACGACCCCTATGATCATAAACGGAATTGTTGCAAGGTTTATAAACGGAGCCTTAAACGATTCGTAAGTTGCCGCCATTACGCCAAATACAAGAATAATTGCCATTATGATGATTGAAATGTATATTGACATCTGGGTGCTGATATCCTGCCACGAACCTTCATAAGAAACGCTTACGTTGTCAGGAATGATGAATGAGCCTGCAATTCCGTCGCGTATTGCGTCTTCTACGATGTTTGCATTTGTGTCCGTTATGATATCTGCCGTAACGTGGATTATACGGGTCTGGTTTTCTCGCCGAATTGTTACAGGTCCAAGTCCGCGTTTGATGCTTGCAAAATTTGCTACGCTTACTTTTCCGTTAGTTCCTTTTACAAAAATCTGGTCAAGGTCAACTATATTTTTTCTGTCTTCCGGCTTGTACATTACTTTTACGTCGTAATCTTTTCCGTCTTCGCGGTATACAGTCGAGGTAACGCCGTTTATTGCGTAGTTTATTTCCGTTGCGATTGTAGTTACGTCTGCACCAAACGAGTACGCCCTGTTCCTGTCTATTACGACTTCTACTTCTGGAAGACCGCGTTCGGTGTCTATTGTTGCTTCACCTATGTCCGGAATGGATTCCATTACCGCCTGTACTTTTTCTGCAATGTCAAGTGCGGCCTGAAAGTCGTCGGAACGTATCGCTAAGTCAAGATCGTTACCTGTCATCTGCCTTCTTGTGCCTGCGCTGAATGAAAACGATGCACCGGAAAAATCTGAGAAGTGATTTCTAAGCTTCTGCTGGATGACGGCAGCAGAATCAATCTGCTCTAATGTTTCCGGAAGCGTAATCTGTACTGAACCTTTATACGAGTTTGCATTTCCGCGTCCTGTACCTATCGTTGTAATAAGCGTTTTATATCCTTTTACTTCTTCGCGGACGATTTTTTCAAAGGCGAGCGCAACTTCCGACGTTTTTTCAAACGGCGTTCCGATTGGCATTGTGATGTTTAGCGTTACGGAATCATCGTTACCGTTCGGCATCATATTTATCTGCATTGTCGGAATGAGCGCAATCGCAATTACAAGAAGACAGCAGGCAACAATAATGGTAACTGCCCTGTTTGCAAGCGCCGCTTTAAGGAGTTTTCTATAGGCACGCGTAATTGCGGCGATTGCTTTTTCAAAATTGCCGTATATAAATAGAAGAATCCTGTTTTTTACCGGCTTTTCCGTTCTGTTTGAAAGCGGAAGGAATACGCCTGCAAGAACAGGAACAAGGAAAATCGCAACTAAAAGCGAGGACAAAAGCGCAATTACAATCGTAAAAATAATACCCTTGAACATCTGCCCCATCATTCCAAGTTCCTTAATGTACAGAAGGAAAGGTACGAATACGCAGATTGTTGTAAGGTTTCCTGAAATTACGGACATTACCATTTCCTGACTTCCAAGAACCGCTGCAATCCGTGCGCGTGCGCCCCGCGAGCGGTATTCGTAAATGTTGTCAATCATAACGATTGACGCGTCTACAATCATACCTACGCCAAGAATAAGTCCGGTTAGCGTCATCATATTCAGCGTAATTCCTGCAAAACTCATTGAAAGCAGCGTGATTACGATTGAAAGCGGAATTGATATTGAAATTATAATCGTACTTTTGAAATTCTGAAGGAAGATGAAAAGAATAAGTACGGCAAGGACAAGACCTTCTGCCGCAGACTCAACAAGCGTCCTGATTGTTTCGCGGATAGAGTCCGTGTCGTCGCGGATAATTTCAAGGCTGATGTCCGCAGGGAGCGTTTCTTCCAGCTGCGCAATTTTTGCGTAAACTTCGTTTGCTACAGTTACAGTATTCGAGCCGGACTGCTTTGTAATCGAAACGTATACTCCGTTCTGACCGTCAATGTAGACTTCGCGCGACGGATCTTCAAAACCCATATAAGCGCGTCCGATGTCTTTAAGGCGGACGTCATAACCGTTTATCGTAGAAATTACCGTGTTGTTGATTTCGTCTATGCTTGAAAACTGTCCGGTCGTGCGGATTACGTAGTCTTTCTGCCCCTCATTCAGTTTTCCGCCGCCAAGTTCAAGGTTCTGCTTGCTCAGTGCAGATGAAACCTGCGAAACTGTAAAGCCGTATGCGGCAAGGCGGTTCTGCTCAAGCTCTACGCGGACAATTTTTGTCCGTCCTCCGTAAACCGCCGCTTCTGCAACGCCGGAAGCCTGTTCTAGAATGTCTGCGATGTTGTCTTCCGCAATCTGCTTAAGGTCGTTTACCGAGCGGTTTCCGCGTACTGCAATGCGCATAATCGGCATTGAGTCTGCGTTCATTCTGAAAATTGTAGGAGAACCGGCGTCGTCAGGAAGGCTTCTTGTAACGCGGTCAAGTTTGTCGCGTATGTCAGTAACTGCCTGGTCAATGTCCGTTCCGTAGTCAAATTCAAGCTGAATGCTTGAGCTTCCTTCCGAAGAAGATGAATACAGGTTTTTAAGTCCGCTTACGCTTACAAGCGAGGATTCAAGGACTTTTGTTACTGATTCCTCTACTGATTCCGGGCCTGCCTTTGAGTATGTTGTAGAAACGGAAACGTACGGAGATTCTATGTCCGGGAAAAGTCCGACGGACACTTTTCTGAGCGTGAATATTCCTACAAAACCGAGAAGTGCAAAGACAATGAGTACAAGGACAGGGTGTTCAAGCGTTTTTCTTGAAAGGCTCATTTCCTGCCCCCTGATTTTTCAGCCGTTTTTTCATCTTCGGCTGCCTTCTCCGGTGATGCGGCCGGTTTTGGCTGTGCAATGTCGTTTACGCGCGCTCCGTCTGAAACGGACAGCATTCCTTCAACAACAACGCGTTCGCCGGTCATAAGGTTATCCATAATCTGAATGAGATTGTCTACAGTTTTTCCGGTCTTTACAGTTCTTTTTGAAACAGTGCCGTCGTCGTTTACTACAAACAGATAGGAATTGTCGTTCTGGGAAACGATGGAATCTTTCTGTACTGCGATACAGCCGGCGTATTTTGACGTGTACAGCTTGACTTTGGCAAACATTCCGGCGTTTATGCGGCTGTCTTTCTTGTCAAAGTTCAGGATGATTTCCTTTGTGCGCGTTGCGGCATCTACTACAGGACTTACGCGCGAAACTGTTGCGCTGAAAATTACGCCCGGATATGCCTCGAGCGTTACTTCCGCCTTTAATCCCGGTTTAAGTTCTGCAACGTACCGCTCCGGAACAGGCGCAGAAATCTGGAGGTTTTCAATGTCGCCTATCATCGTAATTGCGGTGGACGTTGAAACTTTTGCACCTACTTTTGACGGTGATGATACAATGCTTCCGCTGATTGGCGCTTCTACAGGACTGAGGGCGTATTTTGTTCCCGGCTCCGACGGATCTACCTTTGCAATGACGTCGCCTTTGTTCACGTGCGAGCCGAGCATTACATTTATGGAAACGATTTTTCCGTTCATAGACGGAAATACCTCTATTGCGCTCTGCGACTCAACTTCACCGTTGGTGATTACGTAGTCGTTAAGCGTCTGAATTGTTGCCTCTTCGCTCCGCACTGATACTACGGATGAGCCGCCTCTTTTCCCCGGCGCCTGCATCAGTCCTGTTTTTTTTGTCTTGTTGATGACGATTACCGCAATTACCGTTACTGCAACTGCAATTCCTATAATCAATATTGTACGTGTTTTTTTCTGTGTCATAATATGTTCCTTTTTATGTTATTTTCCTATTGTTCCGAACGGAATTCCTAAAAGATATTCAAGTTCAAGAATCGTACTTATGAGCGAGTATGCCTGACTTTTCAGGCTTACGTTTGCGCTTAGGACTGCATCGTTTGCGTTCAGCAGATTAAGAAAATCTGTTTTTCCGTAGTTGTATGCGGTTTTTGTCATTTCGTATGTCGTTTCCGCAAGTTCTACGTTTGCCTTTAAGGAAGCTGCCTGCGCGATTGCAAGATTTATTTTCCGAAGGTAATTTTCAGTCTGTACTGCGGTAGACGTTTTTGTGTTTTCAAGCGTAAGTTTTGCAGCTTCAAGTTCATTTTTCTTTGCGGCGATGTTTACCGCACTTGAAGACCATGGAAGGTAACCGTCAAGCGGAATTGTAACGCCTACAGAAAGCGAATTGGTCGTGGCAATGTTATCGACATTTGATCTGTTTGCTTTCCGTAGCTGGTATGATGCAGTAATTGACGGAGCGTATGCGGAAAAACGCTGCGAAAGAATGCCGTTCCGGGCAATTTCAACTGCTTTCTGTGCATCCTGAATGTCCGGGGCAGGTACGTTTCGTTCCGGAAGTGACTGGAACGATATTCCTGTAATGGAAAGCACTTCGTCAAGCGAACCTTCAAGTTTTACGGGAATGCGCTGGTCTATTCCGATTACCTGTTTGAATGCCGCAATGTCATTGGTGAACGTCGTTTCTGCCTGTTCCACCGTAGGTTTCTGCTGTTCGTAGCTTACCTTGCTTGTCATTACGTCAAGTTCGGAAATCTGACCGTTACGGAATTTTTCCTGATTGTTTCTGTACTGCGTAAGTTTTGTATCAAGGCTTTTTTTCTGAAGCGCAAGATTTTCCTGTTCGTAAAGCAGATGGTAGAATGCAGTGCGCACCTCTTTTTCAATAAGCCGGCACGTCTGTTCATAAGTCATCTGTCCGCGTTCGTAGCTGAGTTTTGCCGCGCGGATTTGCGTGTACAGATTTGCAGAAAGAGCAACGTTCAGCGTTCCTGTTACGGAAAGGCTTGTCGTTCCTGCATCAAAATCTTCTGCAAGACTTCCCTTTACGTTTGCCGTAGGGCTTACGCTGTTCCAGGAGAACGTATTGCTTTTTTCCAGAGTGTTCAGGGTGAGAGCCTGCGTTTTTACCTGAACGTTATTTTCCGCCGCGCTCCGAACGGCATCTTCCAAAGTAAGAACTTTGACTTCCTCGACTTCTGCTTCTGCATATCCCTGCGTAAATACGAATGCAAGAAGCACCATTTGTAAAATAAGTAGTTTTTTCATTTTGCCCTGAAACTCCATTATTGAATTTCGGAAGAATTCAGTAAAATCTGATGAAATGTTGTTCCTAAAAGATTAGTTTTAGTTGTCCTTGTCTAATAAAACCTGTTTTTTTTTAATTAGTAACAAACTATTTAAAAAGCCAGCGTCTGAACGGTAAAAAACAGGAAAAAAAGACTGTTTTTCGGCGGATTTTAACGGCGGACGCAAAAATATTCATAAATACCCGCTTTTTTTAGGTTTGATGCATATTTATTCATTGAACTACTTGCGTTTTTGCATACGAATTCTGTATAATCTTTTTTTGTCATAAGAAAAAAGCATTCTTGTCTTTTTTTTATGTCAGGAGTTGAATAATGAAAAACGCATACGTACAGAGAGTCTGGGAGGACGTTCAGAAGAAAAACGCCGACCAGCCGGAATTCCTTCAGGCAGTTCAGGAAGTTCTCGCAACGCTTGACCCTGTTGTTGACCAGATGCCGCAGCTTGAGAAAAATGCAATTCTTGAGCGTCTTGTAGAGCCGGAGCGCGTAATTATGTTCCGCGTACCGTGGATGGATGATTCAGGTAAATATCACGTGAACCGCGGTTACCGTGTCCAGTTCAACAGCGCAATCGGTCCTTATAAGGGAGGAATTCGTTTCTCACCAGAAGTAAATCTTTCCGTTCTTAAATTTCTTGGTTTTGAGCAGGTTCTTAAAAACAGCCTTACAACGCTTCCTATGGGCGGCGGAAAGGGCGGTTCTGATTTTGACCCGCACGGAAAATCTGATAATGAAGTTATGCGTTTCTGCCAGTCATTTATGACAGAACTCTGCCGCCACATCGGACCAGATACTGACGTTCCGGCCGGTGACAAAGGCGTAGGCGGACGCGAAGTTGCATATATGTTCGGTCAGTACAAGAGAATCCGTGATGAATTTACTGGCGTTCTTACAGGAAAAGGACTTTCATTCGGCGGTTCATTGATTCGTACTGAGGCTACCGGATACGGTCTTATCTACTTTGCGCAGGAAATGCTCAAGAAAGTAGGCGATGACTTTAAGGGAAAAGTATGTTCTGTTTCCGGCGACGGAAACGTTGCACAGTATGCTGTTGAAAAACTCATCCAACTTGGTGCAAAACCTGTTACTATGTCAGATTCTACAGGCTATATCTACGATGCAGACGGAATTACTCAGGAAAAACTTGAATTCGTTAAGGAATTCCGTGCAGAACACAAGCGCATTGACGAGTACGTTAAGAAATATCCGACGGCAAAATTCTTTGCAGGTAAAAAACCGTGGGAAGTAAAAGTTGACTGCGCATTCCCTTGTGCTACACAGAACGAACTTCTTGGTGCAGACGCAAAGGCACTTGTTGCAAACGGCGTAAAACTTGTTGCAGAGGGTGCAAATATGCCTTCTGACCTTGAAGCAGTTGATACGTTCCTTTCTGCAAAAATCCTTTATGCACCGGGCAAGGCTTCTAATGCAGGCGGAGTTGCAACATCTGGTCTTGAAATGAGCCAGAACTCAGAGCGCCTTTCATGGAGCCGCGAGGAAGTTGACGAAAAACTCCATCAGATTATGATTAACATTCACGACAACGCATACAGCACTGCAGAAAAGTTCGGTCTTAAAGGCAACTATGTTGCCGGTGCGAACATTGCAGGTTTCGTAAAAGTCGCCGATGCAATGATTGCTCAGGGTCTTGTATAAACTATAGTTTAATATAGAATAAAATACAGATTTTAAGAAAGACGGGTTAGTCCGGCACGCTCGGAACGGCTCGTCTTTTTGTTTTAACGCCGTTTTTAGTCCTTTATCAATATTAAAGTTTCTTAAATCCTATTTAATATTGAATATACTGCGTAAAAAAGGTATGATTGTTTAATTATTGATTTTTATAAGGGAATAAGAATGAAGATTACCGGTTCTCAGATTGTAATAGAGTGTTTGGTTGAGCAGGGTGTTGATACCGTTTTCGGGTATCCGGGAGGAGCAATCCTTAACATTTATGACGAGCTTTATAAAAATGAAAATCGCATCCGTCATATTCTGACTGCTCACGAGCAGGGAGCAAGCCATGCTGCCGACGGCTATGCGCGTGCAACAGGAAAGGTTGGCGTTTGTATGGCAACAAGCGGTCCTGGCGCAACAAATCTTGTTACTGGAATTGCTACTGCCTATATGGACTCCGTTCCGCTTGTCGCAATTACCTGCAATGTTGGAAAAAGCCTTTTGGGTAAGGATTCTTTTCAGGAAATAGACATTACCGGCGTTACAATGCCGATTACAAAGCATAATTTTATTGTAATGGACGTAAAGGATCTGGCACAGACTATCCGCGAAGCGTTTGCGATTGCAAGAAGCGGTCGTCCGGGACCTGTCCTTATCGACATTCCTAAAGACGTTACTGCCGCCGTTACGGAGTTTGAGCCGCTCAAAAATCCTTCTGATGTAGATATGCTCATCTCCAGGCACAAGAACATCAAGCGCGCGGTTACGCTTTCTGAGCCGGATGAAGGGCAGCTGAAAATGGCAGCTGAACTTATTAATGGTGCAAAACGTCCTGTTATCTATGCAGGTGGCGGCGTAAAAATCAGCGGCGCGGAAAAAGAGCTTCTTGCCTTTGCAGAAAAAGCCGATATTCCTGTAAGCGAAAGCCTTATGGCCCGCGACTGTTTCCCGTCTTTGCATCCGCTCTGTACGTGGATGGTCGGTATGCACGGAACTAAGGCAAGCAATATGGCGATTACGGAAAGCGATCTTGTAATTGCAATAGGTGCTCGTTTCAGTGACCGCGTATACGGCGATTCTTCAAAGTTTGCGCAGCACGCAAAAGTCCTTCATATTGATATTGACCCGGCAGAAATAAACAAGAACATCAGCACGGACGGATGTGTTGTTGGCGACGTAAAGCAGGTTCTTGCCGCGCTTCTTCCGATGATAAACGCTGTAAAGCACGACGAATGGATTTCTCAGGTTCAGGAATGGAAGAAGGAATATCCGTCCTGCTACGACAAAAATCCAAAGGATTCTATAAATCCTAAGTTTATCTGCGAGTGCATAAATCGTATTGCAGGTGAAGATACGTTCATTACTACGGAAGTAGGTCAGCACCAGATGTGGACGGCACAGTTCTATCCGTTCTCAAAACCGCGTACGTTTATAACAAGCGGCGGACTTGGAACTATGGGTTATGGAACAGGCGCTGCAATAGGAATTCAGCTTGCAAAGCCGGAGCGCCGCGTAGTTCACATTGCCGGAGACGGCTCTTTCAGAATGAACTGCAACGAACTTGCAACAATTTCTCACTATAATCTTCCTATTGTAATCGTTGTGGAAAACAATAATGCGCTCGGAAACGTCCGTATGTGGCAGCGCCTGTTCTACGGAAAACGTTTCAGCCAGACTACGCTTGATTTCGGGCCTGACTGGGTGAAACTTGCGGATGCCTACGGAATTAAAGGATACCGCGCGACTAACGCAAAGGAATTTGAAAAGGTTTTTGCAGAGGCGTTTAAGTCCGGAAAAGCTGCGATTATCGATGCTCGCGTTGACAAGGACGAGATGGTTCTTCCGATGGTTCCTGGCGGAAAACCGATTTACAATATGATAATGGAGCTGTCCAAAGAAATGATGGACTAATAAGCAGGACGGAGGTGCCGTATGTATGAGTCTGGTGAAGATTATCTTGAAGCAATATTGATGATTCGTAACGAAAAGGATATTGTCCGTTCTGTTGACGTTGCGCGTAAACTGATGGTATCAAAGCCCAGTGTAAGCCGCGCAATGGGAATTCTTAAGGACGACGGCTATATCTTTTTTGACGAGAACCAGCATATTGTTCTTACTGAAAAAGGTTTTGAGAAAGCTTCCAGTATTTATTCTCGGCACAAGCTTTTGACTGCGTTCCTTATGAAAATTGCAGGAGTGTCTGAGGAGCAGGCAGAAAAAAATGCTTGCCGCGTAGAACACTGTATTGATTCTGACATTGTTGCCGGAATAGAATCCTGGATGAAAAATAACTGACACACTGCGTAAATGCGCTTTGTGTCAAGTGGCAGAATGAAAAAAAACGTGTTTTTTTCAATGTAACTTTATATTGAAAAGATGCACTGTTTCAGCTACTATGCTACCAATTTAGAAAAACTGTCATTGAGCTTAATCGGAATGACAAAAAAATAACAGCAGGTTCGACAGGCTCAGCTGCTGCGCAAGAGGTACGGAATGTCTACACCTTTGGAAGAATATCTTAATTCGTGTAATGGAAAGCCGAATGCTGCTATGACGGCGTATGTTGCTAATCTTCAGCAAGTTGCTGCTGTAGGTCCGGAAGTTGCCGCTTCAATCGTGAATGAACTTGAAAACCAGCGCAGTCACCTGAAGCTTGTTGCAAGCGAAAACTACTGCACCCTGAACGTTCAGGCTGCAATGGGAAACCTGCTTACGGACAAATATGCAGAAGGTTACCCGGAACACCGGTATTACGGCGGATGCGTTAATATCGACGCGGTGGAAAACTGTGCTGCACGCGAGGCAGAAGCTCTTTTTGGAGCAGAATACGCATACGTTCAGCCTCATTCCGGCGCAGATACGAACCTTGTTGCATACTGGGCAATTCTTTCAAAGAAAGTTGAAACGCCGACCCTTGAAGAACTTGGCGTAAAATCGCTTGCAGAACTTACGGACGAACAGTTTGATATGCTCAGAAAGCGTTTTGGAAATCAGAAACTTATGGGTCTTGACTATTCCTGCGGCGGACATCTTACGCACGGTTACCGTATGAACGTTTCTGCGCGTATGTTTGAAAGCCATCCGTATGGAGTTGACCGCGAAACTGGACTTCTTGACTACGATGCAATTGAAAAGCAGGCGATGGAAGTAAAGCCGCTGATTTTGCTTACTGGTTTTTCCGCATATCCGCGCAAGATTAATTTCAAGCGCTTCCGCGAAATTGCAGACAAATGCGGAGCTGTATTAATGGTAGATATGGCGCATTTTGCAGGACTTGTTGCCGGCAAGGTGTTTACAGGCGAATATGATCCTGTACAGTGGGCAGATATCGTTACGACTACTACGCACAAAACTCTGCGCGGTCCTCGCGGTGCTATGATTCTTTGCAAGAAAGAATATGCCGACTATGTAAATAAAGGATGCCCTATGGTTTTGGGCGGACCGCTCGGACATATTATGGCGGCAAAAGCGATTGCGTTCAAAGAAGCGCGCACACCTGCATATCAGCAGTATGCGCAGAACGTAGTGAAAAACGCAAAGGCGCTTGCTGAAGGCTGTATGGCTCACGGAATGCCGCTTCAGACAGGCGGAACGGACAATCACCTGATGCTTGTTGACGTTACCGGCTACGGACTTACCGGCAAGCAGGCAGAAGCGGCGCTGTTCAAGTGCGGCGTTACAGCCAATGCAAATGCGCTTCCGTATGACAAGAACGGCGCGTGGTGGACA
This sequence comes from Treponema porcinum, assembly GCF_900167145.1. Classification (GTDB taxonomy): domain Bacteria; phylum Spirochaetota; class Spirochaetia; order Treponematales; family Treponemataceae; genus Treponema_D; species Treponema_D porcinum. The sequence goes on along the minus strand of NZ_FUWG01000004.1, from coordinate 122,701 downwards.
AGCGGAATCCGTATCGGAACTCCAGGCCTTACAACGCTTGGAATGAACGAAAGCGATATGAAGGAAGTTTCTGACATCATCGACTTTGTATTGAAAGGTACAAAGCCTGGTCTTACAAAAGACGGAAAGCCTGCAAAGGGAAAGATTGAACTTGATCCTGCCGTAGAGGCAGAAGGCAGAAAGCGCGTTCAGGCACTTCTTGCAAAATATGTTCTGTACCCGGAACTTGACCTTGATTTCTTAAAAAAGCATTTTGTAAACGCATAATGCCAGACTGATGGGAAAAGGGGCTGTCCGACGGGGCAGCCTTTTTTCTTCTATAAATTAAAACAGGAGTGTAAGATAAAATCCGCCGGGTAGCGGTTTTTATTTATGCAGACGGTTCAATCCCTTAGGGGGATGAATTTGGAGAGGATATGAAAAATCATACTTATATCGGTACATCTCAATTTTATAAACGTGCGCTTTCCATTGCAATTCCGGTGATGGCGCAGCTTTTAATTCAGAATTTTGTTTCTTTGATCGACAACTTTATGGTTGCAGGACTTGGCGACATAAAAATGTCCGGCGTAAATGTAGCAGGGCAGATTAACTTTGTGTTTATGATTCTGGTGAATACAATCTGTATGTCCGGCGGAATTTTTATGAGTCAGTTCAAGGGAGCAGGCGACAGGGAAGGAATGCAGCAGTCATTCCGCTTTAAGATTATTTTTACAGGACTGTGCGGAATTGCCTATATGACAGTCTGTTTTATTGCGCCTCGCGGACTTTTTAACGTCATGGTAACGATAAACAAGGACGCAGACGCAATCATTACGCAGAGTGTTCTGTATTCGCGTGCGGTGGCTGTTTCCTGGCTTCTGATGTGTATGTCGCAGAGCATTGCATCGTCTTTGCGCGAAATTGAACTTGTAAAAGCTCCGCTTGTCATTTCGGTGATAGCAACGCTCGTAAATACATTCTTTAATTTCATTCTGATTTACGGTCATTTCGGTGCACCGCGTCTTGAAGTTGCAGGAGCAGCATACGCTACGGTTATTGCACGTTCAGTCGAACTTATTTTGTTCATCGGATACAGTCTTGCAAAACGACCGGGCTTCCTGTTCAATCCGCTTAAACTTCTGTACATAAAACTGTCGCTGTTCGGAACGCTTTTCAGAAAGTCCGCGATGATTTTGTATTCGGAACTTTTCTGGGCTGTTTCGGAGACTGTTTCAAATGCGCTGTACAATACGCGCGGCGGTGCGGAAGTCGTTTCCGGTATGGCGGCAGGTTTTGCAATCGCAAACCTGTTTTTCATCTGTTTCAGCGGAATCGTAACGTCAGCTTCCGTCATTGTGGGGCAGGAACTTGGCGCCGGACACATTGAAGAAAGCCGCAAATACAAAAACTGGATATTGACAGGAGCAACGCTGTTCGGAGCTTTCTTTATGCTGCTGGGATTTCTTTTTACGCTTTTGATACCGTTTGTGTTCAGTAATCTTACTGTTTCGGCGCAGAATACGGCGCGCGGTCTTGTTATTGTTGCGGCGGCGTATCTTCCTCTTTGGGCGTATCTCAACGGACAGTACGCAATCTCCCGTACCGGCGGCGACACCATTATGGGCGTTATCTGCGATACAATAGGAAACGTCCTTTTCCTTGGCGGAATGTTTGTCCTTACGTTCTGTACGCGGCTTGGTCCGGTAGCAATGTATGCAATCGTAAAATTAAGCGACATTCCAAAATTGCTTGCGGCACATTTCTGGCTAAAAAAAGAACGCTGGCTGGTAAATCTTACGGTTCAGAACAAGTAATAACGGCTCTTTGAAATAAAATCATAAATCTTCGCTATAACAGATAAATTTTTTTGGACAAATGAAAATGTATATGTTATTTTTTTAATGAGTGTTTTTCTGTTTTTCAGGAGATATTTATGAAATTTCATTTTAATCGCAGCAGCAGCCTTGCGCTGAAAATAGTCGTGCGCATTTCGCTGCTTGTCATCCTTACCTGTTCCACTCTTACGGCAGTCGTTCTGTATTTTTACAGGACGTCGCAGGAGCAGCAGGTTACAAAGAGTATGGAGCGCAGCGGAAGGGATGCCGGAAAACTTGTCGATATGAAAATTGCAAGCCTTATCAGTCAGATTGAAACGGTAGCGCAGCGCGATGATGTTCGCAGTATGGACTGGAGGGTTCAAAAGCCTGTACTTCAGCGTGAGGCAGAGCGGCTGGGCTTTTCGCGCTTTCAAGTGGGTGATACGTCTGGTCAGTTCAGGACGACTACAGGCGTTTCTTTGTATGCCGGTGGCGAAAAGTATTTTAAGTATGCAGTTTCCGGCAGGGCAGTCGTTTCTGATGTTCTGTATGATTCCGTAAGCGACGGAATTGTAATGGTTGTAAGCTGCCCGATTTATGACGAAAAGAAAACTGTTTCCGGAGTTCTTGCCGCAGTAACGTCTGCATCAAGTTTGAATACAATTACGTCTGCCGTAGACCTTGACTATGAAGGTGGCTGTTTTATCATCAATGCCGCCGGCGAAAAAATGTCGGGCGTTGACTATTCGGGCAAAAAGAAGCTTGAAAATGATTTGCGTAATCCTGAGGCTCGTACCGGCGGTTCTATGGAAGAACTTGTGCGCGTTGAAAAACGTATGATTCAGGGAAAGTCCGGTCTTGCCGTGTACCGTCAGTCCGGCAGTGACTGGTATCTTTCGTATACGCCGATAAATAACGGCGTCTGGTATCTTGGCGTCATTCAGAATAAAAATCAGGCAATGGCGGTCATTCAGCAGATGCTTCTCAGAATGATTGTGTTCGCCCTTGTATTTATTGCCGTTGGAATTGCAAGCGGTATTCTTCTTGCCCGAAGCCTTGCTCCGCTCAAATCAGTAAGCGAAAAGATTACGGAAATTGCATCAGGAAAGGCTGACTTAACAAAACGGATTGACTTTCATTCAAATGATGAAATCGGCGGTGTTGTCGACGGATTCAATACGTTCTCTGCAAAACTTCAGGACATTATGCGTGTTATGAAGCAGTCAAAAGATACTCTTGTGAATGCCGGTCAGAACCTTAAGGACAGCACCCACGATACAGTTTCTTCAATTACGCAAATTCTTGCCAATATCGACAGCGTTGGAAACAGCATTTCTGCGCAGTCTCTGAGCGTTGACCAGACGGCAAGCGCGGTGAACGAGATTATTTCCAATATCGGCTCAATAAAGCAGATGGTTGAAGTTCAGGCGCGTGGCGTTACGGATGCTTCTGCCGCAGTCGAAGAAATGATAGGTAACATTGCATCGGTTAACAGTTCTATGGAAAAAATGGCAGAAGCATTCAGGGAACTTGAAGACCGCGCGGTTGACGGAGTAAACAAGCAGGATGACGTCAGCGCACGTATTGATATGATTGAGCAGGAATCGCAGATGCTTCAGGATGCAAACCTTGCGATTGCGAATATTGCAGAGCAGACGAACCTTCTGGCTATGAACGCTGCAATTGAGGCGGCGCACGCTGGAGATGCCGGAAAGGGATTTAGTGTTGTTGCAGATGAAATCCGCAAGCTTTCTGAAACGTCTACAAGCCAGTCAAAGACTATAGGTGACCAGCTTCAGAAAATTCAGGATACAATCAAAGGAATCGTTGTTTCGTCTGCCGAGTCAAAACTTGCGTTTACGGCTGTTTCTGACAGGATAAAATCGACGGATGCTCTTGTAAAGGAAGTTGCAACGGTAATGCGCGAGCAGAAAGAAGGTTCTGCGCAGATTAACGTTGCGCTTCACGATATGAACGACAGCACTGCGGAAGTAAAGAACGCATTTATAGAGATGTCTGCCGGAAGCCAGGCTATTCTTCAGGAAGTACAGAGCCTTCAGAATGCAACGCTCAGTATGAAGGACGGTATGGAAGAAATGAAAATCGGCGCGCGGAAAATCAATGAAACGAGTTCGCTTTTGTCAGAGATTTCTTCGCAGATGGGAGATTCCATCGAGGATATCGGCTGTCAGGTAGACCAGTTTAAGGTCTAGGGCGCAACACTGGTTTATCTTGTACCGTTACTGGTTTCAGTTGCGCTTGCTGTTTGCGATGCAAACAGTGTTTGCGGATTGTGTTTTGGGGGATATGATGAAAATTAGAAAATATGCTGTAGTGGTTTTAGGGGCTGCGCTGGTTCTTTTTTACGGCTGCCGCAGAAACGAAAGTTCCGTTCCAAGACGGTTCAGCAAGAAGCAGATTGCGCTTACTGTCTGGGAATCGCTTGACGGACCTGATGTGTTCATAAAACAGGCTGCGGAAAAATATACTGAAATGCACCCTGATATTGAAGTTGATTTTGTGAACGTTGAGCCGAATGTAGCTGTTGCGCAGTTTCAGGAAGATGCGCCGAAAGGTGTAGGACCTGATTTGTTTACCGGTGCGCACGATAATCTTGGCGTTCTTGTTGGCGGCGGCTTTATTCTTCCGTCTGAAGATCCTGAAGAAATCAAGAAGCAGGTTCTAGGTTCATGCTCGCGCGCGCTCACGTATAACGGAACTCTTTACGGATATCCTGTAAGCGCAGAAACGTATGCGCTTTTCTACAACAAAGCTCTTATTTCTGAAAACGAAGTGCCTTCTTCCTGGGAAGAACTTGCCGCATTCGTAAAAAACTTTAATGCGCATCATCCTGGAAAGCAGGGGTTTGTAATGGACGTTGCAAATGCGTACTATACGTTCATTTTTACTACAGCAAACGGTAACCGCCTGTTCGGACAGTTCGGAACGGAAACTTCCCGTTCAAACCTTAATACGCCCGATGCAGTCCGCGGTATGAAATTCTTTCAGTCGCTTCATTCTGCCGTTTCGCTTCCGTCATCAGAGATGAGTACTGCGACGGCGGATGCTGCTTTTCAGTCTGGAAATGCGGCGCTCCACATAACAGGTCCGTGGAACATAAAGAATTTTTCTGAAGCGGGCGTACAGTTCGGAGTTGCGGCGCTTCCTTCGCTTCCGGGCGAGTCTGTTCCTGCCGCTTCATTCAGCGGAACGCGCGCCGTTTTTGTAAGCGCCTTTTCTGAATACCCGAAAGAGGCGGCGGATTTTGCAAAATTCCTTATCAGTCCGGAAATGCAGCAGCTTCGTTTCAGGCTGACAGGCGCAATGCCTTCAATAAATACGAACGTAAACAGTCAGTATATTGCAGGATTCCTCAAGCAGCTTGAGTACGCGTTCCCTATGCCGTCTGTTCCTGAAATGGGACAATACTGGACTGTGATGAACAGCGCTTCTGCACGCATCTGGGACGGTGCATCAGTCGAGCAGGAACTGGGCAGGGCTGATATGCAGATAAGCAGATAGTTTTGCTGCAAGCCATTCGCGCGGCAGATAAGTCTGCTTTATATTGAAAAATATACTGAAAAACAGTAGTATTCGTAAAAATATACACCACGCTAAAAGTCGCAGAAAGATGCAGCTTTATCTGCTGAATTTTCTTGCAGGCTTTTTATCAGGAGGTGTAATAAAAACTTTGCCTGAAATAGCGTCAAAGTTTTTATTTAAGGTTTAATACAAACCTTAAAAACGGAGAAGTCAAGGCTTTAAGCGACAGCGTGCCTTGACTCGACGTATTCACAAGTTCGCGTTGCGAACTTCCTTATCAACTGCCGCTTCTCATTTCATTGCGAAGCGGCATAAAAAGTCAATCGATTGTTGAAACAATCTTCTTGACTTTTTATGGGAGATTATTATGACGGATATGAATGTTGAAATCTTGGATTCTACACTGCGTGACGGCGCTCAGGGCGAGGGTATCAGTTTTTCAGTTCAGGATAAAATTCATATTTGTCAGGCGCTTGATGATATCGGTGTAACTTATATTGAAGCCGGAAATCCTGGAAGCAATCCTAAGGATATGGAATTTTTTCAGGAGATGAAAAAAGTTCCGCTGAAACATTCAAAACTTTGTGCATTCGGTTCTACGCGCCGCAAGGACATAAAATGCCCGGAGGACGCAAATCTTCAGAGCCTTCTTGCCGCAGGCACCGAATGGGTTGTTATTTTCGGAAAATCCTGGACTTTTCAGGTTACGGATATTATAAAGACAACGCTTTCTGAAAATCTTGCAATGATTCGCGATACGTGCGCTTATTTGTGCGCAAACGGACGGAACGTTATCTACGATGCAGAGCATTTCTTTACAGGATATCTTAACGACAGCGAATACGCGATGAAAACTCTTGAGGCTGCCGTTGAGGGCGGAGCAAAAGTCCTTTCCCTGTGCGAAACAAAAGGCGGCTGTATGATAAAGGACTGCGAAAAAATTGTAAGCGCAGTATCAAAACAGTTTGCCGGACGCGCGACTGTCGGAATTCATACTCACAATGATTCCGGACTTGCCGTTGCAAATTCTCTTGTTGCAGTTGAAGCCGGTGCGCGCCATGTTCAGGGAGTATTCCTTGGCTTTGGCGAACGGACTGGAAATGCCAATTTGAGCTGCATTATCCCGGATTTACAGCTTAAAATGGGCTATCCGTGCATTGCAGAAGAAAAAATGGCGGAACTTACGCCGATTGCAAAACGCATTGCAGAAATTGCAAACATCGCCTTAAATCCTCAGCTTCCATATGTCGGTTCGTGCGCGTTCAGTCATAAGGCAGGAATGCATATTGATGCAGTGCTTAAAAATCCGTCTGCCTATGAGCACGTTTCGCCTGAAGCAGTTGGCAATGCGCGCGTATTCCTTATGAGCGAGGTTGCCGGTCGCGCTACTGTTATCGAAAAACTTCAGAAAATCGATCCGTCTATAGAAAAAACAAGTCCTGTAGTTGCAGAGATTATGGCAAAAATAAAGCAGCTTGAATTTGAAGGCTATCAGTTTGAGGGTGCGGACGGCAGTTTCGAGCTTCTTGCACGCAAGATGATAGGACGATACCAGCCGTTCTTTAAGCTGCATTATTATCAGACAAACGGCGTAAATCCGCGTCCTGAAGAAGGCGTGTGTGCCTGCGCCCAGATAAAGCTTGAAGTTGACGGACAGATTGAAGTAACGGCAGGTGAGGGCGACGGTCCTGTAAACGCGCTTGACATTGCACTCAGAAAGGCGCTCTGCCGCTTCTATCCGGCTGTTTCACAGATTAAGCTGATTGACTATAAAGTTCGCGTTCTTGAGGGAACGTCCGGAACGGACAGCTGCGTTCGCGTTCTTATTGAGAGTACTGACGGAAACCGTACCTGGACGACAGTTGGCGTTTCAAGCGATATTATGGAAGCGTCCTGGCTTGCGCTTTGCGATTCCTTTGAATATAAGCTGATTAAGGACATAGAGAAGCATTTGCTTCGTAACTAAAGGCGGCGTTTTTTCAAGGTGAACGTATTTTCTGAACCTGTTGACCATATTCTGGTTCGCGGCGGCTGTTGTTCCCTGAGGAGCGCGCAGACATTCCTGAAAAACAATAATGTCTGCGTAAACGGCTTTCGTGTTCTTTTGCGCGCCGTCTATGCTGATTCGGAACGCGATGACATTACAGTGAACGGAATTCCTCTTCCAAAAACAAGCCATTTGTATTTGTATATGAATAAGCCTAAGGGCGTCGTCTGTACGCGGCAGCCGGGGCGTCATAAGCTTATTTACGATATTCTTCCGTCTGAAATCCGTGCGCATCTGCTTTTTGCGCATCTTCATACAGCCGGCCGCCTTGACGCTGACACCACAGGACTTATCATTCTTACAACGAACGGGCGTTTTTCTAATGCGCTTGCAAGCCCTGACTCGCATATTTCAAAAACGTATAATGCCGTGCTTTCTAATGACATTCCGCAGGCGGCGCAGAACGAATATATCCGCTGCTTTGCCGGTGGAATTACGCTTCCTCCTGAAAAAAAATCCCCCGGTTTTACCGCAAAGCCTGCATCCCTTTCTTTTAGCGGCAGACGCTGCTGCACCCTTACTGTAACGGAGGGAAAATTTCATCAGGTTCGCCGTATGTTTGCTGCCTGCGGAAATCCGGTGGAACAGCTTTGCCGTGTTTCAGTCGGTTCGTTCAGCCTTCCGCCTGACCTCCCTGAAGGAGAATGCCGCGCTTTTTCTTCGGAAGAACTGCGTCTTTTTTCAGATTTTTAATCATCATATTTATATAAAATCTTTCTTGCGAATAGACGGTTTTGGGAATAAAATAGACTGTATGGAAGAAATTGTAAAAAAATATGGATTATTGTACTCTGCGGATTTGAAATGCGTGCTTGGAATTGACAGCGCATCTGATGAATTTACAGGAATTGTTCCGAACGGTGCGGAGCGGATTGAAGAAGAAGCGTTTTCGTGCTGTTCTGTAAAAAATATATCCCTGCCGGATTCTGTTGTTTCGGCAGGCGCAAATCTGTTCTGCAATTCAACTGAATTGGAGTCGGTTAAGCTTTCTAAAAATCTAAGGACGCTTTCGCCGTATATGTTCTGCGGCTGTAAGTCATTAAAAAAGATTGAAATGCCGTATGAAATTGACGATTTTTCAGAAGGTCTTTTTGCAGAATGTACGTCGCTTGAGGAAATTCCGTTTAGGGTCGGGATAAAAACGCTTCCTGAAGGAGTTTTTGACTGCTGTACTTCGATTCGTTCCCTTGTCATTCCTGATTCTGTGGAAAAAATCTGTTCCGGTGCGATTGCAGGATGTTCTTCCCTTGCAACGCTTGTTCTTCCGGCATCCCTTAAGGAAATTGCCGCTGATGCAATAGCAGACTGCCCTGTTTTGAGCCGTATCCGTATTTCTGAGGAGAGCGCCCTTTTCCGCACAGATGAAGAAGGAATACAGCTTTTCAGAAAAAATGATGACGGCACGGAAACTCTTGTTTTTGAAGTGCCTGCAAAAATTCAGAATGAAGTTCCGTTCGTGAACGAGTCTGACAGTTCTGATAATCCGTCTATAATTACGTTTGAAGATGACGATGAGGCTGATGCAGAGGGTGCGGAGGGAACTGAAAATTCCGCCGGTTCTGAAACTTCTGATGTTGATGCCAGGCTTGCAGAGATTATGGGGCAGGGAAATCAGTTTGACGACGGTGAATTTTCAATTATGGATATTCCTGCTGCCTCGGAAGAGGAAATTGAAGCCTGCTGTCTTAATGCTTCAGGCGGAGAAACGCAGAATGTGCAGGCAGAAGATGAACCGGCTGAAGAGCCGTCTGCGGATGAATGTACAGGCGAAGGGGAAGTTCTTGAACCGGAGAACGAGTCCGCTTCTCCTTTGTGTGAAACTACAGCAGTTGATGCCGTAAGTGCAGAAAACGAACCGGCTGAATGTTATGAATGTCAGCAGTCAGCTCCGTCTATGCAGGAACAGGTTGCTGATATTATAAAGGAAAATACAGGTGTTGATTCTGATATGGAGATTTCCGTTCTGTCAGAAGACGAACCTTCGGAAACTCCTGTTCAGACTCAGCAGGGCGTTGCCCGAATTTCGGACGAAAAAACGGCTATGAACAATCTTGTGTTCGAGTCAGAAAAGGTAAAGCAGCAGGTTGTTTCCCATGATTCCGGCGAAGAGAAAATATTGTACGTGTTTGCGGAAAATCTTGCAGATACGAGTATCGGAAAGGATTTTTCGCCGCGCCTTGTAAACTGCTGCAACCGTCTTGCAGAAATCCACAAGTATACGAGCATTTTCTATTTCTATAACGTAGATATTGAAAATACGGTATTCCGTGCAGAATTTGAAGCATACATAAAAAATAAAGACTGCGTTGTTGCCTGTGCTGCTTCTACGCTTTCCACCCTTTCGGACAGGACTGTGGAATTCGCATCCTGCGTAGGAATACGCCTTGAAAAGGACGAACTTCTGAAGCAGGGAGAAAACGCGCGTAATCCTTCTTCCGGAACGCTCAAGCTACTTGTACAGGACATTCTTTCGTAGTCTGTGTGTTTCAGCGCCGGAAACTGTCCTGTGTCTGCTCCTTGACTATCGGAATGTGGAATTATAAAATGTCGGTATTTATATAGAAACAGAGGTTTTTTGTAATGAAAAGTGATAATGCAAAAAAGGGAACAGCACGCGCTCCTCACCGTTCGCTGTTCTATGCAATGGGCTATACAGATGAAGAATTGGAAAAGCCGCTTGTAGGCGTCTGCTGTGCTAAAAATGAAATTATACCGGGACATATTGAACTTGACCGCATTGCGGAAGCTGTAAAAGCCGGAATACGAATGGCCGGCGGAACTCCTGTTGAATTTCCTGCAATCGGCGTGTGCGACGGTATTGCAATGGGTCACGAGGGAATGAAGTACAGCCTTGTTACGCGCGAACTTATTGCAGATAGTGTTGAGTGTATGGCAAAGGCGCACCAGTTCGATGCGCTTGTTATGATTCCTAACTGCGATAAAATCGTTCCTGGTATGCTGATGGCAGCAGCACGCCTTGATTTGCCGACTGTTTTCTGTTCCGGCGGACCTATGATGCCTGGTCATCTTCCGGGAAACGATGCGACTAATCCATATTCAGGAAAAAATCTTTCTTTGACAGATATGTTTGAGGCAGTAGGCGGACTTGCCGTTGGAAAAATAAACGAAGTTCAGCTTAAGGAAATGGAACATTCTGCCTGCCCTGGCTGCGGTGCGTGTTCCGGTATGTTCACTGCAAATTCAATGAACTGTCTTACAGAGGTTCTCGGACTTGGTCTTCCGGGTAACGGTACTATTCCTGCTACTACAGGACGCCGCATTGCGCTTGCAAAGCACGCTGGTATGCAGGTTATGGAACTGTACAACAAGGGAATTACCGCGCGCCAGATGATGACGGCGGAAAATTTCCGCAATGCTCTTGCTGCTGATATGGCGCTCGGCTGTTCTTCCAACACAATGCTTCACGTTCCTGCTATTGCACATGAAGCCGGAATTTCAATAGACCTGCACGAGGTGAACGAAATTTCTAACAGGACGCCGAATTTGTGCCACCTTGCACCTGCCGGTCATACTTTTATGTGCGAACTTGACGATGCCGGCGGCGTTCAGGCTGTTCTTGCAGAGCTTGCAAAGAAAAATCTTATAAATACAAGCCTGATTACTGCGACTGGAAAAACAATCGCGGAAAACATTAAGGGTGTTGTAAACCGCAATCCTGAAATCCTGCGCCCGATTGAAAATCCGTATTCTGATAACGGCGGAATTGCAATTCTGTTCGGAAATCTTGCGCCTGACGGAACTGTCGTAAAGCGGTCTGCCTGTGCGCCTGAACTTATGAAGCATACTGGTCCTGCGCGCGTTTTTAATGACGAAAGCGAGGCAATGGAAGCTGTGCAGAAATCGCAGATAAAGGCAGGCGACGTTGTTGTAATCCGCTACGAAGGTCCAAAAGGCGGACCTGGAATGCGCGAAATGCTTGCCGTAACTGCCGCACTTGCAGGACAGGGACTTGATAAGCATGTTGCGCTTATTACTGACGGACGTTTTTCCGGAGCGACACGTGGCGCGTCATTAGGACACTGTTCGCCGGAAGCTGCCGTAGGAGGACCGATTGCCCTTGTAAAGGAAGGCGATTTGATTGAGCTTGACATAAACAGCTACAAAATCACTCTTAAAGTAAGCGACGAAGAACTTGCAAAACGCCGCGCAGAATGGAAAGCCCCTGAGCCTAAGGTAAAGACCGGCTATCTTGCGCGATACGCAAAATTGGTAAGTTCTGCCGATAAAGGTGCGATATTGCAGTAGAAGAGAAGCGGCTTTTTAATTGCTGCGGAAAAAAAGGCTGCCGTCTATGCGTTCTGTGTTTTGTACAGTGTGCATAAAACGGCAGCCTTTTTGTTTTACGGATTTCATAATTTTTATTCGTGCAGAGGGGTTAATTAGTCTGCCTGAGTTTGTATTTTTATCTGCTTTTTTAATTCCAGCGTATTCTTTGTCTGTTTTACAAGTCTTTTTGCAAGCATTTTGCTTAAAAATATTCCGTAATGCGGATTTTTTCTGATAAGCCCTAAAAAGTCAGCCTTTGGAATTTTGATAAGGCGGCATTTTCCTACTGCAAGAACGGTTGCCGTTCTTCTGTCATTCAGAAGAAAAGCCATTTCCCCAATAAACAGGTCGTTCGGAGTAAGGACTGTTGTCAGCTTATTGTTCGAGTAGACGGCAAAACGTCCGGAAAGAATGAAGAACAGGTCGTTCGACATTTCGCCTTCCCTGCAGACAAGCTGCTTGTCTGTGTATTCTATGGTGGCAAAATTATTCATAATTCCCGGAATTGTGTTTGCCGTGTTCTTCATATTCTGAATTGTAAATGTTACTTCGTTTCCCTTGTCGTTGTATGTAAGGGTTTTTACCATTTCCCGGCTGAGCGATATTCCCCGCCCGTGACATTCATCATCTTCCGCCCTGTTCTGCGTAATTTTCTGCCAGTCAAAGCCGTCGCCGTCATCCTTTATCGTAAAAATGGACGTATCTGCGCCGATGGTGTAGGTAATCCGTATTTTTCTGTCTGCATATTCCGGTTTTTTTGCTCTTTCTGCAATGAGCGAAAGCATATCGCCGCCCTGCATCATCCAGTCTGTTTTATCCTGATATGTAATTCCAAGATTTCCGTGTTCAACTGCATTTGTCAGAAGTTCATTGAAAGTCATCTGAAGCTTGTAGCGGTCATCCGGTGAAATGCGGTTTGTGTTATACAGGTAGCTTACAAGAAAATTTGCGTAGAAACGGATGTCCATCGGGTCATTGCCGCATACGAACGTTCCGCCTTCCTGTCCGCCGATGATGTCCTGCATTCCACGGTTAAACAGAAACTGCTGGTTCTGCCACAGAATTCGCAGGATTCTCGAAAAGTGCAGGACAAAATTATCTGTCGTCTGAATGGCAAGCATATTATTGTCTTTCAGTTCTTCAAGTTCTTCAACCTGCTCGCGGTTTTTGCACACGGCAATTACTCCGCCGTAGTGAAGCCAGGCATCGTTATTTATGACGGTAAGAATGCGCCGGCAGTCGATCTCCTCCGAGGTAAAGTCAAGGACTTTTATTTCCGGCAGCTCATAGTCAATGTATTGTATGATTTGTTCTGTATTATTGAAAACGTCTGTGCAGAAATATGAACTGTAGAGTTTGCATGTCGTTGTTACGGTGTCGACAATTATTTTGTTTGTTGATGCTGTAAGAATTTTTTTCATAATAAACCTTTAATAATATGATATTTACTATATCACTAAAAAATGATTGTGTCAGTTAAATTATATAAGGCGGACTCTGCCGTTTGTGGAATCCTGTATGCGTTTTTCAAGTATTTCGTATTCTGCTTTCGGGATGCAGGCGCTGACGTGTATTTCAGTGCTGAACTCTTCCTGAAGTCCGCTTATGGTGAACTGGAAAAAAATGTGCTTTACAATCTGATAGTCTGAGTAACCGGCGGACAGGCTGAACCGGCGTTTTTCTATATATTCGGTGACGGCGTGCTGCTCTGCTGCCGTGTCAAGGACGAGTTTTGCAGAATCTCCGTATGCCTTTACAAGTCCTCCTGTTCCTAAAAGAATTCCTCCGAACCATCGCGTTACTGTGAGGACAAGATTTGTGCAGTTTCTGCCTTTTGCGACATCCAGAACAGGTCGTCCTGCAGTTCCTGACGGTTCTCCGTCGTCACTCATTCCCATAATTTCTGCGCCGAGTCCTATGATGAATGCGTGTACGACGTGTTTTGCATCGGCGTATTTTGCCTTCTGCTCCCTGATTATTGCGCGTGCTTTGCTCTGTTCATCGCAGGGAAAAAGTTCGCTTAGGAAACGGGAATTTTTTATTGTGATTTCTGATGAAACGTACTTTTCAAGGATATTCATAGCGCATAAAAAAACAGCGGGGAGTACGCCCTTTGCAGGAGCATATCCTCGCCTGTTATGTATTTTTCAGCTAGTTTTCAAAAAAGCCTTTTGCCTTGAGCAGCTCTGCGTTCAGTATTCCGCCGAGTGCAGCGCCGCGCTTGGTGTTATGGCTGAGCGCCACGAATTTTACGTCAAATACAGGACATTCGCGAAGCCTTCCGATTACGCAAGCCATTCCTTTTTCGGTATCGCGGTCGCGGCGCGGCTGAGGACGGTTTTCCTCGTGGCGCACTACAATCGGGTGTTCCGGTGCAGAAGGAAGCTTCAGTTCCTGCGGTACTGATGTAAATGACGTCCATACGCGCTCAATTTCTGCAAGCGACGGTTTTTTATCGTCCGGCAAATCGAATTCAAGAGAAACGGTTGCGGTGTGTCCGTCAATTACAGGAACGCGGGTACAAGTTGAACTTACGAGCGGACCAGGTGCGTTTTCTATTTTTCCGTCTTTTACAGTTCCAAGAATTTTAAGGCATTCTTTTTCTGTCTTTTCTTCTTCACCGCCGATGTACGGCACGATGTTGTCAATCATATCGAACGACGGAACGCCAGGATATCCGGCACCGCTTGTTGCCTGCAAAGTAGTTACAATCATCCGCTTAATCGGATAGCCAGCTTTCTGAAGCGCAAAAATCGGCATCATATAAGTCTGGAGAGAACAGTTTGGTTTTACGGCGATAAAGCCCTTGTCCCAGCCGTGATGTTTTTTCTGGTCTGCAATAACATCAAGATGAGAATAGTTTATTTCAGGAATGAGCATAGGAACATCCTCAGTCCAGCGGTTTGCGCTTGCGTTTGAAACGACTGGAATTCCCTCTGCTGCATACGCTGCTTCAAGTGCCTTTATTTCATCTTTTCCCATTTCAAGCGCGCTGAATACAAAGCGGCATTTTCCAAGAGCAGCCTTTTCATCGTTTGCATCCTGAACTGTAAGGTCTGCAACACCTTCTGGAATTTCTGCACCGATAAGCCATCTGTTTGCTACGGCATCCTTGTATTTTTTTCCTGCCGAACGAGGAGAGGCTGCAACGTAAGACACCTCAAACCACGGGTGATTTTCCAGTAATTTTATATACCGCTGACCTACCATTCCGGTTGCGCCGAGCACGCCGACTTTAATTTTTTCTGACATAATCGTTTCCTTCTATAAAATTATATAAATAAATGAAAATTACAGGTTGCACTCTTTGAGCGCAGCCTCGATTGTTTTCTTTGCAGACTCAGTAACTTCAACAAGCGGAAGGCGGACTGCTCCAGCCGGAAGTCCCTTGAAGTTCATTGCATATTTGATTGACGTTGGGTTTCCGTCTACAAAAGCCGCCTTGAAGAACGGAAGCAGACGGTAATGTACCTTTCTCGCAGAGTCAAAGTCACCTTTCAGGCTGTAATCGACCATCTGGGTGATGAGCGACGGCGTAAGGTTTGATACAACGGAGATGACTCCGTCACCGCCGGCTGCCATAAGAGGAAGTGTCAGACCGTCATCGCCGGAAAGAACCACAAAATCAGGGTGCTTTGACTTTATCTGCGCGATGACTTCCATCATCTGGTTGATGTTTCCGCTTGCTTCCTTTACACCTGCAATGTTCGGAAGTTCTGCTATGCGCGCAAGAACGTCTGTCGGAATGTTAGTTCCTGTGCGTCCCTGAATGTTGTATACGATAATCGGAATGCCGACCTTTGATACAGCTTCAAAATGACGGAAAAGTCCTTCCTTTGACGGCTTGTTATAGTACGGCGTTACTACGAGTGCGGCATCTGCACCGGCTTTTTTTGCGCGTTCGGTGTAGCGTACTGCATCGCGTGTATTATTGCTTCCGGCTCCTATAATGACAGGAACTTTTACGCCCTTTGCCTTTTCCCAGCTGCGGACTTCATTCATAATTATTTCAATCATCTTTTCTTCTTCGTCTTCGTCAAGTGTAGGCGTTTCACTTGTCGTGCAGAGCGGAACAAGACCGTTTATCCCGCCTTCAAGCTGGTTTTTTATATGTTTTCTAAAGCCCTCGTAATCAACAGAACCGTCACCTTTCATAGGTGTAATCATTGCTGTAAAAGCACCGCGTAACTTAATCATAGGACCTCCAAGACTTTACTTTTAATAAAGAATTTTACTATTTGAAGCCTATTCTATATTTTTTTCTGACTATTTGCAATTCTGTACGGAATTTTTGGCGTTCATTTTATCAGGCGGAGTGTTATATTTTTTTTAAACCTATTGACGAAGTAGGTAAAGAGATGTATAACTTTGATATAAACCTACTCGGTAAATGGGTATAAATATAACAATATACGCAGGAGGCATTTTATGAGAATGACTGTTTTTTTTGAAAAACTTGTCAGGGAGAATTTCAGGAACGGAGTGATGTGCTGTTGCTGCGGAAGATAAGCGGAACGGGAGTTTTTTTATAGGCAGGAAAACGAAATCCTGCCGCAGGGGAAGACAGGTAAAGCGTCGCCCTTTATAAAATATTTTTTTAAGAGGTATAAATTATGGCTAATAAATATAAATTTGAAACATTGCAGCTTCATGTAGGGCAGGAACAGGCAGACCCGGTTACAGATTCACGTGCAGTACCGATTTATCAGACTACGTCGTATGTGTTCCACAATTCAAAGCATGCGGCAGACAGGTTTGGTCTTGCCGATGCAGGCAACATCTACGGACGCCTTACAAATTCTACGCAGGATGTTCTTGAAAAGCGTATTGCAGCTCTTGAAGGCGGTGTTGCAGCTCTTGCTGTTGCCTCTGGTGCAGCTGCGATTACGTATACTATTGAAGCACTGGCTCAGGCAGGCGACCATATTGTTGCGCAGAAGACAATTTACGGCGGAAGCTACAATCTTCTTGCACATACATTAAAGCAGTTCGGCGTAGAAACGACTTTTGTTGATGCGCACAATCTTTCTGAGGTAGAAGGCGCAATCCGCGAAAATACAAAGGCTGTGTATCTGGAAACACTCGGAAATCCGAACAGCGATATTCCGGACATTGATGCAGTTGCAGAAATTGCGCATAAACACGGACTTCCTCTTGTCATCGACAACACTTTCGGAACTCCGTACCTTATCCGCCCGATTGAACACGGCGCAGACATCGTAGTACATTCGGCAACAAAATTTATCGGCGGACACGGCACTACGCTTGGCGGTATAATAGTAGATTCCGGCAAATTTGACTGGAAGAAGTCCGGAAAATATGCACCGATTGCATCTCCAAATCCGAGTTATCACGGAATAAGTTTTGCTGATGCAGTAGGACCTGCGGCATTCGTAACGTATATACGCGCAATCCTGCTTCGCGACGAAGGTGCAACGTTAAGTCCATTCAACGCATTCCTTCTGCTTCAGGGAACGGAAACGCTTTCCCTTCGCCTTGACCGCCACGTTGAAAATACAAAGAAAGTCGTTGAATTCCTTAAAAATCATCCGCTTGTAGAAAAAGTAAACCATCCGTCGCTTCCAAATCATCCTGACCATGCGTTGTATGAAAAATATTTCCCGAACGGCGGTGCGTCAATCTTTACGTTTGAAATCAAGGGCGGAAAAGAAGCTGCCTGGAAATTCATCGACAATCTGAAGATTTTCAGCCTGCTTGCAAACGTAGCAGACGTAAAATCGCTTGTAATTCACCCTGCAACAACGACTCATTCGCAGCTTAGTGACGCTGAGCTTGCAGATCAGGGAATTACGCAGGGAACGATACGCCTTTCAATCGGAACTGAGCATATTGATGATATTATTGATGACTTGAAGGCAGGTTTTGCTGCGGTAGAAAAATAGAGCATCACGCGGAGGGAAAAACTCCTGTACACGGAGAGATAAAAAGGGCTGATCTATACTGTTTTTTTTGGGGGAAGAACAGTTTTTGGACAGCCCTTTTTTTACTGTTTGCGCGAACGGGCTGTCATTTTGCAATGCGTGCGCTCCAGCGCGCTTTACGGAAATCGGCTTGCTTTATTTCTTGTAGCCGCACTTAGGGCAGACACCGTTTTCGTTCAGTGCAATTCCGCAGAGAGGACAGCGGTCGATTGTTTTTGCCGGCTCATATTCCTGCGTTGCGGCGTTTACTCCGCTGGTGAACGTAAGTTTTGCGATGTTCAGCTTGTCCTTGAGCAGGTCATAAACGATTTTAATCATACCTTCTACCGTCATCGTTTCTTTTGTAACTACAAGGCGGCAGTCAGGATACGCTGTTGCAAGGTCAGTCTTAAACGCAGAACCTTTCATTTTGTTTGTAGGCGCACCGTTTTTTATTCCCTGCTCCTCGTACACTTTGAGGATTGCAGGAAGTAGCGGATCGTCTTCGCGAAGAATGAGGGCGTGGTCAAAATTTTTAAGTACTTCCCATGCTGTCTTCTGAATTTCATTGCACGGGAACACCAGATTTACGCCCGATTCAATGGAATCTTCAACTTCAATTGTAAGTTTTCCTGTGTGACCGTGCAGATACTGTGCTTCGCCCTTAAAACCGTAAAAACGGTGTGCGTACTGTAGGTCCAATGTGGTAATGCTTCTCATTTTTTTCTCCTATAAAAAGTCAAGAAGATTGTTTCAACAATCGATTGACTTTTTATGCCGCTTCGCAATGAAATGAGAAGCGGCAGTTGATAAGGAAGTTCGCAACGCGAACTTGTGAATACGTTGAGTCAAGGCACGCTGTCGCTTAAAGCCTTGACTTCTCCGTTTTTAAGGTTTGTATTAAACCTTAAATAAAAACTTTGTCGCTATTTCAGGCAAAGTTTTTATTACACCCTCCTAAAAATCAACAGGGGGATAGTGTCTTGATTATCCGTTCTGCAGTTCGGGCAGAGACCCCTGAAAATAATGTCATAACCGGTAAGCATAAAACCTTTTTTGTCTTTTATGTTCCAGTCAAGACCGTTGATCCAGTCCATATCAACGTCGGACAATTTTCTGCAGTTTTCGCACCTGATATGATAATGTTCGATTTTCATATGGTCGAAGCGGTCAGCTCCTTCAGAAACGGAAACTTTTTTGATTTTGCCAGCTTGCGTCAGCTTGTTCAGATTGCGGTATACAGTTCCCCTGCTGATGCGCGGATTTTGTCTTGTGACTTCAGTAAAAATTTCGTCCGCAGTGGCGTGGTTATGCAGTTTTTGTACTGCATCAAAAACAATTGATTCTTGAATTGTACTTCGCGTGTCGATGTACGGCTCCTATAAAGAATCCGCAGATTTTTTCTGACTGACTTCTTATTAAGATTTAGTCCTAATAAGAGTATGGCCCGTAATTTGCGGATGTCAAGAAAATAAAGAAGAATTTGACCGTGCTAGATGCAGTAGTCGTAGCCGTTGAATTCGCGGTTTTTTTCGGCGAGCTGTTCCAGCGTGATTGAGTCTACGAACGTATTTATGACTTTTTCAAAGTCGCTCCAGAATACATCGTTTCCCACGTTGCTTACGGCGTTTCCTTCCGTAATGCCTTTCGGCGAAAGGTCGCCTTCCATTGCGCGCAGAATTTCGCCTATGGTGTATTCCTCTGGCTTTTTTGTCAACCGGTAACCGCCATTATTTCCGCGAAGCCCGGTTACCAGCCCTGTTTTTCCGAGTTGAATTAAAATCTGCTCAAGATATTTTGCCGAAAGATTGTGGCGGTGCGAGAGAAGTTTGAGCGGAACGTACTTTTCGGGATTCTGCTCGGCTAAATCTGTCATAATAAGCAGGGCGTATTGTCCCCTTGTTGAAATTTTCAGCATAACTATAATATACTGAAAATAACCTATTAAGTAAATAGGTTACCTATATTTTCATTTACTGTGCTGATGTAAGAAAATGGGGCGAACACGCAGATCCGTCGGGAATTATCCGCGAAGATTTTGACGCTTATGTTGATTTCCTGAAAGACACGCTGAACAAAAAGTTTGACGTTGTAAATGCGGAGATTTCTGCTTTGTAGAAAAAGTGCGCTACTTTTCCGCAAGGTTTTTGAGAGTTTCACCTGCGGTTCTAAAGACAGTCCAGTCATTCAGCGGTTGTGCGCCGAGCGAAAGGTAAAAGTCCACGCTCGGCTTGTTCCAGTCAAGGCAGCACCATTCAAGGCGTCCGTAGCCGCGCTCTACGGCAATTCGTGCAAGTTCCTTTAAAATTGCTTTTCCGTAGCCCTTGCCACGGTGTTCTTTGAGGACGAATAAATCTTCCAGATAAATTCCGGCACGTCCTAAAAACGTAGAAAAGTTATGGAAGAACAGCGCAAAACCGACTTCCTTGCCGTCAGAAACTGCGAACAGCACTTCCGCTTTTTTCTTCTTGAAGATCCATTCTTTTAAAAGTTCTTCCGTGGCGACGACTTCATCAAGCATTTTTTCATATAATGCGAGTTCCTTTATAAAAAACAGGATTTTTGCCGTGTCCTTTTCTTCTGCAAATCTGAATGATACTGTGCTCATTTGTGTTTTTTCCCTTCTTTCCCTTCCTCGAAACTGTTTTGAAACGTAAATTAAAAACAGGTGAAACAGTATTACATCGGAGTGACTTTTTCAAGTCCGTTCCACACAAAGGCGCAAAGTCTGTTTGTAAGCGGCGTAAGTGTCAGGCTGAAAAGTTTTGAAAGCACGACTGAAGCGGTGGCAAACACAAAAAAGTTTACAAAAATATTTACACTTTGATTTATTCTGAGACTGTTCAGGTACAAAAACAGATTTGCGTTGACTGAAAAAAGTACGAGCGCGTGGACGATGATGATTGCAAAACTTTCTTTTCCGAGAAAAGCCAGAATCCGGCTTTTAAAAAATTTTGAGTTTTCAAAAAGTGCGCTCACGGAAAGAAGCAAAAAGAACGAACCGATTGCATAAAAAACGATTACGCCACACCAAGACGGTGTCACAAGAGCGATAATCAGAAAAATTACAGAAAGAATTTTGTTCTTCTTTAATTTTTCATTCATCTTTGAGCTGCATAAAATGTCGGTGGCGGCAATTCCTGATTAAAAAGAAGTCAAAGTCCCTTGTGGTTCCGTATTTTTTGTGGGTGTTGATTTACGGATTTTATTTTGTAGGAGTAAAACTTATTGTATTAAAAATAGCTCCACAGTTTATACAAAATCCAGACAGCACTGCTTTGAACTGGACTTGGCTTGACTGGGTGCATGGGATTTTTGGGTATAGTGCAAAGGAAGGTGCCGGGGAACTTCCTGATTTTGTCTATCAGTTCTGGTTTATCCGCGACCTTGTTATTCTTACGATTATTTCTCCCGTCATTCAATTTTTTATGAAAAAGTTTCCCCGGGGATTTTTTGCACTTGTGAGTATTTTGTTCATTGCCCCGGTGAATGTTTATTTTGTGCAGACTCAGGCACTTTTTTTCTATACGGCTGGTTTGTATTGGGGAAAATTTGATTTTCCGTTGTTTGAGAAAATTGACAAAATCAGCTGGGGAGAAGCAGTCGTTCTGTTTTTAGTTTCCTTTTTTTCTGCATGGACTTTCAGTGATGGAAGCGGAAAAACTGCAATGTACTGGTGTGCAGTTTTGAGTTCTTGCATATTGTTTTTAAAACTTTCTGCAGTGATTGAAAAGTCTAAAAAAGCCTATGGTATTTTGTCGTATCTTTCTGCCTTTTCTTTCTGGCTGTACGCAATTCACATGCCTGTTTTGAACGGACTTCTGAAAAGAGTTTGGCTGAAATTTCTTCCGATGAAAAATCCGTTTTTCTGTCTTGCTGAGTATTTTGGCGTTACGGTTTTAACTATTGCAATCGGTCTTGCTCTTGGCATTGCACTTAAAAAAATCTTTCCAAAACTGTTTGCACTTTTAACCGGTGGAAGAGGATAAGATGGGCTGGATGCTACGTTCGGAATTTTTCCGAATGTTCTCCCAGTGTAAAAGCTGTTCTCGGGATTTTCCCGAACGTTCTCCCGGTGCAAAAGCTGTTCTCGGAAGTTTACTGTTTTTCCTATAGAATAATTATCTGGTGAATGATACCATTTTTATGTGAGTATTTTTACAGGAGTTATTGTATGGAGTCTATTATAGTATACGGGTCTTGCTACGGCAGTGCTGAAAAATATGCGGCGGAACTTTCTGTCCGCACGGGTATACGCGCAGAGTCTTTTAAGACGGCGGTCATTCCGGCGGAATGTGATGCGGTTGTGTTCATCGGCAGTCTGTATGCCGGCGGAGCAAAAGGACTTAAGGAAACGGTTTCAAAATTAAAAAATGTACGCTGGCAAAAACTGATTGTCTGTACGGTGGGACTTTCAGACCCGGATGACAGCACTAATACAGCGAATATCCGAAAAGGAGTTTTTGCCTTGCTTCCGGCGGAATGGCACGAAAAGGCGGAGATTTTTCATCTTCGCGGAGGAATAGATTATTCCCGTCTGCATTTCCTTCACCGCCTGATGATGAAGTTGCTTTATAAAAACGCACTGAAAATCCCGGAGGAAAAGCGCACTGCTGAAGTAAAGGCAATGATTGAAACATACGGCGCAAAAGTCGATTTTATTGATTTTTCCAGACTGGCTGCAGTTTGCGCGGCGTTGAATGGATAATCCTGTATTTTCCCTGTTCACTCTAATTTTCAAAGACAAATACGGCAGGCGGAATGTCGTCTGCCATTTTTTTACGTTTTCTTACTTTTTTTTAACATTTCTATCGAAGAAATCTAACATAATTCTTCTAACATTCTTCCATAAAAAACAAGGTTGCATTTATTTGCATTCACTTTTATGGAGGCTATATGAACAGAACAGTAAAAGGTATCTGTAAAAAGGCAGCGGGAATTGCGCTTGCATCGCTTGTGGCAGCGGGCGCGTTCGCACAGGAAATTGCGGGAACTCCGACTGGAAAGGGAACGCCAAAATACGTATTTGTGTTTATTGGCGACGGAATGAGCTATCCGCAGATTCAGAGTTCAGCATACTTTATCGGAAAAGATGCAGCAGGAATTGTAGATGAAGTAAAAAACTCGTCAAATCCGTCTGATTCTCCTGTCGGCGGACTTTTGAGTTTTATGAAATTCCCTGTTGCAGGAAGCGCACAGACTTATGATGCAACTTCATTTGCACCAGATTCTGCTTCTACCGCAACTTCAATTTTTACAGGAAAGAAAACACATTCATCATCTATCAATGTTGACATTTCAAAAAAAATAAAGTACCGCACAATTGCAGAACAGCTTCGCGACCAGAAAAAGTGGAAAATCGGTGTTCTTTCTACAGTCAACTTGAACCATGCAACACCGGCTGCAACTTATGCACATCAGGCAAGCCGCAAGAGCAATTATCCGATTGGACTTGAACTTGTTGCAAGTAACTTTGACTATTTTGCTGGCGGCGCGCTTATGGAGCCGGAAGATAAAAAAGGCGACAAGGAATCAATCTACAGCCTTGCACAGAAAGCCGGTTACAAAGTCTGCTTTACTCAGAAAGAAGCTTCTTCACTTAAAAACGGCGACAAGGCGATTGTAGTTTCAGAGACTCTTGCTGATGCAGATGCAATGAACTATGAAAACGACCGTGCTGATGGTGAGTGGAGCCTTCGCGACTATGTTAAAAAAGGAATTGAAGTTCTTGATAACAAAAACGGATTTTTCATGATGGTTGAAGGCGGAAAAATCGACTGGGCATGCCATGCAAACGATGCACGTTCAACTATTGCAGATACTCTTGCTCTTTCAGAAGCTGTAAAAGAAGCAGTTGATTTCTACAACAAGCACCCGAAAGAAACTTTAATCCTTGTAACTGCTGACCACGAAACAGGCGGTCTTACAATCGGTTTTGCAGGAACAGACTACAATCTTTTCTTCAACACTCTTAAAGCACAGAAAATTTCTTACGCAAAGTTTGACAGCGACTATGTTGCTTCATACAAAAAGAACAAAACTTCATTCGACGATGTAATGAAAGACGTTACAGAACTTTTCGGCCTTAAAGTTCCAGGAAGCGCAGGAAAAGACAAAAACGGCGGACTTGTCCTTACAGAATACGAATACGGAAGAATCCGTGATGCTTACAACAAAACTATGTCTGGCACAAAGACAAGCGGTCAGATGGAATACGAACTGTATGGAACTTATGAGCCGCTCACTGTAACTATAACTCATGTTCTTAACAATAAGAGCGGAATTGGATTTACTTCATATTCACATACAGGTCTTCCTGTTCCAGTTTTTGCTCTTGGTGCAGGTCAGTATGAGTTTGAAGGCTACTACGACAATACAGATATTTACAAAAAACTTGCAGCCCTTACAAGCGTAAAGCAGGACTAAAAAGCAGGGTAAAAAAAACTGAAAGGTAAAATAAAAAATGATCAGACCGAAGTTTAATAATACGAGTGTTACAGTCATTGCGTCGATTGTATTTGCGGCATTCCTTTTCCTCCTACCTACTGGATTTGAAGGTGCGCTTCAGTTCCGCGATGCCGTAAAGTGCAAGGCGCTTGTAGAAGAGGTTGATAACAGCCGTATTATAGACACCGGTCTTATACGTACCGGGCAGCAAGTCTGCTCTGTGCGTTTTTTAAACGGAAAATTTAAAGGAATGACTGCTCAAGGGTGGAACATGCTTACAGGCTCTCTTTCGCAGGACAAGTTTTTTGTTCCTGGAGACAAGGCGCAGGTTGTTGTTCACTGGCAGGAAGCTGAACTGGGCGAAGGAAGCGAAGACGAAATTGGCGGAAGTGAAGGGAAAATTGAATTCCTTTCTGTCAATCTGATTGACTACTACAGGCTCAAAGGTGAACTTATTCTTGCCATTGCATTTGCCGTTTTTCTGATTGCGTTTGCAGGTGGAACAGGAGTCCGCTCCGTGCTTTCGTTTGTCATCACTGTCCTGACGCTTTGGAAAGTTCTTGTTCCGATGTACCTAAAAGGCTATGATCCGCTTTTGTGCGGCTGTGCCGTTACTGTTCTTCTTACAGTGATTATCCTTTCGCTTGTGTACGGATTTGACAGGAGGCTTTTGTCTTCTGTATCAGGTGCGCTTTTGGGAATAGGATTTGCGGCTGTTCTTGCCGTTATCTGCACGAAGACTTTTAAAATTCACGGCGCGGTGATGGCGTATTCAGAAAGCGTTTTATATTCAGGGTATGAATATCTGAATTTAACGCGCATTTTTACAAGTTCAATTCTTGTGGGCGCAAGCGGTTCGATTATGGACTTGTCTGTTGACATAACGTCAGCCGTAAACGAAGTCGTAAAAAAGTGTCCTTCAATTTCGCGCCTTGAAGCAGTAAAATCCGGTCTTGCCGTAGCGCGCGCCGCAATGGGAACGATGACGACAACTCTCCTCCTTGCGTACTCAGGAAGCTGCATCTCCCTTTTAATGGCGTTTATGGCGCAGGGAACGCCGCTTTACAACATACTGAACAACAATCAAGTTGCATCCGAAATTATAAACACAATCGCAGGAAGTTTTGGCCTTGCCTCGACCGCGCCTTTTACCGCCTTGATGTCTGGGGTAATTCTTGCAGGACGGAAAAAGTAGGAAAGCCAGAAAAATCTGGCATGAAAAAAATCAGGTAAAAAAATCAGTTTTATCCGCTTCTTTTCAAAATCTTTACAAAGTTTTCAACAAAATCTAACATACGCGCGGTACTATACCTTCCAGAAGAGGTACTTTATGAAAAAACAATCATTGTGTATTGCGGCGGCGGCTCTTGTGCTTGCTTCATGCGCATCCACCGGAGTAAAAACATCTGCGGACGGCTACGCTTCTGTTTCAAAGAACGGTGCTGCTGTTCCTTACCGCGTGCTTTTAAAAACGGCGGACGGTGTTGAAATTCAGAACGGAGGCTACGGCTCGGACGGCTGTGCGCACCCAGCGGATTCTTCGCTTTTCTACCTTATAACAGACCGCGGTCCGAACATCGACTATGAGGGCGCAAGCGGAAAAGGCAAACTCTTCCCTGTTCCTGAATATTCGCCAAGAATCGGGCTTTTTAGAATGGAAAAGAACGGCACTGTTTCACTTGTAAAGGAAATCATTTTGAAATCTCCTGACGGAAAGCCGATTACAGGTCTTCCAAATCCTAAGGACCGTGGCGCAACAGGCGAAATTGCCTACACACTTGACGGAAAGATTTTAGGCACGGATGATTACGGTCTTGACAGCGAGGGAATTGCTGCGGCAAAGGACGGAACATTCTGGATTTCAGACGAATACGGTCCGCATATCGTTCATTTTGCTGCTGACGGAACGGAAATTGAGCGCATAAGTCCGTACGGAATGACAACAGGAAACCGCCATCTTCCTGCTGTTCTTGCGCGCCGCCGGGCAAACCGCGGAATGGAAGGACTTGCGCTTACGCCGGATGGAAAAACACTTGTTGGACTTATGCAGTCAACGCTGTACAATCCTTCAAAAAAAGAAATCACAAACAAGCGCCTTATCCGTATAGTTACGTTTGACATTGCTAGCGGCGCTACAAAGCAGTTTGTCTATCTTCAGAACAAGGAAACAGATTCCACCTGCGGAATTGTTGCTCTTTCAAATACGGAGTTCGTTGTTATTGAGCGCGACGGCAATTTTTCAGGCGAAAAGGAAACGCATAAATATCTTTTCAAAATTGACATAAGCGGTGCAACGGACGTTACTGGCGATGACGTGCAGTCTCCGGACGGAATGGTTGTGAACGGAAAAACGCTTGAGCAGTGTTCGGCAGAAGAACTTTCCAAGGCAGGAATAAAGACTGTTTCAAAAAAACTTCTTGTTGACCTGACGTCATACCTTCCGAACAAATATCCGCACGACAAGCTTGAAGGACTGTGGATTACGGGACGCAATTCAATCGCCGTTGCAAACGACAATGACTTTGCGATAAACGTTAAGGACAACAAGCTTGTTCAGAAAATTCTTCCGGGAACAGACAGAATTGACGATGACGTTGTGTACGTCATAACGCTTGAACATCCGCTTTACTAGGGAAGCACTGAGTAACATTTGAATCGGTTAATACATCCGGGCAGAAAAGAAGGCATCTTCCGAGTCTGCCCGGTAATTTCATTTTCAGGGGATATTATGGACGGCACTTCACCGGCACAGACAGGCTGCTATCAGAACAGGGAATTGTCCTGGCTTTTGTTCAACGAGCGCGTTCTTGATGAAGCCGGAAATACTGACGTACCGCTTGCGGAGCGGCTTACTTTTGCATCGATTTATCAGTCTAATCTTGACGAATTTTTTATGGTTCGCGTGGGAACTCTTATGGTTCAGATGCTTTCCGGCGAAACAATCCGCGACAACAAGACGAATATGACCGCGCGGGATCAGGTGAGCGCAATTCTTGATACCGTTAAGTCACTTGAAAAAAAGAAAACTGCAATCTACACGCAGCTTATGGACGAGCTTGCGGAACACGGCGTGAGCCTTATCAATTTCAATACGCTTTCTGATGATGAGGGGAAAATCCTTGAGGCGTATTTTGACAAGAACATTGCGCCTTTTTTAAGCCCGATGATTATCGGAAAACAGCAGCCGTTTCCTTTTCTTCAGAACGGAGAGCTGTATGCGGTCGTCCTGCTTTCAAACAGAAACGGCAAGAACAGGATGGGAATTGTGCAGTGTTCCAATCAGATTTTCAAGCGGCTTATAGAAATTCCGTCCCGGCCGGGAACGTTTATGCTGTGCGAAGAGCTTATCCTTCATTGTGTGACGAAGCTTTTTTCAAATTATGCAGTGCGCGAAAAATCAGTCATCCGCATTACCCGGAACGCAGACATCGAGCCGACCGAAGTTTACGATGAAGATTTGGACTACCGCAATTTTATGGAACACCTTATCAAGCAGAGAAAGCGTATGAGCCCTGTCCGCCTTGAACTTAGCCGGCAGATAAACGAGTCTGCAAAAAAGGAACTTTCTGGTATTCTCGGAATTGACGGCTCGCATATCATAAACGCAGGAACTCCGCTTGACCTTTCGTTTGTGTTCCAGATACGCGATTTTATCCGCAGTAAAAAAGAGCTTTTTTACCGGAAGCGCATTCCAAAAAAATCGCCGTCCATTGATGTCCGCAAAAGCATTATTCCGCAGATTATGAAAAAGGATGTCCTTCTTTCGTATCCCTTTGAAAGCATTAAGCCGTTTCTGAACCTTCTTCATGAAGCGGCGGAAGATTCAAGCGTCGTTTCCATAAAGATGACACTTTACCGCGTTGCCGACAAAAGCAAGATAATCGACTCTTTGATTGAGGCGGCGGAAAACGGAAAGGAAGTTGTTGTTCTTGTGGAGCTTCGCGCGCGTTTTGACGAGGAAAACAATATTGAAATGTCGCGAAGGCTTGAGGAAGCAGGATGCCGGATTATCTACGGTCTGGGCGATTACAAAGTCCATTCCAAACTGTGCCTGATTACGTGCCACACGGAAAACGGACTTTCCTACATCACTCAGATTGGAACAGGAAACTACAACGAAAAAACGTCGCTTCTGTACACAGACTTGTCGCTCATTACCGCCGATTCGCGGATTGGAACTGATGCCGCCGCCGTGTTCAAGTCGCTTTTGCTTGGCGAAACTGTTGATGAAACGGACTGCCTTCTTGTTGCGCCGAACTGTCTTCAGAACCGCATACTTCAGATGATAGACGAACAGATTGCGCTTGCAAAAACTCTGGAAACACGGAAAAGTGCGTATATCGGAATAAAAATCAATTCGCTCACCGACAAAGTGATTATCGACAAGATTGTCGAGGCAAGCTGCGCTGGCGTCAGAATTGAGCTGTGCGTGCGCGGAATCTGCTGTCTTGTTCCGGGAATACGCGGACTTACGGACAATATAAAAATCGTGAGCATAGTCGGGCGTTTTCTTGAACATTCAAGAATTTACATTTTCGGAAATCCGTCCGCTCAGGATGGTTCTGCCGGTGTAAACAAGGAGTGCCGCATTTTTATAGGTTCTGCAGATTTTATGACGCGCAACACCGAGCGGCGCGTTGAAGTTGCCGTTCCTGTTTTTGATGACGACATAAAGAAAAGGCTTGTGCATATCTTTTCAACCGTAATGTCAGACAACGTAAAGGGCAGGGAACTTACGTCAGAAAAAAATTATGTGCGCCGCACAGTCTGCGACGAAGAAAAACGCTGCTCTTCCCAGGAACAGTTCTACGAGGAAGCGTATAAGGCTGTTTCCAGACGTGAAGTGCAGCCGTAAAGTGTTCGATTTTTTCAAAAAATATATCTGATATTATTTAAATTTATTAAAACTGAATATTTATATAATATCAGATTTTTTATATCTTCTTCATATCAAAAGCAGAACAGACGGAGGTCAATGCAATTATGGAACAGACAAAACAATATGAACTGAACAAAAATCTTGCGCAGATGCTCAAGGGCGGCGTAATTATGGACGTAACGACTCCGGAGCAGGCAAAAATCGCGGAAGCGGCAGGTGCGTGTGCGGTAATGGCGCTTGAGCGTATTCCGGCAGACATCCGCGCGGCAGGCGGCGTTTCGCGTATGAGCGACCCGAAGATGATTAAGGGAATTCAAAATGCCGTTTCAATTCCTGTAATGGCAAAGTGCAGGATAGGACATTTTGCTGAGGCGCAGATTCTTGAGGCAATAGAAATAGACTACATCGACGAAAGCGAAGTTCTTTCACCAGCGGACGACGTATATCACATCAACAAGCACGATTTCAAAGTGCCGTTTGTATGCGGTGCAAAAGATTTGGGCGAAGCTCTCCGCAGAATAAGCGAGGGTGCTTCAATGATAAGGACAAAGGGTGAACCGGGAACAGGTGACATCGTTCAGGCAGTGCGCCATATGCGCAAGATGAATTCAGAGATTGCGCGGATTGTTTCTATGCGTGAGGACGAACTTTTTGAGGCGGCAAAGCAGCTTCAGGTTCCTTTTGAGCTTGTGCAGTATGTACATGAAAACAAGCGTCTTCCTGTGGTAAATTTTGCTGCCGGCGGTGTTGCAACTCCGGCAGACGCCGCCCTTATGATGCAGCTTGGCGCGGAAGGCGTATTCGTAGGTTCTGGAATTTTCAAGTCAGGAAATCCGGAAAAACGTGCGGCGGCAATCGTAAAAGCCGTAACGAATTTCAAGGATGCAAAGCTGATTGCAGAACTTTCCGAAGATTTGGGAGAAGCGATGGTCGGAATTAATGAAAATGAAATTGCAGTTCTGATGGCAGAGCGGGGCAAGTAAATGACGGCGGCCGTTCTTGCAGTACAGGGCGCATTCGCCGAGCACGAAAAAATTCTTTCGGAACAAGGTATTTCCTGCCTGGAACTTCGCAAAAAGTCAGATGTAGAAAAATCCTTTGATGCGCTTATTCTTCCCGGCGGAGAAAGCACCGTACAGGGAAAACTGCTTCGTGAACTTGATATGTTTGACCTTTTGAAAGAACGCATTGAAGGCGGAACAAAAGTTCTTGCCACGTGCGCAGGGCTTATCCTTCTTGCAGAGCGCATTGAAAACGACTGCCGCGTTCACTTTGCTACAATGCCGGTTTGCGTAAGGCGCAATGCGTATGGCCGCCAGCTTGGAAGTTTTTACACCGAAGAGCAGTTCGGGCAACTCGGAAAAATTCCTATGACGTTCATCCGTGCGCCGTATATAGAAAGCGTTGAAAGTGGTGTAGAAATTCTTGCGCAGGTACGCGGAAACATCGTCGCCGCCCGCTACAAAAATCAGACGGCAGTAAGCTTTCACCCGGAACTGAACGGGGATTTACGCCTGTACGAATGGTGGCTGAACGGATAGTTTTGCCTGTAATTTACACTGGCTGGTGAACGGAACAGTTGTGTGGAAGAATTTTCCTATAAATCTTATCAAAAAAGTATTTGTGTACTATAGTATATAGTATATTTTTTAACTTGATTTATCGGAAAACTTACTGTATGACAAATGAAAAGACATTTCTGGGAACGGAGCCTGTTGGAAAACTGCTTTTTACGCTGGCAGTTCCAGCTGTGGTGGCGCAGCTGGTGAATATGCTTTATAACATTGTCGACCGCATTTACATCGGTCATATACCCGGAAGCGGAAGCCTTGCGCTTACAGGAGTCGGCGTGTGTATGCCGGTCATTATGATTGTTACGGCGTTTGCCTCTCTTGTAAGTTCAGGCGGTGCTCCGAGTGCGTCAATCAGTATGGGAAAAGGCGATTATGAGTCTGCGGAGCGTATTCTCGGCGGCTGTTTTTCCGTTCAGATTGTCATTTCTGCTGTTCTTACAGCCGTTCTTCTGTGCTTTAACCGTTCGTTTCTTTCTGCGTTCGGTGCAAGCCGGAACACAATCGGATTTGCAACTGATTATATGAATATCTATGCCGCCGGAACTGTTTTTGTACAGCTTACGCTTGGAATGAATGCGTTTATCACCGCGCAAGGCAAGGCAAAAACTGGTATGATGACGGTGCTTATCGGGGCGCTTATAAATACAGTTCTTGACCCGGTGTTCATTTTTAAATTCGGAATGGGCGTAAAAGGCGCGGCTCTTGCAACTGTTATTTCGCAGGCAGTTTCATGCGCGTGGGTAATCTTTTTTTTATGCGGAAAAAAGAGCGTTCTTCGCCTGTGCTTAAAAAATCTTTCTATAAAAACAAGTCTTGTTTTTCCGTGCCTTGCGCTTGGTTCGGCAACGTTCATAATGCAGGCAAGTGAAAGCGTTCTTTCTGTATGTTTTAATTCTTCCCTATTAAAATATGGCGGTGACATTGCCGTTGGTGCTATGACGATTTTGACAAGCGTAATGCAGTTTGCCTTGCTTCCGCTTCAAGGAATAGGTCAGGGTGCACAGCCTGTCTCAAGCTACAATTACGGAGCCGGAAATGCGCCGCGCGTAAGAAAAACATTCAGTCTGCTTCTTGCTTCTTGTGTATTATTTTCTTTTGTTTTATGGATTGTGCTTATGGCGCGGCCGCAGTCGTTCGCCTTTATTTTTACTTCTGATGCTGAACTTGTTGACTTTACGGCAAAGGCGCTCCGGCTGTACGGTGCGGCTCTTGTTCTTATGGGAGTTCAGGTTGCCTGCCAGATGACGTTTGTTTCCATCGGAAATACAAAATGTTCAATTATTGTTGCCGTCGTAAGAAAATTTGTTCTTCTCATTCCGCTTATTTTTATTGTTCCGCTTTTTACGGCAGACAGGACTTCCGGCGTATATCTTGCAGAACCTGTAGCAGATTTGATTGCAGTAACGTTTACTGCAATTCTTTTTGCCGTTCAGTTTAAAAAAGCATTGCGTCCGCTTGAGAAAAAAACGGACGCATCGTAATCCTGTGCACGCGCAGGGTGTTTAAGATTTTTTCTTCTGACTTTCAGCAATTCGCTGGCGCCATTTATATTCTTTTTCTTCGTCGGAAGTTTCTTTGATTTTGAAATCTTCTGCAAGAAGTAAAATAAGCGGTTTTAAGTCAACTACGGCATCTACAATGCACGATTCAAAGTGCTTTCCGCGGCAGTCTTCAAAAATGCTTATGACTGTATCGATGTCAAACGGTTCTTTGTACGGACGCCAGCTTAAAAGAGCATCAAGAACGTCTGCGGCTGCCATAATGCGTGCGCAGAGCGGAATGTCCTTGCCGGAAATTCCGTTCGGATAGCCTGAACCGTCGTATTTTTCATGGTGGTAGTACGCCATCTGAAGTGCAATTTCATTGAAAGTTCCGTCCTTTATTTTCGGAAGCGACTCAATCAGTTTTTTGCCTTCTTCCGGATGTGATTTCATCATTTCAAATTCTTCTGGGGTATATTTTCCCGGCTTGTTCAGAATGTTGTCCGGAATGTGTACTTTACCGATGTCGTGAAGGTTTGCTGCGGCAGAATAAGTTACGATTGTATCTTCAGTAAGAATGTCCGCATAAAAGCCTTTTTTCTTCATTTCACGCGCAATCAGGTCTACGTATTGTACTGTGTGTTTTACGTGATGACCTGTAAAAACTTCGTGGCTCTCAAGAATTTTAGGAATAAACTCCATAATTTCAAATTGAGTTTTCCTTAACTGTTCGTTCTTTTCCATTGCCTGGTCAAGCGTCTTTTTTGAGCGTTTTGTAATTGAATAAGTTATGATAAATACGAACAGGAATTCGACTGTAAAACCGGCAGCGTATGAAAGAAAATCATTTCTGGCTGTTCTTGAGGTAAGGTGTTCTGCTACTCGTGCAACTGATTTTCCGTAAAGCGAGCAAAGCATGATAACATAGCAGCTTACTGACATTAAAAGGGCAGTTCTTTTGCTGTAGTAAAGGCAGCTCATAAACGTAACAAGCGCATAGCTTATGTAAATGCCGATGTGGGTGTGAGTTCCCAATACTCCAAGAATTACGGCAGAACCGAACAGTCCGAAATATTTTGCAAAATGCTGTATGGAATCATATAAACGAAGTTTTTTGGATTTCATGCGTTCGCTGCCGCATCCGAATACAAGAATAGCATCCGTAATTGTAAAAGTTCCTATGCAGACGGCAGCTTTTAAAGAAAAAATGTTTTCGATGGTGAATACATGTATTTTGTTCAGTAAAACAAAAACGGGTGGCAGCAAATTCAACAGAATAAGAATTTTAGATATAAGACGGTTTATGTTGACCGTGTTTGCTTCAAAAAACTCATCGTCGTCAAATCTCATTGCTGAACACCCTTAGAAAAAATTTATAAAACAGTTTGATTACTCTGCCGGAAACAGTTTCTTAAATTCTTCCAGAAGTTGTGCTGTCTGTGTAGCACCGTCTATGTCCTTAATCTGACCTTTCTTGCGGTAGAAATCAATAAGCGGTTCTGTCTGTTCGCGGTATACGTCCATACGGTGCAGAATAGATTCCTGCTTGTCGTCGTCGCGCTGGTACAGTTCGCCGCCGCATTCATCGCATACGCCTTCAGTTTTCGGCGGAAGCGTAAGGATGTTGTAGTTTGCGCCGCATTTTTTGCATACGCGGCGTGTGCTAAGGCGCTTTATTACAACGTCATCTGCAATCTGAAAATTGATTACGGTAACGTCCGGGCAGATTGTAGTAAACATTTCTGCCTGCGGAATTGTGCGCGGAAATCCGTCAAGAATAAAGCCTTTTTTTGTATCCGGCTGTGAAAGACGGTCTTTTACAAGTTCGCAGGTAATTTCGTCGCTTACAAGAGAACCTGAATCAATGATTGCCTTTACCTTTACTCCGAGCGGAGTCTGGTTTTTAATTGCTGCACGGAAAATATCACCTGTTGAAATATGCGGAATTTTATAGTCCTCTGCAACTTTTACAGCAAGAGAGCCTTTTCCCGCTCCTGGTGGTCCTAAAAAAATGAAATTCATAAAGTATCACACCTCCTGATAAAATGATTGATTTCATTGAATGTATCTTTTCTATTCTACACCGAATATACAACATTCGCAAGTTTGATTTTTATGCAATTCTGTGATATACTTAATCTATGAATGATACAAAATTCCAGATTGACCAGAAGATTGTTTATCCGAGCCACGGAGTCGGCATAATTACTGACGTTTTTGAAAAAGCATTCCGCGGTGAGCCGATGCTGTATTATAAAATCTACATTGAATCTTCCGATATGATTGTTATGGTTCCTGTAGAAAAGGCAGAGGAACTGGGAATACGTGCCGTCGTTTCCGCAGAAGAAGCTCAGCAGGCACTTGATTTGCTTTCAGATGATTTTGAGCCGATTACATCAGACTGGAAATTACGCTATCAGATGAACCTTGACCTTCTTAAAAAAGGTACAATTGCCGACATCGCGCGGATTGTACGCTGCCTTTATAATAGAAGCAAAGTGAAGGAACTTCCTATTCTTGAACGCAAGCTGTATGATTCGGCAAAGCAGCTTCTTATAGATGAAATTTCTCTTTCAATGAAAAAGAACGAAAAGGAAATAGAATCTGCCGTTCACACAAAACTTGAGCCGCCGGGAGCAGCACCTAAAGTCAAGCGCGTTATCGAAGACCTTGATGACGAAGACGATGATTTGATGAGCGATATGGATTCAGACGCCAGTCCACGCCGTGCCGCAGATGATGACGACAGTGATGATGATGAAGATTCAGCTGATGACGGCGGAGATGATTTTGACGACGGCGATGACTTCTGATACTGTCTGCGGCGGAAAGACAACCGCTGTTATTATTGCAGCCGCCGGTTCGTCAACGCGAATGGGCGGTACTGTCAAAAAAGAGTACCTTCCTTTAAAAAATGGTACTGTTCTTTCAGAATGTGCAAAGATTTTCCTGAGTACGCTTTCCGTAAAATACGTTGTGATCACCGTACCTTGCGGCGGCTCAGGCGAAGCGCAGAAGGCGCTTTTTGCAGACGATGCGCTAAAACCGATTCTCCAAACAGTAAACCTCTCTTTTGTAGAAGGCGGTTCTACCCGCCAGAAATCAATCCTGAATGCGCTTGAATTCCTTGCAGAAATAGCCTGTCCTCCGGATATCGTACTTATTCACGACGGAGCGCGCCCGTTCGTAACCGGTGAAATCATTTTAAGAACGGCAGAAGCCGCCGCAGAATTCGGCGCGGCAGTTCCTGGAATTCCACCTGTAGATACGCAGAAAACTGTCGGCGAGGACGGATTTATTTCTGTTCATCTGCGCCGCGCCTCAATGACAGCTGTCCAGACTCCGCAAGGCTTTTTGTTCCGTAAACTGCTTGAGGCTCACCGAAAGGCGGCTGGTGATGATGTTGAATACACCGACGACACGGAAATCTGGGACAAATACGAAGGAAAAGTAAAAGTCGTTGAAGGAAACGCCTGCAACAAAAAAATTACATATGCGCAGGACTACAGCGCGCGTACTGATACAGGAAAAGACGGTATGATTTTACGGACAGGACTCGGCTACGATTTACACAGGCTTACAGCCGGAAGAAAGCTCGTTATCGGCGGAATTGACATTCCGTTTGAAAAAGGCGAAGACGGTCATTCCGATGGCGATGCGTTGCTTCACGCAATTACGGACGCGCTTTTAGGTGCAAGCGGACTTGGCGACATCGGAAGTTTTTTTCCGCCGGAAGAAGAGCAGTGGAAAGACGCTGATTCTTCGGTGCTGCTTCAGACGGTATGGAAAAAAATACAGGCGGAAGGGTGGAAGCTGAACAATCTTGACTGCGTAATAAAACTTGAAAAGCCGAAATTTCTTCC
This sequence comes from Treponema porcinum, assembly GCF_900167145.1. GTDB lineage: Bacteria > Spirochaetota > Spirochaetia > Treponematales > Treponemataceae > Treponema_D > Treponema_D porcinum. Next base: position 86,860 of record NZ_FUWG01000004.1, on the reverse strand, counting down.
GTACCGTAATCAGGTGATTTCATCTGTTGCAGAAACGCTCGGCGTAAGTACGGAGCAGGTTTTTGTAAAGGCAAAGACCGGTGAAAAACTCGGAAGCGTAGGAAACGGAGAAGCGATTGAAGTGTGGTGCAGCTGCATTCTTATAAAATAGCGCAGTCAGAAGAACATTGTTTTTTATTGAAACCTTTTCTGTTTATGAGTATTTTTGAAGTATATGCAGAACGAAAATCAGAATGAAATGCAGGAATCTGTACTTCCGGTTCTTGCAGACAAGCAGATTGCAATAAATTCAGACTTTTATAAAATGGCGTTCCAGTTTCAGGAAATTATGATGATTTACGAAAGCGCCATCAAGCAGATAGAAACAAAACTTGAAATCCTGAACAAGGAATATAAAGTAACAGGCAGACGAAATCCTATTGAAACGGTCAAGTCACGCATAAAATCACCGGAAAGCATAGCAAACAAACTGATAAAGCGAAATCTTCCCGTAACGTTTGAGTCAATGACTGCAAATCTGCACGACATTGCCGGAGTCCGCGTAATCTGTCCGTATATTTCAGACATTTACACCGTCCGCGACATTCTTTTAAAACAGCCAGACATCAAGAAGATTGAGGAAAAAGATTATATCGCTTTCCCGAAAGAATCCGGCTACAGAAGCCTGCACGTTGTAGTGGAAACGCCGGTCTATCTTTCAAACACGGAACATCACATAAAAGTGGAAATTCAGCTCAGGACAATTGCAATGGATTTCTGGGCAAGTCTGGAACACGAACTTCGTTACAAGACGACTGCAAAAATACCGGAAGGAATCAGGCGGGAACTTCGCCACTGTGCTGAAACAATAGCAATGACAGATCAGGAAATGGAAGAAATTGCCATTGAACTTCAGGCATTATCTTAAGGGAAACCTCTAAAAACTGAAGTTTTTAGAGGTTTCCCTTAAGGCAGATTGCATTTTTTGCGTATTTCTACAATAATATAGCTATGGAAACACGCAATATATTTGAAAATCTGTCCTGCTTGGACCACCGTTATTCACTTTCTGAAAAAGAAGTATTTGAAAAACTTAGTCAGTATATATCTGAAGAAGCATCCGTCCGTTCCTGTGCAAAAGCAGAAGCCGCGCTTGTAAAAGCACATCTTTCCGTCCGTGGCAAGCTCACGGAATCTATTGAAAAAAAACTGGACGACGTTGCTTCGAACATAGATCCGCAGGAAGTTTATGCGGAAGAAGAGAAAACCCAGCACAATATCCGCGCGCTTGTAAACGTCCTTAAAACAAAAGTTGATCCTGAAATCGGACCGTACGTTCACCTTGGCGCAACATCCGTAGATATTCTTGATACAGCCCTTTCGATGAGGATGCGCGACGTTACTCAGAATGTAGTTCTTCCGGAACTGAAGGCGCTTGAACTTGCGCTGTGCAATATCGCTGAACGCGACTGCGAAACACCTCAGGTTGGACGTACTCACGGACAGCACGCTGTTCCTATTACATTCGGCTGGTCGATTGCAGAATTTGTAAGCCGTCTCGGAAAATCGATTCTTAGAATAGAAGAACTTTCAAAGCAGCTTAAAGGCAAGCTTGCAGGACCTGTAGGTTCTTATAACGGTCCGTCAATGATTGTAAAAGATCCTGAGGATTTGGAAAAACGCTATCTTGCATACGTAGGACTTGAGCCGTCTGAATATTCAAACCAGCTTGTTGAGCCGGAATACCTGCTCCGTCTGCTGCTTGAGATGAACGTTGCCTTCGGCGTAATTGCAAACCTTGCAGATGATTTGAGAAACCTTCAGCGTTCTGAAATCGGCGAAGTTTTTGAATACTTCTCGTCAACGCAGGTAGGTTCGTCTACAATGCCGCAGAAGCGCAATCCGTGGAACAGCGAACACGTAAAATCTTTGTGGAAGGCAATGTGTCCGCGTGTCATTACGTTCTATATGGATCAGATTTCCGAACACCAGCGTGACCTTACGAATTCTGCAAGCCAGCGCTTTATGGCAGATTATGTAACCGGCTTTACGATGGCAGTAAACAGAATGAAAAAAGTTGTTTCCGGTCTTCACCCGGATGCAGAAAATATGGCAAAAAATCTTGAGAATGCCGGCGGAAAGGTAAAAGGCGGTGTTCTTGCTGAACCGGCATACATTCTGCTTGGAGAAGCCGGCGTAAATGACGGTCACGAAGTAATTAGGAAAATTACGCTGGAAGCAGAGCAGACTGGAAAAACGTTCTTTGAAGTCCTGAAAACACATACTGATGCATACGAAAAAATTACTTCACAGCTTGAAAAACTCGGCGTTGCAGATCCTGCAAATTTCTTTGAGCATCCGTCTAATTATTGCGGTCTTGCTGCAACAAAGTCAAAGCGGCTTGCGCAGAAATACAAGGAACTGATGAAATAAGGAAACTGCTATGTGTATCACCATTTTAAAGGCAAAGCTGCACCGAGCAACGGTTACGGATGCAAACCTTAATTACGAAGGTTCAATCTCCATCGACACGGAGCTTTGCAAGGCGGCTGGAATGCACAATTATGAGAAAGTGGACGTGCTGAACGTGAATAACGGCGCACGTTTTTCTACTTACATAATACCAGGAAAGCGCGGCGAAATCTGCCTGAACGGAGCTGCCGCCCGGCTTGCCGCAAAAGGCGATAAAGTAATTATCGTAACATATACGCAGATAGAAGAAAGTCTGGCAGACAGCTGGAAACCGAATGTCGTCCTGCTTGACGAGAACAACGAAATCAAGAAAAAAGTATAGGGTGGCGTTTTTGCCTGCGGTACTTTATGAAAACAAAACCCCGGTGCTTTGTGCCGGGGTTTTTATTTATATTTAATCACGTATAGAATCAATGTTTGCTTTTCCGCCCGGTACGAACGGCAGTACGTTTTCTTCCGGATCTATGCGGACTCGTACAAAAAACGGCTTATTAGGGCGTTTTTCGTCGAATGCTTTTTTATACCAGTCTGCATCTTTGTCCGCATCGGCAGTTTCAATTCCAAAACCTTCTGCAATCTTTAAAAGGTCTGGCGAAGCGGCAAATTCAGAAGCGCTGTACGTCTTGCCAAAAAGATATTTCTGCTGCTGATACACCATTCCGAGCGTTCCGTTTTCAAATACAATTACGGTAACAGGAAGATTATTTTCTGCAAGCGTTGCAAGTTCCTGAATGTTCATCATAATTGAACCGTCGCCGCTGAAGCAGACTGTGCGCTTTTTGGGATTTGCAATTGCAGCACCTATTGCAGCTGGAAGTCCGAATCCCATAGTTCCAAGCGAGCCGGACGTAAGGAATGTGCGCGGCTCTTCCACAGGATAATACTGCGCCGCCCACATCTGATGCTGACCTACGTCTGTCGTAACGAGCAGGTCTTCGCGTTTAAGTCCTGCCTTTTCTGCAAGAGCCGGTATTGACGCAATGAATGTACGCGGATTTGCACTTCCTGTAAAAGACTTGTTTTTTTCTTCTTCGGACGGCGAGCCACAGTCTGTTGAACGCGTATTTTTGTTTACGTTGATTATTTCGTCTGCCCAGACGGCACGCATCTGTTCGTTTTTTACATTTGCTTTCTGCGCTTTCAGTATTTTTGTAAGTTCAGTTACGGCAGTTTCTACTTTTGCAACGATAGAAACAGTGGAATCAAGTATTTTGTTTATTTCAGCCGCGTCTATGTCAATGTGAATTATTTTTGCATTCGGACAGAATTTTGATACTACGCCTGTTGCCCTGTCATCAAAGCGTACTCCGCAGGCAAGAACAAGGTCACTTTCGTACATTGCCTTGTTTGCGGCGTATGTTCCGTGCATTCCGACCATTCCGGCAAAATCGCTGCAGGAAGATGGAATTACGCCCAGTCCCATAAGTGAAGAAACGGCAGGAATTCTGTATGATTTTGTAAAGGCGCGCAGAGCCTTGGAAGCTTCTGGAGAATTACATCCGCCGCCTACAAAGAGAACTGGCTTTTTTGCCTTTGCAAGAAGTTCCGCAGCTTTTTCCAGAAGGACAGTCATTGCAGAATCCTTTGTATGAAAACGAACTGTTGATTCGTCATCTTTTAAAGGCAGCTTGATTTTTGGCCAGGCATCAAATTCGCATATTTTTGTCTGAACATCACGCGGAACATCAATTAAAACTGGTCCCGGACGTCCGTTCATAGCGATTTTAAACGCTTCCGGGATAACAGTAAGCAGTTCTTCCGGAGTTTTTACCATCACCGAATGTTTTGTAATTGGAAAGGAAAGACCGAATGTGTCCGCTTCCTGAAAAGCATCTGTACCGATTAAGTACGTATTTACCTGTCCGGTGATTGCAATAATAGGAACTGAATCACATCTTGCATCGGCAATTGCGGTGAGCAGGTTCATTGCACCCGGACCGCTTGTCGCAAGGCATACAGCAGGAAGTCCGTTCGTTCGTGCCATTCCCTGCGCGATAAAGCCGCCTGCCTGCTCCTGGCGCACAAGGACGTGGTGAATGCTGCTTCTTGTCAGTTCGTCGTACAGCGGAAGAATTGAACCTCCCGGGATGCCTGCTGCCGTTTCAATTCCGTGCATTTCCAGTAATTTTGTGATAATCTGTGCGCCTGTTTTTTTCATTTTCTTACTCCACTTATGTTATTTCTGTGTGTATGCAAAATTCTATAAAAAAAAGCCCTCCTGCCGGAGAGCTTCTTTCATTCATATTGTATATTCTGCGATGTATTACAATACGTATGCTCCCGGCTTCTTAAAAAAGCTTGCGACGAGGACGACTAGTACTGTAATGACAGAAATAGATTTCATAGGAATAATAAGTACCTTTTTTACGCAGTTTTGTCAATGGGGTATAAGGCAGGCTGAATGCGTAATCTGTCCTACATTGCTAAAACACGGCGATTTCATTATACTTCTGCTATGAGTAACGAACATAACAATAATGAAAAAAATCCTGTTCTTTGTCATTGGGCAGATCAGATGGCAGAAAAAATCATCCGGGAAAAGGGTGATTTGGATTCATACACGTGCGCTTCCGGCATTACGCCGTCAGGAACGGTTCATCTTGGCAATTTCCGCGAGATTATCACGGTTGATTTAGTTGTACGCGCACTCCGCGACCGCGGCAAGAACGTCCGCTTTATCTATTCTTGGGATGACTATGACGTATTCCGCAAAGTTCCGGCGAATATGCCTGAGCCTGAAGTTCTTGAAAAATACCTGCGCTATCCGATTACTGAAGTTCCTGATACAACAGGACGCAACGAAAATTACGCGCGCCATCACGAAGTTGACATTGAGAAGCAGCTTCCTCGCGTCGGAATACATCCTGAATTCCTGTATCAGGCAAGCCGGTATCGTGCAAACCGCTATGCGGAAGGTATGAAAAAGGCAATGCAAAACCGCGATGTAATAAAGGAATGCCTGAACGAATACAGGGACGAACAGCATAAAATGAAGCCGGAAGACGTATACTGGCCTGTTGCTGTTTTCTGCGATAAATGCAGCAGGGATACGACGGAGATTACCGGATACGACGGAGAATGGAACGTTTCCTACAAATGCGAGTGCGGTAACTGTGAAACTGTTGACCTGCGCACCTTTAAAGGCGCTAAACTCGGCTGGCGCGTTGACTGGCCGATGAGATGGAATGAGGAAAAAGTTGTGTTCGAGCCGGGCGGAAAAGACCATATCAGTCCGGGCGGAAGCTACGATACGGCAAAACTTGTATCAAAGAAGATTTACGGCTGGGACGCTCCGATTACAATGCGCTACGACTTTGTAAACCTTAAAGGCGTTCCCGGAAAAATGTCGTCTTCAAAAGGAAAAGTAATTGCTTTGCCGGATGCGCTTGATGTATATCAGGCAGAAGTCCTGCGCTATATTTTTGCCGGCACTCGTCCGAATACTGAATTTGCCATTTCGTTCGACCTTGACGTTCTTAAAGTTTACGAAGATTATGACAAGACAGAGCGCATTGTATACGGCGTTGACAAGGCAAAGAGCGAAGAACAGTTCAATAAAGAAAAGCGAATTTATATGCTGAGTCAGATTGACGGAAAAATTCCTGACGTTATGCCGTATCAGATTACGTTCCGTATGCTTACTACGCTGCTTCAGACGTATTCCGGAAACATTGACAATGTAATTGCTTCTTTGGGTGACGTAAAGCCGGAACAGGAAGAACGGTTACGTCGCCGCGCTCAGTGTGCCTGGTTCTGGATTACGACTTCTGCGCCGGCCTGTGCAGAAGATTTCTGCTTTTCAATCAGAAGTGACGGTTCAAAGGCGGCTCTTGAAGAAACTATGCTTGAGGCGGTAAAACGCGTTCGTGACGAAGTAGTGCCGAAAGTTGGAACTTATCCTACGGACAAGGACTGCCAGCAGGCGATGTACGATATTGCAACTGAACTTGGTATTGATGCAAAGGCATTGTTTACCGCTTTGTATCAGGCGATTATCGGTAAAGATCAAGGACCGCGCCTTGCAAACTTTATGAAAATCATCGGAAAGGAAAAACTTGCAGGAATTTTAAGCGTATATTAAGAATTGTTCAGGATAGCTTATAGCGTTTTCCTGAAAATAAGGCCCGGCAAAACTGCCGGGCTTTTTCATTAAGATTATTCTGCGGAATGTAAAACCGTTTTATAATCCCGTATGGTTTGTGTATGGATTACAGTTTTTTCAGTTCACTGCTGTTTTTGTTGATGCTACATAGCTTGACGTATTTTTGAACGTGTCTATTCTGGCAATTTTTGCCTGCCAGTATTCCGCTTCACTTTTTGTTGTGTACGGACCTACGCGGACACGGTAGAAAAGCTGACCTTTTGCATCTGTATATGTGAATACGTCTGCCGTAATCTTATTTTCATCAAGAACTTCACGCGCTGTGTCCGCACTCTTGCGGCTTGTGAGGGAAGTTACCTGTACCCAGTACTGTGTCTGTTCCGCCTGTTTTGCGATAGCCGGTTTTTCAGGTGTTTTCTGTACGGTCTGTTTTTTTTGTGCAGGAGTTTTTTCTGCCTGTGCTATAATTTTTGATGGCTGTGTGCTTTCTGCAATGCGTCTTGCAGGAGCTTGCCTTACTTTCTGTACGGCTTCTTTTGCCGGCTCTGATTTTGGAAGAACGTTATGTGCCATTACAGGTTCTTTCGGTGCTGCCGTCAAATCTATTGTCGTAGTGTTGTTTATGATTTTCTGCGGAACATCCTGTGCGTAGGCAGACGGTTCGTTTTTTGTGTTTGCGCTGTAGATTGTAGCATTGTCTGCGTATACCGTAAGTTCTCCGACTTTTCTTTCCTGTCCGTCAGTTTCTTCTGAATCAGAAATTGCGGTAAAGTCAGAGATGCTGCTTTCGTTTTCTTTTGTATCAGTCTGAATGTCTGATAGGATTTCGTCCTGTGTTTTCTGCTGTACAGGTGCGGATGGTGCAAGTGAAATCCATCCGTTTGACGATGTTCCCCTTTCCGTACTGTATCCGGCTATTGTCTGGGAAGCTCTTGATGCAGGAGAATATAAAACTAAGGCTGCTCCTAATACAACAAGAAGGAAAACGCCGACTGCTGCAATGATCCATAATGTTCTTTTCTGTTCCATAACAAAAACCTCTTCTTCGGATTACCCGGTCGTATATTCTAAATATCGGAAACTGAAAAAAAAAATTAACAAATTTATGAAAAAACGTGCAGAAACTTCCATTTTTCGTATGAAAATTACTATTAAAAGGTATGAGAAACAGAATTTTTATATGCTGGATAATTTCTGCATCCCTTTCGGTCTGCTTTGCCGCGTCTTCTGGAAATGGTGAGATGCCTTTTGCCGTTAAAAAAATTGAGTCCGCCGTTTCTGGCGGCGTTTATGTACGCAGGGCTTCTCCTTGTGACTCTACGTACAATGCGTCGTCGTCCGTGAAGGTTGCAATGCGCGCTATGGATGTAAAGGCTGCATGGCGCATTCCGTCCGTAAAGTTCGGGAGCGAGTGCGATTATGATGAGTTTTCCTGGGGCGCGCAGTTCCGGTTTGGTGAAATTTGCGGAGTCCCTGCGAATTTGCTTTTTGGAAAACTTAATTTTTCGGGGAGCATTTCAAAAATGAATGCGCCGTATATAAGCACGTCTGCCTCCTGTTTTGGCGCAGTGCCTTCTGCCGCTTCTGGAATAACCGTTTCTTTACCGGGAATTTCAAGCAGTTCAAAGCCTGTCTCTGCGGCATTTTCATACAAAATGACTCCGAAAAAAAACATTCGGAAATTTGACTTGTGTTTCTTTTCCGATGATAGAGGAAACTTTGCGCAGTCTATTTGCGTGAACCTTAAAGCAGGGAGAAAAACGCAATTTTCATTTTCGCAGACAGGCGGTTCTTTTTCCGTATCGAACGAAACGGCGCAGTGGTTTTCAAAAACGCCGCTTTTCCCTGAAACGAAAATCTGGTTTGCGGACGTTCAGTGTGGAATAAACTCGCCGTTCTATACGGCAAAATGGTGCGCGGATTTCTACAGTCCTGGAAGCAGGGATTTTGAATGGAGCGTTTCCTGTGAAAATGAGCTTTCGGCAGGGTGGTGCGGCGTTCTTTTCTCCGGATTTGCCGCGTCTTCAACGGAGATTTTTACGCCGTCGTCAAAAAACGTAAAAATTCTTTCGCAGATAAAGATAAATCCTGTAGTAACTGTTTTTCCGTTTCAGGCGTTCAGAATGCGTTTGGGCGGTGTTTTTTATAGGGAAGAAAAGCTTACATCCGAGAGGGACGTTGAAACGAACTGTAAGGGCGGTGCAGGACTTCATATTACAGGAAGATACGGTTCTTCGAGACTGACATTTACCGGCGCGGAAAAAGAGTATGCTGTTTATTCCTATTATTCCTTTCGTGCGCAATGGAAGCCTGCGTTTTCCGTATCGTATGCGGTTACAGGTCAGGAGGACGGAACTGCGGAAAAAAAGGAAGTTAAAGCGTGGTGCAGTGCCTCTGTTCCTGTAAAGAACTGCGGAACGGCAGCATCATTTTCTGCAAAAGCTTCAGGCTCTGCGGTATTTGAGGACGGCTTTTCCTACGGAACGGCAGCGCTGTCCGCAGGAATAAAGCAGTCGTCAAAAAAGGCAATGTATTCGTACTCGGTGAATATCAAGTACAAATTCTAGCAGGTTTTTTCTTATCGGGAAGTCTGTTCTTCAAGCCAGTCTACGAATTCCGGAACTGATTTTGTAAATTCCACTGTTACCGTAGAATTTTTCAAAACAAGGAATTCCGTAACTCCGTAGTCAGTACCGTTGTCTGCCCAGTCGTATGTGTATCCTAACCGTGTCCACGGATATTTTGTCTTTCCGATGTAGTAGGACGATACGATATTTGAGCAGAACCAGTCTGAAAGTCCGTCAAGGGCTGAACCGTCTAACGTTTCTTCCGTAACCTGCTTTGATGCATCCGGTTGATATGCAGGACGCCTGATGTCTTTAGGGTCTGTCCAGAATGCCGAAATGTGCGTGTGGTTCTGCTCGGGGCTAATACCTAAAAGTTGTTTTAATCTTAGCGGCCAGTCAGTAACGTTCTGCCCGTTCTTTTTATACCACGCTTCCATTTCTCTGTCGGTGAATGTCCAGGAATGTCCGAAAGTGAACGTTACGTCTTTTCCTTCGGTGTAGAAATCCGGGTATTTGTGGAGCGTAAGCATAAGGACTTTTCCGTCTTTCCATGTAACGAGAGGCTCATCTTCTGTAATGCAGACAAGTGGATGAATTTCTGACGGTTCTGCGACCATTGCGTTCATGACGGCGCTTTCGTACAGTTCCTCAACTGATTTTTTTCTGTTTGAGCAGCCTGAAAAAACTGCTGCAAGAATACAGATTGCGGCTGCCGTGCGGATAAAAAGATTTTTCTGTGTCATTTTATTCTCCCATGAAAAGTCAAGAAGATTGTTTTAACAATCTTCTTGACTTTTTAGGCTGTTCCGTAATGCAACGAGGAACAGCAGTTGATTAGGAAGTTCGCAACGCGAACTTGTGAATAAAAACTTTGACGCTGTTTCAGGCAAAGTTTTTCTTACACCCTCCTGACAATTTTATTAGTTACAGATTTTATTCTGCAATAAATCTGCTGAGCAGCGGATTTTCGGACGGGCATTAAAGACCGCGTCGTTTTGCTTCGTTCCAAAATTCGTCTTCCTCTTTCAAATGCTCGTAGTCCATAGGAATTCCAGCATCTTTCATCTGCTGTTCTACAAATGTAAACCTCTGGTAGAATTTTCTGTTTGTTCTGTTCAGCGCCGTTTCCGGGTCTACTCCAAGATGCCGGGCGTAATTTACAACAGCAAACAGCAAGTCTCCGATTTCTTCTTCAAGGTGAAGCTGTGCAGAGTTTACCTTATCGTTTGATTTCATTTCAAACGGTTCTGTAATTCCGGAGTTCTTTTCTGATTCCTGTTTCACTCTTTCAAGCGCGCATCTTGCTTCTTCTACCTCGTGAAGTTCCTCCGTTATCTTGTCGTACACCGGTTGAAGGTCTCTCCAGTCAAATCCGCGCTTTCCGGCCTTTTTCTGCATTTTGTATGCTTTTAAAAGCGGCGGAAATCCCTGCGGAACTTCGTCAAGAATTGAGCCTGTGTTTCTTCCCTCAAGATTTTCTTTTATTCTGTCCCATTGGTTTAAAACTTGTCTGGAATCCGTAACTTTTTCTGTAACGCACGCCTTTCCTTCGCTCTGCGGAAATACGTGAGGATGACGGCGAATAAGTTTTTCTGCCAGTTCGTTTATTGCATCTGCAATTTTAAAATCTCCTTTCTGTTCGTACATATAGGAAATCATAATTGTATTCAGAAGAACATCACCAAGTTCTTCCCTGGCGTGCGACGCATCATCATGGGTGATTGCGTCTACTGCCTCGAACGTTTCTTCTACCAGATCGCGGCGCATTGAAAGAGGCGTCTGCTCCTTATCCCAGGGACAGCCGTCCGGCTCGCGCAGTTTTTTTATTACGTTTAAAAAACGAGTGAATGCCTCTGTTGCTTCGTAAGTGTCGTTGTCATTTATCATTTTTCTTCTTCCATAAAATAAAAAAATATTCTGTCTGCGCTAGGCAAGAAGTTTTTTCTTTCCCCATTCAGGAATCAGGCGTGCCGGGTCAGTTGAAAACAGTATTTTTGCAAGAAGCTGCGCCGCTTGCGGAAATACCTGCGAAAGAATTATCTGCTCGTCTGCGGTGAACGGACTCAGTACGTAGTCGGCTATGTCCCGGCCGGAAGGTTTGCTTATTCCGAATCTAAGCCGCCAGAAATCCGCTGTGTTAAGTACGGATTTTGCAGAACGAAGCCCGTTGTGTCCTCCAAGACCGCCTGACCATTTAAGGCTTACAGTTCCAATTGGAAGTTCAAGTTCGTCGTGGACGATAAGTATTTCTTCCGGCTTTATCTTGAAAAATGAGGCAAGCTCAATTATGCTCTGGCCTGAATTGTTCATATACGTTTCCGGTTTAAGAAAAAATATTTTTGCCGGTGCATTTTCTGGAATGCGGATAGGCGAGCCGTCTTTTGATGCAATGACTCCTTTATTGCACAGTGTTTCTGCAAGTGACTGAATTCCTGCGTCTGCGTAAATTCCCTTGAATTTACTCTGCCAGTCAAGCAGTTCTCCAAAAGGCAGTGAATCTGCAAACTGCCATGCGGCATTATGGCGCGTCTTTTCATATTCCCTGCCGTAATTTCCTAAAAAAACTACAAGTTGAATCATAAAAAAAGTATATCACATTTTATATTTTAAGTATTCATTTTTGTTTTTTTATGATAGAATTCAGCCTTAAGTTTTATAGGAGGCGGGGAAAGAGCACCAGAAAAAAAACTGATTGCCTTTCTTTGCAGGTTTGCGTTGCAAACTTTTCTATTTATTGCGTTTCTTCTTTTTGCAGAAACGCTATAGGAGATATCTTGAAATGAAAAAAATTATTTCAGTTATTCTTGGCGCTGCAGTTGTTCTTTCTGCAGCTGGCTGCTCAAAAAAAGCAGTTGTGAAGATTGAATCTGCAGCTGATCTTGAAGGAAAAGTAATCGGCGTTCAGGCGGGAACTACCGGCGAAATCTACGTAGAAGACGTAAAGGATGCAACTGTAAAATCATTCAAAACTGGTATTGATGCAGCTCTGGCATTGAAGAACGGCGCAATCGACGCAATCGTTCTTGATGAACTTCCTGCAAAAGAGATTGTAAAGCGCAATAATTCCCTTACTATTGTAAACGATAATTTTGCAGCTGAAGAATATGCAATCGCTGTTCGCAAGGGAAATACAGAACTTCTTGATTCCATCAATGCTACTATTTCACGCATTAAGGCTGACGGAACTTATGAAAATCTCATAAATGCATTTATGCCTGTTGATGGAAATATCGTAATTCCGGAAGTTGCCGGCATCGAGTCAAAAGACGTTGTAAAGATGGGAACAAACGCTTCTTTCCCTCCGTTTGAATATACAGAAGGAACAAAAGTTGTAGGTTTTGACGCTACTCTCAGCACGATGATTGCAAATGACTACGGAAAGGCACTTCAGATTGTCGATATGAATTTTGACGGTCTTATCGCTGCACTTCAGTCAAACGCAATCGACTTCATCGCTGCCGGTATGACAGCAACTGATGAACGCCGCCAGAACGTTGACTTTTCTGAGCCGTACTATAAATCAAATCAGGTAATCATTATCCGCAAGTAGGAACAATCAGGGCTGTCTTATGACTTTTCGGGACAGCCCTGACTTCTTACGGCGGCTTTTTTTCAGAGGAAACGTATGTTCGACAGTTTTTATAATACGATGATAGCAGGTGGTTCCTGGCGGGTGATTGTAAACGGGCTGGGTGTAACGCTGCTCATTGCGGTTTGCGCAATTATTATAGGTTCTGTACTTGGCTGCGTTTTTGCCCTTTTTAAAATATCAAAAAGTATTGTCTTGCAGAAAATTGCAGATGTGTATACAACTATCATACGCGGAGTTCCGATGGCGACTCAGCTGATGATTTTTTACTTCGTCATTTTTACGCCGATGGGAATGAACAACGCTGTTTTAGTTGCGGTTATTTCGTTCGGCATAAATTCGGGTGCATACTGTACGGAGATTTTTCGCGCCGGAATTCAGGGCGTTGATGCCGGTCAGATGGAAGCCGCACGCTCGCTTGGTCTTAACTGGTGGCAGTCGCTTGTAAATATTGTACTTCCGCAGGCTGTCCGTACGGCACTTCCTACGTATACAAGCGAATTCATCACGCTTATAAAAGAAACTTCCGTTGCAAGTTTTATTGCCGTCGTTGATTTGCAGAAAGCGTGCGATAATATCCGGAACAGAACGTTCAATGCGTGGATTCCGCTTTTGTCCTGTGCGGCAATTTACCTGTGCCTTACGCTCGGACTTACAAAATTATTTTCCGTTCTTGAAAAACATTTCCGGAAAAGCGAACGGTAAAATTCTGCGCCGGCTTTTTTTGTGTATCTGCATATAAAATTTATTTTTTCTTTGATATAATCAGCGTATGTCGCTTAATTGTAATGAGATTAACGTTGTTTTGTCCGAGCTTAATCTTGAAGGTTCTTTTATTCAGGACGTAGTACAGCCCGGATATGATACCGTTGCGCTTTATACTTACGGAAAGGACGGCGCGCGGACGATTTTAATTTGTACTTCTCAGAATTCCTGCCGCATTCACGAAACGCGGCGCAAAATCGTAAAAAATGATAAGCCTCTTCGTTTTATGGAATGCCTAAAAGCACGCATAAAAGGCTCCAGGATAGATTCGTGCAGGCAGATTGGATTACAGCGTATCGTGCAGATTGAACTTTCGCACGGAGCGGAGCGGTTTGTTCTGTACGTCAGGCTCTGGAGCAATGCGGCGAACGTTATTCTGTGCGATGAAAATAATGTCGTGGTAGATTCGCTGTACCGTCGTCCAGCAAAAGGTGAGGTTACAGGCGGACTTTTTACAGTTCCGGAAGAAAAGCCTTCTGAAAACCGGGTATGGCAGGTGCGCACGTTTGATGACGTTCAGGCGGAATATTCATCGCGCTTTCCTGAGGGCGGAACGCTGTCTTTTAATCAAAAAATAGATATCTGGTACGGCGAACACGCGGAAACGCTTTCGCGAGAGGCACTGCTTGTTCAGGCGGAAAAGTGGTATTCTTCTTCAAAAGCCAGAATGGAATCCGCGCTGGAAAGACTCCTTAAAAAGCAGAACGATTTTTCGCAGGCGGAACAGCTCCGTCATCAGGGTGATTTGATTTTGTCGAACATTCATCTGATTGCGCCTAAGGCAAAATTCCTTGAATGTGATGACTACGAAACAGGGCGGACGGTGCGGATTTTACTTAATCCTGAAAAGACTGCAAATGAAAATGCCGCCGCATATTACGAAAACTACAAAAAAGCCGTTTCCGGTTCAGATTCGCTTTTGCACGATATTGAACTTTCAAAAAAACAGCTTGAAAAGCTTGAGGCGCAGTATGCAGAAATCCGGAACGAAAAAAATCCTGTGCGTATTGAACAGCTTTTGCGCCGGAATTCAACGCCTAGGCAGCAGAAAAAAAAGAAACATCCCGGACTTGACTATACGGTAAACGGATGGTTCATTCTTATAGGCCGCGATGCAAACGAAAACGACGAGCTGCTCCGCCATTATGTGCGCGGTTCTGACCTGTGGCTGCACGTCCGTGATTTTCCAGGAGGCTACGTGTTCATAAAGAACCGTCCCGGAAAAACCGTTCCTCTTGAAATCCTGCTTGATGCGGCAAATCTTGCCGTATATTACTCAAAGGCACGTAATGCAGGAAAAACTGATTTATATTATACTTATGTAAAATATCTGCGCCGCGCAAAGAACGGGTCTAAAGGGCTTGTCCTTCCGACGCACGAAAAAAATCTTTGTATAACGCCCGACAAAAAACGTCTGGAACGTCTGGACGGATTGCGTCAGGAAGCAGAGTGGCAGTAATGATGAATGACAGCAAAGATTCCCAGCATTTCATTGCGTATAAAACAGGAAAGCCGCTGGCACGATTTTCTGTGCTCAGAAGTTATCTTATTCTTCCGTTTAGCAGAAAGACGGCAGGGCATTTTTTCCGGTTTATCGGCGGAGTTATTACAAATTTCTTTTTAATTCAGCAGAAGCAGAAAATCGGGATTACTCACATTCCCGTAGTTCACGTTGACCATCCGCTTGATGAAAAAATTGCGTTCACGCCGGGAAAAGTAAAAATCTATCTTGATTTTGTGGGATTTTTCATCAGGATTTTTTCAATGCTTTTAAAGCGTTTTGGACTTAAGACAGGACTAAAATACTGCGCAGATTTTTTTGATTTTCTTACGCGCCTGTATAAAAATGCCGGTTCTGTCTATTCGCAGTGCCTTACGACAACTGACAGACCGCATTACAAGAAGAACCTGCGTTTTCTTGTAATTCATCTTTTTGATCCGCATTTGCTGTGCGTTCCAAGCCTGCACGTTGCAATCGTTGCCGGCTGCTGGGCGTTTGTGCGGGATGTATTTTCCCAAAAAGACGTGTTTTTATCTGATGAGGAGAAAAATTCTATTCTTGAAGAAATTTACGGCGGTGCTGTGGCTATAATAGAAACTGTGCTGTATGTTAAGCAGCACAGCATAAACTGTGTTGCCGCCGCATTGTATATGCTGACTTTTTCTGAGGGCGAAGACTTTTTTTCTTCGGCTGATGCAGATAAAATTACAGGCGATTTGTTTGCCCTTCAGAATGACGTAGAGGCTTCTGCAAAAGATGAAATCCGTTCTTACATATCCGGACTGTATAAAAAACTGGCTTCCGCCGGTGAAAAAAGTTCGTCCTGGCAGAAGCCGGTTTTAGATTTTTTACGGCAGTATAAGTAAACTGCCGCTGAATGTCCTTATGCTAGAAGCGCTCCGGTTTTCCGCCTTTCTTTTTGAAAAGACCGGCGCTTCCGTTGCGTTCCGTCTGCGTGTGGTAGTTAGGACGGCTTCCCCGGCTTTTTGAGCGTATTCCGCTGTCATTGTAACGGTCTTTTTCCCTGCCTTCAAAGCCTCGTCCGCGTCCTCTGCGTTCGCCGCCACGGTTTCCTCCGAAATCACCGCCTCTTCCGCCAAAGCCGCCGCGTCCGCCTCTTCCCTTTCTTCCGCCGCTTTCTCCGCTAAAAGAGTCGTCCTTTGTGTTTACGTGCATATGCGGTACACCACTGTCCGTTCTGGAAAGGTCAAGCGCCCTTTTTGCAGCATCTTTTGGAAGGCTTACAAGCGAGAACGTAGAAGCGATGTCTATTCTGTCTACAAGGCGTCCCGGAATGTGGAGCAGTCGGCTGAAATAGTCCGCAATTGCGCGTGCATTGTAACCGTCTTTTCTTCCAAGCTGAATGTAAAGGCGCGTCTGGTCAGAAGAAGAAGCGTGTTCCTGAATTTTTCCGTAGCGTGATTTGTCAAGCTTTGAACTGTAGATTACGGAAAGCACGGCTGCAAGTACGTCCTGCGAATCGTTACCGCGGCACAAGTCCTCCGCCATTTTTTCAAAATTTGAAGATACTTTTATCAGGTTTGATTTTGAAGGCTGTTTTGAGTTTTCTTTGTCATTAACGGATTTTTCTTCTGAGCCATTTTCTGGTTCAGTTGCAGAAGTTTTCTGTTCTGACGGCAATTTCTGCTGTTCCGCCGGTTCGGAAACTGTCTGTCCGTCCTGAGTTTCTTGCTTTGCGTCAGTTTCTTTTGTGCTGTCAGACGGAACTGGCTGTTCGTTCAGTCCGAGTTTTTCTTTTAATTCGGAGAAAATGCGCGTACTTTTCTTTTTCAAAACTTCGTCTATTGTAGGAATTGACTCTTCCTTCATTTCGCCTTTGCTTGCCTTACGCACAGCTTTCTGAAGGTAGCTCAATTTTCGTGTTTCTTTAGGACAGACAAAAGTAACTGCAACACCGGCAGAACCTGCGCGGCCTGTTCGTCCTATGCGGTGAACGTATGTTGCGCCGTCAAAAGGAAGCGAATAGTTTACGACATGTGTAAGTCCCGAAATGTCAATTCCGCGTGCGGCAACATCTGTTGCAACAAGAATTTTTGTTTTCCGGCTTCTGAATCTGGCAAGGATTTTTTCCCTCTGGGATTGAGCTATGTCTCCGTGCAGGGCAGCGGCTTCGTAGCCCTTTTCGTCAAGAATACGGGAAACGTAGTCTGCATCGCTCTTTGTCTGTGTGAATACAACGCCGTAAAAATCGTCCGAAATGTCAATAAGACGGACGAGGGCATCCGGCTTTTCAGATTCGCGTAAAATCCAGAACTTCTGGTCAATAAGAAGCGGTTCGTCAATTACGCCTTCTTCTTCTACGATTTCGTAGTCGCCCATAAATTTCTGTGCAATTTTCAGAATTTCATCAGGCATTGTTGCACTGAAAAGAAGAATTCTTGCGTCAGGATTTGCCTGTTCAAAAATATGCTCGATGTCATCGACAAAGCCCATATCAAGCATTTCATCGCCTTCGTCAAGAATGAAGTAGTCAATCTTGCTTATGTCAAGCGTTCCGCGTTCCAGATGATCCTGAATGCGTCCCGGAGTTCCTACGACTATTTCTGTTCCGCGCCGCAAATCCTTAATCTGTGTTGAGTAGGAAGCTCCTCCGTAAAGAACGCAAGTGCGCGGAGATTTTCCTTCCGTAAAAGACTGCATTTCCGTGCAGGTCTGCATTGCAAGTTCGCGCGTCGGTTCAAGAATAAGTGCTTTTACAGTGCCTGTTTCATTCCTGAGTTTCTGAATAATCGGGAGTCCGAATGCCGCTGTTTTTCCTGTTCCGGTCCGCGCCCGTGCAATCATATTTGATTCGCCGGACAAAAGGCGCGGAATTGCCAGTGCCTGAATAGGTGACGGAACTTTAAAGCCTTTTTTTTCGATAGCGGCCAATGTCTGTTCGTCAAGACCTAAATCTTCAAAGGAAATTTCTGCATCTTCTGCTGCAGGTTCAGTTTTTTCTTCTGTCTGACTTTCAATAGAAACGATTTCGTCGTCCATACTGTTGTTTTCTGGTTCTTTCATTTTTTTCCTGATGGCACGACGATAAATCAAATAACTTTCAGCATCATACAGTCTTATAATTTACATGGCGCGCCGATTTTTATATTAGGTAGTGGATATGAATATAAAGGAATTAAACGAAATAGACAAGCAAATGGTTGAAAATAGTGAATTTAGTTGTATTTTTTTGCGACAGGACGAAAATTGAAAAAAATCCGCCCGGTTGGATTTGAAGTGCACCCAAGAAATGGGACGCTTTAACTAGGCGGATTTTCCGGTGCTATTCATTGTCTTCCGGCTGTACAAGGCACGTTTTTACAAGCGTGATAAGAAGGTAGATTTTTTTGTAAAGTTTTACGCTCAGCTCACGGATTGGTATTTCTGAAAAATGCGCAAGTTCCTTCCAGTTCGTTACGAGTACCGGCTTTGGCTTTTCAATGTCTTCAATCAGCGCCTTGATGATTTTTCCGATTGTAACAAGATTGGTGGTCGTATCTGTGATGAACGAGCAGGCGCTTTCGTTTGCATCTGAAACAAGTCTGTTGATGATGTTTTTTGCGCCGTTGTCGCGCTCTGTTTTAGGAAGAAGCGTCTTTATTTTCATTCCGATAGGCGCGTCTTCGGCAAGCTGGTTGTCGAACTGGGTAATCAGGTCTGAAGTAGCAAGCAGAGAGTTATACGACTCGGAGAACGGAGAAGAAAGCGCCTGTGATTCCCATTTTCCGCGTACAAGTACAAGGTCATAGTATTCGCGCAGGTTTTTCTTGACGATCTCAAGCAGGAATACCTTTATATAGGAAAGAAGCTGCGTGTTTTCAAACGTGCGCAGTCCTTTGCGCGTAAAGGTTGCGTTCAGTTCGTCAGTAAAATATTTCATCGGAGTGATTTCTATGCCGTTGAAAAGCTGCGAACAAATTTCGGAAGTCTTGGAGTCTTTTTCCTGCGTTTCAATTTTGTTCAGCGTATTTTCCGTTTCCTGCTTGAATGAATCAAGGTACGGTTCGATGATGTTCTGCGTCTGCTCCGAAACGGAAACTGACGCGGACGGATCTGAACTTATGAGCTTTATCATCATTTCAAACGAACCTGACTGCCTGAATGCGCTTATCCGTGAAATTACCCGCCTCCAGTTCTGGAGCGTAATCGGTTCTACGCCTTTGTAAATGCGGAACAGTTTTGTCATATCGGTATAGTCTGCGTCAAGCGGAACTGCCCAGGCGACGGACATAAAGTCCTTAAGGTCGTCGAGTATGTATTCTGCATTGATTTTTTCAAACTGCGGAGCGATTGAAAAATCAGCTTCCCTAAGCGATTTATTGAATTTCTTGAGGAAAAAGTAAAAATCGAACATACATAAATCCCTGAAGCAGGAAATCTGTTTGTAGAGAGTGTCGATTTTAGTGATTTTATCAAGCGTAAAATAATCGGAATATTCAGAAAGACGCGTAAGTGCCTGCTGCTTGAGTTTTTCTGCCGGGATTTTCTTGCTCAGGGTGATGAGGTTTTCTTCAGACAGGGAAGTTTCCAGCGTGCGGATTTCATTCGGAGTGTAAAAGTCGATTACAAGCCTTTTCAAAACGTTCGGGTTCTGAAGGTTCTGGAACATCGTCTGTGCAGGATAGATTATTTTGTAGATTTCAAAAATGTTTCTGGCAAGAAGGGGAAGTGCCTCGTTTCCTGCAAATTTATAGAATTTACCGAATTTTGATTTTGAAAGGCGTTTTGAAATCGAGCGGAGCTGGCGTCTTTTTTCTGCCTCTCCGTCATTTCCGCCGAAAAGCGAACTTAAAAGATTTTGAAAGAAATTGCCGGATTTTTCCTGTTTCATTCTTAAAATATAAATAAAATATGCCTCGCTGTCAAACTTTTGATGTTCTTATTATAGAATATTTATAATAGTTTCGTTATATTTGGAAGCAGAAACTGTCCGTCGGTTTTACGAAAGTCCGTTGCCGCCGGCTTTTTCCTGTATTTTTTTAGGAGTTTAAAGTGAAAAGACTTTTTTTTACCGCTGCAGCATTTTTTATGGCGGCATACGTATTTGCCTATAATCCTCCTGTCGGAGGGCAGACGCTGTTCAATCTGTCCAGTCCTACGCAGCTTGCTTCTGCATCTTCCTGCGCCGGCGGAGGAATTTTTATGCCTGGAGCTGATTCCATTGCATTTAATCCGGCTCTTCCGGCTCTGGAGCAGCGCATTCAGCTTGACGCGGCATTTTCCGCGCTCATTTCAACGAATTCTGACGCCGACCGCTCGTTCAACGCGGCATTCCAGACGGGAATACTTATTCCGACAAAACGTTTTGTTGCAAGCGGAATATTGAACGGCGTTTTTTGCAAGTCGATTGACCTGTGGCTTGGAAATACGCTTAATTTCCGTGCAGGACTTTCAAAGGAAGTTTCGGAAAAACTTAGCGTAGGCGCAAACGTTAATGCCGGCGTTCTATGGGGCGCAGGTTCTGACTGGAGTCTTGGACTTGACGCTGGATTTTTGTACAGGCTTGGTCAGCTGGGATTTTTCAGGGATTTCAGGATAGGTGCGGCTGCGCTTAATCTTGGAAAATATTACAGCGGCGAGGAGCTTCTTCCGATTGACGCGGAACATACAGCAGACGATTTTCCGTCGCTCGTAACTATTCGCGGCGGTATCGGTGCGCTTCTTTTTGAAACGGAGCAGTTCAAGGGCGGTTTCTCCTTTGACATTGCAACTCCTGCGTTCCAGAACGTAATTTTTGATATGGGACTTCAGTTTGCGTTCAAGGATATGCTGTATCTTTCCGTTGCGGAATCAATCGACGTTATGGAAATTAAAAACGAACATTACAATCTGATGCCGGCGATAAGTCTTGGCGTAAAGTTTGACCTGAATGCGCGCGGAAACGAATATCTGAAAAGCCGCAGTTGGGATTCAAACGAAATGCTTGCGTCTTTAGCGTGGCAGCAGAAATATGAGCATATTCAGGCAATTTCCGGCGGAACGCGGCTGTATCTTGGTCAGACGGACACGCAGCCTCCGGTAATTCAGCTGTGGAACGGTGCGGAAGACTGACAGCAGGGACAAAATACTAGGAGTTCTTTTTATGAGTAATAAATCTTTTTTTGTAAAAGCTGTGGCTTTTGTTTTATTTTGTATTCCAGCTTTTGTTTTTGCAGAAAAAAAGGAAAAATATTTTTCCCCGAACAATGACGGCGTACAGGATGAATTTGTCATTCCTTTAAAAATAAGCGACAGACGTTATATTACTTCATGGCAGCTTGTAATTACCGATGAAGGCGGAAATACGGTGCGGACAATCGGCAATAAAGTTGCCCTTCCGCAAAAACTGAATTTCAAGACGTTCTTTAAGCAGCTTGGCTCTGTAAAGACTGGAGTTACCGTTCCTGCTTCCGTTTCCTGGAACGGCGCAATGGATAACGGCGAAACTGCTCCGGACGGAACGTATTTTTATTATTTTACTGCAACGGACGATAACGGAAATGTCGGCAAGACTGATTCGTATCCTGTCGTAATTGATACCGTTTCGCCTGTTGTTGCACTCACTCAGCTGTCGGACAAGATTTTTGGCGAGGGTGTAAAATCCGAACTGAAAATCAGTCAGACCGGTTCTGTTGAAGACGAATGGACAGGTCGTTTCAAGAATGCGTCCGGCGAAGTCGTAAAGACTTTCAAGTGGACTTCCGCCGAGCCTTCTGATTTCAAATGGAACGGAACTGACGATAACGGACGCTTTGTACCGGACGGCGTTTATTCCTATGATGTAAGTGCAGTTGACCGTGCCGGGAACGTTTCTGAGCCGGCGGCAATCACGAATATTATTTATTCTGCCGAAAAACCGGCGACGAACATCATTCTTTCCGGAACAAAATATTTTTCTCCGGGAACGGACAGTCCGCTTTCTTCTATAAAATTCGATTTGAAAATTCCTGTTCCTGACTCAAAAAGCGGAAACAAGCTGACTGCCTGGTCTGTAAAAATCGTTGACAGAAAGGGAAATGTCTGCAAGGTGTACGACCAGACGAAATCTGCCGTTCCGCCGTCTGAAATTATATTCGACGGCATCGGTGATAATGGAAAACTGCTTCCGCAGGGTATTTATCAGGCTGTGGTTGCGGCAACTTACTTAAACGGTTACGAACCTGCCGTGCTTAAATCTCCGGAGTTTGTTCTTGACGTTACAAAGCCTTCTGCACAGATTTCTGTTTCTGACAAGATTTTCGGTGCAGGCGCAAAGACTCACGTGCGCATTTCGATTTTGCCGGACATCGCAGGAAAATACGCGTCTGTTCCGTCCTGGAAAGGCCGCATTTATGTAGCAGACAAGCCATCTGTTTCGGTGAAGGAATATGACTTTGGAGAATTCCCTCCGGAATCAATTGACTGGAACGGTTTTGCTTCTGACGGAACGCTTGCTCCTGACGGACTGTATGCGTTTGAACTTCGCGCAACTGACCTTGCCGGCAATACTGGCGTAGCGGCGGCAAATTCAACGTTCGAGCTTAATACAAAGGCTGCAAAAGTCCTGCTTTCTATGAGCAGTACGGCGTTCAGTCCTAACGGAAACAAGGTTAAGGATTCTATGCAGTTTGTTCCTGTTGTAAAGGATGCTGCCGGCATTGCAGACTATACGTTTACAATCCGCAGTGCAGACGGAACAAGCGTGCGGACTTTGAAAGATTCCAGAAATCTTCCTGTCCGGTTCGATTGGGACGGAAAGGACGAATCTGGAATGGTCTGCCCGGACGGTATGTATATGGCTTCTCTTTCAATGAATTCAACGAACGGTTCTCAGGCGCAGGTTACGTCAAATCCGTTCAGGCTTGATACTGTTCCGCCGAAACTTGAGGCTGTTGCTCCGTGGACGGCGTTTTCTCCTGACGGCGACGGAAATCAGGATTCAGTTCCTGTAACTGTTTCAAACTGTACCAGCGAGTCACTTTGGAAAGCAGAAGTAGTGAACGCTTCTGGAAAAACTGTCCGTACATACACCTGGAAAGGCGTTGTAAGAACGAACGGAAAAGACGGTTTTGATTGGGACGGAAAGGACGAAAGCGGAAACAAAGCTCCTGACGGCACGTATTCGATTGTCATTTCGTCAGAGGACGAAGCAGGCAATTCTTTCAGCACGAAAATTGCAGGTATCGCACTTGATACCCGCGATACAAAAGCATATATAACGGCGGAGAATGATGGAATTTCTCCGAACGGCGACGGTGTCCTTGATACGCAGGTATTCTCTATAAGGACAAGCGTTCCGGACGACATTCTTTCCTGGAATTTCGACATACGAAGCGAAAACGGAACGTCCGTCCGCGGATGGTCAAGCAAGGACAGCGCAAATCTTCCTGCTTCCGTTACCTGGGACGGTCTTGATAACAAAGGTGCTGTTGCAGAAGGTACGTTCACCGGAACGCTCAGTATAGTCTACAAGAAAGGAAACAAGATTGACGCCGTTTCATCTCCGTTTATCTGTACGGCAACTCCGCCGCAGCTTACGGTACGCACGGCTCCTCAATATTTCAGCCCGGATAACGACGGAACGGACGATGATTTGTTCATCAGGCTGACGGGAACTTCAAAGGCTGCGTTCAAGAACTGGTCGTTTGTCATTAATGCACCGAACGGAAAGCCGTTCTGGACTACAAAAGGAACGTCTGCAATTACAGAGCGCATTATCTGGGATGGTCTTTCCAATATTCAGAAGGATTCTAACGGAAAGGCAGAGCGCGTTCAGTCTGCAATGGACTATCCGTATGTATTTACCGTAACTGATGTACTTGGAATGACGAGCATCGTAAAAGGCGTAATTTCTGTGGACGTGCTTGTTATTCGTGACGGCGACGTACTTAAGATGGCGGTTCCGTCAATTATTTTCCGCAGCGACAATGCTGACTTCAAGACAACTGCTGAGGTCGGAAAAGGCGGACTTGATCCTGCCATTGCCGAAAACAACGAGCGCGTTCTGAACCGTATCGCAGAAATTCTGAATAAATTTAAGGATTATAAGGTTACGGTTGTAGGACACGCAAACCGCGTTACGGACAATGCAGCTGAGGAAACCGAGGACAATATGAGGCTTTGGGGACCGGCTTTGATTCCGCTTTCAGGAAAGCGCGCCGAGTTTGTAAAATCATACCTTGTGAAAAAAGGCGTGAGCGCAAGCCGTCTTTCTACGGAAGGAAAGGGCGGAACAGAACTTGTCGTTGACTATAAGGACAAGGACAACAACTGGAAGAACCGCCGCGTAGAATTCATACTGGAAAAATAATGCGGAAACCGGCAGACTGATTTTTCTGCCGGCAAAAACGGTCAGCTGGTGAAAGCATAAAAAAAGAAAAAAATAAGATTTTTTTGTGCTTCCCCTGTTGACCTTTTTTTTTCATTCGTATATATTATCAGCACATTCGCAAGAATGTTATGGTTGCTTAGCTCAGCTGGTAGAGCAATGGACTGTTAATCCATGTGTCGCAGGTTCAAAACCTGCAGCAGCCGAAGCCCTTTCTCTTTGAGAAAGGGCTTTTTTTATTTAAGGTTTAATACAAACCTTAAAAACAACGAAGTCAAGGCTTTAAGCGACAGCGTGCCTTGACTCGGCGTATTTGCAAAAATGTTTTTTGAAACTTTCGGATGTATTCTATCCTGCTTTTTTTTGCAGATGCTATTGAATTAGCATACGAACCGGAACAATCTGGAAGCCTTCGTCTAAAATTGCACTTATAAGAAGGTCAAGGCTGTCGTATACGTAGCTTTTTCTGCTGCCGCCTGCAATTCCTACCGTTACAGGAATTATTCCGCCCTTGTTTTTGATGAGCGATGACATATAAATGTTTATAAGTTCAGCCGGCGTGTAATAGTTTGATGATGAAGAAACTGCATCTTCGAGCGTTACTGTATCATAGGAATGTTTTGATGCGTCTACGTAGGAGTAGCCGGCGTTCTTTCCTGCCGTTACAAGCCGTTCTGACTTGAAATAGTACGGGGCATGCCATAAGAGCGACAGTTCTTTTCCTGTTACGGCAAAGAATTCGTCCTCATTGCGTGCAAGTCCGCGCCGTATGAAATCTTCGTCCATTATAAAGTCTTTTGAAACAAGTTTTGCCGTAGAGAAAAACTGCGAGGCGCATTCGTTCCCTGAAATTGAAATCAGCTTTGTTTCGTTCGGATAGCGGCGGATAAATTCACCGTTCAGAAAGAAAGTTCCCTTTATGTTGTACTGGTTCAGTTCGTACAGGATTTTTGCAAGACCGTCTGCGTTGTCGTAGGCATCAAAAATCAGGGCAGCTGTTTTGGGCGGTTCTGTTTTCCGTATGGTTTCTGCAAGCAGCGGTTTTGTTACAGGTTTTCCTTTGAGTGAACGCACGTACAATGCGTTTTCGTATCGGGAATTCGGTGTTTCTCCACAGAAAACACGGTAATTTTCATTGCGCATGACATTTTTGTGTTCCGCGGAAAGACCATTTTCGCTCCATGTTCCTGACTGCGGGTTGTATATATATGATTTTCCGTTTCCAGTGTCGGCCGTGATATTTCCTGTATCGTTCCACCAGGCGTTTACCGCCTGTGACAGCATAATCGTTTTCGCAGACTTTTCTTTTATCGACCATTTTCTGATTGTTTTTTCACCGCCAAGATACAGCGTGTCTGAGTCTACCCAGATAATTGATGTGATTTTTTCGCCGGTGATTTCGTCAATCCTCTTCCATTCTGCCGTGTCGTAGATATATGCCGTTGAGCCGGAGAAAAATGCACAGCGCGATTTATCTGGAGAAAATGCCGGAAGTCCTGAGTCTTCTATTGCAAGGATTTTTGAAAATTTATCGTTCATACGGTAAACTGCCGCGGCGGCCGGTTTTCCGTTGTACGGGAGCGTTTTCATCCATATGGACGGAACTGGCAGACCCGGCTGTTCAAAATCGTTTGCGATGAGTGCGTCCGGCCATACGATACGGACGTCGAGTAAAGAACCTTCGTTGTTTGTGTATGATTTTGTAGAAACGGCATCCAGATAGTTACAGGAAGCTCCGTTTATGCGGTACAGCGTAAAATTTTTTCCTCCCTGAATGATGACGATTGCCGTGAGGTTTTTGTTTACGCTGAAAGAATCCTTGCCGGAATTGAAATGGTTTGGAAGCCTTCCGATTGCCGTTCCTTTTCCGATTATTCCTGAATAAAGTCCGAGAGTGTAAAGTTCCTTGCTGCTTATTCGGTATACGATGTCGCCGTCGATGTAGACAAGGTATTTTCCGCCTGTCCAGTTTACGGAGTCGATTGTTCCCGGTCCAATTTTACGGTATTCTTCGCTTACTTCAATTCCCTTGAGCATTGCTTCCGGATTGCAGAAGTAGACTGCGCCGTTTTTTTCATATAATAAAATCTGGGCGTTCGGCTGCCATTTTGCAGGAATTTTTGTATAGCTGAATGATGCATTACTGTCGAGGACGAGCGATTTTTCGCCGGAGAAAGTGCTCAGCGTGAGCGCGCCGGTGGCGTAATTTTTCTTTTCGATGTAACAAATCCATTTTCCGTCCTGACTTGCGGCAACAGGCGCTGTCCGGTGTGAATTTTCCGGGATTACGGAAGCGCAGTCATTCCAGACGGCTTTTTTTTCTGCGGTACTGTACCACACTGTGCCGTAGCGGTTTCGTATCTGGAGGATTTTTCCTCCGTTCAGAAGTTCCATCTGCTCAGGGTAATACGTCAGTATTTCCGGACGCACTTCCGCAGTTCCGTTTTTGATATTCGCCTTAAAAAGCGTCCGGTAAGAGTTTATTCCGGCAATGTTGTGCCTTACGGTGAACAGTACGTCGTTATTTTTATTTATGTCGCCGTCGCCGAACTGAATTCCTGCGGCAGCCGGAAGGGCTGCAAGCATACATAAAAGCAGGACTGTATGTTTCAGGACTGTCTGTTTAACATTCATTGTAATCTCCCGTAAAAAGTCAGCGTGCAAGTTCCGCACACAGGACAAGGACATCAAGCTCTTTTTCCAGCTCGTCCAGCTGTTTTCCTACGTTCTGAAGTTTCTGTTCCTGCTCCGTACGGCGTTTTCGTTCCACCTGTTCAAAAAAAAGATTTTGGTATTCCCGGCTTTCTTTTCTTATCAACTGGATTCCGCACCATGGACAGTATACGAAATTCTTCTCAATTTCGCGGCCGCAGCCGCTGCATACATTTGTCATCATATATTTCTGCCTGAGTCCGCCTGGCTTTTATGGCGTGGCGGCTGTTCCTTTTATTTTATGAGAGTCATCGGGTTTACAAGCTGACCGTTCTTGTAAACCGTAAAGTGCAGGTGCGGTCCTGTTGAATATCCTGTAGAACCTACAAGACCTATTCTTGTTCCCTGACTTACCCACTGTCCTTTTTTTGCAAGAATTTTTGACATATGGGCGTACAGAGTCTGGTATCCGTTTGCGTGCTTTATGATTACGTAGTTTCCGTAGATGTTTGAATATCCTGCAAATGACACTGTACCTGAACTTGATGCAAGAATCGGCGTTCCCTGCGGACATGCCATATCAATGCCTGTGTGGTATGATTTTACGCCGGAGAACGGATCAAGGCGCGGACCGAACATTGAGGTAAAGCGGAATTTTGCTGCTATAGGGCGCTTAAAAAGTTCGCCTAGCGCATTCTGCAATGCAGATGATTCAAGTTTTGCTCCCGGAATGAAAAGCTGCTGTCCTGCCTTAAGTTCCGCTGCTTCAAGTTCATTTACGTCAAGCAGGTCTTCCATCGTTACGTTGTATTTTGCAGAAATTCCTGTAAGCGAGTTCCCGGGTTTTACTGTGTAGTACAATCCATCTATTGAAGGAATTTTCAGTTTCTGTCCGGCGCACAGCTGGCGTACGTTGTCAATGTCGTTTACGGCAATCAGCGTAGAAATATTTTTCAACCCGAATTTTTTTGTAATTCCGCTGATTGTATTTCCCGGCTGTACTTTGTATGTCTGGAACGTTACAGGCTGGGAGAATACTGTTTGCAATGGAACGGAAGCTTCTTCTCCCACAAGAGTGCCGTCCGACGTATATTCCTGCGTTTCTTCGAGCGCAAACGATGACATTATTGCGTTAAGTTTTTCTATGTCGAGCGCGCTGCTCTGGTCAAGGTTAAGCGGAGAAGAAAGGCGCGGAGAAAAATCGATGTGCTTTGCGGCAAAAACGGCGGCGGATGCAGTTACAAAGGCTGCAACGGCTGTTTTAAGAATTATGCTTCGGTTTTTTGCGATGAAATTATACGCTGCCGCAGAATAGTTCAAAATCATTTTAGGGTGGAACGAAAATCCTGCCTGCTTTGCCGCGGATGCACTGTGTCGTGCTTCCCTGGCGTATGGTGTATGAAGAATATTCGTTTCTGTCTTAAAGGCAGGGAGATGTTCTGCGTGTTTTCTGAAGAATGCAGTTAAACGGTTTACGGCATTTTCCATTGAGCTGCTGTAATTTCTGTTGTCAAATCCGACGTAACTGATTATTTCCATATATCATCTATCGACACTTTGCATAATCATTATTAGAATATTTTGCAGTGCGGAAAAGCGCGCGCAATTTTTTTTTAGTGGAATACGAATGAAAAAATGTTTTGTTTTTACAGTGGTGGCAGGACTTTTTCTGGGACTTTTTATAAAACTGTTCTGTTTTGACATCCTGTATGTTTCCGGCGTTTCTATGGAACCTGCGCTGAATGACGGTCAGGCCGTTCTTGTAAATAAACTTGCGTACGGACTTGTAAAGCCGTTCCGCGGAGAATTTTTTGTGCAGTGGGCAGAACCTTCGGACGGAGATATTGTCATTTTTCTTCACGATGATAAAATTGTGGTGAAGCGATGCGTAGCAGTCGGAGGCGCGCAACTGGATTTTTCGGGCGATACGGAGTATACTCTTTCTGTAAATGGAAAAAAAATCGTGCTGACGGAGAGCCAGTTCCGCAAAATGGCGCAGTTTACGTCAGTGCCGGAAGGTTATGTGCTGGTTTTGGGAGATAACTATTCGGAATCCCTTGATTCAAGAAGCTATGGCTTTGTTTCAACTGAAAACATAATAGGAAAAGTAATCATCAGATGAACGGATTTTTCAATAAAAAAGCTTTGATAGGTATGCTGGCAGTTTTCGGAATTTTTGTGATATACGTTCTGGTGCTGTATGCAAAGCTTGCGTTTACCCCTGTTTCCTCAATCGTCAGTTCGGCTCCTCCTGTCCAGAGAGGTTCAATAGTAGACAGGAACGGAAAGCCGCTTGCCGTTCAGACGAATTTTTATCACGTCGGGGTAACGCCTCATCTTGTAAGGAACAAGGCGCAGTTTGCAGATGACGTAAGCGGTCCGCTTGGAATGGAAAGCAGCGACATAATGCGGATTTTGGAACAGAACAGCGCGGCGAGTTTTGTCTACCTTAAGAAAAAAATTACGCAGACCGCGTATGCAGAACTCAAGAAAATTACGGATGCAAAAGGCTACGTTTACGTAAATTACGACAGGATTCCGGGACGCATTTACCCGGAAAATGCGCTTGCTTCCCAGCTTATCGGTTATATGGGCGACGACGGAAAAGGTCTTGCCGGCATTGAATATTCTATGCAGTCATACCTTCAGCCGTCTGAAAAAGATGAAAACGCAAAAGAGTCGCAGGAAAAAAACGTATACCTTACGATTGACGCAAACCTTCAGTACAAACTTGAGGAAATTGCGCGCGATACGATGCGGACGACGCAGGCAGAATCAATGATGCTGATTGCGGCAGATGCAAAAAACGGCGAAATTCTTTCATATATAAGCCTTCCGTCCGCAAATCTTAACGAATACAGCTATGCGTCCGTTGCAGAAACTGTTGACCGCCCTGCGATGGAAGCGTATGAACCGGGCTCTGTTTTCAAGATTTTTACAGTTTCCGTTGCCTGTGACCAGGGACTTATCCGTCCGGATGACAGTTTTCTGTGCGACGGAATGTACGAGCGGCGCATTAAGGGTGGAGAAGCGGTACGGATAAAGTGCCTTGACCGTCACGGATGGCTTACGGCGCGTGATGCGCTGAAATATTCCTGTAATGACGTTCTGGGACAGATAAGCGACAGGATAAGTGATGATGATTTTATTGCAAAAATCCGCGCTTTGGGATTCGGTCAGCGGACGGAGATTGAACTTCCGGGCGAAACATACGGTTCTGTAAAAGATTCTGACAGTGCATTATGGTCTGTCCGCTCAAAGCCGACGATTGCCATCGGTCAGGAAATAAGCGTTTCTGCCTTGCAGATGGTTCAGGCGGCGACGGCGATTGCAAACAAGGGAATTCCGCTTAAACTCACTCTTGTAAAGCGGATTACGAACAAAGACGGTTCTGTTTTTTATGAGCATACAGCAGTTCCAAAGGAGCGCGTCCTTAAGCAGTCTACGGCGGAATACGTATTAAGTTGTATGGAAACGACGGCGACGTCAGGAACAGGCTCCCGTGCGCGGCTGAACGATATTTCGCTTGGTGTAAAGACAGGAACTGCGCAGATGGCGTCAAAAAGCGGCGGCTACAGCACGACCGATTTTCTTTCAAACTGTATGGCGATTTTTCCGGTGGAAGATCCACAGATAATTCTGTATATCGTTGTTGAAAAAGCAAAAGGTGAAACGTATGCAGGACGCATTGTTGCGCCTGTTATTGCAAAAGCGGCCGACGAAATCATCGACTATCTTGGAATGAGCCGCGGAGATGCCGCAAGCCTTGAACACAGCGGAAAAATCAGTATTTCTGCCGCACGCCCGATTATTCTTGGAAAAAAACTTCCTGATTTTACGGGGCTTTCAAAGCGCGACATTATGAATTTGGTGAACTCAAACGGCATTCAGGTAAAAATAAACGGTTCCGGCTGGGTAAAAAGTCAGAATCCTGCACCGGGAACTCCTGTTACGGAGAATATGATAATTGAACTCAATCTGGAATAAAAACATTTCTCTTTTTACAAATCGTTTTCCGCAGCTGGCTCAGCTGCTCCTCCCTGCAATCAGCTCATTCTCGGAAGCTTCCATCGTTTTTTCCGATATTGCGCCTGCAAAAAACGGAAGCGTAACTGCCTCGGAAAATTCGCTCCGCCTTCATTCTGCGTATAATCCGGAGCGAGAGGCGCAGTCAGCTGTTTCTTCCGCAGTTGCCGGTAACGAAAATTGCTGCGCCATTGTTTTTGCCGGTTTCGGTCTTGGGTACGCAGTGAAGGAAGCCTGTTCATTTAGTGATAAAAAACTTGTCGTCATTGAACCTGACGCAGCGCATTTTCTTTCTGCACTTTTTCTTGTTGACTGGTCTGACGTTTTTTCCTTCCCGAATATCGTTCTTGCGGTTGGCTGCACACCGGAGCAGGCAATTTCACTTATCAATGCAAACGGTATTTTAAAAAGCTCTTTTGTATCAGTAAAGGCGCAGACTGTTCATGCGCAGCCGTATTTTGATGCGCTTTTTGCGCTTATAGAACGTAATCGTCATAAAGAAAAGATAAATAATGCTACTACAAAAAAATTTGCAAGGCGCTGGAATTTGAACTGTCTTAAAAATGCAGGAACAGTCGCTTTGCTTGACGGAATTTCGGTTTTCAAGGAGAAGGCAGGAAACCTTCCGTTTACGGTGATTGCCGCAGGTCCGTCACTTTCACAAATTATTCCGTATGCGGCGGAAATCCAGCGCCGGACAGTTACAGTCTGCGTTGATACGAGCCTTCGCGCAATGCTTTCTGCCGGAGTCCAGCCGGATTTTATCATTATAACTGATCCGCAGTATTGGGCGTACCGCCATATTGCAGGACTTGAATCACCGTCTTCCGTTCTCATTACTTCCTGCGATGTGTATCCGGCATCGTTCCGTTTTAAGGGCAGAAAGACAGTCTGCTGTTCGTCGCAGCTTCCGTTGGGAAAGTATTTTGAGCGGCATTGCGGAGAAAAAGGCGATTTGGGAGCCGGCGGCTCAGTTGCTTCCTGCGCGTGGAATTTTGCTCATTTCTGCGGAGCGCAGACTGTTTTTACGGCAGGACTTGACTTGTCGTTTCCTAAAAAACAGACGCATATCCGCGGAAGTTCTTTTGAGCAGAACGTTCATTCCTGTTCAGCGCGCCTTTTTCCTGCCGAAACGCTCAGTATGCCGCTTCTATTTTCGGGCAATGCAGAACCAGCACTTGATTATGCCGGTAACAAAGTTCAGACTGACCAGCGGATGAAAATGTTTGCATGGTGGTTTGAAAGCCGCCTTGCCGAATGCCCTGAAACAAAAACGTATGCGCTTTCTCCTGCAGGCCTGCGCATTCCCGGCATTGCCCTTTCTTCTGTTTCCGAGCTGCTTTGCCTTCCCGTAATCGAACGTGAAAAATCCAGTTTTTTTGCCGAAGCAGAAAAAAATACTCTTTCCCAGGCGGCTCTTCAGAAAGCAGAACTTTCTTTTCAAAATGCCGATCGTCTTTTAAAGAAACGGCTTTCCGGAATTCCGCTTTCTGACTTTGAAACTGTCCGCCGTATTGCAGACTCCCTGTAGATGCTCCCTGTAGAAGATTTTCTCGCCGAAATAAAACAGTCCTTGCAAATAAAAATCAATTTTTTTTCAGAATTTTCTAAAGTTCGTCCCGTTTTCAGCGATAATATAAATGTGATTGCTACAGGCGGTTCGACATCCAGACGCCTGTGGCAGTTGTGCCCAAGATTAAAAAGTTGAAAAGCGTGTGAGGTTTTTCAACTTTTTTTTTGCCTTTGCCTTTTTTCCGTCAATTCGCTACAATATGAAACGTAATTTTCAAATTATTGCATAACTTCTTTCGCATTTTATTTTTTTCGAGGTACAATACAATGTCAAAATCATTAACTCCGATTACCCTTTTGTGCGGGTATCTTGGTGCCGGCAAAACGACTTTGATGAACAAAGTTCTTACCAACCAGAAAGGATACAAAGTTGCCGTTATCGTAAATGATATCGGTGAAATAAACGTTGATGAAAGCCTGATTGCAAAAGGCGCAAACATCACCGACACAAGCAGCATAGTTGGTCTTCAGAACGGCTGTATCTGCTGTACGCTCAAGTCTGATCTTGTACAGCAGATTGAAAATCTTATTGCACAGAAACGCTTTGACTACATTCTGATTGAAGCAAGCGGCGTTTGCGAACCTATGCCGATTGCACAGGCGATTGAGCAGATTCGTAACGGACGGCTCGACAACGTTGTAAGCGTTGTTGACGCAAAGCGTCTGGTGGACGAATTTTCCAGCGGCGATACGCTTCTTAAAAAAGATATGGATGAGGAGGATATTGAGTCCCTGCTTGTCCAGCAGATTGAATTCTGCTCTACGCTGATTATTAACAAGAAAGACCTTGTAACGGCGGACGAAATGAAAAAAGTTCACGCGGTGGTGAAGGCGCTTCAGCCGCACGTAAAGGTGATTGAGGCAAGTCACGGTGATGTTGCAGTTGAGAATATTCTGAACACAGAGCGTTTTGATTTTGAAACTGTTTTTGAAAGTGCCGCCTGGGTAAGTCATCTTGAACGCGCTGATGAAGACGATGACGATGATGACGAGCACGAACACGAACACGATGAACACGGTCATCACCACGAGCACGACCACGATGAACACGAACACGAACATCACCATCACGAGCATATTCACGAAGGCGATGACGAAGATGAATACGGAATAGGAAATTTCGTATATTACCGCCGCCGTCCGTTCAACCGTGACAAGCTTGAAGAATTTGCCGGAAGATGGCCGCGTAACATTATCCGCTGCAAGGGCGTTCTTTGGTTCAGCGACGAAGAAAATATGGCTTATGTGTTTGAAACTTCCGGCCGCCAGATTTCTGCCGGTGCTTCCGGTCAGTGGCTTGCTTCCTGCTCAAAAAAAGAACAGGAGGAAGTTCTTGCTTCAGAACCGAAAATCCGTGCCGAATGGGATGAAAAAGTCGGTGACCGTATGATAAAACTCTGCATTATCGGACAAAAACTTGATAAAGATGCAGTATGCCGGGAACTTGACGCGCTTCTTGACTGAACGTGATGAAAAATAACCGTCTGTGCCCTTAAGCCGGGCGGTCTTAAATAGGAATAAAAATTATGCCGTCAAATACTGCTCCTGTTGAAAACAAGATGGGTACTATGCCTGTTGTCAGGCTGATTTTAAATATGTCTCTGCCGATGATATTTTCGATGCTGATTCAGGCTTTGTATAATATTGTAGACAGTATTTTCGTTGCGCAGATAGGTGAAGATGCCCTTACTGCTGTTTCCCTTGCATTTCCTGTGCAGAATCTTATGATTTCTTTTGCGGTAGGAACGAGCGTCGGTGTAAATGCGATGCTTTCTATGAAACTTGGTCAGCGCGATCAGGAATCTGTAGATAACTTTGCCATGAACGGTGTTTTTCTTTCGTTCTGTACTTATGCAGTATTCTTTGTGCTTGGACTTACGTGCGTTATGCCGTATCTTCAGTCGCAGACGTCATCATTTTCTATTGTTGAGTATGGACGTGAATATCTTTGTATTGTAACAACCCTGGGATTCGGTGTGTTTGCCGGTACTATGTTCGACCGTCTGCTTCAGTCTACCGGACGTACGTTCCTTGCGATGATAAGCCAGATTGTAGGTGCCGTAATTAACATTATATTTGACCCTCTTTTGATTTTTGGAATTGGTATTTTTCCAAAAATGGGAATCAGGGGAGCGGCTCTTGCTACAGTACTGGGACAGATAGTAGGTCTGTTTGTTTCTGTCATACTAAACATCCGCTGCAACAAGGACATTCATTTCAAAGTTAAAAATCTTATTCCGCGCTTAAAGATTGTCTGTGATATTTACAAAATTGGTATTCCTTCTATTCTTCTGAGTTCAATCACCTCTGTAATTACGTATTTTGTAAATATTATTCTTGGAAGATTCAGTACTACTGCGATTGCCGTCTACGGAGTTTACTTTAAACTGAACAGTTTTATTTTTATGCCTGTGTTCGGTCTGAATAACGGAATCGTTCCAATTATTGCCTATAACTACGGCGCACAGCATCATAAGCGCATTACTAATACAATACGCGCTGCCTTACTTATGGCGTTTTCCATTATGCTTCTTGGTGCCGCTATTTTTGAGCTGTTTCCTGACCGGCTGTTCCGCCTTTTTAATGCCAGTGATGAAATGGTTGAGCTTGGCTGCAATTGTCTGCGCCGTATTGCTCCAAGCTTTTTGGGTGCGGCAATCGCCATTACCCTTTCGTCAGTATTTCAAGCGTTCGGTTCTGCCGTGTACAGTATGATTGTATCATTTGCGCGCCAGCTTGTAGTATTTCTTCCTGCAGCATACCTTCTTTCCCTTACAGGAGACGTAAACAACGTGTGGTGGTGTTTCATTATTGCTGAGTTTATGTCGGTGGGAATGTCCCTTTTCTTTATGCGCCGCATATACATCAAGAAAATAAAGCCTATTCCTGTAAAGTAAATTTTTTCTGGAGCTGGTCTGTATAGTTTTCCATGCAGGATGTTATTCGTTCGGAGGGGTTAATACATTAACCGCTGAAATCTGTATCTTTTAAGAACCAATATACCTTGCTCTTGAGGTGAGATTTTTGATTTTGACAAAAATTAAAAAAATGTAATTTTATGCAATTTTATTTATCTTTGTGTTTGACTGTGAATAAATATTCAGACATTATTTTCAGGGGATTTTTTGCTACGCTTTATGTAGCTTTTTTTATAAAAAAAATTGAAAAAAAACGCTAAATATAGTTTTTTTTTACTATGTTTTGTTGTCAATCAAAATCTTTTGGAGTATTATAAAAGCGTCAAAGATAAAATTTATTACAAGGGGTTAAATTATGGAAATGAAATCTGAATGGGAAGGATTCAACCCAAAAGGTTTGTGGACAAGCGAAATAAACGTTCGCGACTTCATCCAGGCCAATTATACACAGTATAGTGGTGACAGTTCGTTCCTTGCAGGACCGACTGCTGCTACCAAAAAATTGTTTGATGAGCTTCAGAAGCTTCAGAAAGCTGAGCATAATAAAAAATGTATGGGTCTTGACGGAAAGGAGCGCTCAGGTGTTCTTGACCTTGATACTGACGTTGTAACAGGACTTACAGCTCATCCTGCAGGATATATCTGCCCGGAAGGAAAAGACCTTGAGCAGGTTGTAGGACTTCAGACAGACAAACCGCTAAAAAGAGCATTCATGCCGTTCGGCGGAATTAAAATGGCTGAGCAGTCAACACAGATGTACGGCTACGAATCTAACAAGGAACTCCACAAGATTTTTACTGAATATCACAAGACTCACTCTGACGCAGTATTCGATGTTTATACACCAGAGATTCGCGCAGCCCGCAAGTCACACATTCTTACAGGATTGCCTGATACTTACGGACGCGGACGCATCGTAGGTGACTACCGCCGCGTTGCCCTTTACGGTATTGACTACCTTATTGAGCAGAAGGAACAGGACAAGCTTAATTGCGGAAACGGAACAATGTCTGAAGATATTATCCGCCAGCGCGAAGAAATTTCTGAGCAGATTAAGGCTCTTAAGGGAATGAAAGCTATGGCTGCAATTTACGGCTATGATATTTCAAAACCTGCTAAGACTGCAAAAGAAGCATTTCAGTGGCTGTACTTCGGTTATCTTGCTGCAATCAAGACACAGAACGGTGCTGCAATGTCTGTAGGACGCATTTCTACATTCCTCGACATTTACATCGAACGCGATATTAAGAAAGGAATCCTTACAGAGGAAAAGGCTCAGGAACTTGTTGACCACATCGTAATGAAGTTCCGCATGGTTCGCTTTGCGCGCATTGAATCTTACAACCAGCTGTTCTCAGGTGATCCTATCTGGGCTACTCTTGAAGTTGCAGGTCTCGGTCAGGACGGACGCGATATGGTTACTAAAAATGACTTCCGCTTCCTCCATACACTTGAGAATATGGGACCTTCTCCAGAGCCGAACATCACAGTTCTTTATTCAAAACGTCTTCCTGAAAACTTCCGCAAATATGCTGCGAAGATTTCTATTGATACTTCTTCAATCCAGTATGAGAACGATGATGTTATGCGTCCTATCTGGGGTGATGACTATTCAATCTGCTGCTGCGTTTCTGCAACACAGACAGGAAAGGAAATGCAGTTCTTTGGTGCTCGCGCAAACCTTGCAAAGGCATTACTTTACGCTATCAACGGCGGAAAGGACGAAGGTGCAGGTCTTACACCGTATGTACAGGTCGGACCGGAACTTGCTCCGATTACTTCTGAATATCTTGATTACGATGAAGTTATGCGCAAGTACGATGTTATGCTTGAATGGCTTGCAAAACTTTATGTAAATACATTGAATGCAATCCATTATATGCACGACAAATACTACTACGAAGCTGCTGAGATGGCTCTCATCGATACAGATGTTCGCCGCACATTCGCAACTGGTATTGCCGGCTTCAGTCACGTTGTAGATTCACTTTCTGCAATCAAATATGCAAAAGTTAAGGTTGTCCGCGATGACCACGGTCTTGCAAGCGACTTTGTTATTGAAGGTGATTTCCCTCGCTACGGTCAGGATGATGACCGTGCAGACGAGATTGCCGTATGGCTTTTGAAGGACTTTATGGCAAAAATCAAGAAGCAGCCGACTTACCGCAATGCAGAACCGTCTACTTCAATCCTTACAATTACCTCAAATGTTGTATACGGAAAGGCTACTGGCGCGCTTCCTGACGGACGCAAGGCTCACGAGCCGTTCTCACCGGGAGCTAACCCTTCTTACGGTGCAGAAACAAAGGGTCTCGTAAAATCTCTGAACTCTGTTGCAAAAGTTCCTTACAAATATGCTTTGGACGGAATTTCAAATACGCAGACAATCAACCCGAATGCACTCGGACACGATGAAGAAGAGCGCATTTCTAACCTTGTAAGCGTTATGGACGGATACTTTGACAAGGGTGCTCATCACCTGAACGTAAATGTATTCGGCGTTGAAAAGCTCAAGGACTGCCAGGCTCATCCTGAAAAGCCGGAATATGCAAACTTCACAGTACGCGTTTCTGGTTATGCAGTACGCTTTATCAACCTTACAAAAGAGCAGCAGGACGATGTTATTGCCCGCACCTGCCACGCAAGCCTGTAGTTGGTTTCAGGGACGGTAATCCGTCCTTGTACTGAAATGAAAACGCCTTTGCGGAGCAATCTGCAAGGGCGCTTTTTTTTGCTGACAGTTAGACAGTTAGACTGTTAGAAACGCATTGAGGATAAAAAAATGAAAGGCTATATACATCAGCTGGAATCGTTCGGCTCTGTGGACGGACCTGGTATCCGGTTTATAATTTTTTTTGCCGGCTGTCCGCTCCGGTGCAAATACTGCCACAATCCTGACACCTGGGATATGATGAAAGGAAAGCAGTATACGGCGGACGAACTTTTAGACGAAGCAATAACCTGCCGCGAGTACTGGGGAACAAAAGGCGGAATTACTGTGTCTGGCGGTGAACCTCTGGCTCAGATTGACTTTCTGCTGGAACTTTTTACAAACGCAAAGGAGCGGGGAATAAATACCTGCATAGACACTGCCGGCGGACCGTTTACCAGAGAAGGCGAATGGTTTGAAAAATTTAAGCGGCTGATGAACGTTACTGATGTTCTTTTAATGGATATAAAGCATATCAACGAAGAAGAGCATATAAAGCTGACTGGTCATACAGGAAAGAATATTATCGAGATGTTCCGCTATCTTGATGAAATCAATAAACCTGTCTGGATACGCCACGTTCTTGTTCCGGGAATTACCGACAATGATGAATATCTTATCCAGACTCGCGATTTTATACGGACGCTGGGCAATGTTCAGCGCGTAGAGGTTCTTCCGTACCACGGACTTGGCGCAATGAAATACAAGGATTTGGGAATTGATTATGTCCTTAAAGATACGAATTCTCCGACCGCAGAGCGCGTTCAGAACGCCCGCAAAATCCTTGAATGTGCTGAATACGACGGCTGGAAAAACTAGTGCTGTCTGCGCTGGCAGACAGCAGGCTCTGATGACAGTGGTTTTATAGTGAAAAAATCCGCTGTGCGTTTTTATACATTACGTTTTCGTATTCGGCAGGGGAAATGCATTTTTCAAGTTCAAAGAAATAGTCCTGGTAAATTGAGCGCTTTCCTTCTTTGTTCTTAAGGTACGTATCCCTGCCGTCTATAGGCGTGTCACTTCCGAAAAGCAGTTTTTCGCTTCCGCATTTTTTTATGAAAGAAATTGCGCTGTCCAGCGAAACCCAGGCGGTGTCTGCGTACAGGTTAGGAAGCTGTGCGCATAATTCCGTAGCGCGCTTGTTGTCGCTGTCAAGTTCCAGATGTGCCATAATGAATTTTACGTCTGGGTACTTTTTTGCCATTTCAAAAACAAGTTCCGGGTTGGAAAACTTATCGTTTGCAGTATGCGTAATCATCGGAAGATTTAGTTTTCTGGCAAGTTCAATGTATTCGTACATTTTTTCATTGTTGAAAGCAAGTGCAGAATAGAACGGATGTACCTTTATTGCCTTTACAATATCCAGATTGCGCTCTAGAAGTTCTGAAAACTGCTTGTCGAGGCGTTCTGTGTTTGGTTTTATCCAGGCCGCAGCATACAGCCGGGAACTGTTGTTCCGGGCAAAATTTATCATACGGACATTAGAATTGTACTGGGAAACCTGCAGTTTTTCCGGCAGAATGACGTGATTTGCATCAAATTCAAGCGAGTCTGCATTTGATACAATCGCCTTGTCTATGTGGTACGTCTGTATTGCATACAGAACGTCACTTTCTTTCATATCAAAAGTTCCGGCTTTTCCGCCTATGTGAATATGAGTATCAATAATCATAAGTTCCTCCCGTGAAAAGTCAATGAGGAAGGTCGGAAGCAAAGCTTCCTGACAACTTCCGATTTGATTTTTACGCTGTTCCGCAATGAAATGAACTCGCATCGCAAGCTTCCAGCGGGAACAGCAGTTGATAAGGAAGTTCGCAACGCGAACTTGTGAATAAAAACTTTGACGCTATTTCAGGCAAGGTTTTTATTACACTCTCCAGTTCCTGAAAAAGACTGTGTGCCGTGCAATGGTGTACGGTACTGATTTTCTGCGTTTTATTCAATGCGCAGGATTTTTGAATGAGTTATTACTTCGTTTCCGGTTTCTGTAATCAGAACGTCATTTTCAAGGCGGACTCCGCCCAGCTGCTCGTCATACAGTCCCGGTTCGAGCGTAACAATCATTCCCGGCTTGAACACAACGTCTTCCGTCATTTTAGAACTTACGCGCGGATATTCGTGTATCTCAAGTCCGATTGCGTGTCCGAGCGTATGCGGCATTTTCCGTTTCGCCGCCGCAAAAATGCCGTCTGCCCTTTCAGCAGCGTCCTTTACAGGAATGTCTTTTTTGTAAAGGAGTAGGCATTCGTCGGCGGCAGCCTGTACTAAGTTCAAAAGTTTTTCCTGCTGAGGAGAAAGCGGTCCTTTTGCAACCGTAAGCGTCGTGTCGCTTGTATAACCATTGTACACAACGCCAAAGTCAAGGATTGAAAGACCGTTTCCCGGCCATTCGCCTGACGTATAGCCTGGGAATGCATGGATTGCCCAGCTTCGCGCAGGACCTGCCGCAAGCGTATCAAAACCGGTGCGCTCGCAGCCGTTCAGCCTGAGTTCACGCTCTATTAAAAGCGCAACGTCTGTTTCCGTCCGTATTGCACCGGATTTTATTTCCTGCTCGATTTTTTCGATGATAAGGTCGCCTATTCGCGCAGCTTCTTTTGTACAGGCGATTTCGTATTCGTCTTTTATCATTCGCTGTTCTACAATGTACTGATGAATGCCGGTCTGTTTGCATCTTACGTCCCACTGCGGAAGCGCATCTATGAATGAAAGAAAATCGGGATAAGTAATGTACGGCGGAAGTTCCACTTTCATATTGCGGATGCCTTTTGCCGCGTTCAGGTTTGCCTGAACTGCCTGAAGTTCGCTGTTCTTGTATTTCGTATACGGAATAAGCTTGTCGCAGAATGCCTGTTTTCTGGCAAGAATTTCATCCCAGGGAATGAGGACATTTTTTCCGTTTTCAAAAATAATCAGGACTGCATCGCTTGTGTGTCCAGTCAAATAACGTATTGCCGGTTCGCGATGAGCTTCCGAATCAATAAACACAGCTGCTCCGATTTGATTTTCCGTAAGATAATCAACGGCTTTCTGCCTGCGTTTTTTGTATAGCTGATTGAATTCTTCTTGTGTTGGTTCTTTCATTTTTTTCCGCCTTTATGAAAACTGTATTTGCTACATTCAAGGTTAACACTGAAAAATCCTCAATAGGATTTATTCAGTGTTTCCTTAGTTCTGTTTATTTTGTCTTCTGTTTTTTATTTTTCTTGTGATTGAATATGCAGTTTCATCCTTAAAAAGAACGAGAAGCACAATTCCTGTAATTGCGAATATAAGCGCTGTAATGAGTACGGGAATGCCGTAAACAATAAGCCTGTTTGAGAATCCGCTGAATGCACGCAGAATGTACGGACGCACAAAATACACAGGACACGCTGCAATCACCGAAAAGCAAATCATTCTTATAATAAATATAATCATTTTTTTTGCGATTGTAGCAGCTTGCATTCCATGCATTTTGTTCATAAAGATGAACAGAAACACTGTATTTACAAGGCTTGCCGCCGTAAGCGAAAACGCAATTCCGGCTCCCTTGAGCGGGAATGCAAGTATCAGGACAAGAGCGATGTTCACCGTAAAGCAGATTATTCCTGCAAGTGTAGGAAGTTTTGTGTTCCCCTGCGCATAGAATGCCGGTGAAATAATCCTGTTCACTGCAATAAAAAACAGTCCTATAATGTGAAAGCGGAACACTTCAAGCGTCATAAGGACTGACTGTCCGGTGAAATTTTTTGTTTTATAGACAAGAGAAATTATGTCTTTTCCGCAGACAAGCGAGTAGAACGTAACAGGAATTGTAATCAGCGCGATGATGTTTATTGCCTGAAGGAGCATTCTGTTGAATTCTTCCCACTGCTGTTTTTTTGCAAGTCCCGAAAGGTCTGGAAGAATGACCGTTCCGATTGATACGGCGAATATTCCCAAAATAAGTTCCTGAAGGCGGAGCGAATATTGAAGGGAACTTACAGTACCTGTTCCGACTTTTCCGGCGAGTGCTGTTGAAACAAGGTCGTTCAGCTGGTATGCCGCCATTCCGATTATTGTAGGAACGATGAGGGCAACGACTTTTTTTGTTCCGGGATTTGTAAACGCCTTGCGAAGACCTGTGAGCGTCGTTTTCCAGCCGGTCTTTTTTACGAACGGCCACTGGAACAGCGCCTGAAAACAGCCGCCTGTAAGAACTCCGAAACTCATTGCGCGTGCGGCAAGTGCCTCCTGCGGAAGGTTTTCCGGATTCGGGAGCTGCGGCGTAAGAATATAGGTTATGAGGACTACAATTCCGTTAAAAAGGACTGGCGTAAAACCAGAAGGTGCAAAAATGTTGCATCCGTTCAGAATTCCCTGAAAAAAAGCCGCCGCAGAAATTACAAAAAGATACGGAAACATTATCCGCGTAAGAAAAGCTGTTTCTGCAAGAATGGCAGAGTCCGTACTGCCGCTGTA
The DNA here is from genome assembly GCF_900167145.1 of Treponema porcinum. GTDB lineage: Bacteria > Spirochaetota > Spirochaetia > Treponematales > Treponemataceae > Treponema_D > Treponema_D porcinum. Next base: position 44,278 of record NZ_FUWG01000004.1, on the reverse strand, counting down.
GAAAAGCGGAACGATAAGTGGCGCGGCAATAATGCCAAGGACTGTTACGCAGGCGGTAAGAAACGAAACGAGCGTAAGCGTTGCAGAAACGAATTCCTGCGTTTTTTTGCGGGATTCGCCGTCGGTACAGTCTTCAAGGTAGCCGCGGAACGTAGGAATGAAGGCGACTGAAATGCTGTTTTCCGCGAACAGCCGGCGAAAGAGGTTCGGTATCATAAATGCAATTCCGAACGCGTCGGCATACGCGCTTGTTCCAAGAAAGGCGGCTTTTGTCATTTCGCGGATAAGTCCCATAATGCGCGATGCAAAAGTCATCACCGAAAGCAGTATTCCGGATTTTAATAAAGATGTATGTTTTGCGCCGTTCTGCTGCGCGTTTGTTCCGTTTGTTTTTTTCATAGACTACAGAATACTTTAGATACTGATTTTCTTCAATTATATCGGCGGTTATTCGGCTGCCCTGAAAATAATTTTACAGGCGGCCGGATAAAATGCTTGCCTCAGAACGCAGGACAGAAAATCATTCTTTTATGCGTTCAGCGAAAGCGCCGTAAGAAGACCGCGCAGGACTAAGTCCGGCACAATCTGGTCAAAAATGCCGTGGTTTTCAAAAAGACGCGCAAAGCCGCCTGTTCCGATGACGTAAGGGCGTTTTCCGCCAAAAACATTTTTTTCAAAAAGTACGCACAGTTCCCGGATTGCACCTGCCTGTCCGAAGAAAATGCCGGACTGAATTGCCTCAATCGTTGACGTTCCGCAGATTTTTTCAGGCTGTTTTACCTCTACGCTCGGAAGCTGCGCCGTTCCGTCTGCAAGCGAATGAACGGACATACCTATTCCAGGAATGATTGCACCGCCTGAATATTCCCTGTCTGCCGAAACAACATCAACCGTCGTTGCAGTTCCCATATCAACAATGATAAGGTCAGTGTCTTTTTTGATGGCGATTGCGCCGATTGCCGCCGCTATTCTGTCTGCGCCGATTTCCTTTGGATTTGAATATTTTAGCTTAAGACCGGTTTTTATTCCTGCCTGTATGAACAGCGCTTCTTTTCCAAAATATTTAATGAACGCATTTGAGAGCGAATGGTTGATTGCAGGAACGACGCTGCAGCAGGCAATTCTGGAAACTTTCGTATGGTCAAAACCGTTCAGGCGGATGACGTCACGGAGAAAAAGCCCCAGTTCGTCCGAGCTGAGCGATGCGTTTGTAGAGCGGCGGAACTGAAGAACTGGTTTTTCGCCTTCAAAAAGTCCTCCCTGAATAGTTGTATTTCCTACGTCGATTGTCAGTATCATTTTTCTTTCCTGCTTTTTATCATATCATAATGCGAAGAATATGTCCGCACATACTTTCTATGGAAGAGCACTCTGTAGCAAGTCCTGTTTTTTTGTAAAGGCGGAACGGGTGAAAATCCGGCGTTATCAGGGACAAGTCGTTTGCAGCAACTAAGTCCGGCGGATTTTCTGCGGAAAACATTTTTGCTACGGCAGTTTCCTGCTCTTTGCGAGTTGCGTTTGAAGTCAGCTTAAAGCCCACCAGAGTGCAGTTTTTTCCTGTCCACGATTTTATAGACTCGATTAGTTTTGGGTTCTTCTTCATTTTGATAAGAAGGCTTTTTTCCGAACTGATTTTTTGAATCGAGCCGACCGGATATTCCTTTCCGTCGATGATGACTGCTTCCGGCGAATAGTCGCTGACTGCCGCAGCGTGAATTACGGCATCGTACGAACCGGCTGTACATTCTTCCTTTAAAATATGTTCAAGGTCTGAAAACGAGCGGAATGTCCGTACAGTACAGCCTTCCGGCTTTTCTGCCTTTTCTGCCATAATTGCAGTTATTTTTATTGAAGGCTTTGTGCTTAAAAGGGTGCTTGCGATTTTGCAGGCTGTTTTTCCGGTGGAAAAGTTACAGACGCTCCGAACCGAATCTATCGCCTCTTCGCAGCCGCCTCCTGTAATCAGAATGTTCATTTTTCTTCTCCCGTAAAAGTCAGGAAAACTGTTTCAGCAATCGAATGACTTTTTAAGCACTCCGCGATGAAAGACTTGAAACGCAAGTTTCCGGCGAATGTGCAGAAAATAAAGATGTTTGCAATTTTTATATAGATAAAAAACGCCTGTTTCAGCGGATTTTATCTTGTGCTCCTTCAAGCGCGGAATGAATGTAGGAAAGCGCTTCTTCCGGCTCAAGAAGCCTTCCGTCGCCGTTTGTTCCGCAGGCAAGATGTCCTTTTCCGCACGGAAGAATGACTGTTCCCCAGTCGCGCAGTTTTTGCAGGGAAGACTGTACGGACGGATGTGCGAACATCATCGTGTTCATTGCCGGCGCAATAAGAAGCGGTTTTTGATAATTATTTGCAAGACATATTGCGCCGAAAAGATTGTCTGCAATTCCGGCTGCAAGTTTGTTTATTGCGTCTGCGCTTGCCGGATACGCGATTATTACGTCCGCCCATTTCTGCGGCAGGGTGATGTGCGCTATTGGTTCATCCTCGTTGTCAAAAATGTCAGTGTACACTTTGTTTTGGCTAAGACCTTCAAAACTCGCTTTTCCTACAAAAGAAAGCGCACTTTCTGAGGCAACTACTTTTACAGAATGTTTTTCCTTTGTAAGAAGACTGATTAGCGCGCACGCTTTGTAGCACGCAATTGAACCGCTAACATATAGAAGAATATTGCTCATTTTTTACCCCTTCAGCGGAATGTTGTCTATAAGGCGGACGCCTTCAAGAAAAGCTGCCGCATACAGACGGCCGTTATGTTCGGTGATGTAGTCAACAGTAAAGCCGGAACTTTCAAGTTCGTTTTTTTTCTGTTCAAGGGAAGACTCGTTTTCAAGGATTTCGTGAAGTTTTGGTGCAGCAGCAAGTCCTTTTTCGCTGAGTTTTCTGTTCCGCGAACTTATTGCAAGACCGTTTTCTTCGCGTACAATCGGACATGGAACAAGATGTATATCCATAAAAAATGCCTTTACCATTCCGTCAAGCAAGACATACTGCTGGAAATCTTTTTCTCCAAAATACGCATTCTGCGGACGTATGATGTTAAAAAGCTTCATTACTATGGTAAGAACGCCGTCAAAATGACCGGGACGTTTTGCGCCGCACAGCTTCTGACTGAAATCAGTTTCAATTACCTTGTAGGTGTAGCCGTCCGGGTACATTGCGCTGTAGTCCGGTGCAAACAGATAGTCAACTCCAGCTTTTTCAAGAAGTGCCGAATCGTCCTCAAAATTTGCAGGGTAGGTTAGAAGGTCGTTCTTGTCGTTGAACTGCGTAGGGTTCAGATAGACGCTTACTACGGAGATGTCGTTTTCTTTGTGGCATTTTTGCACAAGCGAAAGATGTCCGTTATGAAGCCCGCCCATTGTAGGAACGAATCCGATTTTTTTGTCAGAAGCAATGCCGCTCCTGATTTTTTTCCATTCTTCCGGTGTATGTATAATTTTCATTTTAAGCTTTCCTGTATTTTATAAAAATTTAATGTGCGGCAACTTTTGCGGCATACTGATTAAGCGCATCTTTTACAAGTGCGGCACCTTCCATATATTTTGTAACGAATTTAGGCGCACATTCCGTAAGTCCCAGCATATCGTGGAGTACAAGCACCTGTCCGTCCGTTCCGTCGCCGCAGCCAATTCCGATTGTCGCAGCGTCTATTGAATTTGTAATGTCCGCGGCAATTTCCGGCGGAATGCACTCTAAAAGCACGGAAAAACAGCCGCATTCTACGGCAAGCTGCGCTTCCTTTTTAATTCTTTCTGCCTCAGTGTCAGTTTTTCCCTGCCGCTTATGTCCGCCGAGCGTATTATAAAACTGCGGCGTAAGCCCAAGATGCGCCATTACCGGAATGCCGGACTCTACAAGATAGGAAATCGTTTCTTTCTGCGTGCTTATGCGTTCGATTTTTACGGCGTTTGCCCCAGCGCATAAAAGACGGCCGGCACATTCTACCGCATACGAAAGCCCCTTTCGCGTTGCAAGAAACGGCATGTCAGCTACGATAAATTTGTCAGGTGCGCCCTTTCGCACGGCTTTTGTGTGCATTTCCATCATATCAATTGTAGCCGGAATGGTGGTGTTTTCTCCGTGAATGACCATTGCAAGGCTGTCGCCGATAAGAATGCAGTCTACGTCAGATTCATTCACTAGTCTGGCGAATGTTGAATCGTAGCACGTAACCATAGAAATAGGGTGATGTTCTTTTTTCCGGATGGAAAAATCGAGAGTAGTCATAGTACCTGTCCTGAAGATCAAGTCTGTTTTTTTAGGCGGAAATTTCTTTTTTAAGAAGTATCGCGTTTTCCCCCGCGCTGACAAAGTCAGATTATGGTAAAACCAGATGAATCAATGTTCCGACGGAATCACTGTTCAAAAAATCATTGTATGAATGTGCCGCAAAAAGTCAAGGAATGACAAAATACATTAAGGGAGTACCCCCCCCCTATAAAGTCTCTTTTTGCCGTATGTTATCTGCATTGTAAAAGCGGCGGAAATTCAGTATATTGAAAGCGTAAAAGAGGTTTAATAAATGGCAGATACAATGCATTCTTTGGAAAAAAATCCTAACTGGAAAGGTCGTCGTGGTCCTGTCGTTCTTGTGATTATGGATGGCGTTGGATATGGAAAATACGAGGAAGGAGATGCCGTAAAAGCAAGCCGGATGAAATATCTTGACTGGTTTACGGCAAACTGTCCGCATACAAAGCTTAAGGCTCACGGAACGGCAGTCGGTCTCCCGAGCGATGATGATATGGGAAACAGCGAAGTCGGACACAACGCAATCGGCTGCGGCCGCGTTTTTGCTCAGGGTGCTAAACTTGTTTCAGAATCAATTTCGTCAGGGCTTATGTATGAAGGTGAAACATGGAAGAAACTTATTGCAAATGTAAAGGCAAAAAATTCTACCCTTCACTTTATCGGTCTTGTTTCAAACGGGAATGTTCACGCTCACATCGACCATCTTTATGCAATGGTTGAACAGGCTCACAAAGAAGGCGTAAAAAAAATCCGCGTTCATGCACTGCTTGACGGACGCGACGTTGACCCAACTTCTGCATTGACTTTTGTAACTCCGCTTGAAGAAAAACTTGCTTCATACACAGATTCTGACTATCAGATTGCATCAGGTGGCGGACGAATGTTCATCACTATGGACCGCTATAACGCAGACTGGCCGATGGTTCAGCGCGGATGGTATGCCCACGTTCTTGGCGAAGGTCGTCAGTTTGAATCTGCAACAAAGGCTATTGAAACTTACCGTACAGAACAGGCAGGTCTTCTTGACCAGGACATGCACGAATTTGTAATTGCAAAAGACGGAAAACCTGTCGGAACAGTTGAAGACGGAGACTCTGTAATTCTTTACAACTTCCGCGGAGACCGTGCTCTTGAAATAACTTCTGCCTTTGAATCAGGCGCAGACTTCCCTCATTTTGACAGAAAGCGTGTTCCTGCCTGTGAATATGCCGGCATGATGGAATACGACGGAGATGCTCACGTTCCGCATCAGTATCTTGTAAATCCGCCGACAATCGACCGCACCATGGGTGAATACCTTACAAAAACAGGTGTAAAGCTTCTGGCAATTTCAGAAACACAAAAATACGGACATGTAACTTACTTCTTTAACGGAAATAAATCCGGCAAATTCGACGAAAAACTTGAAGACTATGTAGAAGTTCCGTCTGACACAGTTCCGTTTGAGCAGCGTCCTTGGATGAAATGTGCTGAAATCACAGATAAAGTAATCGAAGCAATCAAAAGCGGAAAATACGACCACATCCGCCTGAACTATCCTAACGGCGACATGGTAGGACACACTGGAGTTTTCAATGCCGTATGCTGTTCTATGGAAGGAATGGATTTACAGCTTGGACGCCTTAAGGCTGCAATCGAAGAAGCCGGCGGAATCTTGTGTCTTACTGCAGACCACGGAAACTCAGACGATATGTACGAACACGCAAAAGACGGCAGCGTAAAGATGGACAAAAACGGCGAACCGAAAGCAAAAACTTCCCACAGCCTGAATCCTGTTCCAGGAATTATCTATGACCCTGAATACAAAGGCGAATACGACCAGACAAAACTGAACGAAGGACTCGGTATTTCAAGCTGGCCTGCAACATTGATTCAGTTGATGGGCTTTGTTCCACCAAGCGATTATGATAAATCTATGATTAACTTGAAATAAAACTTAAGTTTTAGATAATGACCAGTGTATTACAGATATGCTGGTCATTTTTTTTAAGAACGGAACATATTGTCACGCAGAACTTCACACTTTGTCATGCTAAACTCCTATGATATTTGTCAATACCATGTAGTTCCTGATTCCAATAATTAACTGGCTGTTGCAAGGGCTTCTGCTGCCAGCTGCTTAACTGACGCGGAGGCTCTTTTTTCATATGATGTACCATTTTTCAACAGAGTGTACATCAGCTCTGCCAATTTTCTTGCAGCAGCCACAATAGAAATATAACCTGTTTTTTTATAATCTAATATAATCCATGTCGTAGATTTCTTTGAATCTAAAACATTTCCGGATTCATCTACATATGTAACTGTAATTGATTTTGAAGAAGAACCACCGTCTGATGAACCGCCACTGGATTCAGCAGCACAACCCATGACAAAAAATAAAAAGACACCGCTTAAAATAAGCATGAGCCATTTTTCAAAATGTTTTCTCATAAACACTCCTATATTATGAAAACTTTTTATTTTGCAGATGTTTCCTAATGAAATTACTGCAAGTATTATAAATAATACTATTCGTACTATTTTACAATACTAACAGATATTTGTAAATGAATAACTCTAACAGGATAATATTTATATCTAAGAGGATTATTATGACAGGTGAAGAAGTAAGAAGTACGCTTGCAAGAAATATAAAAAAACTCAGGACTCAGAAAGGTTATTCACAGGCACTTTTGGCAGAAAAAGCAGATATTTCACTTCCATTCATCAGTTCCATTGAACAAAGCATAAAATGGCCGTATCCAGATACGCTTGCAAAAATTGCATCTGCGTTAGAAGTTGAAGTTTCGTATTTATTTTCTACAGAAGAATCCGAAAATCAAAACCGAGAGTTTTCAATTACACTGATAAAAAATTTAGTCGAATATCAGAAAAAAGCATTGAATGAATTTGGAGAAACATATTTAACATAAAGAAAAGTTTTTTTATGCAAGCCGAACTTGTTTTTACTCATACTGAAAGTATAAAAAAATGCTGCGTTTTCTTCTATAATATAGTTTTTTTGATAGAAAAGAAATTTGTCCGTTCAAAAAAAAGCCGGAAACTGCACTACATTATTTGCAAAATCCGGCTTCTTTTACGTATACTTGATTTTCTATGCTATTCTTCCTGCTCCTTCACCGTTACGTTTCTCATCCATTTGCGCGAGTGTAAAAGCCATACGCTTATTACAAGGCGTACGTATTCCTCAAGCGAAAGGATAAAGTACACCCACCAAATTGGAAGGCGGAACACATAAGCACTTATGAATCCGAGCGGAACGCCGAATCCCCATGTGCCGATGATGTTCACCGCCGTCATAAATTTTGTCTGACCGCCGCTTTGCAGAACTCCGCCGCCAACAACCATGTTGAATACTTTTGCAGTAAACACAAGCGCAAACGCAATCAATATTTTTACTGTTACAACGCGTGTTTCAGGCGCAACGTTGAAAAGCTTTACGTAGAACGGAGAAAGCGCGCAGACGATAACACCGATTGCAATTCCAGAAATTACAGTAAGGCGCACAAAATCAAGTGCCTGACTCCATGCTTTTTCTTCATCGTTTGCACCAAGCGAATTACCAGTGATGATTCCTGCTGCAGAAGAAATACCGCAGAGCGCACCGATTGCAATTCCCTGAATAGGGTACATCAGCGTCATTGCAGCGCAAGGTTCAGTTCCCAAATGACCATAGATGACTGCATACATATTTTCACCCAGCGACCACAAAAATTCCCCGATTAGAATGGGAACGAGAATTTCCACAGCCTTCTTGATGAATTCCTTTGAAAAGTGCAGGGCAGGTTTGAGGTAAACGTCCTGAGCTTTCTTTTCCTTTATAAAAAGAACAAGGACGATTGCCATTTCAAGACAGCGCGAAAGTGAAGTTGCAAGTGCTGCTCCTGCGGCTTCCATCCGCGGAAAAATCCCGATTCCGAAAATCAAAAGCCAGTTCAGCACAGTGTTTGAAATAATCGCCGCAACTCCTGCCGCTGCCGGAAGCTTTGCCCTGTTCATATTGCGAAGCATTGTAGAAACAAAAAGCGTTACTGCGGACGGAAGGTATTCTGCACTGCGCCATTTTAAGTAGACGGCGGCTTTTTCGATTGTGCTTGCATCGTTTGAATAAATCCCCATTATGCTTTCCGGCGCACATAACGAAAGCACGGAAAAAAATGCCGTCAGAATGAGCGCAAAATAAAACGGAAAGAAAAAGCTGTCGCTTACTCCTTTGTCGTCCTTTGCGCCGCGGTACTGGGCAATAAGAATTCCTGCTACCGTTACGACTGCTGCAAGCGTAACCGAATACAGCGACGTAAATTTTCCGGCAAGTCCGATGCCTGCGATGCTTTCGCTACCCAGGCTCCCTATCATAATCTGGTCAATGAGCGACAGCGATGACTGCATAAGGCACTGAATTGTTACAGGCAATGCAATTTCTTTTAACTGGCGCTTAAAATCTTTGTTCATCATACTAACAGAATAAGTGCGCTTTGATTAAAAATCTTGTGCAAAAAGCGCGTAATAATAACACAAAACGTGCGTTTTTTTTTATTGCTGAACGGAAAATACAACCGTATAATGAAAAAATGAATGATGAACAGAAAAAAGACCGTGACATCCATCAGAGAAAAAGTGAATTTTCACGCCGTTCTTCTTTGCGCGAAACGGCATCTCACGGAAAAAAGACTTTCCCTTTTGTGGTATACCACGGCCGGATTCCAGAATGGCTTGACGGTTTTCCGCTTCACTGGCACGATGAATTTGAAATTATTTTTGTAAGTTACGGAACTGGAATTGTTACGGTGCAGGGAAGCCGTTTTTTGTGCTGTGAGGGAGACATCGTTCTTATTCCACCGGGAGCAGTTCATTCAATTTTGCAAAACGGCGATGACTGCATTGCATACTACAACATTCTTTTTTCAATTTCGCTTTTGGAAGAAAATCCTGACTCATTCTGTAGCCGCCGTTTTTTTTCTGCGTTTCTTGATGGCGCGCACTTAAAATCGTATCACCACAAAAAAGGCTCTACGTTAAACGACGTTCTTTTTCCGCTTGTAAAGGAACTTTGCGGCCTTTGGGAAAAAGATTTGTCTGAGAGTGCTCTTCTTGTAAAAGCGCGCCTTTTTGAAATTATGCATCTTATTAATGGCGAAGTTCTTTCTGCTGACGAAAGCGCATCTTCAAAAAACAGGGCAAAGCGCCTTAAAAAAATTCTTTCGTATGTGGAAGAACATTTTTCCTCGCGAATAACCGTAGAAGATGCCGCATCTCTGTGCGCGCTTTCTGCAAGCCGCTTTATGCGCATTTTCCGCAAAGAAACGGGAATGAGTTTTGTTCAGTACGTAAATGATTACCGCCTTGAGTCCGCAGGCGAGCAGCTTTTGTCATCGTCAGGAACAGTTACTGACATCGCCTTTGAAAACGGCTTTGAAAACATTTCGTATTTTATTCACTTGTTCCAGCGGAAGTTCGGCTGTCCGCCGTCTGAATACAGAAAGCGGAATAAATTACGGCGGAATGACAGTATTTCTCGATGATGAGGTGCTGCAGTTGTCGTCATAAAAAAATGTACAATTCCGTCTGCCCGTGATACACTGAATGTTATGAGAAAGATTGTTCTTTTTTGCATTATGCTTTTTGTTTCGCTCTGCGCGTTTTCACAGGAGCGGACGTTTTATTTTGCGCGGCATGGTCAGCGCGGCGACTTGCGTTATCAGATTGCGTTCAAAAACTGTACGGAAGACAGGCTTATGCCGAACGGTATTGCTCAGGCAGAGGCGCTTGGCGATTACCTGAAAAAAATTGGTTTTGACGGAACGGTGCTTGTTTCGCCGTATTACAGGACTCTTGAAACGGCTGCGGTTGCCTGCACTCGGTTCGGTGCGGAAAAAATGACTGTTGAGCCTGCTTGTCAGGAAGTTACGGGGCTGAAAAATGCCTCGCAGCCGGTTCGTACGACAAAAAAATGCCTTACAAAAAAGGAAATAAAGCAGAATTTTCCAGGAGCAGTCATTCCAAAGAAAATGCGCTTTCCTTGGCGTCTTGAAAATGAAAGGGAGTCGAAGGCTGACGAGAGGATTTCGTTATTTATAGACAGTTTGATTTCTGATACGTCCGGGGATGTTCTTGTTGTCTGTCACGGCGGAATTATGAATTCCGTTGTCCGCGAAATGAACAGACGAGGAGCGGATTTTCCGCGTCAGAAGAACTACAACTGCTGTCTTTATTCCTTTACGTTTGACGTTCAGACAGATACTGTTGTCCGCTGGGCTGATGAAACGCTGAATTTTATGCCTGATGAACTGTATACGGATAATCTTGCTGCGGTCTACCGCTAGAACGGAATGGAACTTTTGCACGATGTTGGATTTGAACCAACGGCTTCCACCGTGTGAAGGTGGCACTCTACCCCTGAGTTAATCGTGCTGAATGTGATGTTTCTACTATAGAATAAAAGGGTAGTTTTAATCAATAGAACAGGAAAAACATCCTGCATAAGATTTGACCTTCCCCTGTTCCTAAGGAAGTGCTGATTAACACTTGAAGCGATTACTCAGCACTTCCTGTCAAATTGCCTTAAGTCATTGACTTACGGACAATTAGCTAAAGTCAAGGGAAATACTGAAAAATTCTCAATAGGATTTATTCAGTGTTTCCTTAAAAGTCAGTTAGTGATATACTTGCATTATCTATTTTTTTCTATTTGTTTAAATTTATTTGGAGAAGTTAATGACAATTACACCTGTAATTTTGAGCGGCGGAAGCGGAACTCGCCTCTGGCCGTTGTCTTGGGGAAATCACCCTAAACAGTTTCTGCCTCTTGTAAGCAATAAAACGATGATTCAGGAGACTCTTCTTCGTCTGAACGGACTTAATCTTTCTGCGCCGATTGTTTCCTGCAACGATGCGCACCGTTTTCTTGTGGCGGAACAGATTGGCGAGGTTTGCAGCGAAAAACCGCGCATTTTGCTTGAACCGGTTGCAAAAAATACAGCGCCTGCAATTGCCGCCGCCTGCTGTGCTGCAATGCAAAATGACAGGGATGCAGTTGTAATAATTCTTCCGAGCGACCACGTAATTTCTGATGTGCCGGCGTTCCAGAAAGCAGTAATGACTGCCGCAGAACAGGCGCAGAAAGGATTTCTTGTAACGTTCGGAATTGTTCCGACATTTGCCGCTACCGGCTATGGCTATGTAAAAACAGCAGGGGAAGAGGCGGACGGTGCATATACGCTTGAAAAATTCGTGGAAAAACCGTGCTTTGAGAAAGCGCAGGAATATCTTGCAAGCGGAGAATACAGCTGGAACAGCGGAATGTTCGTTTTCAAGGCATCTGTTTTTCTTGAAGAACTGAAAATGTTTGCGCCTGAAATGTACAATCTTTCTGCGGCGTCTTTTGAAAATGCACTTGTAGAATCCGATTTTGTCCGCCTTGATAAAGCTTCGTTCGAGAAAATAAAAGGTGATTCAATCGACTATGCCGTTATGGAAAAAACAAAAAAGGGCAAGGTCGTTAAGCTTAATGCAGGGTGGAATGATGTTGGTTCCTGGACTGCACTTTGGGAGATTCAGCAGAAGGACAAGAACGGTAACGTTTCTAAGGGTGATGTCATTTCCCTTGATACTACCGACTCTTACATTCACGCAGGAAAACGCACCGTTGCTGTAATCGGTCTTGATAATATTGTCATAGTTGATTCCGATGATGCCGTTCTTATTGCCGCAAAAGGAAAAATTCAGGACGTAAAGAAAATCGCGGAAGAAATGAAACGCCGCGAATATGAGGGCGTATAGCACCGTAAATTCTTTTCCTCCGGACAGGAAGAAATGTTTTCTGTCCGGCAAACTGTAATTTTTCAATCTTTTTCTGTTGCTTCCTGCATTATTTTCTGCATTGCTTTTTTTCTAGCATATTTACTCTGAATGTGGTATACTGACCTCGCTTTTTAAATGGAGTTTATATGCCTTTTTCCTTTAATAAATGTTTTTCCGGCGGTGTTGAGATTGCCGGACTTTTTGAAATTCAGCCAAAAGTTTTCGGCGACCCCCGCGGCTATTTTTTTGAGGTGTACAGCGAAAAAGATTTTTTTGCTGCAGGACTTACGATGAAATTTGTTCAGGATAATCAGTCATCTTCTTCAAAAGGTGTCCTTCGCGGACTTCATTTTCAGACGGCGCATCCGCAGGGAAAACTTGTGCGCGCTGTAAGCGGACGCGTGTATGACGTTGCCGTTGACCTTCGCTGCGGTTCTCCGACATTCGGAAAGTATTACGGCGTTGTGCTTGATTCTGAAAAACAGAACCAGTTTTACATTCCGGAAGGCTTTGCGCACGGTTTTTACGTTCTTAGCGACTCTGCCGTATTCGCCTATAAATGCACTGATTTTTATGACCCTAAAGGCGAAGGCGGACTTATGTGGAATGACCCGGAAATCGGTATTGACTGGAAGGCTGTTGCGCCAGAGGTAACGCCTCTTTTAAGCGAAAAAGACGGAAAGCACCCTGCATTTGACAGAAACGGCTTGTATTTTGATATGAATGCCAGATGGATTGGTAAATAATATATAGATTTTTTACGGGGATTTTATATGAAAGGAATTATTCTTGCCGGCGGTTCAGGAACGCGTCTTTATCCGATTACAAAGGCAGTTTCAAAGCAGATTTTGCCACTGTATGACAAGCCGATGGTTTACTATCCGCTGTCCTGCCTGATGCTTTCGGGAATTCGCGAAGTGCTTATTATTTCTACGCCGCGCGATATTTCTCTTTTTAAGGAACTGTTCGGTGACGGAAGCTGGCTTGGAATGCGCTTTGAATATGCCGTGCAGGAACAACCTCGTGGTCTTGCAGATGCATTTATCGTTGGAAAAGACTTTATCGGTTCGGACGATGTTGCGCTTGTTCTTGGGGACAATATTTTTTACGGACAGAGTTTTACGAATGTCCTTAAAAGTGCTTCTGATAAAATTGCATCAAAATCAAGCGGTGCTGTTATCTTCGGATATTTTGTAAAAGATCCGACTGCTTATGGTGTTGTTGAATTTAATGCGGACGGAAAAGTCCTTGGAATTGAAGAAAAACCGTCCGCCCCAAAATCAAATTACGCCGTTCCTGGACTTTATTTTTACAATAACGATGTTGTAAAAATCGCTCAGGACATTAAGCCGTCTGCACGCGGTGAAATTGAAATTACTGCCGTAAACAATGCGTATCTTGAAAAAGGCAGCCTTTCTGTAGAACTTTTAGGACGCGGAATGGCATGGCTTGACACCGGAACTTACGACGGACTTCTTGAAGCGAGTAACTTTATCGCCACAATTCAGAAGAGGCAGGGGCTTTATGTTTCCTGTATAGAAGAAATTGCATACAGGAACGACTGGCTTTCCAAAGAAAAACTGCTTGAACTTGCAAAAGGCTATAAAACTGACTATGGCCGTTATCTTGAATATATTGCGGAGAACTGAAAATGTCTTCTAGAAAACTGAAAAACATTCTTGTAACCGGAGGAGCCGGATTTATCGGTTCTAATTTCATTAATTATCTGTTCGGAATGAGCGCAACCGGAGAAAAAGCGTTTATGGATTCTGGCTTTACTGGGAATATTGTAAACGTTGACTGCCTTACGTATGCCGGAAATCTTGAAAATCTTGCGCAGGTGGAAGAAAAGTTCGGCGGAAAACGATATTTTTTTGAAAAAGTTGACATCTGCGACCGTGCGGAAATCGAACGTATTTTCAAGCAGTATGACATTGACACTGTAATTCACTTTGCTGCAGAAAGTCACGTTGACCGTTCTATCCTCGGACCTGAGGCATTCGTTCGTACAAACGTTATGGGAACGTTTACTTTACTTGACGTTGCGCGTACTTATTGGAATGTTTCTCTTGACAATCCGCGTGATGACGTACTGTTCCACCATATTTCTACTGATGAAGTATACGGTTCGCTTGGAAAGACTGGCTATTTTACCGAAACTACGCCGTATGATCCGCGAAGCCCTTATTCTTCAAGCAAGGCAAGTTCCGATCATTTGGTGATGGCGTACTATCATACTTATGCGCTACCGATTACACTTTCTAACTGTACGAACAACTACGGTCCGTATCAGTTCCCGGAAAAGCTGCTTCCGCTTATGATAAGCAATATCCGCGACGGAAAAAATCTTCCTGTTTACGGCGAAGGGCTTAATATCCGCGACTGGATTTATGTAGAAGACCACAACCGCGCCGTCTGGCAGATTGTGAACGACGGAAAGACAGGCGAAAAATACAATATCGGCGGCGAAAACGAATGGCAGAACATCAAGCTGCTTCACAAGGTGATTGAGCTGACTTCTGCCGAAGTAGGAAAATCTGCTGCTGAGGTAGAAAAGACTATCGTCCACGTAAAAGACCGTCCGGGACACGATGCGCGCTATGCCATCGACTGCACCAAAATTAAAAAGGAACTCGGTTGGGAACGCAAGATGACGTTCGAGCAGGGGCTTTCTATGACAGTTAAGTGGTATCTTACGCATCCTGACTGGGTGAACCACATACTTTCCGGCGAATACAAAAACTGGATAAACAGGAACTATTCTGACCGGTAAGGCAGTTTTGCAAACTCAGGACGGATGACATTCACGGTCCGTACTTATTGAAAACACGCGGTTTTTGTTCTATTATACTTGTATGACAGAACTTCAATTAAAATACGGATGCAACCCTAATCAGAAACCTGCTAGGGTCTTTATGGAAAATGGTGCGGATCTGCCTGTTACCGTTCTGAACGGAAAACCGGGCTTTATCAATCTTCTTGATGCTTTTAACGGCTACCAGCTTGTAAAGGAACTTACAGAAGCGACGGGACTTCCTGCCGCAACATCTTTCAAGCACGTTTCGCCAGCCGGCGCTGCAGTCGGTAAGCCGCTTTCTGATACCCTCAAACAGATTTATTTTACGGACGGCGTAGAGCTTTCTCCGATGGCGTGTGCGTATGCGCGTGCCCGCGGTGCAGACCGTATGTCTTCTTTCGGCGATTTTATTGCGCTTAGCGGAGAATGTGATGAAGCGACGGCGCTCCTTATTAAAAAAGAAGTTTCTGACGGAATTATTGCGCCGTCTTACAGTGAAAAGGCTCTTGAAATCCTTAAGGCAAAAAAGAACGGAAATTACTGCGTCATTCAGATTGATGCGGACTATGTTCCGGCAGAACTTGAGAAAAAGCAGGTTTTCGGAGTTACGTTCGAACAAGGACACAATTTCTTGAAGATTGATTCGTCCTGCCTTTCAAATATCGTTACAAAAAACAAGACGATGAGCGATGAGGATAAAATGAATCTTGTGATTTCTCTTATCGTGCTTAAATATACGCAGTCAAACAGCGTCTGCTACGTAAAGGATGGACAGGCAATCGGTATCGGAGCCGGGCAGCAGAGCCGCGTTCATTGTACGCGCCTTGCCGGTCAGAAAGCTGACAACTGGTGGCTTCGCCAGAGTCCTAAGGTTCTGGGACTTCAGTTTGTTGACGGAATTAAGCGTGCGGACAGGGATAATGCCATCGATGTGTACATCGGTGAGGAATATGAGGACGTACTTGCAGACGGAAAATGGCAGAATATTTTTAAGACTCGTCCTGAAGTATTTACGCGCGAAGAAAAGAAAGAATGGCTTTCTAAAAATACTGACGTTGCAATCGGCTCTGATGCGTTCTTTCCGTTCGGTGACAACATCGAGCGTGCAAGAAAGTCCGGCGTAACGGTTGTAGCACAGCCTGGCGGTTCTGTTCGTGACGATAACGTTATCGCTGCTGCGGACAGTTATAATATGGTGATGGCGTTTACAGGAATCCGCCTGTTCCATCATTGATGTTTTCTTGATGCATATATTTCTTTTTGTGCGGAGTGAAAAATGACAAAAGATGAATTTCTGCGGATAATGCAGGAAGACAGGGGTTATATTGTCAGGTTTGAAGAGTTTACAAGAGATATGCAGAAAGAAACGGAATGGCTTTTGTATGATTTTAACCAGTCTTCCCCTGAGGATGGGGAACGGCGTACGCAAATTTTAAAAAAACTGTTCCGGGATGATAATCTTACGGCTATCATAAAGCCGCCGTTCCATTGCGACTACGGTTTTAACATTCATTTTGACGGCTTTTCTTTTGTAAACTACAACTGTTCCATTCTTGATACTTCGCCGGTTTATCTTGGTGAAAATGTATTTATTGCGCCGAACGTGTGCATAGCCTGTGCCGGGCACACAATTCATCCTGATGACAGGTGCGTTTACAATACGTCAAAGCCAATCCGCATAGAAAAGAATGTCTGGATAGGTGCGAATGTCGTAATTCTTCCGGGTGTTACAATCGGCGAGGGGTGCGTTATCGGAGCAGGCAGTGTCGTTACAAAAGAAATTCCGCCGTTCTCCGTAGCCGTAGGAAATCCCTGCCGCATTCTTCGGAAAATCACCGACGATGACAGGGTTCGGAAGGAATATGTCCTGGACTAAACTGTCTGTCATCTGTTTTTAAATCTTTTATGCCCTGCCGCTTTACCTTTTAAGTTCGCGTTCTTCCCAGTCGTGAAGGGCTTGCAGCTGCTCTTCCGTATGAAACCAGTGTTCGCCGTTTTCTACTGTGGTAAGGCGGCAGGCGTTTTTAACGCAGAATTGTTCTATTGTGTTTTTGCCGGTCAGGTTGTCGTTTGTGCCGTACAGTATTTCGGACGGTCTGTTCCAGACAAGCGGATTTGAACGTACCCACGAAAGGTATTTCCACGAAAGAGTTTCTTCGAAGTCAGTTTCAATTTCTCCTTTTTGCTCAAGCATTGTTTCCGTAACGCCGGACTGCGCCATCATTCCAAGAATGAGCTGTTCCATATCCACAAGCGGAGAAACGAAAAGTGTTTTTCCCAGCTGTTCATTCTGAAGCGCATACATAGAAAAAAGCGCGCCTATGCTGTTTGCCCGCACGTGAACTTTTTTCCAGCGCGCAGAAAGATCTTTGTATATCGCACGGATTTCCGGAACTGCCGTCCAGGGAACAAGTTTTTCCACCTCGTTTTTGCGGCTTCCATGTTCCGGTAAGTCAATTCCTGCTACCTGAAATCCTTTGGGAACGGCGCGCTCTGCAAAATCAAGGGCTTCTTCCTTGCATCCCATTTTTCCGTGAATGAATAAAAATCCCTCGTCCGTATCTGCTCCGGCAATTACAGCCGGAATTCCTGCAATTTTTGTATTCTGTATTTTCTGTGTACTCATATTTTAATTCCTGTGCAGAAATTTTCGAAAAACGTTTCCGTCTTTTTTCTGCTTTTCGCCTGCGGCGTGGCGGTCTGTGTAGTTAAGAATCGACTGCGGCATTCCTGCAACAAGCAAAATCATCTGATTATCCAGCACAAGAAGAGGATCTGCTGCAGCCTTGATTTCATCACTTCCTTCCTGACGTATGCCGATTACGTTCAAGCTGTATTTCTGTCGGAGCGAACTTTCTGCAAGCGTTTTTCCTTCGATTTCTTTGCGCACTTTCACTTCTGCAATCGCAAAATTTTCCGAAAGCTGCATATAGTTGAACAGCGCGGAAGAAAGAAGCATCGGTGCAATGTGGACGGCAGCGTCATAATCTGGGTAGATGATTTTTGTTGCGCCGACAAGTTTTAAAATTTCGCCGTGCTCGTCAGACCTTGCTTTTACGATAATCTGCGGAACGCCCAGTTTTTTAAGATGATTTGTTACAAGAATCGACGTTTCAAGCTGACTTCCCAAATCAACGACGGCGGCATTCACGTCAGGCGGAATGACTTTTTCCAAAGTTGCCTCGCTTATTGCGTCCGTGATGTATGCGTTCGTCACCGAATTTTTATATTTTTCAACAATATCCCTATCTTTATCCAGAATGACAAGCTCCGTATCCGTATCAAGCAGTGCCTCAGTTACACTGCTCCCGAACGTCCCAAGCCCAATGACTGCAATAGTTACCATTTTGTATCCCTCGCGTTCCCTCGTATTGATAAATTGATAATATCATTCATAGGGGAAAAAGAAAAGGTTGAAGGGGGGGGGTGTTACCCAATCAACATGCTTTCTTTTGGGAAATCAGCGAGCGAGTCGAGCGGTTTTTCTTTGTAGAGGCTTCCGAGTGCGATGAATGTAATTCCAGTCCTTCCTGCGAACATCAAAAGCATAACGAGGATTTTTCCTGCGGACGAGAGTGCTGCCGTGATTCCTTTTGAAAGACCGACCGTGCCAAATGCGGAGGCTGCTTCAAAGAAAAGTTCTCCTGCGCTGAATGTTCCGGCTTTGAGCGAAGCGGATTCTGAGATGAGCAAAAGTGCGTACATCACGCAGAGAAGGCAGACGCCTTTTACGAATACGGCGAGCGCTTTTTCCGTTGATTCTTCGGCGATGTCGCGGCGGAAAACGGACGGAGCGTTTTTGTCTGAGGCGCGCTTGTAGGCAACGCAGACTAGAAGGAAGAGCGTTGTTGTTTTTAGTCCTCCTGCCATTGAACCGGGACTTCCGCCTGTCAGCATTAATATAATAGAAGAAAATGTTGAAAGCGGTGAAAAATCTGCCTGCGAAACAGTTTCAAACCCTGCGGTGCGGAGCGTTACTGACTGAAAGAAAGCGCAGTTGAGCGCCTTGAAAAAACTCATTCCGCTAAATGCGCCGTCTTTTTCTGCAAAAAAGAAGACGAGCGTTCCTGCCGCGATGAGTACAAAAGTCATAAGAAGAACGATTTTTGAGTGAAGGCTTAAAATGCACCTTGATTTTTTGGAGAACCTGCTTTTTGCCACGCCGATGACGTTTGCAATCACCATAAAGCCAAGTCCGCCTGCGATGATTAAAACGGAAAGCCAAAGGCAGATTGCACCGTTTCCTGAAAACTGCGCAAGGCTGTCTGCGTACGGCGAAAATCCTGCATTGCAAAATGCGGAAATGGAAAGAAAAATTGCGTAGAAAATCCAGTGACTTTCTCCTGCGGTTTTTAAAAGCGGTGCAAGAACGAGCGCTCCTGTCGCCTGAAACGCAAGGGTCGTAATCAGAATGACTTTTATAATCTGTCGTGATTCGACGGCGGAATCTTCCGTAAAATAGTCGCGGATAATGTTCCTGTTTAATAGCGAGATTTTTTTTGCAGAGAACACGAGGAACACAGTAAAAAACGAAACAAGCCCGAGTCCTCCTGCTTCAATCAAAAGCAGAATGACGGCAAGTCCTGCTCCAGTGTAAAGACGCATATCAACTGTCGAAAGCCCCGTAACGCAGATTGCAGAAACTGTCGTAAATAGCGAGTCGATTAGCGGAACAGTCATTCCGTTTTTATAGCAGAGCGGAAGTGAAAGCAGCGCCGTGCCGATGATAGCTAGCGTAAAAAAATAAAGGAAAAGCCGTACTTGAACCGATTTTATTCTGTGATGAAATCTCATAACGAATACAGTATATCAGCAGGCGGTAAAAACGAAAAGTAAAGCGTTCTGCACGAAAAATTTGCTGTTTCTGCATTATTTCCGGCAAAATTCCGCTCCATAAGTGTTATAATTTTATAAGAAAAATATTTTAGAGGATTATAAATGATACGTTATCTTAAAAAACTGTTCTCCGTGGCTGCGGCTATTTTTGTGTGCTGTGGTGCATTTGCAAAAGGCATTATCGTTTCTATTGGTGCAGGAACTAACTGGAAAGAAAAGCGCGAGCCGCAGGTGGCTGTATGGCTTGAGGACGCGGACGGAAATTATATCCGCACGCTGTACGTTACTTCACGCGCGGAAAAGCGCAGCTGGATTTTCAGTCCGAAAGACGGACGTCCGGAATCACTGCCGGTATGGTACTGCGCATCTGGTGAAAATCCGGCGAAGGGCGGCGGCGAAAGAACTGCTCTTGATGCGGTAAGTTCTGCAACTCCGAAAGGTGGCGTAATCTTTGGTGCAGAAATTGACGGCGAAAAATCATACGTAATAAAGGTTGAACTGAACAACAGTTTTGACTATAACGGCTTTTATACAAAGAAAAATTCCGGTGTAAACGGTCAGCCGTCTGTTGTGTACGGTGCGCTCATTCCTGCCGGTTTTACTCAGGAAATACGCCTTGAACTTTTGGGAACAGGCTCTGTTGACGGAAGCGACGGCATTATTCACCCTGAAACGGAAAATCTTACGACGGCAAAAAATATCATTTCCTGCATTGCGGTTGTTCCCTCTGCGGAAGGGGAATAATTTTAATGAATGTTCTGATTTTAAACGGTTCTCCGCGTGCAAACGGAAAAATCTCGCGGATTTTGCACTGTATCGAAAAAACGGCTCTTGAAAACGGAAATGAGGTTACGTTTGTCGACGTTCATTCGCTTTCGTTTTCTTCCTGCATTGGCTGTATGGCATGCCGCAGTAAATCGCTGTGCGTCCTTCCGCCTGACGATGCGCACCGTATCGCACTGCTTTTGCAAAAATGCGACGTTCTTGTTGCAGGCTCGCCTGTGTATTGGGGTAACATTTCCGGCGACTTAAAGCGCCTTTTTGATCGTCTTGTAGGCGTAATGATGGGCGAAACAAAACTTGGAATGCCGCTTCCGCTCCATAAAGGAAAATGTGCGCTTGTCGTTACTTCCTGCACGACGCCTTTTCCGTTCAATGTGCTTGCCGGTCAGTCGACAAAAGCAGTTCAGGCGATGAAAGAGATTCTTTCTTATTCAGGCTTTAAAATCTGCGGAAAAATCGTTCTTCCGGGTACAAAAGGAATGAAGGAACTGCCGCCGCGCGTTGAAAAAAAAGCGCGCACTCTTGCAAAACGCATTTCTTTGCTCTAAAAGATGCAGAATCTCTTTTTGCGTTCTATTCAGCTAACGGGAAAAAAACAGTATAGTACGTGAATAAGCTTCAGGACGCGGAGAGATATTGAAAACTGACGGAGATTGCGTATGGCAGTAAACGTTTTTATTGACGGAAAAGAAGGCACTACCGGCCTTAAGATTTTTGAGCGCTTTGCAGACCGCAGCGACATTAACATTATGCAGATTGACGAGGATAAGCGCAAAGACCCTGCGGAAAAAGCGAAGATTATCAATGCTTCGGACTATACGTTCCTGTGTCTTCCTGATGCTGCTGCCGTTGAATCCGTGCAGCTTTGTACTAATTCAAAAACACGGATTATAGACGCATCTACCGCGCACCGCACTAATCCTGAATGGGCGTACGGTTTTCCTGAACTTGACGCATCGTTCCGCGAAAAAATTGCCGGCTCAAACCGCGTAGCCGTTCCAGGCTGTTATGCAAGCGGTTTTGTTTCGCTGGGATATCCTCTTGTAAAATCCGGCATTATGCCGGCGGACTATCCTGTTGTCATTCACGCAGTTTCCGGCTATTCCGGTGCAGGAAAAAAAGCAATTGCACAGTACGAAGCAGACGGAAGGAATCCTGAACTTGATTCTCCGCGCCTTTATGCGCTTACGCAAACCCACAAGCACCTTCCGGAAATGAAAAAAATCGCCGGTCTTGAATACGAACCAGTTTTCAATCCGTATGTGTGCGACTATTTTCAGGGAATGACCGTTACGGTTGGACTTCACGCCCGGCTTCTTGCAAAGAAAGTTACGGCATCTGATGTGTGGGAAATGATTGCCGCGCACTATGACGGCTGCCGCTTTGTAAAAGTTGCCGGATTTATGGGTGAAGGCGTACTTGAAGAGCCGTTTATTCCGGCGAATACGCTTGCCGGCACGAATATGATGCAGATTTTTGTTTATGGCAATGACGACCGGATTATGCTGACCAGCCGTTTTGACAATTTGGGAAAAGGCGCAAGCGGTGCTGCCGTTCAGTGCCTGAATATTATGCTCGGAATTGACGAAGCGACGGGACTTGTGTAATTTTATGCCAGTTGTTTTTAATGCTCTTTTTTTTATAAACAGCATTCTTCTTGGAGTTGGTCTTTCTATGGACGCTTTTTCCGTATCGCTTGCGAACGGACTTAACGAGCCGTGTATGAAAAAACGCCGGATGTGCGCAATTTCCGGGATGTATGCGTTTTTTCAGGCACTTATGCCTATGACCGGCTGGGTATGCGTTCATACGGTGGTGGAATATTTTACGGCATTCGGAAAGTTTATTCCGTGGATTGCACTTGTGCTTCTTTCGTATATTGGCGGAAAGATGATTTACGAGTCGTTCCGTCCGTCAGAAGATGAAGCTAAGTGTTCTGCTGTTACGCTGTCCGTACTTTTAATTCAGGGCGTTGCTACTTCCATAGACGCGCTTTCCGTCGGTTTTACAATTGCAGACTATCGTTTTTCCGCGGCACTTGTCTGTTCGCTCATTATTGCGGCAGTAACTTTTGTCCTTTGCTTTACAGGTCTTTTAATCGGCAGAAAGGCAGGAACAAAACTTTCCGGTCACGCGGAAGTGATTGGCGGTATAATTCTTATTGCTATAGGAATTGAAATCTTTATAAAAGGACTGTAAATTATTCCTGTTATGAATGTTGTTTCTAAACGTGCAGAACTTTCCGGTCATATTCAGGTACCGGGTTCAAAAAGTCATACTATCAGGGCACTGCTTTTTGCTTCACTGGCAGAAGGCACTTCTCATATCAGAAATCCGCTTGGCGGTGCAGACTGCGTTTCTTCCAGCCGCGCAGTTCCGCTGTTTGGGGCAAAGGTAGATACGTCTGACCCTGCGGACTGGATTGTAGAGGGCGCGGGAAAAAATGCGCATCTTCCGTCTGACGTTGTAAACGTCGGTGACTCCGGCTCACTGCTGTATTTTATGTCGCCGGTTGCAGCAACATTTGAGGGATGGAGCGTTTTCACCGGCGACGAGTCAATCCGTACGCGCCCGGTAATGCACGTTGTGGATGCGCTGCGCCAGCTTGGTGCAGAGGCGTACATTTCGCGCCCTGAAAAAAATGCGCCTCCACTTATTATAAAAGGTCCTGTAAAGCTGGGATGTACTGTGGTTACGGACGGACGCCTTTCGCAGTATATTAGCGGCATTATGATGGCGGCAAGCCGTCTTGAGGGAACTACGCGCATTGAACTTACCGACCCGAAAGAAGTTCCGTTTTTGAATATGACGCGCCTGTGGCTTGAATCGCTTGGCGTTCAGCTTGAAATTTCTTCTGACTACAGGCACATTGCGGTACACGGACCGGTTACGTTCAAGGCGTTCGACCGTTTTGTACCAAGTGACTGGGAAGCTGTCGCATTTCCTCTTGTTGCAGCGCTCATTACTCAAAGTGAAATTACAGTTGATAATATAGATAATTCCGGAAGTCAGGGGGACAGTGCCATTGTCGACGTCCTGAAATCTCTTGGCGGAGATATTACAAACGATACTGAAAAAAACAGTCTTACCGTGCGGAAAAGCCGGCTTTCTACTGTGCATCTTCCGGGCGGCGAACTTCACGTAAATCTTTCAGGCTATCCTGATGCAATCTGCGCGCTTGCGGTTGCCGGCTGTTTTACGGAAGGAACTATTGTAATGGAAGACATCGGCGTTTGCCGCAAAAAGGAGACTGACCGTATTGAAGTTATGCAGGCGGAACTTAGGAGACTCGGGGCAGATGTTGAAAGCGGTGGAGACTGGATTTCCGTTCACGGTCATTCCCCTGTTCTTGAAGACGGAAGCCGTAATCCGGAATTTGTCCTTCACGGCGGAACGGTAGAAAGTTATGACGATCACCGGGTAGCAATGTCGCTTGCCTGTCTGGGGCTTGGACTTCCTTCCGGTGAAAGCGTTACGGTAAAGAATGCCGAATGCTGTGCCGTTTCGTTCCCGGATTTTTATGCCGTAATGAATAAAATCAACGCCGGTTTTTCATGGTAAATGAATCTTTATGACGGCGGATAAAATTCCGTGCCGGGGATGAGCAAATATCATCGTATGCAGCTTTAGAGATGATGAATAAACTTTGTTTTCACCATCTTGCAGTATTCATGTTTTGTGGTAAAATAACAGTATGACAAAGCACGAGCTGGTAGCAGAAATGTCTAAAGAACTTGGAATAACTCAAAAAAAGTGCGGAGAAACTCTCAACGTACTGCTTGAAGAAATTGTCCGCACTCTTGAAATTGGCGGAAAATTTGTACAGCCGGGCTTTGGAACATTTAAAACTGCTGAGGTAAAAGAACGAACCGGCAGAAATCCTGCGAACGGTAAAATGATGCTCTATCCGCAGAAACGGAAGCTTCGTTTTAAGGCTTCGGACATTCTGAAGGACGAGATAAATGAGTGAAATTCTTACGCAGTCTGCCCTGGCAGAGCGTCTCGTGCAGAAAACAGGTGTCAGTCCTGAAGTTGCAAAGCGGTTTGCAAGTGTTTTTTTTACCATAGTACGGACAGGCTTAAAATCAAGCGACCGTTTTTCAATTTATAATTTCGGAACATTCAAAAAGACGTGGATAGAAACGGCAGAAGGACTTAATCCTTTTACCGGAGAAAAAATGGAAATCCCTGCGCACTGGAGGATAAAATTCATTCCGTGTCCGTCCGTTGCGCGAAGGATAAACCGTCCGTACAGTCACTTAAAGCCGAAAGTCATAAAAGAACAGAAAATTTCTGACAAGGGACTTCTTGCTCGTGCAAGTGTCATTGCGCAGGAAGAAAAGCCGGCTTCAGACTGTACGCTTCTTCCTGAGGAAAATACGTCGTCCGTACAGGAACCGGCTGTCATCGAAGATGATTTTTATTCGTCAATTCCTGTTTCAGAGCCGGTGCGTCAGGAAGAAATTGAAGATAATAATGATAATGACGATGACGATTTTGATGTTCAGGAGGACGGCGGAAAAAAGACCTGGAAATTCATTGCCGTTCTTGCGCTCGGTGCGATTCTTCTTGCACTTGTCATATCCCTTCTTGTAAAAAACTGTTCGTCAAAAAAGAACAGAAATCCGTCTGCTTCTGACGGTGATCCTGACGTTCAGGAATCTGCTTTTGTTGAAGAAGCTCCTGAGAACATCGTTCCGCCTTCTTCTGAAAATTCTGAAATCGAGGAAATTGAAGCTGCAATTCTGTTTGAGTCGTATACAGTGCCGCATGGGGCAGGCTATTATAAAATTGCGGAAGAACGGCTTGGAAACCGTCATTTATGGCCGCTTTTGTACGAGGCTAATAAGGAAATTAGCATTGACCCGGATTTCATTCCTGTTTCTGCGGACATAAAAATTCCTTCTGTTCCGCAGGGCGCAGAGCGTGATGAAAAAATTGCTTCTGCCGTGCTTGATGCGTATAACGCGTATCTTTTGATGACGGAAAAAGAGCCGGACTCTCCTAAAAACGAAGAGCGGAAAAACCGCGCCGTGCGCGTCATCGTAAGCGGCGAACTTTTGTGTCCGGGATTTATTGATTTGCACCAGTCGCGTATTCTCCCTGAGTATGCGCAGTCTGCCCGGAGCATTGCTTCCCGTCAGTATGCCGTTCCGTCTTCCTCCCTGTAGCCGTCTTTGAGCCGTTGTGACTGAAAACTTCTTTAAATCGTTGTGCCAATCGTTATTGTACATTCAGCCTCATATCTTTATAATAAAAAAATGTTTCGTTTATATGTAGAAAGAAAGCCTGGTTTTACAAATGAGGCTGACCGTATTTTTTCAGAGATTAAAAATTTTTTGGGCATTTCCGGCGTTACCGGAGTGCGTTATCTGAACCGCTACGACGTTGAGAATATCAGCGAAGCTGTGGAAATGGTGGCGGCTACACGTGTTTTCTCCGAGCCGCAGAGCGATTTCTGCATCTTTAATACAGTTGATGTTCCGGAAGGAAGTACCGTCATCGTGTGGGAGTATCTGCCCGGGCAGTACGACCAGCGTGCAGACAGTGCGGAGCAGTGTCTTTCTTTGCTGCGTGCAGGACTTGCATCTTCGTGTACAGTAGGAACTGAACCGCCGCGCGTACGCTGTGCAAAAATGGTTGTTTTGAGCGGAAATGTTACAGTTGATGATGTAAAAAAAATCGAAAATTATCTTATAAATCCTGTTGATTCACGCCTTACGGACGATTCTGTTCCTGAAACTCTTGAAATGACAGGAGAAAATCCTAATGACATTCCTGTTGTAAAAGGATTTATTTCCTTTGATGATGAAGCTCTTGAATCTTACAGAAACAAAATGGGTCTTGCTATGGATTTTGCGGACATCCGCTTTCTGCAGGACTATTTTAAGGGTGAAAACCGTGATCCTACAGAAACGGAAATCCGTGTTCTTGATACTTATTGGTCTGACCATTGCCGCCATACAACGTTTCTTACTGAATTAAAGAACATTAAGATTGAAGACGGCCCGTATGCAAATCTGTTCCGTAAATCTTTGCAGAACTATACTGATATGCGTACGGAACTGTATGCAGGGCGGACAGACAAGCCGGTCTGCCTTATGGATATGGCTGTCATCGGCATGAAATATCTGAAAAAACACGGAAAACTTGATGATATGGAAGTGAGCGAAGAAAACAATGCCTGTTCCATATACATTGACGTTCATTATACCCGCGACAAAAACGGAAAACCGGCTGACGAAACGGAACGCTGGCTTTTGATGTTTAAGAACGAAACTCACAATCACCCTACGGAAATTGAACCGTTTGGTGGTGCTGCAACGTGTATCGGCGGTGCTATCCGTGATCCTTTGAGCGGACGTTCCTGGGTATACCAGTCAATGCGCGTAACTGGCGCAGCAGATCCTACAGTACCGCTTTCTGCAACACGAAAGGGTAAGCTTCCGCAGATAAAAATCTGCCGGGAGGCTGCGCAGGGCTTCAGTTCCTATGGAAATCAGATTGGACTTACTACAGGGCAGGTTACCGAACTGTATCACCCTGGCTATATGGCAAAGCGTATGGAACTTGGTGCAGTTATTGCAGCTGCGCCGCTTAATACTGTTATGCGCGAGCGTCCTGAACCTGGAGATGTTGTAATTCTTCTTGGAGGCGGCACTGGCCGCGATGGTATAGGAGGAGCAACAGGTTCTTCAAAAGTTCATACGGAAAAATCAGTTTCTACTGCGGCTGCCGAAGTTCAGAAAGGAAATGCAGTTGAAGAGCGGAAAATTCAGCGTCTGTTCCGCAATAAAGACGTAAGCCTTATGATTCGTCGGTGCAATGACTTTGGCGCAGGTGGAGTTTCTGTTGCCGTTGGTGAACTTGCACCTGGACTTGATATAAATCTTGATGCCGTTCCTAAAAAATATGACGGTCTGAACGGAACGGAGCTTGCTATTTCCGAAAGTCAGGAACGTATGGCTGTTGTCGTACGCGCAAAAGATGCTGCTGCATTCATAAAAGAAGCGGCAAAAGAAAACTTACAGGCAGTTCAGGTTGCAGTTGTAACTGACACTAACCGTCTTGTGATGAAATGGCGCGGAAACGTAATTGTTGATATCGGACGTGAATTCCTTGATGCAGCAGGCGCTCATCACGAGGCTGATGCTTTAATAGAAAGTCCTGCAAAACAGGAAGAGTCTCCGCTTTTAAATACGCTTGAGTCTGTAAAAGAAGAACTTTCAAAAGAAAAGACTGGCGATGCGCTTAAAAAAGCGTGGCTTGCAAATATCAGTGATTTGTCGTGCTGTTCTCAGCGCGGACTTGGAGAACGTTTTGACGGTTCTATCGGTGCTTCAACTGTTCTGTTCCCTTATGGCGGAAAATATCAGTGTACGCCGGAAGCCGGTATGTGCGCAAAAATTCCTGTCGTAAGTCCGTATGAAACGTCTACCGTAAGCTTTATGGCGCAGGGATATGATCCGCGCGTTGGCGAATGGTCTGCCTGGCACGGAGCACAGACGGCGGTTCTTTCTTCCCTTGCAAAAATTGCCTGTATGGGCGGAAAGCCGTCTGACTGCCGTTTGTCGTTCCAGGAATTCTTCGGTCGCGCTGTAAGCGAAAAAACTTGGGGATACCCTGCGGCGGCACTGCTCGGTTCTATTGATGCGCAGACGGCTATGGGCTGTGCGTCTATCGGCGGAAAGGACAGTATGAGCGGAACGTTTGAGGAAATTAACGTACCTCACACGCTTGTAAGTTTTGCGGTAACGCACGGCGAGGTGCAGAACGTTACGAGCGGTTCGTTCAAAAAAGCCGGCGACAATGTTTACCTTGTAACCGTTCCGTATTCGGCAGAACTTGCTCCTGATTTTGATACGTTTACTAAAAATACAAATGCCCTTTATGAGCTGAACAAAGCCGGGAAAATTGCCGCGATGTATCCGGTGTGCGCCGGCGGTATTGCAGAAGCTATTACAAAAATGGCAATGGGTAACCGTATCGGCATTAAGATTGACAATGTTCCGTATTCGGCGACTGCATCCGGCTTCAGGCAGGACGGACGTTATTCTGAGAAGGATTTGTTTACTCCGCTGTACGGTTCTATCATTGTAGAAGCAGCTTCTGACTTTGATACTGGCGTTTTTGTTCCGGGTACTGTTTCGCAGCTTGGTGCTACAGTTTCAGAGCCGGCTTTAACCGTTGAGGTGAACAATATTCCTGGTGCAAAAATTACGCTTAAAGAAGCAGAATCAGCCTGGGAATCTACGCTTTCTTCCGTGTTTCCGCCTGTAAGCGGTGCGGAAGTCCAGCCGGAACTCCCTGAATTTGCAAAAAGCGTTCATCCTTCATTAAGCGCAATCCGGAAAAATCCGGTGTTCAATCCTATAAAAGCAAAGCCTCGCGTAGTAATTCCTGTATTCCCGGGAACGAACTGCGAGTACGATATAGCGCGTGCGTTCAATCTTGCCGGCGCAGACACAAACATTCTTGTGCTTTCAAACAAAACGCCGCAGATGCTTGAAGACTCGCTTGCTGCATTTGAAAAAGAATTGAAGTCTGCGCAGATTCTTGCGCTTGCCGGCGGATTCAGTGCTGGTGATGAGCCGGACGGTTCTGCGAAATTCATTGCAAACTGCCTTCGCGAAGGACGCGTTTCTTCCCGGATTATGGAGCTTTTGAAAAAACGAGACGGTCTTGTACTCGGTATCTGCAACGGATTTCAGGCGCTTGTAAAAACTGGTCTTGCAATGTACGGAGAATTCCGCGATATGCAGGATGATATGCCGACCCTTACGTTCAACAGAATAGGACGTCATATAAGCCGCGTAGTAAGGACACGTCTTGTAAGTGCAGCAAGTCCGTGGGCACTTGATCCTAGCGTGATTGATCCGCGCCTTCATCTTGTTCCTGTAAGTCACGGAGAAGGACGGTTTGTTGTAAGTGCAGAACTTGCTGAAAAACTGTTTGCAAACGGACAGGTATTCTCCCAGTACGTTGACGAATTCGGTATTCCTGCCGTAGCTGAGCCGGACAATCCTAACGGTTCTGCCTATGCAATAGAAGGAATTACAAGCCCGGACGGACGGGTTCTTGGAAAAATGGGTCACAGCGAGCGTACCGTCGGAATAGATGCGAACGGTGCAAGCCGTGATTTGATAAAGAATATTGCCGGTGATCCTCTTGCAAATGAAAATGAGAATTCCTGCGAGAATGTGTTTGCTGCAGGAGTTCGGTATTTTAAGTAAGGATTATCTAAAGATTTTTAGAGTTCTATATATAATAAAAATTATAGTGATGATAAGGAAAATTGTATGAAAAAAATTACTGTTGTTTTGGCGGCTGTTGCCTGTATTCTTCTTGCGTCCTGCGGTGCTAAAAAAGATGCAAACGGCTGGTATGATGATTTTGAGGCTGCAAAAAAAGAAGCAAAGTCTTCAAATAAGAACATTCTTTTGTTTGTAAATTCTGATATGGACGTTCCGGGAACTGACGCAGGAGTTAAGTTCCTTCTTGAAAATGCAGATTTTACAAAAGCCGTAAAAGACAAGGTTGTCTGCGTTCATTTTGACTTTACTGACCTTGCCGCTGCAATGGCAGAAATCCCTGAGGGCGCTACGAACAAAGAGCAGAAGGCTGCCGAAAAACGCAAGGCAAAGCTCAATACGCAATTCAGGATTGCGGACTGCTACATGGTTCAGCAGACGCCGGCTGTAGTTCTTGCAACAAAAGAGGGGTATTTCATCACCGACGTACAGTTTGATTTTATCGGTACAACGGCTGACGGTTATGTTTCTGCGCTTTCTCTTGAAGATGCAGCCGTAAGCGAGGTAAATGCTATGGTTTCTGCTACTAAAAAAGGATCTTCTGCTGAACGCGTAAAGGCAATAGATAAATTTTATGAATCTCAGTCAGAAGGTCATCGGCTTCTCCTTTCTGATTTGTGCCGCAAGGTTCTTTCGCTTGACAAAAAGAATGAAACTGGTCTTGTAAGCAAATATATCGTGGCTCTTTCTCACGCAGATGCTTATACGTATCTTGTAACAGGAGATGTTGAAAAAGTCCTTTCAATCTATGAGAAAAATGCTGCTGATAAACGTATTTCTCCAGATGACGCACAGACATTGTATTACATTGCCGCAAACGTTCTTGCAAATACGCGCGTTGGCAGTGCAGACAAAATCATCGACCTGCTTGAAAAAGCAATTGCTGCATCGCCAGAAAGCGAATATGCGCCGACACTTATGCAGATTCTTGATTCTGTAAAACAGATGAAAGCTTCTGAAGAAGGTGCTGTGCCAGATTATTCTGCGGAAAGCAGCGCAGCAGAAGAGCCGGCTGAAGATACGGATGCCGGTTCAGGAGAGTAAGCACACAGGTGGGAACTGTTCCGCTGGCAGGACTGCTTGTTGTATCGGCAGTCCTTATTATACTTTCAATGTTGTTTTCCATTTCGGAAAGCTCCTTTCTCGCAATGAACAAACTGCGCCTGCGCGTGCTTCGCGGAAAAAAAGACAGGCGCGCATTGCGTGCAGGAAAGCTTCTTGAAAAAAAAGAAATACTTATAAATACGCTGCTAGTTGCGAATGACCTTGTAAATATCCTTCTGTCGTCAATTCTTACGGCGGCGGCGCTTGCACTTTTTGGAGAGCGCGGCGTGGGAATAGCAACGTTTGTCGTAACGATTTTGCTTCTTGTTTTCGGCGAAATTACGCCGAAAACTCTTTCTACCCGTAATCCGGACGGAATTGCATACGCGCTTTCGCTTTTTGTTGACATTGTGGTGAAAATACTTCACCCTGTCGTCTTTCTTTTTACTCTGATAAGCCGCCTGGTTCTTAAAATACGCGGCATCTCAATTGAAAATCCAAAACAGTCATATACAGAAGAGGACATAAAGTCGTTTATTGCTGCCGGTTCTGAAACAGGCATTCTTGAAAACGGCGAAAAAAATATGATGAACCGCGTATTTAAATTCAAGGATTTAGAGGCGCAGGATATTATGGTTCCCCGGACGTCGATTATTGCACTTCAGGAAAATGCTTCTTATGCAGAGGTGATTGAACTTGCTCAGCGGACGCGGCTTTCGCATTTTCCTGTATATCGTAAAAATCTTGATGATATAACGGGCGTTTTGTATCTTAAAGATTTACTTAAGGTATCTGAAAAAGCCGCGGCAGAAGGCGTGAGCGAAGAAGCATTTTTTAACCTGAAAAACGTTATGCGCCAGCCGCTTTTTATTCCTGGAACGAATAAAATTTCTTCCGTTCAGCAGCAGCTTCGTGAAAACCATCAGTCGTTCGCCGTTGTAATCGACGAATATTCTGGAACTGACGGCATTCTTACAAAAGAAGATATTTGCCGCGAAATTTTCG
The DNA here is from genome assembly GCF_900167145.1 of Treponema porcinum. Taxonomy (GTDB): domain Bacteria; phylum Spirochaetota; class Spirochaetia; order Treponematales; family Treponemataceae; genus Treponema_D; species Treponema_D porcinum. The sequence continues at coordinate 12,436 of NZ_FUWG01000004.1, read as the reverse complement.
GAACAAGCGAGAACAGTAAGCCGTGGCGGAACAATACTGCGGTCTCTGAGTTTGCAGGAAAAAAATCTTTTTCTATAGAAGGTTCTACGCTTTTAGTTGATTTAAAGGAACTTTTGGGCATTACGCTTCATTCTAATATAAACGAAACTCTCGGCGGCTGGATTATTGAACAGTTAGGGCGTCTTGCAGTTCCGTATGACAGTGTAACGGCAGACGGTTTTGTATTTACGGTTGAGGCGGTGTATATGCGCCGCATAAAAACTGTTACGGTGAAAAAAACTTCTGAAACGGCGGACGATAATGAATAGCATAAAATCAGTCATAATACTTGCGGTCCTTATCGTCATCATTCGCATCATCGGATTTTTTGCCGGTTCAGAAACGGCGTACCTTTCGCTTTCAAAAATAAAAATGCGCCGGATGGTGCAGGAAAAGCAGAAGAATGCAAAAGTTGCCGCCGGACTTAAAAATAATATGGATGCGCTTCTTACCGTCATCCTTATCGGAACGAATTTTATGAATTCGCTTGCGTCCGCGCTTGCAACATCTCTTGCTGTTGCCATTGTGGGAGCAGGCGGAGTAGGAATTGCAACCCTTGTAATTACGTTTTTTGTAACGACATTTGGTCAGATTATCCCTAAGACAGTGGCTGGTTTTTATGCGGAGAAAACTGCTTGCCGGAATGCGCTTCCGCTTCTTGTACTTGAAAAAATATTTTTTCCGATTGTGTGGATATTCTCCCTGCTTTCGCGCTTTGCGTCAAAACTTGCCGGTTTTTTCTGGAAGACGAACGGTGCTCTTGTAACGGAAGAGGAACTTCATACGCTCATTGATGTGGGCGAAAAGGAAGGAACTCTTGAGGCAAACGAAAGCAGTATGCTCAACAAAATCTTCAGATTTAATGACCTTGACGTGCACGATATTATGAAGCACCGTTCGCTTGTGCAGTCTGTGGGCATTGATGCTTCAAAAAGTGAAGTTATGGCTAAATTCAATGACTGCGGACTTAAAATGATTGCAGTCTATAAAGATACCCGCGAACAGATTGTAGGTGTTATCCATTATAAGTCGGTGCTTTTTACTTCTGAAACAGCAGTTCCTGCCGGGGTAGGATATGCCGCCGCCGTTATGAAAGATGCGTTGATTGTTCCGGAAACTTTTACCGTGCTTGAACTCCTTGCAAGATTTAAAAAAGAACGTGCTGAATTTGCCGTTGCGCTTGACGAGCAGGGAAGTACTGCCGGAGTCGTTACGATGGACGACATTCTGCGTATTGTGTTCGGACGTATGACTGATGAAGCAAAAACGAACATTCAGCCGGCAAGCAGGATAAAGCTTGTTTCTGCGAACGAGTTTATAGTTCCCGGCGATATGAAGATTGACGATGTGAACGATATTCTGAAACTCGGAATTGAATCGGAAGAATTTACTACTATCGGCGGCTGGCTTCTTGAAAAATTCGATTATCTTCCTAATTCCGGCGAAATTCTGAAATGGAACGGAAATCTTTTTATTGTAGAAGAGCAGGCAGGAAGGCGCATACTAAGCGTGCGCATTCAGTTTATTGCCTCAAGGCAGTTGCTTTATTCATAAAAAGGCGTATGATGACTGCCCTTATTCGTGCGGAGGATTTAATCCCTTCGAGGCTACAAGTAGTACCCCAACGCTTGCGGCGGGGGGGGGGTATGTTTATTTTGCTTTGACCGGCCGGTAGATTACGGAAATTGTCCAGTTCCACCATTCTCCGCCTGCACCTGATTCGGAATCTGATTTTGAACGTTTTGCGTACGGTCCGCTTTCGGAAGAAGTGTTTTTATAGGTGCAGCCTTTTATGCAGTTCAGAAGCGTCCAGGAGGCAGCCGCCTTTACGGAAAGGTGTCTGTTTATAAGGTATGAAACGGACGAATCAATTTTCCATCCGCCGAAAAATCCATACATCGAGTCATAAAAGAAAGTTCCGTTTGTAAGCTTGCCGTCCGTAAGTTTAAAGTGATGGTCAACGGAATCTACGATTGAAAAAGGTGATGTATATATTCCTGCACTTAATTCCAGAAAATTGAAAGGCTTGAACTTGGAAAGAATCCCTGTCCATATAAAAAACTGATTGCGCTTATAGTCAATTCCGGCAAGCGTTCCTGTGGGATAGAACGTTGCATTCTGGTCTGTCCACGAAACATCTGTATTTGATTTTGAGTGTTCTGAATCACCATAGTAACCGTATCCGTCACGTGCAGAAAAATAGTAGTATTCATAATCAACGCTTACGGACGGGGAAACTTCAAGCCATGAAAGAAGCGGAAAGAAGGCAGAAAAAGATGTTCCGAAGAAAGCTCCTTTTTTTAGGGAATTAGTGCTTATGGAATAAGTTGTTTTGATATTTTTGTCATACGCTGAAAGCCAGTCAGAATCGTACATTTTCCCGCTTTTAGTGGAAAAAAAGCCGCCTCCGTAAAAAGAAAAATCAAACAGTTTGTAGAGAATGTCTGCCTTTCCGCCTGCATAAAAAATCGGCTTCATTTCCCAGTCAAGCTGGCTTAGCTTTCGGTAGCTTTTGTTCGTGCCGTAATTGGCAAACACGTATTCATACAGCGTACCGTACTGACAGCCGAAAAGCGGCTCTACCAAAATGCCTGCGTTTTGTGCAAAGCCGGCTGTTCCCGGAAAAAACATTCCTAAGAGGACAGCGGCTGCGTATTTGAATTGCTGAAAAACATTTTTATTTCGTTTCATCTTCAATCGGGTCGACCTTAAAGATTTTTGCAAGCTGTTTTCGTGTTGCTTCCATATCTTTAGGATAAGGAGCGCACAGCGTCAGGCATTCACCTGTTTTCGGGTGGGTGAAGGATATTTTGTATGCGTGAAGCGCAAGGCGGCTCAAAAGAGGTTTTTCAGAATCTTCATCGCCGTGCCAGTTGCGTTTCAGTTCGCTCAGGCGGAGCGGTTTCTGATTTCCGCTGTACAATGGGTCGCATACAATTGAAAATCCGTTTTCCGCAAGATGAACGCGAATTTGATGCGTCCTCCCGGTTTTAGGTTTCGCCTCAATCCAGGAATAGCCGCCGCACGAACCTATAAGCCTGAAGTCCGTGACGGACGGTTTTCCGAAGCGTTTGTTTACTACAGTTCTGTGACGCATATCTCCGTCCGGCAGGAGCGGAAGGTCAACGTGCAGGGTATCCCACATCGGCTTTCCGTGTACAAGACAATGGTATGTTTTTTCAACAAGACGTTTTTCAAACTGCGCGGAAAGCAGTTTGTGCGCCTCTTCATTTTTTGCATAAATTATGATTCCCGAAGTGTCCTTGTCAATCCGGTGGACGGCAAACAGCCTTCCGAATTCCTTTGCCGCTTCGACATCTAGGCGTGGTGCATCGGCATCGTATCTGTCGGCAGCAATCAGAAGCCCGGAGCGTTTGTTCAGAACAACAATGTCATCATCAGAATAAATAGTTGTATAGTCGGGTGTTTTTTTCATACGGAAAGTATAACGTATAGTGAATTAAAATAAAAGCACGGTGAAAAATTCCTGAAAACTTAAAAAATATTCACCCAAAAAAGACTGTTCTATGGTTTCCTGATGTTTTCGTATACCTTCGTGAAGTGATGGAATGTTGTATATGTCTGGGACTATGATTAAGAAAAATGACTGCGGAAGTTAATGCAGATGTAGAATTTTTATATCTTCCTCTAATGCACTCAATTTCGCGTGCCTAAAAGGCGTACATAATTAAAATAATTCTTTATTCCCATAATAAATATTTTTATCCTCTCTCTAGGCGAAAAAAAATTCACTTTTTTTCAAATTTCCTTGCACTTTTTTGCCCAAAATGAAAGATAAATTCGATTTATATGTAGGGAGAAAAATCCCCGGACAAAACACACAGGAGCGTGTGAAGAACAGGAGCCGTGTATGAACGAATACTATCCGCCGGAGCTTCTCAAAAAATGGAACGAAGCTTCACTTTCAGACAACTTCATTTTCTGCAAGGTTATGTCTGAAAACCTAGGGAAACACTGAATAAATCCTATTGAGGATTTTTCAGTGTTAACCTTGAATGCAGCTAATTGTCCGTAAGTCAATGACTTACGGCAATTTGACGGGAAGTGCAGAGTAATCGCTTCAAGTGTTAATCAGCACTTCCCTAGACCTCTGCAAGGAATTCCTTGAAATGCTTTTGAACATTCAGATTGAATCCATCAGCCTTGCCCAGCCGGAAAAGACTCTCAAGAAAGTTTCTGAACAGGCAGCTGAAAAAGAAAAACTGGAAAACGCCAGAAAAATGAAGGCAAAAAACATTTCGGATGATATTATCGCCGAATGCACCGGGCTTTCTTTACAGAAAATACAGGAACTGTAAAAGTCTAGATAGCAAGTTTTATGCGGCAAAAAAGCAAAGTTTACAGAAAAATCAACATACTTCGATACTAGTGTCGGGATATGTTGATTTCTTTTCTATCATTAAATCAAGAACGGTGAAAAATAAAATGACAATCAGTGGTCCTAGAACAAGACCATTCATTCCGAATACCTTGAGTCCGCCTAGAATTGCAAAGAAAATAACGAGCGGGTGTACGTGAATTCTGTCTTTTAGGAAAAGCGGCCGCAGAAAATTGTCAAGAAAGCTGATGCATATTGCCGCAAGTACAAGAAACGCAATTCCTTTTATAACGGACGTTGTTGCACAAAGAATGATTCCAATCGGAAACCATATAATTGCTGCTCCGAACAGTGGTACAAATGATGCCAGCATAAGCGTTACAGAAAGCAGCAGTGCCGCCGGTATTCCGAATGCAAGCATAAGAAGGAATGATGCAAGTCCCTGATATAAGGCAACAAGAATGTAGCCTGAAAAAAGATTTTTTGTTATATCTGCAAATTTTCGCATCAGTATTTTCATATGGGCTGGATTTATTGGAATTGCCTTTTTTATAAGACCTCCAAGATATGGACCGTCCAGAAAACAGAAGTACAGGGCGAATACGATGAACAAAAGCGATATGAAGAATGTTCCTGCCGTATTGATGACTGACTTTCCTATGGAGAAAAGTCTGGAACTGTATGTCTGAATTAAATCAAGTACGGAATTTTTTACTGATTCAAAATTTGCATCTGGAAGCGGAATTCCGAGCGATTCTATAAAGGCAAAAAGTTTCTGAGTTGACTCAGCTGCGAACATTGTATCGGAATTTTTACGGATATAAGTTTCTGCAATCTGTAGAAACGAAATTCCCTGCTGGACAAGCTGTATTCCTAAAAAAATAATCGGTCCTACGATAAGAATTAGTGTTCCTATTGCAAAAACACCGGCCAGCAGATGCCGCTTTGCCTGAAAAAATCTGGTCTTGCTGTTCAGCCGTGCGATGGCCTTAAGATAAAGCGGGCGTATAAGGACGTATAGAAGTGCCGTCCATAGAAGCACTGTAGCGAACGGCTGCATCATACAGACAATCAGACAGAAAAGCAGGGCAAAAAGTCCGAATATGAAAATATCTTGCAGTGAAACTTTTTCGTTCATAATCTTACAGACCTCCTGAAAGCGGTTATGTCATAATAAATTTTTTATCGTATATTTTCTACCTGATAAACCAGACGGCAGTATATAAAACGCTATTCTACGAACCCCTGCTTTGTGATAACATAGTGCGTATGAAAAAATCAATGACTGTTGTTTATCCTGTGGGGAGCGGACTTTACGTCAACCTTACGAATAAATGTCCGTGTAATTGTACATTCTGTATACGTCAGAGTGCGAAAAATGAATTTGACCATATAGAAACTCTGTGGCTTGAGCACGAGCCTTCTTTTGAGGAAGTGGTGCAGGCTTTGGAAAATGCCGGTGTTCCTTCGTACAAGGAAGTTGTGTTCTGCGGTTACGGCGAGCCAACTGAGGCTCTTGATGTGCTTTTACGGACTGCTGATTTTATAAAGTCGAATTATGACGTTCCTGTGCGCATTAACACGAACGGTCTTGGAAACCTTATAAATGGCAGGGATATTACGCCGCTTTTAAAAGGCAGGATTGACGTCGTTTCAATAAGCCTTAATTCAAGCAGACCAGAAATTTATGAAAAGACCGTACGCCCTGTGTTTAGAGAAAAGGCGTTCCCAGCTCTTCTTGACTTTGCAAAGAAAGCGGCGGCTGTTGTTCCTTCTGTTATCCTTACCACTGTGAGTACAACGATTACTCCTGAGGACGAGGACGAGTGCCGCCGCCTGTGCCGTTCTTTGGGAGTAACGTACCGTATCCGCGAGTACGAACCGTTAACGACATCGTAAACTAAAAAGCTGCCGGTGAAAAACGTTTCTGAATTTCACAGACAGCCTTTATCTTTTATTTTTTCATCAGATAGTCTGCAACTGCTTCATACGCCGGTATTGAAAGCGGGTCGATGTACTTGTTCGAAGCAAGATACGTTGATGCAAACCGCGCTATTACCATTTCGGCAGCCGGGTCTATGTAAATTGCCTGTCCGTGAACGCCGCGCGCCATATACGCTCCGTGCGGATTGTTCGTAATCCACCACATATTATGGTAGCTCCAGCCGTCAAGCTTAGGATATTCTCCGCCTTTTGCAAATGCAGCTTTATATTCTGTACTTGAACCGCCGGATGCAATGTCTTTTGCAGCTTTTTCAGGAATTATCTGCTTTCCGTTCAGTTTTCCGCCGTTACGCATCATTTCTCCGAACATTGCCATATCTCGCAGGTTCAGGCTGAATCCGCCGCCTGCAAACGCAATTCCCGACGGGTCAACCTGATAGTAGCCGTCATAGTGCGCACCAAGCGGCTTCCAGATTTTTTCGGAGATAAGTTCTGTCAGTCCTTTTCCTGTTACGCGAGAGTTAATCCATGCAAGAAGTTCCGTGTTCACCGTGCGGTAGCCGAACTCTTCACCGTGTTCCTGTCCGTCGATTTTTTTAACGGTTGCAAGGTACTCGTAGTAGTTCTGTGGTCCTTTGTAGTCTGCCGGGCGGAAAACGTTTCCTGCTGCGGAATATTTCCATACTTCGGCGTTCGGGTCGTTGTAGTCTTCGCTGTACTGGATTGCAGTTGTCATATCCATTACCTGACGGACAGTTGCATCTGCAAATCCGCTGTCCTTGAGTTCCGGTATGTATTCTGCAACAGTCTTTGACGGATCAAGCACGCCTTCTGCTACAAGAATGGAAGCGATTGTTCCGGTGAATGACTTGCTTACAGACATTGCCGCGTGAACGCCGTCCGGCTTGAGTCCTGCAGGATATTTTTCGTAGATGATTTTTCCCTTGTGCATGATGATTATGCCGTCCGTGTAGTTTGCATCAAGCGACTGGGAAAACGTCATTTCCTTGTCGGAATCCCACGGCGTAAAGGTGATTGAATCAATATTTTCGTCATATTTTGTCTTTACGGAGTACATTTTTTCCTTTGCGGCAGGAACTGTTCGCGTAACGGAAAATTCCTGCATATGATTTACGCTGTAGCGCAGTCCCGGAAAATTAAAATACGAACCGTCTGCTGCGTGCAGTGTTTTTTCCTTTGGCGGCGGAAAGCCCTGCTGCCACTGCATTTTTTCTGGATTTGTCGCATTTGCATCCGGATATTCCTGTGCAAAAGCCCCTGCTGCGCATGCAAACGCAAAACAGCTTACCATAATTTTTTTCATGTTTACCTCCATGAAAAAGTCAATGAGGAAAGCAGGAATCAAAGGTTCCTGACAATTTCCGATTTGACTTTTTACGCTGTTCCGTAATGTAATGAACTCGCAGCGCAAGCTTCTAGCGGGAACAGCAGTTGATAAAAAAGTTTGCAACGCAAACTTTAGGTAAGGTAAAAGCCACGTAATTTCAGCGGTTTTTATCTTACACTCCTGGTATAGGTCTCTGTTGACCATCGCCTTAAAAACAGCAGGGCGCAATGCAGTACATTTTTTGTGTGCTGTTTCTTTTAAGATACACACAAACCTCCGGAAAAAACAAGAAAAATAGAAGAATATGTTTATTTCTGAATATCATTAATGATTTTTATTTATGAAAAAAAATCACTACTGTCCAAGATAAATTAGGTACTTTTTAAAGTCTGTAATTCGTGATAAGATTTTATTATCACACAAAACTTTATCACTTAAGGAATTACAGACATGAATAAGTATAACACATTACTTGGACAGTTGGCTGAATAAGATTTACCATAAGATTTCTGATTTGTGCAGGAGTTCTAAACTGTCCGTTCTGACCAGATGCACTCAGTTTATCAAGGATATACTCGTAAATATCGCCAAGCATATCCTAATCTTGAATATCATTTTCATAAAGTTCATTAAGGTCTGCAATTACATTTACAAGAACCTGAGGAGCAGGAATCTGAAACGCTGCATCTTTCATAAACTTTGCAAATGCACTTTCATTGTTTCCAGCATATTCTTAATGAATGCAAAAATACCATTCTTTTCATCTTTCATTAAAGAAAAGATTTCATCAGGGCTAAGATTTTTAAACTTGCTCCAGCGGAATTTCTGCCGGGTTTCATCAAAAATATGATTTCCCTTAATGCCCATCATATTTTCTTTCTGTTCAGTTTCAATTTCAATATCATCAAGGGAGCGGATAAACATTAAATAAGAAAGCTACTCAATACAAGTCAGCGGATTAGCCATTCCAGCCGCCTAAAGTTTTTGCCAAATGTTATCGATTTTGTTTTTGATTTCGCTAGTAATCATTTTTATATTTTCCCTTATATGAACAATATAGGGAATCTCTGAAAATTGCAATTTTTGATAAAAGCGAAGTGTTTACGATAACTTTGAAAATGCAATGATTTTCTACAGTCCATTGTACCGGCATCTCTTCATCAGGCTGAATTTTTTTTAAAATTCAGGCTGAATTTTTTTTTAAATTCAGGCTGAATTTTTTTTTAAATTCGGCTGAATTTACTTTTAAATTCAGCCGAATTCACTTTTAAATTCAG
>NZ_FUWG01000004.1:0-3429 GCF_900167145.1 Treponema porcinum | reverse complement strand
TTACTTTTAAATTCAGCCTGAATTTACTTTTAAATTCAGCCTGAATTTACTTTTAAATTCAGCTTGAATTTACTTTTAAATTCAGCCTGAATTTATTTTCACTACAATAATTTAATCAAGTGATGATTCTTAGAGAAGGAAGATACGTATTTCCATTTATAAAGCCTTGTTTTAAGTAAAAATCGAATTTTTCTTTTTCAGTAGCCTTTCTGTAATTTGAATCAGGTTTTTGATCTGTTAATATTTCTGTAAGTTCATAAGGCGACGAAAGTCGCGTACTACCGCTACCTTGTGTCGCCCTAAAATTTAATAACTAATAGAAAGCAAGCTCGACTTTCTTTCTATTAGTTTCAAATTTATTCAACTGCTTCTTCGCCCAAACCCTTAAAGTACAATTATATTAAATAAGTGTATTTATTTTACTTCTATTACCTGATCACCAATAATCATATATTTCTTTCCATCAATTACAATTACTTTTACAGAGTCTTCGACTAATTCTTCTGTTATTTTGGAATCTGGATTATTTTCTACGAAAAAGTATAATTCATTATCTCGTATATGATATTCCTTTAATAGAACTTTTTCATTATTATCACCAAAACTAAATTCAAATGAAATTTTATTTGTGTTATTTTTTGTTAATTTTCCTTTTTCTCCGAAGAAGTGTTTTAATTCATCGTGCATTTCGTCATCTTCGAGACCATCAAAATTTTCATCTCTACCACTTTTTACTTGGTCAATAGGAAGTAATTTATGATCTTTTTCATCAATTATGATTCTTAACTGAATATTCTTTAATATGTATGATGATCCATTTTGTATACAAATTTCATCCTTAAACCCTTTTCCTACCAATTCGGAAATTCTAAAAGTTACTAAATGATCACCATTATCTGTAATAGGTTCTGAGAAGATAAAAGTTGTACATAAAAGTAATATTATTAAAAAAAATAATTTTTTCATTTTTTCCTCCAAAAGCGCCCCAATAGGGCGTCCGTGTAACAATGGGTTGTACCGCAGGCAGCTTGACTGCCTGTCGGCTACGAACCTTTTATACGATTATTTTAATATATTCACATAGTCTATAAAATACATTGAAAAATAATTGCACATATTTCCCGTAAATAAAATGTAGGTAACAAATACCAATGAGTTTTTGCACTATATGTTTTTGGTTGTAAACCTAATTGTTTTGCAATATACGCTGCTCGATAACAATGATAATCATTAGTTATTATCATTACTTCTGTAGAAAGTTGTTTTTCTAAAATAATCTGTTTTGAAAATGTTATATTTTCTTTTGTTGTTGTTGATTGATTTTCTTTAAGAAGTCTATCCTCAGAAATTCCTTTTTTCAATAAAGCCCGATACATACATTCAGCTTCCGAAATTCCTTCATCAATGCCTTGCCCACCTGACAGGATTGCAATTGTATATGGATTATTAGTCAGATATTTATAACATGCATCAATTCTTTCATTTAACATTATACTTGGAGATTCCCCTATTACTCGACACCCTAAAACTATTACTGTATTTATCTGTTGATTTTTTGTTGATATTTTTGAAATCATTAAATACTGTGCATATGTAAAAAATATAAATCCAATAACTAATATTGAGGAAAGAAAAAGTATAAGTATTTTTCCAAGCTTTAGTTTCAATAATTTTTTAATTATATTAATAATTCTTGGAAGAAATAGTCCAATAAATAATATGAAAAATCCTATGCATAATCCAAGAATATTTCCAATATTTATCACCTTAAAAAGTAAAAGTAAATAAGGAAGAATAAATAGAAAAATTAAAAGGGATGAGAATAAAGTAAGTAACAATCTAACTAGAAAATACTTTTTTTTCATTTTACCAAATCGCATATTTTTTGTTTCCTTTCCAACTCAGTGGGCTGTGCGTATAACAATGAGTTAAAACGCACAGGCCTTGAGCCTGTGTCGGCTTTGAACTTCTTGTTAGGTTTTCTTCTATATCAAGCGATACATTTGAATTAATTCTTTGTTATCTTTTGAAAGAAGTTTGGTATCAAGAAACTTAAAATTTTGGGATTCATAGAAATCTGTAAGTTTCTTTATTTTTTCGCATTCAAGGAAAACAGTTTTTCCACTAGTCAAATTTAAAATGCTTTTTACCTGTTTCAATACAATATCCATTAAATCCGAACCATGAAGTACATTGTTTGTATTAAAATTTCGGCTTAATTGAGCAATCAAAATCGCAGGAATTTTTACTGAATCAGAATCTTCATCGTAATAACCGTAACGACTTATTGTTTTTTGTTCAGATTTTGATAAAGTTGAAAGCTTTAATGTCAGCATTTTTGTAGCTAACGTAAAATATCCTAAAACTTCCAAGGTACCGTCTGTAGAAACAATTATGTATGTTGAAGAGGTATTGAGTTTACAAGATTGAACTGCCTTTTCTTTGAAGAAAGTTTCTACATCTTTGTTGATGGATGTAAAAGAATCAGCCATTTCTTTGAAATAACTTTCTCCTCCATCCATTGAAAGAAGTTCAAAAAGATGAATGATTTCAAAACTATTTTCTTGAAGCATTAATTAACTCTTTCAGACGCTCTTTTGAAACAGGAATAACATTAACATCTCTAAGCGGAGGATTTTTATCTTGTTCGGTAAAGAGTTTTACAAAATTTTTAGCTTCGGTTTTAGTTTTGATAACAAAAGACTTTGATAAACTTGAAGTTGCCATAACAGTACCTCCTATAAACGATTCTAGTATAAATATATGCTAATTGTCTTAAAAAGTCAATTTCATAACTTCGAAACAATATTTCTTAAAACTAGGCGGGGATTACCCGCCGTGCATAAGATTCAATTTGAATGTCAGTTTTTTGATGAATTACCACCAACAAAAAGCAGTGCAACTCTTTTATACTGTCACATCAAGGCATTTGAATCTTCGGCGGTATTCTTGACGAAATACTTTACGACAACATGAAGACAGCCTGGTATTACGACGGCGAACACTGGCAGACAAACCGTTGTTAGAGTCGGGAGGAAATCGCCATTTAGAGTCAGGCAGAATTAACCAATTTTAGTCAAAGAAAAATAACCAATAATGCAGGCGTCTTAATTTTGCTCTTGTAATGCCTGTCAGCCTTTGCAGTTCTGCAAGATTAACTTTTTCCAGACAGAAACTTTCTTTTTCTCTGTCCTTTATAAGATCCAGTGTCTGTGGTAAACTTAGTTTGTCACTATTATTTTCATTCATAAGCTCCTTTTCTGTGCATTATTGGTCAGCACATATTTTAGGAACTTTTGTTTGATTATAATAGTGGCTGTTTCTTTTTGACTAATTTTGGCGATTTTCTCCTGACTCGTAATGGTTATAATCGCCTGACGCTAACAAAGTAATTACAATTAAATCGAAAACTGAAGGGACAACAAAAGT
>NZ_FUWG01000015.1 GCF_900167145.1 Treponema porcinum | reverse complement strand
CACAATGATTTTTACCAGCAACAAGCAGCCGTCACAATGGAAACAGAACTTCAACGAGGACGATTCTCTGCTTTGTGCACTGGACAGAATCTTTGATGATGCCCTGATTTTCAACTTACGCGGTAACAGTTATCGCGGGAAGGATTGCGAGTCGTATTCCCTGACTACACTCAGGGGAAAAGCAACCAACGCCGAACTTCCAGCGGTAAAATAATCTAAGTTCGAAGAGACTGAGTTTCTGGTTATTTCTCTTGAACTAATTTTTGGTTTTTCTCGGTGGACTATCTGTGGCTATTTCAGGCGAGCTCTAATAATGAAACAAACCTTTGCAACTTCTCGAACAACAGAAGCTTTATAGGCTGTATAATAATCAGAATTATAAGGTCTGCAATAAAAGACATAATCAGGAGAGAGTGTGTTTAGCGCAAACCATTTTTTATTTTTATACGCATTGATAGCTTCTGGATATAACGCTGATAAAAAGCTATATGCTGCATTATGATTTGACCAATCATTGTCACTGAAATTCGGCTGGCATAATAAATGTACATCAAAATCATTATCTGCTCTCAGTAATTCATATAATGATTTAAAACTTGAAAAGGCTTCTGCAAAATAAATAATAAAAACAACAGATATTTTATTATTCTTTGAATTTAAATTTTTGCTATAAATTGTTGTTTTTTCTGATTCAGCCTGCGCCTTTATAAACTGCCAAAAAGAAATCAACTTAGTTGAAACTACGGACGGAAGCACTCTTTTTAAAATAGAAAACATTATGCAGCCTCCGTGTTATACGGAAACTGCACAGGAAGGTTAAGTACCCCCCCCCCTTCCTATATTTATATTAGTTAGATGCAATAACTCTTTATAATACATATACTGTTTTTGCGCAATCAAACTGATACACCAGTTCTCCAGAGCATAACGGCGATTTTTTTCCCCATATCCGGTATTGTATAGCGAGAATGCCTCGTCAACCGCAGTTTTCAATGTTGATGTGTTTTCTACATTAAAAACAGGATTTCCTGTTTTTTTTAGTATTTCGCCGACATTTCCAACATCAGGACCGACAACTACATTCCCAAAATAAAAATTTAACGGCAATGAACCAGAATTTAAAATCTTTACCCTCTGAAGTAAAGCAATATCTGCAACAGACATATAATATGGCAGCAGTTCGTCAGGGACACTTTTTCCTGAAAATATGATATCCTTATATAGAAGTTTGTATTTTATAAAAGTTACTATCCGATTAAAAAACAAAAAGGGATTTTTTGTAAATTTGATACAGAAAAAACTGGGTGCTATGACTTTTACTGAATGCTTATTCAGTTCCTTTAGCAGTTTGATGAGCAAAGCTCTTTCTTCATCAGCCCGAAAAGCACCTAAGCATAAAATATATCGGAATGAAGAAGAAAGCTTTAATGTTTGGTATGCTACCTGCCTGGCCGGAAGGAATGTATACAAATCATCATATACAGGGTGTTCCAGCAATTTATGCCGGGCAGAAGGAAACTTTTTTTCACAAAATGACAGACTAAACGCTCCTAAATGGTATATAACATCGACGCTTCTGTATACAATATCATAGCTTTCATTTTCATCCGTCAATTTTTTGTAATGGGGCTTCAAATTATGACAAGTAACGACTATTTTTATGTTTTTTGATTTCAATAATTTTAATCGGCAGTCAAGTTCATGCGCCGTATGACATTCTGTTCTCGAACCTGTTTTCAGCAGAAAATGAGGAAATTGTATATGAATAATATCATAAGAAAACGTTTCCGATGACCAGAATTTTCTAATTCCATAATCAAGAACAATAGAGCTGTCTATTGCCTGCAAATTATATATCATTTCTCGAAAATATGGATTAGAAGAATCAAATGGATTGTCAATTGTATATAAAATCTTCATTCGCATTCCTTGACACAAACGTTTCATTTGACAATATACATCACTTTTTAATTATATTCTACTCTTTTTGTTCTTATCGCTTCCCGAAAAACAAACAGCTGAAGACTATTGCACAAATACAACAATCTTCAGCTGTACGGATTTTTACTTCCGCAGTAAGTTAGTTTGAATCGTTTAATGCAGAAATGATTGTAATCGGATTTTCACTGACTGCTGTTTTCAAACTGTTTGATGTCCGTGTACCCCACGTACTGCATGAGCGCAGGACGACAAACCATTTTGACCCGGCGGTGAGCTCATCAGGAAGAAAGAACGAGAGATCTTTCGGAAAGTTGCGGAACACCTTTGAAACACGGTGCCACTTTGTTTCGTCAGCATCAATCGAACCGTCCTCCTGCACCGGCGCAAAGAAAATGCCGGTCTGCTCCGTGTCTCCGGCAATCTTGAGCCGCTGACCGCAAATCTGCATTCCGCCGCCCTCGGTTATTTCGAGACCGCTCTTGTTTGTCGAAAGGTCTTTGAAACTGCCGATTGCAGGCAGTGTATCTGCTTTTGTCAGCGAATCGATTTCAATACCAGAAACAGAATAGCGCGCCGTTTTTGATGGAGTGAACGCTACTCCGAATGCCGGCACATCTTCCGCACTCGGATTCTCAGATTCGATGCTGCCTTTTGATGTCAGGTACAATATCCCCAAGTCAAAGCAGTTGAATCCTTCTCCGCTATTAAGTTTCTGCACCATCACAATTTTGAATTCCGTTGCCATCAGTCTGATAATAGTTTCTGGAATCAAGGGATTGTTTTTGTGAACTGCTGCAATCAAGTTTTCCAGGCTTGCAGTGTTGCGATTGACGGTTGCATACTGTTTGTCACCGCTTACTATATGGTTTTTATGCACCGTAATATTCACCGTTTTTTTAGAGCCAGTGTGCTCTGTTATCAGCTCAGTCATTTTGACTCCTCTGATTTTTTTTCTTGACCCCGGCGTCGGTACATGGTAGTATACATGCAACGCAAACACATACCATGTATGTTGTCTGATCGCCGCTTTTCAGTACCAGTGAAAAACGGCTCTTTTTTTTACGGCAGCTTCCGGCTGTCTGTCGCATCAGTCTTTCTGAACCTCCCTTTTTTATTTTTTATATTCATCTCAATATCCTTCGCACAGCCATCTGTCGCGCTCTTCCTGTTTTTCATACTCGTCCTGCATATCAAATTGACAGGTGCGCGGACAGACAGCATTGATAAATTTTTGAAACGTATACTTTACAAGATATTCATCTAACTCTGTTTCCTCCCTTGTCCGTAGAAAAGATGGATATTTCTTAAGATTTTTAAATCTGATTTCGGCAGCCTGCATAGATGTTCCGAATACGCACTGTATTGCATCAGCATTCATCTTCATACCTCGTTTCTCAAGCTCCTTTATAACAGGCTCAGGCATCTGCAATTCTGCGGCAAACAGATTAGCTTCCGCTTCCTGTATGTCATAAAGAGTCTTGTCCTTACCGACATTCATATCGTGAAAAAGCTCGTAATGTGCCCATTCATGAAATATCGAAAATCTGTTGTGAGAATGCGGCTTTGTTTCATCGTAAAAAATAATAAATCTTCCGTTCAGCTCTTTCAGCTCGGCAGAATCGCTCTGAAAGAAGGAGCGAGGATACCCCTTCTTTTCCGCGTGTTCATAAGAGCACAGCCGTATATCTGAGAATGTTTGAATAATCGTTACCGCGCTCAACGGAAATGATGTTCCAGGCTTAAGTGCAATCAACTTTTCGTGAGCGGCAGTGTATGCTTTTTTGAAATCAGGTTTATAATTTTCCATGCTCCTCCTTTTCCATATCTTCCTCCCAAATGTCGCTGAAAATCAGCTTCATAGCAGCCTCAGCTCTTTCAAGGTCGGAATCGGTTAGTTTTTTCAGATTTCGCTGAATAGAATTCAATCGCATATTTTCCTCCGTAGTAGGTATATTTCCGAGCAAATCATCCGTAGTGACCTGAAAAAAGCGTGCAAGTTTCAAAAGTACATCTGGGCGCGGAACTGTTCCGTTGTTTTCCCACATATTGACGCGGCTTTTTGTTACATTGACTTCGGCTGCAAGCTGCTCCATTGTCAGTTTCTTATCTTCCCTTAATCTTCGAATCTTTTCTTTGAAAAATGTGTTTCCCATCTTATATCATTCCTTGCGGACTCCTCAACCGCAGCTTCTATTTTATAAAACCTCCCTGTTTTTTGTTTGATACAGACAACGTCCGCCGTCCATTTTTACAGCATTCATATTGTATAAGTGCAATAAAAAAGAACTTTCATTTGTATTAAATATACACACCCTCTCTCATTTTGTCAACAATAAAAAAGATTTTGTACAATATTTTTGCATTTTTTATTCGCAGAACGAGTGTTTCCACGTCCCTGCTGCGGATATGCGCGCATCCACAGTACAGATGTATGTATATCCGCGACGCGGACCTGTACACGTCCGTGGTGCGGACTTTTTGCACGATGGAAGATTATTTATTTGCTATTTTAAATAAAATGCCTTTTTTTAGACGATACTCTGTATAAAAACGACTCAAAACATCATCATAAAACCAACCATTAATTTCCGATTCTGAATTATATGACATTCTAAAACGGTGATATTTTCTTTCTTGCTCTGTAGAAAGAACTATATAAACATATTCTGGCAAATCGTGTGTGTCAAAAAATCGTTTTAAATTCTGATCATCAAGATAGATTTCCCATAAATTAGGAGAATTTATTTTTCCTTTAAAAGCAATATAGCCCCATGACAGCATAGGAGCGACAAAAAGACTGTCTTCTAATGAAGCAGTTTCATTTATATAATTGATATCAGCCAGTATTTCATCATATATATTTTTATGAGTCTTGCTTGTATAACATCCTTTCCACGGACCTTGCGTTATCTTTGTATTCAGCTCAAAAACAGAATCGTCTGAAAAGATGATAAAGAATTTTTGATAAACAGAAAGAGTAAAGGCAGTCAATAGAACAACAGCCTTAACGGCAAGTTGCACTTTATGCGACATCATATTACTTACAAATAAGAATATATAGTATAAAGAAAAAGGAACTGTTACAAGAAATCCGATTGTAGCAGCATTTGTTCCTGTATTAGAAGCATAATAAAATGCAATCGCCAGGAAAATACCGGGTAATGCAAAATATAAAAAAACAGAAGATTTAAAAAAAGAAAAATCATTTGCTTGCAAAAACATACATACTATGCCAAAGTAAAAAAGCGGTATGCAAAAAAATCCGGGGCTGTTGGTTCTGATGAAACAACTATATAAGAAAACAATAAAGTTTAAGAAGAAAAGTGTGTATTTGTATCTGTTGTTTATACATTCCTTTTTTGATAAAAGAAAAAACAGTTGAAAAACAACAGTAAACAGGGGGATAATTCCTGTTAATACAAACGGTCTCATTATTCGTATGAAAAAATATGCTGTCTTAACAAAAAGCCCATCACCTTCAACCGTATTAAAAATTGACTGCACAGAAGAAATCAACTCCGGTAAATCAGAAAAATGAAAGCAGTAAAAAACATATATGCCACCTACAAGAACTGTACCGCACCATACAAGTATTACTGATGTAAAATGAAACTTCTTTTTTGTTGCAAAAAAAGCACATAGTAATATGAACGAAGCAACAAGGTAAAATAACAGAATAAAGGGATTGCAAATAATCGAAAGTCCAAAAAAAATACCTGCACAAAAATACAAAATACTGTTGCTTTTATTTTTGCTATTGTACAGAAAAAGCACAGCTAACAAATAAAAATCTACTGCCAGGGCATAATATGACAAACCTCTGATAGCATCTTTTGTATAAAATATAAAAATAAAAAAAGAACTGAATGCTAAAAGCATAGTATATATTTTTTTTAACGAAAAAAACATATATATACCGACAATGCACGTTATAAGTGTTTGAACTAATCTTGCTGCTAATAATATGCCGTCAGTTGTTTTTGTGATTTTAAAAAAAACAGAAAAAAAAGGAAACAGTATAGGTGTATAGAATTGAGCACCGTTATAGTCATCGATGAGTAGTTTCTGCCCTTGAAATAATCTTTGCGCTTCTGCAATATAAAAACTTTCATCTGCAAAACAAATCCCGAATAGAGATTGAAACATGACGAAGAGAGATGACAGCAATATAAAAGAATATATGATATTTTTTTTATTCAAGAAATTATTGTTCAACATAAAAACTTCCTTTATCGTTTTTCAGTATTTTTTATTTAATTGAAAATATTATAATACCTAAAATAATAACTAACATAGCGATGATTTTTCTGACGTTAATTTTTTCATGAAAAAATACTTTTCCCAAAAAAGTGGCATAAAGTAAACTCGTTGATTCTAATATTCCTCCATACGAAAGCGGAACTTTTTTATATGCAACTACAGAAAAAAAAGTGGCTAGGAAAAATATACCATAACCTGTAATAACATAAGGATTAAGATACTCTTTTATTTTTGTCGCGTACGTTTTTAAAGCAGACTTTTTTAATAACACTTGCGCACAGGCACTCATAAATACAGACAGCAAAAGTACACAGGAATATTTTGTAATTTCAGCAATCATAGAGATACCTCAATTCTTATTATCGCTAAAAGAATACAAAACAATACCAAGCACAACAATAACTGCGCCTATTATTTTCCAAACAGAAATAAAATCATTAAAAAAAATAATTCCCCACAGCATATTCCAAAATATTGTTATAGATTTATTTGCAAATGCATTTGACAAAGGAATTTTCTTTATTACTTGTTGCCATGCTATAGCATAAATTCCCAAAACAAAAATGCTTCCTGCATAAAAGATAAAAAAATAAAGACTCAAAAAATCTGATAAACCTGCAAGTTTTGTAAAAACACCTGAAATTGAATAGACAATAAAAATTAAATTAAGGTATATATATGACTTTACCATTTTATTTCTCAAAACCAACAGTTTCTTTTACAACATACTGAGGAGCATTATTTATACAAATATAGATACGCCCGATATATTCACCTATTAGTCCTAATAGAATCATCTGAATACCGCCTATTATAAGCAAAAGACAGACAATGGAAGCCCAGCCAGCAGTTGTAATTGTTCCCATAATTTTTTTTATAACAATGATTATAGCATATATAAAACCGATAACCGAAAAAATACCGCCTATGAATGTTGATATCTCCAAAGGCTTTACGCTAAATGCGGTGAACCCGCTGAGCCATAAAGACAATAGTTTTTTTATTGTATAGCCGGATTTCCCTTCCTTTCGACTGCGGTGATTTGTAGTAACGCATGCAACATTTTTTGTAGCTCTAAAAACAAGTCCAGAAAGAAACGGATACGGATGATTATATTTTAACATTTCTTTTATAATAAACTGTTTTGCAACAAAAAATGATGTTATCCGTATATTTTTAGGAATGCCTATGCAAAACTGACTCATCTTTCTTGCAATATAAGAGCCGAACCGGCGAAACAAATTTTGTTTAACCTCAGAATATTTTGCGTATACAACATCGTACCCTTCATCAAGTTTTGCTATTAGTTCAAAAATAGACTCGATAGGCGCCTGTCCGTCATCATCAAGCGAAAATACATAAGCACCGGTCGTTTGCGCATATCCTGCCAGAATAGCAGATTGTTGTCCAAAATTACGCGAGAGAGAAACCCCTTTTATTTTTGAATTTTCTATGGACATTGTTTTTATAACATTCCATACATTATCTGGAGAACAGTCATTAACAAGAATAATTTCATAGTCAAAATCTTTTTTTGTTTGTACCACAGAAATTATTTCATCCACAACAGTTCTGATTGTATGCTCTGAACGATAACAAGGAATAACAAAAGAAATAAGTTTTTTTTCCATAAATTTATATACTCCAACTTATAACCTGCATTTGCAAAAAAAGCATTGAAAAATCATTCGACTATAGAACTCATGAACATAATATCTATAAATTTTCCATCAATTTTTTTCATATCCCTAAAAATGCCTTCAGTTATAAATCCTGCTTTTCTATAAGCTTTATAAGCAGCAACATTATCTGCAATAAGACGCAAAAAAATTCTGTGCAAACCTAGCTGAGTATGTCCATAATTTAAAATAAGTTTTGCAGATTCAGAACCGATTCCCTTACTATGAGCAGATTCATCTCCTATAAATATTCCAAATTCTGCAGATGAGTTATCATAATCTATATCTCGTAAATAGACAGAACCAATAGGAATGAAATCTCCATTTATTGAAGGAATTTCAATAATAAATTGAACGACTTTACCTGTAAAAACTTTCTCTTTTAGCCATGTTTGATGTATTTTCGAAGTAAAAACTTCTCTATAAAGAAAATTTTTTCTAACATCTTCTTTATTGCGCCATAACACTATCATATCAGTGTCGCTTTCTGTAATCGGTCGTAGTTGGAGATTTTTTGATTTCAAAATAACTGATAGATGATTCATTTGATAATCCTAAGACTAAAAATCGATTTATTTTTCCTGATAAAATTTTTTAATAAGGCTTATTACGATTTCTGCTTCTTCAGGAGTTATCCCATACCATAAAGGCAATCTGACAAGACGGTCACTTTCTATAGTTGTATATGTATCTTCTCCAAAAAAACTTCCAAACTTCAAACCGGCAGGTGAAGAATGCAACGGAATATAATGAAATACACAGCCTATACCATTCTCTTTCATAAAAGAAATAAATGCAGTTCGTTCTTCCAAATCCTTGCATTTTATATAGAACATATGTGCATTATGAATACAATCTTTTGGAATATTCGGTAGTTCTACCCCCCCCCCTCATCAGCCCAGAAAGCCCCCTATAATATATATTCCATATTTTTAATCTCGCATTATTAATATCATCGGCCACTTCTAGTTGTGCCCAAAGATATGCTGCATTCAATTCACTCGGGAGGTAACTTGAACCATAATCGACCCATGTATATTTATCTATTTGCCCCCGCCAGAATTTTGAGCGGTTTGTACCCTTTTCACGGATAATTTCAGCTTTTTCTATATCATCAATATTTGTGTTGATGACAATCGCACCGCCTTCGCCCATGCTGTAATTTTTTGTTTCATGAAAACTGTAGCACCCATAATCACCTATAGTTCCGAGTGCTCGTCCTTTATAACAGGACATCACTCCTTGTGCGGCATCTTCTACGACTTTCAGATTATGACGATGTGCAATATCCATAATCGTGTCCATATCACAAGAGACACCCGCATAATGAACCACACAAATTACTTTTGTTTTTGATGTAATTGCCTTTTCAATAAGATTTTCATCAATATTCATTGTATCAGGGCGAATATCTACAAAAACAATTTTACAACCACGCTGAACAAATGCATCTGCAGTTGAACAAAATGTATAGCTAGGCATAATTACTTCATCTCCGGGCTTCACATCACAAAGCAAAGCCGCCACTTCTAATGCAGAAGTTCCACTCGTTGTAAGCAGAACTTTTTTTGCATTAAATTTCTTTTCCATCCATTCATTGCATTTTTTTGTAAAAACACCGTCACCACAAATTTTGTGATTCTTAATTGCTTGTTCTATATATAAAAGTCCATTGTTTGTACAACAGGGAACATTGAAATCAATCTTCTTCATAAGACAATTTTATCAAAAAGAAAACATTCTGTAAAGAAATATGTTTTTTATTGTGTTGTTGTAATGTTACAAAGCAAATATTCAAAATAAAAACACATCAAAGACTAACTTTTTTGTCAGTTTAAATAAAAGCTATTTAGCCCAAATGTCGGTTTTCAAAAACACTTTTAAAACAGCAGTTATCATAGTGAAAATAGAAGAATGTTACGCTGAATTTATTTCAGTATCTACGTTATTATAATAAACAGATTCCGAAATAAGTTCTGAATGACGGAAAACATAAAAACTCGAAATAAAGGCTATTTGATAAACCGATAAATTATGATATACTTTGTGATATGTTGTTTCAAAAAGAAACTTTAAGAAAAATTGTTGCATTTACTTTCTGGGGAGTGATTACGACGGCTCTTAACATAGTACTTTACTATTGCTTCAGAAAAATTCATATTCCCGTTCAGGTTTCAACGATTCTTTCATGGTTCTTTTGCGTCCTGTTTGCTTTTCTGACAAACAAAAAATATGTCTTTCGCAGTAATAACACAACCGTCAGGGCGGTATTCCGCGAATTAGTTTATTTTTACGGATCGCGAATGCTTTCTGGACTTCTTGATGTCGTTCTTATGACTGTATTCATCGACTTTCTCAAGATGAATGAGATTCTTGCCAAAATCATTGTTGAAATTATTCTAAGTGCCTTTAATTTTTTATTGAGTTTCTTTGTGATTTTTAAAGAAAAAAAACAGAGCCAGCCTCAAATCAATGATAAACAAACGGAGCAAATGTAGATTATGGATAGAATATCTTTGATTGTCCCCTGCTTTAATGAAGAAGCAAATATTGAGCCTTTTTACAATGCTGTTCTTGATGTTTTCAAAAATACATCAAATGAAACTGACTTTGAGCTTATGTTTGTAAACGACGGCTCAAAAGACAATACACTGCAAAAAATAAAAGCACTGCATGAAAAAGATAATCGCGTAAAATGCGTTTCTTTTTCACGAAATTTCGGAAAAGAAGCAGCACTGTTTGCAGGAATCAGAAATGTTACTGGAAATTGTGCAGTACTTCTTGACGCAGATTTACAGCATCCTCCTGCAACTATAATTGAAATGTATAAAAAATGGAAAGAAGGCTTTGAAGTCGTCGAAGGAATAAAAACTGAAAGGGGAAAAGAGTCTTTGTTCCATAAGGCGTTTACTAAGATTTTTTATAATCTCATCAGTCGCTCTGTCGGTTTGGACATGAGAAACTCAAGCGATTATAAGCTGCTTGACAAAAAAGTTATAACAGAGCTTGCAAATCTAAAGGAACGAAATACATTCTTCCGCGCGCTTTCATTTTGGTGCGGTTTCAAAAAGACAACTGTCTATTATGAAGTTGCAGAACGTGTCAACGGAACGTCAAAGTGGTCTACGAAAGCTCTTATAAAGTATGCTGTAAAAAACGTAATCTGTTTCAGTTATGCTCCGCTGCATATTGTTACAGTAATCGGCTGCATATTTGTTTTTATAGGATTTATTGTTGCTGTTGATGCAATTATTTCTTTTTTTACCGGAAAAGCGGCAGATGGATTTCCAACGCTACTCGGAATCATTTTGCTTGGTTTCGGCGGCATTATGGTCAGCCTTGGTATTATCGGTGTGTATATTGCTCAAATTTATGATGAAGTGAAAGGCAGACCTCAATACATCATCGGAGAAAAAATTGAATAGAATCATAGATACACATGCAGATGACTATGCATTAAGTGAAAATTCAGATAACAATATACTTACACTATGCGAAAACGGATTTTTAGACAGTATCAGCATTATTCCGAATCTTCGTATTTTTGAAAGTGCAGTACGCAAATTTAAAGCCGTTCAAGAAAAAAGTACAAAAAACATTCTGGTATCTGTTCATCTTAATTTTATGGAAGGTCATCCATGTGCAGAAATAAGTTCAATTCCAGATTTGGTTGATTCAAACGGACTGTTCTCGGTTTCATGGGGAAAACTGATTCTCTGGAATTATATACCTTTTTTTAGAGCAAAAATAAAAGAGCAGCTAAAAGTAGAAATGATTGCCCAGATACAAAAATGCGTTACAGCTGGAATATGCGAATGCAAATCAATACGTCTTGACAGCCATCAGCATCCACATATGATTCCTGTTGTATTCGAGGCATTAAAAGAAACGGTATATGAACTGGAGTCAAGAGGTTATGCTGTAACATACATCAGAAATACGTTCGATCCGATTTCTTTTTATCATGGAAAAAGTTTATTTTCTGTGAACGTTTTAAAATGTTTTATTCTGAATTTTTTTTCCCGCAGAATTACAAAATACATACAATCACGAGGACAGAAAATAAACTATCTGTGCGGTGTCTATTACAGCGGACAAATGGATTTCAGAATAAAAAATGTACTTCCTGTCTTTCAAAAAAAGGCAGAGAAAAAAAATAGAACTGTAGAACTGCTGTTTCACCCTGGAACAATGCTCGAAAATGAACTGACAGACGAATTTACTAAAACAGGTTTTAATGATTTTCACCTGTCTGAGAACAGAATGATTGAATATTCTACATTACAAAAAATGGAGATAGTGTAATGAATAACTTAAAGGCTAAAAAGTACAGAGATTTTTTGTTTTTTGCATTCTATACAGCAATTTTTACTGTAATTGCAGTCGCCTGCTTTGTCTTATATTTTGTTCTTGACAAAACTTTTTTCACAACCTATGACGGAAGGGTACAGCATATCGCAGCACTTTCCTATTACGGCGAGTATCTTCGTTCTCTATTTCATTCTTTTTTTATTGAAGGTAAATTTGAAGTTCAACAGTGGGATTTTAATCTTGGCTTTGGAGCCGACATAATACAGACTCTCCATTATTATGTTATTGGAGACCCATTTTCTTTCCTGTCTGTCTTTTTCAGTACAAAAAATATGCATATTTTATATAATGTAAATATATTTCTAAGGTTATATTGCATTGGTATTGCATTTTTAGCATATTGTAGATACCATAAATTTGACCGGCAAGCTTCTCTATGCGGTGCTTTTGTATATATTTTCTGCGGATTTTCTTTTTTCTGCGCTCCAAGACATCCATATTTTGTAAATCCAATGATCTGGCTTCCTCTGCTTTTTATTGGAATTGATAAAATTTTTAGAGAAAAGAGGATTCTCTTTTTCGCTTTTTTTGTCTTTGTTTCTACCGCCAGCAATTTCTACTTTTTTTATATGCTGAGCATAATAGTTTTCGTATATGCACTTATAAGATTCTTTTTTGTTTTTCCAAAAAATAAATATAAAAACATCTGGAGATATATACTTTTAGCATTGGCAGGATATGTACTTGGTGTCTGTATGGCAGCCTTTTTATTTTTCCCAAATGTTTCAGGATTTTTCCTGTGCGGACGTTCAGAAGAGGAAAAACCTCTGACATTTTTATATAGACCAAATTACTACATAAAAATGTTTTTAGGATTCGTCGCACCATCAACATTCGGGTCTTATTCAACATTCGGGTATGCAGCACCTGCACTGCCTTTGACAATCTGTCTTTTTAGAATGAAAGATAAAATTTCCAGACAGTTGAAGCTTTCTATTACAATCGGACTGATTTTTTATTTACTTCCTGTTTTTGGCTGCATTTTCAATGGTTTTTCCTACCCTTCAAACAGATGGGGATTTGCATTCAGTTTTTCCATTGCAATTGGTGTAAGTTATGTTCTTCCGTCTGCAATAAAATATACATGGAAAGAAATCAGGAGCATTATGATTGCATGCATCTTACTATGCTGCTTTGTTTTTGCACTTTCAATATTCATTTCAGATGTCAGAGAACAGTTCTTGCTTTCATATACGGTACTTTTTGTTACAATTTTAATTCTTAGTGCGGTATATATATTCCGATGTTCTGTTAAAATTCCATATTTTATACTCATTCTCATTTCTGTAATTTTTCAGGCAAATTTCAGGTACTCACCAAGAGGACTTGATTATTTGTCAAAAGGAATTTCAACTGATGAATACGTTGAATTGCAAAGAGAATACACGACTAATTTTCCGATTGAAGATTCAGAATTTTGCAGGGTAGAAACCGCCTGCTTGAAAAGTCCTAATGCTCCTGCCGTATCAGGTATAAAAGGAACGACATATTATTGGTCAATCAACAACGGGTTGCTATATGAATTTTATAGGGATTATAATCTGAAAAATAATTTACTAAGTTCTTTTGGTCTTGAGAACAACGAATATCTTTTTTCTCTTCTTAATGTGAAGTATTATATTGTTCCTGCAGAAAAGACAGCTGATATTCCTCAATCTTTTATAGACACAGGGAAAAATTATATCGGATATAAAATTTTTGAAAACAAAAACTTCCAGTATTTCGGCTTTTCTGAGAGTGGAGAACATCTTAAAAATGTAAAAACAAGCACAAATAAACTTACAGCGGAAATCAGCCCTGAAAAAGATTGTACAATCTTTCTTTCTATCCCTTACTCAAAATACTGGAATGCAAAAATTGACAACAAAAAAACCGATATAAGACTTGCTAAAACGGCATTTATGGAATTAACAGTACCAGAAGGCACTCATCTGATTGAACTGACTTATAAAAATAATTCTTTTATTCTCGGAGTAATAGTTTCTGTCTTTTGCTTTATTATTTTTGTAACAATCAGCGTATATAATAATTTTTTATCAATATGCAAAAAGAAATGCAAATACGAAACTGTTACAAAAAATATTTTCTAATAATATAGAACAAATTATATCTGTGTCATTCTGTAAAGTATCCGTTTTGCCATTACAGATACTTTATAGTTGTCAATTGAATTGCAGTTTTCATTTGCATCATATTTACCTGTCTGCGCAAACTCAGACAGCCAGTTCTTCCTGCAGCTGAAGCACTTCGTCAACAGAAAGCTGCGTTGCCTGTGCAATCTGCTCAACAGACCCCAGTTTCATGCAAAGAAGATTCCGCGCATTCTGCAGGGCATTTTTTCGCTCTCCTTCTGCAATTCCCACCTCTTTTCCCTCATTGAACCGGTGGCGGTCGTAAGCTTCCTGGTCAAATTCTGTTAAACTCATATTCAAAACCTCCGCTTTCTGCAGCTTAAAGTAGCCGTCCAGAAAATCATTCCGGATTGCAAAGCTTACCGCTTCGCTTATGGCTTTTTCTTTTGTCATTCCTGACCGGACGTTACTTTTTACCCGGTCAACATAACACGAATAATGATACAACGGTTTGCACTTTTGGAAAAGTGTTTTGTTGTGTCCGGAATTGATGTTCAGCATAGTCGCCGTCCATTCAAAGTCGCCGTTTTCCTCAGGAACTTCAAACGCATCGCTCAGGCGGAGCTTCGTTACGTCGGGCAGTTCACGGCTTCCGTTGTAAAAGACGACGAAGTTAGGAGTCGGAATTTTTACTATAGCAGTCGTAAACAGGTCTTTGTCCTGCCGGGTAAGTGCTTCTGATAAAGTTCTGCAAAATACATCAGCCCTCTTAGCGGCATATTTGGGTTGTAGGAGGACTGCTGCTCATACAGGTTCAGCTGCGAGTCGATGAGGAACGAAATGTCGTTTTTCATCGTTACGTAGATTATGCCCTCAATCGTGTTGATTTCGATTGCGGACGGGTCTGTGTAGGACGAGCCGTTCAGCGCATTATAGAGCGACAGAAGCCAGTGCTTGTGTTCTTCGCGCCCGAAAATCGCCTTGAAAAGCCTGTCCTGGTACTGGCGGTTGTACGAACCGGGAGAGGAATACGGCGGTTTTCCGTCGGTATATCCAGTGTTTCTATGTGAATCCAGACACATTTCAGTTCTCACCAACGTTTCCGCTGTGCCTTTCGGCGTATGCTCAGTCTGCGAATCATTCTTTCTGCATGATGTTCCGCATTTTTCTGTGTCGTTTTCTGTCATTTCTGCTTTTTCCATACACCTTTAAATCGTTTTTATTTTGAAAAAAAGGCAAAAATGGCAGAAAAAAATGAAATTTTTTCTCAAGTACTCTAACAACCCTGCATATTTCCTCTGTATAAACCGTACCACTAAGTGCTGTATGATGAGCTGTTTACACACTCTGTATAAGCCGGTTTTTATTTTCGAAAAACAGAATTCGATAGTAGGTAGGTTATTAATTGCATTCTTTTTTATCTGTTTTCTAGAAACTAAATAGTAAATAAAAAATTTTTGACAATTTTTGCCGTCGAATTAAACCATAAAAAATAATTCGATATACTAACGAATTATGCTTACGTTTCTTTATCAAATAATAATAATGCCGTTGATTCAGCTTACGGAATTTTTTTACGAACTGTTTTTTGAAATTACAGGCAATCAAGGCATTGCTGTTATAGGTCTTAGTTTTGTTGTTACTCTGTTCACACTTCCGCTCTATATGGTTGCGGAAAAATGGCAGGAAACAGAGCGCCAGATACAGAAAAAACTCAACCCCGGCGTTGAGCGCATAAAAAAAACGTTCAGGGGTGATGGTTTATGGTAAAAGATAATATCTTTGAGTCAAAAAACTGGTCACGCTGAAAAGAAGAATAACAGATTCTGTAACTTCTATTCAAACTTGTTTTGTTTGAATGGCTGCATCATTACGCAGCTACAAGTATACCTTATAAGAAAGAACGCTATCTCACAGTTTACGGTTAGGTAGCGTTCTTTCTTTTTAATTCAATTAAACTTCCTGACTCATAAAAACAACATAGATGTTATATAACTATGTTATTTTACACTTTTTTATGATATACTTTTTTTATAAAAGAAAATAACCATTTCAGAATGGAGATAGAAAAAATAGAAAATGGAGTTGTTTTATGAGTAACCACCCATTAATATCTGTAATAATCCCCTCTTACAACCGTGACTTTATTGCAGATAATACAATTAATAGTGTTCTGCAGCAAACATATCCAGAAAAAGGAATTACAGCTATGGAAATGATATTTGAAAAACATAAAGAGAAAATTTTTATAAATGACAATATCCTAAGTAGTTTTTTCAAAAAAAAAGCTGCTTTTATATGCAACGCAGGAAAAAATCCTGTTCAAGAAATGGAATTAATATACAAAAAAGTACCTTAAGTATCAAACTATATTAGACTTATAGCAGCAAAAACAGGTCTTTATAAACATATAGCTATATTAAAGGGAGCATTTTAATACTTTATTAAATAAATATAAAACTATGAAAATATTTGCCATCATGCTTGTAAAAAATGAAGCAGACATCGTAGAAAGCGTAATCAAGGATGCCGAAAAATGGGCTGACCGTATTTTTATTATGGACAACGGCAGCACAGACGGAACATGGGAAATCGTACAATCGCTAAAAAACGACATTGTCGTTCCATGGAAACAGGACTTCAGGCCATATTCAAACGGCTTGAGGGCAGATGTATTCAATGAATTCAGGCACGAAGCTTCCGACGGTGACTGGTGGTGCTTTAAACTTGACGCAGATGAATTTTACTATGACAATCCAAAAGAGTTTCTTGAAAAAATACCTAGAAAATATTCGTTAGTCGCAAAAAAATCACTTGATTATGTTATAACAGCCGAAGATTTACAGGAATATGATTTTTCAGGTGATTTTGAAAAAGACAGGGAACATATCAAATATTTAAAAAACACCTGCTGGAGCGAGCCAAGATTTTTCCGTTACAGAAAGTCATTGAAGTGGAACTTTGAAACAACCTCGCACTATCCAAAATATGCAGGTCTGCTTTCGCAAGAATATATACTTGTAAAACACTATCAGTTCCGCTCTCCAAAACAGATGCAGGCACGACTTGATTTGAGAAATTCACTTTCAAACAAGAAGGACGGAATCTGCTTCAGGCACGTAAAGGAAACAAGTTATAAAGAACTATTGGCAGACAAAAACGAATGCCTGCTTGACAGTAAAATAATATCACAAGGGGGGGGGTACAAAGGTATACCAATCCGCAATTCTTTACAGCAGCCGCTGATTAAAAGGATTTTTCTGCGGATAGGAATTGCTTTAAAACTTTTTTAGGCAGATAACATTTCATATCCGCAAGGTGCGAACAGGCAAAACCTGGCTTTATACGGATATGAAAATATTTTTCCTGATATTCACAAAAAAAATCCTGAACAGACTCTCAAGATATTTTAAGAATATAGACGCAAATTCTGTAATCGTAAATTTCATCGAAAAAGAATTTAGAGGCATAATAGAAAAATACAATAAAGCACCTGTTTCTCCAGCCGTGACAGAGATGGCAAAAATGCCTGAAAAATCAAAAACAGATGATTCAAATATCTGGATATTCTGGTGGCAGGGCTATGAAAATGCGCCTGTCCTTGTGAAAAAATGCATCGACAGCGTAAGAAAAAATGCCGGAACTCATCCTGTAATTTTACTTACCAAGGATAACTGGCAGTCTTACGCAGATATTCCAGAATACATAATCAAAAAAGTTTCTGACGGCAATATCTCGCTTACGCATTTTTCGGATATTCTAAGAATGGTTCTTCTTGCAGAACATGGAGGACTTTGGCTTGATGCTACTATTTTTGTTTCCCGAACAATTCCAGATTACTGTTTCACCCTGCCCTATTTTTCAATCCACTATAAAAACTCCTCAAGTAAAATTGCCAGGGGACGGTGGACAGGATTCTGTCAGGGAGCAAGAAAGAACTCTATAATACACAGTTTTTGCCGTGACATATTCTTTGAATATTGGAAAAAATATGCCAGATTAGCCGATTATTTTTTTATCGATTACACTATGCTTTGCGGGTATAAGAATATTCCATCTTTTAAACAGCTGGTTGATTCCATTCCGTTTAATAATGAAGGAATAAAAGAACTGGACTTGCATTTCAGTGATACCTATTCAAAAGAAAAATATGAATCTATACTGAACACTTCAGTTTTTTTCAAACTGAACTGGAAACGCAACTATAAAATAGAAAACAACGGACAAAAAACTTTCTATTCCTGTTTTCTAGAGAAATAGCCTATGAATTCAAAGTTTCTATAATGGCACGAGTTCTGTTTTTGTGATATAATATAGCGAGATTTTACAGAAAATTTCAGGTTTATGGTAAAAAATTATGCAAAAAGAACCTCTAATATCAGTAGTTATTCCAACATATAACAGGGCAAATACTATTTTACAATCCGTAAATTCAGTTTTAAATCAAACGTATAAAAACATAGAGCTTATCGTTGTAGATGACTGTTCTACGGACGATACGGAAAAAATAATTGCCGGCATTCAAGATTCAAGGGTTAAATTTTACCGTCTTGAAAAAAACAGCGGTGCATGCACTGCAAGAAATCTTGGGATTGAAAAAGCATCAGGAAAATACATAGCATTCAATGACAGCGATGACAAATGGCTGCCTGAAAAACTTGAAAAGCAGCTTTCCTTTCTTTTGGAAAACAATTGTGACATTACGGTTTGTTCAATGAATGTTTTTGAGGAAGTTACAGAAAAGAAAATGTATGTTTTTCCAGATTCAGCAAAACTTAACGGAAAAAAAATCAGTTTCAATGAGCTTCTAAAATACAACTGTACAAGCACTCAGCTGATTTTTGGAAAGGAAGAATGCTTTAAAAACAATTTATTTGATTCATCAATGCCGCGTTTCCAGGATTGGGATGAATGTCTGAAACTAAGTAAAAAATACAGTTTATGCTTTCAGAATGAAATTCTTGTAGAAACATTTCAGCAACAAGATTCCATAACAAAGAACCCTCAAAAAGGTGTTAAGGGAATGGAAATGCTTTTTGAAAAACACAAAAATGACATTCTTTCTGACCCTGAAATTACGGAAAGTTTTTTTAAGAAAATGTCTTCCTTTACATGCAGGTGCAAAAAAAATCCAGTTTTTGAAATGAGTTATATTTATAAAGCAAAACCGAATCCCATAAACCTCGTAAAGCTTATCATGGCAAAAACAGGTCTTTATAAACTTCTCTTTAATCTGAAAAACGGATAGGCATATTGTGCATTAAAAACAGTTTTTTATACGTACGGTATTTTTAATTGAATCCAAGATAATTATTCGCTATACTATCAATCATGCTTACGATTCTTTATCAAATAATAATAATGCCGTTGATTCAGCTTACGGAATTTTTCTATGAACTTTTTTTTGAGGTTACTGGTAATCAGGGCATCGCTGTAATAGGTCTTAGTTTTGTAGTTACTTTGTTCACCCTTCCGCTCTATATGGTTGCGGAAAAATGGCAGGAAACCGAACGACAGATACAAAAAAAACTTAAACCTGGGGTTGAACGCATAAAAAATACATTCAAAGGCGACGAGCAGTATATGCTGCTTTCAACGTTCTACAGGGAAAATAAATATCATCCGATTATGGCACTGCGTTCTTCATTCAGCCTTCTCATTCAAATTCCGTTCTTTATTGCAGCATACAATTTCCTTTCAAATCTTGAACCTCTGAAAGATTATTCATTTCTATTCATAAAGAATTTCGGCGCACCAGATGCAACGTTCCGTATCGGTTCTTTTGCAATAAATATTCTGCCGATAGCAATGACGATAATTAACTGCGTTGCCGGAGCCGTCTATTCAAAAGGACATCCTGTCGCAGAAAAAATCCAGATTTATACCTGTGCGGCGGTATTTCTTATTCTGCTGTATAATTCTCCGGCAGGTCTTGTAGTCTATTGGACGATGAACAATATTCTTTCGCTTATAAAAAATATTTTCTATAAAATAAAAAATCCAAAGAAAGTTCTTTACTGTATAGCCTGTACATTCGCCGTTCTGCTCTTGGTTCTTTCTGCATTTATTCTGAAAGATACAAAAACCATTTTCCGCCTTGCCCTTGTTATTTTTGCACTAATCATTCCGTTCATACCTTTAATAATAAAACTTTTTGATGCATTCATTACAAATAATTTTAAGCCGCTGAACGATAACCCTAAAATCAGGCTTACAGTCTTTCTTCTTTCTGCAGTTTCTCTCGCAGTTCTTGCAGGACTTGTAATTCCATCTACGCTGATGGAATCAGAACCGGAACAGTACTGCTACGTTGACGGCTACAAATCCCCGTTTGTTTTTCTTGCCGTTACAGTTTTTCAAGCAATTGGATTTTTCATAGTATGGCCAGGCTGTTTTTATGCTTTATTTTCTTGGAAAACAAGAAAGGGAATAACTTTGCTGTTTGCATGTACAGCTTTTATCGCCGTTCTTAACTGCTTTGCTTTTTCAGGTAACTACGGTCCGATTACACCTCACCTGATTTTTATGCAGCCACAGAAATTTTCAATTTCATTGACAGAACTGCTGCTTAATGCTGCCTGTATAGCAGCCCTGATTGTATTTGTTGTTCTGCTGATGAACAAAAACATTCGGATTATGCAGTCTGTTTCAGCAGTCCTGCTGATTGCACTTTCTGCAATTGCAGTAAAAAACACGGCCTGCATTCAGTCTGCCTATTCAAGAATGGATGCGCCTGAAATTAAAGACGACATTGAACCTGTATTTCATCTTTCAAAAACAGGAAAAAATGTAGTCATTCTTATGCAGGACAGATGTTTTTCCCAATTTATACCGGTATTTTTTGAACAAAACCCTGATTTCAAGGAAAAATATGACGGCTTTACGTTCTATCCTAACTGCACTTCATTTGCCGTATATACAATGCTTGGAACTCCGGGAATATTCGGCGGATATGACTATACGCCGTTTGAAATAAATCAGCGTACAGATAAGACTCTTCAGCAAAAACACAATGAGGCAATTCTTTCAATGCCTGTTGTATTTCACGAAAACGGATGGAATACGGTTGTAGCAGATATGCCGTATGAAAATTATCTTGAGCAGCCTGTTGAGCAGATGTATAAGGATTATCCTTTTGTAGACCGTGTTGTTACGCACGGCGTATATTCTGATGTATGGTACAAAAGAAATAATATGAAAAAATATCCTGTAAAAAGCATACAGATAAAACGAAATTTTATATGGTTCAGTTTTTTCAAGATGGTTTCCCCTGTTCTCCGGCAGGTTGTTTATCATAAAGAATACTGGCTTTCCTCTGATGGATTTGAAAACAATACGCAGTTTATAGACAACTATTCAGAAATTGATTTCTTACCGGAACTTGTTGATTTTTCTGCGGATAAAAATTCTTTTCTGCTGCTTGACAATGAGGCAACTCACGAGCCTATATTCCTTCAGGCGCCAGAGTATATTCCTGTTGAAAACGTTTCTGATTACGGGGGGGGGTATCTATCAAATAACAAACAATACCATTCTATGGCAGGAATTCTTATGCGGTTTGCAAATTTCATAAATTATCTAAAAGTTAATGATATGTATGACAATACACGTATAATTATTGTTTCTGATCATGGAACAAGTTTTAATACAGGTCTTTTTGAGCAGACTCCAGATATTCCTATTTTAAAAGATAATTTTACAGCAACCCTTATGGTAAAAGACTTTTCTAGCCATGGTTCCATAAAAACAGATATGACTTTTATGACCAACGCAGATACTCCTGCACTTGCAACAAAAGATATTATTTCTAATGCTAAAAATCCATTTACCGGAAATAAATTTAATGTTGAAAATAAGGCTGAGTTTGTAAAACTGGCTTCTGCGCCTGCAGAAAGCACGAGAATCAGAACTAATACGCAGTTTAAAGTTGCAGATGACCATTGGTTTATGGTAAAAGATAATATTTTTGAGTCAAAAAACTGGTCACGCTGGATAAAAGAATAACAGACTCTGTAACTTATGTTCAAACTTGATTTGTTTGACTGGCTGCATCATTACGCCGGATACAATTAGACCTTATAAGAAAGAACGCTATATCACGGTTTACGGTTAGGTAACGTTCTTTCTTTTAATTCAATTAAACTTCCTGCCTCATAAAAAACAACACAGATGTTATATAGCTATTTTTGTTTACATTTTTTTATGATATACTTTTTTGTAAAAGAAAATTATAAAAAAGGAGATTTTTCAGCAAAAGTGCGTACCCACCCTCTGACTGGAAGATAGCTATGAAATACGTATACGTCCTTACTTCAACACCAAACGACCTTTATTATGAGCAGTGCCTTATGTCTGTAGCATCGCTGCGCCTTTATATGCCAGATGCCGACGTCATTATCCTTACGGATAACAGGACTGCGGCATCTTTTACGGAAGAGCAGAAACGCACTGAACTTGGAAAAACAGCGTCGCAAATCATTGTAATAGATTTTGATGAGTCTATCGGGAATGCGGAACGATCCCGGCTTATAAAGACCTCAATTCCTGACTATGTAAACGATGATTTTCTGTATATTGACTGCGACACGATTATTGCAGGAGACCTTAGTCCTATAGAAAACTGCCCTTATGAAACGGCAGGCGTGCTTGACGGTCATGTTATGCTAGACGATCACATCCACAAAAAATATTTTCTGCAGCGAGACAAGGCACTGGGATTTCACGGAACGGAAAAGGCCGGATGCAATATAAACGGCGGCATTATTTTTGCGCGGAACTGCGCATGTTCCAGGGAACTGTTTAAGAAATGGAATGAAGCGTGGAAATTTTCTGCGTATCAGAAACACGACCTGCATGACCAGTCTGCGCTAAACGAAGCAAACTGGCAGACAGGTCTTAAAATGCAGCTTCTTTCAGGCGAATGGAACTGCCAGCCAAGTCATGGCGGTCTTGCTTTCCTTAAGGATGCAAAAATCATCCACTACTATTCATCGGAATTCAGCGGAAAAAACTATGTTCCGTACTACAAACTTGCAGACAAGTCCCTTCAGAACAGGATTAAGGAAAGCGGCACTATCCCTGATGAGATTATGCAGATGATACGCGAACCGAAATTTCAGTTCAACAAGGTTCATATCATAAATGACTCGCGGATTGTAAGCATTATGCAGTCGCCGCTTACGTTCACCCTTGCTGACATAAAATCAAAGCTCCCTGCCCTGTTCAACTTAATGGAAAACATTATGGCATTTTTCCGCTCACTCGGAAAAAAAATACGTCGGAAATGAAAACTTTCCGGGCAGAAAAAACGTTATTTCTTGTAGTACGTTTTATACCAGCGTGCAAAACTTGAAAGACCTGTTTCAAGCGCAGTTGACGGCTTAAAGCCAAAATCGCGCTGCAAGTCTGATACATCCGCAAATGTCTGGTATACGTCGCCTGGCTGCATCGGAAGAAGTTCCTTTTTTCCAGGTGCAGAAATTATTCCTTCGTTCATAAGGCATTTTTCAAGCGTTTCTACAAAATACATAAGGCTTTCCGGCTTGTTGTTACCGATATTATAGATTTTATATGCCGCTCCGTCTTCCGTTTTTTCAGGAGTTTTCTGCATTATGGCTGTAATTCCAGTTACAATATCGTCTATATATGTAAAATCCCGGTACATATCGCCGTTATTGTAAATCTGAATAGGTTCGCCCTTTACAAGTTTATTTGTAAACTTGAAATACGCCATATCAGGACGTCCCATAGGACCGTATACAGTAAAGAACCTGAGACCGGTTGCAGCAATGCCGTACAGCTTGCAGTATGCATGCGCAAAAAGTTCGTTGCTTTTCTTTGTAGCGGCATACAGTGAAACAGGATTATCTACTTTATCGTCCGTAGAATACGGTACTTTTTTATTCGTTCCGTAAACGCTTGAAGACGATGCAAACACAAGGTGTTCCACAGGATGATGGCGGCAACATTCAAGAATGTTGTAAAAACCAATCATATTAGATTTTATGTAAGCATCAGGATTGTCTATTGAATAGCGGACTCCTGCCTGAGCGGCAAGATTTACTACAATATCGGGATTATACTTTTCAAACAAAGAAACAAGCGTTTCTTTGTCCGCAATGTCCCCCTTAATAAAGGTAAATTTTCCGCCGCAAGAGTTCAGCATTGAAAGACGTTCATCCTTAAGAGACGTATCGTAATAATCAGTGATTGAATCTATTCCTATGACGGTGATTCCCTTATACGTTTCCATAAGCCGCTTTGAAAGAAAACTTCCGATAAAGCCGGCTGCACCAGTTACAAGAACAGTCTTGTTTTCTAATGAAATATCTGCCATAAAAAAAGAATACCACAACAAAAAAAAAATGTACATTGCAGGCGGCAGCGCACATTCAAGGCAGATTTTTTTCAATTCCGGTAACAGATTTCCAAATACTGAG
The DNA here is from genome assembly GCF_900167145.1 of Treponema porcinum. Classification (GTDB taxonomy): domain Bacteria; phylum Spirochaetota; class Spirochaetia; order Treponematales; family Treponemataceae; genus Treponema_D; species Treponema_D porcinum. The sequence goes on along the minus strand of NZ_FUWG01000015.1, from coordinate 57,790 downwards.
TGTCTTACTTATAAGCACAGAAACAATGCAAGACTTTACATACGATAGTATGCTTCGCAAACAGTTTCCAAAATTCTACATTTTATTTTTCAAATTCTATTGACACTGGGGGGTGCGGTCATTATATTATTTAGACAAATAATAGATATTCCAAAATTAAACAATTTATTGTTAGATTTTTTCAGGAGTTCCTATGGCGATTGAGGTATTTAACCGTTATGAAGTTAAGTATCTTCTGAACAAGACGCAATATGAAAATATACTGTCTGCCGTTCCGGAGTATATGACTTCAGACAAATACAATAAAAATAATACGTTTTACTCTATCAGTAATCTTTATCTGGACAGCAATGAAGATTACTTTATCCGTCGGTCAATAGAAAAACCGGTCTTTAAGGAAAAGCTGCGCCTTCGTGCGTACGGTACGCCTGCTTTGGACGATATTGTCTATCTTGAAATAAAAAAGAAATTCAAGGGGCTGGTAAACAAGAGGCGTACTCCGTTCATTCTGCAGGAAGCGTATAATTTTCTTAACAACGGAACAATACCGTCTGAATCAAAGCTGAACGGTCAGGTGTTCCGTGAAATTGAATATGTAATGAAGCTGTTTAACTCATATCCGAAAGTCTATATTTCGTATGACAGGCTTGCTTTTTTTGCAAAGGACAACGGTGACTTCCGAATGACAATTGACACGAACATTCAGACGCGCCGTGACGACTTGCGTCTTGAAAACGGAATGTATGGCGAACAGCTGCTTCCTCCCGGCACTTACCTGATGGAAGCAAAAGCAGCCGGCGCATTTCCTATATGGTTCTGTCATCTTTTGTCGGAAAACAAAATTTACAATACGTCATTTTCAAAATACGGAGAGGAATACAAAAAATTCTATAAGGAACACAAATATGCTTGATACTATTTTTACGTCTTTACCGGAACTTTCTCTTATACGGACTGTCATACGGATGTTTGCAGCGCTTATTGCAGGAGGATTTATAAGCCTTTCATACATTCACAGTGACAAACGTCAGAAATATTCTTCAAATTTTGCGATGACGGTCATAATCCTGCCGGCTATCGTAAGCGTAGTAATCACCCTTATCGGAAGCGACCTTGCAAAGGCGATTTCTTTAGGCGGCGTATTCGCGCTTGTACGCTTCAGAAGCGTTCCGGGTGATTCCCGCGACATCGCATACGTATTCTTTGCTATGGTAGTCGGACTTGCAATCGGAATGGACTGCTACGCAATCGCCTTTGCACTTACGGCAGTCGTTGCGCTGTCATTCACACTTCTTCAGAAACTGAACTACGCAAAAAACAAGAATGCATCCGAAATCCTTAAAATAACAGTTCCGGAAGACTTGAACTTCAAGGACGCATTTACGGATTTATTCAACGAATATCTTGACAAATACACTATCAGTAGCATCCGCACTACGAATATGGGAACGCTGTATCAGATTACCTACGACGTAATTCCAAAGGAAGGAATTGACGAAAAGGCGTTTATAGATGCGCTCCGCGTTAAAAACGGAAACCTGAACATCATTCTTGGAAAGCACGAAGAAACTGCGGAACTTATGCCGCTTTAGAGGTGCATAGTGCAAAAAGGAAAAACAGTGAAAAAAAAATTACAGATAGCATTGGTATCATTTGCGGTAATTTTTATAGTGATTGCCGCATTCCCGGCAGGACAGCGCGCATACGTTGAATACCGCGAACATTTTACATTCAGAAACCTGAAATCTTTCCCAAAAGACAACGGCATTCCGCGCCTGTACATCAACACAGATACAGGAAAAATGGTTCTTTCAAAGGAATATTGGGCAGACGCTTCCTACAAACTGTGCAACGGCGAAACAGTAGTTTCCAGCGGAAAAACAAAAATAAAAGGACGCGGAAACACCACCTGGGAACGTCCTAAAAAATCGTACAGCCTTAAGCTTGAAAAAGCCGTTTCGCTCCTTGGAATGGGAAGTGACAAACGCTGGGTACTTTTAAACCCTTATAACGACAAGTCTCTTCTGCGCAACGACTTTGCACTTTCGCTGGGAACAATATACGACAACCTTGCGTATACGCCGCAGTTCCGACAGATTGAAGTCGTAATGAACGGAAAATTTCTTGGCGTGTACCAGCTTACAGAAAAAATCAAACTTAGTCCGGAACGGCTTTCCCTTCCTGCCGGCGGCTACATCGTAGAAAAAGACAGAAAGAAAAATCCTGAGGCGTTCCTTACGGAAAAGGAGGAACTTGCATTTGTTGTGTGCGATGCAGACGATACGTTTTATAAAAATGATTATGCGCCTATCCGCAGGCAGGTTCAGGAACTGGAAGACGCAATCTATACGGAAGATTTCAGCGTCTGGTCAGAACAGCTTGATGCAGCGTCCGTAGCAGACTGGTATATCATAAACGAAGTAACTAAAAATCACGATGCAAAAATGCAGATGTCGGTGTATTTGTTCTACAATCCTGCTGACCGTAAATTCCACTTTGGACCAATATGGGATTTTGACATTGCAAGCGGAAACATAAACTATGACGGCTGTGAAAAGACAGACGGTTTCTGGATTGCAGATGCTTCGTGGATTTCAAAAATGATGAAATCTCAGGAATTCCGGACAATAATTAAAAACCGCTGGAACGAAACGAAAATGATGCTTTTGGAGCAGATAAATACTTACATTCCGGCGCGTGCAGAATATCTTAATCAGGCACAGGAATGGAATTTCAAGGCGTGGAAGCTTCTTGACGTAAAAACATGGCCGCAGCCGTTCCTTCCAGGCTCTTATGAAGGTGAAGTAAAATACCTTATAGACTGGCAGAACGAACGCTGGAAATGGATGGATTCTGCCCTTCAGGAGCTGTAAAAAACAGAAAAGCAAGCCTTTCTTCTAGATATGTTGATTTTCTAATCCATAAAAGGTAGAATATTACATTATGCTCTATTTTTTATATACGTTGATAATCTACCCGCTGATTCAGATTATTGAATTTGCGTTCATGCTTTTTCAAAATGTCTTTAAAAACGCAGGTGTTTCCGTCATCGGCGTAAGCCTTGCAGTTTCCATACTGTGTCTGCCGCTCTATATTGTTGCGGAACACTGGCAGCAGGTACAGCGTGATATAGAAAAAAAACTTGACCCCGGTATCAGGCGCATAAAGACGGCATTTAAGGGCGACGAACAGTATATGATTCTTTCTACATTCTACCGGCAGAATCATTACAGTCCGATTATGGCAATGCGCTCGTCATTCGGTCTTTTAATTCAGATTCCGTTTTTCATTGCTGCCTACAGTTTTCTTTCCCATCTGCCGATTTTGCAGGGAAAAGGATTCTGGTTCATACGCGATATGGGGCAGCAGGATGCGCTTTTTTCAATCGGCTCGTTTCCGATAAACGTTCTTCCGATTGCGATGACGGTAATTAACATCATTGCCGGCGCAATATATACAAAAGGGTTTAAGGCAAAAGACAAAATACAGATTTACGGAATGGCGCTTGTATTCCTTGTCATTCTGTATGCTTCTCCGTCAGGACTTGTATTATACTGGACAATGAACAATGTCTTTTCACTTGTAAAAAATATCTTCTATAAAATAAAAAATCCTAAAAAAGTCCTGTACATTCTTCTTGTTGCTGCCGTTGCAGGGCTTGATGCATACCTTCTTTTTGTACATCACGGATTTATGCACAAAAGGCTTCTGCTTGCAGTTGCTGTATCTCTGCTGCTGCTTGCTCCTCTTGTAATCCGTTTTGTATCATATCTTCTGGATACGGTGCTTCAGCCGCTTACAGAAAGTCCTAAGACACGGCTTTTACTGTTCATTCCATCGTGTCTTGCGCTCTGTCTTTTTGCAGGACTTGTCATTCCGTCGTTCGTAATAAATTCTTCTGCCGTTGAATTTGCAAACATAGACGGATTCGGCTCTCCCCTATATTTTTTGTATAATTCAACAGTCCAGATGCTGGGACTTCTTGTTTTCTGGATGTGCTGTATTTATTTTCTTTTCAATAAGCGCGTTCAGACTGTCTTTGCAATTATTATGCCGTCAATCCTGTTTATAAGCCTGATTGATGCGTTTGTTTTCTCCGGGGATTACGGTACTCTTTCAAGACTCATTACATTTGCCTCAACGATTACCGCAGCTCCTGTATATCAGCAGATTTTAAACATTCTTTGTGTCCTTGCGGCACTGGCACTTCCAGTAGTCATTATACGGTTCGGGCGTGTAAAAATTCTTACAGGATTTGTATCAATCATTTTGATTGCAGAATGTGCCATCAGTATCGTTCATTTAGCGCAGATTCAGGGGGCATATTCTGAATACGAAAGGACGCTTGCCGGTGAAATTCAAGAAGAAAAACAGGTTACTCCGCTATATCATTTTTCTAAAACAGGAAAAAATGTAGTCGTATTTATGTTTGACCGTGCGGAAAATGCATATGTAGAGCCGATTTTTGACGCATTCCCGGAACTTTATGATATTTACGACGGCTTTACGCTGTACCGGAATACAGTTTCGTACAATCAGGGAACGCTTCTTGCAGCGCCGCCGCTTTTTGGCGGATATGAGTATACTCCGGCAGAAATAAACAGGCGCAATACAGAACGGCTTGTGGACAAGCAGAATGAGGCGCTTCTTCTGATGCCGCGCATTTTTACCGAAACGGCAGATTTTACGGCAACAGTTTCAGATTTAAGCTGGGCAAACTACAGTTGGATTCCTGATATGTCAATCTGTAATGCCTATCCAAAAATCACCGGTCACAACGTAGAGCGAAAATACACGGATTTATGGGTAAAGCAGAACCCGGATAAGGTAAAGCCGAACATTACAAGCAATGCCCTCAAACGGAATCTTGTGTGGTTCAGCCTGTTCAAAGCAGTTCCTCTTCCTATGCGTGACAGCGTATACGATGACGGCGGCTGGTGGTCATCAGATAACCAGACATCTGACATAATGGAATTCATCGACTACTACTCTGCCCTTGACTTTTTGCCTGAACTTACTGATTTTACAGGTGAAACAAATGCATTCTTTTCTATTGTAAACGATACTACTCATTCCGGACAGAAACTTCAGCCGCCGGAATACGAACCTGCAATGGAAATCACAAACAAGAAGAAGTCTCCTGTAGAAAAATACAGGAGCGTAGACGGAAACATTGCCATGTTCAAACGCCTTGGCGAATGGATTGAATATATGAAAGAAAACGGCTGCTACGACAATACGCGCATTATCGTAGTAAGCGACCACGGAATCGGAACTGATGAAGGAAAAGAGTTAGACTTCCCTGCCGAATGGCCGATGAGTTATAACCCTGACCACAATCATCCGCTTCTTTTTGTAAAAGATTTCAACGCAAAAGGAAGGCTTGTCATCAATAATGACTTTATGACAAATGCAGACGTTCCTGCAATTGCTTTTAAAGGCATTGTAGAAAATCCTGTCAATCCGTTCACCGGGAAAGAAATTAAGGATGTTCCGCCGGAAGAAAAAAAGGCATCCGGCATTGTCATTACGCATAACTGGCGTCCGGGAGGAAACGGTCTTTACACTTTCAAAGTGCCGGAAAACGACTGGTACACCATAAAAGGAAATCTCTTTGACTTCAATAACTGGGAAAAAGGAATAAAATAAAATGATGAATTCTACTGTTTTAACATTGTACATTGACCCTGGCACGGGAAGTATGCTGTTCTCAATTCTTATTGGCGCAGCAGCAACGCTTTTCTTCCTTGCAAAAGCGCTGTTTTTAAAGCTCAAGCTGTTTTTCTCCGGGAAAAAAGGCGGTGTTGCAGCCGATTCTTCCTATAAAAAGTACGTAATCTACTGCGAAGGCAAGCAATACTGGAACGTATTTAAGCCTGTTGCAGACGAATTTGAAAAGCGCGGAATTGAACTTACCTACTACACTTCTGCAAAGGACGATCCAGTTTTTAATGAAACGTATAAATTCGTAAAACCGGAATTTATCGGTGAAGGAAACGTTGCATTTGCAAAACTCAATATGCTGAGCGCCGGTTTTGTGCTAATGACGACGCCTGGACTTCAGGTGTACCAGCTTAAGAGAAGCAAGCGCGTTGCGCACTATTCGCACGTCCTTCATATGCCTAACGACGCAACAACATACCGCCTGTTCGGACTCGACTATTTTGATTCTGTCCTTCTTACCGGCGACTATCAGAAAGATGACATACGTGCGCTTGAGAACCAGCGCGGCATTCCGCAGAAAGAACTTGTTACGGTCGGATGTACGTATCTTGATGTCCTTTCGCAGAAAATCAAGAGCGTTCCGCAGGAAGAAAACCATCCGTTTACAGTGCTTGTTTCTCCGTCCTGGGGAAAAGTCGGAGTTCTTGCACGCTACGGCGAAAAACTGCTTGATCCACTTGTAAAGACCGGCTGGCGCATTATCGTCCGCCCTCATCCGCAGTCAAAGAAATCAGAACCGGAAATGCTTAAACGGCTTGAAACACGCTACAAGGACAATAAAAATCTTGAGTGGGATTACGAGCGCGACAACATCTATTCAATGAAAAAAGCAGATATGATGATTTCAGATTTTTCAGGAATTATTTTTGACTATACGTTCCTGTGCGACAAACCTGTAATGTATGTTTCTGCCGATATGGATCTTATGCCGTATGATGCTTATGATTTAAACAAGCAGTTGTGGCAGTTTGCCGTTCTTGAAAAAATGGGCATAAAACTTGACGAAAAAGATTTTGACAACATAAAAGAGGTAATTCAGAACGCATCTGACTCGCCGGAACTTGCAGCACAGCGGAAAATCGCAAAAGAAACTGCATGGATGCACATCGGCGAAGCAGGAAAGCGTATTGCAGACTATATGATACAAAAAACAGGGGACTAATTATGACTATTGCAGTTGCAGGCACCGGTTATGTAGGGCTTTCAAATTCTATATTGCTTTCACAGCACAACAAAGTATATGCCGTTGATATTGTTCAGGAAAAAGTAGACCTTATAAACAGTAAAAAATCGCCGATTGTAGACAAGGAAATTTCAGAATATCTTGCAGAAAAAACGCTTAATCTTGAGGCTACAACAGACTCTGAAAAAGCCTATAAAAATGCGGATTTTGTAATCATTTCTACACCGACAAATTACGATGAAACAAAGAATTTTTTTGACACTTCAAGCGTAGAAGCCGTCATTGATTTAGTGCAGAAATACAACAAAGAAGCTGTTGTCATTGTAAAATCAACCGTTCCAGTTGGATATAATGATATGCTTCTTGAAAAATATCCTGATATGAATATTCTGTTTTCGCCGGAATTCCTGCGTGAGGGTCATGCGCTTTATGACAACCTTTACCCTTCGCGCATCGTAGTAAGTTATCCAAAAACAAAGCCGTTCCTTAAAGAAAAGGCTGTTTCTTTCTCTGAACTTTTGAAGCAGGGCGCAATTAAGACTGACATTCCTGTCCTTATTACAACCTGCACGGAAGCAGAAGCGATAAAACTTTTTGCAAATACCTATCTTGCGCTTCGCGTAGCATACTTCAACGAACTTGACACCTATGCAGAAGTGCGCGGTCTTGATACTGCCTCAATCATCAAAGGCGTATGCCTTGACCCTAGAATCGGCGACTTCTACAATAATCCGTCGTTCGGTTACGGCGGTTACTGTCTTCCAAAGGACACAAAGCAGCTTCTTGCAAACTATAAGGACGTTCCAAATAATCTTATTCAGGCTATCGTTGAGTCAAACACAACGAGAAAAGATTTTATAGCAGACCAGATTATTTCGCGCAAGCCTAAAACAGTAGGTGTGTACCGTCTTACAATGAAAGCGAACAGCGACAATTTCCGCCAGAGTTCAATTCAGGGCGTTATGAAGCGCATTAAGGCAAAAGGAATTGAAGTTGTAATCTATGAACCGACTTACAAACAGGAGGATTTTTTCAATTCAAAAGTCATTCGTGATTTTGAAGAGTTCAAGCAGATGAGCGACGTTATTATTGCAAACAGAATGACTGACGATCTGCTTTCTGTAAAAGAAAAGGTTTATACGAGGGATTTGTATTCGAGGGATTAGATGATAAGGCTTGACTCTCTGAAATTTGATAAAGTCTGGGGCTATGAAAAATGGCTTGCCTCAACACACAAAGCCGGCGTCCAGAAAGAATTTCTTTCTGCGCTGGGCGGTTCTTATCCTCTGCTTGTAAAAATAATAAAGGCAGATTCATCGCTTTCCGTTCAGGTTCACCCGGATGACGACACCGCCGTACAGCTTGAAGGTGAAGGAAACGTAGGAAAAACGGAATGCTGGTATGTGCTGAACGCCGCACCGGACGCACAGCTTGTCTACGGACTGAACGGCACTTACACTGCGGAAGAACTCAAGGCTGCAATTGACGCAAATAAACTTGACTCATACCTTAATCTTGTTCCGGTAAAAAAAGATGATTTTATCTTTATTCCGGCAGGAACTGTTCACGCAATCGGCGGCGGACTTACGCTTCTTGAAGTACAGCAGTCCTGCGACATAACGTACCGCCTTTATGACTGGGGACGTCCGCGCGAACTTCATATAGAAAAATCGCTGAAATCAATCAAGAACAGTCCGCTTGATAAAATCAGTGCCTTTCCGGGAGAATTCAGCTGTCCGTATTTTTCGCTTGAAAAAATAACTGTAAACGGAGGATGGAGTATGTTTGCAAGCGGAAAAAATATACCTGAAAACTGCCGCCTTCTGTTTATTCTTGACGGCGAAGGAGTTATAAAGGCGAACGGCGGAACAAATGAAAAAATCAGTAAAAATGATATTTTTGCATTGCTGCCAGGTGAAAAAGTAACCGTTGAGGGTCATCTTTCACTTATGAAGATTTCTGCATCCTGAAAAAGCTTTAAATGATAAAAAAAGCTGTCCTTGCCGGACAGCTTTTTTGTTAGCGGAACTTCATCTATCCGTTAATCCCCGCCCCTAGAAATTCCACAGTTTAATTCCAAACGTCATTACAATGCCGCACTGAACAGGATATTCGTCGTTATCTACAAAATGATATTTTGTATTTCCGTCCGCCTTATGATTTCCAAGGATAGTCATTTCGTAGTCTTCGTCATCAATCATCGTGTAGTAGCTGTACAAAAATCCAAGACTGCCATATACATTGAACGGGACTTTTGTTTTCTTTGTAGAATATGATGCACCAGCACTTATAATATGCATCCAGTTGTACGCACCGTCGTGCAGAAAGTGCTTTTCTATGTCATCACGATTTGCATTTGACAGTTCTGAATACAGGCTGCTTCCCTGAACCTGCTGTGTTCCATAGTCTGCACCGTGACGGATAAACTGATATTGAAAAGACGTACTGAGTCCGCGTACAGGAGTAGTTTCAAAGCGAAAGAAAAACTCATCTGCATTCGGCGGAAGATAATAACCAAGACATTCTCCGTTATTCGTGTAACTTTCGCACACATAGTGGCTGTACCACGGAGTATAGTTGATTGAATGGTGCGTATAACAGAACGGTTCAACCTTTGTATATCGCATAGAAACTGAAGCAAACGGAAGTTTAGGAATAATGATTTTTGTACCAAGCTGACCGGCAAACATAGCGCGCGAAGAAGTAAGCGGATTGTTATTCAATCCGTTGATTTCGTCAAGATACAAAGATGCCCATATAGAACCCAGTCCCGGTTTTCTAAACATAATGTCTCCGAAAAGGGCACAGTTATCGTTGTCACCGATGTGATTTTGATACTCAACAAAATTTACCAGAGGGAAAATATACCCTATCTCAAACCGCTTAGGCCACACAACGGACGAACCGAAATCAAAATGAAAATATTTGTAGTCAAGTTCAATCATATTGAGGGAAAAAGCATTCTGGAACAATGAGTCATCTTCAATTCCGTCCGGCCAGCTTGATTCTGCCATATAATCCTGATTAGGATATTCAAGAATTCCAGTAAGCGCAGAATACGTCAGGAACGGAAAAAGCTCCACCGTCATATCAGCAGAAAAGAACGGCTGCGCACTTCTGTTCAGTACAAGACTTGAACCTGTGTCCATTGCCGCCCATTCGTGATTTATTCTACCTGCACCTATGGAAATGCTGTTATTCAGAAGCGAAGTACGGATTTCGGCATTGATTGTTCCGCTAACGCCAAGAGTCTGCGGCCATCCTTCAAGACCGGACGCGCTCATATTTTCCAAAAGATACATCTGACCGCTCCATTTTTTCTTATAGGCAAAAGGAAGGTATGCCGTATTTTTTAATGTCCGTATCGTCCTGCGGTCAGGCTCGCCGTATTTTGCATCGGCAACGGATTTGTCATTGTCATTGTCTGCCAGCGCGTCCGCATAATCTCCTACTTCATACGGTTTTGTATTTTCAGTTCCTTCTTTTGCAGGAAAAGTATTAAACCAGCTGTAGCCGACAAAATAATCAGTTCCGCATTCATAAAGCGGCATCCGCGTAACGTCAATAAGAACTTTCAGCGTGTAGGAAATGTATCTGCTCAAATCGCCCCTGAAATCAACGGAAGGAATAAAATCGAATCCGGCCTTGTTAAAATCAGAATCAGTATACAGACCGCTGCTTCCGCTTACTTCAAGTCCGAACATATATTCAAAACTGAACGGAACGTTCAGAATATTATTCTGAAGGCGAAGATGCGTTTTTGAAACGACTTTTTCTTCTTTCTGCGAATGTTCTTCAAGATAATCATTCAGAACGGCTTTTTCCGTAGCAGAAAGTCTGTCTTCATTTTCAAGAATTTCATTTACTGCCTGAAGGATTCTATTCTGCGTATAAGGTTTTGCACCGGGAAGAATATCGCACAGTCCCCTGCTCTGGCAGTTTTCCAGAATCCTGTATATTTCACTGTCAACATCGACGCTGAGATTATTCTGTGCAAATGCAGAAACAATCAGAACTGAAAACAAAACGCTGCAAAAAATCTTTTTTTTCATAAAATCCTCAAGAAACTAGAATAGATTATACGTCAAAGACACGGCAAGTTCTATCCCCTGTTCAAAATTACCGCTGACATTCCTGTGATTTATTATAAACTGATAGACTGCCTGTGCATCCGCACGAAGATGACTGTTGAACGTATAATAGCCTTTAAGCGTTATTGAGTTTGTAAACTGCACAGTGCCGGTAAGTTTGTACGAACGGGCAATATCTTCTGAGTCATCATCGCTTAAAATTCCAAGACGGCGAAGGACGCTTGGATAATACGCCCACCACCTGTCGCCGTTTTTATCTTCAAAATATGAACCGAACATTCCGAACGAATTAGTACCGTGCGCAAGAAACAGATATTGAATTTCCGCATTCCATCTGTTCAGCCTTTCATAGCCGAATTTTACCTGAAAACCGGCTGCGTCAGGACCGAACGGCGTACCAATCCATGAACAGAGCGGCGTTGAACCGTTACTTTGCATATTGTAACGTGAACTGTACAAAGACCAGTCTGCACCCTGTTTTATATACAAATATGGAGTTGTGTAAATTCCTTCCATAGCCAGCGTATAGTATCCGCCGTCTTTTTCCGGAATATTAAGTTCAAAACCGAGCTGTCCTCCAAGACTGTCAGGCATTGCCCTTCCGTTTGCGGACCCCTGTTCTGACGGCGGTTGAATTTCATTCTGGGCATACAAGCCGTAAATGCGAAGGTTTTTGCACGGCATAATGTCCACAAATACGCCCATATAGGCACAGACGTGCGATTCTCCGTATACAGCTTCTTCCTTGTCGTCGGAATAGTCTTCCCACGAGCCGAAAGAATGCATAATCATAAGCGGATTTAAAAAGCGAAGCTCAAACGGTTCGTTAATAAGAGTTCCTTCAACAAGACCGGCGCGTACCCATTTGAACGGCTGTATGTCAAGCATATGAAGGTACATAAATTTCTGCTTTTCAATCTGAACTACGTCAAGATTGTATTTCATATACTGCGAATATAAATTCAGCTGTACGTAGGACTGTGTTTCAAAGGAATTGTTATAAATGATGCTTCCTGTCTGTGTACGCCCGATCTGAAGTCCGGAGCGTGCCGTATGAATATTAAAGCCCCACTTTCCAAAACACCAGCCGGCAGTTCCGTATGCTTCGCGAGGCCACAAAAAGTCAAGGTCAGACCCGGAATAAGCAATATTTATAAAATTATCATCCTCTGTCATTGCCCACCAGCTTTTTGCAAAGCACGGCGATGTTTCTATCATAAAAATATCGCCCCAGCCAAGATAAATCGGAACAGAAGCAAACGGTCTGCTCAGGGAATTTGCGTTGAAAGAGGAAGTTGCACCATATTCAGAAGGTACAATTTTTTTCTCCACGTTTTCTATTTTTATCGCAATTCTGTCATCTTCGCTGTCTTTGTAGTTGATTTCATCACTGTATTTGTATTCCGTATGAGGAATATGCCCTGTGTAATCTGTCTGAAACGACCAGTCAAGGTCAGAATTTGATTTATGAAGAAGTTCTGGCTCCAGCTTTAAGTTAAAACCCATAAAGGCGCCGCTGAAATTAAATTTAAATGCATCTGTGTACAGAAAGTCCTGCACTTCGCGGTACACCGCCCGCCCGGAATCAGAAAGCGACTCATAATCAATTTTTGAAAAATAAAGACGGAGTTCTGAAACGCTCAATGGCGCACTGTCTGCAATTGTAAGGCGCGCATTTTCTGCATACAATTTAAATAGCGCATCGTAAATCCAGTGTCCTGCTTTTATAAGCTGCTGCTGGCTGTAAATTTGGGAAAAAACACCGCAATGAACCGCGACAGAAAGTATAAGAATGGTAAGAAAACGTTTTATTTTCATACACGCAAATGTATCACACATTGATTTTATGTACAAGAAAGTATATATTTTTTCAATATGCAAATAGCAATTGACTGCAGAATGAGCGGAAAAAGCGGAATCGGCTCATATTTTGATGCTCTTCTTCCCTATTTTATCAAAGATTTTGAATGCCTGCTTATCGGAAGCGGCAGCGTCATTGAAAAATACAAATCTTGTGCCGGCGTAACTGTCTGCGAATGTACGGCAGAACCTTTTTCCGTACAGGAACTTTTCTTTTTTCCGAAAAACGTCCTGAAAAAAATAAACGAATGCGGCGCATTCTACACGCCGTACTGCAATATTCCGGGAGGCATACGCGTTCCGGTGTACACAACAATCCACGATATTGTTTTTCTTGACGTGCCGGGTCTTGCTTCAAAAGCAGGTACATTCGTAAGAAAATGCTTTTACAGGCGCGCCGCACGAAAATCCGCCGCAGTTTTTACAGTTTCAAATTTTTCTGCGGAGCGCATAAAAACGCTCCTTCACTGCAAAAAGCCGGTTGTCGTAACGTATAATGCCGCACCGGAATACCTTTCGTCACGCACCGACGGAACGGAAATCATACGGAAAGAAAAACATTCTGTCCTTTTTGTAGGAAACATAAAAAAGCACAAGGGGCTAAAAGTTCTTCTTGATGCTTTCCGGCTTCTCCTAAAAAAAGTGCCGGACTCACGCCTTATAATAGTAGGAAACGCAGAAAATTTCCGCACCGGCGATACTGCAATCTTTGAAGAAATAAAAACTCTTCCGCCGTCCGCAGTCTGCTTTACAGGAAAAATATCAAACGAAGAACTGAAAAACTGCTATTACAAGGCAAACCTTCTTGTCCAGCCGTCATTTTACGAAGGATTCGGAATGCCGCCGCTTGAAGCGCTTACCTGCGGAACGAACGCCGTAATCTCCGACATTCCTGTGTTCAGGGAAATCTACCGAGATTTTCCGGTTACGTTCTTTTCTTCAGGAAATCCAGACGACCTTGCAGAAAAAATCGAAAAGTCTTTTGAACTCCCGGAAGTTCGGGACATTCCAAAAATCTATTCATTCAGTAAAACATTTGAAACCATAAAAAAGGAATTGATATGAAAGTTGCTGTTGTCCACGACTGGCTTGTAAATTACGGCGGAGCTGAACTTTTCGTCGAATATCTTTTAAAACTTTATCCCGATGCAGACATCTACACCCTTGTCTATGACAAGAAAAAGATGAAAGGTCATTTTGACTCAAACAGGATTTTTACGTCATATTTTCAGAAAATTCCATTTGCACCAAAAATCTACACGAAACTTCTTAAATTTATGCCGGGCGCGTTTGAATCGTTTGATTTTTCCGGCTACGATTTAGTCATAAGTTCTTCATCGTCTTGCGCAAAAGGCATTATTACTCCGCCTTCAGTTCCGCACGTCGCGTTCATTCACTCGCCTATGCGCTATGCCTGGGATCTTTTCTTTGATTACCGCAAGAGAAGCGGATGGCTTACGCGATTTTTTATGAACAGGTGGATGGGTCAGATCCGCCTGTGGGATTACGTTTCAAGCCAGCGGATAGACGTTCTCATTGCAAATTCTGCATATATTGCGCGGCGCATACAGAAATTCTGGAACCGGGAAGCACGCGTAATCTATCTTCCTACAGATGTAAGCCGCTTTTCTCCGTCGGAAAAACCGCGCGAAGATTTTTACGTGGCATTTTCGCGCCTTGTTCCGTACAAGCGGATTGACCTTGCCGTTTCTGCCTGTAAAAAACTCGGAAAAAAACTTGTCATCATAGGAGGCGGTTCTGAGGAGAAAAAGCTTCGCGAGCTTGCCGGCAATGACAGGAACATCACGTTTACCGGCAGGGCAAGCGACGAAACGGTACTTGACTACCTTCAGCGATGCCGTGCTCTGCTTTTCTGTGCAGAGGAAGACTTCGGTTTTGTTCCGCTTGAGGCGCAGGCTTGCGGCGCACCGGTCATTGCTTTTGGAAAAGGCGGTGCCTGCGAAACGGTCATTCAGGAAAAAACCGGCATTTTCTTCCCTGAGCAGACATCAGAATCCCTTGCAGACGCGATATGCAGGTTCGAAGAGCTTGACAAAAAGGAAACATTCAAAAAAGAAGAAATCGTTTCACATGCACGGTCATTTACGTTTGAACGCTTTAAGGAAGACTTCCTTGCTGCGGTAGATGCAGCAGCAGAACGTGCAAAAACAAAAATTTAGGAAACAGGCGCGTATGAAGAAAAAAAACAGGATTATTGCCATAAACGGCGAATCGTGGTGCCGTACAGTTACAGGAATAGAGCGCGTTGCCATAGAAACGACGAAGGAACTTGACAGGCTTGCAGAAAGCGGAAAAATCGAACTTGTAGTTCCAAAAAACGCACAAAATCTTCCTGAACTTAAAAACATAAAAATCGTACGGCTTGAGGCAGAAGCATCATTTTTTCCTAAATGGACACAGGTTCATTTTCAGAAATACGTCATAAAAAACAGGCGGCTCAGCCTGGATTTTTCCAATACGTGTCCTTTCTTCTCTCCGGGAATAGAATATATCCACGATATTTTTGCAAAGCTCTACCCGTCCGACTACAGCGCAAATCCGCGGGACAGACTCATCCAGCTTTACTCAAACCTGATGTACAGGCGGATTGCCAGAAAAGCAAAGAAAATCATAACTGTTTCAGAGTATTCAAAAAAAACAATTGCAGATACTTATAAAATAAATCCTGACCGCATAAAAGTCGTGTATGCAGGAATGGGAAACTACAGCGCTATCAAACCGGACTATTCAGTATTCCGTCTGTTTCCTGAACTTGAAGAAAAAAAGTTTTATTTTTCACTCGGAAGCCTTTCTACCAGAAAAAACCTCAAGTGGATTATAGAGCATGCTTCTCTTTACCCGGACGAACAGTTTGTAGTTTCCGGAAAATCACTTGAAAGCATCGTGCCGGAGGAACTCAAGAAAACAGGAAACCTGAAAAATATAATTATGGCAGGCTATCTTTCTGACGGACAGGTTAAGGCAATGCTTTCAAAATGCAGGGCGTTTATCTTTCCGTCATATTTTGAAGGGTTCGGCATTCCGCCTCTTGAAGCGCTTAGCTGCGGTGCAAAAATCATCATATCAGATGCGGCAAGCCTTCCTGAAATCTACGGAAAATGTGCCTGCTACATAAGCCCAGACAAACCGGACGTAAATCTTGACGAAGTGCTTTCGCAGCCTGTTGAAAGCCCGGAAAAACTGCTTGAAAAGTTCACCCTGCACAATTCTGCAGTCAGACTGTACGACGTACTTAAAGAATATTTTTAAATTTGCAGTCAAAATATGGATTTATAACAGTTAACACAAATGTAAAAATTCGTTATAATATAAAGTAATATTGTTAAACGGTACTTTTTATTTTCAATAAGTACCGTTTCATAGATTTTTTTATGGGAGACACAATATATGTCAAACAAAATTACTATCATTGGTGCCGGTCAGGTAGGTTCTACCATAGCGTATGCGCTGACATTGAAGCAGCTGGCTTCTGAAATTGTTTTAATTGACATTGCAAAAGACAGGGCTATGGGAGAAGCAATGGACATCCGGCAGGGAACTCCGTTCCTTGGTCCAATTTCTATTCATGACGGAGATTATATTGATGCTAAGGATTCTGACATTGTAATTCTTACCTCTGGTGTAGCCCGTAAACCAGGTCAGTCACGCCTTGACCTTGCCCAGACGAACGTAAACATTACAAAATCTATCATTCCTGAAATTACAAAAGTAGCACCGAATGCACTGTATGTAGTTGTTGCAAATCCGGTCGACATACTTACATACCAGTTTGTAAAGACATCAGGCATTCCTGCAAACCATATCTTTGGAACTGGAACAATGCTTGATACAGCACGTTTCCGCGCACGTATTGCAGAAACATACCGCGTTGCACAGGAGAACGTTCACGGCTACGTATTCGGCGAACACGGAGATTCATCTTTCGTTCCGTGGTCTTTGGCAAACATCGGTTCTATTCCTGTTGAAAAATATGCATCTGCTGTTGAAGGACAAAAACTTCCGTCATTCAACAAAGATGACGTTGAGGAATATATCCGCAAGTCCGGCGGAATTATTATTGCAGCAAAAAAATGCACGAACTATGCTATCGGAGTAACCACAGCATGTCTGTGCGAAGCGCTGAACTACGAAACTGACTCTGTACTTACACTTTCTACAATGCTGAACGGCGAATACGGAATCAAAGACGTATGTCTTTCAATTCCTGCTGTTGTAGGCTCAAAAGGAATTACAAGCAGAATCGTAGCTCCGCTTACAGATGATGAAATTGCAAAACTCCAGCACAGCGCAGAATGTCTTAAAGGCGTTCTTAGCCAGCTGCAGTTCTAGAAAAGAAGAACAGCATGAATGTAAAAAGCGGTTTTTTTACGTTTCCGTAAGAGCCGCTTTTTTTATGATAAAAAGGGCGTTTCCCTTTACACAATTGATTTTTACGGGAGTAAAAAATGGAATACAGAATAGAGCACGACTCTATGGGCGAAATGAAAGTTCCTGCAGACAAATACTGGGCTGCACAGACGGAACGAAGCCACGAAAATTTTAAAATCGGAGTAGGAATCGAAACAATGCCGCGCGAAATTACGCGTGCATTCGGTTACCTTAAAAAAGCTGCGGCACGTGCAAACAATGCACTTAAGCCGGAAAAAATGACTTCTGAAAAACTGTCTGCAATCGAACAGGCGTGTGACGAGGTAATTTCAGGAAGCCTGAACGAGCATTTTCCGCTTGTAGTATGGCAGACAGGAAGCGGCACGCAGTCAAATATGAACACAAACGAAGTCATCGCAAACCGCGGAAACGAAATCGCAGGAAAAAAAATCCTTCACCCTAACGATGACATCAATATGAGCCAGTCAAGCAACGACACCTTCCCTACAGCGCTCCATATTTCTGCCGTATGCGAGCTGGAGGACAAGCTTCTTCCTGCAATAGACAAGCTGACAGAAACTTTCAAGCGCCTTGAAAAAGAAAACGAAGGCATCGTAAAGTCAGGACGCACTCACCTTCAGGATGCAGTTCCGATTGCATTTGACCAGGAAATCAGCGGATGGCGCACAAGCATTGAGCGCGACCGGGAAATGATTGTCTCTTCCCTGCCGTACCTTAAACAGCTTGCTCTCGGCGGAACTGCCGTAGGAACAGGACTGAACGCGCCGAAAGGCTTTGACGTAAAAGTTGCAGAAGAAGTTTCAAAACTTACGGGAAAAGACTTTGTTACAGCTCCGAACAAATTTCACGCGCTTACAAGCAAGGACGAACTTGTTTTTGCACACGGAGCAGTAAAGGCTCTTGCGTGCGATATGATGAAGATTGCAAACGACGTACGCTGGCTTGCATCAGGTCCGCGCGACGGTCTTGGAGAAATTCATATTCCTGAAAACGAACCGGGAAGTTCCATAATGCCTGGAAAAGTAAATCCGACTCAGTGCGAGGCAGTTACAATGGTTGCCGTACAGGTAATGGGTAACGATTCTGCAATCGGTTTTGCCGCAAGTCAGGGTAACTTTGAACTTAACGTATTTATGCCGGTAATCGCATATAACTTCATTCAGTCAGTCCGCCTGCTTGCAGAAGCAATGGTTTCTTTCAACGACAACTGCGCTGTAGGAATTACTGCAAACAAGGAAAAAATGCACCACAACCTTTACAACTCACTGATGCTTGTAACAGCCCTTAATCCGTATATCGGCTACGAAAATGCGGCAAAAACTGCGCACAAAGCATTTGATGAAAACATTTCGCTTAAAGACGCGTGCGTAGGACTCGGCTTCCTTACGGCAGAAAAATTCGACGAAGTATTCAAGCCGGAAAGTATGGCTTATCCGAAATAATATTTTATTTTGATATGAGTTTATAAGACAAAAAATGCGGTCTGCCTGTAAAGCCGACCGCATTTTTTATACCGTATTAGTATTTTTGCAAAAATCATTCAAGGTTAACACTGAAAAATCCTCAATAGAATTTATTCAGTATTTCATTAAATACGTTATTCAATTTTGCCGCAAGCAAAATTGAAAGCGCAGCTAAAAACGATATTCCGTTATAGAAAAAGCTAGTGCTGCGCCCTACCCACTATATCCTGAAACAGGACAAGAACTTTATCCGGGCAGGATTTTATACATTCGCCGCAACTTGTACATTTTGTATAGTCGACTTTAGGAATTCCGCTAGAAACATCAATGCACTGCTCAGGACATTTTCGGGCACACATTCCGCATTTGAAGCAGCCGGAAGAACAGTCCTTTCTAATCTGCGGTTTATTGTCGCTGTGATTTGCGCACAATGCAATAGAACCTTTTGTATCTGCATTCCAGACTGAGATAAGTTTTTTAGGACAGGCTTTAGCACATTTTCCGCAGCCCACGCATTTTTTGTAATCAATGACAGGAAGACCGTTTTTGCCCATAGAAAGAGCACCGAACGGACATTCTGCAACGCAGTCGCCGAATCCGATACAGCCGAACGCGCATTTTTTAGTTCCGTTCATAACAAGCTGCACCGCCTTGCACGTCTTTACGCCGTTGTAAATACCTTTGTCGGCGGCGCACTCTGCCGTTCCCTGACAGGCAATTACCGCAACCTTAGGCTTTACTTCAACGCCAGCTTTTCCAAGAATTTCTGCAATTTTTGAAGCGCAGGCTGCTCCGCCGGCAACACAGCCGTCAGAAGGCGCGCTTCCTTTTACTACAGCACCGGCAAACGCATCACAGCCGGCCATTCCGCAGCCGCCGCAGTTTGCACCGGAAAGCACTTCGCGCACGCTCTGCACTTTCGGGTCAACATTTACGTGAAATATTTTCTTGAAAAGCCCCAGAAGAACGCCAAGAATAAACGCAATCGAAAGCGCAACAATCACCGTATATAAAATCGTATTCATAATAACCCCAATAACCTTAATTCAGATGCTTATTTTATAAGCCCTTTGAATCCAAGAAATGCAAGGCTCAGCAAGCTTGCAGACACATAAAGTACAGGCGTTCCCTTAAAACTTTCGGGAATTTTTGCAATCTTTACGCGGCTTCTGACGGCGCTCATAATCACCATACTAAGAAGAAATCCCATTGCAGTACCGAACGCATACACAAGGCTCTGACCGTAATTGTAGTTCTTTCCGATACAGTTTATTGTAACGCCAAGAACGGCACAGTTCGTAGTGATAAGCGCAAGATATACGCCCATTGAGTTATACAGTCCCGGAACTTTCTTTTTCAAAAAGAATTCAACAAGCTGAACAAGTGATGCAATTACAAGAATAAAAAACAGCGTCTGAAGAAATTGAAGACCAAGAGGAATCATAACAAAATGGTAGAGCGGCCAGGTTACAGCGGTTGCAAGCATAATAACGAATGTAGTTGCAAGTCCCATTCCTGTTGCCTTTTCCGTATCGTTTGTCATTCCTATAAAAGGACAGATTGCAAGATATTGAATAAGAACTACGTTGTCGATAATCGCTGACTTCAGAAAAATGCTGATAGTTTCGTTCATTTTTAGTCCTCCTGCCTCTCATTGTTTTTTGAAGCCTTTTTCTGAGCGGCGGCACGTTTTCCTGCCTGTACGACTGCGGCAAGAATTCCGAATACAAGAAATCCTCCCGGCGCACTGTTGAAAAGCCCGATTCTGTATGCCTCTGGAATTACCTCGATTTTAAGGGCAGTTCCGGCAAGCAGAGTTCCGCCGCCTAAAAGTTCACGGATAAGGGAAATCAGAACAAGGACGATTGTATAGCCTATTCCCATACCAAGCGCATCAAGAATGGAATTTCCGATGTTGTTTTTGGAAGCAAACGCCTCCACCCTGCCCATAATAATACAGTTTACGACTATCAGCGGAAGGAAAACTCCAAGCGCATCGTACAGGGATTCAACGTATGCCTGAAGCACAAGCTGAACAATAGTAGTAAATGCCGCAATAATGATGATGAATACAGGAAGACGTATCGCCGACGGAATGAACTTTCTGAAAAGGCTTATGACAATTTCGCTCATAACAAGAACGAACGTCATTCCTATTCCCATACCTATTCCGTTAAAAATACTTGTAGTAACACCAAGCGAAGAACAAAGCCCGATGTTCAGGACAAGAAGCGGATTTTCCTTTATAAAACCGTTTGTAAAAATCTGAAGCTGCTTATTCATAATTATGCTCCGTAAAATAGGAAGAAAGGACGTTTGTACCTTCCGTTATAAGGGATGCAACGCCGGCACTTGTAATAGTCGCGCCCGAAATAGCATCGAACGTCTTTCCGGCAACAAAACCGTCTGCCGCATTTTTACCGGCAAACTGACCGTAGAACGTTTTTCCGTTTGCAAGCGTAAAAGTCGGATCACTTGCTTTCTGTCCGAATCCCGGAGAATCGGTGTTCTCAAGGAACTGAACGCCGGAAACTGTACCGTCCGTCCGTAAACCGATGATAATTTTTGCCCTGTCGTATGTAGGACCTGAAACCTGCACGACTCCTCCGGCAACAGCGCCGTCCTTTTTTGCAAGATATACATCGCTTACGGTAATAACCGTACTTGCACCGGCAGAAAAATCCGTCACAAGTTCAAAATCATCAGCATCGGCAAAAACAGCTTTCATTGCAGAGTTTGCCTTGTCAATCTGATTACGCCTGATTTTTACGGACGTGGCATTGTTCACGACTGCAAGAACAGTACAGGATGCAACTGCATACGCAACAAGAATAAGACCAAGCTTTATCATATCAAAAACAGAATCCTTTGAAGAAGCCATTATTTTTCC
This sequence comes from Treponema porcinum, assembly GCF_900167145.1. Taxonomy (GTDB): domain Bacteria; phylum Spirochaetota; class Spirochaetia; order Treponematales; family Treponemataceae; genus Treponema_D; species Treponema_D porcinum. Next base: position 36,169 of record NZ_FUWG01000015.1, on the reverse strand, counting down.
TCCTGCGGAATTGAACGCAAGTCGAATTCCTGCGTAATTTTACTTACGTCCGGACGGCGGTTTCCTTTTTTACCGTAACCATACATACGCGAAGTAACGTTATTCAGGCACGGTGCAACCGCATTCATAATCAGAATGCTGAACATAACGCCTTCCGGATATCCGCCGAATTTTCGGATAAGGAACGTAATGAGTCCGCAGCCAAAGCCGAAAAGAAGCCGTCCCGTTTTTGTAACAGGAGTCGTAGCATAGTCCGTAACCATAAAGACAGCACCAAAAGCAAGGCCGCCGGTAAGAACTGAAAGAACGGCGCTTCTGCAAGCTTCGTTAATTCCGGACGGAAGCGCAGCAAGGAACGAAGCAGCAACAACAGTACCGACCATTGCAACAGGCGCGCGCCAGTCTATAACCTGAATAGTAAGCAGGAAAAGGAACGAAATAAAAATCAGAAGAACGGACGTTTCACCGATACAGCCGCCTTTATATCCTAGAAAATACTCAAGGTATGTTCCTGCCTCTGCCGTAAAAGTACCTCCTGCAATCTGCGAAAGCGGCGTTGCAGAAGAAACTGCATCCAGTTTACATGCTGCAGAAAGAGCTTCTGTCATTTTTTTAGGAAGCATCCACTCTGCGCCCATTGCAAGCGGAAAACTTATGAAAAGAACAGCTCTTCCAGTAAGCGCAGGATTGAAAACATTTGAGCCTATTCCGCCGAAAAGTCCTTTTGCAACAACAACTGCTACTGCCGCACCGATGACAATCATCCATACAGGAATTGTCGGCGGACAGACAAGCGCAAGCATAACGCCTGAAACGCAAGCGGAAAGGTTTGACACCATAATAGGCTGCTTCGTAAGTTTCTGAAACAAAAATTCAAAAAGAACGCAGCTTGCTACGGAAACAAGAATTGTAACAAGCGCCTTTATTCCAAAGAAAAGAACACCGGCAATACATTCCGGAAGCAGCGCAATAAGCACCGCCATCATTATTTTCTGTGTAGAAAGCCCAAACGTAAAATGCGGACTTGAAGAAAGATAAAATCTGTTTTCTGCCATTACTTTTCCCCTCCTGCGTTTTTCTTTTCCAGTTCAGCGCGGATTTTAGCGTCTGCCATCTGCTGGCGAACAACGCCTTTTCCAAGCCGGATGCGCTGTACAATACGTACGTTTGCCGGGCAGATGAAAGCACAGCAACCGCACTCAACGCAGTCCATAAGACCAAAACGCCGCGCTTTTGCGTAATTTCCGGCTTTAAGTTCACGCAGAATAAGAACCGGCGAAAGATGCATTGCACACACAGACACGCAGTTTCCGCAGCCGATGCACGGATCTTCATCAACAAGATACGTTTCTCGCTTTGTAAGGAACGTTACGCCGCTTGTGCCTTTTGCAACAGGAAATGCCGTACTTGCCATAGCAAAGCCCATCATAGGACCGCCGCTTATGATTTTTACAGCCTTATCTTCTATAATAGAGAATGTATCCGGCATTAAATCACTTACAAGAGTACCTACAGGAACACGGATATTACACGGCTTTACAACCGCACCGCCGGAAATTGTAAGCGCGCGCTCGATGAGCGGCATGCCAAAACGGAACGCATCGCTTATTGCGCATACAGTTCCTACATTGCTTATAATGCATCCGGCGTCCGCAGGAAGTTTTCCGCTTGGAATTTCAACGCCTAAAACGGCTGACACAATGAATTTTTCAGAACCCTGCGGATATTTTGTCTGCACAAGACATACGGACATATCATCGCCGTAGCCGTGCTTTTCAATCTGCTCTTCAAGGACAGGCTTGATGTACGCCTTATTGTCCTCAAGCGCAATAATTCCCCTAGCCCCAACAAGGCGCAGGATGATTGCAAGACCGTCAATTACCTTTTCAGGCATTTCCTGCATAGTACGCTCATCGCAGGTAAGATACGGCTCGCACTCCGCCGCATTTACAAGAACATAGTCAATCTCCTTGTCTTCAGGCGGATTAAGCTTTACGTGCGCCGGAAAAGACGCACCACCCATTCCGACGATACCTGCCTCGCGGATACGGGTAAGCGCATCCTTTACATCACAGGTAAACGGATCAAGCGGCGGCATATATTCAGTTCTGTCTGAACCATCGCTTTCTATAATAATACACGGAACTTCCTGATTGCCGGTTACAACGCAATTTTGAATTTTCTTTACCTTACCGGCAATAGAAGCGTGAACAGGACAATTCATAAATTTGTCCCCGTCTGCAATTTTCTGACCTTTTGCTACAAGGTCGCCAGCCTTTACAAGTGGAACGTTAGGCGCACCGCCCATAGTAACAGGAATTGTAACAGTTTTAGAAGAAGGAAAAGCTGGTGTAATCGGACACCGGTTGCTCAGTTCCTTCTTTTCGTCGGGGCAGACCCCGCCCTTAAAAGTATGAATCTTCATGCCACATATAATAATGAATGACAGTTTTTATGTCTATTTAGTTTTATCGTAAAGATTTATATTAGCAATAAACAACTAGTTCAAAAAAAGAAACAGAGACAAATTCAGTAGATTTCAAAGTCCGTTTTCAGTATATTTTTCTAAAATGAATACAGAAAAAACGCATAAAATAACATTTCGTGCATCCTTTATAGCATTTTCCCTACTTTTACTTTCATCATGTACGCAGAAAAACGCAGAAACATACTTTGAGTCTATGAATACATTTATGAAAGTCAGGTGCTACGGAGCAGAAAGCGAAAAGGCAAATAAAGAAGCACAGAAACGCATATCTGAACTGGAAGCACTGCTTTCCGTCACAAAGCCCGAAAGCGAAGTCTACAGGCTTAATCATACTCCTTCCTTTCCCGTTGAAGTTTCTGAAACAACGGCAAACCTGCTTTCATTCTGCCTTGATATGGCAGAAAGAACGGACGGTGCATTTAATCCGTGCCTGTACCCTGCAACGTCACTTTGGGGATTTACAAAAACAAGTTTTCATATTCCTTCTCAAAAAGAAATTGAAAATATCCTTCCGCTTACAGACTGGAAAAAAGTTACCGTAAACAAAAATTACATAACCGCCGCACCCGGAATGATGTTTGATTTTGGCGCAGCAGGAAAAGGCTTTGCAGGAGATGAAGCAATAAAAATCCTTAAGGCGCACGGAATAAAATCTGCACTTCTTGACTTGGGCGGAAACATCCAGACAATCGGAGTAAAGCCAGACGGTTCAGAATGGACTGTAGGAATAAAAAATCCGTTTGGTGCAGAGCCGCTCGGAAGCCTTTGCATAAAGGATGAAGCTGTTATTACAAGCGGCGGCTACGAACGTTTCTTTACAGGAGAAGACGGCCGCCGCTATATACATATTTTTGACGGAAGGACAGCCCTTCCTGTATCAAATAACGTTATGTCCGCTACGACAGTAGGTAAAAGCGGCGTCCTGTGCGATGCGCTTTCTACCAGTCTTTTTGTACTTGGACCGGAAAAAGCCGCCGCCTTCTGGAAAAACAATCCTGAATTTGACTATATAATTGTTACCGCAGACAAAAAAATCTTCATTACAGACGGAATTGTCCGCCGCTTTTCACTTCTTCCGCCTGCACAAGAATTTGAAACTTGTATTATAAAATAACGGGTTTATAATACAGAGGTACTTTTAACAAATACGGAAGGTGTTTATGGAAACTATTGCAGTTCTCATTATTGTATTCTTAGTTATATATTCCTTTATAAACCGTCATTCTCATTCTGAAAAAACAGACGAACCATTATACAGACACAGTCCTGTCCATCACAACTGCAATTATAATGATGAAGACGAAGAAACTGAAGAAAAACTTGCCACAAATGATAACGACAGCAATGAAAATTATGACAAACATGAATTTTACGGCGGCATTTCTTTTAGAAATGACAGCGTATATATGACAGACGATGATGATTTTCTGGATGAATTCGGCGATGACATTCTGTAAAAACAACACCCGTAGCGCAGAACGTCATAGAATTTCTGTACGAATAAGAAAAACGCCTTATCTTTCCTGCAGGAAAAAGCAAAGCTGATGTTCCGTTACTATCGGCGACTTATGGCAGAAAAATATAATGCCGGCCTTTGGAGCCATTCATTATTCAGTTCGTGACAATGGTGTAATCGTCAAAAAAGCAGCCTATGTAATTCTTGGCCTTACCGGCATCAAAGAGGCAATTTCGGCCGCTTTCCCCAAAACTGATTATCAGCGCTGCATGGTTCACATGGTCCGCAACACTTTGAAATATGTTGCTTCAAAAGACATGAAATCTTTTGCTGCCGATTTGAAGACGATTTACAATGCGGCTTCAGAGGACGAAGGCCAGAAAGCCCGTGACCGTGTGGTTGAAAAATGGTCATCAAAATATCCTAACTCCATGAAGCGCTGGATAGAAAACTGGGATGTTGTAGTTCCGATTTTCAAGTTCTCGAAAGATGTCAGAAAAATTATCTACACCACAAATGCTATTGAAAGTCTGAACTCAAGCTACCGCAAACTCAACCGCCAGCGCAGCGTGTTTCCAAGCGACCAGGCTCTGCTGAAGGCATTGTATCTGGCTACTTTTGAGGCTACAAAAAAATGGACTCAACCGATTCATAACTGGGGCCAGGCTTACGGTGAAATGTGCATAATGTACGAAGGCCGTCTGCCTGACTAATCATAAAAAAGGCAGCTTCCTGCAGGGAAACTGTCTTTTGTGTTTTACTCTTGATAAAAAATCAACTGTATTTTATATTCAGAAAAGAAACAGTAGCTGTCAGCTGCTTGCGGGATATACCTGCATTAAAACTTTTTACCGCAGCCTACTGAATTTACAGAAAGGACTTCACAGTCTCATGAATAAAAATCATACTTGCCTAAGAGGAGATTAGCATGAAAAAAAATTACCTACTGTTGTTATTTTTTTTTATTTCATTTGAAATATTTGCAGAGAACGTAGAATTAAAAATCATTTTACAAGACGGGATAGAATATACTGAAAGTTTTGATAAAGATTCAAAAAGTATTACATTAGTCAGTAAAGGAAATTTTAGGTTAAAAGAACTTACAGATATTCAAGGACTTGAACAGTTTGAGAATCTGACAAATTTCTGTATGTACTTTTTTCAGTACAAAGGCAATTATTCTTTTTTGAAAAAAATTAAGAACTTGAAAGATCTTGGTTTAATTAGATGCGGTGCGGAAACGTTAAATTTTCTAGAAGATTTAACGCTTCTCGAAAATTGTGAGCTGGAACTTGATTTTGCAAAAGAAAATCAAAAAAGTATTGAAACAATTGATGTTAATTTAGAAAAATTAAAATATATAAAGAAAATAACCATAAATAATCGTATGTCTCATATTCCGCCATTTGTAAAGGTCAAAAATAAACCAGAATTGCTTTTAGATACAACTAATATTAAGAATTTGAATAAAAAGGACTTTAAATACGCAAAACAGTATTCAGTTATAAAATCTTTAAATCCCAATCCTCAATGGTATTTTGAAAAATAATAAAAGAGTTGTATTAAAAAAAAACACGAACAATGCCGTCTTTAATAATCTGCTTGCCGGAATAAATATCTTCCAGAAAAAGATTCAGGGCAGTCACGCGCTGTACAAGTCCTTTGCTCAAATTTTCCCAATCACCTGCACTGATAATGCGAGGAATCGGGTCATAAGGAAAAAGCCTTTCATTGAAGACACCGTTTTTGTAAATCCCAAACTTTACGCCATACCGAGCAAGCTGTTCGTTAATTTGATGCGAATTCAAAATCAAATCTTCCATAAGTGCCTCCAAAAAAAAAGCGCAGTCAGAACATCTGTTCCAACTGCGCCATTACAGTCAAAAAAAAGCGCACCGTTCCAAAGAACAATGCGCCGTTGCAATATGACGTGATGATATTACAGTTTTTATAAAAACTCAAGAGAAATTTGGAGCTTAATGCACTCTCCAGTAAAGCCAGTATAGCCTATCAGAATAATTTTTGCAGGCTGTTCAAACTCAGTTGTGTAAGAGGAAGAGTTGTATAATACGGATTTGCAGCTTGACCGCAAAATCCGATTTGAAGCCCATGTTTTTCTTAAACATATTACCCTTAGCGGCTACAGGCGCATAAATAAAATTACCTAATACAAAATAATTTTATGAATATGATTTACATTAATACCAACTTAAATCAAATATTATCATTGCTTCTGGAATATAATATTTTGGACCGCCTCTTTCTACAGAAGCATAGCCGCCAAAAATCCAGCCATATTTATTTGAAGCGTATTCAATTTTTAGCCAGTGATCTGTTAATCCATCTATTGTTTCAGTTTCTTCTGTAATAGCGATTATTTTATAGTTTTCTTGCGGAGAACGCGTACCATCTTCAAAGTTATGTAATAGAAATACTTTTATGCCATCAAGTCCAGGTTTATCTCTTACATTTAGCCTTTCCCATACAGATATGGTTTGATTAAGTTTTCTGACAGTCCATTTTTTAGAGGTTTGAATTTCTTCTAATACTTCATATCTGTTTTCATGATATGGATTTGTAGACTCGCCTAATGAATTTTTACTTTTACATATACAGCCAATCTCGTCTTTGAATTCGATTTTATACCACAATTCTCCGGCAGGATTATTCCATTTATCTTTTGGCTTATTTAAAAATTCAATTGTACATACGTTAATCACTTTTATAACGTCATTGTATTGTAATGTCCCAATTGGATTATCAAAAGAATAGTCCTTATAAATTGTATTATTTTCCTTTTTAAGCAGGTTTCCGATTTTAATATCGTTAATTTCACATTTTCGGATTATTGTCCTAATACTATTTTCTTCTGTGGAAGAGATAATTGTGCCATTACCATTTTTATAATTTGGATTTGAAAATACAAATTGAGAGATAAATAATAATACAATTAATAAAATACTTTTTTTCACTTTTCCTTCTTGGCAGCCAAATGGGCTGTCAGCCAAACTACGCAGTTAAACCGCAAACCAGCTTGACCGGTTTGTAGGATTTGAACTGCATGTTATGTGCTATTTTTATTTATTCCAATTCTATATTCTAGTGTAAATAATTCTTTTTGACTATTCCACTTTTATAATACCTACAAAATCATTGATTCTATAAGAGTAATCATTTTGATACACGGTATTCGTATATTCCCCGTCGCAGTTTCCGTCGTATGACAGGTGAAAATGTGTTCTATTTCAATAGTATTTTTGTATCATACAACTCAACTAATTTTACCTTTTTAAGATTTTGCAAATTTAAATCAGTACATTTTATTCCATAGCCAATATATAACTCCTCCAAATTAGGAAACATATCCAGGAAACCCATATTATCAAGAAATGACAGTTTTTGAAGCTCAAGAACTCTTATAGAACCGAGAGACTGTTGATTCTCAAAATCAAATGAAACGGTTTTCATTAATCCTGAGTCAAATAAAACTAAAACACCATTAGAAGAATCATATTCTTTTTCAATTTTTGCTCCATCTTTTTGAACAAAGCAGACTTTTACATTTTCTGCATAAACATTTTTTAGTAAAAATATCAGAACAAATAAAGTCAATAAAATATATCTTTTTTTCATAAATTCCTCTGAAAAAAGTAAATATTATCTATTCAAAACGAATCAATTGTTACAATCATAACATTCGTTCAGCTTTAAGAAAAATATTTATTTCTGGTTCTTGAATTTCACCCTTTTCCTCCATATTTGAATATAATCCAAACAACAATCTGCGTATAACCATTCATTTCTAAGGAAACACTGAATGTAGCTAATTGTCCGTAAGACTTGCCACAATTTGACGGGAAGTGATAAGTAATCGCTTCAAGTGTTAATCAGAACTTCCCTAGCACGGCGTTCTCCAGGTAACAAAAAGTTCGCTACAGGTTTTTGTCTCCGCATCAATATTGATAGTTATACTGAAATAGTATTCGGATCCGACTTCAAAATACGAAAGTGCTGTCCCTTGAGTTGAATATTTTAGCTGTATTTCGTTCCGAGTCCTGTTCTCATTGAAATATGCAACAGAACTTTCCGGTTCGCCGTACGCATTGATTATTTCTTCATAACTTGAGCCAACGGTAATATCGTTGTCAACAATTTTATACTCGTTTCCCTCTATAACAATCCGGGCTATTTTATTCTCATTGTCATAATAAAGAAACGAAATATTTTCATAATCAATTTTGTAAAAACCACAACCTGCTTCCGGGTATATAGCCCACAGATTTTCTTTTTTCAAAGGTTCTCCCAGAATATCAATAATATTTTTTACATCTTCCCGAAGAGAGAAGCTATTACCAGCGGAATCTTTTACCTCAAGTTGTGACCATCTATGCACTGTACCTTTCGAAAAAAGCTCTGACACAAGAAGCAATATCAACACAAAAAATAATTTCTGTTTCATATATGATTACCTAGACAGTAAATAATTCGGATTATCGGCTTCGCAACTTGTATATAACCCGTCACCATCGCCGTCGTATGATAAATGAAGATGAGCTCCTGTTGACATTCCGGTAGAGCCAACGCACCCAATTTGTTGCCCAGCAGATACAATACTTCCAACACTTGTTGTAATTTCAGAACAGTGCGCATATCTTGTGCTTGTTCCGTTAGGATGAGTTACTACTACATAATTTCCCAAATCATTACGGTTTCCAACTTCGGACACAATGCCATCTCCGATACTGTTGATTCTGGTTCCTTCTTGTGCAGCAATATCGATACCAGTGTGGAATTTTTCCTCTGTCATGCCAATTGGTGTCTCAATAGGTTCACGAGGACCGAATATATCAGTTACAACAAACTCATCAGAATATTCATCTCCTACCGGATATGCAATTCCGTCTGCAACTTTTGCCAGTTTTCCTGCATCATCTACTGCATTTTTCTCTACATCGGAAATCTGTGGCAAATCATTTTTTCCAGAGATATTTCCGCAGTTGCCGCCACCCGCATTTGTCGAGATGGAATTCTTTCCTCCGCCTTTATAATACGGATTTGCATAAATCGTCTTTCCGTCGGATGCTCCGCTGCAGTATCCGCCACCGGAAGCACCTCTGCCTGAACCTGAGCCGCTCCCTCCGCCGCCTGTCGGCGTCTTTGAGCCGCCTCCTGCCGACGGATTTGACGGCGGGCTGTATCCGCCTCCGCAGTCGCTTCCGCCGTTCACCGCAAGCAACGCTTTTATGTCCAGTTCCAAAAAATTACTTAGGTTGAATTTCATCCTTTTCCTCCTTATGAAAAATCAAGAAAATTGTTTAAACAATCAATTGACCTTTTACGCTGTTCCGCAATGCAATGAATTCGCAGTGCAAGTTTCCAGTGGGAACAGAAGTTGATAATAAAAGTTTGCAACGCAAACTTTAGGTAAGATAAAAACCGAGCAATTTCAGCGTTTTTTATCTTATCCTCCCTTAAAACACCGCATTAGCGACAAGTCATGTGTGCAAGAATAAGATTGCGAAGTAAACTCGTGATAAAAATTATACGGACGTAATTTTTATCACGTATCACTGCAACCTCCTTTCCTACTTATTTACAAAATCGGCGCAGAAAAACACATCTCCTTTTGTGTTTATAACGGCATCTTTTCCGTCAACAACAACCATCGCATATTCATTTATGAACCGCTTCGCCTCTGAGAAATACCGATTGAACGGGTTCTCTCCTTTGTAATTCAGGAACGCATACTGCCTCTGAGATTTGTCCGCCGTCGAAATCAGCATATAACCGCTTGTGAACTTCCGCTGCTCTGTCCTGCTGTTACGGACACTTTTCATTTTCCTGCCGTCCTTCGTATACAGCGCAAACGATGATTCCGATTCGGGAACACAGACTATGCCGTTCGAGAACTCAAAATCATACAGCGGATGGATTTTCGGATCGTCTATCGCATGGCTTCCGTATATAGGACATTCAAAAACAAACTCCCCCGATTCGTTTATGAACCCTGTCTTTCCGTCCGAATCCTTTATCGGCATCAGCCCTTCCGAAAAACGGTATCCGCATTCCCTGAGATTCTTTTTCAATACGCTTCCGCCGGGATTTCTGATTTCAAAATCTTTCGTGTCGTATGAAAAAATAACCTGTATCTCGCCGGCATATAAATCTTCATATTCAATCCTTTCTTTTTTTTCTAAGTCGTACCAATATGAAGAATCAAAAATATTATCTATATATATAATATTCTTTTCTACTGTTTTTACAAATGATGCATCAAAACCAGTTTCTTTTTGGCCGTTTTTATTATATACATAAAATCTCGGCGATAATGATCTTGCACCGCAAATCAGATAGTCTTTCGTTTCTATAAATGATGTAAATTTTTGTTCCTCTATAATTTCGCATTCTTCATTTATCAGTCCGTATTTTTCGTTATATTTATACAAACTGAGCGACTGCGGCACCAGAGGAGACACAGACAGTAAAAAAACTAACGGATATAAAAACTTAATGCGCATACGTCACCTTCTGAAAATAATAACTGTCATAGCCATAGGCTGATATTGTTGTATCGCTTGTTTTAGATACTACAGTAGATTCAACGCCTCCGTTAGAATTACGACTTGAATTATCATACATTGTCATTTTGCCTGTCTCTGACACAACCAGAATGCCGGCATGAGGAATATACTGATTTCCATTCGGACTTTTATGACCGTCATTCATAAATACAACATATACACCAGCCTGAGCGGGAACCTCTTTTGAATAAGAATTTTCTTTCAGTCCGTCAATATGATTTTGCACCGTATCATCTGCATCGCCGTTAAAATAGTAATTCACATCATGACCAGCATCCTCCAGAACTTCTGCTACCCAGTTATCACACATATAATCATCAGTATATTTTTTATCTGCTATATTATTATCAATAGATTTTTTCATCTCCATATCACATTCCTGTACTTTTTTCTCATATTCCGTATGCCAATAATCCAAATCAGTGCGGGAACAGTTGCCGCCGACGTTGCCTGGCGAACAAGAATTCTTTTCTCCGCCTTTATAATACGGATTTGCATAAATCGTCTTTCCGTCGGACGCTCCGCTGCAGTATCCGCCACCGGAAGCACCTCCGCCTGAACCTAAGCCGCTTCCCTCTCCGCCTGTCGGTGTACTCGCTCCTCCTGCTGATGGACTTGGAGACGGACTGTATCCTCCTGACTTACTGCAGTCGCTTCCGCCGTTCACCGCAAGCAACGCTTTTGTGTCCAGTTCCATAAAATCACTTAACTCGAATTTCATTCTTTTCCTCCAAAGCAAATACAACCGGACTATCTGAACTGATAATCCGATTAAAAACACTCAGTTTCAACACGGTGTATTCCATCCTACAAAAAGTTCATTACACTTTTTCGTTTCTGCATCGATGTTGATAATAATATAGGAATAGTATTCATCTCCATGTACAACGTATGAAAACTCCGTCCCCTGAGTCGTATATAAAAGTTGCATTTCATTCCTGGAATTATTCTCGTTGAAATAAGCCGTCTCGCGCTCAGGCACGCCGTACGCATTGATTATTTCTTCATAGCTTGAGCCAACGGTAATATCGTTGTCAACAATTTTACACGCATCATTTTCTATGACAATCCGAACTATCTTATTATCGTTGTCATAATATAGAAACGAAATATTTTCATAGTCGATTTTATAAAAACCGCAGCCTGCCTTCGGATATATTGCCCACAGATTCTCTTTTTTCAGCGGCTCGCCCAGCAGGTCAAATACCGTCTGAATGTCTTTCTGAAGAACGAATATATTTCCGTCTGCGTCCTTCACCTCAAACTGCTGCTGTCTGCGTGTTTTTCCTCCTGCAAAAAGGCATGTCATCACCAGCAGTACCAACGCTAAACTTAGTTTCTGTTTCATGGCTACCTCGAAAGTAAATAATTTGGATTATCGGCTTCGCAACTTGTATATAACCCGTCTCCGTCACCGTCATACGACAAATGTAAATGCGATCCAGTTGACAATCCTGTAGACCCTATACATCCTATTTGCTGACCTGCTGACACAATGCTTCCAACACTTGTTGTAATTTCAGAACAGTGCGCATATCTTGTGCTTGTTCCGTTAGGATGAGTTACTACTACATAATTTCCCAAATCATTACAGTTTCCAACTTCTGACACAATGCCATCTCCGATACTGTTGATTCTTGTTCCCTCTGGAGCTGCAATATCAATACCAGTATGAAAAGGGTTCGTCTTCTGATTTTGTATATCCATTGATTCTCTCGGACCGAATATATCAGTTACAACAAACTCATCAGAATATTCATCTCCTACCGGATATGCAATTCCGTCTGCAACTTTTGCCAGTTTTCCTGCATCATCTACTGCATTTTTCTCTACATCGGAAATCTGTGGCAAATCATTTTTTCCAGAGATATTTCCGCAGTCGCCGCCGCCGTTGCCTGGCGAACTAGAATTCTTTTCTCCGCCTTTATAATACGGATTTGCATAAATCGTCTTTCCATCGGACGCTCCGCTGCAGTATCCGCCACCGAAAGCTCCTCCGCCTGAACCTGAGCCGCTCCCTCCGCCGCCTGTCGGCGTCTTTGAGCCGCCTCCTGCCGACGGATTTGACGGTCATTCGGGTGTCCAGTTCCAAAAAATTACTTAGGTTGAATTTCATCCTTTTCATCCTTATGAAAAATCAAGAAAATTGTTTAAACAATCAATTGACCTTTTACGCTGTTCCGCAATGCAATGAATTCGCAGTGCAAGTTTCCAGTGGGAACAGAAGTTGATAATAAAAGTTTGCAACGCAAACTTTAGGTAAGAAAAAGCCTCACAATTTCATCGTTTTTTACCTTCTCCAACTTATAAAGAATTGGATTTCAGCTTTTTACTTTTTATACACATTTAAAATGCTCTGCTTATAAAAATTTCATCACATTTTTTTGTTTCTGGATCGATATTGATAACTACAAAAGAATAATATTCATCGCCAGCATCAAAATATGAAAGCTCAGTTCCCTGTGTCGTATAAAGAAGTTGCATTTCATTTCTGGAGTTACATTCATCAAAGTATTCCATTAAACGCTCTGGCTCGCCGTACGCATTTATTATTTCTTCATAGCTTGAGCCAACGGTAATATCGTTGTCAACAATCTTATATTCGTCTCCTTCTATGAGAATCACAAATATTTTATTCTCGTTGTCATAATATCGAAAAGAAATATTTTCATAATCAATTTTATAAAAACCACAGCTTGCTTCCGGGTATATAGCCCACAGATTTTCTTTTTTCAAAGGTTCGCCAAGCATATCAAACACCTTGTCAACATCTTCCTTGAGGGCAAATATATTTCCGTCTGCGTCCTTCACCTCAAACTGCTGCGGTCTGCGTATTTTTCCTTCCGCGAAAAGCCCCGTCATCACCAGCAGTATCAGCACTATACATAGTTTCTGTTTCATGGATTACCTCGATACTTCCCGGTACTTTTCTAGTACCGGGAAAATTGTATGGCTGCTTATCTATAATTTTTCAATATAGTTTCTATACATTCCGCCGCCTCTTGAAATCTCAGTGCAGATTCAGGAAGAGATGAGTCCTTTTCTATCAATTTCTGATAGAAAAGATCTGCAGCATCATCATTGATGAAATAATAGCCGCGTGTTCCTTCTATTCCGCGGCTCATATCGCGCTTCATGCCTTCCTTGAAATAAAAGTACTCGGTAAGCGCATCATAGTCGGCGTTTCTTTCTCTGCAGTCAGTGAAATCTGCTATGCTCATCCTATACACACCGTCTTTTGAAAATACGGTGAAAGTATATGTACCTGATGCAAAAATCGGAATATTTTCTCTCGTGCTTTGATTGTAGCATATTTCAAATGAAAGCTTTTTTCCGTCGACCCACCGCCTTTTTTCATAATTTGTCGAATAACTGGGGCGATCGCTGATTCTCAGTCCTCTTCTCATCACTGACTTTATGTCTTTTACCGAAGCTATTTTTGTATTAGAAAAAAGCTTCGGATCTAAATACGGACGCTCCTCTTTCAAATATTCCTCTTCTGAAATGCAGGACAGCCCAAGGCTCATCCTGTCAGGTGCGTAGTTCAGAATATCAGGTTTTGCATTTAATCCTTTATGATGATATTTAAAGTAAAATAATCCCGTATCTTCAAACTGTTTTGCAAGTTTCTCAGGCAACCTCTGTGAAAACGCAAAATTTGCCGTCATCAGTAAAACTAAAAAAATATAAAATCTTTTCATAAAAAATCCTTGCATTAACTATTCGCTTACAAAATCGGCGCAGAAAAATACATCTCCTTTGGTGTTTATAACAGCGTCTTTTCCGTCAACAACGACCATCGCATATTCATTTATGAACCGCTCCGCCGCAGAGAAAAACTGATTAAATGCGTTCTCTCCCTTGTAATTCAAGAACGCGTACTGTTTCTGAGCTTTATCTACAGTCGAAATCAACATATAACCGCTTGTAAATTTCCTCTGCTCCGTCCTGCTGTTACGGACAGTCTTCAGTTTCCTGCCGTCTTTTGTATATAGCGCGAACGATGATTCCGATTCGGGAACGCACACGATACCGTTCGAGAACTCAAAATCATACAATGGATGGATTTTCGGATCATATATTGAGTAAAAACCGTATATCGGACATTCAAAAACAAAGTTCCCTTTCTCGTTTATAAACCCCGTCTTTCCGTCTGTGTCCTTTATGGGCATCAGTCCTTCCGAAAACCGGTATCCACATTCCCTAAGATTTTTTTTCATCACGCTTCCGTCGGGATTTCTGATTTCAAAATCTTTTGTGTCGTATGCAAAAACGACTTGTATCTCGCCGGCATACAATGCATCATCCGCAATTTTCTCTTTTTTTTTCAAGTCGTAATAATAAGAATCATGAAAATCAGAAATAAGAATAATATTTTCCGTTACAAGTTTTACGGCTATTGCATCAAAGTCAATTTCTTTATTCCCATTTTTATTGTACGCATGAAATTGAGGTGACACATTTCGTAAGCAACAAATCAGATAGTCGTCAGATTCTATAAAAGACGTGAATTTATTTTCCTCTCTTATTTTCCGTTCTTCATTTATCAGTCCGTATTTTTCGTTGTATTTATACAGACTGAGCGACTCCGGTATTAAAGGAGATACGGACAGTAAAAAAACGAATGGATATAAAAGTTTAATGCGCATATGTCACCTCAAATTTTCTGTCGTAGGGAAAAGTATGAAGAAAACTCCTGTCCATCAATTAAAAAAATCACCTCGTTTTATTTTCCGCAGTCCGACAGCCGGATCACTTATAAAAACAAACTTTCTGTTTACTTTATAGACTACGACATAATGATCAAGGTGTTCTTTTATATGAAAAATTGCAGGAAATGGAATACCTTCAATCTTATCCTTATTTGGTGACATAAGCCCCTTGCAACTGAGTCCGAATTTTTCAGCACCTTTTACGATTCCAAAACCAGACGTTCCGACGCTGTCTGTTCCTGCCGCTGAACGAATTTTTCTTAACGGAACTGTTTTTCCATAATATTGCAAGATAATGGAAATACACGCAGCACCGCAGTCTGTTTCATCATGTTGTAACACTTTTTTTATAGATGGCATTCTCTTCCCCTTATATTTTATCCAATTGTATTCAACAGTTCATCTTACATACAGTCTGAATTCCTCAGGCAATTTTTGATATATATCTTCATCAAAAATAAAATTTATACAGTTCGAAGCCATGATTTCATTCCCTGAAAGAAAATACATTGCCCGGTCTTTTTTTTCTAACTGGGGCAACATTGAAATCTTATTATAACGTAAATCGATACATCTCAGTTTTTCCGCATGATGTGTAAATTCTCGGATGTCTGTTAAATTGCAATTAGAAAAAGCTATATATTCCGCATTTTCAAGCTCTCTGAAATCGGGAAGCTTCTCCACAGAAACGGAATCAAGCGCAAGTACTTTTAATTTTTTACACGATTTTAGAAAATCCATATTTTTTAGTGAAACGGTATTCATTATCAGAACTTCAAGCTCCTTACATTTCCCGATAAACGAATAATCTTCTATAAAAGCAGTTCCCTCAAGAGCAATCGTAGTAATTTTCGGACTTCTGCTTTCAAATTGTATCTCTGAAACTTTGCTTCCGTAGCCGATAGACAGTATTTCATTAACTTCAACAGTGTCAAATACATTTCCGGTTCTAAGATTTACGCTTTCAGCATATACCGAAAATGCAGAAATAAACATCAAGAATATGCCAAATGCTTTTTTCATAAAGTACTCCTATAAAAAACAATAAAAAAGAGCTTATCCTTTCATTGTTTTTTTCTTTATATTCTATAAACAAATTTAAAAATGATGACAGATATTTAGATTAATTAAGAGGTACGTATACAGAATTCCTAACCGCAGTTCCATTAATACTCCAATCTGATTCACTTACGGAATCTATTCCATTACTATTCCACACATGATATGAAGAACCGCCATTTCTATAAGCAGCGCCGTTGTGTCCAGCTCCATAAAATCACTTAATTTGAATTTCATTTTTCTCCATTTTTATAATTAAATCTCGAAATGCATATATCAGCTAAAACTTTTTACCAATGCAGATTATTATATAACTGCCCCACATAGGTGTCAAATTATTCTTTACAAGTTGCTCAGGTTACGCAACACCTTTTTTTTCAGAAGTTAAACTCTTCTTTTTTGTTATTCATACAGAATCAAATACCGCAATCAGTTTCATCATGCTGCAGAACTTTTTTTTATCATCGACATTATCGTCCCACTTTTATATATAGAATACTGAAATAGTTAGATTATCTTTATATCACCAAACAAATTCTATTCCCTTCAATTCTTTCTCCACCTTTTCCTTGTCTGCCGACAGAGGATTGGAATACAAATACACCTTTGAATATTGCCGTAATAACTTTTTATCGTATCTTGTTAATTTTTTTATATGGTTATTATTTATATCTAATGCAGGGCGGTTCTGGACATTTATAAAATTCGGGATTCTCGTTAATCTGTTGTCGGAATGTGTATTTTTCTCAAAATAATTTGCTCTTATAGATATCTTCTGTATTTTTGTTAATTTTGATAAATCTACTGCTTCTTTTTCAAATTCTTCAGAATCTTTTTTATCTATCGAAACTTTTAATTCAATATATTCAAGGTCTGATAAATCTTCTAAAAATCGTAATGATTTGCCTCTAAAATAACTGACAAAGATTCCCTTTAGATTTTTTATATCTTTAAGAAAACTCCAGTCTCCATAATATCGAATTCCATACCATTCAATCGCCTGCAGCATTTCCCAGTTTTCAAGTCCTGCTATGTTCGTTAGTTCTTTTGACGGTATACAATTATCTGAGTCACCTGTCCATATTACAAGCGCAGTTTTCATATCATCATATTCTTTTACAAGCCTTTCTCCATCGGCAAACTCAAACGTAATTTCTACCGACTTTGCATACAGAAAGAATGTTGCGGATAATACGGTTATGAGTAAAATAAATCTTTTTTTCATTTTTATACCTTTATATTATTTATACAAAGGAACAAATACAACATGCCCTGTTCCGCTGCACGAACCTACTCCGGAGCCGCCTGAGCTAGAACCTGACGAACTTTTTCTATACGTAAAATGCAACCCATTAGGCTGAGTTACCGTTACAGTTCCATTGCCATTGTCATGCACTGAATATCCGCCTCCACTGGTAGATGATACAGTTTAACTGTTGCCAGAACCTGAATCAGAAGAAGGATTTGAACTTCCGCTAGATGAACCGCAGCCACTTCCTCCATTTACGGCAAGAAGTCCTTCTACATCCAATGCAATAAAATCATTAAGGTTAAATTTCATAGATCTCCCCTAAAGTCAATAAAGTTTGTGTTTTTGATTTGACTGTATTACTTTTTACAATATTCATACTATCAAATAATCTGAATAATTGTCAAATTTTTTAGAGTAAACCAGACATTGAAGCGATTACTCAGCACTTCCTGTCAAATTGCCGTAAGTCATTGACTTACGGACAATTAGCTACATTCAAGGTTAACTCTGAAAAATCCTCAATAGGATTTATTCAGTGTTTCCTTAGGGCACTGCTTGCAACAACGAAGCTATTAAATATGTTGTTACTTGCTATTCCGTCCATACATTCCTGGCAACCTTAACGTATTTGCTTTCAAGGTATTTTCTCTGCACATTATCATCTTTACGGCAGTTAAAACTTGAAAGAGGATTAAGCGTCGTACGATGAAAGTCAGGATTTATATCTGTAAAATAAATCTGGTCACGACGGAAAAGCGTAAGGTCAAGCATTTCTACATCATGAGTAGCACAGATTATCTGTGCAGAACTAGACTTACCGCTGATAAAACGCGTAACAAGCTGACGGACAATAAGCGGATGCAAGTGACTTTCTATTTCATCACACACAAAAGTTTTTCCTTTCTGAAAAATATCCATAATCGGACACATAAGCCGTATAAGTTTCTGCGTTCCCATCGACTCTTCTGCAAGATCAAGAGAAAAACCTTTATACACTGTTTTTACAGAGGTCGTAAGAACCGGCTGATTCAAAAGCATTGCCTTCATAGCCTGCGGCATATCTGGCGGAAGTTCTGAAGCACTCATAAGACGCTGTTCTGACTTTGGCTTTATATCAATAATATCACTGCCGGTACCTTTCATAAATTTCAGGAACATATCCTTGATTACATTATCATGCTCCATCTTGCTTGCTGAGTATTCCAGCCAGTTGTTATTGTCATTCATAAGCACGACAAGACCATCTTTATAGAACATAAAAGCATTTACAAGCTCATCATAATTAAGGTTATTAACAGAAAGACTTAAAACAAGTTTATTAGGCGTAAGCTTTTCCTTGCACAGAGTTTCTATACGGCTGAACTTCTCGTTTACTTTTACTTTGTTCCCGTCTCGGATAAAAACAGCACCCATCCTGCCATTTGGAGCATAATACAAAGTTTCTTTCAAAATCTGTTTTGAATCATACATAAAACTATAGATATACCTTGTTTTTTTCCATACATATTCCATAGAACATTCAGAAGGTTTTTCCTGCCACAAGCGGTGAGGTATGCGTGGAAGAAAATCTCCCGGCTGCAGAATATGACTTGTAGTAACCATATTCTGCATAATAGCCATTGCCGTAAGTACGCTTGTTTTTCCCGTTGCATTAGAACCGTATATAGCACAGGCAGGATTTATACGTTCATTCTCAAACACAATAAGATTGTTTTCAAACGTATTATCTGCATTTGCCCTAAGATTCAAAGTAATTTTATCTCGAATACTTCTTACATTTGAACAAGAAAATTCCAACAGCATATCTACCTCCTGAAATACAAGGTTACATCAACCTCACTATCAGAAAAAAACACATATCCGCATCTATTATTTAGTAACGGACTGTTATTAACGTTAATAACGATGTCTTATTAACGTTAATAACAGTATCTTATTAACGTTAATAACGGTGTATTATTAACGTTAATAACAGTATCTTATTGACGTTAATAACAGTGTCTTATTGACGTTAATAACGAAAACTTACATCATTAGAATGTGCGCACAAGTAGTAAACCACATCTTCCTATCGATGTCAATAATTCCGGTTATTTTTATAATATAAATGCCTATAAAGAGAAAAAGTTATATTTTTCATATAAAAAACCATATTTTTTTATAAATTAGATTGAAAAAATATTTCATCTATAGTATTATTTCTTCAGAAGGTGCGGGCAAAAAAAATGCTCCCCGTAAAAGAACAGTACTGGAACTACTATTCTTTCGGAAAGCACCATGTTATGTTTGACACCTCTGTGATATGGCATCAAATAAAGTCGATATAATATATCACAGACCGCCGTTTGTGTCAAAAGTTTTTTTATACCGAGAAAAGGCGGACGGCTCGCTTTTCTCGAAGGACATAATTATGACGGAAGAAATAAAAATTTCTTTCAATGAAAAAACAGGAAACGGTGGCCTTACGTTGTATGCCAATCCGTTTGGTACGGGCAAAAAGTTCTATGGACGTTTTGAACGTGATGTCATCAGCATGGAGAATTTAGTTTCTCGCGTGCAGCAGAAAAACCCGGGTGCGGATGAAATAATCATCAACACTGCAATAAGCTATATTAAGCGGGAAATTCTTGCAGCCCTAAAACAAGGACTTGCAGTCAATCTTCTCGACTTGGGAGAGCTTTATATTGCAGCTACAGGAAGCACAGCAAGCGATTCTGCAAAAGACGTGTCAGATATTTCGCTTTCTGTAAAATTCTCAGCCTCTCAGTTATTAAAAGAGTCGATTACCGATGTTTCTATCGGCAAAGTCGTATTCTCTGACACAGCACCTGCTATTACAAAAATCTTTAACTGGTTTACAGGCAAAGAAAGTTCTGTTCTTACGGCAGGAAAAAACGTCATTCTTGAAGGCAAGCGTCTTAAACTTGGAACTTCAGCAAGCGGTCTGTTTCTTGCACCGGTAGATGAAAAAGGTGATGTTTCAGACAATGAAGCTGAATGGATTAACTGTACAGACCTTGTCCGTCAGAATACTCCCAAAAAAATTGATTTTTATCTTCCTGACGAAGCAGTTCCCGGCGATACCTTCAGGATTGTAATCAAATCAAATTACATCAACGGTACAACGGAACGAAAACAATCCACTTTTACATACAGTGATGTTGTTACGATAGGATAACAACACATTCTGCTGTAACCGGCTGCTTTCTGCATAATATAGATTTGCAAAAAGCAGCCTTTTTTATGAAAATATTGCTAACGGCAACAACTTTATCGACTCAGCCCCCATATTGAACAAACCGCGCGATTACCGTAAAGTAGTACAAATATTATGGAAGACATAGCAGAAATAAAAGAATATGCAAAGAAAAACTCCGTTCCCATCTTGCGCGACGGTGGCGATGATTTTATCTGCAACTATATAAAGCAGCACAACATAAAGAACATTCTTGAAATAGGAACTGCCATCGGCTATTCGGCAATCAGATTTGCAGAATGTGCCGGTGACATCCACGTTACTACAATAGAAATGGATATTGACCGCGTAATCCGCGCCATTCAGAACATAGAAGACATGCACCTTCAGGACAGAATAACGGTCATCCACGCAGACGCGCTTTTATACAACGACTTAAAAGGCGAATTCGACCTGATTTTCATTGATGCGGCAAAAGCGCAGTACATAAGGTTTTTTGAAAAATACAAGGCATATCTTGCGCCCGGCGGAGTTATCGTAAGCGATAACCTTGCCTTTCACGGTATGGTAGAAGATTTAAGCCTTACCCATAACTACAGCACAATCAAGCTTGTAAAGAAAATCCGCAAGTACGTAGATTTCCTTAAGCAGAATAAGGAATTCCGCACCGACTTTTATTCAGAAGGTGACGGAATTTCCGTTTCCTGCCGTGCTGCATCTGCACCTTACGAGCCGGCGCTCTCGTAGTGCGCAAGGCCTTTTTTCCAAAACAGATACGCACCGCCTGTAAACACAACCGCAATTATCACAGGCAGACAAAGTCCCTGAAAAAGGTTTCCCTTTCCAAGAAGATACGCTGCCGGAAAATACGAAGTTACTGCAAACGGAACGACAAATGTCAGGAAGAACTGCACTGCCCTGTTGTAAATTGTAATCGGGTAATAGCAGAATTCGTTAAAATTGTACGCCGTGTACACATAGCTCTGCGACCTTTTTACCCAGAACGCAAACGTCGTGTAAAAAAGCTTTATTCCCGTGATAATCGCCGCTCCGCAAAAAACTGCTGCAAGCGCAACTGCCCATTCCACTGCGTTAAGGCGAAGACCAAGGTGAATGCCTGCCCATACAGAAAGAACTGTTCAAGTTGTATGACATTCTTATAATCAAAGAGAATGACAGAGATACAAAAAACAGAAACAGGTTCAGAAGCGTAAGTTCCTTATGAATGCCGTATACGAACGACAGAATGTAAACCGCCGCAAGTCCAGGAAGCCCGGACATAATGAAGCAGTAAAGCGTATCGCCCAGCGACGTAAAGTAAATCCTAAGCCGGAACGAAATCGGCTTTATCAGGCACATTGCAATCTGCCCCGTTCCTATTTCGTCTGACATGTCGCTTCCAACGCTTCCGCTCAGCTCTGAAACTGACGTTGTAAGTATAAGGTAAATAAGCATCTGCGGAAGCGTAAATCCGCGCAGTACTTCTTCACCGCTTGAAGCAAAAATCGCCTTCCACAAAAAATAAAAGACGAATATCCTTAAAATGTTTCCTAAAAAGTAGAACAGTACGTTCGTCCTGTAGGAAAGGAGCGTCTGGAGCGAATTGCGCGTAAACGGCACATAAGAGCTTATCCTGTACGCAGGATTTGAAATCAGATGTTTTTTCTTTTCACCCATTATCTTTCTCCTGCTTCCAGATAGATTTTTTTTACGATGTCTTCAATGCCTATTTCCTGAACTACAAAGTCTGCCACGGAAAAAGAAGCAAAAAGCCGCTGCATAATGAAAACAGCAGCATATTTTAAAATTACTTGCATTTTGAACAGGCTACTATATAATTGTAAGTATGATTAGTTTTATTACATCAAATTTACCGTGGTTCTGGCTTGGAATTCTTGTGCTCTGCATAATAATCGAAGGAATTACAATGTCCCTTACGACCTTCTGGGCCGGAATTGCCGCCGTTCCGTTCATCTTCATATCAAAAACTCCGCTTCCGTTCAGGTGGCAGCTTCTGATTTTTGCTCTTCTTACAGTTGCCCTTATTGTTTTTACCCGTCCGTTTGCCGTAAAAAAACTGAAAATCGGAAAGGAAAACAATACGAACGTCAATGCACTTGAAGGACAGGAAGTACTTGTTGTCCAGAAAATAACAAAATTTAACAAAGGTTATGTCAAGGCAAAAAACGGCGTCGTTTGGACGGCAGAAAGTGAAGACAGTACGGACATTCAGAAAGATTCTGTATGCATCGTAAAAAAAGTTTCGGGCAACACTCTTGTCGTTGCCCGAAAAGAATAAAAACAATATCAAGTATGGGAGATGAAAATGATTTACGTTATCATCAGTCTTGCAGTTATCGTAGCGGTACTGCTTATTGCAAACATCCGCATAGTTCCGCAGTCCTATGCAATAGTCATAGAACGTCTTGGTGCTTACTGTACCACATGGCAGGTAGGCCTTCACGTAAAAATGCCGTTCATCGACAGGGTTGCAAACAAAATGAGCCTTAAAGAGCGGGTTCTTGACTTTCCGCCGCAGCCGGTCATCACAAAAGACAACGTTACAATGATGATTGATACTGTAGTTTACTTTCAGATTACAGACCCTAAGTTGTACACCTACGGCGTTGAAAAACCGATAAATGCTCTTGAAAACCTGTCTGCAACGACGCTCCGTAACATCATCGGTGACCTTGAACTTGACCAGACACTTACAAGCCGCGACGTAATCAATACAAAGATGCGCTCAATTCTTGACGAAGCGACTGACCCGTGGGGCATAAAGGTAAACCGCGTTGAAGTAAAGAACATCATTCCGCCGGAAGCAATAAAAGAGGCAATGGAAAAGCAGATGCGTGCAGAACGCGAACGCCGTGAAGCAATCCTTATTGCAGAAGGTCAGAAACAGAGTGCTATTCTTGTTGCTGAAGGTAAAAAGCAGTCTATGATTCTTGAGGCGGAAGCGCAGAAAGAAGCTGCCATCCAGAAGGCACAGGGCGAAGCGGAAGCTATACGCGAAGTGCAGGAAGCAAAGGCGCAGGGACTTAAAATGATAAAGGAAGCCGGATGTGACGAAGCCGTTATAAAGCTTCGCGGTCTTGAGGCATTTGAAAAAGCCGCTGACGGTCAGGCAACAAAAATCATAATTCCGTCTGACCTTCAGAATATTGCTGGAATCATAACGTCTGCTGCAGAACTTGCAAAAAAATAAAAAAAAGCCATTGCAATAACTTCATATTCTGTTATTATAGACCCATTACGCTATTAAATTTTTACGGGAAGTGTAATAAAAACTTTGCCTGAAATGGCGTCAAAGTTTTTATTCACAAGTTCGCGTTGCGAACTTCCTTATCTACTGCCTCTTCTCATTTCATTGCGAAGAGGCTTAAAAAGTCAATTCGGAAATTGACATTTCCTCTTTGACTTTTCAATAGGAGAAAAAAATGAACAAATCAGAATTGATTGATGCAATCGCAAAAGACACTGGGCTTACAAAAAAAGATACAGAAGCCTTCATTAAGTCATTTGTTGAAAACGTCTCTAAAGAAATGGAAAACGGCGGCGACGTACAGCTCATCGGATTCGGAACTTTCTCGGTAGGAGAACGTGCCGCAAGAACAGGCCGCAATCCTAAGACCGGCGCAAACATCACGATTGCTGCGTCAAAATCACCTAAATTCAAGGCAGGAAAAGCCCTGAAGGATCGCGTGAACAAAAAATAACCGGAGTTCCGGTTTTCAGTCGGTGTGACGGATTTTCCGCCGCACCGATTTTTTTTTTACATTGACTGAAGCTGAACCTGAAGCGCAACAAGCCGCTTTTTCAGTTCCCTGACCTGCTCCAGACTTGAAAGAATTTTCCCTGCCATATACACGTCGGAAATTATAAATCCGTCAAAAACAAAATCCGCAAACGTCGCAAATCCGCCGAGCTGCATTCTGTAATCAACAGGAATTTCCATTCCGCCCAGTATGCTGCTTAATTCACGAAGCAGTCTGTCCGCTTCGTCCATAGAATTCTTTGCGCGTCCGATATTCAGATACTTAAATATATCTACGAAAAATCCGCCGCCAAGCACATCGATAAAACTCCAGTTCCGCGCATGGGAAAGTCTTTTTTCCGCATCGAATACAAGAGGAACCAGCCTGTCTAAAACGCAGAGCGCGTCTGTTTTTTTCTGTAAAAAATCGTCATTCATAAAAATACGTGTTCCTCCTTAAAATAAATGATAGATTTACCTTTAATTATACAGCAAATCATGGAATTTTTGTAGGAAAAAAATCCATGTCTGCGCAGTTCCGCCGGCATTTATTTTCAACTTATTTCTTTTTTTATCCTTGTTTTTGTCTTTCCAAAACAGTACGTTTGCATTATACTGTTTCGCAATATAATTGGTATATTTCGGCTTATTGTCGGTTATCTTAGTTTTTTAGGGAGCCAGTATGAATTATTCATATTTTCCTGGATGTACTTTAAAGAACAAAGCGAAGGACTTAGATGCCTATGCACGGGCAAGTGCAGACGTTTTGGGCTTTAAACTAGAGGAAATTCCTGAATGGCAGTGCTGCGGCGGAGTGTATCCGCTTGCAAAGGACGAGATTGCTACAAAGCTGTCTTCTGTCCGCGCGCTTGCCTCTGCAAGGGATTCCGGTACTGATTTAGTTACTCTCTGCTCAGCATGTTATAACGTACTTAAACAAGTAAACAATGACATGATCAATGACGAGAACGTTATTCTCAAGGCGAACACCTATCTTAAGCAAGATGGCGTTGAGTACCACGGAGAAACAAAGGTTCTTCATTTTCTTGAGGTGTTAAGAGATGTAGTTGGTTGGGACAACGTAAAAGCCGCCGTAAAAAATCCGTTCACCGGAAAGAAAATCGGCGCATACTACGGCTGCCTTCTTCTCCGCCCTGGAAAAGTCCTTCAGTTCGATGATCCGGAAAATCCACAGATTATCGAAGACTTCATAAAGGCTATCGGAGGAACTCCTGTCATATATGCACAGAGAAACGAATGCTGCGGCGCATATACGATGTTTGAGGATTCATCTATTCCTGAAAAACGCACAAAGGCAATCCTTAAAAACGCAGAGGAACAGGGCGCTGAATTCCTTGTAACAAGCTGTCCGCTCTGCAAATATAATCTTGTAAAAAACAAGGCGGAAAGTCCGCTTGACGTAATTTACTTTACGGAACTTTTGGCACAGGCTCTTGGTGTAAAGGAGAAAGCACTGAAGGAGGTTTATAATGCTTAAAAGTGAGGCAGAGCTCTGCAAAGAGCAGATTCTTTCTATAAGCGGTGTAAATCCTAAAAAATGTATGGTCTGCGGAAAATGCTCCGGCACCTGCCCGAACTATGATTCGATGGAATATCACCCTCATCAGTTCGTTCAGATGGTGGAAAACGGCGAAGTCGAAAAGCTTTTGAATTCAAAGTCAATTTACGCCTGTCTTTCCTGTTTTGCGTGCCTTGAGCGCTGTCCGCGCCAGGTAGAGCCGGCAAAGCTTATCGAAGCGGTGCGTATGTATGCTGAACGTCAGCGCGGCGCACAGCATCTGGCAGCCGAGAATGTTCCGGACTATCTTGATGATGATATGCCGCAGCAGGCAATCGTCAGCGCATTCAGAAAATATCGTAAGTAGGAGTGGCAAATGGAAAGAATTGGAGTTTTCGTATGTCACTGCGGTACTAACATTGCCGGAACAGTTGACGTAGAAAAAGTTGCTGAGGAACTGGGAAAGGTAAACGGCGTTGTCTATTCAACGCACTACACCTACATGTGTTCCTCTGCCGGTCAGAAAATGATTGAGGATCATATCAAGGACGACAAGCTTACAGGCGTTGTCCTTTGTTCCTGCTCTCCTCGTATGCACGAAAAGACATTCCGTGCGTGCGCAGAGCGTGCGGGGCTGAATCCATATAAAGTAGAAGTCGCAAATATCCGCGAGCAG
Organism: Treponema porcinum; assembly: GCF_900167145.1. Taxonomy (GTDB): domain Bacteria; phylum Spirochaetota; class Spirochaetia; order Treponematales; family Treponemataceae; genus Treponema_D; species Treponema_D porcinum. The sequence continues at coordinate 9,470 of NZ_FUWG01000015.1, read as the reverse complement.
ACCTCTTGGGTTCTTAAGGATATGGAACAGGCGACTGAAAAGGCAATCGCGCTTGGAAAAGCTGCCGTTGCAAAAGCAATACTCGACACGCCGCTTACACCGGGCGAAACGCCTGTTACAAAGCGCGCGCTTGTCATCGGAGGCGGTATCGCCGGAATTACTGCTGCGCTTGACATTGCAGACGCAGGATTCCCGGTTGACATCGTTGAAAAAAAGCCTACGGTCGGCGGAAAAATGGCTATGCTCGACAAGACATTCCCTACCCTCGACTGCGCTTCCTGTATCGTTACGCCTAAAATGACGGAAGTAAGTCAGAATCCTAACATCCGCATTCTTTCTTACAGCGAAGTTGTCGGCGTAAAGGGATACATCGGAAATTTCAGCATCGACATCAAGCGCCATGCACGTTATGTTGACGAAACAAAATGTACAGGATGCGGCGAATGTATCGAAAAATGTCCGAACAAGAAAGTTCCGAACGACTTTAACCTTAACCTTAACAACAAAAAGGCTATCTATATTCCGTTCGCACAGGCCGTTCCTAAGGTGGCTACAATCGATTCAACGTACTGCCTTCATATGAAAGGACTTGCAAACGGCAAGGACAACGTCTGCGGTTTCTGCCAGAAAACTTGCGGAGCCGGAGCGATTGACTTTACCCAGAAAGACGAAGTCATCACCGAAAAATACGGCGCAATCATCGTTGCAACCGGCTACAATCCGATTGACCTTAAGAAATTCGATGAATACGCATATTCCCAGAGTCCTGACGTTGTTTCATCACTCGAATTCGAGCGTCTTTGCAATGCGTCAGGTCCTACAAACGGTCACCTTCTCCGCCCGTCAGACGGAAAAGAGCCTAAGACTATCGTATTTGTACAGTGCGTAGGTTCACGCTGTTCCGCTGACTCTGAAAAGGGACACGAATACTGCTCTAAAGTCTGCTGTATGTATACGGCAAAGCACGCTATCCTTACGCGCGACCATTATCCGGACACAGACTGCTATGTATTCTATATAGACGTTCGTACTCCTGGAAAGAACTTTGATGAATTCTACCGCCGCGCCGTAGAACAGTATGGCGTTCACTACATCAAGGGGCAGGTAGGAAAAGTAACTCCGCTTTCAGACGGAACGCTTGACGTTCAGGGTTCAGACCTGATTTTGAACAGACAGGTTCACATCAAGGCTGATATGGTCGTTCTGGCAGCCTCTATTGAAGCTGACAAGTCTGCTCGTCCGCTTGCCACTATGCTTACAACGTCAATGGACAACAACGACTTCTTCCTTGAAGCCCACGCAAAGCTCCGTCCTGTAGAAAGTCCTACAGCCGGTATTTTCCTTGCAGGCTGCTGCCAGGGACCGAAAGACATTCCGGAAACAGTTGCACAGTCTTCAGGTGCTGCGGCAAAGGCAATCTGCCTGCTTGTTAAAGACAAGCTCCAGAACAATCCGTGTACCGCTCACCCGGACGAAAATGCCTGCAACGGCTGCGGTCAGTGCGCAAACGTCTGTCCGTACGGTGCAATCACCTATATCGACAAGGATTTCCGCGGTCCTAACCGCACGACTATTACGCGCCACGTTTCCCAGGTTAATACGGCAATGTGCCAGGGATGCGGTGCATGTACGGTCGCTTGTCCTTCCGGAGCTATGGATCTTAACGGATTCAGCAACAAACAGATTCTGGCGGAGGTTGACTCAGTTTTGTAATCTGGGGAATTGATTATGGCAAACAATGAAAACAAATCCTGGACACCTAAAATCGTTGCGTTCTGCTGCAACTGGTGTTCCTATGCAGGTGCAGATCTTGCCGGAAATAACCGTCTTGAATATCCTGCAAACGTAAAGATTATCCGCATTCCGTGTTCCTGCCGCCTGAACCCGCTGTTCATCCTGCGTGCGTTCCAGCGCGGTGCTGACGGCGTTATCCTGTGCGGCTGCCATCCGGGCGACTGCCACTACTCTACCGGCAACTATTTTGCGCGCCGGCGTATGACGCTGCTTTTCAGTATGCTTGACTATCTCGGCATAGAAAAGGCAAGGACACGCGTTGAATGGTGTTCCGCTGCGGAAGGCGTGCGGTTCGCCGGAATTATGAACGATTTTGTGGCGAAAGTTACAGAACTTGGTGAAAATAAGAAGCTGGAGGACGTAAGATGCAAGACAGCAAAATAGCTTCCACACTTTTGGCGCGCGCAAAGGAACTGCTTTCAAACGGAACTGTTCAGCGCGTTGCAGGCTGGAGAAAAGGTCTTTTTGATTACGATGTTACTCCCAGCGTCTTTACGACGGCAGAAGACCTTGACAGGAATTTTGTCTATGACGAAAACTGCGGTGCAAACCTTTCTAAGTACCTTGTAAAGCTTACCAGGGAAATTGAAATAAAGAAAAGCACGACACGTATGAACAATACGATGGCAAAACAGCGCGACCCTAATGCGCCGGAAACGCCGGTTCCGATGGAAAAGGTGCTTGTTTTCCTCAAGCCGTGCGACACATACAGTTTCACAGAACTTCTTAAGGAAAACCGCATTGCACGCGACGATGTATATGCAGTCGGCATTCCTTGCGACGGAATGAAAGATCCGGAAACAGGTTCTCTTTCCGAGCGGTGCGCAAACTGCAAGAGCAAGAAACACGTAACCTACGACGAGCTTATCGGCGAGGACGGAGACCTTCTTGATTCAAAGCGCTTTGACGAAGTTGCCAGACTTGAAGCAATGACAGCCGATGAGCGCTATGCATTCTGGCAGAACGAATTTAGCCGCTGTATCCGCTGTAATGCCTGCCGCGACATCTGTCCTGCCTGTACATGCGAAAAATGCGTATTCGACAACAACAAGCTTTACACGTCGCAGAAAGTTGCGCAGACAAGCTTTGAAGAGTCGCTCTACCATATTATCCGCGCCTGGCATGTCGCAGGACGCTGTACAGACTGCGGCGAATGTTCACGCGTATGCCCGGAGCATATTCCACTGCACCTTATCAACAGGAAATTTGCAAAGGACATAAACGAAATCTACGGTCCGTATATTGCCGGAAGCGACTTGGAAACAAAGCCGCCGATGCTCACCTTTACAGAAGGCGATGCAGAGCCGGACATTGTATATGACCGCTCAAAAGAAGAAGGAGGTGACAAATAATGCTTTCTCTTCCAATAGAAAAAATAGATGCATTGTTTGAGGCTATCGCTTCAAAGGAAAACCTGTATATTCCTGTGGACAATTCTTCAGGAAAGGCAAATTTCCAGAAGTGGGAAAAAGGCGCAAAACTTTCAAATGCACTTAAGACAGTCCGCTCTGCAAAGGATTTCTTCTTCCCGAAGACTGAACACCTTGTAAGCTACAAGATGGACGGCAAGCAGATTACAGTAGAAGATCCGCGTAAGGAAGTTGAAGACTTTGTTGTTTTCGGTGTGCGCGCCTGCGATGCAAAGAGCTTTGAGATTATCGACAATGTATACCTGAAAATGACGCCGGTTGATTCTTACTATAAGAACCGCCGCGACCACGGAACGGTAATCACCCTCGCCTGCGCAGAACCAGCACAGACCTGTTTCTGTTCGACATATAAAATCGACGCGGCAAATCCTGCCGGAGACATCAGCTGCTGGCTCGCAGACGGAGCGTTCCATTTTAATGCAAATACAGATAAAGGAAAGAAACTGCTTGATGCTGTAAAAACACTTCTTTCTGAAAGCGACGGAAAAGCCGTTGATGCTGCAAAAAAAGAAATTGCCGCAAAAATCGAAAAGCTCCCGTTCGCTCACCTTGACCTTTCAAAATTTGTCGGCAAGGATATGCTAAAGCTGTTCAATTCCAAAGTGTGGGACAGAGTTTCGGAAAGCTGCCTTGGCTGCGGAACGTGTACATACGTCTGCCCTACTTGTATGTGTTTTGACGTGCGCGACTTTGACACCGGAAACGGCATCAAACAGGTGCGCTGCTGGGATTCCTGTATGTATTCTGACTTTACACAGATGGCAGCGGCAAATCCGCGCCTTACACAGAAAGAACGCAGCCGCCAGCGCTTTATGCACAAACTTATGTATTACCCGATGGCGCACGACGGAACATTCAGCTGCGTAGGCTGCGGACGGTGTCTTGAAAGCTGCCCTATAAATATGAACATCGTAAAAGTAATCAAGGCATTCAACGAAGAAACAACGGAGGAAAAATAATGGAACAGAACGAATCATTTATTCCTTATGTTGGTAAAATTATCGACATTCGCCAGGAAACTCCTGACGTAAAGACATTCCGCGTAGTCGGTCTGGACGGTAAAAAACTGTTCAACCACATTCCGGGTCAGTGCGCTATGCTCATTGTTCCTGGCGTGGGCGAATCAATGATTTCCATTACTTCTTCCCCTACGCTGGAAGAATATATGGAATTCAGCATAAAAAAATGCGGATGCGTTACTGAATTCCTGCACAGTGCGGAAGTCGGACAGGAAATCTGCGTGCGCGGACCGATTGGAAACGGATTCCCGGTAGAAGGCGCACTCAAAGGCAAGGACATTCTTGTAATTGCCGGCGGTATTGGAATTGCTCCTGTTCACTCCGTTGTAAACTATATGATGGACAAGCGCGAGAACTACGGAAGAATTCAGGTTATCTACGGAAGCCGCTCTAAGGCAGACCTTGTGCGCCTTGACGAAATGCAGAACGTATGGATGAAGCAGCCGAACTGTTCAATAAACCTTACAATCGACCGCGAGGAAGAAGGCTGGGACGGACACGTAGGATTTGTTCCGCCGTTCGTTACGGAGTGCAATCCTGATCCGAGTATGACTGTCATTATGTGCGGACCGCCGATTTTAATTCACCTTTCGCTTGATGCGCTTAAAAAACTCGGGTTTAAAGACACCCAGATTTTTACGACTATGGAAATGCGCATGAAGTGCGGAATCGGTAAGTGCGGAAGATGTAATATCGGTGATAAATTTGTCTGCAAGGACGGCCCGGTATTCAGCTTTGACCAGCTTGGTGAATTACCGCCTGAATATTAATTCACATTAGTTAAACAGATAACGCGCCGTCCATGGCGCTCTAAAGCTATAGGAGAAGAATATGGCAGAAAAAGAAATGGCTACGATTTATATTTTTGGAAAAAAATATGATGTACCTGCTGAATTAACGATTATGAATGCTATGGAGTATGCTGGCTATCAGTTGAAACGTGGCTGTGGATGTAGAAACGGTTTCTGTGGCGCTTGTGCTACGATTTACAGAATTAAAGGACAGAATCAGCTTCAGACTTGTCTTGCTTGTTCTAAGAAAGTTGAAAATGATATGTACATTGCAACTTTGCCTTTCTTCCCGCTTGTAAAACAGGTTTACGACATTAACAAAGTAAAACCTGAACAGGCTGTTATGATGCAGCTTTACCCTGAGATTTATGCTTGTGTCGGCTGTAATGCATGTACACGCGCTTGTCCTCAAGGTTTGAGCACTATGCAGTACATTGCTTATGCTCAGAGAGGCGACTTTGCTAAATGTGCTGACCTTTCTTTTGACTGCGTAATGTGCGGATGCTGTTCTTCACGCTGCCCTGCTGGAATCAGTCATCCTCAGGTAGCTGAACTTGCACGCCGTATAAACGGAAAATATATTCAGCCACAGACTCAGCACCTTATTGACCGTGTTGCAGAAATTGATTCTGGTAAATGCGAAGAAGAAATCAAAAAGCTTATCGCAATGTGTACTGGCGACAAGGCTCAGATTAAAAATCTCTACAATAACAGAGATATTGAAAAATAAAGAAAAATGACATCTGTGTCATTTTTCTTTAACGAGTTTTGCGTTGCAAAACTCGTAGCGTGAATTGAAAAATACAAGATGCGCCATCCATGGCGCTTATATCTAGGAGAATAAACTTATGTATGGTAACTACCTGGACGATGCTGCAAAAATCGTAGCAGAAAAACGCGAAGAAAACCTTAAGTTTGAACATGCTCGCCTTACTGCAGAAGAAAAAGACGACTTGCTTTTAAAATTTCACCCGGACAGAATTAAGGAACAGTTTACTGAACTTAAAATCGGTCCAAATAAAGGTCAGAAAGCACCTATTGAACTGGCCCAGATGCTTCAGGCAAAACCTAGAATTGAACCTGAACATATTGACTTAAATCATGTTGACTACGAAACTGACGTTCTTGTAATCGGAGGCGGTGGGGCTGGAACTGCAGCAAGCATTATGGCTTCAGAAGCAGGTGCTAAAGTTCTTTTGGTAACTAAACTCCGTGTAGGAGATGCCAACACTATGATGGCAGAAGGCGGAATTCAGGCTGCTGACAAGCCGAACGATTCACCAGCCCAGCACTATCTTGACTGTTATGGTGGCGGTCACTTTGACGGAAAACCAGAACTTGTATATACGCTTGTAAACAAAGCTCCTTCTGTAATCAAATGGCTCAATGACCTTGGTGTTGAATTTGACAAGGAAGCTGACGGAACTATGGTAACAACTCATGGTGGCGGAACTAGCCGCAAACGTATGCATGCCTGCAAAGACTATTCTGGAGCAGAAATCATGCGTACTTTACGCGATGAAACTTTCAACAGAAAGGACGATATCACTGTAGTTGATTTTACTTCTGCAATTGAAATCATCAAAAATGACAAAGGTGAAGCTTGCGGTGCTGTTCTTGTTAATATGGAAACAAACGAAGTTCGCATTGCAAAAGCAAAAGTCGTAATTATTGCAACTGGCGGGGCAGGACGAATGCACTATCAGGGATTCCCTACTTCTAACCATTATGGTGCAACAGCTGACGGTCTTGTAATGGCTTACCGTGCCGGTGCAAAACTTTTGTATCAGGATTCTTTGCAGTATCACCCGACTGGAGCTGCTTACCCGACTCAGATTCTTGGTAAGCTTGTAACAGAAAAAGTGCGCTCTCTTGGTGCAAAACTTATCAATAAAGACGGCGAAGTTTACATTCATCCTCTCGAAACACGCGACGTTAACGCTTCTGGTATTATCCGCGAAGTTCGTGAAGGACGCGGCGTTAAAAACGACGTTCAGGATGCTGTATGGCTTGACACTCCGATGATTGAAATGATTCACGGCGAAGGAACGATTTTAAAATCAATTCCTGCAATGTACAATATGTTCATCAAATACGGAATCGACATCAGAAAAGAACCTATTCTTGTTTATCCAACACTTCACTATCAGAACGGTGGTGTTGAAATTGATGCTACTTGCCACACAAATGTAAAAAATCTCCTTGTAGCAGGTGAAGCATCTGGTGGTGTTCACGGAACTAACCGTTTGATGGGTAACAGCCTTCTTGATGTTGTAGTATTCGGTCGCGAAGCTGGAATTGAAGCTGGAAAAATGTTCAAGAATATTTCTCTTTCTGAAAACTCAAAGATGAATCTTGACCATGTAACTGCTTTTGAAAAAGAACGCGATGCAGCAGGAATTAAAGAAGATGTTGTTTCTCCAAAACTTCTTCCTGTTTATCACCACGGAAACCCAGAATTTGACAAGGCAATTCCAGGTGCTACAAAATAGTCTGGCGCATTAACGCCAGCCCCCAACAGGAATAAATGCAGAATGATTTTTCTGCTTTATCCTGCTGTATATTCCGGGCGCTTGTAAAAGCGCCCGTATTTTCAATATTTTACAAAGGACAAAAAAATGACTGCTTATTTAGCCGGGGTATGTTCTTCTGCCCTGTCATTTATTTTTATTGTATTTGCCATCGGAGCAATCGGCTACCTGGTGGGTGGAATAAAGATAAAGGGAATTGAACTTGGTACAGCAGGTGTTCTGCTTGTAGCCCTTATATGGGGAATTATAATCAACTACGTTCCGTCTTTCTCTATCGGAGAAGACACAATCACTCTTTTCAGCGATAAAATCAAAGGTAATTTTTCTATTGTATCAAACATCGGAACGGCTCTTTTTGTTACTGCAGTTGGTCTTATTGCAGGTCCTAAATTCTTCCGCTCTTTCAATAGAAAAACACTCGCCTATATTCTTCTTGGATTTATCATCATTGCAATCGGTGCTGTTACGGCGATTATCTGCGTTATGCTTGATGAAAACCTTTCTGCCGATATGGCAGTAGGACTTTTAACAGGAGGCCTCACTTCTACTCCAGGACTTTCTGCTGCAAAAGAAGTTGCAAAAAATCAGGATGCAGTTGTTGCCGGCTACGGAATTGCATATACGTTCGGTGTTTTGGGTGTAGTTCTTTTTGTTCAGCTTACGCCAAAACTTCTTAAAGTAAATATGAAGGAAGAAGTTGCAAATTTCCACGCAGCAAATCAGATTTCCATTCCTGAACCTAAAAAAACGCTTGTTCCGCTTGACCCGTTCGGATTTTTTGCGTTTTTCCTTGCCGTTGCATTCGGCTGCCTTATCGGCTCAATAAAAATTCCGGGAATTAACTTCAGTCTTGGTAATTCCGGCGGTACGCTTATCGGCGGTTTAATTATCGGTCATTTTGCCCGCATAGGAAAAATTGACTGCCGAATAAAGAAAGAAACCCTTAACTTTATGAGGGAACTTGGTCTTGTTCTGTTCCTTATCGGTGCAGGAGTTCCGGGTGGCGTTAATTTCGTTGCAAATTTCAAAGTCTCCTACTTTATCTATGGTGCAATGATGACGCTTGTTCCTATGATTGTAGGTTATATCATTGCCAGATATATTTTCAAACTCAGCATTCTGAACAACCTTGGCTCAATCACCGGCGGTATGACTTCAACACCGGCGCTTGGTACGCTCATTGCAACGGCAGGAACTGATGAAGTTTCTTCTGCGTATGCGGCAACATATCCTTTTGCGCTTGTTTCAATCGTACTTGCAGCAAAAATTATCGTAATGATTTTATAACCTGTAGATTTATTTTATAAGTAATATGAACAGGAGTGTATGGCAGTCAGTCACTCCTGTTTTTTTTCTTTCTACTTTTATAGAAAAACTATTTGAAATATACAAACATTCTTATAGAATTCGAAGTATTTTCCGTACACGCCCGAATAAAATCCCCATATTTTACAGTTCCCATATTCGTTATATAAAATCCGCCGCGTCCAAGAGATGCCCTGAAATAGTTTGTATCTGTGTTCTTAAAAATCAAAGGACCGTAAAATAACCAGCCGCCGGCAATTACTTCTGTAATGCCTAACCGCAACTTGGACTAAAACAGCAAAGCTAATAAGGTGTATAATACAAAGGAAGGACACCTTATGGGAAGAACGCGAAGAACTTTTACGGCAGAAGAAAAATTGAAAGTTGTGATGGCTGTTATTCAGGATGGAAAAGCGGTCAGCGATGTTGCAAAGGAAAACAACATTCATCCAAACATGATCCTGAACTGGAAGAAAGAATTCTTGGAAAATGCGGCAATGATATTCAACCGTACCAGACCGGACATTACAGAAAAAGCCCAGCAGAAGAAAATCGATGAACTTGAAGCAAAACTTCAAAAGAAGGATGAAGTAATCGCTG
>NZ_FUWG01000005.1 GCF_900167145.1 Treponema porcinum | reverse complement strand
CGATTACTTCATCCTTCTTTTGAAGTTTTGCTTCAAGTTCATCGATTTTCTTCTGCTGGGCTTTTTCTGTAATGTCCGGTCTGGTACGGTTGAATATCATTGCCGCATTTTCCAAGAATTCTTTCTTCCAGTTCAGGATCATGTTTGGATGAATGTTGTTTTCCTTTGCAACATCGCTGACCGCTTTTCCATCCTGAATAACAGCCATCACAACTTTCAATTTTTCTTCTGCCGTAAAAGTTCTTCGCGTTCTTCCCATAAGGTGTCCTTCCTTTGTATTATACACCTTATTAGCTTTGCTGTTTTAGTCCAAGTTGCGGTTAGGCATTACAATATAGAAAAAATCATCCAGATGCTAAGAATTTAGGATCAACAGTTTTTGCTGAGTTTGTTTTACCTTTTGTAAATTTTATTAGAAGTTTAGTGGGAATTCAGGCTATTTACATTTATGCTTTGCCGGAGGACAAGCTTATAAAGCATTATAAGACTATGGGGTTTCATAGACTTGATCCGGAAGATGAACAGTTTGTACATCAGCATATAAAACCAAAGTATGATGAAGGCTGTGTTTTTATGTATCAGCTTTTGTAGAGAAGTTTTATATATTTTCAATATTCTATTATAGAAATCTAAATAAATAGGAATTATTTATGCAAGACAACATTCTGCCTTTAATCGGCCGTACAGCCCCATTATTTGAAAAAGATATTGCCGTAAACGAAGCATATCTATCTGAAACTATTCGAAACTCACGGTTTCTCGTAATTGGCGGTGCAGGAACAATCGGTTCTGCAATTTGCCGTGAACTTTTTACCCGAAATTCAAAAGTTCTTCATGTTGTTGATATTTCTGAAAATAACATGGTTGAGCTTGTTCGTGACATTCGTTCATCTGTTGGTTATGGTGACGGTGAGTTTGCAACATTTGCTTTAGACTGTGGAAGCGAGATTTTCCGAGCCTTTATCAACGAGCAAAAAAAAACGTATTGGTGGTTACGATTATGTATTTAATACATCTGCATTGAAGCATGTTCGTTCTGAAAAAGACCCATACACGCTCATGCGCATGATTGATACAAACATCTTCAACACAGACAGCACTATGATTATGGCAAAAGAATGTGGTGCAAAAAAATACTTCTGTGTATCAACAGACAAGGCAGCAAATCCTGTGAATATGATGGGAGCTTCAAAACGCATTATGGAATTCTATCTTAACCGTCGTTCTGTAGAAATGCCGGTATCTACGGCTCGTTTTGCAAATGTAGCATTCAGTGACGGAAGCCTTCTGTACGGATTTAACCGTCGTCTTGATAAAGGTCAGCCTCTTTCGGCTCCTAATGATGTTCGCCGTTATTTTGTTACTCCAAAAGAAGCCGGAGAACTTTGCCTTATGAGCTGTCTGCTTGGTGAAAACAGGGATTTGTTCTTTCCTAAACTTGACCACGATTTGAATCTTGTGACTTTTTCAAGCATTGCAGAAAAATATCTTATGAATCTTGGGTATGAACCAGTTCAGTGTGCAACAGAAGATGAAGCTCGTGCAAGAGTAGGTGAACTGAAGGCTCATCACAAATATCCTGTATATTTTTTCAAGAGCGACACAACTGGCGAAAAGGATTTTGAAGAATTTTTTACTGAAAATGAAACTGTCGTTATGGACAAATTTGATTCGCTTGGCGTTATTAAAAATGAATTGATTTATGACGAACAGCTCCTTCAGCACTTTACTTTAACAATTGAAAATATGAAGAAAAAAGGCGAGTGGTCTCGTGGGGAATTAATTGACTTGTTCAACGAAATGATTCCAAACTTCAATCACAAGGAAACTGGAAAATTCTTGGATAGTAGAATGTAACACTTTCCCTTGAAGAAAGCCTGCACCGCACAATTGACTACGAGTTTATCCGCAAGGTGGAAGGGCATACGTTTAGTTGTGGGTAAAACATTGAAAGAAGCTGAACGCTCAATCTGTCCGTACGCTCATAACGGTCATATTTTCAATTTTTCCCAGGATGCTAATTCTCCGTATTGCGTCTGCATGGTTGTTTCACCTGTGTAAATAACTTTACAGAAATCTTCCCCGGCATTTGCGAGTCTTGCCCAGTGTTTAAGGTTTTTGAAATAGTCGGGCGAGTAGGTTGAGCCTGCTTTTATTTCCCAGGCAGTCGGAAGTTCTTTTCCTTCTAATGAAATATTGTTTGTTATTAGGTCAATTTCTATGCCGTTCTTGTCTCGCCAGAATGAAAGGTTTGGTTCTTTTCCGCTATTATATGATGCTGCCCTGAATCTGTTTATGGCAAGGTTTTCAAATAAATTGCCTCGCAGATAGTGAGATTTAAGTTGTTCTGCATTTTGAATTTCCAATAAGGAACAGGCAAGTCCTGTGTCTGTGAAATAAAGTTTTGGACTTTTTATAATTCTTTTTGTGTAGTTGCGGTAGTCGGGCTTTAAAATATAGATGATAAAGCTTGTTTCTAAAAGAGAAATCCACTCTTTTGCTGTTGTTGCTCCAATGCCACAGTCGTCAGCAAGATTCTGATAGTTCAAAAGCTGTCCGATTCTTCCTGCACAAAGTTTTACGAATCTTGTGAATGTTTCCAGATTGCCTATGTTTTTAAGTTGCCTTACATCACGCTCAACATAAAGGTTTGTGTAGTCGCGATAAAACTGTTCCGGCGGAATGTGTGCGTCAAAAATACGCGGATAACCTCCTTTGAATATTTGTTCTTCAACAGTGTCTGGAAGGATGTTTGCATTTTTTTGTTCTTCATAAGAAAACGGCAGTAATTTAAGAACTGATGTTCGTCCTGCCAAAGATTGGGAGATTGCTTCCATCATATTCAAATTTTGTGAACCTGTAAGAACATACATTCCTTTTTCGCCTGCAAGGTCGATATGAGTTTGTAAATATGAAAAAAGAGCCGGTACACGCTGTGCTTCATCTATTATCGTGTGCTCTGGATATGTTTTTAAAAATCCTTTGCAGTCGATAGTGCAAAACTCCCGCATTTCAGGATCTTCTAAAGATACATAGTTCCATTCTGGAAGCAACATTCGTGCAAGCGTTGTTTTTCCTGATTGACGAGGACCTGTGATGGTTACTGTCGGATACATGGAAAGTAAATAAATCAAGTGTTGGGAAATACTTCTGTTAATCATGTCTATAATAATACTGGACAAAACAACTTTTGAAAAGTGGATTTTTCCAGTGTATGTCAATTTTTCTTTCAAAAAAGTGCTGTTTTAAGTTTCAAAAACTAAAGAGGTTTTGAAAAATGAAAATTCTAGTAACTGGTGCAAACGGCTACAGTTGATGACCTATTATAATTTTATAAAACTGTTTTCCGCTTGCAGTTGTCTTAATTTTTGCAGCTGTTTTTTGTGTAAAATTCATAGGACTCCGTCAGATTAACCTGGCGGAGTCTTTTTTTTTATGCTGAAATTACAACGCTAAAAATGGTCTGTTGAACACTTTCTGTAGTTTATACACCCGTGAAAATATGAAGCGAAGCGGAATATTTTCACAAGAAACCACCCCCTATATCCCCAAAAGATATACGGGGAAGGAATAGGAAATTTCATTTAGGGGTCTAATTTTATCGCAACATTCAATAACTAGACCAGTTTTAATTTGACGCTTGTATTTTTGAAGTACATTAAAGTTTTTTGTAGGATTTTTTGGAGAAATTCCTTTTTTAATTTCAATTGGGTAGATCCCATCTTCGTCAACATACAAAAGATCAATTTCTTTTTGATCAATATCACGATAATAATATAAGTAGTCTCTAGGATTTACATTAAACGAAAAGAAATTCTTTATTAGTTCGCTTACTACATAAGTTTCGAAAAATGCTCCACTCATAGCACAATTTTCTAACATTTTTGAATCCGGCCATTTACACAAATAAGCACATAATCCTGTATCCATAAAATACAGTTTTGGCGCTTTTATAATCCTGTTTGACATATTAGACATATAGGGCTGTAAAAGGTATATTATTCCAGATGTTTCTAGTATGGAAAGCCAGCGTTTGCAGGTTTTTACATCAATTCCAACAGCACCGGCTATTTCATCATAGTGAAGTTCTTGTGCAGTACGTAATGCGACTATAGATATAAAATTTCTAAATTGAGTTTCATTTGAAGCTACAATCAGCTTACGAACATCTTTTTCGATATACGTATTTACATAAGATTTATAATATATATTACGCTCAGAAACATTTGTACAAATATCTGGCATACCACCTTTATATATTTCTTCAAAGATTTGGGTTCTAGTTAAATATTCTGATTTTTCCTGCTGACTCCTTTGAATTAAAACTTCAATTTTAGGAGTAAACAAGTGTGCTTCCATAGCCTTTTTTTCTCTCAAAGTAAAAGAAGACATTTCTATTATACCACAACGCCCGGCCAGCGTTTCAGAAATACCCTGTTGAAGCTCAAACCTGTTTGAGCCAGTAAGTACATACATCAATTTTCGCTCTTCATTATTTTTAAGCCATATTTTTCTTTGTTCATCAATTTTTATTTTTATCGCATCTAGAAGAGCTGGGACTTTTTGAATTTCATCTATAATTATTGGCCATGGATTTACTTCCAAAAAAAGCTTTGGATTTTTTTCTGCTAATTCTCTATCTTCAGTATCATCAAGAGTAACACGATTGAAATTTGCAGGAAATACATAATCTAGAGTTGTAGACTTTCCAACTTGTCTCGGTCCGTACAAAACGATACATGGGAATGATTTTGCTGCTTCCAATATTGATTTTTCAACTGTCCGTTTTATATACATAAAAACCTCATTAAAGCATTGTTTTTTTTTCGATAAAAATGGGAATCAACTACCTTTTTCATCGAAAGTATAATATACGCCAATTAGAAATTCAAGACCTTGGCAAAATTCATGCGACAACTTTATTGACATATTCCTGAGGAGTATCAGAAGATAAAAGTCATATACAGAGAAAAGAAAAAGGTTGAAAAATAGTAAACTCTAAAATATACTACTCTAAAGTTTACATTTTCAAATAGAGTAAATATGTTTAAAGGCCGAAAAAAGGAACTTAAATTATTAGAAGACTTATATGATTCAAAACAATTTGAATTTCTCGTTCTTTATGGCCGTAGGCGTGTCGGAAAGACAGAACTCCTCAAAGAATTCACTAAAAATAAAAAACCGTTGATTCAGAAAAACCAATCGAAAAAAACATTGCAAGGGAAATACTAAGAGAAGGAAGCCCCTCGTGGTATTTCGTATTTTATATGATTTTTTATATTTTAACAAGAATAACCTATAATAACCTGTTTTCAAACAGGTTATTATAGGTTATAATAGGTACTGAAATCAAATTTTGAGGACAAGATATGGAAGATATAAATATTCAGATTTCAGACCTTGAAAGTCAGATTGCCTCGTTGCCAGTCGGTTATATTTCAAAAAAAATGATTAACGGAAAGGAACGTTATTACCAGCAGTGGACAGAAAACGGAAAAATAAAAAGCAAATATATCAAAAATGAAGAAGTTGAAGAATTTCAGAAAAAGATAGAATTCCGAAAATCCCTGCAGTCGAAGCTTTCGGAATTGAAATCTTCAGCTGCATTTATCGAGACACCATCAATAAAAGATGCAAAGTTCAATCTCAGGATTATGTATGGTAAGGATCTTAAGGATTTTGCATCACAGACAAAGGATTTTCATAAACGCGATTGTTTTACGCAGATTCAGGAATATCTTTACAGTGACACTCTGGATAAAGTCTGCCTCGTCTACGGACTTAGGCGAACTGGCAAAACAACGATGCTTCGCCAGTGCTTTTACGAAATGAAAGAAGGGGACTTTAAGCGTAGTGTTTATATCAAGGCAACAGTCACAGATACAATGGCTGCATTGAATAAAGATTTGAAACAGCTTCGTGAACTTGGCATTAAATATGTGTTTATTGATGAAGTGACTCTCATCAGCGATTTTATCGATTCCGCAGCAATATTGTCTGATATTTATTCGGCAATGGGAATGAAGATTGTTCTTTCCGGAACAGATTCCCTTGGTTTCTGGCTGGCAGTTCATGAAGAGCTTTATGACCGGGCAGTAATGGTTCATACAACCTATATTCCATTTTCCGAACATTCAAGACTGCTTGGTATTAATGATGTTGATGAATATATCCGCTATGGAGGAACACTGAAGGCTGGAGTCTGGAACTTTGAAAATAAAGAAGTAAATGCAGAGGATGCATCCTTCCGTGATAATGAGTCAACCAGAATTTATATTGATACTGCAATCTGCTCTAACATTCAGCATTCTTTAAAGTGCTATCAGGATGGAAATCATTTCCGAAATCTGTACGACCTTTATGAAAAAAAAGAACTTACTGGTGCAATAAACAGAATAATTGAAAATGAATCTCATAAATTCCTGGTTCAGATTCTTACTGATGATTTTAAATCTCACGACCTTCATCTTCTTGACCGGAATTTGAGAAAAGAGAGGGAAGAAGAAAATAGAATAGAGATTTTTGATAATCTGAATGAAGTTTCAGTTACTAAAAATCTTATGGAAATTCTTGAGATAAAGAATAAAGATTTGCAGATTGTTCAAATTACAGATGACCATGTTGAAGAAATAAAAGAATATTTAGAAGCACTGGATCTTCTTGACGAGTGTGATTTGAGGGCAATAGGCAAAAAATTAAAGTTTTCAGAAAATAAGATTTTTACTCAGCCGGGAATGAGATTCTGCCAGGCAAAGGCTCTTGTTCATTCGATTCTGAAGGACGAGAAATTTGATCAGTTGAGTGAGCCTGTAAAAACTTTTATTACAGAACGACTATTGGCAACGGTTATGGGGCACATGCTTGAAGATATAGTTCTTCTTGATACTAAGCGGCGATATGGAAAAAGCAAAGAAGTCTTTAAACTGTATTTTGCTGCCGGTGAATTTGATATGGTCATCTATGATAAGAAAAAAGCTGAAATAGAATGTTTTGAAATCAAGCACAGTGATGAAATAGTTGAAGAACAGGCAAAACATCTTTTGAATGAAGACAACATTGCAAACACCGAGAAGATATACGGAAAAGTTACTCGCCGATGCGTATTGTACAAAGGCGGCTCCGGTATTGCTTCAAACGGAATTGAATACAAGAATGTGGAAGAATTCCTGAATGAAATGAAGGGATAGCATTTTGTTGAGCCTCTGAAAAAGGTTGAAAAACAGTAAACTCTAAAGTATACTACTCTAAAGTTTACATTTTCAAATGGAGTAAATATGTTTAAAGGTCGAAAAAAGGAACTTGAATTATTAGAAGACTTATATGATTCAAAACAATTTGAATTTCTCGTTCTTTATGGCCGTAGGCGTGTCGGAAAGACAGAACTCCTCAAAGAATTCACTAAAAATAAAAAACCGTTGTTCTTTTCAGCACAGGAAAAGAATGATTCATTAAATCTTCTTGATTTTTCAAAAACTGTGCAAACATATTTTGATAATGATTTTTTTGGTGAATTTTCAGATTGGGAAACAGCATTAAAATATGTTACATCAAAAGCAACTGAAGACAGACTTGTTATTGTAATTGATGAATTTCCATACATTGCTAGTGAGAATAAATCAATAAAGAGCATTTTTCAGCACACAATAGATCATCAGTGGAAAGAGAAAAATATATTCCTTGTTCTTTGTGGTTCCTCTGTAAGTTTTATGGAAGATGAAGTTCTAGGTTCAAAAAGTCCACTTTATGGACGTTCAACAGCACATCTTGAACTTAAGGCATTTGATTATTTTGATTCGGCATTGTTTTTTCCTGAATATTCAAATGAAGAAAAACTGATGGCCTATGGAATCTTAGGTGGCATTCCATGTTATTTGCAGGCTTTTGATTCAGAAAAACCAATCGAAAAAAACATTGCAAGGGAAATACTAAGAGAAGGAAGATTTCTTAAGGATGAACCAATTTATTTTCTTAAACAGGAATTACGGGAACCAGCAATTTACAACAGTATTTTTGAAGCGATTGCTGGAGGTGCTTCAAGAGTAAATGAAATTGCTACGAAAATACATGAGGACACACAAAAATGTTCAAAGTATCTTGGAATCCTTCAGACAATCCGTCTTATAAAAAAGGAAGTTCCTTGTGGTGAGGATGAAGCTTCCAGAAAAACAATCTACAAAATTGAAGATAATTATTTTTCTTTCTGGTATCACTTTTTATTTGAGAAGAAAAGCTTCTATGAAATTCTAGGGGACGAAGAATCCGCAAAGGAAATAATGGACCCACAGAGTTTCTTTTCTTATTTTGGATTTGTTTTTGAAACAATCTGTCTTGAATATATGATACGTATGGCAAAAAACAGAAAGTTGCCCTTTATTCCATCAAAATATGGAAAATGGTGGGGAAATAATCCTGCAAGAAAATGTCAGGACGATATAGATGTTCTTTTAATTGATGATAAAAATGAAAAGTATATTTTCTGTGAATGTAAGTTCAAAGGTGAATCCTTTGGAAAATCCGAAATGGAAGATATGCTTTCAAGAAAGTCAATTTTTGCACATGCAAAAGAAACATATTTCTATGCCTTCAGTAAAAGCGGATTTTCAGATTATGTAAAGGAAAATGCATCATCAAATAACATTACTCTTGTAACGGTTGATGACTTATTCGAGTTCGGAGAATAAAATTGGTATCGTCTTGCCTCTGTGATTCAATATGCAAAAACAAAACAGACCGCGATAGAAACATTGCTTGAAGATGAATCAAGACTATTTTTTAATAAAAGAGATTTTTCAAAGTAAAAAAATGAAACTTATTGTTTAATTGACTATCACTGTTAGCTGTTATATACTGTTAACGGTGATAATATGAATCTTTCAGCATATATTAAACAGCAGGGAATCTCAGTTTATAGTCTTTCAAAAAAGAGTGCTGTTCCTTATTGTCATTATTCCAAAGAGATGGTCAAGAATTTGAACGAGTTATAAATGCAATAACAAATAGCGCAATAAATGATAAATTAAAACGAAATTTAGGATTATATGGAATAGTTGCAAGTAATGGACTTTTCAATGTGGACAATCTAAATGAAGATGATTTTATCGACTTTGCAGATAATATGCCATATTTTGAAGGTTTAGGATATTATATAGATATTTCGGGACTTGAAGAAAAGCTTTATGAAAGTTATGAAGGACAAACAGTAATAAAAAATGCAAACTCAAGTTTTATAAAAAAAAACTTCCATAAAAGCTTTTCATGGAGCGAATTTTCTGGACGTTTTTGCATTTGGAATTGCTGAAACATTAGGTTACTCTACAAATATAGAAGGCTCAGTTCAGATTGAATCAAACAACTATTTAGATGATGAAGATGGATTGATTGAAAATTTACCAAAGATGAAAGAAACTCCAGAGGGAACTTTTGCTTTTGACTTCTGCATTATTCAAGGTTAAATTTTGTACATTTAATAATGCCTCATCGGGATTTTTAAGTAATTATTTTTTAGTATGTTATTTCTTATGTAATTTTGATTTGATTCTTTTTAAGAAGATTTTTGTTTTGAATGATTTTTTCCATTTTCAAAAGTGAGAATTTCGTGTACAATTTTTTTATGAAGAAATTTTATTTTTTATGTTGTTTTCTTTTTATTGTTGTCTTTGTTGGATGTGAATTTTATGGTGGCGGAAGTAAGGTTCAGATTGGGGATATTGTTTTAAGCGATGGAAGGGTTGTTCCTGTTGAGCATTATTCTTTTTGGAAAAGAATATATGAGCCTGTTGGTGTTGTTGTTGGAGTTTCTGGTAATAATGCAATGATGATGGGATTGTATAAATCTTCTAATTCTATGAGTTGGGCTCCTAGAGATACTTTTGGGTATAATACTAAGTTTGTGGAGATTCAAGCTAGCAGATTTGGTTCCGTGGAAAGTGGTTATTATTTTTCTGGGGATTTGATTGGAAGAGATAATTGGCTTGATGTTTGTAATTCTGATAGCGAAGGTGTTTTAGAGCCAAAAAATTATCCTGCATTTTATTTTGCTTATAATTATGGTTCAGATTTTTATTATTTAAATTCGGAATTTAATAATGGTTGGTATTTGCCTAGTGTTTCTGAACTTTATGCAGTTTTTGAAAATAAGGAAGTTTTGCAAAAATCACTAAATGCTGTTGGAGGGTTTGATTTTGGAAATAATTGGTATTGGAGTTCTTCCCAAGCGTCTTCTGCAAACGAAGGTGTTTATGGTGTGAGTTTTATTAAGGGCGAAGTGAATAATAATTATAAATATTGTCCCGCAGGTTATGTAATTGTTTTTCATGATTTGAACTTACATGAAGTTTAATCTTTTTTTATTTAAGACAAGATAGGAACGCGTAGAAAGTTTAATTGACTATCACTGTTAGCCGTTATATACTGTTAACGGTGATAATATGAATCTTTCAGCATATATTAAACAGCAGGGAATTTCAGTTTATAGTCTTTCAAAAAAGAGTGCTGTTCCTTATACAACCCTTTGCAGTATATGTAATGGGACGGCCGATGTAATGGAATGCAGGGTAAATACTCTTGTAAAAATCGCAGATTCTTTGGGAGTAAATCTGCTGGATTTGATAAACTCATCTCTTGCTCTTCCTCAGAAGTATAATTTTATTAATGATGAAATAAGAATTGAATTTACGGATTTGCCAAAAGCTCTGAAAAATACAATCAAAGAGCTTGAGGAATACGACCGGAATAACGATACAATGTTTTATGAGTGTGCAGATATGCTTTATATGATGGCAGATCGATTCCTGAAAGACGGCGCTATTGATAGTGAGACTCGGGACAAATTAATTATGAAATATCCAATTGCATAAGGAAAAAAGTATGGAAATTTTTGACTTTTCAAATGCTGAATATAGTAACAGAAACGGATCATACGGTGGCGCTGCTGGTGACAAAGATGGAATTTTAATTAACGGGGAGCCTTGGATTGCAAAATACCCAAAGTCAAATGAAGGAATGGCAAAGAGTGATAAGCTTTCAAAATTTTCGCAGACACCATTGTCGGAATTCATCGGAAGTCATATCTATGAGATTTTGGGTTATCCTGTTCACAAAACGCTTTTAGGTATAAGAAAAAATAATTTGGTTGTTGCATGTAAGGATTTTTGTGATGAGAACACCCGTCTTCTGGAAATGAGGACATTGAAGAATATTCATATCTCAGAAATGAATCAGAACTTTAATGTAGACCTTCATGAAACAGATGATGGTCATCTTGTTAATCTGAAAGAACTTTTTATTCATTTTGAATTAAATCCAGAAATTTCAAAGATAAATGGGATTTCTGAACGGTTTTGGAATCAGGTTGTAATAGATGGTTTAATTGGAAACAATGACCGAAACAATGGAAACTGGGGAATTCTTTCGTGTGGCGACAAGAGAGAACTTGCTCCAATATTTGATAATGGTGCTTCTTTTTATCCTAAAAAAAGTACTCTTGCGATAGAACAGATTTTGAAATTGCCGGAAGCAGATCAGGCGCGAAATAATACAAATGTTCAGGAACCTTTTACAATTGATGGCGAACACCATCTGAATTATCGTTCAATTCTTGATTTGACTGAGTCGGAAATTTCTGCTGCACAAGTAGAATTATTGAAAGCAGCTGTTATCAGTAATACAGAACTCGTTGAAAGTAAACTGAATGAAATCATAGATTTTGTTAAATCAATACCTGGCAGCTACGAGGGGTACGAAATTATCAGTGAACCACGCAGGGAATACTATTTGAAATCATTTATTACAAGATTTGAAGATGTATTGAAAAAGAGAAGGGATGAACTTTGCAGTTAATTTTTTCTTCCTTATGGAAAACCTATGAAAACATTTGACAGTTCCTCAAAACTGATGTACGTGGAATTTATTAGCCTATGTCATCGAAGATTTGTATGACAGATCATCGGGTTGGATGCCGCCACATCCGGCGTTTTTTGTTAAAAAGTCTGTATATGAAAAATACGGTCTTTTTCGACTTGATTGCGGAATAAATGCTGGATATGAGTTAATGCTGCGCTTTTTGGGAGTGTTTTGAATGTTGACATATCCGTCTGTTTTATAGTAATATAAATAACTAATATTCTATTGTATTTTAATTTATAAGAGGTTCTTGAATGTCAGGACATAGTAAATGGGCAACCATAAAACATGCAAAAGGTCTTGCAGACGCAAAGCGTGGTAAAATCTTTACTAAATTCATTAAGGAAATTTCTATTGCTGCTCGTATGGGCGGAGGAGATCCTAATTCAAATCCACGTCTTCGTACGGTGATTATCAAGGCTCGTGCTGCTAATATGCCTAAGGATAATATTGAGCGCGCTATCAAAAAAGGAACAGGTGAAGACGGAGCAACTGCATATGAAGAACTTGTATATGAAGGATATGCTGCCGGCGGTGTTGCCGTTATGGTAGAAGTTCTTACAGATAACAAGAACCGTGCTGCTGCAGATGTACGCAATATTTTCAATAAGAACGGCGGAAATCTTGGTGTTGCCGGTTCTGTTTCACGTATGTTCCAGCGCAAAGGTACTATCGAATACGATGCAGAAAAAGTTTCTGAGGACGAAGTAATGGAAGTTGCTCTGGAAGCTGGTGCTGATGACATTGTAAATGAAGACGGAATTATTACTGTTACTACATCTGCTGATGCTTTTGCATCTGTTGCAGATGCTTTGAATGCAAAGGGCTTTGAGTCACTTTCTGCTGATGTAGGAATGGTTCCTGATATGTATTCTCCTGTTGATGCTGATACGGCTGTAAAAGTTGCAAAACTTATCAACAGACTTGAAGATAATGACGATGTTCAGAACGTTTATTCAAACGTTGAATATCCAGATGATTTTGATCCGGAGGCAGCTGAGTAATTCAGCCTGTTTTTGGTTCGGTCGATAATGTGAGGCGGTTGTAGTTCAGCCGCCTCATTTTTTTTAGTCTGCATATTATGAAAAATACTGTTTCTGATTTTGCATTATTACCAGGTTCTCAATCTTCCCGGCTGAATGACGATGAAGTTGCGCGCGGAAAAATACGCCGTGTTCTTGGTATTGACCCCGGTCTTGCAAATACGGGATTTGGTGTGGTTGACTTTTGCGCAGGGCGATACCGTATGGTAAGTTACGGCGTCATATCCACAAATTCTGCTGCTTCCCGTCAGGAACGTCTTTTGACAATTTATAACCGTTTGTGTGCGGTGATAGACGAATTTAAGCCTGCGGAAGCCGGTATGGAAACGCTGTATTTTGCGCGGAACGTAACAAGTGCAATGGGGGTTGCGGAAGCCCGCGGTGTTGTTACGCTTTGCCTTGCACAGCATTGTATTCCGCTCGGTGAATACACGCCTAATCAGATAAAGCAGGCTGTTACCGGAACTGCTTCCGCAGACAAGCAGCTTGTAGAAAAATACGTGCAGATTTTGCTGGGGCTTGAAGTTCCGCCTAAACCTGACCACGCTGCCGATGCGCTTGCCGGAGCAATTACGCATCTTCATTTTTCTCCGTCCGCCTGACATTTGCTTTTCCTCCTGTCGTTTTGCTTTTTCTTTCGTTCTTGCCGTTCTTCCGTATTTTGTTTATCATATACCTATGTTTAATTCTTTAACCGGTACGATTACCGGGAAATTTCCAAAGCAGATTTTTATAGATACTGGCGGGGTTGAATGGGATATTTGCATTCCTGATTCAAATCTAGATATGCTTCCGACAGTCGGTTCTGTTTGCAGGGTGTTTACGTTCCTTCAGCATACTGAAACTGCAATGCAGATGTACGGTTTTGCTTCTGCTGACGAACGTACGCTCTTTTTTGACTTGATGAAAGTAGAGGGAATCGGTGCAAAGGCGGCTGTCAAGATTATGAGCAGCGTTTCTTCCGCACGCCTTATGCAGGTTCTTGACGACGGCGACCTTGAAATGCTGGAGAAAATTCCAGGAGTCGGAAAGAAAACTGCCGGAAAAATGCTTCTTGCGCTTAAGGGTAAGCTTTCGTTGCGCGAAACGCCTTCTGTTGTGCGTATTTCTCCTGAAGTTCCGTTTAATGATGTAGTTATTTCTCTTGTCAGTATGGGCTATGACAAGCGTCTTGTGGAGCAGAAAATCGCGCTTCTTTCGGAAACACTGCAGAATGATGCAGCATTTGCCGGAAAAACGCAGAAAGAGAAGGAAGATGCGCTCTTCCGCCGTGCTATAGTTGAACTTTCATAGTCATAGGATGTGTACCGTCTGTCCTGCGTACGGATTTTCTTCCTGCTTGCGGCATAGCCGGTGATTCTGCTATAATAAAAAAAATGACTGATTTTAATTCTGACAGCATTGACGGTTTTTCATCAATAGTCCGCGCCGACTTAAAGACTGATTCTGATGAACAGGATGCAACTCTGCGACCTAAACTTTTAAAGGACTTTCTTGGGCAGACGACCGTAAAAAATAACCTGTCTACTTTTATAGAAGCCGCACGCCAGAGGGAAGAGCCGCTTGACCATCTTCTTTTGATAGGTCCGCCGGGTCTTGGAAAGACGACCCTTGCGCAGATTACGGCGCACGAACTTGGCGTTGACTGTAAGATAACGTCTGCTCCGGCTCTTGATAAGCCAAAGGATCTTGCCGGAATTCTTTCTACCATAACGCCGCGTACTGTGTTCTTTATAGATGAAATTCACCGTTTGAAGCCGGCGATAGAGGAAATGCTGTATATAGCAATGGAAGATTTTGAACTTGACTGGATTATCGGGCAGGGGGCTGCGGCTCGTACTGTCCGTATACCGATTCCGCCATTTACGCTTGTTGGGGCAACAACAAAAGCCGGCAGCGTTTCAAGCCCGTTGCGCAGCCGGTTCGGCATTATTCCTCGTTTTGAATTTTATTCGCAGAATGAACTTGCTGCGATTATCTGCCGTTCAGCCGATATTCTTCAGGCTGAAGTTGAACAGGAAGCTGCTCTTTTAATGGCAAAATGTTCGCGTGGAACTCCGCGTGTTGCAAACAGAGTTCTTCGCCGTATGCGTGATTTTGCGCAGGTTCTTGGGAATGGCAAAATTTCCGTTGATATTGTGCGGCAGGGACTTAAAAAACTTGAGATTGATGATATAGGTCTTGAAAAATGCGACAGGGATATTCTTCTTTCTATTATACATAATTTTGGCGGCGGACCGGTTGGGGCTGAAACGCTTGCGATTTCTATCGGAGAATCCATGGATACGCTTGAAGACTATTACGAGCCGTATCTTATTCAGTGCGGTCTTTTGCAGCGCACGCCACGCGGACGGATTGTTACGCAGAAGGCATACGAGCATCTTGGACTTGCGCCTTCCGGGAATGTCGGAACTGCACAGCCTGCGCTTTTTTAACGGAAGCGGCTTGAAAAACGTCCTAAAAACAGGAATTTTATATGAAAACTTCAGATTTTTATTTTGATTTACCGGAAGAATTAATTGCCCAGCATCCAAGCGGAATACGCGGTCAGGATAAGCTTATGCGCCTTGGAAAAAACGACGGCGCTGTAACTCATTTTGCAATGGACAACCTTCCTGAGTTGATTTCTCCTGATACTTTGATGGTATTCAATAATTCGCGTGTTCGCCGTGCGCGCTGTTACGGAATAAAGGAAACTACCGGGCGCGAAACGGAATTTATGTTTCTTAATCAGATTGACAAAGACTGCCGCGTCTGGAATACAATGGTGAAGAACGCAAAAAAGCAGAAGCCTGGAATGCGCTATACGTTCCCGGACGGAACTGTCGGCACAATCATTGAATGTCCTGGGAATGAAGGAACTGAATTCCGCGCGCTTCAGTTTGATTTTATAATTTCGGAAGACTGGTTTGAAAAAAACGGACATATTCCGCTTCCGCCGTATATTAAGCGTGAAGATACGGAAGAAGATTCCGAGCGCTATCAGAATGTGTATGCGGTGAATACAGGAAGCGCCGCTTGTCCTACGGCAGGACTTCATTTTACGGAAGAAATGCTTTCCCGGCTTGATGCAAAGGGAATTGAGCGCGCGTTCGTTACGCTTCACGTGGGACTGGGAACTTTTCTTCCTGTCCGTGAAGAAATGATTGAAAATCATAAAATGCATGAGGAAGTTTTTACCGTTCCGCCGGAAACTGCGCAGAAAATAAATGAGGCAAAAAAGCAGGGAAGGCCGGTGCTTGCAGTCGGTACTACGTCCGTGCGAACGCTTGAGTCTGCCTGTGATGAAAACGGGCTTGTAAGGAGCGGAACTGGTTCTACCCGCATTTTTATGTATCCGGGATATAAGTTTAAGGTCGTTGACCAGATGTTTACGAATTTTCACACGCCGGAAAGTACGCTCATAATGCTTGTAAGTGCGTTCGCCGGGCGCGAGAATATTCTTAATGCCTACAGAACGGCTGTTGAAAACCGCTACCGCTTTTTCAGTTACGGTGACTGCATGCTGATTCAGTAGCTGTTCTGCCGTATGTTTGTGTTTTCTTTCTTTTTTATTAGTTGAAATAACATGGAAAAAATTGCATAATAGGGGAAAGGGATATTTATGATTGTTGTAAGTGAGAAAGAAAAAAAACTTCAGTCTATTATAGAACTTGAAAATAAGCTGAACGAAATTCAGGACGTTGACGTTCTATTGGAGCGCATTCTTACTGAAACCAGACGGATTGTAAATGCTGATGCCGGTTCTATTTATGTTGTTTCTGGCGAGAACGGTACTAATCTTTCTATAAAATATTCTCAGAATGATACGCAGCTTCGTGAACTGCCTTCCGGGGAAAAACTTCCGTATCTCTTTTTCTCTTTTCCGATTAACGAAAAATCTATCGCCGGATATGTTGCCAGCACAGGAAAAAGCCTTCGCATAGCAGATGCGTATGATTTACCGGCGGAACTTCCATTTAAATTCAACAAGCAGACAGACTTAACGACGAATTACCGTACAAAATCAATGTATACCATTCCGCTTAAAATGGCGAGCGGACAGCTTCTTGGTGTTCTTCAGATAATTAATGCACAGGATGAAGCTGGAAATGTCATTCCGTTTGATGATGATGCGGAACTTTATATAAGTCATTTTGCTACGGCTGCCGTTCAGGCTTTGCAGCATGCTTATAACACGCAGAATATGGTAAGGCGTATGCTCAAGATGTCTGAATTCCGTGACCCTAAGGAAACGTATCCGCATGTAGAACGCGTTTCTAATATTTCGCTTGAAATTTACGACCGCTGGGCATTCAACAACAACGTCCCGGAGGAGGAACGGCATAAGTTCCGCGATAACCTTAAGATTGCGGCGAAGTTCCACGACATCGGAAAAGTCGGTGTGTCCGACATTATTCTGAAAAAGCAGTTTCCGCGCTTTACGGACGATGAGCGCAATATTATGAAAGGTCATACCTGTCTGGGTGCAATGCTTTTCTATCCGCCGGAATCATCTCTTGACGAAATGGCCGCGGATGTTGCGCTTCATCACCACGAGCGCTGGGACGGAAACGAAAGCGGCTATCCGGGAAAGTTCGATTTGGACAAGCTTGTTACGTATTCAAATGAAAATGACGCCGGAGCAGGGCAGGAGAATACAAAATTCCAGATTGGCGGTGCAGTTGTTGTGAAGCGGCCGCTCAAGGGAAATGAAATTCCTCTTGCTGCCCGTATTGTTGCCGTTGCGGATGTTTTTGATGCACTTTCACATCGTCGCTGTTATAAAGATGCCTGGTCAATGGATGATGCGTTCAATATGATTCAGTCAGAAGCAGGAAAACAGTTTGACCCTGAGATTGTCCTTGCGTTTATGAAGATACGTGAACGTGTAATTTCAATCCTTACGCATATTCCGGATGACGAGGAAGTATAGTTTTTTTTGAATGGAAGAGGGTTTAATTCTTCAGTTTCTGGAGTTCCCTTTCAAAGCATTTTTTGAATTTGGAAAATTCTTTTTCTCCGTAAGAATTTTTTTTTGAGCCGCCAAGACCAATCTGTGCCAGCTGAAGGTCAAAATTGCGGTCGGCGATTTTATCCTGAATGTTATCTTTTGTAAATGCTGTTCCGCGGTCGTTTATAACGCTGATGTTTTTTGCAACAAGCCGCTCTGCAAGAAGTATATCGCGCGTAATTACAATATCTTTTTCCGAAGCGGAAGAAACAATGTAGTTATCAGCGGCGTCTTTTTCTGCAGGGCATATAACCATCTCAAAATTTTTTTCATCTGAACCAGCAGGAACAGGTTTGTTTGCAACTAATGTCAGCGGAAGGTGATTTTTTTGCGCATAGTCCGCAGTATATTCCCGGACAAGGCGCGGGCAGGAGTCTGCGTCAATCCAGATATGAGTCATAATACTTTATCTATTTTTTCTATCAGTTCTCGGGTGATTCTGTCTGCCTCTGAATCTGCTGTGTTGTTTTCATAGGCATTCTGTATTTTTACTTTTGTTTTTTTATCCTGATAGACCTGATCGCACATCATAATTCCTGCCATAATTGCAATCTGAAGCGGATCTGTAAGCGTCTGTTTTTTTTCAATAGTGTCAGTAACGCCCTTATAGTAGCGGAGCAGTTTGTTCAGGTATTCGCTGTCTTCGTCTGCTTTTATTGTAAAGGATGTGCCTAGAATATTGATTTGCAGTGTTCCCATCTTTTTTGGTGCGTATGACTTTATGTGACTAGAAAATATCAAACATTCCGTTTTCCGAACTGTCCGATGTCTGCTGACCGTTGTCCGGGGAGTCGTATTCTTCGTCTGAAACTGCCGCTTCGTCATTCTGAGAAACGTTTTCCATATCAAAGAATTGTGTCTGATTCTGTAGATTTTCTGGCTGAACGGAAGGTTCTGCCGATGTTTCTGTAATTTCCTGCCGAACGCTGTTCTGTGAAGCAGGTTCTTCTTCCTGTGAAACAGGCATCTGCCGTGCAGGTTGTACCTGTCCGTCAGGCAGCGAAGCAGGAGCAGTTTTCTGCTCCTGCCCGGAAAGTGCCCTGCCGGCTACATTCAATATTGAATTTTCAATGGAATTCAGCCGGTCAAGTGCCTTTATGATTCCGTCCTCGATCTTACCCTGATCCTGTTCAAAAGCGGAAAGCTGCTCCGACTTGGCAGACAGCGCGTTTGTGAGCTCGGCGCAAGACTTGCGAAGAGCATCGTTTTCTGCCTGTAGCTGTGCAATTTTTGCAACAGCGCCTTCAACTTTTTTTTCAAGAAGATGAATCTGATCGAGTGAAATCATATTATGCCTTCAATGCTTTTTTTGCAGCTTCAACAACTGCCTTGAAAGCAGTCGGGTCTTCAATAGCCATATTTGAAAGTGCCTTGCGGTTGATAATAATACCAGCCTTTGTGCATCCGTCAATAAAGCGTGAGTATGAAAGTCCCTCGTCACGAACAGCAGCGTTGATACGTGCAATCCACAATGCGCGGAAGTTGCCTTTTCTGTCGCGGCGGTCTGTGTATGCGTGGTTAAGAGCCTTAACTACAGCATCTTTTGCAGGTTTATAATTTGACTTGCGGTCGCCGATAAAACCTTTTGCAAGCTTAAGGATTTTTGCACGGCGATTTTTTCTTTTTGTTCCGTCTATTGCTCTTGACATATTTTACACCTCATTAACCGTACGGCAGCATCTGCTTGCGGATTTTCTTTGCGTCAGCTTCTGCTACATATCCTGTTGAGCGGAGCTGTCTTTTTCTTTTTGGTGAACGCTTTGTCAAAATATGACGAAGGTTCTGCTTCTTGTGCTTAACTTTTCCGCTTCCTGTTAAAGAATAGCGTTTTGCAGCAGCACGTTTTGTCTTCTGTTTAGGCATTCTGTTTACCTCAAATAAATTATTTGGCTTTTGCAGAGATTGTCATTGACATAGTCTTTCCGTCCATTGCCGGTGCCTTTTCAACGACATACGCAGAAGTAAGCCTTTTCAAAACTTCTTGCAGGACATCATAGCCGAGTTCTGTGTGTGCAAGTTCACGTCCGCGGAAACGGATGGTTACTTTTACCTTGCTTCCTTCGTCTAGGAATTCCTGAACATGTTTGGCTTTTGTATCAAGGTCGCCTGAGCCGATTTTCGGCTGCATTCGGATTTCCTTGAGCTTCAGTACTTTCTGATTCTTCTTGGATTCACGGAGCTTTTTTTCCTGTTCGAATCGGTACTTGCCAAAATCAAGTATCTTGCAGACCGGCGGGTTAGCATTCGGTGAAACTTCAACAAGGTCAAGATCCTTTTCCTTAGCCATTTTCAGTGCTTCCAGCGTAGGAACGATTCCTTTCTGGTTGCCTTCATCGTCTATAAGTCTGACCTCTCGCACGCGGATCATATCGTTTATCCGCTGCCCCTTATTGTTGTTATTATTGTATGCCAACTATCCTCCTAGTGTTACAAAACACATATCTCATGTAGCGTATTAGTTATTATATTGAAGAAAGGTATGTGTGTCTAGTGGAACTGTTTTTTTCTGCTGGAAGTTCATTGATAATCTTTCTGTTTATTCTTGTTAGAACTTGCCTTGTGTGGTAAAGTACACCTATGTTTTTGTTTATGATTATGCTGATTCCTGCCGTTCTTGTTTTCTGCGGAATAAGGGCAGGTGATAAGACTGAAGTGGCTGTTACCGTATCAGGTGCGGTGACCGGCGTTCTTGTAAGCCTTCTTGTTGCTGTGTTTTCTTTCAGGCACCGGATTCCGGAATATTCGTTTGCGGCAAATTTTCTGTATTATGCGGCGGAGGAGTATATAGTTCCTCTCCTGCTTTTGTATATCGCTTATTTTTTCATTACGAAAGATACTGTTGAATTCCGCATACGTTCTTTTTTCCCTGTTACTGCCGGATTTTTTTCCGTTTATATGCCGTACTGCATCATAAGTGCTTCCGGCTCCGTGTTTTCGTTCTTTGAACTTTTCGTAAAGCCGGTGCTTTTCCTTTCTATGCTTGTACTTGCTTCGTTTGCTGTTTTTTATATCGGAAAACAGGCGTGCGGAAAAAACATAAAGCGGATGATTGCAGGATGCGTTCTTCTGGCGTTCATTCTGTTTGTTCCGCCTTTTTTAAATACGCTGTGGATTCTTGACGTTTTTGCGCCTGCTATGTACGTTCTGTCTGCCGTGTATGCGTTTTTTGCCGCCTGCCTGTTTTTTTCTTCAATAATGCATACTGAATCTATTGATTGATGTTTTATTGATATATGGATAGAAAATCGCTATACTTAAAAAACTGTAAAATTTAAAATTTAGGGGTTTTTCGTGTTTTTAAAAAGTCTGGACATCTTCGGTTTTAAATCGTTTGCCGACCGTACTCATATTGATTTTTCTGACGGAATTACGGCTCTGCTCGGACCGAACGGCTGCGGAAAAAGTAACGTTGTTGACGCTATAAAGTGGGTTCTTGCGGAAAACAAGGCAAAAAATCTGCGCGCGGAGAAAAAAGAGGACGTTATTTTTAACGGAACAGAGCGCCGCGCTCCCCTTAATGTTGCAGAAGTTACTTTAACGATGAGCAACGAGAACGGACTTTTGCCGCTCGAAGAATCTGAAATTGCCATAAAGCGCCGGCTTTACCGTTCCGGCGAAAACGAATATTTTATAAACAACAGGCCTGTCGGTGCGCGCGATGTAGTAAAGCTTTTTATGGACACCGGCGTCGGAAAATCGGCGTATTCCGTTATGGAGCAGGGAAAAATTGATCAGATTCTTTCAAGCCGCCCGGAAGACCGCCGCTACCTTTTTGAGGAAGCCGCAGGAATTTCACGCAGTAAGGCTGAATGTGCAATAGCAGAGCGTGAACTTGAACAGACCCGGCAGAATATGCAGCAGATTGAAGTTGCAATGGCTGAAATCAAGCGTTCCTACGACAGTCTTAAAGTTCAGGCGGAAAAGACAAACCGTTATCGTGCCGTAAAGGAAGAAATTTTTAACTATGAACTGGACATCGCGCTTCTCCGCCTGAAAAATTTTGTTACGGACAAGGCGCGCAATGAGAACGAACTTAATGCCGTTACGGAAAAACGTGACCGCGTTCGCGCCGAAATAGAGGAAATTAACAATACTATTTCTGAAAATATGGATAAAGTCCGCGAAATGCAGGAAAAAGTGTATTCTATGCAGTCCGAACTTATCAAAATTCAGACGGAAAAGAGCGGAAAACTTGACCTTGTAAATCAGTTTAATGCGCGCGCCCGTGAAATAAAGGAAAAAATTTCTGCCCTTGAGCTTCGGCAGAGTTCAATTCAGGAAAACATTGACAATCTTCAGGAAGAAATTGACGCGCAGGAAGCAGAACTTCATTCAAAGGAAAAGCAGGTTTCTGACGTAGAGAAAAACATTTCTGACTTTGAGGAAAACATAAAGACTGCCGCTACTCAGATAACGCAGAACGAAGAAACTGTTTCTTCTAACAAGCAGAAAATTGTTTCTCTGAACGAATCAAGGGTTGTCCTGCAGAAAGAACTTACGGAAATTACCGAAGACATCGTAACTATGCTTGATTCCAGACTGAAAGACGCTGGATTTTCAGAAAGTGCGATGCAGAAGGCAAAAGAAAATCTTGATTCGACAGTCGGAAAACTTAAAGTCTTTGCAGAAGGCCGCCGCAACGTATTTGCAGATTTTGCTGCCGCCAGCCATTCATCAGAAGATTATGCAAAAACCGTAAAAGAGGCGGCGGATGATTTTGAAGAAATGCGCCGTATGTTAGAAAGCCTTGAAGCATCCCTTGATGATTATCTTAAGGCTTCTCCTGCGTTTATTATTGAATTCCTTTCTCCTGAAGGAATTATGACAAAAAAGCGTGAGATTGATGAAAAAATCCGTGAAAACCTTACGCAGATTGATACAATAAACAGGAATATTGATGACCTGCATACAGACAATGCAGATTTGTCTGCAAAAATTGATGAATATAAGGAAACTCTGAACAAGCTTCGCGTAAACAAAGCGCAGATGGAAGCGCAAATTCAGTCGGCATTGCAGCAGACCAGTCTTTTGCGCCGCAATCTTGTTTCCGAGCAGAATACGCTCCGCACTACGGAAGAAGAGTTATTCGCCGAAACAAAACGTTCCGAGGATATGAATGCGCAGATTGTCGAGGTACAGGAAGAACTTGCGGAAATTGAACACCGTGGTATAAAGCTTGCCGATGATTTGAAGGAACTTGATTCAAAAATTGCGGAGAACAATTCAAACGTTTCAGGAAAGAAAGATACTCTTCTTAAAAAGCAGGAAGAGCAGAATAAATGTCAGGCACAGCTTGAACGGCTTACGCTTTCGCTTAATTCAAGCGACACCGAGATACGCAACATAAAGCAGAATTTCCAGGAACAGCATTCGCGCGATCTTCTTGAGTTTGAAGAGCGCATGTACAAGATAAACGTTCCTTCTGCGGAACTTCGCGAAAAACTGGGAGAAGCGCGCGAAGTCCTGCGTTCTTTGGGGCAGGTGAACCTGATGGCGGTAGAAGAATTTGCCGAAGTGAAAGACCGCTACGAGCGTCAGAAGGAAAATTATGACGATACGCAGAAAAGCCTTGACAACCTTATCCGTGTAAGCGAAGAAATTAAGTCTAAGTCTTCTGAAATGTTCCTTGAAACATATAATAAAATAAAAAAGAATTTTCATAATATGTTCCGCCGTCTTTTTAACGGTGGTAGGGCGGAACTTCGCCTTGAAGATCCTCAGAATGTCCTTACAAGCGGAATAGATATTCTTGCGCAGCCGCCGGGAAAAAAGCTTGAAAGCATTGCACTTCTTTCCGGCGGTGAAAAAACGATGACGGCCGTAGCACTTCTGTTTGCTACGTATCAGGTGCGCCCGAGTCCGTTCTGTCTGCTTGATGAGATTGATGCGGCTCTTGATGACAAGAATGTTTCAAGTTTTGTAACGACGCTTGAAAGTTTTGCGAATGTCAGTCAGTACATCGTCATTACACATAACAAAAAGACTGTTATGGGCGCAAGCACTATGCTTGGCATTACTATGGAAGAATCTGGTGTAAGCAAGATTATTGCGCTTCGTCTTGATGAAGATATAAAAATCGGGGCAAAAGTTGACTCTGCCGATGCTGATTTTGTGGAAGAGGATGTTCCGCCGGAAGAGGGTGTGTACATTCCTCCGCGCCCTCCGAAACGCATTTACAATGAGGACGGCAGTATTACCGACCCGGAGATTGAGCGCATAAAAAAAGAGGAAGAGGAACGTAGGGCGGAAGAACGAAGGCTTGCCCGGGAATCAAAAAAGGCTGCTGAAGAGGCGGAGAAGCTTGAAGCTGAATCCGAAACCGGCTCTTCACCTGAAGTTGAGCCAGAGTCTGAGTCTGAACCGTCTGATAAAGCGGAATAGTAAAAAATGATTGATTTTCAGTCTGTTCGGGAACATATACAGGAACTCCTCTTTGGAAGTAAGAAAAAGATTGTTGCACTGTGCGTCATTCTTATTTTTATGACGCTGTGTGCCGTCATTCTGCTTTCAGTGCAGGTAAGTGCGCCTGAAAAAAAAGGCGGGGCGCTTTCTGATTCAGACCGGAAACTTGTAATTGATCAGCCGCTTGTCGTACCGGAAAGTCCTGCTTCTCCCGACGGCTACAGTACTGCCCGAAAAACTCCAGAACGATGGAGCGGAAAGGACGTTGAGGGATGGTTTACCGTGCCTGACAGGACGGAAATTGAAGCTTTGGGCAGGGCGAATGACAGACGAATTGAAGAGATTATAGGAGCTGCTCCGTGAAAAAAATATTGTATGTTTTTTTGATTTTTGTAGTTCTTATGGCATTTTCGTGTGCCTCAAATCCAGCGTCCGTTTCTGATATTTCGGAAGCGGCGGAAGATTTTGCTGAAGTTACGGAAGATGGTGTTTATTCCGAAGAGGATGAACCTTCTCTGGGAGAGGCGTATGAAGCAGAACTTGAGCCGGTTCAGGTCGATGCGCTTCCTGTTCTGCAGGAAATTGAAGAGCCGGCAGCAGAACCTGAAGCAGAACTTATCCCGGAAATAGAAGAGCCTTCCGTACAGGAAATTCCTTCTGAGGAAATAACTGCCGGCGAAGATACGGATTCCGTTATTCAGCCTGATTTTGAAACTGCTGAAAAACCTTCAATGGCACAAGCGGAAATCCAGCCGCCTTTTGATTCTGGAGTGACAGGTGCAGTTCAGGAACCGGCTGTTTCTTCCGGTGGAGAAGTTGTTTCTTCCGGAACTGAAGCTGATTTTACGGAACAGACCGCCGCAGAAGATTTTTCTGAAAATGACGGAAAATCCTTGCCGGAAAAAGAAGTTGAGCCGCCTGTACCGTCGCGCTCGATGACCATAAAGCGTAATCAGCTGATTGACGTTGTATATCCGGGAAAAGGCTGGATTTACCAGGAAAATATCGACGAAGAAGGAAACAGCGACGTAAGAAATAAGAATTTTATTTTCGGCGGAAGAAAACTTGGCGGCGAAAATCAGTCGTTTACGCTCCGTTCGCGCGTTCCCGGAAAGTTTCTGCTTCATTTTTACAAGAACGATACGCTGACGGGAAATTACATTGATGATTATCTTGAGGTGGTTGTTACTGACGAAGCGGCGGATTCATCATCCGGGCATATTATGGCTCCGAGCTACGCAGAGGTTGTTCCGCCGAAAGCAAAAATAACGGCAGAAACTATAAAGGCTGAAAAGCTAGTGGGACAGCAGAAAAGTGAAAAAGCGGAAGAGGAAGCAAAAAAAGCGCCGGGGGCATCTCCTTCGGAAAAAGCGCCTGAACGCAGCGTTTCTTCCGAAAAAGGAGTTTCTTCCGTTTCTGTGCCGGAAGAATCTGGCGTAAAGACTGTCGTCCAGACTTCTGATTCAAAGCCGGATGAACATTCTCCGTCTGTTAATGTTCCGGGAGTCCGCACAGACTCTTCTTCCGGTAAAAAAACTCCGGAAAAAAACGGCGCGCCTGAACTGAAAAATACGTCGTCGCTCAGCGCAGACGATCTTTTGAAAACGGCGCGTTCGCTGTACGATGAAAAACAGTATGCACAGGCGTTTGACGCAATAAAACTGTTTTTTGACAAGGCTGTTGAAAAAATGGACGAGGGGCTGTATCTTCAAGGTCAGATTCTTGAGGCAAAGTCCGAAGTTCAGAATATAAAAGGTGCTGTTGATTCCTATGATTTGCTTGTAAAAAACTATCCTGCAAGCAGGCTGTGGGATGCGGCAAAAAAACGAAGCATCTATTTAAAGAGGTTTTATATTAACATCAGATAAGTGTATTGATATGGAGGTTTTATGAAATACGCAGGAAAAATGGTTTTAATTGTACTTGCCGGAATGTTTGTTACGGCGTGTACTATAAATAAACCGGCAGAAAAAGTCAGGACAGTAACGGTAAACGGAACAGGCTCTGTTTCTGTTTCTCCTGATTCGGCGGTTCTTTCTTTTTCCGTTACGACTTCCGGCTGGAGCGCAAAGCAGATTGTAACTGACAACGGTACTATTGCAGGACGTTTTGTAACTGCGGCAGTTGCTGCCGGCGTAAATGAAAATGATATTTTTCAGTCTGAATGTACAGTGTCAAATCCGGGGAACAATTATGAAGCCCGCCGTACTGTAACCGTTACGGTACGCAATCTCGGCATTGTTCCGGCAGTCATTGACTGTAAGTCTGCGTCTATGAAACTGACTTCGGTTGAATATACGTATGCTGATTCTGCAAGCGAAATTCGTCGCGCACGAACGGCTGCCGTTCAGAATGCACAGGACGCCGCTTCTCTGCTTGCCGGAGCGAGCGGTTCAAAGACTGGAGATGTGGTTTCCATTACAAACGAGAGCGTAACGAAAACTTCTGAACGTGACGGAACTATAAAAATTCAGTCAAATCTTACTGTTACGTACGATTTGCAGTAGTTTTCATAACTCAAAGTTTGAGTTGCAGATTTTTTATTCAGGGATATACGGGAGCTTGAAAAATGCTTGATTATAAATTTATAAAGGACAACCTTGAGGCTGTAAAACAGAATATTAAAAACCGTAATATGACGGCGGATGCAGACATTGTCGTTCAGCTGTACGACAGGCGCACCGAACTTGTTACAAAACTTCAGGGACTTCAGCAGAAACGCAATGAAAATGCCGCAAGTATGAAGCAGAAACTTGACGCTGAAACAAGGGCGAAATTCATTGAGGCAGGAAAGGCAATAAAGGAAGAAATTGCTGCCGTTGAGGCTGAAGCCGGTGATGTTGAAGCAAAACTTGAGGAAGCTGCGCGCCAGATTCCGAATATGGTTCATCCTGATGCGCCTGTGGGAAAACTTGATACAGAAAATCTTGAAGTGAAAAAAGTCGGTACTCCGAGAAAGTTTGATTTTGAGCCGAAAGATCACGTTCAGCTTGCAGAAGAACTTGACCTGCTTGATTTTGACCGCGGAACAAAAGTTTCCGGTCCTAAATTCTATTATCTGAAGAATGAGGCTGTTTTCCTTGAACAGGCGCTTATTCAGTATGCGCTGAACACTTTGCGCAGGCACGGCTTTGAACTTTTCATTACGCCTGACGTCGCGAAGGAAGAAGTTTTGAAGGGAATCGGATTTAATCCGCGCGGAAACGAATCTAACGTCTACGCCATTGAAGAAGAGGGAACTTGTCTTGTAGCAACAGCTGAAATTACGCTTGGCGGCTATCATTCAGGAGAAGTCCTTGACAAGTCAAAACTGCCGCTTTTGTACGGCGGACTTTCTCACTGTTTCCGCCGTGAAGCAGGAGCTGCCGGTCAGTTCAGTAAGGGGTTGTACCGCGTTCACCAGTTTGACAAGGTTGAAATGTTCGTATATTCTACGCCGGAACAGTCTGACGAACTTCATCACAAGCTCCGCGAAATTGAAGAGGAGATTTTTGAAGGACTCGGACTTCCGTTTCACGTTGTTGACACTTGTACAGGCGATTTGGGCGCTCCTGCATACCGCAAGTGGGATCTGGAAGCGTGGATGCCTGGAAGAAACGGCGGCGAGTACGGCGAAGTTACGTCTACTTCAAACTGTACTGATTATCAGGCGCGCCGTCTGAACATCA
This sequence comes from Treponema porcinum, assembly GCF_900167145.1. GTDB lineage: Bacteria > Spirochaetota > Spirochaetia > Treponematales > Treponemataceae > Treponema_D > Treponema_D porcinum. Next base: position 119,228 of record NZ_FUWG01000005.1, on the reverse strand, counting down.
AGTACAAGGACGATGACGGAAAGAACAAGTATGTTCATACATTGAACGGTACTGCCATTGCCGTAGGCCGCGCAATGCTTGCAATTTTTGAAAATTATCAGAATGCAGACGGTTCAATTACAATTCCGCCTGTTCTTGTGCCGTTCTGCGGCTTTGATAAAATCTGCCCTAAAAAGAAATAGTGTATGACTAAAGACCAGTATTCAAAGAATATATTGTATCTGCTTTTATTTTGCAGCGTTGTTATAATGGGTTTCTTAATGAAGGTAACGGCTTCGTTTATGCTTCCTGTTGTAATATCTGTTCTGCTTTCCTGCGTGTTCTATCCGATTGTAAAGCGGCTGAATGAAAAGCTGAAATTTCCTTGGGTACTGGGTTCTATTGTTATGGTTCTGATTGTAGTCGTCATTATAATGGTGCTTTCGACTATAATCGGAACAAGCCTTACGACTTTCTTAAGCCAGTATCCGAAATACGAATCGAAATTCCTGTATCTGTACAAGATGTGCGCGGATACTTTTGAATTCCAGTTCTATGACGACAAAAGTTTTTTTGAGAATATCTGGGGGCAGCTGAAAGTCCGGGAATTCGTGCAGAAAACGGCAATTTCTTTTTCCGGTGATGTTCTTGCCTTTACAAAGAATGTGGGAATGATTTTGCTTTTCATTGTATTTCTGCTGATTGAAATGCGCTACAGCCACGAAAAAGTCGATGCGATTTTTCAGGGGAAGAACAGCCGCCGTGTTATGACGGTAACTAGAAAAATAATAACGGAAACGGTTCATTTTCTTTCCATAAAATTTTTTATTTCTCTTGCAACAGGTGCGCTTGTGTTCATCTGCTGCCTTATCGCCGGCGTTGATTTTGCCGTTCTGTGGGCGTTTCTTGCGTTCGTAATGAATTTCATACCGACGTTCGGCTCTATTTTCTCCGTGCTGATAACAACTCTTTTTACGCTTATTCAGTTCTATCCAAACTCTCTTCGCATTATATTTATATTCGTTTCGATAACGGCGGTAAATATGATTCTCGGAAACATCGTTGAGCCTAGGATAGAGGGGAAAAATCTTGGCATTTCGCCGTTCGTCATTCTTGTAAGCCTTACTTTCTGGGGATGGATGTGGGGCTTTATCGGAATGATAATTGCAGTTCCGCTTATGATGATTGTAAAGATTATCTGCGAGAACGTTTCGTTTCTTCATCCTATAGCCATTATTCTTGGAAACAAACCGGCTGATACGCAGAAAGAACTTTCTGAAGTTGAGGAAGAAGCGTAATGCCGGATGTAAGAAAATGCGGGCAATTGAAAAATAGTACACAAAATGGTACTATCTGGTAATAATTTCATATAGACAGGGGCAGTAAAATGAAAAAAATCATCAGCGGAAAAGTCCGCGAAGTGTACGACCTTGAAGACGGACGGATGGTCATCGTTACGACAGACCGTTTGAGCGCATTCGACGTTATTCTTCCTACGTTAATTACAGACAAGGGAAAAGTTCTGAACGCGCTTTCCAATTTCTGGTTTGACTATACTAAGGATATTGTAAAAAATCATATGATTTCATCTGATTTGAAAGATATGCCTGCTGAATTCCAGAAACCGGAGTATGAAGGGCGTACTATTCTTGTAAAAAAACTTAAGATGATTCCATATGAGGTAATTGTCCGCGGCTATATGTTCGGTTCTATGTATGAAGCGTATAAAAAGGGCGAGCCGTTCCTTGGTCATAAGTTTGACAAGACTTATATTCAGGCTGAAAAACTTGACGAGCCGATTGTTACGCCTTCTACAAAAGCTGCCGAAGGACACGATATAAACGTAACTTTGGATTATATGAAAAATGATTTGGGCAGTGAGCTTGGCGAAAAAATTGAAAAGGCAGCACTTGACGTATACAAAAAGTGCTACGAGCACGCATACAGGAGCGGCATTATCATAGCAGATACGAAGTTTGAATTCGGTCTTGACGAGAACGGCGAACTTGTGCTTGCTGATGAAGTGCTTACTCCTGATTCAAGCCGTTTCTGGGATCTTTCTAAATATGAACCGGGTTCAAGCCCTGCAAGCTATGACAAGCAGTTTGTCCGCGACTGGCTTAAGGCGAACGGTCTTGCTGGCGATGCTTCCATTAAGGAAATTCCATCTGATGTCGTTCAGAAGACATCAGAGATTTATAAAGAATGTCAGAAAAAAATTTGCGGAAAATAATCATTTTTTTTATTTTACCTGTTGACATAAAATATCTTGTTGTGATATAGTTTATACATCGCAACGAGATACGGACGGTTAGCTCAGCTGGTACGAGCGTCTGGTTTACACCCAGAATGTCGGGAGTTCGATCCTCTCACCGTCCACTAAAAGACCTGAACAAAAGTTCGGGTCTTTTTTTTATGACTTCCTGAAACAAAAATTTTCTTGTCTTATTGATTTTTCAGTCTTATAATAGATGCTATGAATTGGCTTTTAATCTGTTCCGACAAAAATAAAATGAAGAAAATGCGTTCTGCTGTGGAACGTAATTTTAAGGATGCAGTGCTATCTGCTGTTTCACCTGAGGAGTCAGAACTGCGCTCTGTATATGGAAATCTTGGCGGCATTACTCACTGCGTTATTTCAGTTGAGGAACGGAGCCGTGAAATTGATTTTATCGCCGGTTTTATGTGCGGCGCATCAGTTCCTGTCTATACTGACTTGCAGGACTTGAGTCGTGAAATTGACTGTTCCGATAAGCTTGTTGTCAGCGAGGATTTTGGCGCTCTTGTTTCTTATCTTGGGGAGCAGAAAGGGCAGATTATTTCTGATTTTGAAAAAAACAAAGCATACCGCTACCTGTTTGAGCATGGGCTTCCGTTTTCGTCGGATTGCTTTGCATTGCAGATTGAAAAGGAAAATACGGAGCTGTGCGCCTGTTATCTGCGTGCAGGAATGGACGTTAATATCCGTAACAGTGAAGGAACTCCAATGCTGAATGTTGCCTGCCGGTGCGAAAGTCTTGAACTTGTGAAATGGCTTGTTTCTCACGGCTGTGACGTTGATCCTGTTTCTGATGACCGCGGCTATACTCCGCTTATGGATGCAGTGTGGAAGGGAAATACTGATATTGCAGGATTTCTTATAAAGCAGGGTGCTGACGTGAACAGACTTAGCAAGGACGGACAGACGATGATTGTTCTTGCAGTTGGTGCTGATAAAATCGACTTGTGCCGCCTTCTTGTGGAAAACGGTGCTGACGTCGACATTCCTGATGCCATGGGAATGAGCGCGTATGCCTATGCAAGTCTTTTTAAAAAAGAAGCCATACTTTCTCTCCTTGAAAAATACCATAAAGAATAATACAATTTGGTATTATGACAAAAAATAAGAGCGATATTACTATTGTATGCACGGGTGGCGGTACTGGCGGTCATATTTATCCGGGGCTTGCCGTTGCTGATGCTGTTCGTGCAATTTGTGCTGAAAACAACAAAAAAGTACACATATATTGGATAGGTAATTCATCCGGCATGGACAGGACGATTGTAGAAAAAAACATCGGTGCTGACGGAAAACCAAGCGCAGACCGGTTTTACGGAATTCCGTCCGGAAAGTTACGGCGTTATTTTTCACTGAAAAATTTTTTTGACCTTTTCAAGATTTTTGCAGGATTTATTGCTTCGTTTTTCATTCTTCTTAAAATAAACCCAGACGTTCTTTTTTCAAAAGGCGGATTTGTAAGCGTTCCTCCGTGCTTCAGCGCGCGCCTTTTGCGTATTCCTGTGTATACCCATGAATGTGACTTTACGCCCGGACTTGCAACGCGCATAAATGCAAAGAGTGCAAAGAAGATTCTTGTTTCATACAAAGAAACTGCCGGATTTTTGGGTGTTTCATCTGCCCAAAAATGTATTGTTACTGGAAATCCCGTTCGGCCAGTGTTTTATTCTGCAAGCGCGGAAAGAGGGCGTTCTTTTCTTGGAATAGAGGCGGCTGATAAACCTGTACTTCTTGTTCTGGGCGGAAGTCTTGGGGCAAGACAGATAAATTATCTTGTAAAGGAAAATATCGAATGGCTGTGCAGGCGCTTTATTGTAGTGCATCAGACGGGAACAAAAAACGCTGATGATTTTGTGATGGAATCTGCAGCTGAATGTGTCCGGCAGAATTACAGACCGTATCCTTTTATTTATTCCGAGATGCCTGATGTTATTGCATGCTGTGACGTAGTTCTTTCCCGCGCCGGTGCGAATTCAATTTGGGAATCTGCCGTTCTTGGTAAGCCGATGGTGCTTGTTCCTCTGTGCGGAAGCGGAACGCGCGGTGACCAGGAGGATAATGCTGCGTATTTTGAAAAAGCAGGTGCCGCCGTCGTTCTTGCGCGGGAAAATGCATCTTCTGAAAAAATGCGCACGGCTTTAGAGCCTTTCCTTAATGCGGATATACGGCGGCAGTTCGGAGAAAAAGCGCGCTCGCTTTCTGGAACTGAAAAGCCGGCTGAAAAAATTGCCGGTTTATTGTATACTGAGGTGAACAAAACGTTCGTTGGAGTGTAATGATATGGTTTTTGCGCCTGTTGATATATGTTTTTTAATCATCATTTTGATTTTTGCCGTTCTTGCTATGATAAAAGGACTTATAAAGGAATTTTTCGGCAAAATGTCTGTATTCGGCGGACTTGCGTGCGCTATTATCTTTTCACCAAAACTTACGCCGTTTGTTGAAAATACGATCCACAATACAATTATTTCTGCCGTTCTTTCGTTCCTTCTTATATTTGTAGTCGTTTTTCTCATAATCTGCATTATTCAGCAGCTTGTTGACAAATTGTTTTCAGGTGAAATTATGCGAGGTCTGGACAGAATTCTTGGATTTCTTCTTGGAGTGCTGGAAGGGCTTGTAGTTGTTTTGTTCATTATGGTCGTAATGACAGTTCAGCCCTGGTTTAACATTGACAACATCGTTTCCGAAAGCCTGTTTTTTTCTGTGCTTTCAGGAGTGATAAACAGTTCTGCCGAGTATGTAAAAGGAATGGCTGCAAATGTATGACAATCTTCTTCACCAGACTATTTCAGAGCAGCTTAAGTCTGATTTAGACTCGAAACAGTTTCCGGGCAGCGTACTTTTCTCAGGACCGCAGGGAAGCGGAAAACTTACTGCTGCTTTGGAAACGGCGCGCATTCTTTCGTGTACCGAAACGCCGCACGCTATTTGGAACTGCACGTGTCCGTCCTGCCTGCAGCACAAGGCTCTTGTAAGCGGCAATCTTATTTTGACAGGTCCGCGCGACTGTACTCCGGAAATTGCCGCTGCATCCTATGCGTTTTTGCAGGCAGCCGCAAACAATGCATCGTACCTTACGGCAGCACGCTATTTGTTCCTGCGCAGTGTTCGTAAGCTTACTCTGCGTTTTTCTCCAGTGCTGTGGAATGATGATGATAAAATCAATAAAATTGCTTCTGTAACATCTGAAATTGATGAACAACTTGAAACAGTTGATTTTCCGCATAATCTGCCTGACTTTAAAACTGTTGAAAAAACTTGCGGAAAACTTGTTGAACTCTGCCAGAAACTGGAAAAAGATTTTTTATACGCCTCAATACCGATAAGCCATATAAGGAACGTGAGTTCCTGGGCGCGGATGAAAAGTTCCGGCGGAACAAAAACGATAATTATCGAAAATGCTGACAGGATGCTTGAAAGCGTAAGAAACGCACTTTTAAAAATCCTTGAAGAACCGCCGGAAGATACTGTTTTTATTCTGACTGCAACGCGCCGCAGTGCTGTTATGCCGACAATTTTGAGCCGCGTTCGTACGTACAATTTTTCCGAAAGAACTTTGGAACAGCAGCAGGACGTAATATCCCGGGTATTTCATAAAAACAGTTTTTCAGGCTCTATTGATGACTATTTGCAGACGTTTCTTCCTGTCTTGCCGGATCAGCTCAGGCAAAGCGCAAAGTCGTTTTTATCGGAGATTGCTTCCGGTCATATTCCGGATATTCAGGGCGTCATAAAAGAATGTAAAAACTTTGAGCCGCGCATTATGCTCAAGGTGTTTCTTCGCGGACTCCTTGAATATCAGCGCCCGCTCTTCAAAACTCCTTCCGGTGCGCAGGCTTCTTCCTGTGTGGTAAAGGCAGTTCAGGACTGCTGGAACAATGTGTCCGTATTCAACCAGTCCGTTCAGTCTGCGCTGGAAGTCCTTGTAAAAGAACTTTCAAAAGTAAATAAAATGTATGGGAATGTGCTGTTATGCGTGATTATGTAAAACGTGTTTCCGAAATGCTCCCCAAGCTTTCTCAGGAGCAGCTGAAAACAGTCTTGAATTCCATTACGACCGAAAACGAAATGCTTGACTCTATTCTTGAGTCGCTTTCTACCGGTCTGATTGTTGTTGACCGCGAATGGAAGATTTTGAAAATAAATAAAATTGCCGAACGCTATCTTTCGTTTATGTATTATTCTGACGAAGCAAAAGGTGAAAATCTGCGCGTGTGGGAATTTATTTCCGAACCGGAGATTTCCGAGTTCCTTAAAAAATGTGCAGATGAAGATAAGACTAATGTTTCTGAGGAATTTACAACGACTGATTCAATCGGTTCAGTCCGTTTTCTTACGGTGTCTATTTTTTCTCTGGTGCACAATTCGGAAATGCGCGGAAACATCATAAAAATTTATGATATTACGGAAAAACGCAAGCAGGAGGTGAAGCTCCGCCGTATGGAAAATATGGCTGGCCTTACAAATCTTGCTGCCGGAATGGCGCACGAAATAAAAAATCCGCTGGGCGCAATTTCAATTCACATTCAGCTTATTCAGCGTGCGGTAAACAAAAAGCGCAGTACGGACGGAATGCTCCCTGACAAAAAACTGCTTGAGGAACATCTTGACGTAGTTAATGAAGAAATTGAAAACCTGAACAAACTTGTGATGGATTTTCTGTTTGCGGTGCGCCCTGTAAAGGCGGAGCTTACTCTTTCCAATCCGGTGAAAGTTCTTTCCAATATCGTTGAATTTTTTGCGCCTGAATTCAACAAGTCGTGCGTTTCGCTTGTCCTTAACGCTCCGTCAAACTGTCCGCGCCTTCTTATTGACGAAAAACTCTTCCGCGAAGCCGTCATCAATCTTATTCAGAATGCGTTTGCGGCAATCAAGGAACGTTACGGCGACAGCTGCTGTGCGCAGGAAAATCAGCCGGAAAAGAAGGATATGACCGGTAAGATTATCATAACTGTTTCGGAATCGTATGATAAAATTCTGATTGCGGTTGAAGATAACGGAACCGGAATGAGCGGAGAAACGGCGGCGCGGATTTTCGAGCCGTATTTTACGACAAAAGCGAACGGTACTGGTCTTGGAATGACGATGGTCTATAAAATTATAAAAGAGTTTTCCGGCGATATTCAGGTTAAGTCAGAACAGGGGAAGGGAACTTCATTTGTGCTTTCTATTCCTGTACCGCAGACAGATAGAAAACTTATAGAAAGCTGACGGAAAATTGACGGAAAAAAGGTGAACTGCTATGAAATTTACAATTCTTGTAATAGATGATGAAGAAAATATCAGGAACGGACTTGCTTCGAATTTTGAAATGGAGGACTATACAGTCCGTACGGCTTCAAACGGCAGGCAGGGACTTGAACTTGTAAGCAAGGGCGACATTGACCTTGTAGTAACAGACCTGCGTATGGACGGCATTTCCGGCGAAGAAGTCCTGCGCCGCGTAACGACGGAAACGCCTGGAATTCCTGTAATTGTACTTACCGGACACGGCAGTATTGATGCCGCGGTAGATGCAATGAAAAACGGTGCGTATGATTTCCTGACAAAACCGCTTAATCTTGATCAGCTGAACGCAATCGTAAAACGTGCGCTTGAAACAAGGGAACTTTCCCTTAAGCACAAAATGCTTTTGTCAGAACTTGATACAGTTCATTCGTTCGGCAAGATGATAGGAAAAAGCGCAGAAATTCAAAAGGTTTTCAATCTTGTTGAAAAAGTTGCGCCGTCAAAAGCGAGCGTTCTCATTACCGGAGAAAGCGGCGTTGGAAAGGAACTTGTTGCGGATGCAATCCATTCGCTTTCACCGCGAAAAAACAATTCATTTATAAAAGTGCATTGCGCCGCACTCAGTGAATCTCTGCTTGAAAGCGAGCTGTTCGGGCACGAAAAAGGCGCTTACACCGGGGCAGACAGTATGAAAAAAGGGCGCTTTGAACTTGCGCACGGCGGAACGATTTTTCTTGATGAAATAGGCGAGATAAATCAGTCTACCCAAATCAAGTTGCTTCGTGTTCTTCAGGAAAAAAAATTCGAGCGCGTCGGTGGCGAAGAAACGCTTGAAGTTGACGTACGCGTAGTTGCGGCTACGAACAGAAATCTTGCGGAAGAGGTAAAGGCCGGCCGTTTCCGCGAAGACTTGTACTACCGCCTGAACGTTGTAAGTATCCCTGTTCCTGCCCTGCGCGAACGAAAGGACGATATTCCGCTGCTTGTAGATGCATTCGTCAAGAAATTCAGCGAGGAAAACGGAAAGTCCATTACAGGTGTTGATAACCGTGCACGCAGCGCTTTATATAAGTATAACTGGCCGGGAAATATCAGACAGCTTCAGAACTGTATAGAAAGCGCCTGCGTTATGTGTTCCGGCACGAAGGTTACGCTTGAAGATTTGCCGCCGTCAATCAGCGAATATCAGGGGGAAGGCTCAATTTCCGTTCCGTTCGGAATTACGCTTGAAGAGGCGGAAAAGATAATCATTCAGCAAAATCTTGCGGCGAACAAGGGAAATAAATCCAGGACCGCAGAAATTCTTGGAATAGAACGCAAGACTTTGAACAGAAAACTCGGCAGCACTGCAGAAGACTAGGCTTCCGCAGTCTCAAATCAATAGCCGGTTTATCTTTAGATTACAGTTCCGTCAGGAATTACAGCGCCTTTTCTGATGACGATAATTCCGTCGGCGCTGTAGAAACTTCCGTGGTCACCGTCTTCATATTTTTTTCCGTCAACGTTAATCCGGACGTTGTTTCCGATTCTGGCATTCTTATCTATAATTGCTTTTGTAATGTGGCAGTTCCGTCCGATTCCAAGCGTCGGAATATTTTTTTTCTTGTTTGTATTTTTTTCTTCACGCGTTTCGTAAAAATCTGCACCCATCATTACAACACCGTCAAGCACTGTATTATTCTCAATTATAGAACGAAGTCCGATTATAGAGCGGTGTATCTTGCAGTCGGTGATGACGCACCCTTCGGAAGTGAGAGTTGCGGTCATCTGAGCACTGTTTATTTTTGACGGCGGAAGGTTTCGCATATGCGTATAAATCGGCTCGTCTTCTTCATAGAAGTTGAACTGCGGATTTATGTCTGTCAGCTGGATGTTTGCGTCATAAAAATTTTTTATCGTTCCAATGTCTTCCCAGTAACCGTCGAAAATATAGGAATTTACGTTCATCTGCTTGATTGCGTGCGGAATAATCTCTTTTCCGAAGTCGGTAAAACTGCTGTCAAGGACTTTTTCAAGTGCCTCTGTGTTGAAAATGTAAATTCCCATTGACGCAAGGTATTTTTTGTTTGCAGGAAGCGCACCCCGTGATTCCTGCGGAATTTTCCAGCTTTCAATGTCCATATCTTTTGCAGGTTTTTCAATAAAGGAATTGATTTTATTGTTTGAGTCAATCTGCATTATTCCGAAGCCCGATGCCGCTTCGCGCGTAACTGCCGTTGTTGCAACGGAAATATCAGCGTTTGACTTAAGGTGCGCCTCGAAGAATGCACGCAAATCCATACGGTACAGCTGGTCGCCGGAAAGAATTATGTAGTGGGTCGGATGCTGCGAGCGGCAGTGGACGAGTCCCTTTCGCACGGAATCAGCCGTTCCTTCATACCATCCGGAATGTTCAAGAGTCTGCTCTGCGGCAAGAATTTCTACAAATCCCGAAGAAAAACGGTCGAAATTATATGAATTTGTTATGTGCAGGTGAAGGGACGCAGAATTAAACTGCGTTAAAAGGTAAATTTTTTTATAACCTGAGTTAATGCAGTTTGAAATCGGAATGTCTACAATTCTGTATTTACCGCCGAAAGAAACAGCTGGCTTTGAGCGTTCTTTTGTAAGAGGATATAATCTTGTGCCTTTTCCGCCGCCTAAAATCAAGGCAAGGACACGCGGCTCGTTCTTATTGTTAGTCATAACTTTATTATAGCTTCATTGTCTGTTTTTACAACAAAAAAAAGGGGAAACGCTCTGCGAAACTATACGATTTTTTCTGCAAGTTTTCCTAAATAACGCCTTTTTTAATTCCGATTATAAAGTAACGGCATCAGATGCCGCAGGGTCTTGGAGGTACAGTAATGATTCGTGGATGGTATACAGGCGCAAGCGGAATGAACGCACAGCAGAACAGGCTTGATGCGATTTCTAACAATCTTGCCAATGTTGATACGGCAGGCTACAAGCGCGACGTAACGGTAAGCAAGTCTTTTTCGGAACTTTTAATCAGACGTATGAATCTTGACGGCGTGTACGAAACGCCGTTCGGCTCTGCAGATGCAGCTCCTGTTATCGGAAAACTTGGACTTGGCGTTGAAACGAACGAAAATTACACAGATTTTACGCAAGGCTCTTTCAGACAAACTGATTCAAATACAGATATAGCTTTTTCAGGAAAAGGTTTTTTTGCTGTGCAGACACCTGCTGGCGAACGCTATACCCGTGACGGAAATTTTCTGGTTGGAAAAGAAGGTATCCTTGAAACAAAAGACGGATATCCTGTTCTTGGCGAAAGCGGATATATCTATGTTACGGACGATAAATTCACCGTTAATGAAGACGGAATGATTTATTCACAGGACACGAACGAGGTTATAGACCGTTTCAAGACAGTCCGTTTTGACAATGAGCGCTATCTTCAGAAAACAGGCGCAAATTTGTACCGTTCAACTGATATTTCCGGTTCTGCCGTCATTGCAGAGGGAAATGACCGCCCGCGCTTCCTTCAGGGCTATATGGAAACGTCAAACGTAAATGTCGTAAACGAGATGGTTCAGATGATTGAAGTAAACCGCGCGTATGAGGCAAATCAAAAGACGATTACGAGCGAAGACAGTATGATGGGAACGCTGTGGACAAAAACGGCAGTTTTTAACAGATAGGAAATTTTGATAGCGGAGTTTTAATATGGTACGAAGTTTATGGACAGCTGCAACCGGAATGAACGGTCAGCAGGCAAATATAGATGCAATTTCAAACAATCTTTCTAATGTAAACACGACAGGCTACAAGCAGCAGCGCGTTGAATTTGAAGATCTGGTATATCAGAACGTAAAGCTTGCCGGAACTCCTGCGACGGAAGACACTGTTACTCCTGTTGGAATTCAGCAGGGAAGCGGTGTAAAGATTGCCGCAACTCAGCGGATTATGAAGCAGGGGTCATTGCAGAATACCGGCGTTGATACCGACGTTGCTATTGTTGGAGAAGGATTTTTCCGCGTTCAGAAATACGACGGAAGCTATGCTTATACGCGCGACGGTTCGTTTAAGGTTGACTCAAACGGTCAGCTGGTAAACTCAAATGGTCTTCGAGTTCAGCCGGAGATTATTCTTCCTGAAGGCTACGACGTTTCTACCCTCAACATTACGCAGACCGGTCGCGTGAGCGTAAAAGTAAATGGCGGAAACGAACCTGTTGAAGTAGGGCAGCTTGAACTGTTCCGCTTTCCGAACAGCGTAGGTCTCCAGGCAGACGGCGACAATTTGTTCGTCCAGACAAACGCTTCCGGAGAGGCTTTCGGCGGAACACCTGGTTATGACGGTTTTGGTGATACGCGCCACAAATTCCTTGAAATGTCAAACGTATCCGTTGTAAACGAGATGGTTCAGATGATTGTTGCGCAGCGTGCGTATGAGTTCAACTCAAAAGCCGTACAGACAACAGACAGTATGCTCAGTACAGCGGCAAACTTAAAGCGATAAGTTTGATTTTTGAAGAATAAAGGCGGTAGATAATGAATACAGCGGCACTTAATGCAGTATCAGTTATGACAAACGGAAACGGCGCTTTGCAGTCTGCACGTATGAACAAAGAAACTTCTGATTTTGCAAGTCTTCTGGAGCGCATTCAGGGTGAAAAACGGTCTACCGTCGCCAGTTCTCAAATTTTGGAAAAAGGAAGGTTGAATGGTGATTTTACTACCGGATTTTCCGGTACGTATAAATCGGCAAGTGATAAAAATGCGCCTGTGCAGGGTGCTGCGGCAAATCAGGCTGGCGCTCATTCTTCAAGGCGGACGATTGACAAGACAAGTACTTTGTATGAAAAGTCAATGGAACTTGAAAGTTATTTTGTAAAGCAGGTGCTTTCTTCTATGCGTAAAACCGTTTCTAAGTCCGGCTTAGGCGGAAACGATTTTGCCTCGCAGATGTATGAAGATATGCTTTATGATGAATATGCCGCAAGTATGACAAAAAATGCAGGTTTCGGTCTTGCAGACCAGATTTACCTTAGCCTTGCAGAATAAACACTGAAAACGTGCGGCAAAAATTACTGGGCGTCAGGAAAACCTGAAGTAAATTGAACATTATTCCGGATTGCAGTAGAATACTGTTATGGAAAATGCAGGATTACCGGAAAACTTACAGGGCGTTCACATTCACTTTGTCGGAATAAAAGGAACGGGAATGGCAGCCCTTGTTGAAATATTGTTCAGCCGCGGAGCTGTTATTACCGGAAGTGACGTAAGCGAACGTTTTTATACTGACGAAATTCTTGAAAAACTTGGAATTCAGGCTCTTCCTTTCTCTGAAAAGAATATTACGGACTCCGTTCAGTATGTTGTCTATTCTTCAGCCTATTCTATGCAGAAAAACCCGGATTTAATTGCCGCCGCCGGAAAGAATATTCCGTGCCTTTTATATACACAGGCACTTGGCAGTTATTCTTCTTTAGCGTATTCCTGCGGAATTTGCGGCGTTCACGGAAAGACAAGTACGACCGGACTTGCTGGAACGATTTTAAAGCATCTTGACCTTCCTGTGCAGATTTTGGCAGGAAGCGTCATCAATTCATTCGGGAACAGCTGTACCTATACTTCTCCCGGATGCTGTTCCGCAGAACGTCACTTTTTTGTTGCCGAAACGTGCGAATATCAGCGTCATTTTATGTCGTTCTGTCCGCAGAAAATAGTTCTTACAAGCGTTGAAAGTGACCATCAGGATTATTATCCGACTTACGAAGATATACGGAACGCGTTTGTTGACTATATCTGTAAGCTTCCGCAGAACGGCGAACTTATCTACTGTGCAGATGACGCCGGCGCTGTAGAAACGGCTGAAATTGCCGGTCAAAAACGTCCTGATATAAAACTTATTCCGTACGGAGAAAATGCTTCCGGCGACTATCACCTTGAGTTCGGTGACGTGAAGGATGAGAAAAATTATTTCTCCCTGCGCCTGCCTGGAGATTTTTATCTTACCGTTCCGGGAAAGCACGAAGTCCGTGATGCCGCCGCCGCCGTTTCGCTTGCATACCAGCTGCTTCGTACGGCAGGAAAAAATCCTTCTGACTATAACGAGCAGATTCGCCTTGGTCTTGCTGAATTTTCCGGTGGAAAACGCCGCAGTGAGATTGTTGGAAAATATACTTCGCCGTCCGGTAATTCCGTTGTCATTATAGACGATTACGGTCATCACCCTACGGCAATCCGCACTACGCTTGCCGGTTACCGCGAATTTTACAAGGGCAGGAAAATCATCGTCGATTTTATGAGCCATACGTATTCGCGCACGCAGGCGCTCCTTAAGGAATTTGCTTCTTCTTTTGGCGATGCTGATGTAGTTATTCTGCACAAAATTTATGCATCTGCCCGTGAGAACAGCGCTGATTTTACGATAAACGGCAGGACTCTTTTTGAAGAAGCGCAGAAATACAATTCTGACATTCATTATTTTGAGGAAATTCTTGATGCAAAGGATTTTCTGCTTGAAGAACTTGACAAGCCGCTTTCGGAAAAATATCCGGATGGCTGTCTGTTCGTGACTATGGGTGCCGGTGATAACTGGAAACTTGGAAAAGCATTGCTGAACTAAAAACTGTTTTGAAAATAAAATTTTTAATGCCGGTTTTTATTACCGGTTGAAAATATTTGGAGAATTATATGACGTCAATGACTGGATATGCGTATGAAGAGCGCTCGACTGAAACTGCTGTCGTGTCCGTTGAAATAAAATCGGTGAATTCGCGCTTTCTTGACCTTACGATAAACCTTCCGCCGTACTTAAATCAGCTGGAAAGTTACTATCGCGCGCGGATTTCGGAAAAAGTGTGCCGAGGCAAGGTAGATGTTTTTGTGCGTATCAAAGAACTTGAGTCTGACGCTGAAATTTCCGCCGATACAAATGCGGCCAAAGCATATCTTGATGCAATCAAAAAAATTGCGGTGGAAACAGGTTATTCCTCCGATATTCCGCTCAGCCTTATAATAAGCCAGCCGGGCGTTCTCAATTCTAACAGGAATTACGATGTGAGCCTGTACAAGTCTCTCATTGAACCTGTTTTTGATTGCTGTCTTGATTTGTTTTTGAAAGACCGTGCGCGCGAGGGTGAAAATCTAAAAAAAGACCTTCTGAAAAAACTTGATGATTTATGCCGCTGTGCTTCTTTCTTTAAGGAATGGCAGCCGAAAATGGAACGGTTGTTCCGCGAGCAGATTACGGCAAAATTCAAGGAACTTTTAGGCGAACATACGGACGAAAACCGTATTATGACGGAAACAGCCGCGCTTCTTGTAAAATACACAATAAACGAAGAAATAGTCCGCCTTCACAGTCACCTTGATGCAATGAAAGCGGAAATTGAAAATAATCCTGCGCCCGGAAAACGCCTTGATTTTATCTGTCAGGAAATGAACCGCGAAATAAATACAATCGGCAGTAAAAATCAGTTTGCAGAAGTAGGGGCTATGGTCATTACGGCAAAAGATTCTTTAGAGAATATTCGCGAACAGAGCAAAAACGTGGAATAGAGGTGTCTATGAAATTGAACAAAGATTTGCGCATTGCTGTTTCCGGAAAATCCGGCTGCGGTAATACGACTGTAAGTACGCTGCTCAGTCAGGCATTGGGCGTAACTCTTATAAACTATACGTTCCGCCAGCTGGCAGCAGAGAAGGGAATGACGCTTGCACAGGTTATCGAAAGTGCAAAGACGGACGACAGCTACGATATGTATGTGGATTCTCACCAGGTTGAGCTTGCGAAAAAAGAGCCTTGCGTTTTGGGAAGCCGCCTTGCTATCTGGATGCTGAAAGAAGCTGATTTGAAGGTTTATCTGTATGCAAGCGATGAAGTGCGTGCAAACCGTGTGTTTACGCGCGAAGGCGGTGACTTAAAGCAGATAAAGGAATTTACTGCAATGCGTGACAGCGAAGATTCCCGCCGTTATAAAAAACTGTACAATATAGACAATAATGCCTATTCCTTTGCAGACGTTATTATTGATACGTCAAAATATACTCCGGAGCAGATTGTACGGCAAATTCTTGACGAACTTAAAATGCGCGGTTTTATTTCAGAATAAAACATTTCAGCAAAAAAATAAAAAAGCGTGCCTGAACGATAAAGTTATCATTCGGACACGCTTTTTTTACGCAGTTTGTATCATCAGACCTGGAACAAATCTATTTCTTTTCCAATCTTTCCGATGGAATCATTAAGACTCTGAGAAATTTCAGTTAGTGACGAACTGACAGTCGTAATTTCTTCAGCACCTGTTGTGATTGAACTCATTGCTTCGCGTATTTCAGCAGTTGACTCCTGCAAAATCTGCACTTCTTTAAGAATTTCCTGATTTCCTTCCTGCATCTGATTTGATGCCTGACGAACTTCGCTTGTGCTGTCGTTCATCTGCCGGAGTGCTAGAAGAATTTGCTGTGACCCCTGATGCTGTTCCTCCATTGCACTGTGAATCTGCATTACAAGTTCACCGGTTGAATTTATACGTTGAGAAACAGAGGAAAGTGCCTGTTCGGACTCACTTGATGCTGTTACAACTTGCGTGATTCCGCCCTGAATGTTCTGTAACTCTTCACCGATGCGCTTTGACTGTTCAGAAGATGTTTCTGCAAGTTTTCTGATTTCATCTGCAACTACGCTGAATCCTCTTCCTGCATCTCCTGCGTGTGCTGCTTCAATCGCTGCATTCATTGCAAGCAGATTTGTCTGTTCTGCAATACTCTGGATAATCGTGTTTGCGTCCATAAGCATTGTAGACTGTTCTGCGATGCGCTGGAGCTGTGAATTAACTACGGCATTCTTTTCTATGCCGACTTTTGTATTTTCTTCAAGCTCTTTGAATTCGTTTGTCATTTTTGCAACAGAACCGTTTACGGCATTGATGTTTCCAAGCATTTCTTCTATAGAAGAAGACGCCTCGACAACACTTGACGACTGATCCTGAATCATCTTGTTAAGCGAATCGATGTTCTGGGAAATTTCTGTAACTGCAGAAGCCGTACCTTCAACACTTGCAGCCTGATTTGTAATATGCCTGTCTATGTTTGATATTCCCTGCGTAATCTCTGTTACGTGCATATTCTGGGTATCGATCCCGGAATGCATTTTGTCCCCTGCTTCTATAAGGACAGATTTTGCATTCTTTATGGCGCATATAATTCTATGAAGTTTTTCTATGAATTTATTTATTGAACCAAGAACACTTCCTATTTCGTTGTTTTCTTTTATTTCAAAACGCTGCGTTAAGTCTGCCTCTCCAGTAGCAAGCGTTTCTACAAGATGCGTTACATTGTTTAATTTTTTTGTGATTGAAAGAATGCTTAATATGACACATACAAAAATTGAAATTGCAATAACTATTCCCATTGCAATAATGACATTTCTTGAAAGCATACTTGCCTTTGCAATCTGCGCATTCGGTATGACGATTGATATATTCCAGCCTGGTGCGCCTTGAATTTCTGTGATTGTAACTCGCAGTTTTTTTCCGTCTGAGCGGTTCATGGATATTATGCTTTGGCCTTGTGCGCTGTAATACGTTTTTGAATTTTCGTCTTTGGTAAATTTCTGAAGGATCATATCGCTGTTTGGATGGGCTATGATTGTATCTGAACTGTCTGTCAGGAACATATAACCGGTTTCGCAAATTGAAATTTCTGCAATTTCTTTTTTCAGCGTTTCAAGACCGAGCATTGCCGTGAAAAATCCGAAAGTTCTGCCGTTCTCGTCAACAGCTGCTTTTGTTATCGGAATGACATACTGACCCGATGTTTTTGACAGGATTACATTTCCGATATAGGTCTTTTTTCCGTCCTGAAAAATTGCTTTGTAGTAATTTCTTTCAAGAATGCCACCTACAGCTCCTTTCAGACCTGTATCCCTGTATGTAGTTCCGTCTTTTCCGCAGAAGAACATATAGTCGTAGTCTTTGTTTCTAAGGCGGGTATTATGCTGAAGCCATTCTATGACTTTTTCATTATTTCCTGTTTTTACAACTTCGCTTTCTGCATAGACATTCAAATCTAAAAGATAGGAATTAAACCAGTTTGTCAGTTCTCTTGATTTTGCATTTCCTATTTCGCGTGATAAATCTGAATAATCGCTTGTGGTTACTACTTTCGTTACGGAGATGTTTATAACTACTAACGATACCATCAGCACTGTAATAACGGCAAACGTTATAAGTGCGATTTTTACTGCAAGTTTCTGCTTTTTTGTTTTTTTGTCGCTCATCTGAAAAACCTCCAAAAAATAAAAAAGAGAACTTCCTTTCATTTTTTACAAATACTGTATGAAATGCAGAAAATTTGTTTTCATTATTTCATACAGTATTTCATACGGTATAAAATGAAAGAGAGTTTCTCTTTTCCAAAAGATTAATATTTATTGTCGGCAAACCCAATCCAGCCGTCGTTTTCAACAAGAGCCTTTTCAAAGTCATCAAGTTTAAACGGATAGCTTTTTGACAAACTTCCTGCAATCAGCTTTACTTTTGCAGTTCCGTCGTCATTGAATACGACTTTACATTCAGTATCCTTGTCGCTGAAAGTCTTGAACATATCTTCAATTGACTTTTTGTCCATTTCGATTGCCATCATACCGCAATTATACATATTCTGACGGAATATGCGAGCAAAGTTTGTTGCAACGACAACGTAAATACCATTTACTTCAAGAGCCCACGGTGCGTGCTCCCGGGAAGAACCGCAGCCGAAATTTTCTCTTGTGATAATTACTTTCTTGCCGGCAACATCAGTTTTTGGATTGAATCCGTCAAGCTTCAAGTCTTCAAGTAAGTAGGGTTTTAATGCCTGCTTTGAAATTTCAGTCAGGTATTTAGCCGGGATAATTTCGTCCGTATTGATATCCGAACGATCCAAAAATAATACATTACCGCCAAATTGTTTCATTTGTTCCTCCAAAATATATATTCAGTCGGGCAATTTTATTTAAACAGCGGAGAATTGGTGATTGTTCCGCTTATTGCTGTAGCGGCAGCAGTCGCCGGGCTCATAAGGTGAACCATACCGCCTTTTCCCATTCTTCCGTTAAAGTTTCTGTTTGTTGTAGATGCGCACACCTCTCCGTTTGCAAGAACACCGTTGCTCATACCAAGACATGCACCGCACGTAGGATTTGTAACGCAGAATCCGGCATCCATAAAGATTTCTATAATGCCTTCTTTCAGCGCCTGTTTGTATATGTCCGGAGTTGCAGGACTTACGATTCCGCGCACACCTTCTGCAAGTTTATGACCTTTAAGAACCTCTGCCGCAATGCGAAGGTCGCTTATGCGTCCGTTCGTGCAGGAACCGATATATATCTGATTAACTTTTGTTCCTTTCATTTCGGAAACTGTTTTTACCTGGTCAGGTTTGTAACCGAAAGTACATACCGGTTCAAGGTTTGACAAATCATACGTATATACTTTTTCGTAAACTGCATCATCGTCGGAACGCCACTGCCTGTAGTCAGCAGCTGCTTCTTCCTTTGTCTTGTATTCGTCTTTTATGAACTCCCACAGATACTCTACTGTCTTTTCATCCGGATAGCAGATTCCTGACGTTCCGCCTGCTTCTACAGCCATATTGCAGAGTGTCATTCGTTCTTCCATTCCAAAATTGTCAATTACAGGACCTGTGAACTCAACTACACAGTTCGTTGCGCCGTTTACGCCGATTTTACTGATAAGGAACAGAATTACATCTTTTGCATAAACGCCCGGTTTCAGCGTTCCGTTAAGAACGAATTTTATTGATTTCGGCTCGCGGAACGAGCATACGCCTTTTAAAATTCCTACTTCAAGGTCAGTAGTTCCTACGCCTGCGGCAAATGCACCGAATGCGCCGTGTGTACAGGTATGGCTGTCTCCCATAATGACAGTGTAACCCGGGCGTACAAATCCTTTTTCCGGGAAAATCGCGTGGCATACGCCGTTACAGCCGATATCAAAGAAATCTTTTATTCCCTGACGGTTTGCCCAGTCACGCAGGATTTTTCCCTGTTCTGCAGTCTTGCTGTCTTTAGCCGGCGTTACATGGTCGATTACAGCCTTGATTTTCGTGCTGTCGAATACTTTATCCATACCGCGGTCAACAAGATCGTTTATCGCAATCGGCGTAGTGATTTCGTGACAGAATACGCGGTCAAGCTTCAATACGTATGTATTCGGAAATGGTGAGTCTACCAGATGTTTTTCAAAGATTTTCTGAGCAATTGTCTTTCCCATAATAATATCTCCTGATATTTAATTAAACTTAAGTTACTTTAATATAATTAAATAAACTGTATGTGTCAATATTCATCAATAAATCATATTTTTCGGCTTCCCCTGAATCCAGCTTTCAAAATTGTCAAAGGCGATTTTTATCAGCCGTTCCCGTGTTTCAAGCGGTGCCCAGGCAATATGCGGCGTAATGACGCAGTTTGGTGCACGGTACAGCGGACAGGAGTCTTTCATCGGTTCGGAAGAAAGAACGTCGCATCCGTAGCCGGCGATTTTTCCGGTTTCAAGGGCAGAACGGACGTCGTCTTCTGCGACAAGTCCGCCTCGTGCGGTATTTATGATGTATGCGCCGTCTTTCATTTTATCTATAGAAGATTTATTTATAATTCCGGCTGTTTCTGCGGTAAGAGGGGCGTGCAGGGTGATGAAATCAGACTGTTCCCAAAGTTTTTCCTGAGTAACGCAATTCGGAATGTCTGCAGAGGGGCTGTGAGGGCAGACGAGTACGTTCATTCCGAATGCTTCTGCGATTTTTGCAACTTGCCGTCCTATATTTCCGTAGCCTAAAATTCCAAGTGTTTTTCCATATAATTCAAAAAGCGGCTTTTCCCAGTAACAAAAATCCGGACTTTTTATCCATCCTTCGTTCTGCACTGAATCGTTATGTGCTGAAATGTGATTTGTAAAAAACGTTATGAGCGAGAAAACGTGCTGGGCAACTGCCATTGTGCTGTAGGAAGGAATGTTCGTTACGCATATTCCTGCTTTTTTTACTGCCGGAATATCAATTACATCATATCCGGTTGCAAGTACGCCGATATATTTCAGGTTAGGGCAGTGCAAAATGACATTTTCATCTATTCTGATTTTATTCAGAAAAACTGCATCCGACTCTGCAATGCGTGATATGACTTCTTTTTCTGATGAACGGGGAAAAACAGTTATGTCTGCGTATTTTTTGAATAAATCCCAGGACACGTCACCGGGATTTACTGCATTTCCATCAAGAATTGTCAGCTTCATACATCAGCCGAGAACTTCAACACCGGTACTTGATATTGCGGTGTTTATGGCGTTCTCAATTCCTGCTGTACCTTCATCAAAATCGACAAGAACCTGTGATTTATCCGGGTTCGCAACTACATTTGAAACGCCTGCAACAGCTCTTACTGCTGCATCCACTTTTCCGGCTGTATCTGGATCAAACATTCCGGCTACATATATTTTTTTCTGCATAGGTTGATGCTCCGTTAGCTTTATTTTTACATTCTAATTATAAGCCATAAAAAAGGGATATTCAAGCAAAATTATTCATACAGTGGAAAACTGTTTTTATAAGCCTGATTTCTGCACTGAATCGACTAGTGTTTTGCCCAGCTGACCGCACGCTCCTCCGATAGTCCGGCCGCGTTTTGTTCTTAACGTTACGTTCAGTCCTGCGTTTTTAAGAATGTCAGTAAAATTCCTTACTTCCGCGGCGGACGGTTCTGTAAACGGCAATCCTTCTACCGAATTCCACGGAATTAAGTTGATGTTCACGTCTATTCCCTGCGCAAATTGTATCATCCGTTCAGCGCTTTCCTTTCCTGTGTTTTTCCCTGCCATAAGCGCCGCTTCAAGCGTTACGCGTTTTCCTGTTTTTTCTGCGTAATATGCAATCGCAGTGCGTAATTCAGGAAGCGGATTTGTTCTGTTCACCGGCATAATCTGCGAGCGCAGTTCTTCGTCCGCAGTTGTAAGCGATACTGCAAGGCGGATTAGAGGTCCGTTGTCCGCAAGGTCGTATATTCCCTTGATTACGCCGGACGTTGAAAGCGTTATGCGCCGGGAAGACAGGTTTCGCCCGTCTTTATGCGTAAGGACAGTGATTGCTTTTCGGATTGCAGGAAGATTCATCAGCGGTTCTCCCATTCCCATAAAGACAATGTTGTCAAGTTTTCCGCATTCTGCTTCAAGAAAGAGGAACTGCTCTACGATTTCTTCCGGCTCAAGATTTCTTGCAAGACCAAGCTGACCTGTCTGGCAGAATGCGCATTTCATTGCACAGCCCGCCTGGCAGGAAACGCAGGCAGTTTTTCTACCTTCCTTGTCCGTAAGAAGGACGGTTTCTACTGCGCGTCCGTCTCGGAGCGTTACCTGAAGTTTTATAGTTCCGTCCGGGTCTTTGAGTACCTGAGAAACGCAGGAACTTCGGAGAGAGGCTTTTTCAGAAAGAACGGCGCGTTCATCCTTGCTTAAATTCGTCATCTGCTCAAAAGAAACAGCGCCGTTTCCGATCCATTTGAAAATCTGAGTTCCGCGGAATTTCTGCACCAGTCCGAGTTCCCTGCACAGTTCGTCCGGCAGAAGTCCTGTTATGTACGTCCTGTTCATAATGTGTCAGTTGTACAACGGCTTGTTGTTTCTAAGTTTGTCAAGCAGTTCGTTGATTGCAGTACTTCTTATTCCAAACTTCTGGAATGACTCGAGTGCTTCTATTGCTTTCTGCGGTTTGTTAAGCTTTATATAGCAGTCTGCAAGGTCGATGTAAAGGCGGTAATTTTTCTGGTCGTTTTTGATGAGGTTTGAAAGGCGGTCTATCGCTTCCTCATATTTTCCTTCACCCTTACAGATGAGTGCAAGTCCGAGCGCAGCATAAATATCAAAATCAATATTGAGCGCCTTGTTGTAGTATTCAGTTGCTCCTGCGTAGTCACCTGTGTTTCGGAGCGCATCGCCTATTCTTGTAAGGATTACTTTGTTCTGCGGATCGATGTCAAGGATTTTGTTCCAGTATTCTATAGAACGGTACTGCTGGTTCATTCCGCGGTAGCAGTCTGCAAGTCCGAACAGCGCATAGAAATTTTCAGGATCCATTTCAAGAGCCTTTTCAAAGAAATATATACCCTGATCAAACGTCTTTAGCTTGCGGTGGCAGTTTCCGATGGAAGTAAGTATGCGTATGTCCAGATTTTCTTTGTTCAGATTGAACATACGGGTCCAGTAATAAAGTGCGTCCTTGTACTCCTTAAAGTCGTAGTGCAGGTGACCAAGACCGATGAGTGCATAGGCATTGTCTTGTTCCATATCAAGAACCTTAAGGTACAGTTCCTTTGATTTCTTAAAATCGTGAATTTTCCGGTAGGCATCTGCAACTCGCGTAAGAACCGTAATGTTCCTGTCATCGTGGACAAGATACTGCTCCCAGATTGAAATTGCCTTGTGGTACTGGTTCAATGCCTTGTAGCAGTCTGCAAGTCCGAACAGCGCATAATTGTTTCCCGGATGGAACGAAAGGCAGGTGCTGTAATGCTTTATTGCTTCGTTAAAATGATTTTGCTTTCTTTCTGAATCTCCCAGACCGACAAGTGCGTAGTTGTTGTTCTCGTCCATTTCAAGAATTTGCCGGAACGCTTCTTCTGCACCGTTTATGTCATTCTGTTTGAGCAGCGCATAGCCTTTCTTTGAAATTTCGGCTATTTTTTCAGTCAGTTCGTTATGTGGCACAGTTTCAGTACTGTGCGTTTCCTGAGGAAAAAACGGTTCTGTCTGGGTGTCCATTGTCAAATCATCACTCATATTAAAAAGTCCTTTTTCTGTATCAGTTTTTTATATTAAATATTTTGTAATAATGCCGAAATTACTGCGGCAGCCCTTTCATACAGCGGCTCTGCCTTGTTTTTGTTGCGGGCAAGAACATATTGCTTTAAGGCATCCAGACTTCTGTTTTTCTGTTCGTAGACTGCTCCGACGCGCGTAAGTCCGTCCGAATATCCTGTTGTAGTAAAGATACGCCGTGCACCCTCTATATTGCCTTCGTTAAAAAGTGTGTTTCCTTTTCTATTAAGGACGGCTTTCTGCTCGGATGTCAAACTTGATACAGGATTATCCGTTACTTTTATAAAACCTTGAGAATCTTGCCTTTTTCCTATTTCGTCTAAAAAAGAATTCATACTTTTTTACGTGCTTAATATTAACACAAAAAGTTGAAAAGTCAATGGTACTATGTTGTAATTCGTTACATTTTTTGCAGGAATGTGCGGTCTTTTGACAAATATTGTTTTTGTTCAGTATTTATAAAAATCGACTATTGAACGTCCGTAGACTCTTTTGTCTGTTCTGTGCAGCCTTCCGATTTCGTCCGGCATAAAATGCTCTTCCGGGCGGTGAACAAGAATAGTTCCGCCGTCCTTTAAAATGTTCCTCCTGTCTGCTTCTGCAATCAACTGTTCGTGGAATTTATAGGGGAACGGCGGATCAAAAAATATATAGTCAAACTGTGTTTTGCAGCGCTTTATGAAATATTCTACGGGCATAAAATGGCACTGGATTTTTACGCCGCATTCTTTTTCCGTTACGTATACGTTTTCAAGGACTGTGTTTACCTTTATCCTGTCTTTTTCGCACAGTTCAACGGAAGATGCTCCGCGTGATACGGCTTCTATTGCGATTGTTCCGGAACCGCTGAAAAGGTCAAGCCAGGATTTTCCCGTCAGGTCGCCAAGTATTGCAAATACGGATTCGCGCATTCTGTCCATTGCCGGGCGGATAACGCCGTCCGGACATTTTATTATTCTTCCTTTTAGTTTTCCGCCTGTTATTCTCATTTTCCATACCTTGTGATGAATTTCTGTGTCAGTGTCCGTTCAGTGACCAGTAGATGTCGTCGTGTTCAAGACTTGTGTTCATTGAGGCGTAGTAGAATGCCGTTTTTCCGCTTGCGTCACGTATTGAAGGAAGAGCTCCGTTGTCAATCAGTATTTTTAAAATCTGGGTGGAAGAACTGTATTCTGCGGCAAGCATAAGAGGCGTTTTGCCCTCGTAGAAACGGTTAAGAGGTACGTTCTTTTCTATAAAAACGTTGATTTTTGCTGCCTGTGTAGCAGTGCTTCCTGTATTTGCAGTTATGGCAAGAATGAATGATTTGAAAATTTCGTTTGAACCGGCAGGATATTTTTCCAGTACGACGCGGAGAATTTCCGGGTTGCTGGTGTATGTTGCAGCCAGCTGGAGTGAGGTAGTTCCGTATTTGTTTGGAATTGCAGGATCTGCGCCGTTATCAAGCAGTATGTTTACGATTTCAAGGCTGTTCTGGTATCTGATTGCATACATAAATGCCGTCCAGCCTTCAAGGTCTGCCATATTTACGTCTGCGCCAGATTTTATGAGCGAACGCACTTCCCAGTCGTTTCCGTCTTTTACGGCTTTCATAAGCAGCGTTCTGCCGTTTATGTCGCGTTCATTGGGATTTGCGATTGACGCGAGGTTTGCAGACTTTTCTTTCTGAGGTTCTGGGACAAGTTCTTTCTGTGCCGGTTCGTAATCATATAAAAAGAGTTTTTTAAACGGTTCTGCCGGAACTGTGTTTTGTACCTGCGGTTTTTCCTGCCCGGCGGAAGAAACGTTTTCTTTTTCGTTCTGATTTTCAGCGGTATCTTCGTTATCTGGTAGTTCGGTTATTTCCGGAACTGTATCGACATGTCCGGCATCGGCAGCTGTATTTTCTTCTGTTGTTTCTGCCGTGGTGTCCGGTTCGTCTGCCGGCTCAATGTTTTCTTCCGTTTTGCTGCTGCCTGTAGGAAGGCGCTTTTTTACCGTAGGTTCGGATTTCGGACGGTATTTTTCTATGACGGAATCATCAACCGTTCTTGCGATAAGTTCGTATGTAATCATATTTGCGTTTTCCTTGATGTAGTCAAGGGCGCATTTTTTATATGAGTCTTTTCTTGTAAGAGCCTTTGTCAGCTCCTTTTTTCCGCCGTATTGCTTTAAGACGGCGGCTGCGACAACAGGATTGTCGGCTGAA
The DNA here is from genome assembly GCF_900167145.1 of Treponema porcinum. Lineage (GTDB taxonomy): Bacteria > Spirochaetota > Spirochaetia > Treponematales > Treponemataceae > Treponema_D > Treponema_D porcinum. Next base: position 93,725 of record NZ_FUWG01000005.1, on the reverse strand, counting down.
TAAATGCTGATATAGATGAGGGCATCCTGTTTTTTTCCGTTCATTCCTGCCGCCTTTATTTTTTTTGAGAGCAGGAACGAAATGATTTCTTCCGGCTTGTCAAGCCTGATTGCACACAGCAATGCATTTTCCTTAAGCGGACCAATTTCGGCTTTAAGGAGTTTCGGATTTTCTGCAACAACCTCTTCAAAATTCTGAGCAGTCGCGTTCTGTATCAATGCCTCGTAGTCTGTGCGCGGTGCGGCAAAGGCAATCAGCGGTATCAGTGCGAGAAAAAAGGCGGATAGAAAGTGTCTTTTCATTGTCTGGTTGTTCCTCAAAAGTCAATTCAGTTCATTATATATTTCTAACTGATTGCGGTCAATAATTTGTCCTACGCAAGATTGCCGGATTGTTTGTTTGTATTGACCTGACGCATTGTTTTCGGTATTATAATCAAACACCCCTTGAAGCTTTTTTAAGCTTCCATACGTCCAGAAGGAGAAACTATGAGAAAGTATGAACTTATGACTATCTTCCCGTTAGATGAAGAAAAGTCAAGCAAAGGTAAGGAAGCAGTACGCAATATCCTTACATCATTCGGCGCAGAAATCGAAAAAGAAGAACTTTTCGGTGACCGCGATCTTACCTATGAAGTAGCAAAGCAGAAACGCGGACGCTTCTTCCTGTTTACCTTGTCCCTTAATCCTGGGAAAATTTCTGAAATTGACGGAGCTTTTAAGATTACACCTGATCTTCTTAAATATCTCTTTGTTAAATTAGAAGAAAAATAAACGATTTACAGAGGTGATATATGGCGAATGATTTAAATCACGTAGTTCTGATTGGTAGAATTACTCGCGACTTAGGAGCTGACGAACGTTCCTTCGGCTATGTAGGAAACGGCCAGGCAAGAGCTAATGTGAGCATCGCCGTAAACCGAAGCCACAAAAGTGGCGAGCAGTACGTTGAAGAAGCAAACTTTTTTGACGTAACGATTTGGGGAAAAACAGCAGAAAACCTTAAGCCTTATCTTACGAAAGGCAAGCAGATCTGCGTTGACGGTTATTTGAAGCAGGACAGATGGGAAAAAGACGGTCAGAAATTCAGTAAAGTTTCTATCGTTGCAAATAATGTCCAGCTTTTGGGCGGAAAATCTGATGGCGGTCCTGTGACCGGGGGTGCATCAGGCGGATTCCAGCCAAGAGCTGCCATTCCTAACCAGACTCCGGCTTCAATGCCAGGATACGGAAGTGACCCGTACGGTAGTTCCGGAAGTGATTTTCCTGAAGATATTCCGTTCTAAATTATACATTTGGAGTAATTTATGTCTGACGAAGCAAAAGATATTGAAAATTTTGAAGAAAAAGATGCAGTTCAGCAGAATGCTGCTGTAGAATCTGACGGTCGTGATGATGACGGCCGCGACGGCGGTCGTGCAAAGAGCAAGACATACTTTCGCAAGAAGGTATGCCGTTTCTGTGCAAACAAGGCAAAGATTGACTATAAAGATTCTGACGGTCTTCGCCGCTTTACTACAGAGCGCGGTAAGATTCTTCCGCGCCGCATTACAGGTACCTGTGCAAAGCATCAGAGAGAACTTGCCGGTGCAATCAAACGCGCACGTGCAATCTGCCTTCTGCCGTTTGTTGCTGACTAATACTGTATTCTAAAAAAAACGGCTGCGATCCAACTCCTGGTAACGCAGCTGAATAATTCAAGAGGAGCTTGAAAAATGAAAGTCATTCTTAATGTTGACGTAAAACATCTTGGTGAAGAAGGCGACGTAAAGAACGTTGCTACAGGTTATGCACGCAACTACCTTCTTCCGCGTAATCTTGTTGTTCCGTTTAATGAAACAACAGCTGCTATGTTCGAAGCAAGAAAAGCTGAAATTGAGGCACGTAAGGAAATTAAGCGTCAGAATGCAAGAACACTTAAGGAAAAACTTGAAGGTGCATCATTTGAGGTTGTTATGCCGGCTGGTGCAAACGGTAAGCTTTACGGTGCTGTTACTACGGCTGTTATTGCAGACGTACTTGCAAAACAGGGCTTTGAAATCGAGCGCAAGCGCATTGAACTTCCTGGTCTTGCAATCAAAACTGTAGGTAACTATCATGCAACTATCAAGTTGTATGAAGCACAGGTTGCAGAAATTTCAATTTCTGTAAAACCGCAGGAAGAAAAGGGGTCTTCAGAACAGCCTAAAGAAGAACCTAAAAAAGCTGAAGAAAAAGAAGCTCCTGCAGAAGAAAAGGCTGAGTAATCAGTTTTTTTCATTCGTGCGGAGAATTTTACCTTCCGGCGGTATAATGCGGCTGAAGGGTGATTTTCTTCATATAAAAAAGAGGCGACGGAACGCTTGCGGTCTGTCGCCTTTGTTGTCTTTAAAAGGGCGTACGTTTTTGTGGATAACCTGTTTATATAATGTGATTATCTTTTCTTAATTTGTCTTTTGGGAGAAAAAAATGGATATTGATTTGAAGGATAAAGTTCCGCCGCACAATCTAGATGCGGAACAGGCTGCGCTCGGAGCGCTTCTTATTGACTGGAATGCCCTGTCTGATGTTGTAACTTTGCTCCATTCGGACAGATTTTATTCATTTCAAAATCAGGTAATCTATGAGGCGATGATTTCTCTCTTCAAGCAGAATGTACACGGCGATACGCTCGTTCTTATAAACGAACTTTCAAAAACAGGAAAACTTGAACAGGCTGGCGGAACTGCGTATATTGCAGGTCTTACGGATACAGTTCCGACTGCTGCAAACATAAACTATTACGTTGATATTATTCTTGACTGTGCAACGCGCCGTGATTTAATAAAAATGTCTGCGGAACTTAAGGCATCTTCCTTTGACAAGTCTAATAACAGTAAAATTCTTCTGGAAGAAGCCGAAAAAAAGATTTTTACGCTTTCAGACAGGAATGAAACGACTCATGTTCACGGGATGACAGAAATTGTTTCCCGGACAATTGAAATTATCGAGAAAAACTATCAGAAAAAGAATGAACTTACAGGAATTCCGTCCGGAATTGCGCGTCTGGACACGATGACAAGCGGTTTTCAGAAGTCAGAGATGATTATTATCGGCGCACGTCCGTCAATCGGAAAGACAGCGTTTGCCCTTTCTATGATGGAAACTATTGCCATTGACAAACGTATTCCGTGCGGATTTTTCTCTCTTGAAATGTCATATCAGTCTATCGGTCAGAGGCTTCTTTCTCAAGTTTCGCGCGTTCCCAGCGGAAAAATCCGTTCCGGTATGCTTAGTACGGCTGATTTTCAGAAACTTCAGGATGCTGCCGGAAAATGCTACAATGCGCCTCTGTATATAGTTGATACTCCTAATATGCAGCTGCTTGACTTACGTTCGATGGCACGCCGTATGAAAGTCAATCAGGGAGTTCAGATTATTTTTATAGATTATATCGGTCTGATTTCTACGGAAAATCCTAATGCACCTGTTTACGAATCGCAGTCGGAAATTTCAAAATCCCTTAAGGCTCTTGCCCGTGAACTTGAAATTCCTATTGTTGCACTTTGTCAGGTTGCGCGTGATGCAGAAGGGCAGGAGCCGAATCTTGCGCAGCTTCGCGGTTCTGGTTCTATAGAGCAGGATGCAGACGTAGTTCTTTTCCTGCATCGTGACAGAAAAATTGTTGAAGAAAAAAATCCTGTTCAGGAGGCTAAGTGCATAGTTGCTAAACAGCGTAACGGCGCAACAGGTGAGGTCGAGATGATGTTCCTTCCGTCTTATACAAAGTTTGAAAACAGAGCTGCGGAAAATTAAAAAAAATTCAAACAAATTGCAAAATTGACTGTAATCCCTATTGACTAAAATATTCTTTTTTAGTAATATGATTACATCACTTGCGGCAGTCATATAACGGCTATTATCTCAGCCTTCCAAGCTGAAGACGAGGGTTCGACTCCCTTCTGCCGCTTTTATTGTATATATATTTCTGTATATTATAAGGGTTTAAGAACTTCTGCGAAACAAAAAAAACACTCAAAAATACCTATTTTTTAATAGGTATTTTTTAACACTTTTTTCATTTTCACTAGATTTATCTATAAATATCCATCTTTTTTATTTTTGTATTTTGACATACACTCGTTTTTGTTATCTTTTTTAGTCGTAAAAAATCACTAAATTTCTACTGTTTTTTCTTAATTGTGCTATAATAATAGCGTTTTTTATTCTGTTAGGAGGAATATAAAAATGGAAAAATTTTTTAAGATTAAGGAGAATGGTTCTACCATCAGCAGGGAAATAATCGGAGGTATTACGACTTTCCTTGCAATGGCATACATTCTCGCGGTAAATCCTGGAATCCTTAGTGAGTCGGGAATGGCTTTCAATTCTGTATTTACAGCAACGGCTGTGTCTGCGGCATTTGCAACGCTTGTTATGGCGTTCCTTGCAAATCTGCCTGTTGCACTTGCTCCGGGACTCGGATTGAATGCATTTTTTACTTACACGGTCGTTATGGCAATGAACTGTACGTGGCAATTTGCGCTGACCGCTGTTTTTGCAGAAGGCTTGATTTTTATTCTTCTTTCATTTTTTGGGATTCGTGAAGCGATTATCAATTCAATTCCGGCAGGATTGAAAAAAGCTGTTGCTGTCGGAATAGGTTTGTTTATTACAATAATCGGTCTTGCAAATGCCGGTATAGTAAGCAATGATACAGGAACTCTTATCGGATTTGTCAATTTTGATATGTCACACAGAACGGCTATTGTTGCGGTAATCGGTCTTATGATTACTATTGTTCTGTATATTATGAAAGTTCCAGGTTCTATTCTCATTTCAATAGCCGTTACGACGCTCATTGGAATTCCGTTTGGCATTACGAAAGTTCCTGAGAATTTTTCTCCTATTTCAATTCCTGCCGCACCATATCTGTTCTGCTTTGAATGGAAAAACATTCTTTCTTTAAAGTTTGTAATCGTGCTTTTTACATTCCTTTTTACGGATTTGTTTGATACACTTGGAACTTTGATGGGAATTGCAGAGCAGGGCAATCTGAAAGATGAAAAAGGAAATATCAGAAATGCAAAAGGCGCGCTTCTTTCTGATGCGCTTGGAACTGTTGCTGGTGCCTGTCTTGGTACTTCTACAGTTACTTCATTCGTTGAGTCTACCTCTGGTGTTGCTGTCGGTGCGCGTACAGGACTGGCTTCTGTCGTTACGGCATTCCTGTTTCTGATTGCATTGTTCTTTACTCCTTTGTTTGCGCTTGTACCTGCGGCTGCTACAGCCCCTGCGCTTATTTTTGTAGGATTTATGATGATGAAGTCTATAACTGCAATAGATTTTTCAGATGCAACAGAGGGAATTCCTGCGTTTGTTACGATTATGGTAATGCCGTTCTCCTATTCTATTTCAAAAGGCATTGCGTGGGGTATTATTTCCTATGCACTGTGCAAGCTTGTAGGAAAGAAGGCAAAAGACGTGAATATTGTTACGTGGATTCTTGCGGCTGTATTTATCTTTGATATTGTTTTTGAAGCGTATACAAAATAATTGCGTTCTAAAAAAAAAACTGCTTCCTGAAATGTTTTTTTTCAAGACAGGAAGCAGTTTTTTTTACGAAAGGGCGAAAAAATGCCTTTTCTGTTCCGGGATGTTTATTTTGAAAGATTTGCTTTCAGCCAGTCCTTGAACAGTTCGTAATTGTTTTCAATCGGAACAGCCCTGTCTGGCAGAGCCATAACGTCCTGAAGGCGCTGCGGAATTGCCGGTTCTCTTCCTATAGAATCTTTTACGATAGAACCGAATTTTGCCGGATGGGCAGTTTCAAGGATTATACCTACGGCATTCTTCTGTACGATTTCATTTGCCCATTCAGGAGCGTTCGGTGTAAGTCCAGGTTTTGTAAAATCATTCTTCTGACCGTTTACAAGAGCATCCATTGCGCCGCCTCTGATGTCATCCCAGGCTTTCCAGCCGATAGCTCCGTGCGGATCAATTACATAGCCTGTTCGCGTGTTGCAGCTGTTTATAGCATCTTTTATGCCGTCGTTATCAAGCCAGTAAGATGCGAACATACTGCGCACCTGCTCTAATGTATACATTGCTTTTATGCGTTCGTAATTGCTCGGTGCGCCTACGTCCATTGCGTTTGCATACGTTTCTACCGAAGCACGCGCCGTATAGTCACCTGTTGCAATCCAGTCCGGGATAGTGCGGTTTGTATTTGTTGCCGCTACAAAACCGCGGATAGGTGCACCCATTTCCTTTGCAATAAGACCTGACGTAAGGTTTCCGAAGTTTCCTGACGGAACAATCGTTATGATGGACGGTTTTTCAATTTTACTGTCAAGAGGCGCTCTGTTTTTTACGACGAGCGAAGAGTACATATAGTAGAAACTCTGCGGAAGAAGTCGTGAAATGTTGATGGAATTTGCAGAAGAAAGGCGGAATTCTTTTCGCAGTTCTTCATCTGTAAATGCCGTTTTTACAAGTTTCTGGCAGTCGTCGAACGTTCCCTTTACTTTGAGCGCACGCACATTTCCTGTAAACGTAGAAAGCTGCTTTTCCTGAATTTCGCTGATTTTTCCTTCCGGATACAGGATTGTAACGTCAAGTCCCGGTACGTTATGGAAGGCACTTCCGACGGCGCTTCCTGTATCTCCGGATGTTGCAACCAGAATGTGAAGAGTGCCGTTTTCGCTTCTGTTGAAATATGACATAACGCGTGCCATAAAACGAGCGCCAAAATCCTTGAATGCACAGGTCGGACCGTGGAACAGTTCAAGAACGTATGATGTGTTGTCAACGGGAACGACTTTCGGTGTAAAAGGATATGCGTCCTGAATAATCTCCATCAAATCATCATCAGGAATTTCCCCTTCAACATACGGTTTTGCCATTGTAAAGGCAATGTCCCTGAAAGACGGTTCTGGATTTTTGTTTATAAAAGACGGTTCTAATTTTGGAAATGCAACGGGAATATATAGTCCGCCGGTTTCTGCATTCATTCCGCTCATTACGGCAGTCCTGAAGTCTGCCTGTACTTTTGAATCACGTGTATCTGTGTAAATCATAATTTCCTTCTATAACTTAGACTATAATCTAAAAAGCGTTTTACATTCCGTAGATGACTGCATCGGCAACTTTTTCCGCAAGAGTAGAGCGGCATTGCTGCTCTGCGCTCCATTTGTTTTTGTCTGTTGCAGAATCTGTTTTCGTTGTTTTGTACAGTGTTGAACCGTCTTTCATGTTCAGGCATGTGATGTCTGCCGTGAGCGTTACAGTTGTACCGTTTTCATTTTCAACTGCTGGTTCTGCATATTTAAATGTTCCGATAATCATGAAATTTGCAGCATTACCTACAATATCCTTGCAGGCATTGTAAATTTCGGCATTTGTTTTATTAAGGTAGGAAGTATCGCTTACAGGTGCATTTCCAGCATTTATTCCTGCATTGCGAAGATCCTGCAGCAACGTAAAGTTGTTTGTAGTCGGACGTCCGTTTTCATTAAAATCATATACATAGAGAATTCCGCCCGGATACTGAGTTGCGCTTGATTTTACTACAAACGGCGCCTGCGTTCCTGCGGAGAATGCAGCCCGTACTACAGACGGCGAAGAACTTACCGGAGTAGGATAGAATGATATTTTGTCTTTTACGGCTATTTCAGACGGCTCCGGCAGGAAAGTTATTTTTCCGTCTGCATCTGTTATAAGCTGTGTAGTGCTGTATGAAATCGTATCGTTTGTGCGCGAAACAGGCCAGGAAACTGTTACGCTGAAGTCTGCAACTGCGCCGTTTTCGTCAGTGACGGAAACAACGTACGGCTCTTTAAAGGCTGCTTTTGAATATACAGTACGTTTTGTACTTGGTGCGGACACAACTTTAAGTTCTATGGAAGCAAGATGTTCCTTGAACTTTTTTTCCGCCTGATTTGATGTATTCTGCACTGTAATTGATTTTGGTTCTTTTATTGTTTTCTCTGCAGCAGGTTCATCCTGAGCCGCGTTTGAATTTTTAGGTGCAGATACACAAGAAATTCCCAGTACTGCAATAGCAGAAACTGTAAGTAAAAATGCTCGTTTCAGATAAATTTTCTTCATCGTTTTTTTTTCCTATTCGTTTTGTGGACTGCCGTCTGAATGCTGGAACAAAGAAGTGCGGAGCAGTCGTTTTTCTTTTTGTGAATGTTTTATTTTAACTCTTTTCTTTATATTTCTCAATATATATTTTTATTAAAACTGTTTTCATTTTTAGAAATAAAGCGTATATTTTTTTTCTATGAAACTATCTGATTTTTTGAACTGGCTTGATTCCTATTTGAATTTTGAAAAGCAGCAGAAGAAGGGAATATTCTGGCTTGAGTCAATGCGTTTTTTGTGCGGAAAATTGGGAAATCCCCAAAATGATGTTCCGTGCATTCATATTGCCGGTTCTAAAGGAAAGGGCTCTGTTTCCAAGATGATTGCCTGTATTTTAAATGAGGCAGGTTATTCGTGCGGACTTTATATGTCGCCGCACATTTCTGATTTTCGGGAACGTATTGGAACGGCGGATGGATTTTTTTCTGACAAGGTATATGAGGATGCGGCGGACGAATTGTACAGGTGCGTTTCTTCCATTCCGGCAGAGGAGCTTCCTGGAGCAAGACAGTTTACCTGGTTTGAACTTGTTACGGTATATTCGTTTTTGTGTTTCAGGACTGCCGGCGTTGATTTTGCGGTGTATGAAACAGGACTTGGCGGACGGCTTGATTCTACGAATGTCGTTCTTCCTCTTGCAAGCGTAATTATGACTATAGAGCGCGAGCATACTGAATTTCTTGGCGATACGATAGAAAAAATTGCAGGGGAGAAAGCCGGCATTATAAAACCGTCAGTTCCTGTTGTTGTCGGAAGGCAGCGGTATCCGGAAGCCGGGAAAGTATTTGAAAAACAGGCTGAAAAATGCAATTCTTTATATAAAGATGTATACGATATCATACATAATTTATCTTTTTTATACACAAGCGAAGGTTTTATGCAGGTAAAATTTGAATGTGATGAGTTTGATTTTCCTGTAGAGGCGAAAATGCGTTTTTGCGGTGAAGAACAGGCGTGGAATGCGGCGACCGCTTCTGTCGCAGTGAAAACCGCCGTACCGTCCGTAACTGTAAGCCAGATAGAACAGGGGCTTTCGAAAGCATCTCTTCCGGGACGTTTTGAAATACGGAATGTTCCTTCTCTTTACGGTGGTATCCGTTCGCTTGTGCTTGACGGGGCGCATACGGTCAGCAGTATTTTTTACACGGTAAATACGCTTTGTTCCGTATTTTCCTGCAGCAGCTTTGACCTGCTTTTTGCCTGCGCGGCAGATAAGGACATTAAGGACATTGCGCCGCTTTTCAAAGGAAAATGCAGGAATATTACAATAACGCGCCCCGGAAATGTCCGTGCAAGTGATATTTCTTCTGTTGCCAGCTGCTTTTCCGAAAACGAAATGACGTTTGAAGCTCAGACGGACTGTTCTCTTGCAGTTCAGTCTGCGCTAGAAAAAGCATCAGACAGCGGCGCTGTTCTGCTTGTTGCAGGCTCGTTTTATCTGCTTGCGGAAGTAAATGAATTTTTTTCTCATTCTGCTACTGAATGATACGGGGTACGCGTTTTGATACGGCCGTCATTATTTCGTAGGAAATAGTGCCTGTCATTTCTGCAATGTCTGACGCGTCCATTACAGCGCCACTTTCTTTCGAACCAAAAATAATAGCTTTATCCCAGCGTTTTACGTCCGGGTTGTTCAGTCCGATGTCTACCATACACTGATCCATACAAATTCTTCCGATTACAGGGTACGGTCTGCCGTTTATTGTTACGAGAAGCCCCGGACTGTTCCGCCTTAAAAGTCCGTCTGCATATCCTATTGGAAGGACTGCTACGTCTGTTTCAGTACTGCTTGTCCACGTTCTGCCGTAGGAAACTGAACGTCCCGGCGTAAAACGTCTGATTGCGGCAACTTCAGTTTCCAGCTGCATAACCGGCTTTAGCGAAAGGTTTATTCCGTTTTCCGCAAGATACTTTTCCGTTACCGCATCCGGGTAATATCCGTAAATGACAATTCCGGGTCGCACCATATCAAGCTGCATCTGCGGTAATGAAACTGCTGCGGCAGAATTTGCGCACGTTCTTATTCCCGGATTGATACCCACCGCTTCTATAGAATGAACTGCCTTCATAAAACGGCTGAACTGTTCTTCCGTGTATAACCTGTTTTCCTTTGTAATGCTGTCTGCAACTGCAAAATGCGTTATTACGCCTGAAAGCGCAATGTTAGAACACCCGCTTATTTCCTGTGCAACAGCGGCGGCTTCGTCCGGAAGGCAGCCTATTCTTCCCATTCCCGTGTCTATTGCAAGGAATACAGGCTGTTTTTCCATTGTTTTTTTTTGCGCACAGGCTTCGTTATATGCCTGAATCATCTCGCTGTCAAAAATCAGCGGCGTAACATTATTTTCTATTAACTTAGGGAATTCCTGCTTTGTGCACAGGCTGAGAAGAAGTATGTGCGCAGTAATTCCGTTTTTCCTAAGTTCCGCCGCTTCGTCTGCCGTTGCTACTGCAAGATAGTCTGCACCGCATTCCTGTGCAGTCCGTGCCGCAAGAACAGCACCGCATCCGTAACCGTCAGCCTTTACGGCACAGCATATTTTTGTGTCCGGCTTAAGAAGTTTTTTTACGGCAAGAATGTTGTGTTTGAGATTTTCCTTAAAAATGAGTGCCTTTGTACATCTCATGTCTATGCCTTCTTTTTTGCGCCGTAAGTCCGTAAGTCTGCACTGGCAGACTGGGAAACGGCTTTTTTACCGCATAGTATAATGAATCTGCATAAGAAGGAAAAGGATATTTTTTTTTACAGGTTGAAAGATAAATTTTTGATATAATTGTTTTATTTTGTTTTTATTTTGTTGACAATCTATTTAATATCCCAAATCTTCAAGAAGAAGTTTTAAAACTTGATTCAAGCGATGCATTTAATTATGCAGTTTTGGGTGCAACTACAATCGGACACGAACTTTGCCACGCTTTTGATTCTTCTGGTGCACAATACGGGCCTGATGGAAAAAGCTTGGAATGGTGGACAATTTCTGACAAACGGCTCGGAATGACATTCCGAAACGAGCTCGGAATGACGCGTGGTGCGTTAGCCTAGAACGCAGTTGCGTGTCTAGGCTAGACACGGAAGGCTGTCTAACCTAGGCACTGAAGTCTGTCCAGGCTAGATGCTAAAGGCTGTCTAAGCTAAACACGAATAGTTATTCAGGTTATGTTTTGTGAAAAAATTACAGTCTGTCATGCTGAACGGAGTGAAGCATCTTATAAACAGTTGTAAAGGCCTATGAGTGAGATTCTTCGATAAGCTCAGAATGACAGTCCGAAAGGAGTTCGGAATGACGGTGCGGTTGGAATAAATTATTTTTTTTGAGTAAAGCTGAAAAAGGTTATAAAATAAAATTAATTGGAGAAAATATGAAAAAAACAGTAAATTCTTTTTGTTCTTTTCAGTTGTCTGATGAATTGCCATGGGAAAGGAAAGTAATATGAATAAAACCTCTTTTGTCTTTAATCAAAAATGTGCTGTTGATTTGCACCTTCATCTTGACGGTTCTGTTTCTGTAAAATCCGCCCGAGACCTTGCAGAAATAGAAGGAATTTCACTTCCAAAAAGTGATGAAGAACTTTTTAATCTTCTTTCTGTTGGAGATGATTGCCGGGATTTAAACGAATATCTTGAAAAATTTGCCCTTCCTGTAAGCCTTCTTCAAAGTGAAAAATCCCTTGAAAAATGCGCTTATAACATTTGCAGGGAACTTCTTGAAGAAGGTTTTATCTATGCAGAAATCCGCTTTGCTCCGCAGCTTCATTTACAAAAAGAACTTACCCAAAAACAAGTTGTAGAAGCTGTTTTACGCGGAGTTAAAAATTCCGGTTTTAAGGCGAATGTGATTTTGTGTGCAATGCGAAGTGGAGAAGATAATTCTCTTAAAAATCTTGAAACAGCAGACCTTGTAAAAGAATTTTTGAACAAAGGCGTGTGTGCTCTTGACCTTGCAGGTGCTGAAGCTCTTTTTCCTAATGAAAAATATTCGTATCTTTTTGAAAGGGCAAGAGAATATAATGTTCCTGTTACGATTCATTCAGGAGAGGCTTTGGGAGCAGAAAGCGTTGAAAAGGCAGTAGAATTCGGTGCAAAAAGGTTAGGGCATGGCGTTCGTTCTATAGAAAGCGAAAAAACATTAAAAATCCTTGAAGAAAAGAAAATTCCGCTTGAACTGTGTCCTACAAGCAACTTGAACACAAACATCTTTAAAGATTACGGCGATTTTCCGCTTGAAAAACTCATTGCTTCCGGCATAAAAGTTACAGTCAATTCAGACAATATGACAGTTTCCAGAACAAATGCCAGAAAAGAAATGCAGCACCTTATAGAAACACATAATCTTTCCAAAGAGCAGGTAAAAGCACTTCTTTTAAATTCCGTCGACGCATCATTTTTGAGCGAAAAAGAAAAAAACGATTTAAGAAAAATTGTTGAAAACAGTTTATAAGGGCAATGCAGGTTCTAAATTTTTCCGCTCTTGCAATATATAGAATGTTGAATAAGAATTTACTTATTATAAATAATAAGGATAAGAGATGAATCGAAGATTGTTTTTATTATTCTGTGGGGGGCTCTTGCCTTAAGTTTATTCGTATTCGGCTGTGAAGATTCCGCAGAGTCCAGTTCAAAAACTTTCAAGTGAAGTGGGAAAAATTGCAGTAACAAATGACTTTTCTGAAACTGCCTGGAAAGTAGACTCAGCAGGAAAACTTGCTAAAAAATAGTCCTGTTTATGTGAACCGGGAACATTTTTCTGTTTACATAAGATGGTTTCACACGTAAAATGGAACTATGAATATTCAGACTAAAAAACATTTTTTTTGCGTAGCTGCGCTTGTTTTCCTACTTGCAGCTGCTCATACAGAAACAAAGACGCCGGAAATATCTTCCGCTTTAAAATCCATTATTGGTGAGCTGGAAGCTGTTTTTCCGGAGAACAGCTCGCTTCTTGGCGTTCAGCCGGATGCGTACATCGGAAAACTGTTTCCGTCCGTTCCGCCGCATTTTACTGCCGGCCTTAGCATAAGCGGAACTTTTGTTGATACCGGCTTTTTAAGCGACAACGTGCAGAAAATCGGTGACAGCATTTCTGATTTTCTTTCGGAGTCCGGCGTTGTCGATACGCTTTCAATTGATTTTGATATGCCGGAGCGCATTCCGTATCCTTCTGCCGGAATTTCTGCGCGGCTCGGCGGAATTTTCCTTCCGTTCGACATCGGACTTTACGGCATTACGACCATAGGAAACGTTCTTGATTCTATAGAATTTGATGATGTCCGTGTCAGCATTGACTATACGACGTTCGGTGCTGACGTACGGTATGCGCTTTACGAAGGAAATCTTTTCCTTCCGAAAATTTCCGTCGGTGCAGGCTATATGTACTCGCGTCAGGAAATGAAGTTTAAAATATCGCAGGATTTTACGACGAATGCCGGTTACGGCTCTGCAGAAGAGCATTCTGTTTCTGCAAACGTAGCTACTCATCTTGATATGACGGTTGCAACGCATACTGTTTTTGCTCAGGTTCAGGCATCAAAAAAGCTTTTTATTTTTACGCCGTTTATAGGATTTAAGGCGGCATTTACCGCTTCTGAATATGACGGCAGCTGGAGCTATTCTACAAAAATCAATGAAACCGAAAAATCCGAACTTTCTGATTCAGACAAATTCTCCTGCTCAAATTCTTTTTTTGACACGGGAATTCAGCCTCAGGTGTTCGGCGGTCTTGGCATAGACCTTGCGTTTTTTCAGATTGCTGTAAATCTTTCTTACAATATGCGTTCGTACTATACAAGCGGTTCTGTTCTGCTTGCGTTCAAACTGTAGCGTTTTCCTGCATTTCTTTTCCTGCGTTTCTATGGAACAAACAGGTGTTTTAGGATAAAATCTAGCGCAAATATATTGGAGTTGAAAATGGCAGAATTGGAATACAGCGGAACTTATGAAGCCGCGCTTGCTACCAGCAGAAAAATTGAAGAAGATATTGTAAAAAATCCGCAGAAATACCGCGTCCTTACCGGCGACCGTCCTACAGGACGGCTTCACATAGGACATTACTTCGGGTCTTTGAAAAACCGCGTGCGTCTTTCAAAACTCGGCGTTCCTACGATGATTTTAATTGCGGACTATCAGGTTCTTACTGACCACGATGCGTATCAGGAAATCAGCCAGAATACAAAGCAGCTTGTCATTGACTATCTTGCGGCCGGTATTGAGCCGGGCGAAAACGTAATGATTTATCCGCACAGCTATATTCCAGAGGCAAATCAGCTTATGGTTCCGTTCCTTACGCTTGTTTCAAATGCGGAACTCAGCCGAAATCCTACTGTAAAAGAGGAAATTCAGGCGGCAGGACTTAAGAACGTCAATGCCGGAATGTATACGTATCCTGTTCATCAGGCGGTTGATATTCTGTACTGCAAGGGAAACGTCGTTCCTGTAGGAAAAGACCAGCTTCCGCACCTTGAGATGACGCGCACGATTGCCCGGCGCTTTAATGAAAAATTCTGCAAGGGAAGGGAGCCTGTTTTCCCTATGCCGCAGGCACTTCTTTCAAAAACTCCAAGCATTATGGGACTTGATGGCTGTCAGAAGATGAGCAAGAGCCGCGGTAATGCAATTATGCTTAGTGCTACGGAAGACGAAACTGCAAAACTTATAAAGAAAGCCAAGACTGACGGCGAGCGGCTTATTACGTATGACCCTGTAAACCGTCCGGAAGTTGCAAACCTTTTGTCACTTATTTCGCTGTGTACGCAGGAAGCACCGGAAGATGTTGCCGCAAGAATCGGCGAGGGCGGCGGCGGAATGCTCAAGAACGAGCTTACCGTTGCACTGAACGAGGAACTTCGTCCGCTTCGCCAGAAACGTGCGCAGCTTGAAAAAGACCCTGCCTACATAAGGAGCGTTCTTCTTGATGGCGTAAAAAAGGCCCGTGAAATTGCGGAGCAGACGCTTTCGGAAGTGCGTGAAGTAATGAATATGGTAATTTAAGCGGAAAAGCCTGTTTCGTTCATTCGGAGCAGGCTTTCTGCATATTCTGACAATAATTCTGCGCAATCGTAAGAAGGGTATCTTTTGTATTCTGCGCAGGATCGTCAAGTACTGTTTCAAGCAGATAGTTCAGGACTTTTCCGACTGTTTTTCCTGCCGGAATTCCTGCATGCATAAGGTCTTTTCCGTTTACGGCAAGCGCCTTTAATGTAAGCGCAGAATTTTTTTCGTGTTCGACTTCAATCCGGTCTTTCAGTTCTAAAAGCAGTTTTCCTGCCGGGCTGTCGTGAAGGCGCAGTGGTATTCTGTGCATTCCGTAAATGTCTGCAAGGCGCAGGTCAATTAAATCTTCAAAATTTTCATATCCGGTACGGACTAAAAAACGGCGGACGGCGGCGTCTGTCCAGGTGGGTTCATAATTGAACATATGATTTTTTACAAGGTGGCATACGTTGTCTATGAGTGCGTTAGGAAATTTCAGCCTTGCAAGAAGAGGGCGGCTGATTTTTTCGGAAATCTGCTCGTGATTGTAGAACGTGTACAGTTCTGCGCCGTTTTCTGTTTTTATATTTTTTGCCTGCGGTTTTCCTATGTCGTGAAGAAGCGCGGCAAGGCGAACGTTCAGCTTGTCTTTAGGCGCGCCGTCACAGGCGTACATAAGGTGAGTCATTACGTCAAATTCGTGAAAGCCGCGTCCGTCGCCCTGTATGCACTGAACGCACGGACGGAATTCCGGCATAAAAATGTCAAGAAGGTGCGTTTCTTCAAGCAGCTTGATGCCGGCGGACGGTTCTTCTGCTTTCAGAAGCTTTATCATTTCGTCGCGGAACCGTTCTACCGAAATCCCGGCGGCTTTTTTCTGGATTTCCGCCTTAAAAAGTTCCGAGTACGTATCTTTTTCTATACTGAATTTAAGCTGGGCGGCAAACCTTATTGCGCGTATCGGGCGGAGTCCGTCTTCCATAAAACGTTCGGACGGTTTTCCTACGGTTCTTATTATTTCGTGCCGGATGTCGTTCTGTCCGCCGAACGGGTCTACTACCGTACCGTCTGCAAGGTTTACGGCAATTGCGTTCATCGTAAAGTCGCGGCGGCTTAAGTCGTCTTGTATTGTTGCAGCGTATTCTATGTGGTCGGGATGCCGTCCGTCCGAATATCCTGATTCCGTGCGGAACGTGGTAACTTCAATTTCATTTTTCATAAAGTGAACGGTTACAGTTCCGTGCGCAATTCCCGTTGGAATTACTTTGTGGAAAATCTGTATTATTTCTTCCGGCCTGGCATTTGTCGTAACATCCCAGTCGGACGGTGTTTTTCCCATAAGCATATCACGGACTGCACCGCCTACAAGGTATGCACTGTAGCCGTGCTGTTCAAATATTCCGTGCATTTTTTTCAGAACCGGCGGAATTTTAAGGCATATCATCAATTTATCCCCTGTGAAAGAATGTCTACAGCCCGGTAAACAATGAGACAGGCTGTTCCTGCAATGCCTGAAACTGTCATCAAAATTGCGTGAATAATATAGTAAGATTTCGCTTTTTTTTCGATTATGCAGCAGACGGCGGCGATGATAATTCCGGCAGCAGAGAAAAACATTAGTGCCGCCGCGGTAATTGCCGCCGTTCTAAGTATGATTATAAGGTTTGAGTCAAGGAAGCGCTGGAAATTTCCTATAAAAAAAAACATCGTAGTTGCGGCGAGGTACAGGAAAAGGAAAAGAACCGTTCTTCTTGTAAGGATAAAGACAAGCGGCGGCTGCTGATTTTTTTTGCTCAGTATGTTCTCGTCGTTGAAATAAAGTTCGAAGAAGTAGTTTTTTTTGTCCTCGATTTTTCTTGATGTTCTCATAAACCATTGATATACTAAAAAAACTGCTTTTGACAGTCAAGGGGAAAAAATGGGGAAAAAAATACGGATCTTTTTTGTATGCTTCATTATATTAGTCCTTTTTTCTGGTGCGCTCTTTTTTATAGGGTGGACTCAATTCAGGGTGAAGGCTGATACGGCCGGTGTTCTTGTTTCCAAGACCGGCGGTGTAAATGAAAATGTGATTGAGGGCGGAGAGTTTTCCTGGCACTGGGAATTCCTGTTACCGACGAATGCGCAGCTGCGGCTGTTCAGCACAAAGCCTGTTATGGTGGAAAAGCGTATTTCCGGCGAATTGCCGTCCGGCAGCGTGTATGCCGGTCTTTACAAGAACAGCCCGGATTTTTCATATAATTTCGATTTTTTGATTTCTGCGGCTGTTTCAAAGGACTCGCTTCCTTCTCTTGTGAAAGACGGCTCTTTGACTGACCAGGATTCTCTTGAAAAATATATAAATTATGCCGCAGACGATTTTATCCGTTCTGCCGTGCAGAAACTGATTTCGCTTCCGGGTCAGTCTTCCGTGTTCCTTCCAGAAACGATTGATTATGATGCACTTTTCAAGGATATTGCCGTTTCATCAAAATATCCGGGCGTTGAAATCAGGTCTGTTTCAGTGCGGAACGTCCGTATTCCGGACTGCGAATTGTATCAGAAAGCGCGCGACGTATGCTTGCAGTCGCAGGTGCCTTCTTTTCCTCGGAATGACGGTGCAGGTACGGAAGATAAGTCCGGTTCTTCAGCCGGCGGCGGACAGTCTTTGAAAAAAAATGCCGCTTCGGATGAGGAAAAGGCGCTTGACCTTCTGAACCAGTTGAAGTCAATTTTCTCCGAACAATAAATTTTATACATCAGGATTTTTTCTATGAAACGATTATTTGGAATTCGTGGCGCTGTATGCGCTGAAAATACTAAAGAGTCTATCAGCCTTCAGACTGCTGAAATGTGCCGGAAACTTTTTTCCGAAAATTCTTTGTCTGCCGCCGATATTGTTTCCGTCCAGTTTACGTTAACGCGTGATTTGGACGTATTTAATCCGTGCGCCGCACTCCGTGCAAATGATGTAGGAATAGATACGTCGCGCATTCCGCTGTTTTGCAGTCAGGAAGCATATATAAAAGGCGGACTTGAAAAAGTCATCCGTATTCTCATCACTGCCTATATGGACGAAAATGCAGTGCCGTCGCCTGTTTATATGGGCGGCGCTGAAGTTCTGCGTCCGGATTTCTGCAAATAGCGGACTTTTTTATGAAAATCTGGATTGTCAGTATGGAATGTGCCGGTATTGTTGAAGCCGGCGGCGTCAAGGACGTTACCTATGCCTTGTGCGAAAATTTTGCAAAGGAAGGGAATGACGTAACTCTTTTCATTCCTGTTTTTGCGGCAAATTCATTTTCCTCCCTTAAAAATATACAGGAACATTCGTTTAAGGCGGACATATCGTTATGCGGACAGACTGTTCAGGCGGACTATACGACGGCGCAGTTTATTGATTTCCCCGGAAAAGTCGTTCTTGTAAATCATCCTGCATTCTCCGAAAAACAGGCTGTATATGTGTACACTGCGGAAGAGCAGCGGCTTAATCCGTCTCACGTATGCGGAACGGGTCATTCTGATGCGCATTTTCTTGATGCGCTTCTGTCGAAGGCGGCTGTGTCATACGGCGCTGCCGTTTCTGCCAAAGACCTGCCTGATGTAATTCACTGTCAGGATGCATCTACTGCCGTTACTCCTTGCTATGCGGCGCTTATGCAGCCGGCTTATTTTGAAAAAACAACGTGTTTTGTAACGATACATAACGCCGGTCCTGCTTATCATCACGAATTCTGCAACATTGACGAAGCGTATTACTATACGGAGCTTCCGTGGAACTGGCTTATGGACGCGATGAACGGGGTAAGGGTAGAGCCGTTTCTTCTTGCTTCTAAAAACGCCGTCCTTACGACTGTTTCTACCTATTACGCTACGGAACTTCTTAATCCTGCGAATAACGAGGCTACGGACGGACTTTCCGGAATTTTTGCTGCCCGGAAAATTCCGGTTTTCGGCATTACAAACGGAATTGATTATTGTCATTATTCTCCAGAATGTCCTGAAATTTCCGGGCTTCCTTTTCCTATGGAAACTGATTCTGCGGAACTGGAAGGAAAGTACCGGAACCGTGATTTTTTTCTGCGCCTTTGCGAAAAAGACATTTCTGATGAAGATAAAAACTGCGCCTATATGGAACATCTTTTCCGGTACGGTTATCTTTCTTCCTGCGATAAAGGCGGCGCTCCGTGCGTATATTTTGTCTACCACGGACGAATTGTCTGGCAGAAGGGAATTTCGCTTCTGCTTCAGGTAATGAACGCTGTTCTTAGGGAATACGATAACTTACGGTTTATAATTATGGGGCAGGGAGAAACGGCGATTGAAAATGAAGTTCAGGGACTGACAGATTTATTTGCAGGGAAAGCAGTGTTTTTCAAAGGGTATAACGGTCGTATGTCGCGTTTGTGCGTTGCCGCCGCCGATTTTTCCGTTCTGCCGAGCTATTTTGAGCCGTGCTGTCTGGAAGATTTTATATCGCAGATTTTTGGAACTGTGCCTGTTGCACACGAAACCGGCGGATTAAGAAAGATAATTGACGGCGAAACTGGTTTTCTGTATCCGCAGAATACATTTGAGTCCCTGTACGCTGCCCTTGAAAAAGCTGTTGACCTGCGGCTCAATCATTTTAATACAATGAAGAAAATGGTGCGTTGGGCATCGCATTTTGTAAAGGATTCATATTCCTGGGAATTCGTCATCAGAAATAAATATTTGAAATTGTTTGAAAAAAATATGAAAAAACGGAAAAAGCCGGTTGACACTTTTTCTCGATTGGTATAATATAATTCACGTTCGACACGCTTATCGAACGTCTGCTGCCTTAGCTCAGCTGGTAGAGCACGTGATTTGTAATCTCGGGGTCGTGGGTCCAAATCCTACAGGCAGCTTTTTCGGGGAGTTTCCCGAGTGGTCAAAGGGGACAGACTGTAAATCTGCTGGCTTAGCCTTCGTAGGTTCGAATCCTTCACTCCCCACTTGAAAAGAGTTAGATTTGTTCTAGCTCTTTTTTTTTATTTTAAATGCATTCCTGTTCAGTCTGTTAAAGTTATTTGACAAAGACTGGTGTATCGTTTAAATTGTGATAAAGAAGATATGTTTGTGCATACCTTTTCCTGGCGTTATCGCGGGCGTAGAGTTTTTATTTAGGAAGAGAAATGAAAGTTCGGTTTTATGGTGTCAGAGGTTCTATACCTGCTCCTGTTTCTTCTAAGCAGATTCAGTCTAAGATTACGGCTGTAATACAGCGTATATCGGCAAAAGATATAGTTTCGGCAGATGCGCGGGAAAAATTCATTTCTGAACTGCCTTCGTGGATTTTCGGAACGGCAGGCGGAAATACATCCTGTATTGAACTTCGCGGCAATGATAATACCGAAGTCGTGCTTGATGCCGGTACGGGAATTCGTGTTCTTGGAAAATCGTCTGACAAACCAGCTCACAAAACGTACAATCTTTTTCTTTCTCATCTGCATTGGGATCATATACAGGGACTTCCGTTCTTTGACCCTGCATACGCACCTGATACTTCGCTGAACATTTATTCCTGCACGGAAGGAACTGAGGAGTATCTCAGGGCGCAGCAGAGCAGTCCGTATTATCCTGCCGGTTTTGAAAAATTCACCAAAAACATTACTTTTCGTACAGTTGCGCCGGGAAGTACGTTTATGGTTGGCGGACTTACTGTTTCTGCCTGCGAAATGTCGCATCCTGGACGTTCGTTCAGTTTTTCCTTTTCTGAAAACGGAAAGAAATTTGTCTATGCTACTGACGTGGAACTTGCGCAGTCTGATTTTGATTCTACGCCGGCGCACGAGGCTGTTTTCCGTAACGCAGACTTTATTGTCCTTGATGCGCAGTACACCGTTGAAGAGTTGTATCGCAAGATAAGCTGGGGTCATTCTTCATTCTGCTATGCCATTGATTTTGCAGTTCACTGGGGAATAAAAAACGTGTATCTGTTTCATCACGAACCTATGTACGACGATAAAAAACTGTATTCTATTCTTACGGCGGCGCGCTGGTACGCAAAATATATCGTTCATGCTGACGTAAATGTTTTTCTTGCCGAAGAAGGTCTTGAACTTGATATATAAATCTATGGATACAATAGATATATATTGTAAAACATTAAAAATTTTATAAGGTAATAATGAAAATATTGAGAAAAATTTTATGCGTTTCCGCCGCCGTTCTGGCTGTCTGTATTGCTGCCACTTTGCTTTTCCTGAAACTTGGTGCGATGCCTGTGTCGTCTGTGGATAATGCGGATGAAAAGAGGTTTGAAGTTCCTGCCGGAACGTCTGCCCGTAAAATTGCGAAAGACCTTAAGGAGTCCGGTCTTATCCGTTCCGAACTTATTTTTTATCTTGGCGCGCGTTTTCCGTTTTTCAGGTCAGTCCTGCTTGGAAGCCGGGAGCCGTTTTCCCTAAAAAGCGGCGTCTATAAAATATCGGGCAGTATGAGCATACTTCAGATTTACAGGGCTCTTTCGTCCGGTCAGCAGGAATTCATACGCGTTTCCGTTCCTGAAGGACTGACTGTTTCCAAAATTGCACTCAAGCTTGAAAATACCGGCGTGTGCGAGGCGGAAGATTTTAAGGAATCTTGCCGTGATGCTTCTCTTCTGGAAAAGTATCATATTCCGGCAGAAAGTTTTGAAGGCTATCTTTTTCCTGATACATATTTTCTTACTCCGTCTATGAGCGGAAGTGCCGTAGTTTCTATTATGGCAGATACCTTTTTTGAAAAAACGGCTTCTGTTCCGGGACTTTCTGAACTTTCCCCTGAAAAACTGAACGATGTTGTAATACTTGCGTCTATTGTCGAGCGTGAATACAGGATTGATGAGGAAGCGCCTCTTATTGCAAGCGTATTTAAAAACAGGCTTGAGCATAATATCGGGCTGTATTCCTGTGCCACTATAGAATATATCATTACGGAAATTGAAGGACGCGAACATCCGGATGTCATTACTTATGATGACATAGCGATTGACAGTCCGTACAATACGTACAAGTGGGCTGGACTTCCGCCGGGAGCAATTTCAAATCCCGGAATTGTTGCCCTGAATGCGGCAGTTCATCCGGCAGATACGAATTACTATTATTTCCGGATTGTTGATTCTTCAAAGGGGAAGCACGTATTTTCCAAGAATTTCTCTACGCATATAAGCGAGGGATATATTTCCAATACTAAAAAAACCGGGAACTGATGGCATCCTTCATATCAAAAGAAACGATAGAGGCTGTGCAGAATGCAACTGACATTGTAAGCCTTATCGGCGAGTACACCAAACTTGAGCCGCGCGGAAAAGACTACTGGGGCTGCTGTCCGTTTCATAATGAAAAAACGCCGTCGTTCCATATTGAGCCGGACAAGCGGTTTTATTACTGTTTTTCCTGTCACGCAGGCGGTGATGTCATAAAATTTATTATGGAGCAGGAAAAGCTTTCTTATGCGGATGCAATTCTGTTTCTGGCAAAGCGTTCCGGCGTAGAGGTGAAGTATGAATCGGGTTATTCTCAGCCTGCTCCAGATCCGAAACTTAAGCTTTCGGAAGAATACATTGACTTGTACGAACGGACTGCATCGATGTTTCATTATCTGCTTACGGAAACGGAGCAGGGAAAGCCGGCTCTTGAATATATTACAAAGCGCGGACTTTCCGAGAAAACGATACAGAAATTCAAGCTTGGTTTTGCGCCGGCAGACCGTCACTGGCTGAAAAAATTTCTTCTGGGAAAAAATTTCAGTCCGGAATTTCTTGGCGGAAGCGGACTTTTCAGCAAAAAATATCAGGACACGGCTTTTTTTTCAAACCGGCTTATGTTTCCGATTTTCAACAGGCGCGGACAGGTTGTTGCGTTTGGAGGAAGGCAGCTTGACAATGACCCGAACAGTCCGAAATACCTGAATTCCGGTGATTTAATTCAGTATAAAAAAGGCGAAACGCTTTATGCGTTCAATTTTGCAAAAAAGGCCATAAAAGAAAATAAAAAAGTTATTTTTTGCGAAGGGTATATGGACTGCATTGCCTACCACCAGTGCGGAATTGAATATGCCGTCGCTCCTCTTGGAACTGCACTTACTGATGAACAGGTACGTCTTGTCCGTCCGTTTACTGATGAAGTCCTGCTTTCTTTTGATGCGGACGGCGCAGGGCAGAAAGCTACGATGCGTGCAATGCTTATGCTTCGCCGTGCCGGAATTACCGTGCGCATAATACAGCTTGTAGGCGGAAAAGATCCTGCGGAAATAATGATAAATTATGGCGCAGAAGCATTGACAAATGCCGTATCCAATGCTATATTGGATAGCGACTTTTTATTATCTAAACTAGGCTCGGAGTATTCTGTGGATACTCCTGAAGGTAAAACTAAAGCATCCCTTGCTTTTTTTACCTATGTAGATGCGTTACAGTCAGATATACAAAAAGAATCGTGTCTTGAGCAACTGTGTCAGGCATTCAATCTAAAGCCGGAGGCCGTAAAAAGAGATTTTCTGAATCGTGAGAAAGCCCATGAACGTTTGAATAACCGGCAGCCATCTGCGTCTTCTCAGCCGCAAAAAATAAAACTAACAGCCGAACTTCGCAGCGTACTGGCAGTAATGGCCGACTTAGATAAGTATAAAATGATGCGTGCGGAGCTTTCTGCAGACGATTTTGAAGATTTTTCAGCCAAACAGCTTTTTACTATTCTTGAGGAGTGTTTCAAGGATAATTCTTTGTCTTTAACAGGGGTATTGAATCGCTGCGAGGACGGTCGTCTTGCCGACTTGATAACAAGCGTTGTGTCATTAGGCGAGTACAGGGATAATACCGGAAATGCAGTACAGGATTCAATCCGGATGATAAAGCGAAGAAGTCTTGAGCGCCGGCGGAATGTTTTGATGGAGCGTCTGCGCCATTTATCTCCGGTAACTGCCGATGACAAAGAGCAGCTGCGCGAAATCCTTAGGGAAAAAATGGAGATTGACAGAAAGCTCCTTCAGTAATTTACGGTAAAAAAGGTGTGCAGTAATGGATCAGGAACAGAATCCTTTTATTCAAAAAATTTTGGATTATGCAAAGGGGAAACCCGGCATTACATACGATGAAATTTCAGATCTTGTTGGTCCGGATTTTGTCAATTCACCTGCGATGGAGGAAGTTCTTGGACTTCTGGCGCAGCAGCATGTCGAAATAATAGAATCTGGTCTTGTTGATGAGGACGAACAGGACGATGTTGTCGCTGATGATGAGGATGACGTTGCCGACGAGGCTCTGCTTGATGACGGAGATGATGTTGTAGAAGATGAAGATGCCGAGAAAATTCCGGATGTCAGGGGAAAACTTGTAAACGGCGATAAGGAATCAAATGTAGATGATCCAATCCGCCTGTATCTTCGTGAAATCGGAAAAGAAAATCTGCTGACTGCCGAACAGGAAGTTTTTCTTTCCAAGAAGATGGAAGACGGCAAGAACATTATAAAAAATGTTATCCTTAATTCAGGCATTATGATTCCTGAGTTTTTTGCGGTTGCGCAGAAAGCTTTTACGCGTATAGACATACACGAACCTGGAAGACCGCGTAAGGAAATAAACGAAGAGATGGCAGAAAAACGCCGCCTTAGAAGCTGCTACAGTGAATACATCAAGCCGGTTCTTCCTGAGATGAAGCAGTATATGATGCTTAAAAAGCAGATGTTCGAGGCAAATCAGACTGGCAGGATTTTTGAAGATCCGCAGCTTGTCGAGCTCAGGGCAAAAATTCAGCCGGGACTTCAGCACATTGACATTCAGACAGAGGAACTTGATAAATTTACTCAGAAATTTGCAGAAGCTACCCAGAAAATAGATGAATATCATCAGAAGCAGGAAAAAAAGATGAAGGAGCTCAGGATTTCCGGTACAGGAGAGCTTCGACGTCTTGGACGCCGCATTTCCATCAGGTCGGAATCTGCCAAGCTTGAGGCAGAACTTAATATGACGACTGATGATATCCGCGAGATTTATACGCAAATTCAGAAAATAGACCGCAAGCTTCATCGTCTTGAATACGAATTTGAAAATACTATTGACGATATTCTTGAAAAGGCAAAGGAAATCAAACGCGGTGCGCGTATGATGGAGCAGGCTAAGAACAAGCTTATCAATGCAAACCTTCGTCTTGTTGTTTCTATTGCTAAAAAATATACTAACCGCGGACTTCAGTTCTTTGACCTTGTTCAGGAAGGAAACATCGGTCTTATCAAGGCTGTAGAAAAATTTGAATACCGCAAGGGATTTAAATTCTCTACCTATGCTACCTGGTGGATTCGTCAGGCAATTACGCGTTCAATTTCTGATCAGGCGCGCACTATCCGTGTTCCTGTGCATATGATTGAGCAGATAAACAAGGTTGTGCGCGAGAGCCGTCAGCTTATGCAGAAACTTGGGCGTGAACCAACTGATGAAGAGATTGCACAGCAGCTTGGATGGCCTCTGGCACGCGTAAAGCAGGTTAAGAATGTTGCGCGCGAGCCTATTTCTCTGGAAACTCCTATCGGAGAGGAAGAAGATTCGTCATTGGGAGATTTCATTGAGGATAAGGAAGTCGAAAATCCGGCTACGCAGACGGCATATACGCTTCTTCAGGAGCAGCTGCGCGAGGTTCTGAGTACTCTTCCTCCAAGGGAGCAGGAAGTTCTTAAAATGCGCTTTGGTCTTGACGACGGTTATTCCCTTACGCTTGAGGAAGTCGGTCTTTACTTCAACGTAACGCGCGAGCGTATCCGCCAGATTGAGGCAAAGGCATTAAGGCGCCTCCGGCATCCGCGCCGTGCGAACGGACTTCGGGATTATATAGAAACCTGATGTTTTATAGACAGAAATCGTATTTTACTATATAAATAAAAGATACAACAGATTTATAAGGAACGGGAAATGGTTACCACAGAAGTTTTTGAAAAATTGAAGAGCCTTCAGGTTATATTGGGTAGAAAATATGAGCTTGAGGCAAAAATAGATGAAGCGCCGAAACAGTTGACTTCACAGGATGAACTTCTTTCAAAACTTAAGAAAGAGTTTATTGAAAAAAGCAAGGAGTATGAGGCGGTAAAGGAGTCTGTCCTTTCAATAAAGGCTGAACTTGAAACTGCTGTAAGGACTCGTGAAGAAGGTGAGAAGAATATGGACACAATTACGACTCACCGTGAATATGAGGCGCTTGACAAGCAGATTTCAGAAGCTTCTTTGAAAGAAGCTGAACTTCGCAAGAGCCTTCAGAAAGAAGAAAAAACACTTGCTGAACTGGATGACATTATAAAATCCACAGAAGCTATGATTGCTTCTCAGGAAAATGACTTGAATACCAGCAAGGAAACTCTGAACAATCAGATAAATACGTATAAAACTGAACTTGATGAACTGGGAAAGCAGGAAGAAGGAATCGTTCCTGGTCTTGATCAGGAAATCCTGTTTAAGTTCCAGAGAATTATCCAGCGCAATTCAGAAGGTATTGTTGCCGTAAAGAACGGTGTATGTACCGGATGCCATATGATTCTTCCTGCGCAGTTTGCAAATGAAGTTCACGTGGGCGAGAAAATCCTGTTCTGTCCGTATTGCAGCCGCATTTTGTTCTATGAACAGTCTGATGATGATTCTCAGGAAACATTCTTCAATGATTCTGGAAGTCTTGCCGATCTGGATGATGACTTTGCTGATGACGAAGAATATGATGAAGAGAACGAGTTTATGGATGAGGACGAATCTTCCGAGGATGATGTTTCCGGTGATGACGGAGATGAGTTTGAAGAAGATTCTGAAGAATAGGTAATTATGCAGACGGGATATAACCGCGCGGCATTTTATGATGATATGAAACTGCCGTGAGGTAAAGTCCGGGCTCCTTCGGAAAAAATGCCGGATAATGACCGGGCGTTTTCAGGCAGATACATAATTTCTTGTATATCCCCGAAAACGACAGACAGTGCAACAGAAAATAAACCGCCTGATTATTCAGGTAAGGGTGAAATGGCAGTGTAAGAGACTACCGTGCAGCTGGTAACAGGTGCAGCAGTGTAAACCTCATTTGGAGCAAGATTAAGCAGAAGCTTGAGTATTCCGACTTGTACGCTTCGGGTAAATTGCTAAAGTTGTCTGGTAACAGGCAATTCGGATAGATGGTTATGTCGTTGTAAAACGATGACAGAACCCGGCTTATCGTCCCGTCTGTTTTTTTAGGATAGTTAGGGTTTGGAATGAAATTAACCGGCAGTAACATTGTAAGGAAAAAAAGCAGGCTCGTACCTTTTTTGATAATCGCTTTTTTTATATCTTTAACTGTTGTTTCTGCCGTCGTTATTACAGTAAGGACTGTTCACCGGCATTTATCGAATACTCCGTCTGTTGTTGCCCTTATTGAAAAATGGAAAACGTATGATTATCCTTCCATATATGAGGTAAGCCGTCAGATTTTGCAGGACAGGCCGTATGATGGCACAGTCCTTATATATCACGGCTATGCAAGTTTTTATCTTGCAGTTGCCCAGACTGATACTTCTCTTGCGCAGGGGTATCTTGATGAAGCTATAAGCAGTATGCGGATTGCCCTGTACAAGGCCGGAAAACAGGTTCGTCCACAGATTGAATATATGCTGGGAAAGGCATATTTTTATAAGAATACAATTACTTCTTACTATTATGCTGATTTAGCGCTAAAATATCTTACCCTGGCAAAGGAGCACGGCTACAAGGCTGATGATGCTGCTGAATACAGGGGGTTATGCTATGCGGCGCTTGGAAACTATATGGAGAGCATCGCTGCTTTTACGGAGGCTCTGCTTGTCCGCGAGTCGGACTCCCTGCTGCTTTCCATTGCGGAACAGTATTACAAGGCAGGGCAGGCTACTGCTGCAAAGCAGTATCTGTTCCGCATAAAAAATGAATCTTCCGATGACGATTTGGTACTGAAAAGTATGAATCTTCTTGGAACGATTTATATTGATGAGAAAAATTATGACGAAGCCCGCAGGGAATTCGAAGGAATTTTGAAAAAAAATCAAAATTCTGCTGATGCATTCTACGGTCTTGGCGTAATATATGAAAAACAAGGTGATCTGGTGAAAGCCCGTGCGGAGTGGCGAAAGGCGCTTCGTGTTCAGGTTAATCATTCACTTTCCTTGGAAAAAATGGCAAATTATAAGTAGTTATAAAATCCGGGAGGATTTATGGGATTTTTTGACAGATTTTCGACTGATATTGGAATTGATCTGGGAACATGTAACACGCTGATTTATGTTCGGGGAAAAGGAATTGTTATAGACGAGCCTTCTGTAGTAGCAGTTGAAAAAGGCACGAAGCGTATTCTTGCTGTTGGTTCAGAGGCAAAGAATATGCTTGAAAAAACGCCGAGCAACATTATTGCCATCAGACCGCTGGCAGACGGCGTCATTTCTGACATAGACAGTTGCGAGCGTATGATTAAATATTTTATTCAGAAAATTACGCCGAAGCATCAGATTATAAAATCTACCCGTATGAAAATCGGTATTCCTTCCTGCGTTACGGACGTAGAGAGGCGCGCTGTTATTGAGGCTGCGCTTAAAGCCGGCGCAAAGGAAGTTGAAGTGATAGAAGAATCCAAGGCGGCGGCAATCGGTGCAAAAATCCCAATTTTTGAGCCGGCTGGTCATATGATTTGTGATATTGGCGGCGGAACTGCCGAAATCTCCGTTATTTCTTTGGGCGGAATGGTAGTTACCAGTTCAATACGCGTAGGCGGCGATAAGTTCAATGAGGCGCTTGTAAAGCACGTAAAGAGCGTTCATAACCTTATTATAAGCCACCAGGCTGCAGAACGCCTGAAAATTCAGATTGGAAACGCAGCGCCGGACAAAACTATTGAAAAAATGGAACTGAAGGGAACTGATGCAATTACCGGTCTTCCGCGCCGCCTTGAAATTGACAGTGTAGAAGTTCGTGAAGCACTCAAAGAGCCTGTACGCCTTATCGTTGAGGAAATCAAGAACGTTATCAGCCAGACTCCGCCGGAGCTTGCTTCTGATATTATTGACTGCGGTATAGTTATGACAGGCGGCGGTTCTATGCTTAAAGGACTTCCGAAACTTATTTCAAAAGAAACAGGCGTTCCTGTCATTCTTGTTGAAAATCCGCTGGAATGTGTTGCGCTTGGTGCGGGACAGGCTTTTGAGCTGTTTAAGGATATGTCTACAGACCGTTCTGTTTACGACAGTCTGAACGATTAGAATAATATGGCTGCAAAAAGAAGATCGTCTTTTTCATTCAAATTGCAGGAATTTATCCTGCTGCTTCTTGTTTTAATCTCAGGCGTTATGCTGGCATTCAGCTCCGGCAGTTTTGTCATAAATGTAAAGACTGTCGGTTTTTCCGTTTTATCTTCCGTCGAACGTCAGGTACATTCCGTTGCAACAGGTATTACAGATGTATTTACAGCTGCGCACGAGCTTGCAAAACTCCGGAAGGAATACGACGAACTTTCCAAAAAGCTTGAAAATTACGAGCAGATGCAGCGGTCGAATGCAGAAATTCGCAAAGAAAACGAACGGTTGAAAGAGCAGCTTGATTTTTCAAATTCTTTAGAGGAAAAGAATTATCCGGCGCAGATTATTTCCAGAGATACAGATAATCTGTATGCTTTCCTTACGATAAACAAAGGCAGTGCCGCCGGAATAAGAAAGAATATGCCGGTCATTGCCTGTCAGAACGGAACTTCCGGGCTTGTTGGAAAAATCATACAGGTAGGAAAATATACAAGCATCGTAATGCCTGTATATAATCTGAACTGTACTGTTTCTGCCCGTATTCAGAATACCCGTGACCTGGGACTTGTTTCCGGAAACGGCAATCAGAATGCAAATCTTTCTATGAAATACATCAGGAAACGGGTACTTGACGAACTTCATTACGGTGATGTTGTCGTAACTTCCGGCGAGAACAGCAATTATATGAGGGATTTGCCGTTGGGAACAATATCGAAGATTACTATAGTTGAGTATAATTCTTCTTTGGATATAGAACTTACGCCTGTTATTGATTTTTCACGGCTTGAAAATGTTGTTGTCGTTAATATGCGTGAAATTAATGATTCAAGGAAAGAATGATGACTAAATCTGTTTTTATTTCTGCGTTTATTTTGTTTTGTACTGCTCTTGTTGAAACTGCCATTCTGTCAAATATTACTATTCTTCCTGCCGTTCCAGACTTGCTTTTGCTTTGTTCCGTATATCTTTCCCTGCTGAACGGACGCGGGACTGGCGAGGCTGACGGATTTATTTCCGGATTGTTTATGGATTTTCTTACAGGCGCGCCGTTCGGCTTTAACTGTCTTTTCAGGACAATAATCGGATATTCTGCCGGCTGGTTAGGAAAATCAATACAGTACCGTGGAATTATAATGCCGGCTGTAATCGGTTTTTCCGTTACGCTGCTGAAAGTCTTTTTAATCTGGCTGATTTCGCTATTTTTTCCGCTTGTCGTGAATACATATAATTTGTTTTCCGTACAGTTTGTGTTTGAACTGCTTGCCAATACGCTGTGCGCTCCGTTTATATTCAAGCTTATGGATTCTTTCAGACGCTTTGTTGCCGTACATCCGGAGGAGCAGGTCTGATGGCATTTTCATTCCGCAACGGACGTGGACTCAGGAAAGGCAGCTCGCTCGATAAAACTTCCCGAATTTTTCTTTTGGGAATATTAATTTTTTTCGGCTTTGTAGTATATTTCTACCAGCTTTTTTATCTTCAGGTCATTCAGGGAGCTGAATACCGCACGCAGTCAAAGACGATTTCCAGTCAGGTAAATACAATTCCTGCCCAGCGCGGCGAAATTTTTGACCGCAATGCCAATCTTCCTATGGTAATCAATACAGAATCGTTTGCCGTTGAAATTACGCCGGGAGAAATTCCTTCCGGTATGTATGATACTGTCGTAACTAAGCTTGCATCTATGCTCGGCATTTCAAAATACGATATTGATAAGAAAATTCCGAAGAATATCCGGCGTTCATACGCAACCGTTCAAATACGCTCAAACGTTCCGTTTTCAATTATTTCCAACATCGCGGAGAATAAAACTGACTTGCCGGGCGTTTCCTGGATTTCAAAACCTATCCGCAACTATGTTGAGTCCGGCTCTATCTCTCACGTTGTAGGCTATGTCGGCGATATAACGAAAGAAGAAATGAACGTTATGTACAATCAGGGATATTCCCAGAAAAGCATCGTCGGAAAAACCGGCATTGAAAAGCAGTACGATTCGCTTTTGCAGGGAACGCCGGGACGTTCCAGCCGCACTGTAGACGTTCGGGGAAGGGTACTTTCTGATACTCCTATAGTCGAACCTCCAAAAATGGGAAAAAATCTTATCCTTACTATTGATACACGCATTCAAACGCTTGCGGAAAAAACGCTTGGCAACAGAGTAGGGGCTGTTGTCGTTCTGAAACCTGCTACAGGCGAGGTGCTTGCTATGGTTTCATATCCGTTTTTTGATCCGAATATTTTTAATACAGATGAAGCAGGTGAATATTATCAGTCTCTTATAAATGATGAAAAAAACAGGCCTTTGGTAAACCGTGCCGTAAATGCAACTTATCCGCCTGCATCAACATTTAAGATTATTATGTCTGCGGCAATGCTTCAGGAAGAGGCGTTCTCATCGGCAAAAAAAATAGAATGTAAGGGAAAATTGTACTACGGAAACCGTATGTTTCACTGTCACGTGCATGAACCTGGTCACGGCTGGCTGGATATGAAAAATGCGCTTGCACAGTCGTGCGACGTATATTATTGGACTATAGGACGTGATTATCTGGGAATAAATAAAATCGCTGCATATTCCAAGGAATTTGGGTTAGGGCAGAGTGCTATGATTGATTTGCCTAGCCAGCAGACAGGATTTGTTCCGTCTATAGAATGGAAGGAGCGTCGCTTCCATGAAAAATGGCTTGGCGGAGATACAATGTCCTGTTCAATCGGTCAGGGATATCTTCTGGCGACTCCTTTGCAGATGGCAGATATGGTTGCGATGGTTTCAAACTCCGGCGTAATTTACAAACCCCACATTTTGAAAGAAGTAAGGGATCCTGTTTCGAACGAGGTAATTAGGGAAGTAGTGCCGGAGGTTCTGTTTAAGTCCGATATAGAGCCTAAAGTTTGGAAAGAAGTACAGGAGGCAATGCTGTATACGATTACAGACGGAACTCCGCAGTATCCTATGCATAACAAGACTGTGCAGGCGGCAGGCAAGACCGGAACGGCGGAAGTTGCTCCGTATAAGACAAGCTGGCATTCGTGGATGGTGGCGTATGCTCCTTACGATGCGCCTCCGGAAGATCAGGTTGTCGTTTCTACAATTGTTGAAGCCTGCAACCCGTGGGAATGGTGGGCGCCGTATGCAACGAATATTATCCTGCAGGGAATTTTTGCGAACCAGAACTATGAGGAGGCTGTTGAGGCTCTTGGTTTCAAGTATCTGATGAAAAACAGGGCTCGTCAGGAATAGTAAGATGAAAAAAAATATACTGGAATCCTTTGATTTGATTATTTTGCTCTGCGTACTGGTTCTTGTTTTTACGGGAATAGCATTTATTTATTCATCAGGCGTTAATTCAGACGGAATTCTTGTTACAAATGAATACGTCAAGCAGATTGTCTGGGCAGGAATAGGAATGGTTTTTCTTGCATTTTTTGCGCTTACCGATTACCGTAAATGCGAAAGAATTTCCGGCTGGCTGTTCGTCGTGTTTCTGCTTGTGCTTGTATATACCAGATTATTCGGACGATACGTAAACGGTGCAAAAAGCTGGCTTGGAATCGGTGATTTTGGCGTTCAGCCGTCGGAATTCGGAAAAATTATTTTTATTTTATTCCTTGCAAAATATCTGAACGGTTCTGCAAATGAAAATCCGCTTAAACGGCTGATAATTTCAGCAGTTATTTTTGCCGTCCCGACACTTCTTATTCTTGCACAGCCGGATTTAGGAACTGCAACTGTCTATATACCGATTTTTTTCTTTATGTGCTTTATGGCAGAAATTCCTTTGACATACCTGATGTTTTTGTTTGGAATTTGCGCTTCAACTGTTTTTTTTACGATACTTCCTGTATGGAATGAATATATCGCCCATAATTCAGTCGTACTGATTACAACGCTGTCTGATTTTAAGCTTAAAATGATTTTAATTCTTGCGGCGGCGGCGATTTGCGCAATAAGTATTGTCGTGCGGTATTATTTCCACGGAAGAAAATATTATTTCTGGATAGCTTATGTTTCTGCAATCATTTTTATCGGCTTGATTTGTTCTTCCGGTGCCGGAAAAGTCCTTAAGGATTATCAAATTCGTCGTCTTATCGTATTTATGGACCCTTCGGTAGATCCGCTTGGTTCAGGATGGAATATTATCCAGTCAAAAATTGCGATCGGTGCAGGAGGAGCGTTCGGGCGGTCTTTCCTGCACGGAACACAGAGCCATTACCGTTTTCTTCCGCAGCAGTCTACGGATTTTATTTTCAGCATTCTTTCCGAAGAAATGGGTTTTGCCGGCGGTGCTGTTGTTTTTGTCCTTTATATGATAATTATGTGGAGAACGATTGTCATTATAAAAAATACTTCAAATAAATTCGGTATGTATATTGCATCCGGTATACTCGGAATGTTCGTCATTCATTTTTTCATCAACGTAGGAATGGTTATGGGAATTATGCCGATAACCGGAATTCCGCTGCTTTTCCTTTCTTACGGCGGTTCTTCCTTGCTTACTGCAATGAGCTGCATAGGACTTTTAATGAGCATAAACAGTCGTAAATTTGATTTTACATAATTAGAGTTTTGTTTGCGGCGAAAAAAAAGAGGTTAGTGAGGGGAATGGGTAAAATGTGTAGAAAATGTTTTAATAATATATATTGGTAGACAGAATATGCGTTATCAACAGTGGGATTTAGCAAAATATTTGCCTTGCGAGTACACTACATCTCATCCATCCATCCGATGCCTTCTTCTTTTGCATAAAAACTGGTTGTCGTAAGACGGCTCTGTGATTTTCTTTATTTATTACCGAAAACCTTTTATGGTTCATAAAATTTTTCCGGTAAATCATTTACAAAAGAAAATGCCAGATATGACTTTTTTTCTATATAATTTTCTCCAGTTTTTCGCGTATGAATTCTGATTTTTCTTTCAGTCTGATTTTTCCTGTATTAAGGAAAATCATATTCGGTTTTGACGGATTAAGTTTTACTGCACCGGCTGATTCTGCAATCAGCCTTAGAACTTTGTTTACGGATATATCGGAAACTTTTGCAAATTCTATGGCGGCAATTCCGTTGTGTTCCTTTATTGAGGCAATGTTCAGTTTTCTGCATATTATTCTGATTTGTGCCAGAGACAGAAGGCTTGAAACTTCTTCTGGTACAGGACCGAATCTGTCTGTCATTTCTGTGTATACAGAGTCGAGTTCTTCTGCGTTTTGAACGCCGGCAATTTTCTTGTATATTTCCATTTTTGTCTGCGGATTTTGAACGTATGAGTCCGGGATAAAACCTGTGTATTCCAGTTCCATAAGGACTTCCGCCTGCGATTGGTAATCTTCCTGCGCCGTAAGCCTGTTTACTGCATCATTCAAAAGCCGCACGTACATATCAAAACCTACGGAATAGACGTTTCCGCTCTGGTCTTTTCCAAGCAGGTTTCCTGCTCCGCGGATTTCCATATCTTTCATTGCAATTTTGAAGCCGCTTCCAAGTTCCGTAAAATCACTGATTACCTGAAGGCGTTTCATTGCAATGTCACTCAGGGATTTGTTTTCGGGATAAAGCAGATATGCATACGCCTTTCTGTCGCTTCGTCCTACGCGTCCCCTAAGCTGGTACAGTTGCGATACGCCGTACATATCTGCCCTGTCAATGATGATTGTATTTACGTTCGGAATGTCAATTCCGTTTTCGATGATTGTAGTTGCAACAAGAACGTGGAAGCCACCCATTTTAAAGCGCCGGAAAATATCGTCAAGTTCTTCGCTTGTCATCTGCCCGTGCGCAGTATCTATCATCATTTCAGGAAGCAGCCGTTCCAGCTTGATGCGTGTTTCTGCAAGCGACTCAACGCGGTTGTGCAGGTAAAAAACCTGTCCGCCCCGCTCTACTTCTTTTCGGATTGCCGCCGCTACTCTTTCATCGCTGTATGCGTCGATGACGGTTTCTATCGGCTGGCGGCTTTGCGGCGGAGTTGTCAAAAGGCTCATATCCCGGATTTTCAAAAGGCTCATATGAAGCGTTCGCGGAATTGGCGTTGCAGACATTGCAAGGCTGTCTATATTGTTCTTAAGGACTTTTAGTTTTTCCTTGTCTTTTACGCCGAATCGCTGTTCTTCGTCTATAATCATAAGTCCGAGGTTTTTAAACTCGACGTCTTTCTGGATTATCCTGTGCGTTCCTACAAGAATGTCAATCTGCCCTTCCGCAGCTTTTCTCAGGATTTTTTTCTGTTCTGCCGGCGCTACAAAGCGTGACAAATGTGCGATTTTTACCGGAAATGTCTTGAAACGTTCCATACACGTTTCGTAATGCTGTTCTGCAAGAATTGTTGTAGGCGCAAGAAAAGCAACTTGTTTTCCGCCCATTACGGCTTTGAATGCGGCGCGCATTGCTATTTCCGTTTTTCCGTAGCCTACGTCACCGCATACAAGTCTGTCCATCGGAACAGGCTTTTCCATATCGCGCTTGATTTCTTCCGTTACGGTAACCTGGTCAGGCGTATCTTCGTAAGGAAATGCCGCTTCGAACATCGTCTGCCATTCGGTATCTTTTGGAAACGGAAAACCGTGCGCGGCTTTTCTTCTGGAGTATAAATCAATGAGTTTTTTTGCAAGGTCTTCTACCGCAGTACGTACTTTGTTTTTCCGCGCTTCCCAGGACTTGCTGCCTATCCGGTCTATTCTGGGTGCTTCGCCTTCGTTTCCGATGTAGCGCTGGACAAGATTTACCTGTTCTATAGGAACGAACACGAATTCTTCATCTGCATATTCAAGCTTTATGTAATCACGTTCGTTTCCAAGAGCCTTTACCCTGTCTATTCCGCGGAAAATTCCTATGCCGTACTGTACGTGGACGATATAATCGCCGGGATTAAGTTCTACAAAAGTATCAATGACGGAACTTTTTGCCTTGTTCAGGGATTTTGGAACGTATTTTTTCCGCCCGAATATTTCATTTTCCTGAATGACGCGCAGTTTTATTTCTGGAATGATAAAGCCTTCTGAAATTGCTTTTCCGAATACGACCAGCGGCTTTTTTTCTGCAGTGCTTCCGTCATTTTCCGGCTGTGTAAACGGCTTTAAAATTTCCGTTATGCGAAGTGCCTGATTTTGATTGTCCGCAAAAATAAAAAGACTCCAGCCGTCATTCTGAAGGCGCGTAAAATCTTCTTTTAAATAATTTATGTTTCCAAAGTAGCTTTGCGAGGCATCTGAGTTCAGTTCAAATATGATTTCCGTAAAGTTGTCTGATTTTTCAGTAACAAGTGTACGAAATTTTATACATCTTTTTATATTATTTATAATGTCAGCAAATCTGAATGATATGTCCTGTGGCGGAAGTACGGGAAATTCAAGCCGCGCCTTTCTGTACATTCCCATAAATTCCCGATCGGTGCTTTCCTGCGAGTTTGAAAGCCTGTCAAAATCAAGCATAAATACAGGCGTGTCCGGGGAAATGTAATCGAAAACCGTGTAGTTTTTATCCCAAAGCGCAGGATAGAACAGTTCCTCTCCCTCGCTCTGACCTGTCGTTTTCAGTTCTTCAAGCAGTTTTTTACGCGCTTTTTTTGCTTCTTCAGTAAAAGCAAGGCGCGGTGCGTTTTCCGTTTCTGAAATCTGGTTTTCGTCTGTTTTTTCTGCGGACACGGTTTCTGAGTCGCTGAGTTTTTCTTCCAGTTTTGCAATGAGTGTTTCGTTCCAGATGACTTCTTTCATCGGATAGATAAGGACTGAATTTACGGAACTGCTTGTCGTCTGGTTTTCCACGTCGAAAGTCTTTATTTTTTCTATTGTATCAAAGTCAAAAATAATGCGCACTGCGTCCTCTGATTCAGGAAGGAAAATGTCAAGGACTTCGCCGCGCAGGCTGAATTCACCGCGAACGCTTACTCGCGGAACTCTCGTATATCCGATTGACGTTAGTTTTTCGGCTGTTTTTACCGTATCAATCTGCTGTCCCACGGAAAGAGAAAAGCAGAGCGATTTTATATATTCCGGTGACGGCGCAGGTGTCTGCATAACGCGCTGCGGAATGATGAAAATGCGCGGCGCAAATTTCATTGCATCTGCGGCTGACGTTTCCCGAAAAGCCATCCGGGCGAAAACTCCGGCGCGCTGACCGAACGTTATTGTTCCGGGGGTTGCCGGACGGTATGTAAGCGTTCCCCAGGACGGCAGGATGAATACCTGCGCCTCTTCAAAAACGGTGTTAAGGTCTGTGCGGAGGGCAAGTGCTTCTCTTTCGCCCGGAACGATGACGACGATGTTCCGGCTTGCGGAAAGTCCGTTATTTTCCGGCAGATTTTCGCCCTGCACTGCTTTTGACGAATAGCCGGATGCCGTGTATTTGTATGACTGAATCCATTTTGCGTATGATGCGCCTGCAAATTCTTTCAGGAAATAGCTGTGCAGGCTGCCGTTAAGACCTGTGACGTTTACCGGAAAAACAGTGCCGGAATCTGTAAGTTTCTGCGCCGCACTGCTGAATTCTTTGAAAGAATGGAGTATACTTTGAATGGAATTTGTTGATAATGTATTCATATAGTTTTTCCGATAATAAAAACAAAGGTTTTCAATCTACAATTTGGAGAAATAAATTGAAGAAAAAATTAGGCTTGATTATATCATTTTTGTTTGTTTTTGGACAGATGGCACTTTTTGCTCAGAATACGGCGGAAAACTTCAAGGATGTTTCCGTTTCGATAAAATATTTTGACAGAACTGTCTATTATCCAGGTTCAGAAGATGAAAATCCTGTTTTCGTGCAGGTTTCCATACGTAATAACGGTGCAAAAACACTTCGTTTCAAGCTTGCTGATGACAGAATGTTCAGCGTAGATTTCAACGCCTATACGGTAAAAAATACAATGCTTGGTCAGACAGAGAAGATTGTGCGTAAGCGTACGACAAATCAGACTGTTTATTTCAGGGAGATTTCGCTTGAAAACGGTGAAGAATATTCTTTTGTAGAAAATCTGAAGGATTATATAGAAATAAAAGAACCGTCTGTTTATTACATTGAGCTGCTTTTTTATCCGGAACTGTATAAGTCAAAATATATTTCGCTCACTTCAAACCGTCTGAGCCTTGAGGTGCGCCCTTCTCCGTCTGCGGCGTCAAGTTCAGTTCTTCCTGTAAAAGCTTCTACTGCGGAACTTCTTGTGCCGGAAGAAATTTCTCCTGATAAAGTTGTTGAGCAGACGATTATTGCCCGCCAGAAATCATTGTGGGATCAATACTTTTTGTATATGGACGTTGAGGCTATGCTTCAGAGAAATGCCGCCGCAAAGCGCAAGTATACGAGCGTTTCTGCCGATGAGCGTGCGCGTATGCTGAAAAGCTATAAGTCTGATTTGATGCAGTCCCGGATAGACAATGACATTGTTGCCGTTCCGGAGCGTTTTGAAATCGAAAAGACAGTCTATACAAAAACAGAGGGAACGGTTACTGTAACAGAGTGGTTTAAATATCCTAATTTCCACGAGAAAAAAAGTTACGTTTATAAAGTCAGGCAGCGCGAGGGAATATGGCAGATTTATGATTATACGGTAACTAATTTGGGGACTGAATAATGAAGGCGCTGGTAATTTCCGATGACGATAAATCTTTAGGTGTAATTGACTCTATATTGCAGACGAATGGCATTGATTCCATAAATTATAAGTGGCTTATAAAAGCGCTTGATAATGTGGAGGAAATTCGTCCGGATTTGATTATCATAAATGTTCTTGATTATCCGCGTCATTGGAAAACGCTTGCGCAATTTGTCCGCAGTACGTTTGAGGACTCCATAAAAATTCTGCTGTATGTACCAGAGTCTTTCAGCAGTGATGAATATAAAAAGGCTGCGGAACTTGGAATAGAAAGTTGTTTTTCTTCTTTTGATGATTTTGCATCGGAGCTTCCAGAAATAAGGTATTTTGGAAAAAACTATCCGCCGTACGAAGAGCCGAAAGAAACAAATGACTCCCCTTTTAGTTCTGTTTTTGAACGCCCGGCAAAATCCGTGTCAGAAATGCAGGACGAAAAGAATACGGTCGGGACTGATAATGAAGTTCCAACTGTTTCAAATATCGTTGCAGCAGCATCTGCTGGCGGAAGTTTGGAAAAAAGCCCGGAGGAAACTTCCCGGAAACAGGAAATAACGCTTGCAAAAAATCTTCCTGACGGCTCATTTGCGCTTTTTACTGTGGAAAATCTTTTTACTTCAAGTACCGACGATTTTGTGCTGTATACGTGCGATTCTCTTTTTGAGGAGAATAAAAATTATGTTGAAAATAAAAATCAGGGTGAAGAGTCAAAGTTAGAGAAAGACAGCGGTTTGCAGGGTGTAAAACGCTGGGGCTCACTTTTAAAACGCATACAGGAAATTTATGAAAAATAGACAGAAGGCAAAATTTTTTTGTGAAAATTGCGGTTCTGAAGTTCCCGAAAATGCAAAGGTCTGTAAGACGTGCGGAAAATTCTTTATTTCTGTCCGATGTCCTAACTGCGGTGCTACAGGCGCACAAAGTGACTTTTTCGGCGGCTGTCCTAACTGCGGCTATGCAGTGAATAAACAGCAGGGTGCGTCAAGTACCGGAAATAGAAAACGCCAAAAAAATCAGCGCGGGAAAAAGAGTCGTTCTCAGTACGGATTTAATACCGTTTTTTCTTCCGGGAAGTCCGGCTACGTTCAAAATGAAGAGTCTTCCCTTCCGCTTTGGGTGTATATTGTAACCGTTTCTGTCCTGGTTGTAGTTCTGTTTGCAATTTACAGCTGCATTTAATAATCAGTCATTTTTCGCGTTCAAGCATTGACTGAATTATCGTAATTTAGTATTATATTATCATTGTTTTGCCCGGTTGGCGAAATTGGTAGACGCGCTTGGTTCAGGTCCAAGTGAGCTTTGCTCTTGCGAGTTCAAATCTCGTGCCGGGTACTCTTGAAAGGCTGTGGTTGCACAGTCTTTTTTGTTTTCATTTTTTGTTCATCTAAAAAATAAATTTTAGTTGACGGCCGGCCTTGAGTGTTTTCATTTATCATCTTTTTTATGAAACGGTTAACTTTATTTTTTTATGCGTTCTGAGTACAGTGATTTTTTTATCCTGCTCAGATACGTTCAAATCTACTCTTGAAGTAAGGAACGAAAGCTTCTCCTATAATTATTCCGATACTATTACTGACATTATGATTTCAGAAGGTCAGTACAATATAGATACAATTGCCAATTACAAAAATCCGGCAGAATTCCG
The DNA here is from genome assembly GCF_900167145.1 of Treponema porcinum. Classification (GTDB taxonomy): domain Bacteria; phylum Spirochaetota; class Spirochaetia; order Treponematales; family Treponemataceae; genus Treponema_D; species Treponema_D porcinum. Next base: position 53,184 of record NZ_FUWG01000005.1, on the reverse strand, counting down.
CAATGTTGATACCGTAACTTTTATTTTTGACGGAAACGGACTCTACAAACAAAAATGAGATTTATTCCTTTTTAGACAAACAAAAGAGCGCAACGTTGCGCTCTTTGTCAGTCTTCTGCTTTCATTCCGGCCGGAGTTTGTCCGGCTGTTTCTCCAAAGATTATGGATTTATTTTCTTTTGCCTTACTGCTTGATAAATATAAGGACAGAAAAAATGAGCAGAGCATGTAAATTGAAAATAAAACAGTCAGGATGATATTTGCAGTTTTATAGAACGGATTGATTTTTTCTACGCATATTTCCTTGAGTGAAATCAGTGCATCTTTTACAGAAAGCATGTTATCAGTTCTTTCTAGATAATCTATAGTTCTTAATGCAGTGCCTGTAAAGTCATCTATGTTTGCTTTTATTATATTAAGTACGATATCTTCCAGCGGTCTGTCAGATGCTTTCACTGTAAATGATTGCTGAAGCAGTGTTTTTATTTCTGATGTATCCATCTGCGCATCAAGCGAACCTGGATAGATTTCGTTTGCTTTTGCTTCAAGCCTGGATATTTGAAGATTCAGAAATGCATCTAAATTCTTTTTTATAAAGCTTACGGCTGAACCGGAAGCAATAAAAAGTACCAGGACAATTATGTTTGCAATGAAAATACATAAACGATATGTATTATTCTCTATCTTTCTTACTAAAAAAACGAAATGGCAATTATGATGATTCCGATAATAAATTTGCGGAATCAGCAATAAAAATGAAACCTTGTATAAAGGCATCACGATTATTGCTAATCCGCAAAACAATAAAGGGAGTTTTATAAAGATTTTGAGAGGGAGGCGTTTTTTTTCTTCTCCCTATACCTCAATCGAAAAATAAATCCGTTCGCCTGTTGCGGGATTTATAAAGGAAAGGCCTGTTGCGAAAAACTGCATTCCGGAAAAATCTACGTCTGTTCCTACGTCTGCTGAACATTCACATTCCGGCTGAGTTCTTGTCCGGAAATTGTAAAGTCTGTCGTTGATGACAGGAATTCCAAGCCAGGCAAGATGGCAGCGGACTTGATGGCGGTAACCTGCTGTTATGGAACATTCCGCAGTCAGAATGTCGTCTTTTTTTTTGATGACCGTAACTGTCGTTTCATATTTTTTATCGAAACGGCATTTTTTTTGCGCGGCTTTTCCCGAAGTCTGCGTAACAGGCCGGACTTCTTTATTTCCGGTTGCGTAATTTCTGAAATAAGAACAGAGCGTTATCGTCTGGTGAGGATTTGTTTTAAAAGCCTGCATTCCGGCTGTTTTTTCCGGAAAACCAGACAGTTTTTCAGGATTTTCAGGGAGAACGGCACATTTTGCTGTATAGGTTTTTTGAAAAAGATTGTTTTTCTGCTGCTCCTGAAGAAAAGCATAACATTCCTGAGTGGCGGCAATAAGGAGCAGCCCGCTAGTCTGCGTGTCAAGACGGTGCAGGAGTCCGTGTTCAATTTCTTTTCTGCTACGGACTTCAAGCAGTTGAGGAAACTGCGTGGCGGACTGGGAGAATGCGTTTTTTTTGTCATCGGGAGAAAGTGGCGCAGACGGAAGCCCTGCCGGTTTATTTATGACGAGAAACGGCTCATTGTCTTTAGGCGGATGAACAATCTCTATTTGCTGCATACTCTGCGAACCTTCGGCATTATTTCTTTCGGGTATGTTTTTTTCAGGACGCGCAGGATTTTTATAAAACGTTCCGGGATTGATGCCTTGAACCTGCGGTATTTCTGTTCGCCGGGAAGCTTTAAAATCATCTGCCGTGAATGAAGCATAAGCGTTGCATCTGGAAAAAGTGCATCCGGTTTACCGTATATTTTGTCACCAAGAATCGGACAGCCGATATATCGCATATGGACTCTGATTTGATGCGTGCGCCCTGTTTTTATGCGTACGCGAATGAGCGAATACTTCCCGAAACAGGCTATGCAGTGATAGATTGAGCGCGCGAATTTTCCTTCTTCTGTTGCGGTTACGGCTTTGAACCGCTGTCTGTTTTTCATATCGCGTATTATCTGAGTTTTTATGTCTCCGGACGATGCAGGAGGTCTTCCGCAAACAATACAAAGATATTCCTTCTGAAGCAGTCTGTCCTTGAACTGTCTTCCTAAATATTCTTCTGTTTCCCGGTTCTTTGCCGTAATTATAAGACCGGAGGTGTCCTTGTCAAGGCGGTGAACGATTCCTGGACGGCGTTTCTGCAGGATTTCTTCACTCCTTCCTTCCTTTAGCTGTGGGACGGCAGACCTTCCCCAGTAAAAAAGAAGCGCATTTACAAGAGTTCCCGTCCAGTTTCCGGCAGCAGGATGCGTTACCATTCCCTGCCGTTTGTTGATTATGGTGACATTTTCGTCCTCGTAGACGATGTTCAGCGTTATGTTTTCCGGTTCTATATTTTCCGGGATGTTTTCTTCCCAGAAAACGTCGATAATGTCACCGGCTTTTACTTTTGAGGATAATTTTGCGTTTTTTCCATTGAGGAGCAGTTCCTGTGCGCAGGCTTTAAGTTTTGAGCGGTTCATACCGTTTTTAAGTGTTGCAATGTACTGGTCAAGCCGGATGCTGTCTTGAAAATCCGGCGGTAATTTTATATGAATGACTGGCATTTATTCTTCCGTTACATTTTCCTGCGTTGTTTTTATTTTCCGTGCTTTTTTTGTTTTCTTTGCACTTTTTACAGAGCCTGACTCCGGCTGATTTTCTTCTGACTCAGGCGATTTTTCAAAAAATTCATTGCCGGCTGCATCTATTTCGGTTAGTTCTGTCTTATTTTTCTCCGCTGTACTTTCTGCGGAACTTCCGTTCTGAATGGCTGTATGGATTTCATCAGGCGGAATGATTATTGTTTCTCCTGCATTATTGTCCGCATCGAAAGGCTGTTGATTTGCCGGCGGCGGAAGAATTTTCGTTGCCTCCGGATCGTCTGCTACAGATTCAATGTTTATATTTCCTTTTTTCTGAGTGCGCATTTTTTTCTTCTGATTGGAGCGTTTTACCGAATGAACGATAAAGTCTGTTATTCCTATTCCAAGACAGATTCCAAGCGACGTAAGCAGAATGCCGGCCTGTTCCCCAGATGTGTAGGAGCTTGTGTCCGAACCTTGCGCAAACGGATTTAAAAAATAGTCAGAGTCAAAATTATGGAACGCATAATTTCCGAACGAATAGCACAGCGACGTATTTAGCGTAATAAAAGGCATTGCGCCAAGCGTGATGATTTCTGCGCGCCGCAAATCCTTCAGCCAGGACGGAAATTCATCTTCTTCATATGGTTCTGGCGTCGTTGATTTTGTATCAGCGGCAAATACAGGCGTCAGGTTCGCAAAAAGAGAAAGGCATATTATTGACGCAATCAGTTTTTTCTTCATTTATTCCGAATAATTCCGTTCGCCGAAAATGGCCGTTCCCACGCGTACTTCCGTAGAACCTTCCTCTATGGCGATTTTATAGTCATTTGACATTCCCATTGAAAGAACAGGCAACGTAAATTCCGGAAATGCTGTCCGTATTTGTTCTGCATAAAGGCGGACTGTAGAGAACGATTTTCTGATGAGCGCTTCATCATCTGTAAAAGGCGCCATTGTCATAAGTCCGTTCAGAATGACGTGAGGCGTATTTCCGTCTGCAATGAACTGAACGGCAGAGACAAGCGAGTCAAAATTCTCAAAACCTGATTTGGAATCTTCCGCAGTGTGAACTTCAAGCAGAATTTTTATTGTCTTATTGATTTTTTCGCACTGTTTTTCAATTTCCTTTATCAATTCTATTCTGTCTGCTGACTCTATGCAGTTTGCAATCTGAACGGCTTTTTTTACCTTGTTCGACTGAAGCTGCCCGATTATATGAAGTTCGGCTTCCGGGTGAGTCCTGTGAATTTCAGTGAATTTAGCGGCGGCTTCCTGAACCCGGTTTTCCCCGAACATACACTGCCCTGCCTTTATTGCTTCAAGAACGGCATCAGCCGGGTGAAACTTACTTACCGCAAGCAGTTTTACTGAATTTTCCTGTCTGCCGGCTTTTTTTTCTGAGTATCGTATATTTTCCAAAACTGTTTCTAGATTTTTCTGAATGCTCATTTTTTGATACCGTTTTGTATTATATCAGCATTGACTATGTCGGACAACAGGAGAAGCGTTTTTACAGGGAGCGTTTCCGCCCTTACAGACGGCTCTATACCGGCCTTTTCCAGCGCCACCGCCGCTTTTTCTGAGTCAGATAAAAATGCGGAAAGGTTGTTTCTGATGTTCTTGCGTCTGGAAGAGAACAGTCCGCGCTGAAGTTTTACGAAAAGTGCGGGATTGTCGCAGCAGGGAAAATCTGGTTTCATTGTCATTGAAAAGGCGCTGGAAGTTACATTCGGTTTTGGCCAGAAGTTTCCGCCCGAAAGATCCATAATATGCTTAAGATTGTATGCCCACTGGCACAGAATTGAAAACGACGAATAATCTTCCGTTCCGGGGGTTGCCATAGCCCTTGCGGCAACTTCCTTCTGAACGGTAAAAACGGCGCGGTCAAAGCGGATGTTTTTTTCGATAGTGTCTGCGATGAGTGCGGCGGCAATATTGTACGGAAGGTTTCCGAAAAATCTGTCCGGCTTTCCCTGAGTCAGAGCAGTTTGCCACGTTTTAAGAACATCTCCTTCAATTATTGTGAGCGCGCCGTTCTGTATGTATTCATTGAAAAACTGCCTTAAAAGAGATGCAAATCCCCTGTCAATTTCAAAAACTGTAAGGCGCGCGCCTCTTCTAAGAATTTCAGAAGTCATTGAGCCTAAGCCAGGTCCTACTTCCCATACGCTTGTGCCTTCGGTGATTTCAAGCGCATCAATTATTTTTATACGGGCCTGCTCGTTTATAAGAAAATTCTGCCCGAATTTTTTTTGCATCGCCATATTATTAGCATCAAGAAAAGTCTTGAGTTCCGCAGGAGAATTATAGTCGGGGTGCGGTAAATTCATATTCTGTCCTCTGTTTAGAATGAAAAAGCCGGCGCACAGGCAAAAAACCGTACGCTTTTTATAATGACAGTATAGACTAGATTCATAAAAAATGCAGCAGCCGGAGCAAAAAAAGGAAAGAGAAAACTTATAATAAGGCTAAAAAGTCCGGTTAAGATAAAAAACATGATGAGCGGAGAAATGACGGCTGTAGCAATTATTCCGATTGGAGCGAACGTTCCGAAACATTTTATGCTGATCGGTGCGGTAAATGATTGTGCGCCGGTACTTGCTCCTATAGCAGATGCACAAGACGGCGGAACATTCCGTATCAGAATTCGTGTGAAAAATTCAGAGAACAGCAGAATTCCAAGCAGGGCTCCGTAGGAAAGCAGGAATGATGTTTTAAATGCGTCTGCCGGAAAAATCACGCAGTGAATAAGAAATGATGCTGAAAGAATATCAAGCGGTTTTAAAGATTTTATGCGAAGCATACTGCAAAAAAGCGTTATAGTACTGCATAAAAGCGCCCGGAAAAGTGACGGAGAAAGCCCTGCAAACCAGACGAACAGAACGATTGCCGCAAACTGAAAAATAAATTCTGCCTTTTTTCCTGTTTTATGCGAGATTTTTGCCGTAATTCCTGAAAAAAGCGAAAGGTGCATTCCTGAAAGTGCAAGAATGTGCGAAAGCCCTGCCCGGCGGAAACTGTCTGCGGCAGACTGGTCTGTATATTCCCTGATTCCCGATATAAGTGCAAGAAAAAGTCCGCCGGCTTCGTTCCAGTAAAACATAATCCGCCTGAACTTAAGCCTGAACAGCGCACGGAAGCGGCTGATTTTCCCAAAAAGCGTCGTATTACAGGGAAGCTGCCTCACGTTCTTTGCTAAAAACGTTTCTTCTCCGCCGTTACCGTTACGGAAAAAAGCGCCTGTTACTTCAAGAACGGCACCTGTGTCGCAAAGAACTGCGCCTGAGCCGGAGGGGCTGCCGGCGGCGGACTGGGAGTACAGTTTTCCTGGAAAAAACGCTTCTACAAAAGCAGGCGGCAGCACAAGACGCACTGTTCCCCTGCATTCAGCATTTATTCCCTTTGTTTTTGATTCGGCGTATTCCGTCCTGAAGTCGCAGATGTATGAACCTGTCGAGGCGTTTTTTACAGGATTGGAAACTACTTTTCCTTTAAGGACGGTTACGTTTTCCTTTGGAATAATTCCGGCGTAAAAACACGTTTTTTTAGCCGGAATTATTCCCGAATACAAAAAAACGGCGCATATAACGGCCGCTGCAACAACCGGACGCAGTCTGTATTTTTTTGAACATTCTACCATTTCAAGCCTGCCAGAGCATCTCTGGCAGCTTTGATAACGGAATCTGAATAGTTGTAGTAAGTAACGGAAAGCAGTGAGTCAAACGCATTCTTATCTCCAATAGCCCCCAAAGAGCGGATTATAGAGAGAATGACAGCATCTGCCGGGACGTTTGTTTCCGTTTCCTTTGCCCTGTTGATTTGATGCAGATAGGAAGACAGCACGGAAACACAGTCAAGCGGAGCAATGTCAGGCAGTTTTGCGATAATATCTGAAAACAGGGCGTCCGAAAGTTTCTTTTCTTCATACAATTTTTTTGAAAAATCATAGAATTGTATTACCTTTTTTGAAGCCCTCGTCCATTTCTGTTCTGCAAGAAGATTGTATGCCTCTGCCTGAAGCATAAGCAGCTGTTCGTCCGCAGTGCTGGAATTCTCCACTATATATATCGTGCGGGACAGGACATTTTCGGCAATATCTGCCTTAAATTTTGAAGAATTTTTTTCATTTTTTACGCATAAATCAAACAGATTCCGGCATTGCTGCGGCGTACCGTTTTGTATGAATGCAATAACTTCTGCTTCGGATTTTTCCATAAGCTGAATGACTGCGTTTTTTATTTCCGTGTTATAGGAAGCATACTCCTGCCGTTCAAGACAGTCGAATAAAATCGGAAAAGACTCTTTTCCGCCGATTACTCCAAGCGTAGAAAATACTGCTGTATTCATCGCCTGAGAGGCAGAATGAAAATCGCTGCCCTGTACGTATTTATTTAAAAGAGAAGCAAATTCCGCGCCAGGAAGCTGTAACAGGGAAAGACGGTTCAGAACCGCGATTTTTAGCGTTTCGTCGGAAAAAAGCGTATACAGCTTGTAAAAATCTGATGATACGGCTGTCTTTTCTTCTGCAGAAAGCGATTTTACGTATGCTGACGGTAATGAAAGGACACCGGCAACTGCAAGTGCCGACAAATCGCGGTCTTTTCCTAAAATCTCGCGGTAATTTATGGCAAATTGTATGGCATTGCGCGAAAGTTCTGCGGCTTCATATTCTGATGCTTCGCGAACGGCAACAGTTTTTTCGGCAAGATTTCCTCTTATAAATTTTTTCTGGTTGGGCGTTCCTTCCGCAGACAGCATAGCACAAAAGGCCAGGCACAGTGTAATAGTCAGATTTCGTTTCATAGCGTGTCCTCCATATCGTCTGAGTCGTCTTCCGGTATTTCTATTGAATAGTCATCGTCCGGTTCTGTTGTATCCTTGATTGTATTATAGTCAGGTATGGAACTGCTTACTTCCTGCTCCATTCGTGCAGAAACAGTTTCATTTTGATTTTCATCTTCTTTAGATTCTGCATCGGCTTTTTCATCTTCATCAGTGTATGAAAGTGCATCAAAAATCTCTTTTTCACTCTGCGGAAGGATATTGTAGACGTAGCTTAGAACGTGATTACGCATTATGTCGTCAATGTGAATGCACTCAAAATGAAGGCGCGACTGCTTGAGTTCTTCGTTATATTCAACTGTCCTTATTACGCCGAACATTACTACAAGCTTGTTCTGAAGCTGGAACTGAAGGCGTATCTGAATGTTCGGAACGCCCTTTCCGCCTATTCTGATTAACGCACCCTTTTCTGAAATGTCTTCAATAATGCATTTATAGCCGGGTTTTGTTTCAACTTTGCTGTAATTTATTGTTTTTTCCGTAAGGATATACAAGTCCGAATAAATATGGCACTTTGCGCGTACGGCGTTCCTTTTCTGGGTACGGACAAGATTTGCGGAATGCTGGAGGAACAGGCTCGGTTTTCCCAGAAACAGCCCTTCCCTTGTAACTACTGTATCAAATACGTAGCGCGCATCTTCTTTTCTCCATAAATATACGCTGATTGTCTTTCCTATCCATTCTGTCCCTTCTACGGTAATCTGTCCCTGCTGGGTCGGAATGCGGATTATGATTTCCCGTCCGTTATTTACGATTTCGGATGCAAAAACTCCTTTTCCCGGAAGAATAATCCGTAGTTTCTGCCCGTTCGTAAGGGAACGCGTTGAATCAAGTCCCCGTTTTTTGTCTGCTTCCGCTTCTGTTTTTGTCCTGAAATCATAAAGTTTTGAAAGAAGTTTTTGCAGGCTTTCGCTTGCCTGTACTTCTGCCTTATGCTTTATCTGTGATATGCATTTTGTGAGTTCTGGAAGTGAAAGAAAAAGCGAAACAGGATCAGCCAGTTCGCAGGCAGATGCACATTGCCAAAGAGTCCTTACTTCAATAATTGAAAATCCCCTGTTCAGTCCTTCAAGAAAGAAATTGATTTTGTTCTTGTAAATATGGCCGATTTTTACCGCTATGAGAATGATGACTGTCAAAATCAACAGAGTTACAGGCAAAACCATATATACAAAAAATCTCCTTGTATTTATAATATCACAATAACCATCAAATGAAAATACGTTCTTTTTTATTGCAGACAGTGCTGTTTACTGCTGTTTTTTTATTTTTTCTGCTTCCGCCGCTTTTTCAGGGAGAGTCATCGGAGTCCGTTCTTGATTTTTCTCAGCCGGATATTCTGTTTCTTCATATATTTCAGACTGCATTCTCTGTCGCTTTACTGTATGCTGTAAAATCCGTGTACGGCATTTTGCCGGAGAAAAAAAATCCGTGTAAAAAAAATTCACCCCGTGCTATGAAAATTGCCATAAATACAGGTGCGGTTCTTGTTGCATTCGGAGAACTCTGCGTATGCGCGGCGGTGCTTCAGTTTGCGGCGGCTTTTTCGGAGGACGGCAGGACTTCCGCGCAGGTAATAATGCCTGAATCATTCCCCGGCTGGATTTTATGCGTAGTATGCTTTCTTCTTGCGGCATTTTATGAAGAATCTGTATACCGTTTTTTTCTTCCGGAAACGTTTTCCGTTCTTTTAAAAAATGTTGTTTCAAAAGCCGCCGGAAACATTTACGGCGGAACTGAAATTTCTTCCCAAACTGAAAAACGATGTGTCCTTGCATCAGAATTTTTTTCTGCCGCAGTTTTTGCTTTTTCCCACCGCTATTTAGGTTTTTTTGCCGTATTGAACGGTGCTGCCGGCTACTGCACCCTTCGAATCTGCTTTAAAAAAACAGGTTCTCTTGTTCCGGGCTGTATTGCACACTTCCTGTACAATCTTCTGAACCTTATGCTTTTGTCTGCCTTCTGACTTTTACGAAACTGTGATTTCCGCCTGATTTTTTCTCTGAAAGCCGAACGAATTGCATCCGACGGCATTTTTTCCGGGGCGCCTACAGTCCGAACGTTTCCATAATTTTTGCGTACGTCCAGCTGCTTATATGGAACGCGTAGTCAAGCGGCTTTGAATGACAGCGAATGATATAATCGGAAAGTGCGTTCTCCGAGCCCAAATTCTTTTCCTTTTTTTCGTGCGCGCCGCCGGAAATTCGTTGATAGAACGAAAGCGTAAGGAATTCTCCCTGTCCGAATTCAATTTCCATAACGGAAACAGGCTCGTCTGAATATCCTTCTTTTGAAGTGCTTACTGCTCCGTGCCTCAGTTCAAGCAGTTTTGCGTCTGCGGCCGTTCCTTTTGGAACATACGTTTTTTTTGTTCCGCCAGCTGTAATCCGTATTTTCTGAATGTCGGTATATGGCGCAGAAAGAAGCGAACGCGGAATTACGTAGGGGTCATACCAGAACTGCGATTCTGCGTGAAGAAGCTCTGCAAATTCAAAATCAGTTTTGTAGATAACATTCGCTTCTCCAATCTGGATGTAGCGGAATCTCCGCGAAAAATCTTCGTTCCCGACGGTAATTTTTGCGGTGACGCCTTCATTAGTCCTGTAGGAAATCGTAACGGAATTTTCCTGCATAAGTCCGTAGGAATTTTCGCGTGAAAGTTTTTCCGAAACTTTGTACAGCGTAACTGTTTTCTGAAGGTTCTGGATAATCCGCCTGACGACAGTTTTGTCCACAGGAAAAACAGCCGATGACTCCCCCTGCTCCGTTGCGTATCTGACTGCTCCCGTCCAGAGTCCTCCGTCCTGTAATATTGAAAGAACCGTGTCGTTTTTTGATATTTCAAGCGCAACTACGGAGTCCGCATATTTTTTGTTTAAAAATACAGTTTCCGATGGCACAGGTGAATGTCCGTTTTTTGCACGCGACGGAATGAACGATGCGATGTAAAGAATTCCAAGAAGAACCGTAGTAACAAGAAGGAATGTTGTGCGCTTTTTCGGTTCTGCGGCGATTGAATTAAAAAAATGAATTTTATTTTTCATAGCAGCCTGCGTATTGCCTGATTTTGTTTTTCCGCAGAATGTACGAGGCAATTCCTGCGGCAATAATCAGAAGCGGATTTAGAATGAATGTGCAGAATATCGTCTGGTTTCGTGCCGAACGGAAACTTTCTGCGTCAGTAACTTTGTACAGAAATTGATTTTTTGCCGAAGTTGCGCCCGAGTCCTGAAGGACGGCAAGTTCTTCCTCTCCGTTAAGGCGAAGAAGCCTGTTCACCAGAAAATCAAGGTTTCTGTAGTCGCCGTAAGCTCCGCCTATGTAGCCGAGCATAAGCGAATGTACAAAATACTGGTCGGTGATTACTTCGTATTCAACATTGTCAAAAATTCCTGCGTTGTAAAAACCGTATACAGAGTCTGATACGTGAACGCCTACCGGACGCATTTTCTGTACGGCTTTCTGCGGATTGTAGCCTGCATTGCTCAGAATGAACGGATTTGTTTCAAAAAGTGAGTCAGAACTGTTTGTGTCTGGGTGCATCTCATACGATGAAGAAGACGTGTAAAGAAGATTAACTGCGTTTTCCTGAAAAGACCGCACTTCTACCGGCCAGAACAGCGTAATTCCCTGCCGTGCGTTTTCCTGCGGAAGAAGCTGAACCCACTGAAAATAGTTCAGCTGTGCAGAATGTGCTGACGAAGCGGCAGAACCGTCTGCATTTTCGTAGCTTTCCATAGTAATCCGGGCGCACGAAAGGTCGCAGATAATGTCCGGCGAAAATTCCGTGCCGAATGCCGAAAGAAGCGTTATTAGCCGCTGGTTTCTGCTTTTCGTGATGTGCCAGGAATTTTCGATGTCTGCTTCATAAGGAGAAACGGCGAACAGAACGCGTCCTCCGCTTTCAAGATACGTTTCAATCGCCATACAGTCGTCGTCAGAAAGCGCGCCTGAACCAAGCACAAGAAGAAGGTTTCCGTAATTCCTGCTCTGTTCAAGTTGATACGAAAGTCTACCCGCAGAAATGTCAATTTCATTGCAGATAAATCCCTGTGCCGAAAGCCACGGAATGACGTAGCTGTAGTCACTTTTCAGAGAAAGTCCGTTTCCGCAAAGGACTGTTACGTATCTCTTTTTTCCAGTAATCAGGTGTTCAAGCCTTCCTGCAATATCATATTCAAGTGTGTCACAGGAAAGAATGAACGGAATTACCTCCCATGCGCCTTCATATTCGATGACGATGGCAGAATATACGTTAATAAATTCAGTTCGGTTGTTTCCTGCCGTTTGAATTTGCTGCGATGCAATTCCGTAGTATTCAAGTGCGGCGGCGCTGCTGCTGTCTTTGTCCGGGGAAACGGCACAGACGCTTACGTTTTTGTCCGCTGCAAGTTCAGTAAGAAAATCGTATACGTCACGAGTCTGCGGATAAAGAGACGAAAGAACGCTGCTTCTGTAATATGTAATGCGGACGGAACTTTCTGCCGCAGAAAGAAGTTTTTTTGTATACGGCGAAACGGTAAATTTCTGCGATGCGGTTAAGTCAAGGCGGAAACTGTATGCGCCGGAATTAAGGCTTGCAAAGACAAAAATAAGCGCGGCAAGAAAAATCTGCGTCCGCTCTTGTTTTGTGTATGTTTTCCCTGCATGTTTTTCGCGTATAAGAACAGTAAGCAGAAAGAACAGTAAGGTGGCGGCAATAAAATAGAATATGTCACGCGAATCCAGAATTCCTTTTGCGGCGCGGTCAAAATGCCAGGAAAAGCTTGCTGCCTGAACAAAGCGCATAATGACGGAGGACGTTGCCGCAAAGCGAGACACAAGGTGGATTGAGTTTGTAACCGCAAGCACAAGCGCAGAAAATACGAATGCAAGCGTATTGGACTGAATTGCGGAAAAGAAAAAGACCGCGCATGATACTGCCGCCGCCGCATACAGTATTACAAGCAGAAAACTTGATGCCGCCGCACCGGCATCAACATCGCCAAAAAGGTTTACGCACAGAGGAACGGCCGCCAGCGGAAGAAGCATTGTGCAGAACTGCGCAAAAACGCCGGTCCAGTATGCAATCGTACTGAATGCGGTTGTGAACGGAAGCGTATTTTCCTGGCTTCCGCCGGTACGTATGCACAGTGCAGGAATAATAAGGATAGAAATGTACGGAATTGCGGAAAAAAAGTAATGCAGGTCAGTAGTACCTTTTCCGCCAAAGAAATTCTGCATAAAGAAAAATTGGAACGCGCAGAATACAGTAAAAATAACTGCCGACACGTAGAATACCGGCGAAGTAAACGAAAGGTAGAGCCGCTGTTTCAGGAATGAACGCTTTGCTTTATTCATTTTATCTGACTTCCTGTTTTTGTAACGGAAAGAAACGCTTTTTCAATGTCCGCTTCTCCTGTCTGACGGAGAATTTCTTCTTCCGTACCGCAAGCTGCCGTCGTTCCGTCATAAAGAATATAGACGTAATCGCACAGAGAATGAACCTCCTGCATAAGATGCGTAGATATAAGGATAGTTTTTGATTTTCCGTGTTCTTTTATGATGTTTCTGAACTGAATAATCTGCGCTGGGTCAAGACCGTTTACAGGTTCGTCAAGAATTACGTTCGGCGGATTGTGTATGAAGCACTGCGCAAAGCTTACGCGCTGCCTGAATCCTTTTGAAAGCTCCCCTATTTTTTTTTCAAGAACGCTTCCGAGTTCCCATTCTTCTACGGCACGCATAAAATCCTGCTTTCTGGTACTGCTTTCCGGGCAGTAAAGTTCCTGCGTAAAATGCAGATATTCTGCGGCAGTAAGATTAAGCGGAAGCGGGCCGGATTCCGGTACGCAGCCGATTACCGTGCGGACGGCAGCAGGATTTTCGGAAGCGTTTATCCAGCGTGCATTTTCACCGTTACCGTCGCTGATTTTTACGCTTCCTGATGTTGCGTAATGCTCCGCGGTGATTGCCTTTATGACAGTCGTTTTTCCTGCGCCGTTAAGACCTAGAAGTCCTGTAATGCCTTTTTCTGCACGCAGGTTTATATTAAAAACGACAGGCGCGGATTTTTTTGAATATGCTTTTGAAAAATCTTTAAGTTCTATCATCAGTCTGTCAGTCTGTTGTCAGTCTATATATGGAATTTCTATGTGCATACGGTCTTTAGAAAGTTCCGCCGCAGGAAAGATTTTCTGCGCCTGCTCAAGAAGTTTTCCCAGTTCCTTGTCCGTGTAGCGCGGACTGTAGTGAATAAGGCACATCTTACGCACGTTTGCATCACGCGCAATAGTAGCTGCCTGGCTTGCCGTCATATGCTTTTTTTCCTTTGCCTGATCAATCAGTTCGTCTTCAAACATTCCTTCGCACACAAGCAGGTCAGACCCCATAACTTCTTTTGCAATTCCCTGCTTGTACAGCGTATCAGTAACAAAACTGAATTTCCGTCCGCTTCTTTTAGAACCCATAACCTGCTCAGGAGTTACAACGTCGCCGGAAGGTGTCGTTACGTTCTGCCCTTTCTGAAGTTTTCCCCAAAGCGGCCCCATCGGAACGCCAAGGCTTGCCGCTTTCTGCGGATTGAATTCACCCGGACGGTCAAGTTCTTCAAGAGTATAGCCTACGCACGTCTTTGTATGCTCAAGCGGAAATGCGCGGATGTAAAAATCTTCGCCCTGATGAACGATGCACGGCGCGGTGATTTCCTTTACGACAATCGGATAGTTTATGTACATATCAAGAACCTTGCGGCTTGACTCGATGTATTCTGCGATTTTCGGCGGACCGTAGATGTAAAGAGGTTCAGTCCTGTCTACCTGCGCACTGAGCATAAGTATTCCGGGAAGACCTGTTACGTGGTCTGCGTGCGTATGGGAAACAAAAATAGCATTTATTTTCTTCCACTTCAGATTGAGCCTTCTCAATGAAACCTGCGTGCCTTCTCCTCCGTCAAACAAGAACAAATCGCCGTCGCGCCGAAGAAGAACGGACGTCAGATGGCGGAACGGAAGCGGCATCATTCCGCCGCATCCTAAAATAAATGCTTCCATATTCATAATGAACCTATCTTACAGAAAAAAATGATTATTCTCAATGAGTACGGAAAATTCCGCATTGCACAAAAAAATCAGCATTCGTTCCGCTTGAGAACTGCGGCAAAACATATAAGGTGTGCAATCCATGTAAGTACCCAGGAAATCGGGTACGACAGAAAAATCGTAAAGCACGAATGGAACTGCGGAAGTTGAAACACAGTTGCAATCCACAGAAGCCTTAGTCCGCATGCACCTACAAGCGTTACAGCCATCGGAAGTACGCTGTGTCCCGTTCCGCGCACCGTATTTCCCATACAGTCCATCATTCCGCAGAGCGCATACGTCGAACATACGATTTTAAGGCGCTGTACGCCTGCATCAATTACCAGCGGATTTTTTGAGAAAATTCCAAGCAGTCCGCGTGAAAAGAAAACGACTGCATTCCCAAGAACAAGCCCTATTACGATGACAATAAACTGCGAGATGACAGCGGCGCGCTTAATCCTGTCTTTTTTTCCTGCGCCCATATTCTGGCTTGTAAAGGTAAGCGTTCCCTGCGAAAATCCGTTCATCGACGTGTACACAAAGCCCTCTATGCTTATTCCTGCCGAATTTCCTGCGATGACAGTACTTCCGAAAGTGTTTATTGAGGACTGGATAATCACGTTTGAAAAAGAGAACATAATCCCTTGAAATCCTGCCGGTAGACCGATTTTTAAAATCCGTATGAAAATGTCGCGGTCAATATGAAGTTCTTTTACCGAAAGCCTGAAGTCATCCCTTTCCTGCGTAAGGATGAAAGTAATCAGCACTGCGGCAAAGCACTGAGAAATGACTGTTGCAAGTGCAACTCCGGCAACGTCCATCCTGAAAGTGATTACGAAAAGGAGATTAAGCAGAAGATTTATTATTCCTGCTGCAAAAAGAATGTAGAGCGGGCGTTTTGTATCGCCTTTTGCACGAAGAAGAGCACTTCCAAAGTTGTATATCATCGTGGCGGTAATTCCGCCAAAGTAAATCTGAAGGTATTTTGCGGCAAGATTAAGCACTTCCTCCGGTGCCTGCATCATACGCAGGAGAAGTTTTGCGCCCGCAACTCCAAGTACAGTAAGCAGAACGCCGGAAAAAACGCTCAGGAGCATTGCCGTATGAACCGTCTGCTGAAGGCAACGTTTTTTCCCTGCACCAAAGTAGTTTGCTGCAACAACATTCGTTCCGATAGAAAGCCCCTGAAACAAATTTACAAGCAGGTTTATGAGGGAACTTGTAGAGCCTACAGCCGCAAGCGAATTGTCACCGGCAAAACGCCCTACAACAATAACGTCCGCCGCATTAAAAAGCAGCTGAAGTACGCTTGAAAGTATTAACGGAACTGAAAACGCAATCAGTTTTGAGGTAATTGCCCCTTCCGTCATATTAATCTGTGTCTGCTTCATCATCAGTTCTCATACCACGCAGCGGCAGTCTGGTCTGCCAGCTGAAGCAGGACAACAAGCGGATTTGTAAGGAAATTAGAATAGTTCATACGCTCAAGGTCAGAAAGATCGCTGAATCCCATGTGGCGGCTCACCGCCTCTATTACGATTCTGTTCTTTATGTAGGATGGCATAACCTCAAGCAGGATAAGTACGGATTCATTTCCGTGCCCCAGATTTCTTAAGTCATCTCTTGTCTTATAGTAGGATTTTTTTGTCCAGTTTCCGAAGATATCCTTAGTATTCCTGAAGTTTATTTCATAGCTTCCAGCCTTGCAGAAGTCGTGTGCAAGCGCCGCAATAAAAATATCCTTTGCGGCAAACGAATAGCGGTCTGCAAATTTAGAGCGGAAAAAATCATCCAGAACTGGTCGGGCAAACTTAAGGCTCTGGTAGATTACTTGAAGCGTATGCACGCAGAGACCGCTTTCAAAGTCGCCGTGAAAACGCGTTGATGCCGGAGATTTGTAGAAATCGTGCGTTTCCATCCAGTCAAGGAGAGCCTGTTTTTCCGCCGCATTCTGTATCGTAAAGTCAATCATCTGTTCAAGTGTAAGCTTTACCATTCCAAGATTAAAGCCGTCCTCCGTAATCGGACAGTTCCTTTCGTATATTGCAAGCAGTTCGTCTGTCTGACTGTACAAAGTCTGTATTTCTTCCTGTGTCATAGCCGTGTTCCTTTTTTTTACAGAATTTCTATCATTTCCCTGAAATAATGATTTTCAACCTTTGCTTCATTAAGCAGTTCGCCTAGCGAATACCAGCGTGTTCCCGTATACAGCTCGCCGAACTGTATATAGTCGCGGTGAAATTCATCCGTTCCATAAGTGATATTGTATTTTTTTCCGTTATAGGAAAACTCATATTCCTTTTTTGTGTCGATAAGAAACTGGAATTCTTCTTTTGTCATACGTGAATACTATCAGATTTCAGAAGATGTTGCGAGTGGGATTGACCTTTTTATAGTATGCCTTTTTTTGTGACATTACGCATATTTTTTCCTGCATTTTTTGCCTTTTTTCAAAAAAAAATCGATTTAATGCAAACCTTTTTGATTTTCAAAACAATAAATCCGTGCTAAAATCAGTTTATGTTTATGGATAATGTTGAGTCAGTTTATTTTAACAAAGTGAAATGGGGGGGGGTACAGGTTTAACGACTTATTCATCTGAATACGGGTTTGCCTGCGCCTTGCAGTTTTGCAGGGGCAAAACTGCGGTAGACAGTTCTGAAAATTATAGAGCAGGTTCTGCTGATTCTTTATCTGTAGCAGATAAATTTAATTACCCGGAATTTTTAACAGAAACAGAATTATATAAACAGAAAAGGACGCATTCTTTTTGTCTTTTGGGCAGAAGAAGTGCGTCCTTTTTGCGTTTAAACGAATTTTTCGGTTGCGGAATTTTCCCGAAACCTTCTCCGGTACAAAAACAGCGTTCTGTAAATTGCTGGAGTCTGTCCGATTGAAAAACTTGACTTTGGCAGTGTGCTGAATAAGTCGTTGTTCGGTAATCAAAAAAGGCGTTGTCTTTTTAATATAGATGTAAAAAGTCTTGGAGGGTGTAAGTAATTATGGGAGTAAATACTATGAAAAAAATCAACTTGTTTGCCTCTCTTTCGGCAATGATTATGGCACTTGCATTTATGAGCTGTCAGACAGATTCTGACAGCCACGAACACAGTTTTTCAGAAGAATGGAAATATGATGAAACATACCACTGGCATGAGGCAACTTGTGAACACAAAACCGCAGTGGGCAGTAAGGAAGAGCACACCTTTGGCGAATGGACTGTAACGGTTGTAGCAACGGAAGCAAATAAAGGTTCAAAAGAAAGAGTTTGCAGCGTGTGTCTTTATAAACAAGTAAAGGCAATTCCAAGACTTGATCATGAGCATGACTGCTCTGAGGAATGGAAAACTGATGCGGTCTATCACTGGCATGTTTGCAGTATCTGTAATGAACTTGTTGAAAAAGAAGAACACGCCTTTGGTGACTGGAAAATAATAACAGAACCGACAGACAATACTAAAGGCTTAAAAGAAAGAGTTTGCAGTGTGTGTAACTATAAGGAAGAACGAAACGTTGCAGAACTTTCTCATGAACATAAGCAAAAAGAAGAATGGAAATCTAACGTAGTAAAACACTGGCATGAATGCAGTGAATGCAATAATGTAGTTGAAGAAAGCGAAGCAGCGCATAGTTTTGGGTCTTGGACTGTAACTAAAAAACCTACAACGGAAGATGGTGAAAAAGAAAGAATTTGCAACGTATGTTCATATAAAGAAACGCAGGTTATTCCAAAAATTTTTTTAAAAATAGATGGCGGCACAATTACAGGAAAGGAAAATAAAACCAATGACTCTGGTGTGTTTACTAAAGGCAGGGAGATAACTCTCAGTAATTTTTATATGTCAAAATACGAAGTAACAAAAGCTCAGTACAAGGAAATAATGGAAGATACAGCCCTGAATACGCTTGCAATTACAGCTGATCCAAGTTACAGCTCCTTACAGCCGGAAAGTTACGTAATTGCAGATGGAGAAGAAGATTCAGAACGTCCTGTAGAAAACGTAACATGGTATGATGCCGTCTACTTCTGTAATCTTTTAAGCCAGAAAGAAGGTCTTGAACCTGTCTATACGATTAAAAATCCCGAAACTGAAGTCATTTCAGATGCAGGAAAATCCGTTACATACATAAAGAATGCCACAGTAACAGCTGACCATACTAAAAACGGTTACCGACTGCCAACAGAAGCAGAATGGGAATATGCTGCCCGCGGAGGAGATCCAAATCTGGATGAATGGGATTATCCTTTCAGCGGTTCAGATACAGCAGACGAAGCAAAATATACTGACAGTCGGAACTCGGGATTGGATGCAGCAGGCTGGTATTACTATAACACCTGTAACGGCGGTATAACTTCAACTGAAATTCCATCTAGCGGGAAGAAAGGTTACGGTGCCCATCAGGTAGGACAGAAGAAACATAATGTTCTTGGCTTATATGACATGAGCGGAAACGTATGGGAATGGTGTTATGACTTATATGACTACAGTACAGCCCAAAGAAGTGAAAATGACCCGACTGGTCCTGATTCTGGTTCCTACCGCGTTAAACGTGGCGGTTCTTGGAACAATGGCGCATACGATGCATCAGTATGTTTCTGGAGTTGCTTTAATCCATCTGAAAAAGGTAATTCTCTGGGCTTCCGCCTTGTTCGCTCCGCCGACTAGCGCTGGCTGGTTCTATAAGGAAAATATTTAAATTGGGGCTGTCTAATAATGCACAGATGCTGAACTGAATTCAGCATGACAATATTCTTTAGGCAGCCCCTTTTTTATGTTTTTCTATTATCTTGATAAAAACAGGGGCACTTTCTGCCCTTTTCTTTTAGGCAAAGAACGGCTAGTATTCAGATGATATGAAAGTCGTTTTTTACAGCACTAATTCAAATGAATTTGACGGCAATGTAATGCATTACAGGACGTTTCCGTCGTGCCGGGAACAGTTCGAAAAACTTGCATCTTCTTTTCCGGAACATCGCTTTGCCGTCGTAACGCAGTTACCTGGAATGTTCCTGCTTGATGTCTGCGGTTCTTCCGTTCAGGAAAAGGCAGACGGCGTTGAATATATCATTACGCAAAAACAAAATGCAGAAGACATTGCTTCTGACATTCTTTCACTTAATCCTGACGTTGCCGTTGCCTGTACGTTCTGGACTGCGCCGTTTGACTGGCTTGGCATAAAAGATGCGCTTGTGGCAGACATCCTTCGCGATCACGGTATTCATACGCTGTGCAATTCTTCCTCTTTCGAGGCGGACTGTTTTGACAAGCAGCGCACTCACCTGCTTCTGGAACGGCTCGGCATCCGGACTGCAAAATCGGTCTATGTACACCACGAACAGTTCTGGGCGGAACGCAATCACCGCGATGTCCGCGTAAACTGCTATAAAGAATACGTATTCAACAGACTTCGTTCCCTTCGCTATCCTGTAGTCATAAAAGATACTGTCGGTCTCAGTTCCTACGGAATGGAAGTTGCAAAGACTTTTGCGCAGGCAAAGGCCTTCCTTCTTTCAAAGAAAAACGGAAGCGACCGCATTGTTGAAGAATATATATCAGGATTTCAGTTCGGGGCGGAAGTATACGGTTCTGCCGGAAATTACGCTGTATGCGGTCCGTTTTTGTTTTCCGTAAACCAGTACGGAATTACAAGCCCCAAACAGAGCGTAAAGGCAGGTCCTGTAGACAATGCGCGTTTTGAGCCGGAAAAGCTCCGGTCGCTCCTTCTGCGCGTTTCTGATGCCTGCGGTGTTTGCGGCGTAGCGCAGTTCGACCTTGTTTTTGACCCAGCCGAAAGGGAATGGTACGTTTTAGAGATAAATCCGCGCCTTTCGGGGATGAGTAATGCCTCTGCCTGTGCGTACGGCGCATCTCCCCTTTCCCTGCTCCTTTCTCCGCCGCATAAATGTCCGCCAAAAATGGTAATGGCCTTTAAGTTTCCGCTGCTTTCAGACGTGGTGCTTCAGAAACTTTACGAATTTCCGTCCGTCCTTCACGTGTCGCAGACTGAAAACGAGGCGGCAAGGCAACGGCGTGAATGCGGTTTCTGCGAGGTTATTTTCGGCGGCAGGAATTCTCCCTGCGAACTGCGTTCCGACCTTGAAAAACTTGCTTCTTCATTCCCGGACGTAATTGAACCTGCGTTCTACAAAAATGCGGTTGAAATGATTGACGTACTGTAAAACAATTCGTGCTGTCTGAAAAATTACGTTTTAGCCGGCCGGCAGATGCTGAAGCCACGGGATGTTCCCGAATGCAGTTTTTCTTTCTGGTGAGTCTTCGGGATTTTCCCGAACGTTCACCCTGCACAAAATCAGTTCTCGGCAGCGTGCCGAAAGTTCTCCTACGCTAAAGCAGTCTTCGGAATTTTCCCGAAAACAGGTTTTTCTTTTGGAAAGCCATCGGGGGTTTCCAGAACGTTCACCCAATGAAAAAAACGTTCTAGGCAATCCGCGGAACGTAGAATCTAGCGGAGAACGGACTCTACTACAAGAAGAATTCCGTCCTTTACGCCGATTTCTGCCGTATTTTCCGCCCATTCGTTGCTTACTCCAAGCGGAAAGGCATTCGTAAGAACGGCGTTGTCAAGCGTATATTTTGTACCTTTTTCGTATACGCCGTATGAAGCGTCCGTAATGGAGAAAACAGAAAGTGACGTGCCGGCAGTTTTTTCAAGAGTGACGGAGCTGTTTTTGAAAACGAATGCCTTTTCGCCTTCTCCAAGAAGCGTTGTCCGCGCTCCGTTTTTTGCCGCATACGCTGCTGCCTGTACAATACCTACAGCGTGGTCAAAACGTCCTCCGAACGCGCACGCAACTGTAATGTCTGTAAAGCCGTGGTCCAGCGCGTATTTTACTGCGCACATTGTATCGGTATCGTCCTTTTCGCGCGGAAAACGCATTGTCTGAATTCCAGTCGGCAGCTCTTCCGTGCAGGAGTCAAAATCTCCCATAATAAGATGCGGCGTTATTCCAAGTCGTTTTGCATAGTCCGCGCCCCTGTCGCAGGCGATTACGAATTCCGCAGACTGAACGGCGGACTTTTCCGGCTCACAGAATTTTCCTCCGGTAATAATAAGGCAGTTTTTCATCTTCCCCTAATCTTTTTCATTATTTTTTTATGCCAGAATGCGCGCAGGGATTCTGCTGCAATACACGCGCGGTACAGAATGTGTACCGGTACGTCAAATGTTCCTATTCGGTGGATATTCTTTCCGCCGAATCCTGTCTTGAAAAGATACAGTCCGTGCATAGGGTGATTTTCATCGTCGGTCGGCGGCATTCCGTACATATCGTAATAAAGGCTGCCGTATTTTTTTGCATCCTGCATTGCCGTCCACTGCAAGAGAAAATTCGGCATAAGATTGCGCTTTACGTTGCTTGAGCAGCCGTAAAGATAAACGCTTTCTGTCCTGCTGAAAAGCGTAATGATTGCGCCAAGATAGTCGTCTTCGTGCTTTGCAAGATACAGCGTAACGGCAGGAACGTTTTTTTTCTGCGCAAGTTCATCGCTTGATTTTTTCAGCAAATCTTCATAATACGATTTTGAGTGGATTGCAATTCCGTCGCGCTCAGAAGTGATTTTATACAAATCGTAGAAAACGTCGAGTTTTTCGGAAAAAAGCGGATCTGCGCCGGTAACTTTTTCAATCTGCACGCCCTTTCGTTCGCTCAGGCGGATATTGTATCTCCATTTGCTTTTCATCCGTTCAAGGATTTCTTCTGTATCTGGAGTAAGGTCTACGAGCGTAGAGTCCGGCGGCTGAATGTCAACGCTGTTTTTCCTTAGATGAAGCCTGTCCGCGAACGATACGAGTTTTAGTCCGTAATTGAATGCATCGCGCTCTTCCGGAGTTCCGAATGACACTGCCGGGTCAAAGCGTATGCAGATTGTATTTTTAGGAAGATACGGCTTGAGCGCTGCGGCAATTTCCTTTACAAGATGCGCAAATTCGATTGTCTGCGTTTCCGCCGTAACAAGCGGTTTTTCAATGACCGCCGTTCCGTCCGAGTCAAGCGCATCTTCTATTGTTTCTTCCGGAGTACATTCAAACGGCAGCTGCGGAAAAAGCGGTATGTATGCGATTGAAAAAAGTCCGTGCGCAAAAGAGCGCGTAAGGACGGAAAATTCGCCTGTTTTCTCCGTTTCTGCATTCTGCCCGGCGGAGGCGTTTTTTCCGCACGAATGCGGCTTTTCCGCCTCATCTTCACGGAACGTCTGCCGGATGGAAAAACGGCTGTAATTCCATCCGTGCGCCGCCTTGAATTCGCTCCAGAACGGCGTCTGTAGAAATGAGCCTATATTCGTATTGTCTGTTTGAGCCAGCCGTGAAATTGAAATAGAAAACACGTTTATCCCCTGCACCATCATTCTGTCATCAATTAGTGCACGTCGCCGTTTACGGTAAACTGCGTTTCAAGCGGCTTTCCGTCTGCAACAAGTTTTTTTCCGCCAATCTGAACGGTCTTGTCAACGACTTTTACTTCTACCTTAAAGAAGTCGTCCGCGCTGATAGTTTCCGGCTTTGATGAAGGAACAGGATCTCCCTCAAGAACGACTTCCGTTCCCGGTGCAGCCCACGGCGCGGTAAGAACTTCAACGCATTCTTTTCCGTCGGCAGACGTATAGTCAGCGGCAAGAAGCATTCCGCGGCTTTCTATTCCGCGCATTTTCCTAGGCGCAAGATTGTCTGCAAGAATAATGTGCTTTCCGAGAAGTTCCTCTTCCTTAAGATACGGAACAAGTCCGCTCTGAATTACGCGTTCCGTTCCTGTTCCGTCGTCAAGGTGTTCGATATACAGTTTTTCTGCTTCAGGATTGCGGTCAACTTTTATGATTTTTGCAACGCGAAGCCTGATTGTATTTGAAAAATGCGCTGCCTGACGGTCAAAAGGCAGAACTTCCTCTTCCGCCTTTTTCTCTGCCTTTTTAGGCTTTTGTTCAGTCTTTTTTGCGTCTTTTCTTTCTTTCTGATTTCCTGAGAATTTTTCGCGGAAGTTTTCCATAGTCTTTTTGTCCATAGGAGTAAAGTAAACTTCCGTTGCACTGATTTCAGAAAGTCCGTCCGTCTTTGCAAGGTCAGACCAGTTCAGTCCCGGTTTTGTTTCCGTTCCGACTTTCTTTTCTTCGATTGACTTACCGAAATACGACATAACTTTCTGAGTGTACTGCGGCATATACGGATTCATCATAATCATAAGGTCTTTGATTACGTAGCACAGGTTTCGGATAAGCTTTGCGGCCTGCTCCGGCGCTGTAGTCCGGGTTTTCCACGGCTCTGCTGCCTGGAATGCCTTGTTGCAAATATCAGCAATTCCGAACATTTCGCGGAATGCGTCCTTAAGTTCAGCCCATTCAAGAAGTTCAGTTATTTTTGCTTCGCGTGCCTTTACTTCATTCCACAGTTCTTCGTCAACAGGAGCGGCAGGAATTTTTCCATCGTAGTATTTATTTACGAACAGAAGAGTTCTGTTTACAAGATTTCCAAGATTTCCGATAAGTTCGGAATTCATCTTTTCCTGAAAGTCTTTCCACATAAACTGGAAGTCCTGTTTTTCCGGGCGGTTGTAGAAAATGTAGAAACGCCAGGCATCTGCCGGAATTCCTGTTTCAATTGCATCTGTTCCGAAAACGCCTACTCCGCGGCTCTTTGAGAATTTGGAATCTTCATAGTTCATATATTCCGTTGAACTCATATGATACAGTTTTGTCCAGTTATGCGGAGAACCGAGCAGCGTACACGGGAAAATTACTGTATGGAACGGAATGTTGTCCTTTCCGATGAACTGGAACAAATCTACCGGCGCTTTGCCTTTTGCCTCTTCGCTTTCTTCCGGGAGCCACCAGGATTTCCAGTCGAACGACTGCTTTCCGGCTTTTGCAAGTTCGTTTGCAAGCTGTTTTGTAATTGAAAGATAGCCGATAGGCGCGTTGAACCATACGTAGAATACTTTGTTTTCATAGCCTGTTTTTGGAACTGGAATTCCCCATTTTAAGTCGCGGGTGATTGCGCGTTCGTTCAGACCGTCGCGAATCCATGCTTTTGTAATGTTGATTGCATTGTCTGCCCAGCGGCCTTCGCAGCTTGTTTTGGACATCCATTCGTCAAGTTTTTTTGAAAGCGCCGGAAGGTCAATGTAAAGGTGCTTTGTTTCGCGGACTTCCGGCGTTGAGCCGCACGTTGCGCATTTCGGTTCTTTCAGTTCTACCGGGTCAAGAAGAGCGCCGCAGTCGTCGCACTGGTCGCCGCGTGCTTTTGAACTTCCGCACTTAGGGCAGATTCCGTTTACGTACCTGTCGGCAAGAAAGCGGTTGCAGTGAGGGCAGAAAAGCTGCCTGTTCGTCTTTTCGTGTATAAGTCCGGCTTCGTCAAGGTCTTTAAAAAGCGACTGCGTTATTTCAGTACATTCTTCGTTTGAGGTTCGTCCGAATTTATCAAAATTGATGTGAAACCAGTCGTAGATTTTTGTGTGTTCGCCGTAGTAATAGTCGCACAGTTCGCGCGGAGTTTTATTTTCTTCAAGTGCTTTTGTTTCCGTTGCAGTGCCGTATTCGTCCGTTCCGCAGATATACAGC
Source organism: Treponema porcinum (assembly GCF_900167145.1). Lineage (GTDB taxonomy): Bacteria > Spirochaetota > Spirochaetia > Treponematales > Treponemataceae > Treponema_D > Treponema_D porcinum. The sequence continues at coordinate 28,054 of NZ_FUWG01000005.1, read as the reverse complement.
GTGTCATAGCCGCGGCTGCGGCAAAATCGTGCGAATACGTCGCCGCTGAGCATCTGGATAAGGTTTCCAAGATGCGGAATATTATTTACGTAAGGTAATGCTGAAGTAATCAGTCGTCTGTTCATTAAATCCCCCAAGTATCTATTATCTCTTGTCCTTTATAATTTTATAGTAAGAACCTGACAGTTCGTTTCAGTATAAAGATTTTTCAGCGTTTATACAATGAGATTGATTTTTTGTGTTTTGCGAATGCTGCCGCATCATTCATTCCGGGATTGCAACGTCATCAAGTATTCCTGTAAGGAATGCGATTGCAAGCCCGTAGTTTGTCATCGGTATTCCGGCAAGAGCCGCGCGTTTCTGCCTGTCCTGCACGTATGATGAATTGTGTATGCAGGCACCGCAGTGAATTATAAGGTCGTAAGGCGCGGCTGCGTTTTTTCCCTGCTGAAGCGGTTTTAAATCCGGAAAATCAGTTCCGCGTTCAAAATCGATTTGAATTTCCGGAATGAGTTTTTTCAGCAGTGCAGGAATTTTTACCCTGCCGATGTCTTCTTCAAGCGGAACGTGGGTACAGGCTTCTGCAATAAGAACGCGGGACGTTTTTTTCAGGTTTGCGATGGCGTATGCGCCTTCCCTGTATTTTGATATGTCGCCCTTTTGTGCAGCCATAAGAATTGAAAAAGACGTAAGAAGGCTCTGAACAGGTTTATGCGCATACACAGTTTTGAAAGCCTGCGAATCCGTTATGATGAGCGAAGGGGGCTGTTTGAGGGTAGAAAGCGTTTCTTCAACTTTATCTGCCGTACAGCAGGAAACAAGGCATTTTTTGTCTAAAAGTTCGCGTAAAACCTGTACCTGCGGAAGAATAAGTCTTCCTTTTGGTGCTTCAATGTCCTGCGGCATAACAAGCAGGACAGACTCATTTTCCGTGCAGAGATTTCCGGTAAAAGTTTTTGGCGAAAGGAATTCCTGAGGAATGCACCCGGCTATTTTTTCCAAAAGCGCGGATACGCACTTCTCTGTATTTTGAACAGTACTGAAAAAGACAGGATTTGTATTCACTTGCCGTATGATTTTTTGTACATACTCAGCACGTTCAGAGTTCGTCATTAAATCACATTTTGAAAGGACAGGTATTATCTTCTTCCCGGACTCATTTACAAGTTTAAGCCAGGATAAAGCCGTCGGAGAACCTGTATCACCGGCAGTTTCGTCGTAAAACGTATCTGCCGAAAAAACGCAGATAATCATATCCGCAGAACGGATTGCCTCCAGCGTTTTTTCAGTTCTAAGCGCGCCAAGTTCCGTGTTGTCACCAAATCCTGCCGTATCAACAAAAATGACCGGTCCTGTTCCGTGAAGTTCCATCGGCTTTTTTACAGGGTCAGTTGTCGTTCCCTTTGTGCTGCTGACAACGGAAGTATGCTGACCGGTCAGCGCATTCAAAAGTGAGGATTTTCCGGAGTTTGCAGCGCCTGTAATGACTATGTGAAGCCGCTGTGCTTCCGGAGTTTTATTCTTGACGTTCATACATTATTCCTAAAACCTGAAATCTCGTTTTCCCTGCACTTCTTCTGCGATATATTTTCTGCACCGCTCTTTTACCGCCTGATTGGGAATGTTCTCAAGTTCTTTCTGAATAAGCTGTTCTCCGGCAATGCGCGTTTTTTCCTGCGCGTAGTCTTCAAGATATTCCTTTAATGTCATAAGCGCATTCGGATGGCAGCAGTTTGCAATCTGCCCGGATTTCAGAAGGCTCATAAAACGGTCGCCGGTTCGCCCCTCACGGTAGCAGGCGGTACAGAAACTCGGTACAAAACCGTTCTGCATAAGCCAGAAAATTACTTCATCCAGCGAACGTGTATCGCTCACGTCAAACTGCGCAGTATCAACAGGACTCTCTTTTTCCGTGTAACCGCCTACGCTCGTCCTTGAACCGCCTGAAATCTGGCTTACGCCCAGCGGCAAAATCATCGCCCTCGTCCGCTCGGATTCTCTGGTAGACACAATCATTCCTGTATAAGGAACTGCAATGCGAAGGCACGCAACTATTTTGCAGAACGTTTTGTCGTCTACTGCATCAGGAAACTTAGCCGGATCAATGCCGTCTGCCGCCCTTAGACGCGGTACGGAAATCGTATGAGGACCGCACCCTTTTGCCGCTTCAAGATGTTCTGCGTGCATAAGCTGTCCAATAAAATCATATCGGTATGAATTAAGTCCGTACAGAACGCCGCAGCCAACGTCGTCAATTCCTCCGTCCATTGCCCTGTCCATTGCTTCCGTATGATAAAAGTAGTCTGATTTTGGTCCGGACGGGTGCAGGCCATCGTATTGTTTTTTATTATACGTTTCCTGAAACAGAATGTACGTTCCTATTCCCTCTTTTTTCAGGAGCGAATAGTTTTCTACTGTAGTTGCGGCAATATTTACATTTACCCGGCGGATTGAGCCGTTTTTGTGTTTTACGGAATAGATTGTCCGTATACTTTCAAGAATGTACTCAATCGGATTTTCATTCGGATCTTCGCCTGCTTCTATTGCAAGCCTCTTGTGTCCCATATCCTGAAGCGCAATGACTTCACTGCGTATTTCGTCCTGCGTAAGTTTCTTTCGGGAAATGTGCCTGTTCGCACCGTGATACGGACAGTAAGTACAGCCGTTTATACAGTAATTTGAAAGATAAAGCGGCGCAAAAAGAACTATTCTGTTTCCGTAGAATTTCAGCTTTATTTCTTTTGCAAGCGACAGTATTTCTTCGTTCAAATCCGGCTGGTCACATTCCAGTAAAACGGCTGCCTCGCGGTGGGTTACGCCCCTGCACTTACGGGCTTTTTCCAAAATGTTTAGAAGAAGCGGACGGTCAGAACGGTGCTTTTCTGCATAATCAAGCGTTTCCAGAATTTCATCATCATTGATAAAATCGTCCGCATACGATGACAGGACATTGTAGCTCACGGGAATGCCTCTTTATCTTTATTTCTATCTTTATTTTTTTACAGTCCGGCGTTTTTTATGCATATTGAAAATACTGAAATTTATCGTTTTTTCCATTTCCATACCGGGCTCAAGGTTTATGTCCCAGAACAACGTATTTGCAAACGTCATACTTGCAGGAACATTCTCGCCGGTCGTGTATTCTGGGCGATTAAAGACAATCGGGAAAAATGAAAGACCGCACTGCTCGTTCGGCTCAAACATAAACGAAATGGAATTATCCGTATCTGTCAGCTGGAAACCTTCTACATTTGCAAGCTTTCCTGATGCATTCAGCGCTTTAGAAGAAGATTTAGTGTCGATTTCCTGTTTCTGTCCGTCCGTAAGAATTTCAAGCCTGTATGCGTTAAAATCCTGCGCGTTGAAATTTGTCTGCGCAAAACTTGACTCTACTGCAAATTTTGCCTTGAGCTGACGGCTGCTTTCGTTTTTCAGAATGTACTGGATTGTAAGACCGCTTGAAGAGGCAAGAATTTTCTTGCGCAATGAAACGTTCTGTCTGTTTTTAAACAGCGCACACACTGAAAGCTGGATTTCCTTGTGCTGTGCAGAAAACTTTGACTCCGTGTAAATCATTTTTGAAAAAACGCCGTTTCCGGTCGGTTTGTTCAAAAGATATTCGCTGAATTCTTCGTCCGTAAAAATATGGTCTACGAAAAGTCCGCGTTCGTAATTATCATTGCAGTTCTCAAATTCCTGTACCCGGCTAAGATTGTCCGCATAGTTTCCGGAAGCCTGCATCAAGTCAAATTCCCGGATTGCTCCGCCAAGAAGGTTCACCGCCGCAAAATAATTCTGCATACGGATGATGTATTCGTTCAGCCCGTCGCCGTTATAGTCAAAGCAGGAAACAGACTCCTCAAATTCATTGCATTCGCGTACGATTTTTTCTGCCTCAACAAGATTTTTGTATGAATTCTGTCGGAACGATGAATTGACGAATGCGCCTTCCGCCGTACAGATAAAGCTGTTTCCGTTCTGTGCTTCCCACAGTTTGTCGCGTGCGACTTTTTTGCGTATTTTATCTCCGTGGCTTTGATTTACCAGCATACTTACGTACATCATCCTGTCGTATAAAGCCCTGCTCTGCGGATAAAGCTGCAGAAAATCATAAATCGTTACAGGAAAGTAACTTGTCGTTTTTACAGCCTTGTACGGTTTTATTGCCCACTGAGCAATTTCTCCGCTCATTCCGGCTGGAATGAACACCGGCTGAAATACAACGGAATTTTTTACGACATTCGACGGTATGCTGAGAATGCATTTTTCGTTTTTTTCGTCAGAAATGACAGTGGAAAGATTTTCAAGCCAGCCTGACTCAAGAAGTTTTTTTAATTCCTTGTGCGAAAACTGAATTGATATTACTTTTTCGCCGGACTGTATATGCGGCTCGGAATTCCGCTGTGATTTCTGGACTTTTGCAGTAACTGCATCAATAAAGCCGGAAATCTGAACGTTCGGCTGCGGTTTCAGCGAATTTTCTACCGGCAGAATTATAATCGATTTTCCCTTGTCGGACATTATAAGCGGAATGCACGTGTTTTTTTCAGGAGGAACAAGCGTTTCGTCAAGCATTACGAATTCCATTCCGCAGGTTGAAAAGCAGGAAAGAAGTGACGATTCCCAGATGCTTGCACACATAGAAAGACCTCGCGGCCGTTTTCCTACAGCTTCGCGTATGCTTGAAGAAAGAAGTTCTATCTGCCCTGTCCTGTCACGCGGAAACAAAAGCGGGAATACCGGGTCATAAAAACCTCCGCCAAGAATTTCAATCTGTTTTCTGCCTATTAGCATCTGCAATATTTCAATGAATTCAGGATGTTTTCTGCGGTAAAATTCAAACTGAGGACCGTTAAAAGAGAAAGACAGGCAGAATGCTGGGTGAGAATATAGAAATTTCGCGACCGGCTTGTAAATATTCTGATATTCCTTTTCAAGAACATCTGACTGAAAACTATCAATCATCGAAGATTTTACGCCGAAACAAATGTGTACTGACATAAACTCTAATTATTTTTTCTTGGCGTCAATTATTCTATAACAAGATGCCCATATTTTAAAGTATTTTTTTACAGGTTCTTCAATTATTTCTTCCTTTTGTATTGACGAACAGGTTGTAAACGGCTGGTCTGTATTTGAACATACAACCATTCTCTTTACCGATTTATCAACAAGCTGAATAATGCCTTTCGGACAAAGAGGAATGCATTTTCCGCAGCCTATGCAGAAGTTTGAAATAACGGCGGTACCGTTCATTATTGTAATTGCGCGCTGGGGGCATGCTGCGGCGCAATCCCCCTTCCCTATGCACATATAGTTACAGCCGCCGATAGAACCGTATTCCGCTGCAATGACTGCGCAGGAAAGTCCGGGATAATTCTGTACTTCTGGCGGTTCTGAAAATGTTTTATGGCAGGAGCATTTTACGACTGCCTTTACCTGTGACGCACCTGCCTGCTGAATGGCAAGTTTTCCAAGTTTCTTGAAATTATATTCTGCCTTTGACAGCAGAAAATTGTCAGTTATGCCGGTCTGTTCAGAAACTGCCGGAGAAAGAATGCACGTAATGAAAAACAGCAGGGTGGCAATGATAAGCAGAAAAAGAACAAACAGAATAATCCGTAAAATCATTTTATAACTCCTGGAGTAAGCCAGCTTACATTTCCGGCTGAAATGATAATTATAATTACGGCAAGCACAATTAAAAGCAGCGATTTTTTGTTTGCATGCCTTTCCGTTATTCCAAGAATATTTATTTTTCCATTGACTGCATACAGTACAGGAATAAGGCAGAAAAATGACAGAAGGCTTGAAAGTGAAATAAGAATTGTATCTAAAATATTTACGCTTTCGTTCAGGGCAAGCAGTACAATAAGAAAAGAAAAACAGAAGTCTGACGTAACAGTGCTCGTTGTAATCCTTATTATCGTTTCAAGGAATACGGAAATTGTCATAAATACAAGCAGTGCTGCAAGCGGATAGAGTTCCGTAATTCTAAGGGGAATAAGGAACTGCTGGATAATAATCCAGGACAGCACGGTTGAAATAAGGACTGTAAATACTGACTTTACAAAATAAAGTTTTAGTTCTGAAATTGAATCGCAGAATATCGTTGCGTTGTTCAGACCTATTCCATAAACAAGAACAGCCGAGGAAAAAAGAAAATAATGAAGTATTGTAAAAATCATTTGTCAATTCCCGCCTTTATGATAATTTTAAACTTTTTTTCCATCGCAAGAAACAAAGAAAGAAAAAGAGCTGAAAGTACAAGCGCACCTGGAATTGTTGCAAAAAAAGTACCTGCTGCCGAATAATTTTCAGGAAACAGGACAATTTCAATCATTTTTCCCGGAGCCGGCAAAGTAATCGTTCCATAGCCGATGCAGTCCCTTATAAGAACAAAAACAAGCATATATACAGTAAAGATAAGCGGAGGCGCAAAGTTTCCCAAAAAATCAGTTTTGAGAGGCGGCTGTTTTTCCTTAATCAGAAAAACTGTCGTAAAAGACGAAATTGACGGCAGGTACAGAACAAAGCTGAGCTGGAGCGCCGTTTCAGGCATAAAAAGAATAAGCAGCTGCTTGAAGAGAACTGTAAAACTTACAAGAAATGCGCACATTGCGGCAGTCCTGAGTTCATTTATGCGCAGTGTTTTTAGCAGTGCACTGAACAGAGTTCCGAAAACAGTCAGCAGGAAAACTTCTGTCGCAATGATAATGCCGATTGCAAATCTTCCGGGAATGACAATTGCCATTGCACAGGTTGCCGTCATATAAATTGAAATTGCTTTCCGTGTCATAGTCGCTTCTCCAAAGAAATTACTGTGGCTTAGGCAGAGAGTCTGCCGTAATTTTTTCTATTTTTTGAGTCCAGTATGCAAGCAGCGGATTAGTAGTGTTTTCCTCAAGAATACGCTTTACCCTGCCGGAAACGCAAGTATAGCCTAAAAACTCTGCGCCGGAATTCTTTTTATACAGAAAGACTGCCGGATATGGTCCGAACAGCGTTGTCGTCCGTATGATAACGGCATATTCCTTTTCTGCACTGTTTTTGTCCTGAAGTTCGTACAGAGCCGCGCTTGTTGAAAACGGAGATAAAATCTGGACTGGTTTTGTAACTTTCCATTTATCAGGCTGCTTTTCCTCAAGCATTGTTTCTACTGCCTGCTGAAGTCCCTTAGTCCATTTTTTTTCGGCAAGCCGGATGCATCCAAAGTCAATCAAAAAAAAGAAAGTAAGAATTCCTGCAAAAATACAGGTTATGCGCAATGCTTCTTTTGAGTCTGTTTTTAACAATGCCATTTAGCAGTCCCCTTTGAGCGAAAGCTCCACTAATTTTTTTGTATGCCTGATGTTCGAGTCGTTTTCGTAGAACTGAATTAAAATAGATACAAAATTTATAAGCAGGACTGTAAACGCCATTCCTGCAGGAGAAGTTCCGCAGCCGGCTATGAAAAATGCTGCCGTACCGGCAAGAATTCCGTAAATGATTTTTCCGTTCAGTGATGACGGTACTGTTCCGTACCAGTTCAGGACGAAAGTTGCCGTAAACAATGTTCCGCCTGTAAGCAGGGCAAGCAGCATATCACCCTGAAACGGAATTCCCTGAAAAAATACAGGTGAAACAAAACGTATCAGAAGAAGGTATACTGCTAAAAAGAATGATGAAATTACGATTTTCATACCGTCCATAGAGAACAGGACGATTGAAGAAACAAGCGTAACAAGATTAAACCTGAATGCAGGTATTACACTGTGAGTATCCCAGAACAGTGATGCGTAGCCGTCGGGAATTGATACCTTGAACAGGCTGAATATGGCATTATTTAAAGTTTCTGTAACGGAACTGTCAAAAGCAGCCGTCGGAAATATTCCGCTTTCAATAAGCTGCTGAGAAGGATTGCGGGAAGTCAGCATATCGGCAGTTAATTCTATCTGACCGAAAAGATATGCTCCTGCAAGCCACAGGACGGCAACTGCAAAAACGCTCGGATTTACAAGCGAATAGGAAAATCCTCCGAAAAAATGCTTTATGATAATCATAACGAGCAGCGTAATCAGAAAAACCGTAAGCGGCGGATATGTTTCAGGAATGAGCATACCGGTAACTAGTCCCTGCACAATACTGATAGGATATGTAAAATAGCATTGCGGTTTAAGGAACATACATTTTCTGTCTATAAAGTTTGCAATCACAGAACCGGCCGCCGCAGCACAGATAACGGCAATCGCACTAAAACTTTTTGTAAGTGCAAGCATAAGAATTTGTATGCCAAGAAGGACAAGCATAACGACTGATTCTGTGCCTACTGAATGGTGTATATAAGTAAAAGGACGTATTATTAAGTTCCTGTATTTTTTTCCGTTGCCGGAAGGTGTTTTTGTTTTATTTTCAGACATCAGATGCTCCTTTTTTTTGATGTAATTCTTCCGTCTGCACTACTGCTTTTTTTTCAGAAAGTGGCAGTGCTGAAACAGGTGCGCTTTTTTTCCTGTAGATAACGTGGCACAGCGGAAGGCGTGCCGGGCAGGAAGCGTTGCAAAGTCCGCAGTTATCGCACAAAAATGCTGACTGCATAAAAACATCGTCTTTTTTTTCCGTGCGGTTTTTCAAATTGCGGAAGATAATGTCAGGAGAAAGTTCTTTCGGACATACCCGGTGGCAGTTTCCGCATCGGATGCATTCCGACTGGCGCTGATCAGGAGTTTTCATCGCCGGCAGGAACACAACGGATTTTACGTATTTTGTAACAGGCGCAGTCAGAGTACCAGCCGATACACCGGAAACAAGTCCGTTTACGATGATTGCTTTCGGATTTTTTATAAGTGAACCGCACTGTTCTGCCAGATTCTGTAATGTCGTTCCTATGCTGACTTTTATCAGTCCTGATGCAGGAATGCAGTCACCTGAAATATGAACGTATCTGTCTATGACCGGCATATCAAAACTGAATGCGCGGTATGTTTCAAGCATAGTAGACGAATCCGTAAAAAGTGATTTTTTTGAAATTGATGCCGTCCACTCTTCCCTACTGTTTTTCTGCACAAGCCGTATGATTTCTTCTTTGTAGCCGGAAGGATATTTTTGTGCGTTTGTTTTCAGGCATAGGACAGGTATTTTCTGTTCCGGGAGTTCTGGAAGTTCAAAATCCCTGTCCGCAACGAAAATAATTCCTGCGGCGTTCATTGCTTTTGCAACAAGAAGCGAACCGGAAAAAACGTTTTCAAAGAAAAACTGCGTTATAAGCGAATCTGTAAGACGGCTCGGGTCTTCGTCAAAAAGGCGTACAGCCATAACAGGCTTTTTTTCTGCGGCGGCACGCTGTATATCTTCTGCAAGGAGAACAGGCTCGTTCGTTACAAACGTATTTATTATTCCCTTTTCATTTATGGACTCAAAAATCATAGTGCCGGTACAGGAACGCACATCGGCAGGCTTTTTGTTTTTTCCAAGGAACGAAAAACTGCCCGAAAGCTGTATGCGCATCCCCTCGCAGGTTCGTCCGTCCGGGCATACGCAGGACTCAATTCCGGTTACGATTCCCGGAATAGGTGAATAGACGGAGGAAAAAATACCGTTATTTTTGTCGGAAACGGCAATAATCTGTCCTTCAGAAACTTTGTCACCCGGTTTTACGAGCCATTTGCAGTCAGCGTTTACATCCTGCTTTAAAGGAACGATGACAGAATTCGGAACAAATCCGTTCACCGTTTTTTTATACATATTTTTTTTCAGCGGGCTGATATTTGGAAATACAGTCATTTTACCCCTCGTGGCACAGCAATGCACCTTCCCTGTTTTTGTGCAATATAGAAAAACAGCGCAATGCAGAATGATAGTATCAGAATAAGCACATTAAGAACAGTAGGCGCCTGCACTCCGGAAATAACGTAACCGGCAGATGCACTGCTGTTTTTGCCGAGCATTTTTTCTATGGCAGGATACGCAAGGTTTTCTACTGATTTCAGGGAATCATCTATAAAATTTCTGCCATATACAATCGACTTTTCGATTTCCTGAATTTTTCCGTTTTTCTGCGAATACTGCATAAAAGAAACTGAGTCACCCTCTTTTGGATTTGTCTTTTTTCTGTCTGAACTAGACTCATTCAGCGAAATATACGGATATGTAAGCGTTTCCCACCGCCAGTTTACAAAATCGTGTATGGTAGGAAGGTTTCCTGTTCCGTAAGGAGACGGAAGCTGAAGAGATTTTTCTGATGACGGACGGATAATCCGTACGTTCATAACGGCAAAAAGGAAAAGAGCCGCAATAGCACAGGAGCATACAAGCAGACAGAAAAGCGATTTTTCCGTGGAAAGTGAAATCATCCGTGCAGGAATGATTTTTACAGGGCTGAAACTGTATCGTCTGTCACAGACTTCGGAAACTGCACTCATAAGGAAAAAAACTGCGCACTGAGATGCTGTAAGCAGTAGAAACATCATTCCGCATTTTATGCCTGTAAGAAACATACACAGAACGGACACGACGGAAAACGCAATCAGCAGTCTGTTCCTAAAAAGATACGGCAGCGCATTGTTCCTCTTCCATACCTTTAGAGAAAGAAAAATGCCGTACATAAAAAGGCACAGCGCCGCTGCCGCACTGTAGAACGGCTGGGTGAACGAAAAAAACACCGGAATACAAAGCGAAAACGCGCACAGAATGCGCCTGTCAGAAAACCAGACAAGTATTCCTGCAAAAATAAGGCAGACAATCGGCACGAAAAACGGATATGCGGCGCTTACGTTTACAGCGGCTGTAATATTTCTGGAATTCATAAACTTAACGGCGGCTTCAGCTTTCCGCACATATAAAACCGGAACGTAATACAGCCGGTATTCGTGATTTTTGTCAAAAAAATACATTAGCCGCTTCTTCAGATAGGAAGACGGCTCAAGTCCAGAAAGCGCAAGCGATACTTCAGGAGTTTCGGCAGAAGCCGCAAGCGGAACGAACTGGTTTTCCAGCGAAATAACGTCATTGCAGCCGGCGCTCTCAAACGCTTCCTGAACAACAGCCGTATCTGCGCCGGCAGGAACGTATACTACGGAATATCCGTCCCACAGTTTTGCCGCAGGAATGCTTCTGAGCGTACAGAATAAAAAAAGAGAAGACAGAATTACAAGTACAGAAATTATAATTTTTTTCAGGTCTTTCATATTGTTCCGCAGGCTCAAAAATCAGAATAACGAGAATGCAAGACCGATAAAAAATCCCAGAAGACAGCCTATAGTAACTTCCATAGGCGTATGACCGTTTACTTCGCGAATAGGCTTGTAGTCTATGATGTCTTTTTTGTTTAAAAGCCTGCCGATTTCATTTATTTTCTGCGCCTGAATGCCGTTTGAACGTCGCACGCCAACGGCATCGCGTATAGTAACCATAAAAAAGCAGAGCGAAAGGATAAAAATGTCGGAGGAAATTCCGTTGCGAAATCCTACCGTTGTTGACAGTGAAGCGACCAGTGCAGAATGGCTGGAAGGCAGTCCGCCTGTTTTCCAGATAAGATTTTCCACCAGCTCATACAGGCTGTGAATGCGTCCGTATAAAATACTAATTACGGTCTTTATGAACTGCGCGCAGAACCAGCTTGAAATGCACGCCAGAAGTACTGGATTGGACAAAAACTTTTTGACTTGGTCGCTCAATAAAGTAAACATAGATTTATTTTATCATCATAATCTATTTTTTTCTAGCATTTTCCCTGTAATTTAATGTTATCATTTCTTATTTATTGGTATAATCAGGTTCATGGATTTTACGGAATTTTCAGCAGGCGCAGACGACGACGGACGGCGGCTTGACAGAATAATACGGCGTTTCATTGCGACAGAACAGCTTTCCGGCATATACAAGGCAATCAGAAAAGGTCTTGTAAAGGTGAACGGCAGAAAAGCATCGGCGGAACAGCATATCCGGGAAAAAGACATAATCACCATTGCATCATTCCTTTTGAACAGGGAAGATAGCGCGCCTTTTTTGCAGGATGGAGGCGGAACGGCAGAAGCTGCGCCATACACATTTCCGTATGAAATTCTGTTCCATAACGAGCATATTCTGATTATAAATAAGCCTTACGGAAAAACAGTTCACGGCGCAGCTGACTCCATTGAAAAAGACGTAGTTAAATTCTACAGAACTTCATTCCCGGAGCGGAATTCCCTTTCCTTTACGCCCGGTCCGCTTCACCGGCTTGACGGACGGACGACAGGTATTCTTGCATTTTCCTGGAGTCTTGCCGGAGCGCGCTGGTTCTCCGGAGCAATCGCTTCTCACGCCATACAAAAAACGTATCTCGGAATTGCGCAGGGGCATCTTGAAAAAGCGGAATGCTGGCGCGACTTTATCTACAGAAACGAGCCGGACGAAAAACGAACCGGCGCTTTCCATACGGTTTCTGCAAGAAAAGAACGGCAGTCCGCACAGGAAAAAGCATTTTTTTCTGTCCTTTCACCTGATGCGGCAGATTCTTTTTCACGTAATGAAAAACTTGCCGTAACAAACGCCTTTCCACTTCAATACGGCACATACAGCGGAAAGCCTGTTTCGCTTGTAAAATACGTCATCGAAACAGGACGTACGCACCAGATAAGAAGCCAGTCTGCCCTGCACGGTGTTCCTCTTGCCGGTGATACTGCATACGGCGGATTTCCCCTCCCCGGAAATCAAAAACTTTTCCTGCACGCCATTTCGCTTTCACTTCCTGCTGATAATCCTGTCGGGCTTCCGCCTGAAATTACAGCGCCAGTTCCGCCTGAGTTCAAAACTTTTCTTTCTTCTTCCGATTGCGAAACAGGCTTGTTGCGTTTATAATGGAACGTATGAGCGGAAATTTTATAGACGAGATTGTCCAGGCATTAAAACCTTGCACGGTATATGCTCTTGTTGGTGAAAGCGGAACCGGAAAAAGCTTCCGGTCAAAACTGCTTGCAGAAAAATACGGAATTGACTCAATCATAGACGACGGACTTCTTATTCAGAATGATAAAATTCTTGCAGGACATTCTGCAAAGCGTGAAAAAACTTATATGGGTGCAGTTCGCGTTGCACTTTTTGATGACAAGGAACACCGTGACGAAATTGCCCGCGCCCTGAAAAAAGCTCATATCAAGAAAATCCTTATACTCGGAACATCGGAAAAAATGGTTCTGAAAATTGCAATGCGCCTTCAGCTTCCGCAGCCGCAGAAAATCATCCGCATAGAAGACATTGCAACACGCGAAGAAATCGAAAAGGCAATAAAATCACGACAGGTAGAAGGCAAGCACGTAATTCCAGTTCCTTCTATCGAAATAAAGCGGAACTATCCTCAGATATTTTCAAATTCAATAAAAGTTTTTTTCAGGAAGAACAAGCTTTTTGCAAAAAAAGACCAGAACGACGGAAAACTGTTTGAAAAATCAATCGTTCAGCCGGAATTTTCAAAAAAAGGACGCATAGAAATTTCGGAAGCGGCGCTTACACAGATGGTAATGCATTGCGTTTCCGAGTGCGATGAAGCCGTCCGCGTAAAGAAAATGACTATAAAGACAGATTCCCGCGGCTACAGAATCATAATTCTGATTGACGTTCCGTTTGGAACACAGCTGACCGGAAAAATCCATAAACTTCAGCAGTACATAATAGATAAGATTGAAAGCTACACAGGAATTCTTATAGAAGAAGTAAGCATTGTAATCGACAAGATTACCGGCACGAATTTTTCAGAAACAGGGAAAAACGGCTAGTTTTTTTCCTGTTTACTCCTGCCCTTTTTTCTGCGCTGAACGATTTTTCCGTGAATGCCAAGTTCCGTAAGAACTGCTTTTACGGCAAATTCAAGTTCCGTACGCTGAGGATTCATCGGAAGAACAAAATTCCTGCATTCAGTCCACGTTTTTGTATACAGTTCGCCATAGGCAGTGTGGCATTCGCTTTCTTTTTTCCAGTCTGTAAGGCTGATGATAAAATCCTTTATGATAAAAACTAGTTTCTGTCCCAGCCTTGCATCAGGGGAATTCTTTATAAGTTCGTCAAGTTTTACGAGGTTCTGCATATAGGACGACTCAAATTTCTTGTCTGCATACATCATTGCAGTTGCCGCCGGCTGAAGCGCCATATAAAGGTCTGTATCAAGCGCCTCCCCTACGATTTCTGCGGCACATCCGCTGTTCAGGATTTTAAGCAGTTCTTCCGTAAGGCGCGACGGCGAAATCTGGGACAAAAGGCTTGCGTTTGCGCGGATTTTGTGGCGCAGGGAGAATGAAATTTTTGCGTCGGTTTTGGCAGAATATTTTATGGCACGGAGCATACGCACCGGGTCGTCCGTAAAAATCCTGTCCAAAGGAATTACAGGACGGAGAACGTGTTTTTTTATGTCACGCATTCCGCCTACATAGTCAACTACCTGTTCCTGAATAGGATCGTAGTAAAGTGCGTTAATCGTAAAATCCCTGCGAAGGACATCTTCGTCAATTGTTCCGAATTCGTTTCCTACAGAAGAACCGTCCGCATTTGAACGGAACGTACTTACTTCAAAAATTTTCTGCCCGAAAACAACGTGGACAATGCGGAAACGTTTTCCGATAATCCTTGAATTTCTGAAAAGCCGCTTGATTTTAGACGGAGTTGCGTCTGTTACAATATCAAAGTCTTTCGGCGTATTTCCGACAATCAAATCGCGGACAGCTCCGCCTACGATATAAGAATGAAATCCGGCATCCTTCAGCCTGTTGATTATAAGAATTGCATCAAAATCTATTTTTTCTTTGGGAATGTTATGCTCATTCTTAGTATAAACGACAGCCTTCTTCACCGGCCGCCCGAACTTATCAGTACCATATCGTATTAACACAATGAAATGATTTTATTACGTAATAAAGCTATTAGTCAAGAATGAGCAAAAATGCGAGCTGGCGCAGCATTTTAGCGAATGTCTAAATTTGCACGAATTTCTAGATTGGAAAAATCTTTGCCGGCTTCTCCAATCCAGAAAAACAGTTTTATTTCAGTACGGTACGCGTAATCCAGTCAAGGACGTCCTGTACAGCTTTGTCACCGTCGAGTTCGTTGAACAATTCGTGACGGTCTCCTGGATAGAACTTCATGTCAACAGTCTGCATTCCGTTCTTACGGTAGATGTCCGCAAGCTTTTCAATCGTCTTTCCGTACTTTCCGACCGGGTCGTCCTGCCCTGCAATTAAGAATACAGGAAGCGTGCACGGAATTTTTTTCATTGCGCTCTTTTTGTGAATTTTTAAAAGTCCGCCCAATAAGTCACGGAAAAAGCCTATGCACGCCGTTCCGCCGCACCATGAGTCGTTCATATACATATCAACGTTTGCTTTGTTCGCAGAAATCCACTCAAATCCTGTAATGACTTCCGGAATACGCTTGTTATATCCCCCGAAAACTACTTTCTGCACGAATTCAGATTTATATTCCGGTTTGTGGAAGAGCGACACCACTCCCGTAAGCAGTTTCCCTGCCCATACAGTTCCGTTCATCGGTCCTGCCGTTCCGCATAAAACGCAGCCGTCAATCAATCCGCCTTTTTGTTCTATATATGCCTGCGCCACAAATGAACCGAACGAGTGGCCTAGAAGTATTATTTTTTTGCCGGGAAAATCTGCCTTTGCCTTTTCGATTATTTCCGCAAGATCGCTTACAACAGCCTCAAAACCGTTCTTTTTAGCAAGAAGTCCGAATGTTCCCGTGCCTTTCTGTTCAGCCGTAAACGCCGTCTTACCGTGACCGCGGTGGTCGTGGGCACTGAATACAAAACCTGCTTCTGCCATAAGGCATCCAGCCCTGTCATAGCGCAAAGAATGTTCAAGCATTCCGTGAGACAGTACGATGACCGCCCTGCACTGCTCCTTGTCGTCGGGAATCCAGCGGTTAACTGCAATTTCCGTTCCGTCTTTCATCGGTTGAAAAAACTTTTCTGTCAGCATAAAACACTCCACACAAAAACTGAAATTTGGTAGTATATATAAAATGAATATACAAACTATTATAACAGATAAATGCGTTTTCGGGGGAAATTGTTTATCAAAAATTAACGGAAAAGCAGTTTTTGTACCGTTTGCTGTTCCCGGAGAAACTCTTGAAGTTGAAATAACTCAGTCAAAACGCGATTATGACTCTGCAGAAATAAAAAATATCATAAAACCGTCTGAACACCGCGTAAAACCTGTATGTCCGTACTACGGAACGTGCGGCGGATGCAATATGATGCACATAGATTCAGAATATCAGAAAGAACTAAGGGCAGAAATGCTTAAAGATGCATTTGTGCGTAACGGAATAACGCCGCCTGAAATTCAGGTTGTTTGCGGAGAAAATTTCGGCTACCGTTCGCGATTCCAGCTGAGTGACGGAGGACTTTCTGCACGCGGAACAAATACGGTAATTCCAATAGAAAGATGCGCCGTTGCGGAGAACTGCATAAATGAATGGCTTTTGTCTTTTCCAATGGAAAAACGTCCTTCCGGAAGATGCCATATTTTCGGGAGCGGAAAAGTCATTTCTGCTGGCGGAAAGAGCGGGTGTTCCGTTTCTGTTTCCGGAGGTTTTGAAAAAAACGTATCTGTTCAGCCTTCTAAAAAATTCAAGAATATGAAACAGGTAAAAAAGCATTATGCAGGCACAGTGCTTTCGGAAAAAACGCTTGTTACCGTGGAACTTCTTGGAAAAAAGATAACTTTTGACGCGAGGGGATTTTTTCAGTCAAACCTTGGCGTTCTTGAAAAAGCGATTCTGGAAATCTGTCGCGGACTTTGCGGAAGCTCCGTTCTTGATATGTATGCCGGATGCGGAACATTCTCCGTATTTTTAAGCGACATTTTTGAAAAAACAACGCTCGTTGAGCATAACCGCGACGCACTCGTTTTTGCAGAACAAAATCTTTCCGGAAAAAATCACGAATCAATTGGCTTGAGCGGCGCAAAATGGGCAGCCGCAAACCGAAACGCATATTTTGATGCGGCTGTTATAGATCCGCCAAGAAGCGGAATGGAAAAAGAAGTTCTTGAATATCTTTGCCGTTCAGGCATTCCGCAGATTCGTTCCGTCTCGTGCGATCCAGCAACACAGGCGCGTGATACAGCCGCACTGGTACAGTCCGGCTATGTTTTGAAACGTCTGTACCTTCTTGACTTCTATCCTAACACAAGCCACATAGAAAGTCTTGCCGTTCTGGAAAAAGAATGATGCGCCGCTTTTTTTTGTATGCAGCATTTATTCTTACTCTTTCTGCAGCATTTTCGGCTGAGCAGACTTCTCTTTCTGCAGATAATGCAGACTGGACATGCGTTATAGGCGGAGAAGCAGTAACGCGCCCGGTGCAGACTTCGTACGGTTTTGTCGTTCTTACGGACGGAAAAATGATTTCTGCCTGTACAGAAAACGGTACAAAACTTTGGGAAAAGCCTGTTCCCGGACGCCCCGACCCGTTTCTGACCGTAATTTCAAAAGATTTTCTTGTAACTGTAAGCGATAAAAAAACAATAAGCCTTATAAATCCAAGCGGAGTTGTCCTTTGGTCAAAAAAACTTCCGTATCAGGTAACAGAATCTGCCCTGCCGGGAAAAGACGCGCGTTTTTTTGTAAAGGGAAAGAAAAACATTTCCTGCTTTGGAATTAACGGCGTTTGTAAATGGAGCATTGAAACTCCGTCTTTAAGTTCAATTCCGCTTGTAACACTGAACGACGGAACGATTCTTGCCGTGCTATTGAATTCCGAAAACGGTAAATCGTCAGGAATAAGAATATCACCGTTCGGCACAGTCCTTGAAACAATCAGCTTTGCAGGCATAGTTTCCGGTGCAATGACCTGCGATTACGGTGTTCTTCTTGCATTTTCCTCCGGCGGTTTCGGACTTTGCGCCGTAAACGAAAAAGAAAAACTCACCGGAACAAAATGGGCAGTTCCTTCCAATGACTATGCACTTCAGTCTGCAAGTCCTTCAAAAGGAACTGAATTCGTGCCTGTTTCTCAAAGCTTGTCTGCCCTGCTTTTAAGCAGTTCGGGAAAGTCTGTAAAAGTAATTCTTTTTGAAAACAGAACGGGAAAAATCGTAAACATTTTTTATGCAGACGCCCTAGATTTTTTACGTCTTTCCGCTGCGAAAGGTGCTTTAGGCGGTGAAGGAATTTTTTTAAGCGACGACAGAACAGGGCGCGTTTATGACACGGCAGGAAATATCGTTTGGAGCGCAGCGTTACCGTCTGCATCATCACGCGCCGGAAACTGGAATTTTCTTTCCTACACAAAGAACAATGTAATCGTAATCTGTTCAAAATCATGGGTGATGAACGGTTTTCGCACGGTACAGCGTCTTTCCGGCAAAAAGAATGTTTCTTCCGTGCAAAAAAAGAGCGGAAATCCTGTTCGCTATGAAAACTTCTATATTATAGATACTGAGCAGTTCAACCGGTATTTTTCAGAGTCGTTCGGAGAGGATATTCTTGGGAAAAACCGCATTTCCGTCCTGCAGAAAGGTATGTACGGACCTGACGAAATCAATTTTTCGTCAAAACTCTTTTCCGTCTGCAAGGCGTATTCCCAGTTTCTTTCAAGCGCATCATCAGGTGCGCGGACAGAAGAAAAATCGATTTTCTACCGTGACACAATCGGTCTTCAGGAGACTGTCATGCAGCTTTCGCTTTTAGGTACGGATGAAGTTCCTGAACTGATTGCCTCTCTTATTCAGACAGAAAAAAACATGCAAAATCTTGCATTTCTTATGAAAGCCGCCGGCCAGTGCGCTTATGACCCGGACGGACGTATGCTCAGGGCAATAGAAAAAAGACTTCTTACCCTTCCGCCGCGGAACACGACCGTTCTTGTTGCGCTCAGCGATGCTGCTTACGAAATCTGCCGTTTTATGGGACGACCAGCATTTTTTTCACATTGTATGGAAATTCAAAAGTCGCTGCTTTCAAACCAGTATGACAATACAGTTCACGAAGCAGTAAGAAAAAATCTTTCAAAGACAGCCGCGCTTAATATGTAGCTCCCTGCTCACTACAATATCTTATTAAAAACAAAGCAGATTATTATGGATAAACTGTCTCTTTCATTGTATAATAATGCTTGATTTTTATCACAGTAAAAACAAATTGCAATATAATATTGGAGGATATATGAAATCTCATTTTGCCATATTTGCAGGGGTGCTGTTTCTTCTTGCACTGCCGCTTTCTGCACTTGAAGTAAACGAAACCGAACTTAAAAGCACAGGAACTGCGGACACAATCGTGTTCATCAACTATACAGGTCCTCACGCAAAAATTGACTCCCTTGAGAGCATAAAAAAACTCGGCTCTGACCTTGGTGCGGAAATCTCAAAGAGTCCGTCTGAAAAAATGACCGCCGGCTCATCTGCACGTTATTCAGTCATTCACGCTGTTGACGAAAACGAAAAATCAAAGCTTGATGCAGACATAATTCTTATTGGAAAAGATGCTGCTGTTGACCACATAGATAACCTTCGCCATATCATAGCTTCCTATCTTTCATCTGCTTACGGCTATTCTGAAAAAGATGCTGAAACAGTGGCTGTATTTGTAACTGTTTATAATGCCGTTTACCGCGCAGACTTTACCTCATTCCAGAACAAGTATAAAAAAATCGTAACCGATAACCTTACATCTTCAAACTGCGGACTTTCAGTGAACTATAAAGACTGGCCGGGCGCCTCGCAGATAGTCATTCCGCTTTTTGACGTAAACGGCGGAATAAGCACTGTAGACACATCTGTTATCAGTGATTCTCAGGTCGTAAAGAATATGCAGGAAGACGATGATAAAAACATCGAAAGCCGCAAAAATATGGTCGACATAAAGGAACGTGAAGCCGAACAGGCAACAGAAAAAGCACAGGCTGCACAGAAAACAGCCGTTGAAGAACAGAAAAAGCTTGAGGCAGAAAAAACAAAAACGCAGGAAGTAAAAAAAGAAGCCGAAACTGCAAAGGAACAGGCAAAAGAAGCACAGAAAACTGCCGAAGCAAATCCTGATGACAGACAGGCACAGGCAGAAGCCAAAGAAAAACAGGCAATTGCAGAAGAAAAGCAGGCTGAATACGAACAGCAGCAGACCGCCGAGCAGAAACAGCAGGCTGTTGCAGAAGAAGCAAAGCAGACGGCAGCTGAACAGCAGGCTGTTGCAGACAAAAAGAATACAGAAGCACAGGAAGAACGCAAGGTTATTGCACAGGATCAGCAGGAAGTCATTAAAAAGGAAATTGCTGATGCAGCCGCACCTTCCGCATACGGAATTGAACTTACAAATGAAGCTTCAATGCTTTCCGGTATGATAAAAATCAATACGAATAACGGACAGATTATAAAGGCATCTCCTGTAACCTATATCCGTAACAGAACAATATTCCAGGCAGGAGACAGTTTTATCGCCATTGCAGGAGAAAATTCAAGAAACGGTGCCGTAAAACTTATCCTTCTTTCGCCAGATACTATGGAAATTCAGGCAGAAAGCAATGAAATTGTTGCGGAAAATTCAGTGCTCATTCAGGACGGAAGCGATTATTACTGCGTAATAAAAGACGGTTCTTCATGGGTGCTTGCAAAATATGACCAGAATCTTTCCCTAAAACTGAAGTCTCCTGTTGCAGTAAAAAGCAGTACGCCGGTGACCGTCGCAAGCCAGTACATAATCGTTACAGGCGCAGACGGTGCCGTAAAGCTTCTTAATAAGTCAGATTTAACGGTAAAAAATGCCGTAAGTTCGTCATATAACGATGCAAATGCAAAATAACTTTTTATAACACATCAAAAAAAACGGCGGCTTCATTTATATTTTAATGCAAGCCGCCGTTTTTTTTGTTTGACCAAGGTTAACACTGAATAAATCCTATTGAGTATTTTTTAGTGTTAACCTTGAATGTAGTTATCAGCCGTCTGTATTTTTCTGATTTTCAGTTTTATCTTCTAAACCTTCCTTTACGTAGCGTTCAAGAAGAACAGTTGCGGCTTTTACATTCGTTATGGCAGACGGTCCTGCAATACAGCCGCCAGGACACGCCATTACTTCAACAAGATTTCCGTGTTCCGGTTCAGGCTGAATGTTTCCTACGTTTATCTGACCGTAGAATTTCAGTTTTTCCATGCCGGCTTTGTTCAGACCGTCAATAATATCTGCCTTAAGAATTTCCGGATGCTTAAGGCGAACCTTTACCGCCTGCGCAACACCGCCGGTCTTTGCAAAATTCCGCGCACTTTGCGTAGGAACATTCTTATGCTTTTCTGCCGGCACAAGCTTTGAAAGCTCGATATTTTTTGCAGAAAAAAATGCGTCTATTTCTTCAACAGTAAGCACGTAGTCAACGCACTCGTCATCCATTCCCTCGCGGCGCTTTGCAAGGCACGGACCTATGAATACGGTAATGCAGTCAGGATCATTTTTCTTTGCAAGTTCCGCAGTGTAATGCATCGGAGAACGAGTTTCGCTTACGCACGGAATAAGTTCCGGAACGTGCTTACGGACTGCGCGGACGTATGCAGAACAGCAGGATGTAGTCATAACCTTGTCTCCGCGCGCCATACGTTCCTCAAATTCACCTGCCTCTTTTTCAGCGCATATATCCGCCCCAAGCGCAACTTCAAGAACTATATCAAAACCGGCAGAAAGCAGTGCCGTTTCAAACTGTGCCGGCTGAATTTTAAACTGACTTGCAATTGCCGGAGCATACAGCGCCGTTACCCGCCGTTTTTTTTGCATGATATGCTTTATTACGTCAACAAGCTGGCTTTTATCCATCATAGCGCCAAACGGACATTCCCTCATGCAGTTTCCGCAGAAAATGCACTTGTGATAGTCAATAACTTCATGACCGTCAGCACCTTTTGAAATTGCGCCAACCGGGCAGGCAGCCTCACACGGAACGGTGATTTTTATAATTGCATGATACGGACAGTTCTGTGCGCAGAGCCCGCAGTGAATGCATTTTGCCGCATCAATATGCGCATGATGAACAATATTAATTGCTTTCTTAGGACAGTTCATCATACACGGACGGGCAAAACATCCCTGACAGGCATTTGTTACCATATAATCCTGCTTTACACAGGCATTGCACGCCTCGTGAAGAACTGTAAGCATAGGCCATGTAGGCTTATCGCGCTCAAGAGCTTCTTCCGCATAGTCAGAAATCTCTTTGTCTTCATCGTATTTTTCAATGGAAAAACCAAGTCGTGCAAGCGTCCGCATTTTTATAAGTTCGCGGTCGTGATAGATGCAGCAAGAAAAAGGCTTTGCATCTTTTGGAATGATTTCCTTGGGAATGGCATTTACTTCCCTGTCCGTAAGCCTTCCTTCCAGCTGCAGCTGCGCTAGACGCACAAGAATCTTCTTTTTTATTGCATTAGAATTGTTATTTATGTTGAGCATATTCAGATCTCTATAATTACTGTCCTTGTATAAAAAGTACCGGAAAATTGTCAGATAAATTCCTGAAAAAGTCAACAGATTAAGATTGTTCTGTCTGTTGAATGACTGCCGGTTTTAACATAATTTACACAAAACAGAATTTTCTTTATCATAAAAGAATGAAAAAGGTTTATTTTTACAGGATATGTCTGTTTCTTACAGTTACAGTTCTTACGTATGCTTCATTTTCACAGGAAGCATTGAAATCTACAGAAGAAGAATACTATGATTTTCTTTCCATTCAGGGAATTACAATACGCCCTTCCCTAAACTACCGCACTTTAAGTGATTCTGAATGGAACTTTACAGAAAAAGAAGAAACCGCCGGCGGAACAGAACTTTCTCATCCGTGGCAGAATAATAATCTTGGCTCAAAGCGCGCCCTGTGGCAGCCGCAGGAACAGTCTGAGTCGTTCTACTTAAAAGGAGTTCCGCAGGGAATGTTTGTAAAACTGTACGGTCCTGAATGGTACAATTCCTATAACACAGCTGCTCCATACGGACAGAACGACGGTGCACTGTGGCAGGGAAAAGGCTACAACACCTCCCTTACAGTCGGCGTCCGCCTTGAAGCTTACGGCCTTGAACTTACGGTAAAGCCGCAACTGAGTTTCAGTCAGAATGCATCTTTTGATTACATAACTCCCAATTATGCAGGAGTTGATAAAGACGGCAATCCGACAACCTATGCTGGCAAAGCATCTGAATACGGCTACTACGGCGTAACATCAATCGATGCACCGCAACGCTTTGGTGATAGTTCATTCTGGACATTCGACTGGGGGGATGCGGAAATCCGTTATTCATGGCACTCACTGACTATCGGATTCGGAACACAGACAATCTGGCTCGGTCCTGCGCAGCTCAACCCTATTATCCATTCAAATAATGCTGCATCATATCCGAAAATCGACATAGGAGTGAGAAAGACTTCTGTTTATTTTCCATATTTTAAATGGTATCTTGGCGATATAGAAGCACGCGCCTGGTGGGGAAAACTGTCAGAATCTGATTATTTTGATAACGATGATGATAACGACAATAACTTAATATCAGGATTTTCTATTGCATGGAGACTTCCGGTTACAGACTTGACGTTCGGTTTAAACAGAACAATGCTGAGCAAATGGAATGCCATGGATAAATACTCATTATTTCATATATACCTTCCATTTGATTCTTCTGGTGGTGATGATGCCAGCGATCAGCGTTTTTCATTCACAGCAGACTGGATGTTTGAAAAAGCTGGTCTCGAAATGTATTTTGAATGGGGGCGTAATGATTTTTCTTCAACTATTAGTAGAATTTTTATGTATCCATTCCATACACAAGGTTGGACAGCCGGTATCAGAAAATCAGTTTATTTTTCTGATACGGTAAAAGGAAAAATAACCTTAGAATGCACAGATCTTGAGTCTTCTCGTGATTATGAGCTTCTATGGCCGACAACATTCTATGCACATCATATTATAAAACAAGGATATACAAATCAGGGACAATGGCTTGGCGCATCTATGACAGGAGGAAACAGTCAATATCTAGGATTTGATCTCTACTGCCCATTCGGAGCGTTTAATTTTTTCGTACAGCGAGTTAATCCAGATCTTGACTATACGTGGTATTTGACAAAGGAGCAGCCAAATAACGAACGAGAACACGGCATACGAGTTGTTTTAAACATCGGAACAGGTGCTGATATTTGGCTTGCCAAATCGTTTTTGCTAAGTACACATATTGTTGCTCAATATGACAATCACCCATTTTTTACAAATGAAAGAGGTGTTACAGAGCGTTGGAACGCACAGTTCTCTTTAACAGCAAAATATATCTTTTGATTTGAGTTGGCACTACAAGCAGCCCCAACGCTCTTGAGTTGATAAATGGAAATATACAGTTTCTTTTCTCTGAAAAATAAAGTATAATCAAAGAAAAATAACTTTGTGAGATAAATCATGGGCGAAGCATCTATAAAAAAAGCATCTCTTATAACAGGTGTTTCAAAATATATAAATATATTTTTGGGAATATTATTTTCAGCTATACTCTCCAGAATACTGACACCAAATGACTACGGCATAGTTGCAATAGTAACCGTATTCTCATCATTTTTTATCGTTCTGTCTAACTGCGGACTTGGAATTGCAGTAATTCAAAGAAAAGAATTCTGTCAAGATGATGTAAATTCTCTTTTTACTTTTTCAATTTATTTTGGTCTCGCACTTACTTTTGTTTTTATTTTGTTAGCCTATCCGATATGTCTCTTTTTTAACAATAAAGTATATCTTCCGATATGTCTGCTTCTTTCTGTTTCTATTTTTTTTAATTCTATAAATGCAATTCCAGACGGTCTTTTGCGTCGAGAAAAAAAATTCTTTTTAATAGGTTTACGCTTAATAGTCGTTTCTTTGCTAACCTATGGGATAACAATCGTTTTAGCTATATTTAATTTCAAATATTATGCACTTGTCATTCAGTCAGTTGTTTCAAGTCTGTTGATTTTTCTTTGGAATCTGAAAAATATAAAAGTTCGTTTTGTCCGAAAAGTAAATTGGAATATTCTTAAATCAATTTTTTCTTACTCCGGGTATAATTTTTTGTTTAATTTTCTAAATTATTTTTCAAGAAATCTTGATAAACTTATAATCGGAAAATCATTAGGAAATGAAGCACTTGCACAATATAATAAAGCATATCATTTTATGCTTTATCCAGTGCAGAATTTAACAAATGTTATTTCTCCTACATTGCATCCTATTTTGAGCGATTATCAAAATGATAAACACATAATATATGATAAATATATGAAAGTTGTAAAACTGCTTTCTCTGATAGGAGTTTTAGTTACAGCCGTTTGTTTTATCTGCTCAGATGAAATCATCGCAATTTTATATGGTGCTCAATGGAAAAGCGCCGCCGTCTGTTTTAAATATATGAGTCTGGCTATTTGGACTCAGATGATTGGAGGAACGACAGGCTCAATCTTTGCAGCATTAAATGATACAAAAAGCCATTTTTTTGTTACCGTTTTTAATACTGCAATTATAATTTTTGCTTTAATTGCAGGAACAGCATCTAAAGACATTCAAATTATATCATTGTACATATCAATAGCATTAATCTCTCATTTCTTTACGATATATTACATACTCATCAAAAAAACAATGGAAAAGCCATTTTCATCTTTCCTGTCCGCCATCTTACCGGACTTTTCAATTCTGATTATCCTGTGTACATTGATGTGGAGTATAACACATTTTATCTCAATACAAAACAATATTTTGTCATTTATTGTAAAAGGTTCAATTATTACAGTAATATATATTCTTTTGCTGAGTCTTTTTAAGCAGTGGAAACATTTTATTCCATTATTGCCATCAAAGCTAAAGAATAAACTAGTGAAATAGTTTTGTCCGAAGTTTTGTTATGTACTTAGAGAAAACAACAATAAAACAGTCATATACAGTTGCAATTGCTATTGTTGAAATCAAAGTGCCTATAAAAAACAAATAGATATTTTTGTTTAATGCTAAGTCCGTAAGCAGTATGAATGGAATTCTTTGGAGCATATATACAGAGAAAATGTGTTTTCCCAGTTGCGAATATATTTTAGATGGAGTAAACAAAAACTTCATTTGACACAAGACAAATAAAACGGTAAACAGCAAGGCTTTTATAATAAAAAGCGGAGATTGCGTTTCGATTAGGAAAAATGAAACCAAAAAACTTATTACACTTATGACAAAAATGATTGCGTAATTTTTTGAAATTTTTAAAAAGGATTCTATCTGTTGCTTGTAATTGCTATACCATATTCCAAGATTAAAACAGAAAAGTGTATTATACCAGTAATGTTTCTTATAAATGAATAAAATAACAGCGAGTCCAATTGTAAGAAAATTGAAAAACACAATATTGAAAATCAATCTATCATTTCTCCATTTTTTCAGAAATGATACGTACAAAAGTATATAGATACAGAATGTAACGAACATAAACCAATTTGAGTTTCCAAAACAATCTTTCCAGCCTACGAATGAAAGAATAATTTCTTGCATAGAGAAAAAAATCCCTTTCATTCTTATGATACATAGCAAAAAATAAATAAGAACACAGAAAGCAAAATTTATATACGTCGGAAGTATTCGATGCGTAATAAAATTATCAGCGTAACTTTTGTTTTTTTTAATTTGCTCAAAAATTCCATATCCCGAATAGAAGAAAAACATTGTAACAATCAATTGCGAGGAACGGCTGTCTAATAAAACAAAAAGATGATTTAATACTCCGTAATCCATATCGACATAGCCTCGAAAATGTCTGAAAAAGACTAACAAAACAAATACACCTTTAATAGGAAGCGTCTGTTCCTTTTCAAGAAAACGCTCATTTATCCCGTTTTTTATAAATTGCGGTTTGCAATCAATAAAAAACAGGGCAAAAAGAATAATGTAGGCAAAAATCACAGCCGTTCTCCTTTTTCATAAAAATTATTTTTCAATATGTTGCGGATATTTTCAGAAGCCTTTCCGTAGCTTTTTATAATTTTGGGAAACAACCGATTTCTCTTCTCATAAAATAAATCGCAGCCGTTTTTTAACTGCTCGATAAAATTATTAATTTCATTCCATGAATTTGCCTTGTAAAACGCCTGACACATTTTTTTAGTATTCTTGTTAAACAAGCTCACATTTCCCAAATAAATGACAGGCTTCCGGGAAATAAAGAATTCTACTAACAAAGAAGTATAATCACTTATAAATGCATCTGCCTTTTCCAGACTGTCAAAGTAATCTTTGCTAGTATCAAAACGTATATTTCCAAGCTGTCTAAAAGTATTTTCAAGTTTTTCAAAATAATCAGGAGATACGATATTCTCTGCAATATAATGATGTATCATTAAAGGATGGAGTCTGATAATAATCTGAATATCAGAATTCTGTCTTGCATAGTCAATGAAATTGTCTATATACAGAAGAAATGAACTCCCCTGACTTTTTATTTTTTTATAGCTTGTCCAACGCGGTGTATATAAAATTGTAAACGGCTTATTTTTTCTCGGCAGAGAAGACTCTTTTTTATTGCAATACAAATCGAACCGTGTAAATCCTGCAAATAGAATTTTCGGGTAATTTTGTCGCATACTGCTCAAAACGAAACGTTTTCTTAATATGCTCCTCTCATATTCTGTTGTAGCAAAAATATAATAACAATTTTGCAGAAAATCATAATTATTAACAGTATTAAAATTGTGATCATGCTTATGTTCAAGATTATAGCTGTATGCAATGATGTTAGAGTTCGCCGATTTCAGCCACACCTAAGTCCAGTGGAAATCGCCAAAAATAAGTTCAATTAAAAAAGCCATTATCAAATCAAATAAAACTCTCTAAACTGAATAGTAACCAGAAACTCAGTCAGGGAGGAATATGAAAAATGATAATGACTTCACAGTCAGTTTAACACAAGCGCTCCAAGATATGAAGATGGAGCAAGGGGATTGTTTTGACCTTGCAAAAGTCAACCTTTCGGAGCTTGAGAGAAGAACCGGAATCAGCCGTGCAAAACTCCGAAGATTAAAATCCAATAATTTCAAAGAAAAACCTCATGCACTCATGGGAAG
>NZ_FUWG01000002.1 GCF_900167145.1 Treponema porcinum | reverse complement strand
GTCTCCTTTAAGCAGATAAAAAGTTCTTGCAATATCATACAATTTTGGACCGCGGCAGACATTCATAAAATCAATCACTTTTGCTTTTCCGCTATCATCAATAAGAATATTCCAAAGATGAAAATCTCCATGGCAGATATTTTCTCCGTCAGGAAGTTTATCAAGTTTTTTGATTGTTTCAGGTGATTTGTCGCCGATTATCATCTTTATAAAATCTTTATAGGACATCAATTCATTGCATTTGCAATTTAGAATCTGATTCTGCAGATTATAAAAAATCTCAATTCCTTTTTTTCCGGCGTTGTTCTTAATCATGTATTCATACAAATCACAGCCGGAAACTTTTTCATAAACTATCCCATATCGATTGTCCACTTCAGTCATTTCAAAACAGGCTGGAACAGGAAGATGAAAACTTTGCATTATTCTTGCGTTTTTATATTCATGCTCAACGGCAAATTTTGGATAGCCCTTTACAAACAGCTTTAATATTTTTTCTTCGCCGGCATCATAAACTTCAGCGGTATTCCCTTTTCCGATTAGTTTCATATTCTTCTTGTTTTTCTCCCATAAAAAATTATGTATCATGACCTTAAATTTTACGCATTGTAATACATGTCATAAACAATATAGCCCTGAATGCCAGAAAGGGAGCCTTTGTAGGTTTCTTGGCACATCATACAGCGTGGTTCTTCCATTGGCCAGCCGCTTGTCGGAAAAATATTATATTCTGATGATGTTTTAAATCCGACTTTATTATAAAAATTGAAATTTCCTTCAACAGTTATTCCTTTATAGCCCATTTCCTTTACCTTTGCAATTCCCATTTTAATCATGCTGCTTCCTATGCCCTGATGAAAATAATCTGCATGAACAGACACCGGTGCCAGCATGACAATGTCTGACTTTGCCTCTTTGCTATGTCCGCCTTGTTTTGTGGGCGAAAGCGGAAAGTGCGAGAAAAGAAAGTGTCCTACAATTTTGTCATCTAATTCTGCCACAAAAGACAATTCAGGAATATAATATTTTGAATCCCTAATTTCCTCTACTAAAGCGATAATATCGGTTCCATCTGAATAATCAGTTCCTTCCTGAAACGAACGCAAAATCAGCGAAATTATGCTTTTATAATCTTTATGTTCTTCCGGACGGATTGTGATTTTTTTGTTCATAAATTTCTTATTCCTTCAAGTTCGGAATGACGCTTGCGGTAACTTCTGTCATGCTGGTTTACAGGCTGTAACCTACCTGTTTACGAACTGTAACATATTATCTTGCAAACTATAAGATACTATCTTACAAATCACAACATATTATCTTACGAACCGTGACATACTGGCTTACGGTGTGAAAACCTTCAGTAACAGGGAGTATACTCTAGCTAGAGTGTGCAGTCAATGTAGGTAGAGTATTTAAAAAATCTAGTTAGGATAGACCGTACGCTTAGTTATAATTTTTTTCTGTACGGCAAGGAAAGGATTCTGACACATTTTGAATCTGTCAACATCGATATATTACCACGATTCTTTAGGTTTGTCAAAAATGAGACGGCTTCAAACAAGTTAGGCAATATGTTAAATCTTACAAAAAAAACTCTGAATCATTTGAAAAATTTAGCAAAGACAGGAGCTGTTTCAGGATTAAGAATCAGTTTTTTTCTTCCAACTTTAACACTTCCCTGTCAGTAACTTTGTCATCGGCAGTAAGTTCCGAGCACAACAGGGGGCTGGAAGGATTTTGTTTTATCTGTTCTAGGGAATTATAATTATTGAGGGCGTAGCAGTATGCGCAGTTATGCATACAGGTGTTATACGCCCCAACATCAATGCTTTTTACACAGCCACATTCTTTTCGCTGATTTTTGTCTTTTTCGTGGACGAATTCTTTTTTGCAGATAAGGTTTATCAGTTCGCCATCAATACAGTGTCCGTGCGGAATTCCGATGTCATCAAGATTTATTTTTTCCGAGCAGGATTCAATCAGAAGACCGTATTTTTGAGCAATCGCTTTAAAGTTTTCTGCAAGACTTTTCATCTGCCCTTCGTTCAGTTCAATAATCTGTCCGTCGGTAAGCCTTTTTTTGATTTTGGGATAACAGTCAACAAAACTGATTATGACTTTGTCAGTATGATTGTGCAGGTTTTCTGCAATCCAGTCAAAATATTTTATGTGATATTTCATATTGTACTTTTCAGTCAGAATTATGGGGTCATACCTCCAGATAACTTTTTCCCTGCCGATCTGTTCCGAAAGCTTTATGAATTTTTCGATTATTTCCTTTTTATGTGGAACGTTTTTTTCTATATCCTGTGAATAAGATGTAATTGTGAACTGAAAATAGTACTTGTAGCCTAGATTGTCCAGTTTTTTTAAAGTCGTAATAAAATCATCAGACGGATTTTTTGTCCAGAAAACAAAACACTCGACATTTTGCGGAGAAATGGAAATTTTTGACACCCGGTGAACGTTTATCGGATTCCTGACCATAAAAAAACCTTCTTCGATTCTTTTATAAAACCAGTCAGAGAAAAAAGCCGGAATGTCTGTTCGCCGCGATGCGCTGAGTATCATATAAAAAATTGTAGTGATTTTTATTGGTGGTGGAAAGGGTTTAGGGGTAGAGGGGTAAATTGAGTTTGTTTTTTCTGTTTTTGTGTGAACTGTTCTCAAAGTCATTTTTCAATGTATTTACTGACTGCACTTTTTATAGTCTGCCAAAAATCAGTTAAGCCTAAAAAAAGGTGTAAAAATTTTTCCCATTTGATTGTGTACCCGTAAGTGTGGTGATAGAAATGCCAGAATCCCATATATTCAGTAAGCAAAAGCCGTAAATCATAAGACAGAAAATCGGTTTCTTTGTTTTTGCAACCTTATCCAATTTTATGAAGCTCTCCCAAATCGCTCAAAAGGTCAAAGAACTGCGGCTTTTCATCAAAATCAACCAAATCGACAGTTTTGCCGGTAGCATCTTCAAGCATTGAATGTGTTGCAAAAAATTTCTGTGGAGGAAGCCCTTTTATGCCGATGTCGATGTCTGAATACTCGTCAGCATTACCGTCTTACCTGCAAAAGGCTTTAGCGTCCAGTTTTTGATTTTGGCAGGTTCGTCCTGTTCGTTTGTTCCATTTTCTTTTTGCGACGTATAAACAAAAAATCCGCTTTGGGCGTCCATGATGATTTTCTTGCAGCCGATCTTAGCCTTTAGTTCGCTGATTGCATATTTCATAAGCTGAGTGCCGGTTCCTTTTCCGTGAATCAGAGTGAGAACCCGGCCGATTTTTATAGTGTCTTCGCCATCTTTAAAAGCTCTCAAGTAAGCGCAGATTCTGTCGTTGTCCATCGCAAAAATATGCCAGCTTTTGTAATCCACACCGTCAGGATCTACATAGCTGATTTTCTGTTCTTTTACAAAAACTCCTGCCCTCGATCTGAGGATTTCGTAGATTTCTTTGGATGTAAGTTGGTCAAAAGTTTTAATTGTCCAGTTCATTTCTTATTACACCATTGTGCAGCCGGATTTTCTTTCTTCCGGGTGAGCTACTTCAAAACCGCAGTTTGCTTCCATGTTTAGTTCGCGAAGTTCTTTTATTCCGTCGATATACAGCTGATAATTGATTCCGGTAGATTCATAGCCGCAGCCTACATCATAATCATCGCCCAGTGATTCGCGAACAATCTGTTCACGCTGCTCGCGGGTTGTGTCTTTTATCAAAATACTTGCCATGAGATGTATTTTAGCACGAAATAAGGATAAAATCAGTGTTCTGAAGAACAATCTCTGCTATAATGCAGAAAAGGAAAAAATTATGGCATTTACAGAGTGGCAATTATCAGAAATCAAAATCGCGGCAGATAAATATCTTGGCAAAAGAAATGAAATGATTGGCGAGCACATCGACCAGGTAAAATGTGAGTATCGTGTGGAAGGTCAGAGTGTAATCATTTACGAAAAAAGAAAACAGTTTATGGGAGACGGTTACATAAACATTGATGTTGCAAAAGCAACTTATCGGAAAGCTTCTAATGACTGGAAATTATTCTGGATGCGCCGGGATATGAAATGGCACTGTTATGAACTTGCAATGTTTCATAAAGATATAGAAAGTGTTTTCCGGTTTGTAGATGAAGATCAAAGTGGTGCTTTCTGGGGATAATATGTAATCATGGTTCATGATTTAATGAATATGTTCGCGAATGTTTTTCTGAAGCTGGCGAGATTGTCATAAAATCTATGATGGGCGGATACCTTGTATATTTTAACGGTAAGCTGATAGGTGATGTTTGCGGTGATGAGCTGTTTTTGAAAAGAACTCCCACATCGGACAGACTGCTTGTAGATTCCGAACTGCGTTATCCGTATGAAGAGTCAAAGACTTTGATGCATGTATTTGACAGTTTTGATGATAAGTCTCTGATTCAGGAACTTATGCAAGGTATGTATGCTGAACTTCCGGAAAAGAAACCCAAGAAAGCCAAGAAAGCCAGATGAAAGAAATCCTGGGCGACCAGTTGAGTTATGTGTAGTCTGGGGATGAAGTACAGGTTTAAGTCCACAAAGATGTAATAAACATAGGAGAAGCATCGTTACTCTTAGTAAAACCGCAGTTTTCGTAGAAATGGGCTTCCTTGTCATAGGCAATTACGGCAATCCTTAAGTAATCTTTGTAATGTTGTTTTACCATATCAACAAGAGTTCGTCCTATTTTTTTTCCGTGATATTCAGGATTTACAAGAAGATAATGAACATAGGCATTCATGATGCCATCATCCATTGCACAAATCATGCCAACAAGTTTATTTCCGTCCCATGCAGAATAAACGGTTTTGAAGTTCTTCATTGCTATAACAAGTTTATCTGGAAAATGACCTGAAGACCATTCGACAGAAAGAAATAAGTCTTCCAGTTCTTTCTCTGTAAAATCTTTGATGTCTTTATACACTATGTTCATATTAGTTGTTATGATGTTCCCCATGGTGATTGCACTTAGCCTCAAAGTTTGGTTTGAGCTGCCCCTTTGCAAATAGTTCTGCGGCTTCGTCAGCGCTTCCTGTTATTCCAGGCATTTCTTTTAAGCCGCTGGCTGCAATGGCTTCGATGGCACCCTGTCCGCGGTTTCGCCAAAAGGAAGGTAGTATTCATAGCGAAGATTTCCTTTTTCTGAGCGGATTTTTTCAACAGTTCCGCTGGAAATCATTTCGCGGGCAAAGGCTTGGGCGGCACCCTTTTTTCCTGTGTAACGAATATTTATTATAATTGCAATTTAATCTCCTGATTTATCGATTCTTTTTTAATCTTGATGCTATTAAATGTAAGATTGTAGAAAATAATATGATAATAGAAATGTAGTCCAAAGCAAAGAGGATGTAGCCCCGTTCCAGATCAAAGAAGAAAAACTGCTGGCGAAGAATAAGATACTTCCAGACTCCGCGAGTGATGAAGGCGTAAAGACCGTAAGCACAGAGCAGGGCAAGAATAATACGCGGAATGGTTTTGCGCAGTTTGTCATGCCGAAGTTGTTTCGGCATCTCATTTGTAGAAGATCCTGAAACAAGTTCAGGATGACAGTTGATGGGGGCAGGATGACGCATTTTATTTGTAATCACCCCCACATGCAGTCCGATATGCAGTGACATAAAAAGATAATACCAGTGGCTTGCCAAAAGGTGCGCAATGCGGGCAAACCCCAGACCTTTTTCAATTCCTAAAAAAGTAAAAAGCTGATTTGAAAGAATGATTCCACTTATCATCAGAAAGATTGTACAAATCAAAATGCAGCAGTTTATGACAGTCTGCATTACGCGGTAGGGATTGTATTTTCCTTTGAAAATTGCTCCGTACGCCCTTCGGTCGTTTGCGTTAGTAGAAGTTATTGACTTGCTCGCTTGCGCGAGCGATGCATACCAGCGGCGGTTCAAAAAAATGTGAATAGCCCAGAGGACAAACAGAGCCACGCCTAAGATTTCGTGAACGATGTCTGCCGGAAAGAGATAGTTTCCGCCCATGAGAACAATTGAAACTAGAGTCATCATAATGTCAAGCGGAAGGCTGATTTTATTTAATTTATTCATATTTAATTATATCTTAAAAAACAATTGACTTATAAACAATTCTACCTTTATTTTTTCATTGTAAAATTCAACAAATCTGTATAATCGCCTGCGTCTGCTTTTCTAAGAGCATCAATATATTTTCTGCGTACTTCTGAAACGTCTACAAGATTCGTATCTCCCCAATAAAGAGTTTTTCCTTCAAGTTTTCGGAGTACTAAATCTGCCATAAGACGGGAAACCCGTCCATTGCCATTTGGGAAGGGATGAATTTGAACAAGCTTATGATGGAGTCTGACTGCAATTTCCTGATTTGAATATGTTTTGTTGTCAATCCAAAAAATTAAATCATCAAAAAGCTGCATAAGTTTCATTGGAATCTGATATGGTGCAATGCCAATATTTCTTTCAGTAGTTCGATATTCGCCTGCCCATATCCAGACATCACAAAACATTTTTTTATGAAGTTTTCGCAAGAATGTATCGGAACAAACATCCTTTTTCTTGTTAGCTGCAAGCCAGAGCTGAGCCTGTGCTATATTTCTAGCTTCTGCCTCGTTTAGTTCCGAACGCAGTGTTATCCACTTCAGTTTGAGACCATTTTTCTCTTCTGCCGTAAGAGGTGTTGAATTATCGTCTGCTTCAAAAATGTCCATGTATCATTA
Source organism: Treponema porcinum (assembly GCF_900167145.1). Classification (GTDB taxonomy): domain Bacteria; phylum Spirochaetota; class Spirochaetia; order Treponematales; family Treponemataceae; genus Treponema_D; species Treponema_D porcinum. Next base: position 390,843 of record NZ_FUWG01000002.1, on the reverse strand, counting down.
ATCCCAAATCTGTTTGATTTTTGTGTTTATCAAATCAGTGGCAAAATCTTTTACTGCTTCATCTTCTGCAATTTCCTGATTTTCAAGAGCCATATTCACATTTACGGTTTTCAGAACTTCTGCAGCCTTTTTTTGGGCCTGTTCATCAACAAGATTCTGGAAAGTTGTTCTAGGCTTAAAGTAATACACAAATTCACAATTCATAGCTTCGGCGGCTTTCTTCATGGTTGAGAGTTTTAGATTGTCTTCATTAGATTCCATTTTTGTAATTCGCGGCTGAGTAACTCCAAGACGAGTGGCGAGCTGGCTTACAGTCATTCCGATTGCTTCGCGCACTGTTTTTATCCAGCCGGAAGGTTGAGGAACTATATTTTTTGCACTCTTTAAGTCAGAAGTTTTCTTATCCAAAGCTCTGATTTGTAAAACCCTTGCATCCATATAATAACCTATACATTATAATTTTATAGTATTATAGAACATTTAGGTTATATATTCAACTTAAAGTATTACTTTTCTATTATATAGTATTCAATATTATATAACCTTTATGCTATTTTTGTGATACTCCGCATTTTTTAAGCCATTTTTCTACATCTTTTGAAAGAGAAGAGCCGCCGGAATAATGGATTGAAAGCCCGGATGTCAATTTTGCTTTTGGAGCAAGCTTTGGCTCTGGCCGAATCTTCCGCCTCCGTGAGAGCAGAATGGCATAATTGTTTTTCCTGAAAAATCGTAGCTTTCCAAAAGGGTTGCAATCGGCATTGGAATGCTTGCCCACCAGTTTGGATAACCTAAGATTATTGTATCATACTCTGCCCATTTTTTTGAGTCGATTTTTGTTTTGTGGCATAGCAGCACGATAAGCAGAACGAAGATTTTTTCCAAAGTCGTTCCAGCCGCCGCCACGGTAACCTTCGCTGGATGAGCGTTAGCGAAGTGCGGAACCCCGAAAAGCCCGACATAGCGAGTTTTCTTGTTTTTGCGTAGCAAAATGCGAACCCTTTGGTGAGCAAAAGAAAACTCGGTAAGTGAGCGTAGCGAACGACGAACGCCCTTATTTCAACAAACCTTCAATATATTTCTTAACATCTGCGCCAGAGCCTCGTGTAAAATCTTTTCCGCCTTTAAAGTCCGCGCCTTTAGAAAATTTTGCAAGGTCACTTCCGCTGCGACCAAGACCGCTTCCACCGCTGGTACAAAGAGTGATGAGCTTTTTGCCATTCCAGTTCTGGCTTTCCACAAAGGTGTAAACAATTTTTGGCGCATAAGCCCACCAGATTGGATAGCATACCACAACAGTGTCATAGCCTGAAATGTCGATTTTGTTTGCAATGGCAGGACGGCTTTTCGAATCGTTACATTCAATCGAAGAAAGGGATTTTTTGTCGTGCCAGTTTAAGTCTGCGTCGGTGTATTTGTGAACGGGTTGGATTTCAAAAATGTCGGCTCCCATTGCTTCTGCTGCATTTTTTGCCATGCGTTCGGTTGTTCCTGTGGCACTAAAATAAACGAATGCCGTTTTTGCAGAAAGTCCTGTCATAATAAATCCTCCAATTAGAAGTGTAAGAATTAGTTTTTTCATAAAGTTTTCTCCGTAAATAATTTTTTGCGTTAGGGATTGTAGCACCTGCCACAGGCAGTCCCTGAGGGATGAGCCGAATAGGCGAAGTGCGAAAAGCCCGGCGGCGCGAGCGCAGCGAACGACGAACGCCCTTACTTTAATTTTCCATAATCTTCTTCGCTTACATTCCATACTTCGCAGAAGAGTACATCATCGTTCAGATGAGCGAACATAGGCGCAAAGTCTCCAAGCTGATCCCGACCTGCTGTCTGTGTAATTTTTTCTGCCATATTTGTCTCTTGATTTCCTATAAAATTGATTTGAGATCTTCCACAATCTGCTCGGTCGTCATTCCACATTCCTGCAAAAGTTTATCAGGATTGTAGCGGTCATAAAATTGTTTTTCGAGGCCGTAATTTTTTACCAGCATTTTGTTTGGTCCATAGAAGGAAGCAATTTTTTGTCCGAATCCGCCTTCAAGGATTCCGTCTTCAAGCGTAAGGACAAGCTGATGATTCTTTTCAAGACCATGCAGAAGTTCTTCGTCCAGGCCGGAAGCGAAACGAGGATTTATAAGGCTTGGTGTGAATCCACATTTTTCCTTGATTACAGAGGCAAGTTCTTCTCCTTTCTGAAAGAAATCTCCCAGCGCAATAATGGCAACTTTTTCTCCTTGCTTTTCAATCTTGAAGCGGTTCAGTACGCCGTAGTCTTTATCTGCAGGGCGGTGGCTAACGTCATTGCCGGGAATTAAAATTAAGACAGGATTTTCCTTCTGGTCAATGCTCCAGTCCAGCATGGAAATATATTCTTCTGCGCTTGAAGGGCAGAGCACTACAAGATTCGGAATATTTGTAAAGGCTGCAAGACCGAATATGCCAAGATGGGTTACATCTGTAAGTCCGTCAAATGATGAATAATTCATAAGCATGGTGACAGGAGTTTTGTTGATGCACACGTCCTGAGAAATCTGGTCATAGGCACGCTGTAAGAAAGTCATGTTTGTCACAACAAGAGGTTTTGCACCCCGGCGGGCAATTCCCGACGCAATGGCAACAGCGGCTTCTTCTGCAATTCCTGTGTCAATGTACTGACTTCCAAGCTTAGCCCGCTCTTCAGGACCAAGTCCCACAGACATGGGCATAGCAGGAGTTACTACTACAAAATCCTTGTCCTTTTTAGCCTTTTCAACTATATATTGGCTGGTCATGCCTAAATACGATTCACCGCTCCCAAAATTAAAGGTCGGTTTTCCGGTTGCCCGGTCAAATGGAACGCACCAGTGCCATCCTTCCTTGTCTTTTTCTGCCAGTTCGTATCCTTTACCTTTTTGTGTATGAATGTGAACAACAACAGGACGATTTGAATCCCGGACTTTTTCAAAAACCGCAATCAATGAAGCAATGTCATTTCCGTTTTCTTCGTAGATATAATCCAAGCCCCATGCCCTGAACATATTGTTTTCAGATTTGCCGTTAGAGTCGCGGAGGGCCTTTAGATTCTTATAAAGCCCGCCGTGGTTTTCAGCTATTGCCTGTTCATTGTCGTTTACTACCACAATGAAATTTGAATTAAGTTCGCTTCCTGCAACACTCAAAGCTTCCAGTGCCTCTCCGCCAGAAAGAGATCCGTCTCCAATGATTGCAACGATATTTTCCTTTTTGCCTAGAATGTCTCTTCCTTTTGCAAGACCTAAAGCCAGTGCAATTGAAGTAGAAGTGTGCCCGATGTTAAAAAAATCGTGTTCACTTTCATCTGGATTTGTATAGCCAGAATCTTCTGAAAAGCGGTTGTCGTCAAAGTAGCCGGCCTTTCGGCCTGTGAGCATTTTATGAGCATAAGCCTGGTGGGAAACGTCAAATACAAATTTATCATTTGGAGAGTCAAAAACATAATGAAGAGCAATTGTTGCTTCTACAAAACCAAAGTTCGGTCCAAAGTGTCCGCCAATTTTTGTAAGGCGGTTGAAAAGACCTTCGCGGATTTCACCTGCCACAGTTTCCAGTTCTGAAACAGAATACTTCTTTAAATCTTTTGGTGAATTAATGTTGTCTAAAATCATAATAGTCTCCTATAAAAAGTCAATGAGGAAATTTCAATTTCCGATTTGACTTTTTATGTAGCTCCGCAATGAAATGAGGAGCTGCGATTGATATGCAAGTTTCCAACGGAAACTTGTCAGGATAAAAAGCAGACGTTATTTTAGTCTGCTTTTTATCCTAACTCCTTATGTTAAATTTATTACCAGATGTTAAATCTATTACCAGTTTTCGTAACGTCGCCCTTTATCGAGCGCGTTTAGTTTTTTCAAAAGCATTTCATTCTATTCCATTACAGAAAAAATAGCAGTCACATCACCTTTTCCAAGAATTCTCTTGAGTTCGGCTTGTGTTACTCCATCCACCTTACCAAGGCGGGTAAAGTTCCAGCTGTTAGTGTCGTAGTAAACTGCAATCTGGTTTCCCTGATACAAAATGATGTCGCCTGCTGTGGTAGTAATCTGTGTATCGTTTCGGGGAAGTGAAGTTCCAATTGGTCCGTATTTTTCAAAATTGCTGTAGTCGCTCATTTTGATTGTGACAGGGGCCTTTTTCAAAATATTGTAAAAGGCGGTGGCAGAAGAATTGTCTACCAGTGTTGCAGTAAGTTTGTGGCTTCCTGAGTCGCTTGTAATTTGAATTGAAATTTTCATATCAGAAAGTTCTCCTTTGTCTGCATTTGCATTGACCGTGTTTAAGGCACAAGCAGAAGATGCAATAAAGATGCTTACTAATAGAAGAAAAAGTGATTTTTTCATAAAAACCTCCGTTGGGGACGTTGCGAAACAACCAGTTTTTTCGAGCCGTTATTTCGATGAACCTAAAAAATGCGGTGCATTTTTTTTAACGGTTCTTCGATTTTTGGCAGGGGGTGTCCCCCGCTGGGTGGGTAGGACGCAACGAAGTGCGGCCGCAGGGAGGGGCTCCTCCCTCTTAAATCCCACATATTTCCTGCCTCCACTTTTGTTCTTTTTTAGTAACATTATGTTACTTAACCAAAGAATACGACATAAAAAGTAACTAGTCAATACTAAAATGCGGTTTTAGTGACAAAAAGTTGCTTATTGTGAAAATTCTCTTTTTGTGCTATCATTTTTTTATGGCAGATTATATTCGCGCAAGAAGCGATGAGCATAAAGAAGAGCGACTTTCTCAAATAAAAGAAGCAACGGCAGAACTTTTTTCAGCCCTTCCCTATTCAGAGATTACACTTACCACGATTGCAGAAAAACTTGGCTGGTCTCGTGCCAACCTTTATAAATACGTTACAACAAAAGAAGAAATTTTTCTGGAAATCTGCGCAGAAAAAATGGCAGCTTACTATAACTCCCTGCTTTCGGCTTTTCCAGAGGACAACAATTTTACAACAGAAGTGATTGCGGAAGTCTGGGCTGGAATCGTCAACGCAAATCAAGATTACATGCGCTATGTTTCCTATCTTAACCCGGTGATAGAAACAAATGTTACAGTGGAACGCCTTGCAATTTTCAAAAGAAAATATTACGACCTGGCAAACGCCTTCCGGGACAGGCTTGCTCAGATGCTTGGCACTACGCAGGATACGGCCTACAAAATCCAGATGGATGTACTTTTTTATGCGTCGGCAAATGCAGTCTGCTGCTACAAAAATCCTCTGATTCAGGAAGCTCTCAAACAGATTAACATTACTCCGCCGCCAATGGACTTTTACAAGGATATGAAGGATTTTCTTAAAATGCGCCTGGCGTGGAAAGAATAGACAAAGGATAAACTAAAAATCCTTCCAAAATAGATAGTGTCAAGATTTGTTCGCAATTTCAGTGAAAAAGTCATGAGAATCAGCTGCTTTCTGCTCCTCCGTCTCAAACTTTCCGAACAGTATTTGTTGAGGGACAGAAACGAAAGGAGGAAATTAATGCAGACTGGAACAAGCACTTTGGTTGCAACTAAAACAGAGGTTACAAATATTTCTCCTTTTGGAATCTGGATCTTAACAAATGATAAAGAGTACTTTATCAGCTATAAAGACTATCCATTTGTTTATCGCTAACAATGGCATCCACAAAAGGCGGATATTAAAATGATCAGATACATTGCTTTACTTCGCGGAAGATTGCAAAGATGTAAAATCTGACTGTTTTTTATTCTTCTCAGCCTTTGCAGACATCATACCAGCCGGTAATTGCTTCAACCTGGTCAATGAAAAGTATTTTTCGTGATTCTTAAAATCAGCCGGTAAACTGCATAGCAGATTGCGGCACTGATGATTTTATCAACAAGATTTGTTAGAGTTCCGCCGATGTATGCTGCGACATTCAGATTGCGGATAACTACATAAATTCCCTGAACTGCGTTATCAACCTGAGGAATTGAGGTGTTTGCTTTATAAAAAAGTGCGCTCATTGTGTCTCCCAGAATTGAGTTTGAAAGAGCTGCAAAGAAACCTGCCCACATAAAGCTGGAAGAGGAAAGCAATTTTTCCTTAGGATGATTTTTTCTTTCTGCGCGGAAAACAAAATATGCAATTACGGCTGTAGAAATGTGGCAGGGCATAAAAATGATTCCTGTGTTTGCAAAAATGTATAAAAGCAGGTTTGAAGCAACGGCACAGATTAAACCCGGAATAAGTCCGCACAAGGCAGTTACTGCAATGGTCATCACGGAATCAAGATAGAGGGGAAATGCAATCAGACCTGCAAGAAGGTCACCCAGATAGTTTATTCCGATTGAAGAGGCAGTAAAGAGGACAATGAAAATTATTTGGGAAACAGAAGAATAGGATTTTTTATTTGTCATAGATTAGTCCCAGAAGCTTTGCTTTTTCCAGTAAATCGTGCCGGTCTTTTATATCCAGCTTTGAGTAAACCGCCGTCCGCTGATTGATTACAGTTTTCTCTGACTTACCGAGTTTTCTTGCAATGTCGATGATTTCCATATTTTGAGACAGCAGGATGAAAATTTCCCGCTCTTTGGCAGAGAGGTCTTTGTAATTGTCAAAAAGATAGCTCAAATCATTGGTAATGTCGTTGGCACGTCCTTTTTTTGTCAGGAGCGACTGCATTATTTCTGTGGCCGCCTTGTTGTAGTAGGAATTGCCTTTTGAAATCGTTGTGATTGCAAGCGCAACTTCATCAATTGTGGCGTCTTTTGTAACGTAGCCTTGAACGCCGTTAAGCAGGGCATTTTGAACATGAATCACATCATTAAACATCGTATAAATCATGATGGAAATAGAGGAGTTGATTTTTTTGATTTCAGGAATTATTTCCAGCCCGCTTTTTCCGTCAAGATTCAAATCAAGGATTGCAATCTGAAGGTCAGGATTATTCTTTAATGCTTCAAGGGCAGTTTCGTAATCGCTTGCACTGACAAAATTAAAATCCGGATTTTTGCTTTTCAGCATCTCTTTCATTCCGTCCCGCAGTCCTACATGATCATCTACAAACAGAATCTTTAATTGTGATTGCAATTGTTGTTCCTCCTTCGTGAATAAAATCTACCGTACCGCCCAAAAGTTCAACGCGTTCCTTAATGTTTGAAACTCCGTAATGCTGGCGTCCGCCCTTGGAATTTTTCTCTGTCACTTCTTCTTCGCTAAAGCCTTTTCCGTCATCTTTTATGATGAATTTAAAATCGTCGATGCCGTCTACAAAACGGATTTCCACATTGCTGGCATTTGCGTGGCGGGAAATATTGGAAAGGGATTCCTGCAAAATTCGTATCAGCTCAACCTGAATATTTTCGTTAAGATTCTGAATCTTTGTGGAGCCGACATAAACCTTTGTAGAAATATTATAGTTGGCCTCAAGAGTCGCCGCCATCTTTCTTACGATTTCTTCAAAACTCTGATTCAAATCTAAGTGCGTTGCTCCAATCATATAGCGCACTTCGTTAAAAGCCTGCTGAGCGTAAAACTTTGACTTTGGAAGGTCTTCTTTTTCAAGATAGAGCTTTAAGGCGGCAAGATCCTGGGCAACTCCGTCGTGAAGGTTGCGGCTTATTTTAGACTGTTCCTCGTTCATCACCTTGAGCCGCTGAAAATCAATTTTGTTTTTAAAATATTTTTCTGCAATCAAATACACTGCAATAGCAATCAGAATCAGCGAGCAGTAGAGAAGGGAATCGTAGCCAAAGTTGAGGCGGCTTTCTGTCTGGTGCATGTGATTCTGGAAAGTGATGATTGGTTCAATCGTGCTTTTGTTTTCGCCCAGAAAGGTAAGGATTTGAGAAAGTTCGGCCTTAAGTCCGGAATCAAAATAGGTGAAAGGCTCGTAATCATACTCCAGTTTTTGAATCAGATTCTGATGATTAAAAATGCCGCTGTTTTCTTCCAGTTGAATCTTAATCATCTGGGAATTCAGATTGGCAATCTTTTTATTTGTGTAAGTTTTGCAGACGATGGAAAATCCAAAGTTCAGTACGGCAATATAAATGAAAATAAACTCAATTTTAAAGAGGGTTTTAATTTTAAATCCAGAGCCGGCAGCTTGCTTTTTATCCATGTCTGTCAGTATACAACAAATCGCAATTTTATCTTTGGGAAATTTTCCTAAAAAATTTGCCATTTTTATTAGGAAGTTTTCTCAAAGGAATTTTTAGGCCATGTGGTAGAATTGAAGGCATTCCGAAGGGAACGAAAAAAATCAAAGCATTGGAAGGTGAATTATGGGTTTCTTAAACAAAATGAAAACATCTCAGACAGGTGATATTTATTGTGATTGGTGTGGCGCTTATATTAAAAATGATATGAACGGCGGATTTGTTGAGCAGATGGGATTTGGTATTGTAAAGCGCGTTGTAAGTCTTTCGACCAAACATTACTGCTCGGCAAAATGTAAGAGCCTCGCAGAAAAAGCTGCGGCAGAAAAAAAAGAAGATTATGAAAACAGAAAAGCAAATGGTCAGCTTACTGCAACAGAACAGATTAAAGAAGACATTGCCGCTCCAATAAAAGATGCCTTTTCAGAAATGGGAGATATGGTAAAAGATACGATGGCCGAGCCTATGAATGAAATGAAAAATCAGCTTGCAGATCAGATGAAAAAGTCGTTTGCCGGCATTTCTAAAGGCTTTGGCATATTTGGAAAGAAGAAGTAATTTTTTTGAAAATTGAGGTGGAAAAATGAAGTTTTGTACAAACTGCGGTAAGCAGTTAAATGATGATGCAAAGTTTTGTGATACATGCGGAGCTCCGATTTCTGGAACACAGACTCCGCCAATCCCTGGAATAAATGAGAATGTTGCAGATGACACAAAAAGAAAGGTTACCTATGTAGGAGTTGAGAAGAGGTGTCCATGGTGTAATGCAAGGATTTCTGATTCTTTTGCTATAACTTGCCCAGAGTGTAATCGAGAACTTTCAGGAAGAAAAGTTGAGAGTTCTGTGAAAGATTTTTTTAATCGCTTATCAGATTTATCAGGAGGATATGAATCAAGTGATGATAGAGATAAAAAAGAGTATTTTGGAATAGGAAAAATACTTTTGTTTGTGTTAGCAGCAGGAATGTTTCTTTTTGGAATTACCCCAGAAGAATTACATATGGATTCTGGAAGTCCTCTTTTTCTAGGAGGTTTCATTTTAATTTTTATTGGTGTAATTATGCGCCCGCCATTAACCCAGGAAGAACAAAAAAAGCGGAATTTAATTGAAACATTTATAGTTCCAAACACAAAAGAATCGGTAATCGAATTTTTGATGCTTTCCTGTTCTCAAATTCAGCCTGGAAGCAATATGTTTACAAAGGAAGGTAAAAAGACAGCATTATGGAATAAAGTTTGGAAAACAAAAATCCGTCAGACTCTTACTAAATCAAAACTTGTCTTTATGAATGATAAAAATGCTCAAGAACAAATCAAACTGATAAAAAAGGAGTATAAGATTAGATAATTATGAAGAAGAATCGAAAAGACGCTCAAAGAACCGGTTTTGCATCTGAACTTTATGTACTTAGCCTTCTTCAAAGAGTTGGAGCAAATGCATTTATGTCATTTGGAAACACAAAAAAGGTAGACATTATAGTTCAAAAGGGAAGCGAAGCTTTAACTATTGATGTAAAGGGTGGTTCAAATTCTTTCCCTTTGAATAAAAAATATAAAGAGAATTTAAAAGATAAAAATCATTACTATATTTTCGTGGATTATAAAGGCAAGTTTGAAGATATAACAGTAATCCCTGATATTTATATCGTACCTTCTGTTGAAATGAATTTTGTTCGTGAATACGACACTAAAGCTTCTAATCATAGATTTAATGTTTTAAAAAACGATATAAAAGAAAAGTTTACTAATGATTTATCTATATTTGTTGAGGAAAAAACTAATGGGCTTGTTCAATAAAAAAAACGAAGGCGGATTGATGGATGTAATCCGCTGTGATGAAAAAGAATATTTAATCTGGAAATGGCGGCCGGTTGGAGAGGATGTAAATTCAACTAAAAAAGAAAATGCAATCCGCTATGGTTCAAGCCTTAGGGTAAAGGACGGCGAAGTTGCGGTTTTTGTATATCCGGGAGAAAAGGGTAATCAAGATTTTATTGAAGGTCCTTTTGATCAGACAATAAAAACAGGAAACTTCCCAGTTCTTTCAGGTATTGTAGGGGCGGCTTTTGGCGGGGCAAGTCCTTTTCAGGCAGAAATCTACTTTATCAATCTTGCAGGTCTGATTCAAACAAGATTTGCCGTTCCATTTTTTGATGTTGCAGATCCCCGTTTTCTTGATTATGCAGTTCCTGTGGCTGTTCGAGGAGACATTCGGTTTAAAATCACAGATTACAAGGAGTTCATTAAACTTCATCGTCTGATAAATTTTGACCTGGAAGATTTTAAATCTCAGATAAAATCTGCTGTAACAAAATATGTAAAGGGCGTTGTCTCAAATATTCCGGCAGAAAAAGGAATTCCTGTAATTCAGCTTGAGCGTAAACTTACAGAAATTAACGATGTAGTTGAAGAATCTCTAAAAAAACGTTTACAGAATGAGTTTGGTGTAACAGTAAGTTCAGTTGATATAGATGCAATCGATATTGATAAAACTTCTGATGGATACCACAATCTCAAAGCCGTTACTCAGGATATTACAAGTCAGACAATTCAGCGTCAGACCAATGCAAACCTCACAAACATGGAAGAAACCCTGCGCATTCAGCGTGAAAGCATGGCTCAGGCACAGCGTCTTCAGAATGAAACTGCAAATCTTTCTGCGTTCCAGCTTGAAAAACAGGCAGAGGTTGGAATTGCGGGCGCAAATGCTTTTGGCAAAATGGGTGCAAACGGTGCTATGGGAATCAATCTTGGAAATGGCGGTGGAATGAACCCGGCAGGAATGATGGCAGGAATGGCAATGGGAAGCGCAATTGGGCAGAACATGGCAGGTATGGTTGGCGGCATGATGAACGGAATGAATCAGCAGGTGCCGCCACAGGCTCAGAATGTACCGCCGGTTCCGGGAAATGACAGTTATCATCTGGCTGTAAACGGGACTTCGACAGGTCCTTACACAATTTCTGTTTTATCTACAATGGCGGCGAATGGTCAGTTTACAAAAGAGAGTCTTGTCTGGAAAAGTGGAATGGCAAACTGGCAGGCAGCGGGAAGTATTCCAGAACTTGCAGGTCTGTTTGCGGGCTCGGTTCCGTCTGTTCCTCCAGTGCCACCACAGCTTTAATTAATCAATCAATAGGGGAAAAAAATGAAGTTTAATGTATTTTTATCAGTAATTGCAGTTTTGATTGCGGGATTAATTGGTTATGGTTTTTACGCCATAAATTCAGGAGAAGGCTTTGTCTGGCTTATAACATTTGGGAGCGGAATCTGCATGGCTCTTTCTTTAATCGGAATACTGGCAGTTTCGACAAAGGGCAGAGCGGGTGGAATTAATATACAGGCTCTGTCTTCAATCTTTTTTGTAGTCTTTTTAATTTCGAACCTCGTATTTACATTTACGAAAATAAAACTTGCTCCATATATAATTATCAATGGAATTCTGCTTTTGATTTATGCTGTATCAACCTATGAAATCATAAAAAGCCGGCAGTAAAAAAAAATTGCATTTTTTTAAAGAATTTTACTTAAAAAAAACACCTTTCTTGTATTTATTATATAGGGGGTAAAAATTATGTCAGATTCAAATACTTCTTTAGATTTTTCTAATCAGGAAAACCTTTTACAGGATAAGGTTCATCCGGTTGAGGACAGGCAAAAGAAAAATGAACTCTTTAAGGATTTCCTTTCTGATGTTCTTAGAGAAACCCTGTGTTCTCCGGAAATAGAAAACATAAGCAACTGTTCTTTTAAAATTCAGGAAGTGAATATTACGGAAGAATTTGAAAGCCTTGTTGACAGCAATAGCGGCTCAGGAAAAATCAACAGCGAGGATAAAGTCTATTCTTCCATGCTGAATGGAGAAAGGTTCTTTTTATTTACAGACAAGAGGTCTGATAACCTTGGGCTAATTCGTCATGATCCGCAGTATTATTTTACCACGGTTTTTGCTGTAAATTTTGAGAAGGCATTTATTAGGGTAAGTTGCAGGCAGAATCAAGACTCTGGAAAAATGATTCTTTCTAATAAAAAGTTAACAAGTTTTATCGGGCAAAATTCCATCGACCTGAAAACAGATGATATGAAGCAAATGGGCTATTTTGCAAAATTTGAAATAAGAAGCTTTGCAACTGTCTATACCTCCCTCTTTCAAATATGGATTTCAGGTAAGCTTATGGAACAAATCAATCTTGAGCCTTTGCAGATGGAGGTATTGAGGCTGAGAGATTATCCTGATTTTGAAAATATGACTCCGGAAGAACTTGAGCAGTTTAAGAAAGAATATGAGTGGTTTCAGAAAGCATCTGCTGAAAGAATAGCAGAAATAGAAAAAAAAGCATTGAAAAGATTAAGAAATCGTCGTCGGGGATTATCATTACGCGATTATATAGAGAAATAATTATGAAGAAAAACGCTTTGTACATTCACGGCTTTATGGGAAATCCAAAGGGCGGAACTTTTGAAACGCTAAAAAAGACTCTCACAAAATGGAACATTCATTCAATACCTTTTCCAGATTTGCACACTGATGTAAAAAAAACTCAGTGTCTTATCAGGGACTATTGTAAGAGTGAAAAAGTTGATTTGTTAATTGGAGCCTCCCTTGGAGCTTTTTATGTTCTTCAATATGAAGAGATAATAGACAAACTTGTAATAAATCCGTGTTTATATCCTTCTATTGAGATTCCAAAACTTAGAGACCGGTCAACTGGTAATCCCATAATTCTTTCAGATAAAGTATTGGCAGACTTTCGTGAAATGGAAAAATATAAAGACATTCCAGAAGAACAAAAAAGAAGAAGTTTTGGCATTTTTGCAAAGGACGATGAATTATTTCATTTCAAAGATTCATTTGATAAATTATTCCAATATAAAGAAGATTTTTATCAAAACAGCATTTTAATAAAGGGGCATCACAGTATTGAAGAAGAGTATTTAGCTGATGGTTTAAAGCAGGCAGAAAAGTATTTTTAAAGACAGATAAACAGCTGTTGTGATGAATGTATTGATTAAAAAATTGCAGGGCTTAGAGAAGTGCAGACTGTGGAGAATTTCAGCCTGTGCAAATTGGTATAAGCTCTGCTTTTTTGTATTGGAAATATAAGAGGTGACATCATGACTAAAGAAGAATACGATAGATTAGGTCATATTACGGAAACAGGAAATTGCTGCATCTGCGGAAAAGAATACACAGACTATGGTAATTCAACCTGGGGCATCTGGACAGCTGAAGAGGAAAAAATGGCCTTTGGAGAAAACAAACGCTGCTGTTCCGAATGTATTAAGATTGTCAATGAAACCCGATTGGAAAAGGCAACTGCTATTAAGGAAGGAAAAATCGAAAGTGTAAAGGATGATCTTTTTGAAGTCATCTATGAACGGCGGCTTAAGGGGTTAGTAGAAGGTGGAGAATTTATAATACGAGTCTATGACAACGGTCTATACCGAAAAATACTTCTTCCCAGAGAGACATATAAAGGGAAAAAATATAAAGGGGAGCGGAAAGACATAGTCTACGGTAAGGAACTTTCTGTAGTAACAAAGCTCCAGGAATTTTATAGGGAAAATCAGGAAGAGATAGATTCCCTTTCAGACCGATTAAATGATCCCTATGACGATCGTATATACAATGAGGCGAGCATACGGTTTGGCAAAAAGCTTATTACCGGAAATAGTATTTTTGGTGCTCCGCCTAATGAATATTATGATGAAATTCTCGAAGTTAAACGAACTCCGGAAAAGGATGCAGTCGTACAACAGATAAAAAAACTCTGGAAGCTTGCTCAAAAAATTGAAAACGGGATTTTAGAAGACGCATTTCCTCTGTATAAAAAAGTAAAGGACGATCGTAGAAAAAGAGTTGCAAGAAGCCTGAAAATTAGTGTGGAAAAAATAAAAGAAGGTACTTTCTGCACCGCCTCTGAACACGGAGTTTTATAAGGAGCGATTGATTATGTTAGATAATTTTCAATTACACGAATTAAGTGGTTACACTGGTTTAGAAAGAATCAACTATCTATTGGAAATTCTTATAAATTCGAAGACTTATTATGATTATGTACTCAATTCTTATGAACAAAAAGAATATGAAAAAAATCATTTCCCGGATATTATTCGAATATTCATTAATGAATACAGACAAATTGAACCAGCTGCATTATTGAAAGTAAACTATGGTATCTTTACGGTATTAGGTGAGAATACTAAAGCTGCAATAAAAGTATTGAAAGCTCTATATTACGAAAATAAGCTCTCAGTTTCTGATGATGAAATAAACGAAATGACAGGAACTTTAGAAGAATTACTTTCTAATATCAGAAATCAGAAAAATCAAGTTTATAGATTTAAAGTATCAAACCTCAATGAAAGCTTATCTAGGTTTATAGAAGAGTTACAATCTTTTCTTGATTATATATTGTTTTTTAAAGATGTTAAAACAGAAATATTAGAAGCTCTTAGTTCTGCCTATTCAAATTATAAAAGCGATTTAGATTCTTATAATGAACAAATTATGTCAGATGGTTATAACAAAGTAGGGGATGAAACTCAAGACGCAATCGAAAATGAGAACTTAAAGCAAAAGGCAATGTGTATTATTACTGCAATATTCGGGCAGAAATGTTATATCGAAAATCCAGAACTCCTGGAAAAAACTTTAAGTCTTGTTAGTCAATCCCAGCGTATCATAAATGATACTTTACCTTTAAAAATATCTGTAAAAGATAAATTGCCGGTCGTTATACGATAAAGTCAATCGATTGTTGAAACAATCTTCTTGACTTTTTATGGGAGGATAATATGGCTAAGTTAGAACAATTGAAACTTGCTGAAGAGTTTATTAGAACTATTTTGCCAGGAGACATGGATTACAGATTGTTCAATTCAGAAGCTAACCAAATGATCAAGATTTGGGAAGGTTTTAGAAAAGCATATAAGAAAAATAAGCCAATAAAATACAATCCAAGTTTGTCACCTGAAGCAAAGAGATATCTTAAAAGATATTCAAAATC
This sequence comes from Treponema porcinum, assembly GCF_900167145.1. Taxonomy (GTDB): domain Bacteria; phylum Spirochaetota; class Spirochaetia; order Treponematales; family Treponemataceae; genus Treponema_D; species Treponema_D porcinum. The sequence goes on along the minus strand of NZ_FUWG01000002.1, from coordinate 375,715 downwards.
TGTTGCTTTTAGTTTAATGGATCTAAGAAAAAAAGCTCAAGTAAATACAATTATTCCGGTTAAAACAGAATTTGAAAAAACAGAACTTGAAAGGTATAAGCTGCAAACTGAAGGTTTTATACTTAATTTTGAGCATACTGAAGATGAGCAGACAAAAGCTTTTGTAAAACTTGTAGCAGATACTTTTGCATTGATAAGTTAGCAAAAGATCAAATGCGGAAACTCCAAGTCCGAATCTATTCTTTCCAGCCCTTACAGACATAACACCAGCCGGTGGCGCCTGATACTTCTTCCAGTTCGGAGGGAGTTAGTTTTACCGAAGTAAATGAGTTTCCGCCTGCTGGATGAACATATTCAAATCTCTTCATTGAAACATCGAGCCATACGGGGATTTCTTTTGGAACATTGAAAGGACAGACTCCGCCGGGAGCAAAGCCGGTAATTGCTTCAACCTGGTCGCGGGCAATCATGCTGGGCTTTACGTGAAACTGTGCCTTAAACTTTGAGTAGTTTACAAGGCCGTCACCTGCCATTACCACGATAACAGGTTTTTCATCCACAATAAATGAGAGTGTCTTTGCAATCTCTGCCTCAGAACAGCCAATCTGCTGTGCTGCATGTTCTACGGTGTCGATTGTTTCTTTGTGTTCTGTAAGTCTGTCTGCGTATCCCTTAGCTTTGAGGAATTCTAAAACTTTTTTATTTATCATATATCTAAATATCCTTGTTTACCTATTACTCAGATTGGTTTATAATACAATCAAGGGGGCTGGCAGTCAATGAGAAGTATTTTGATAAAAGACACAACAAAGGAAGAACGAGAAAAAATCGTTGCCGATGCTCTTGGCTGCGGAAGCGACTGTTCCATGTGCTGTGCCTGTGGCGGCATGGAAATTGACTATCAGCAGTATATAGACGGTAAAAAAGAGATTTCCCAGCTGAATGCAGAATACCGGGCAAATACGATGATAGGACACTAGATTATAGCTTTCCCATCAAATCCTTAATTGTTGTTTTTTTCAATTCTTCTTCCAAAGCCTTTTGGGCATTATCTAATGGTTGGTCTAGAACTGCATGAATCTTGCTTCCAACAGGGCATTTTGGATTTGGGTTTGAGTGAAAATTGAACACAGAACGGTCAGTATCTTCTTCTTCGCTCACTGCCTTGTAGACATCCAAAAGGGTAATTTCTTCGGTTTTCTTTGAAAGGCTGGAACCGCCAACACCAGCTTTTGTTCCAAGTGCTCCGTCAATAAAATCGTTCTGCATATCAATTACAATTAAAAGTTTCATAGTGATATTTATTGCAGAAGAGGGATTTTTTCTATAAGACGGAGTTCTTTGTCCGTTTTTACGTTTATGGAATTGCACAAACATTATTCACATTATTTCAATTTATAGCACGTGCTTCTTCCGCCGGCTTCTGTTTTTGCAAGAATGTCTGCTTTGATAAGCCTGCTTATATCGCGGTTTGCCGTATCCTGCGAGCACTTGCAGATTTTTGCATATTTTTGCGAAGTCAAATTTCCTTCAAAATCATTCAGCAGCATTCCAAGAATTTTCCGCTGGCGTTCATTTATTCCGAACGAATCAGCTTTTGCCCAGAATTCCCTGCGCTTTTGAGTCTGTTCAAGTTCCGAAATAACAGACAGAACCGCACGGTTCATACAGCCGGAATACCACAAAAGCCACTGAGTTATGTCAAGCGAACCGCTCGTTTCTATATAATGGAGCATTTCGTAATATTCTTTTCGCTCCCGGCACAACTGAGAACTCATACTGTAAAGATGGTCTGTATGCGCTGAATTTTTATCACCGCGGCAAAGTGCCATATCCGCAATCACTCTGGCAAGGCGGCCGTTTCCGTCCTCAAACGGGTGAAGCTCCACAAAATACAAATGTGCAACCGCGCTCTTTATTACGGAACTCAAATTCTGTTCCTCCGAGTCAAAATTGAACCAGTCAAAAAACCGCGCCATTTCTTTTTGCAGAATTCCGGCAGGCGGCGCTTCAAAGTGAACCTGCTCGTTCCTGCCAAAACCGCTTATGACGCGCATAGGTCCGTTGCAGTCAGTCCGATATTCCCCTACGTGAATTTTGTAAAGCCCGTTAAAACTTTCGTTTCCCGACGGATTTCCGAACAGTTTTTTGTGCCAGCTGAAAAGCCTCTCCTGAGAGAGCGGCGCATTGCAGTTATGAACGGCATCCGTTATTACTTCGACAATCGAATTTATATGCGGCCGGTTTTTGTCAAGCTGACCGCCTTTTGCAAGAATAATATTTTCCAACCCCAAAGTTCGTGCAACAGAAGAACGCAGGCTTGACTCATCAAGATTTACGCCTTCGATTTCAAACGAATTCTTGATTTCCTGAGTAAACCTGTTTATAGCCGATTCAGACTGAACGGAAAATCCCATAAGCCGCATCTGCCCTTCCAGAATTCCCTGATTGGAATGAAGTTCCAGAAGCGGATTCAAGAGCTTTGAATTATCCCAGAAAAAATCCGGCCAGCCTGCATTTTGCCATAAATAAGCCATACCAGAAGAATAACATTCCTTGCGGAGATTATCAAGTTATTCTCCGCATATTTTACCTATTTTTTGCGGAGATTAGAAAGTTATTCTCCGCAAGGTGTTAATGGGGGATTGTGCAGGAAATTTTCTTCCCACAGCTCTCTTGTAAGAACATTCTTATGCCCGATTCTTGTTTCGTTCATCAGCGGAACAGGGACTGAATCGCATGTGCTGTGATAGACAAACCCGAGTTTTTCCTGAACCCGCTTTGATTTTAAGTTTCCGTCGTAATAAGCGCACCAGATTTTTTTCATCTGTAAATTTTCAAAACCATAGCGGATAATTTCAGCTCCGGCTTCGCTCATAATCCCCTGACCCCAAAACTTTTTTCCAAGCCAAAACCCCAGTTCACATTCGTCATCGCGGTCAGTCATATCAGTAGTTCCGTTCAGCTTAAGTTCAATACAGCCGATTGCAAGATTGCGAGGCTTTAAGCAGATTGCAAAACACGCAGAACAGCACAAAATATTTTTTATAACTTCAAGACTTTCCGAAACACTTTTGTGCGGCGGCCAACCTGCAATCGGGCCGACATCAGGGTCTTTTGCGTATTCAAATAAATTTTCAGCATCGTTTTCGTTCCAGCGCCGTAAAATCAAACGCTGTGTGTAAAGTTCCATTTTTTCTCAATAATATCTTTTATTTTGTCTTCTCTTAGAATAAACAATTCTTTTGGTAAATAAAAAAATATTTCTTCATCAATATTTTTTGCTTCATCAGATATATAGTAACCATAATCAGTTTTGCAAGATATTTTTAGATTATTGATTTTTGAAACATTGTAATCTCCGCTTGTTTTTTTTTGCCTGACTTTTAGTTGAAGTTTAACATTTTTGGGGAGAATTTTCTATAAAAAGTGAAAGTTAGAAAAAAAGCTGCAAGTTCGGGATGACAAAAACGTATTAGCATGCCCAAATGCACGGACAAAAAAATATTTCATCAAGAACAAAATTTATTTTCATCTTGAGCAAAAATTATCTTTATCTTGAACAAATATTCGGAAAACAGGCTTTTTACGCCTTGTAAACAGTCTGTTTTCATGTTGTAAACAGTCTATTTACAGCCTGTAAACAGACTGTTTACAGATTTTTGCAAAAATACAAAGTCTAATTCTTTATTATATAATAACATAGAACGCCATAAAAAACAATAAATTTTTATTTTTGCACACGGAAATCAATTGATAGAATGCAAGATTAGAGATATCCGTAGAAAAATCTGATAATTTATAATAAAGTAGAAGAAACTAACTCGTTATGAATCTTATACGGACAAAAAACTGTATAAGAAATTTATACAGGATATGTGTGATTTGTGTTAGGATGATGCTCGCAATGGGGCACAGGAGGATAAAATGAGAAAATTATTTTTAGTAATGATTTTTGGAATTATTTCGACTTTTATATATGCCGCTCCTTTTGGTCTAAAAATGGGAATGACAGTTGAAGAAATAACCGAACAATGCAAAGAAGAACCTTCCTTGGTAAAAGACGATATTTATCTAATAAAACCTACTAAAAGTCATCCATTATTTGATTGTTATGCAGTATATGTAAATGAAAAAACTGGATTATATCAAATACGAGCAATTTCTTCTCCAATCACAACTAACAAATTTGGCACCGAACTAAAAAATTCATTTAACTCGCTTAAAGACAGAATTGCAAAAACATATGGGAAACCAAAAGTTACAGATAAATACAGTAACGCTTCCGATTCATACCATCAACAAGATGAGTATTGGTTTTATTCTCTAAGAGAAGGTTCTCGTGAACTATCTGCTGTTTGGGGATATAATTCTGCCCTTTCAGATGAACTTAAATCAGTTGCATTGGAATGTACTGTTTCAAGTGGATTTTATGACGGTACAGGTCAATTAGTTTTGTATTACTACTTTAAAAATGCAAGTGCTGTAGAAGACGAGCAGGACGAAGTGTTTTAACTTATGATTTCATCTACCCTGCTAATATCAATAGCGGTTGTTGTCGTCATTTTATCAATATTTTTCTCAATACTTTATGCAAAACGCAAAAAACGATTGGAAAGGGAGCTTGAAGAAAAGCTTGCCTATTTTCAAGAACAAATCAGAATCTTTTTTGCAGAATATTTTGAATTAAAGAAGCACTATATCTCAGAGGTTTCAGAAACTGAATTTGCAGAAAAATGGCAAGCATTTTATTCCGAACTTTCAAAATATCGCATCTCAAAGAAAGATGGTTTTGCAGAAGAAATCGAGCATTTTAGAAAAACTTACTCAAATCTTCATAATGAAATTGTCAGTCTGAATGCAGAAATTAGAAGAAAGGAAACTCTTTCACAAATCTTAAAATCTGTCGAAAACTTCTATACAGAACTTTTTAACCTTGAAAAGCAGTATGTTACACATTCAAACAGCGTTTCCTTTATCGAAAAATGGCAATCCCTCTATCAAAAATTAATTTCCGCAGATGTTCGCAAAGAAGATGATGAGTTTTCTGAAATTGAACGGTTCAAAACAGTCTATCATTCGTTGCACAATTATTTTGAAACAGCCAACAATCAGTTCATTCAAAATGAATCAACAAAATACGAGTCATTATTTTCAAATATTGACGGCAAATCATTGGACGAACAACAACGAACAGCAGTTATAACAGATGAAAACAGAATTTTAGTTCTTGCAGGTGCAGGAAGCGGAAAAACACTTACGATTTCAGCAAAAGTAAAATATCTTTGCGAAGTAAAAAAAATAAACCCAAATGAAATTCTTTTGATTTCGTTTACAAAAAAATCCGCAGAGGAAATGACAGAGCGAATACAAAACAAACTTAACATTCCTGCTGTTGCCACAACTTTTCACAAACTTGGGCTTGATATTATAAAAAATGCAGACGGCAAAAGACCTGAAGTTGCGGACGAAAATGCCCTCACGCAATTCATTCACAATTTCTTTGAAAACGAGATTGTAAATCATCCCGAGATTGTAAAGGCACTTACAGAATATTTTGCATACTTTCTTGAAATTCCAGAGGATATGGAAAAACACAGTTCTCTTGGCGAATTATACGAAGAAGAAAAAAACGCAGATCTTGAAACCTTAAAATCAAAATATGAAAGGGAAAAATATATCCATGAAACAGGAGCAGAAAAAGCAAAAGCATTTAAAACTCTGAACAACGAGCAGGTAAAGAGCCTTGAAGAAACAAAAATCGCAAACTTTCTTTTTATGAACGGCATAAAATACGAATATGAAAAACTATATCCGTTTGAAAGCAATGATCCAAACAGGAAAGCTTACCACCCCGATTTTTACCTTTGCGATTATGACATTTATCTTGAGCATTTTGGGGTTTCAAAAGATTTCACCGTTCCATGGCTTTCGCCAGTAGAAGAGAAAAAATATCTGGACGATATTTACTGGAAGCGTGCTTTTCACGAAGAACACAACACAAAACTAATTGAAACATATTCATATTACAGTTCAGAAGGAGTTCTGCTCAAAAAACTTGAAGAAATCTTGTCCGCCAATGGCATTACATTAAAACCGAGAGATTTTTCTGATGTGTTCAATACAGTCTATGCAAGTAAAAGCAACAAATATTTCTCAGAGTTTATGAATCTGTGCTGTACTTTTATCAATCTTTTTAAATCCAATAATTACAAGATTGAGCAAATCGAAGTATTGAAGAAAAATTATTGTAATTCAGAACCAAATGATTTTTTATGCGAACGAACTTCGTTGTTTTTGGATATAATCAAAGTCATTCTCACAGAATATCAGAATTATCTTTCTGCTCAGAATGCAATAGATTTTTCTGACATGATAAATCTTGCCGCCGATAAAGTAGAAACAGGATGTGAGATTACTCCCTACAAATATGTAATTGTAGACGAATATCAAGACATTTCAAAATCACGCTTCAATTTATTAAAGGCAATTGTAGAGAAATCGCAGGCAAAACTTTTTTGTGTCGGCGATGACTGGCAGGCAATTTATCGCTTTGCGGGAAGCGATATTTCACTTTTTACCGATTTTGAAAAATATTTTGGTTATACAAAAATTCTTAAAATCGAAAAAACTTACAGAAATTCACAAAACCTTATTGATGAAGCCTCTCATTTTGTTTTGCAGAATCCATTGCAGTTAAAAAAAGATTTACATTCGGATAAAAATCTTGATTACCCGCTTGTATTTTGGGGATATAATGAAGATCCTTGCAAAACGTTGCAGTTCGCTGTTAATAAAATTATATCCGAATTTGGAGTTAATTCTTCTATATTGATACTTGGCAGAACAAACTATGAAAAAGAAATCTTGAAAAAATCAGGATTGTTTAAAATCTACACGAACAATCGGAAAGAATACATTGAGTATATACCAGCTCCAGAAGTACAGATAGATTTTCTTTCTGTTCACAAATCAAAAGGTTTGGAAGCAGATAATGTCATTTTGCTGAACTTTAAAAACGACAAGCTTGGTTTCCCTAATCAGATTGCTGACGACAAAGTTTTGAATCTTGTTCTTACGAATGCGGAAAACTACAAATTTGCAGAAGAACGCCGTCTTTTCTATGTTGCTATTACAAGAACGCGGAATAGAACTTTTGTTTTGACCGACAATAAAAATCCATCTCCGTTCTTTAAAGAATTTATAGAGTCGAATTCTGTCTGTTTTATCGGAATAAAAAAAGTTGAAACGACTGCACAAACGCAATGCCCGCTTTGTAAAAGTGGAACTCTTTATAAAGTATCGCACGAAGGAAAATATTTTGTTGGTTGCTCGAACTTTCCAAGATGTAAATATTCTTTGCGAGATGCAACAATTTTATTGAATCCTAAAAAATGTCCTTCCTGCGGTGGCTTTCTTGTAAAACGCAAAGGAAAAAACAATCATTGGTTTGTCGGCTGTACGAATTATCCATATTGCGAATATACGGAGCAGATACAAAAAAATAAGAATGGTAAATGGTTGTGAAAAATAACAAAATAGCACATGACATGCACAACAATATCTAAGGTCAGTCCCCCGCAATATTCAAACTCCGTTTTTCATAGTATCATAAAACTATGGACACCCTGAATCCCCAGCAGCGCCATAAAAATATGTCCTGCATCCGCTCAAAAGACACATCTCCCGAAAAAGCAATCAGAAAGGCACTCCACAAGGAAGGGTTCAGGTACAGAATCTGCGACAAACGCTACCCCGGAAAGCCGGACATAATTCTTCCGCATTACTATGCCGTCATTTTTATAAACGGCTGTTTCTGGCACGCCCACGAAGGATGCCGCTATTTCGTTTTCCCAAAATCAAACCAGAGTTTCTGGCAGAAAAAATTTCAGCGGAACAAAGCGCGCGACGCTGAAAACCTCAAATACTATCAGGAACAGTGCTGGCGCGTCTGCATCGTCTGGGAATGTGCAATCCGCGGCAAAAACAAAAACCAGAAAATCGAACGCACAAAAGACCGGATAATCCAGTGGCTCGACGAAGAATGGGAACCCTATCTTGAAATCAAAGGCAATTAAATATAGGAAGCTTACTGAAAACCCGCTCATTCGTACCCGTTGCCCTGATGCGAGTTTTCGAAGAAAACTCGGTAGTGAGCGATAGCGAACGAACTACCCCTTCGCCTAAGGGGGGGACACCCCCTAAAAACCCCGGTCGCTTGCAGGAAGATTAATCTGCGTGACCATAATAATTTTTACGGAGGCAAACAATGTCAGAAAATCAGCAGACTTCAAATCAACCGCAAAAGCACATTTTCGTATCAGCCGCCGTCATCTTCCGCACGGACACGGACGGCACAAAACAGGTTTTTGCAACACAGCGCTGCTACGGCGAATGGAAAGGCTGGTGGGAATTTCCCGGCGGAAAAATCGAAAAAGGCGAAACGCCAGAAGCTGCCCTTGTGCGCGAAATCCGCGAAGAACTTACAGCAGAAATTTCAGCCGGCAAAAAAATCTGTTCAGTGGAATACGACTATCCTTCGTTCCATCTTTCAATGCAGTGCTTTGCGTGCAGTATTATTTAAGGCACTCTCACGCTCCTTGAACACGAAAACGCGCGCTGGCTTTCCGCGTCGGAACTGCACTCCGTAAAATGGCTTCCTGCTGACGAAGATATCATTTCCAAAATCGAAGAACTTTTGTAAAAAAAAACTCCCGGAACGGCGTAATTTTTTACCGAACCGGGAGTTTTTTGCGTAAAATTATCTATTCTACCTGCACGAAAAACTATTCGTCTTTTTCGCCGGAAAGCATAATGTTCGTAAGTATTCCAAGAATCAGTGCACATGCAACTGTTCTTATTTCAACTGCACCGAACCTTACAACCATTCCGCCTACACCTGTAATGAAAATCACGGAAGCAACAAACAGGTTTTTGTTCTTGTTCAAGTCTACCTGCTGGAACATCTTAAAGCCGGAAACTGCGATAAATCCGTAAAGAGCCACGCAAACACCACCCATAACGCAGGATGGAATCGTTTCAAGAAGAGCAACAAGCGGACTGATTAAAGAGAAGATAATACAGATTGAAGCACATCCCCAGATTGAAACGGTAGAGGCATTCCGCGTAATTGCAACGCAGCCGATTGATTCGCCGTACGTTGTATTCGGACATCCGCCGAATGCAGTGCTTATCATTGTTCCTACACCGTCTCCAAGCAGCGTACGCGTAAGTCCTGGTTCTTCAAGCAGATTAGTTCCTACAATGGCAGAAAGATTTTTGTGGTCTGCAAGATGTTCTGCAAAAACTACAAATGCAACAGGAACATACGCAGTAAACAAAGTCAAAAGATACTTTCCTGTTACGGCTTTTAATCCTTCTGTGCCGCCAAGCAGAAACGTAAATTTAGGAAGGGAAATATAGCCGCTGAAAGATGTAAAGTCAAGGGATGTAAGTGCGCTGTAGTTGATGACCGTAAGGCTTGCGTTTCCTGTAAGTTTTCCGATAAGCGCAAACAGGGATGCAAGAACGTATCCTGCAAAAATGCCGATAATGAACGGAATAAGTTTTCCGACTTTCTTTCCGTATGTGGAACAAAGCATGGTAACGGCAAGGGTGAAAAGTCCGCAGATAAGGGCAACGTATGTACTTCCACCCTCAACGCTTGATTTCATAAGATCACCTACCGCATTACCGGAAAGGCTCAGTCCGATTATTGCAACTGTAGGTCCGATGATGACAGGTGGCATAAGGCGGTCAATCCATTTTACTCCGCAAAATTTTACGACAAGCGCAATTACAATATATACGATTCCTGCCATCAGGGCACCGATAATAAGTCCCCAGTATCCAGCTGCCTGTGCAAGACCAAGCGTTTCTGCACCGGCAAACGCACTGAACATTGAGCCGATAAATGCAAATGAGCTTCCCAAAAATACCGGGCTAGAGCTTTTTGTGAACACAAGATACACAAAAGTTCCTACTCCGGCACCAAACAGCGCCGCAGAAGCTGTCAGTCCGTGTCCTACGATTGCAGGAACGGCAATTGTTGCTGCCATAATGGCAAGAAGCTGCTGCAATGCAAACAGCACAGTTTTTCCAAAGCCCGGTTTGTCTTTGATACCATAAATTAGATTCATTCTCTTCTGATTCTCCATATATAGATAATGTAAGGAAAAGTTCCGCGGAAATTATAATAGCTTGAAATAAACTGTTCAACGTTCAGAAAACGAAATTACAGAAAGTAATGCAAAAAAAAACTAAACGGAACGACCTAAATTCCGATACTGAAAGTAGTATATCTTTTTCCGAGGGGAATTATGAATAAAAAATTTTCTATTGCTCTTGTAATCAGCGTCTTTTTTTTCATTTTTACGGCAGGATGCAGCTCAACTCCTAAAAAGGAAGCCTCCCTGCATCAACTTATACAGGAAGGAAGAATAGATGAAGCAAAAGACCGCTTCACGACAAAATACGACATAAACGAGATTGATTCAGACGGAAACACCGCCCTGCATCTTGCAGCCGCAATAAACGATTCTGATTTAGTAACGTTCCTTATCATTAAAAAGGCAGACATCGACCTGAAAAATTATCAGAGCCAGACACCGCTTCACGTTGCCATCGAACATAATTCCGTGGAATCTGCACAGGTGCTTGTTTCTTTTGGTGCAAATATTTTTGCGCGGAACAGCGAAGGCATTACTGCAATGGATATGGCTTTTGAACGCGACAGCGCATACTACGACATTTTCATTACTACAAAAACAAGCGAACTCCGCGACATTGATGACGGACGGAATATCGTTCACTATTTTGTACAGACAAAAAATGAAAAGGCAATAAATTACTGCGTAAAAAAGAACATTCCTCTTTCTGTTCCGGATGCAAACGGAAAAACGCCTCTTGACCTTGCATTCCAGTCAATCACCGATATTGAATCCGTAGAAATTGCGGCATCCCTCATATTGAACGGTGCAGAACAGGTTGAATCTGACTACGACTATTTCCAGACTGCCGTAATGAACAGAAACTTAAACTACCGTTTTGACGACGGACAGACTCCTCTTCACATTGCTTCGATTTTCGGGCATACACCTGTAATTCGCTATCTGCTTGAAAACAATGCGCTTACAAACGTTCAGGACAGTTCAGGTGCTTCTCCATTGCACGAAGCCGTCCGCTACGGACGTTACGAAATTGCACAGCTTCTGCTTCAGGCAAGCGCAGATCCGAATGCCCGGGACAATCTTGGAAAAACTCCAATCCTTCTTATTATGCCGGAAGAGCAGCGCGCCCAGCTGTATTCGCTTCTTCTGAACAAGGGTGCTGACATTTCCGTAAAGGATATGTACGGCGACACTGTACTTCACACTGCAACAATGACGACTGTTCCTGTTGATATTCTGAAAACTCTTGTAAGCGCCGGAGCAGACATAAACGCACGCAATAAGGAAGGCGTTACTCCGCTTGCAATCGCAATCGAAAACAATGTCATCGACCACATCCGTTTTTATGCAGACAACGGCGCAGACATCAATACAAAAAATACAGAAGGCGAAACGCCTCTTACAATGGCGCTTAAATCAAGTGAAAACCTGCTTGAAATCATCGTGAACAAAAACAACGTAAACTCACAGGATTCAGACGGAAACACTCCGCTAAACGTTGCAATCATTCAGAACGCAACTCTTGATAAAATTCAGTATATCCTCAGCCTTACGGACGACGTTAATGTGCGCAACGCAGACGGAAACACTGCGCTTTACCTTTCCGTTCTTAAAAACAGGCAGAAACTTGGCGAACTGCTGCTTGCAAAAAATGCAGATATTTTTGCAACGAATACGCGCAATAAATCTCCGCTTAGCCTTGCGCTCAATGCAGGCGGTTCTGTAATGGACTGGCTTTTGACTTCGCAGACAATCGTTGCTACTGACGGAAGCGGAAATACTGCCCTTCACTATGCGGCGGAATGGGGTCTTGAAAGTGCAATCTCCGCAATGATTCAGAAAGGCGCAAATCCGGAGGCAAAAAATGCAAACGGTGAAACGCCTGTTTTCAGTGCGTGCAAAAACGACAATCCTTCTATTATAGACCAGCTTGTTGCGCAGGGTGCACGCGTAAATGTGCGCGATAACCTTGGAAGTACGCCGCTTCATACTGCGGTGCGCTGGGGAAACATAAACACGGCAATGAAACTTGTTTCGCTTGGCGTTGAAATTGACCCACAGAATGTTTCCGGAAAATCACCGCTTGCAGAAGCCGCTCTTGCCGGAAAATACGATATTGCAAAAATGCTTCTTGATAAGGGCGCAAATCCGAACATAAGCGATACGTCTGGAAGAACAATATTAATGGATGCTGTACGTGGAAAAAACGTAAACGTCATAAAACTGCTTCTTTCATACCGCGCAAATCCGCAAATTCAGGAAATAAACGGAAGAAACGCATATCACGAAGCGGCGCTTTCCGGCGACAAGCAGATTATTTCGCTGATACTTAACGCCGGCGGAAATCCGCTTTCGCGCGACAAGAGCGGTACTACTCCGTTCAGCCTGAGCCTTCGCGAGGGTGATGAAATTATGCGCGCCGTCCTTGGAAACGATACTACAATCGCAGACAGCGACGGAAACACACCTGTGCATATTATCATAAAAAATAAATGCCCGGCGCGCACTCTTTCTATGCTCATAAGCGCCGGTTATCCTTCTGACACGCGCAATTCCGACGGATACACGCCTCTAGGCATTGCAATCGAAAACAACAACAAGGAATATGCATCCATTCTTCTTGCAAACGGTGCAAATCCGTTTACTATGATAGACAAGAAAGGCAAAAATCCGGCTTCGATTGCTCTGGAGAAAAACAACGAGGCTATTCTTGGAAACATCGTAAAATATGCGGGAAAAATGTCTGACATTCAGGGAAATACGATCTTGCATTATGCGGCAAGAAGTTCAAGCGCAGACACAGTTGCCAAGCTTATTTCATACGGACTTGATACGAACGTAAAGAATATTTCGGGCGAAACGCCGTATATGACTGCAATCCGCTGGAAGCGTACGGAAATTGCGCAGCTCCTCAAGCCGAGTGCAGAAATAAAATAGCATTTTCCGCCGTACTAATCAGGCTGTCTAATTCGCTTCCGGCGTTTTGGACAGCCTGTTGATTTTTTTCCACTTTCCTGTTTTATATTCAGTGTAGCAGATTATCAGGCTTAAAACCCATCCCACAGGATTTGACACCCACACCATAGAAATTCCGTAGACCGGCGCAAGAAGGGAAGAAAAAAGAACGCGGACTACGATGTTCACTACGTTTGCCACAGTAAAAAGCGTCATATCACGGCAGCCGCGAAGAATTCCGTCGCTGTTCTGCTTAAAGCCCATCAGGCACAGGACGACGCTCATATAATCCAAAAAGCCTTCTGCTGTTTCGTAAGCCACGGAAGAACCGCCTGGACCTATAAAAAACGATATAATCTGCGCCTTAAAAATCCTTATTACAAGAAAATAGACTGTGCACACGCACAGGACAATTATGTTTCCGGCAACATAACCTTTCTGCACGCGCTCAGGTTTTTCTGCACCGATATTCTGCGCTACGAACGTAGAAAGCGCCGTTCCAGATGCAACCATTGCCGTAGTTCCAAGTGCCTCTATCCGCGAGCCAACGGAAAATCCTGCAAGAGCCTGAGAGCCGAACTGATTTACAACTGCCTGAATAAGCATAAGTCCGATTGATATTGTACACTGCTGGAAAATAGACGGCAGGGCAACGCGCGTAATGTGAAGAAGCTCGTCTTTGGAAAAAAATGATGTCCTTCCTATGTGAAAACGCACGATAAGGCGCATAAATACAGCGAACGAAATAAGGCTTGAAAATCCCTGCGCAATGAGTGTTGCCCATGCAACTCCAGCAACGCCAAGATGAAACTGCGTTACAAACAGAATATCAAGCGCAACGTTCAGCACGGATGAAAACAGCAGGAATAAAAGCGGATATTTTGATTTTCCAAGCGCGTTAAAAAGAGAGGCAAGCACATTGTACAGAAACAGAAACGGCAGTCCGAAAAAATAAATGTTCAGGTACGTTACCGTCATATCAAGAATGTCGTCCGGCGTTTTTAAAAGCATCATAATCGGGCGTCCGCACAAAAGTCCAAGTACGGCAAGAATGACGCTAAGAATGAAAAACGAAATGAACGTCGTATTGACGGCAACTTTCATTTTTACATAGTCTTTTGCCCCGAAAAAACGCCCGACTATAACTGACGCACCTATTCCGCCGCCGTTTGCAATAAAAATAAAAACATTCGTAAACGCAAGACACGCACCAACCGCCGCAACAGCTTTTTCATTTACAAACTGTCCTACAATCGCCGCATCCACAAGATTGTACAGCTGCTGAAACAAGTTTCCCAGCATTATCGGCAAAAAGAAAACCGCAAGCGCTGCAATCGGGCGCTTTGTAACTAAATAATCATTTTTCATCTGCTGCCTGCCATTCAAGCACTTTTGTAATCCCTCCCGCGCCGCCTGCTGTTCCTGCAAAAAGCCTTACAGTTCCGTAATTTCATCACAGGCAATGTAAAAATAGTCATAACCTTCTTCCGTCTGCGTAAGGATAAAGGTACCGATAATCTCTATCTCCGAATCAAGCGGCGGATAATCTTTGGGAAAACTACACACTCCGGATAGTTTAAATTCAATTCCCTGCTGACAGCAGGCATGTTCATCAGACACCACAACCATATAAGCACGTTCCGTCTTTCCGTTAGGAATAAATGAACTGAACGTTCCCCGGACACGTATTTTTTTCCCGTTATAATGAGCCGGTTCTACAAGCATATTGAACACTTCCGAATACACCATCGTTGCATTGAGCGCAGTAAAATCAAAGTCAATTTTTATACCGTTTTCCGTTACGGAAGAGCCGGCATACGACTGGAGGGCAGTCTCTGAATCTGGTGCGTCGGACTGTACGTTTTTTTTACTGCAAGAACCTAAAAGCACCGGAAGGACAGCTGCCGCCAAAAGAAAGACGGCCTTTACCATGAAATAATTTTTTTTCATTTTCGTAAAATCCCCATTAAAAACCAGAAAAAATGTTCCGTCTGTAAGATATTTGAAATCAAATTTTTACACAATACAAAACGAAAAAAAAGCTTTTTAAAGGCAAAAATCTGTTTTGTATCTTAATCAGGGAGTTTACTAATATTCTACGGATAAGTAAAATAGTAAAGTTATTTCATTTTATGCCGGGAGGAAAAATTGGAATCCGGTGCTATGCTTTTTTTATACGCTGGGCAGAACTCAGGTTTTCTTTCAGAGTTCCTGCAGCAGCTTATTAACGGTCTGTCTTTAGGCAGTATCTATGCGCTTATCGCCTTAGGCTACACAATGGTCTACGGTATTGTAAAACTTATTAACTTTGCACACGGCGACGTTATGATGATGGGTGCATACGCAGGATATTTTGTCCTTATGTGTCTGGGTGCTACCGTTCCCGGTCTTACAGGCGCATTCATCGCTGCTATGGTTCTCTGCGGACTTCTTGCAATTCTGATTGAACGTTTTGCATACCGTCCGCTGCGCTCTGCTCCGCGCCTTAATTCGCTGATTACCGCGATTGCAGTAGAGCTCATTCTCCAGAATCTTATGCGCATCCTTCCGTTCGTAGGGCCTAATCCGCGCCCGTTCCCGACTATGCCGGTTCACAATTTTACGTTCAATGTAGTTTCCGTTTCAACCACGACACTGATTGTCATCATTACAAGTGCCGTCCTTATGATTCTTCTGAATTTCATCGTAAACCATACAAAAACCGGAAAAGCGATGCAGGCCGTTTCCTATGACCTTCAGGCATCCGCCCTTATGGGAATAAACGTAAACCGTATTATTGCAGTAACGTTCCTTATCGGCTCGATTCTTGCCGGCGCAGGCGGAGTTCTTTATGCTACAGCGTATCCGCTCATTGACCCTATGATGGGCTACATTCCGGGACTAAAGGCCTTCGTTGCGGCGGTTCTCGGAGGAATAGGCTCAATTCCGGGTGCAATGGCAGGAGGAATAATTCTGGGAATTGCAGAAACGCTTACAAAAGGCTACCTCAGTTCCCAGTATGCCGACGCAATTTCTTATGGAATTCTGATTGTCATTCTTCTTATAAAGCCGACTGGACTTTTCGGAAAGAAAACATCGGTAAAGGTATAGCGGAGGCATTTATGAAAAAACACATTCAGCACACAATCCTTCTGACTGTAATCGCAGCCGCTGCAATCCTCATTCCTACCGTTCTTGTAGCATCCGGCGTAATCGACGAATACATCGCCGGTATTCTTTCACAGGCAGGCGTTTATGCAATTATGGCGATAAGCGTAAACCTGATAAGCGGAATTACCGGTCAGCTAAGTCTGGGGCAGGCAGGATTTATGGCGCTCGGCGCATATTCAACGATTTTATTCAATACAATACTTCACGTTCCGCTTCCGGTGTCCGTCGTTCTTGCCGGAATAGTTACTGCGCTGTTCGGATTTCTCATCGGTTTTCCGACGCTTAAGCTGGAAGGCGACTATCTTGCAATCGTAACGCTTGCATTCGGCGAAATTATCCGCGTCGTCCTTGTAAATATGAAAAAACTTACGGGCGGTCCTAACGGAAAGTCCTTCAACACAATCCTTACGATGGATTCGACTATTGCCGTCCTTACAATTACGTCAGTCCTTGTGCTTATAATCGTACTTGTGCAGAACGTAATCCGTTCTTCCTACGGTCGCGCAATTCTTGCCGTCCGCGAAGATGAAATTGCGGCAAACTCCTGCGGAATTCCTGTTTTCCGCTACAAAATGACGGGTTTTGTCCTTGCAAGTTTTGTAGCAGGAATAGGCGGTTCCCTCTACGTTATGCTCATCGGTTTTATCAAGCCGGAACAGGCTGCCTTTACAAAAAGCATTGACTATCTGATTTTCGTAGTTCTTGGCGGTATGGGTTCTATGACAGGAAGCGTTCTTGCAGCCTATGTACTTACTTTCCTTCAGGAATCACTCAGATTTCTCCAGAACTACAGGCTTCTGTTCTACCCGGTAGTCCTTATTCTTGTAATGCTGTTCCGTCCACAGGGACTTTTAGGTACAAAAGAATTCTCATTTGTAAACGCATTTGAATGGATAAAAAGCGGCGGACTTAAAACGCTCCCGGCGCGCATAAAAAATGCGTTTTCCAGAAAATCACGCAGGGAGGCAGAATAATGAGCAGCGAAAAAAATCTGGTTCTTCAGGCTTCCGACATTTCAATTGTTTTCGGCGGACTTTGCGCTGTAAGCGATGCAAGTTTTGACTTATACGAAGGCGAACTGATTGGTCTTATCGGACCGAACGGTGCTGGAAAAACGACGATGTTCAATATGGTAAGCGGAATTTATACGCCTACTTCCGGTCAGCTGTCATACTGGGACAGGGAAAATAAAGTCCGCGTAATAAACAAGGCTAATCCTGCACAGTTGAACAAGCTGGGAATTGCGCGCACGTTCCAGAATATCCGCCTTTTCGGAAACCTTACCGTTCTTGACAACGTACGCATTGCGCTCCACAATTCGCGCATCTCAAATCCGCTTGACGTTTTATTCCGCACATCACGTTTCCGCCGCGACGAACAGATTATGACGGAAAAAGTAATGCAGCTTCTTTCGCTGTTTAAAATAGACGGAAAATGCAGGGAACTTGCAAAAAACCTTCCGTACGGAGAACAGCGCAAGCTTGAAATCGTGCGCGCGCTTGCCTCAAATCCAAAACTGCTTCTTCTTGACGAACCGGCAGCCGGTATGAATCCGCAGGAAACGCACGAACTTATGGAAATGATTGCCTTTATCCGCAGGGAATTCAACCTGACAATTCTTCTGATTGAACACGATATGAAACTTGTTATGGGAATTTGCGAACGGATTATGGTTCTTAATTACGGAAAAATCATCGCGTCCGGCACACCTGAGGAAATAAAATCAAATCCGCAGGTTATCAAAGCGTACCTTGGAGGTGAATAGAATGATGCTTGAAGTAAAAGACCTGTGCGTTTCTTACGGCGCAATAAAAGCCGTACGCGGCATTTCGTTCTATGTTGACGAGGGCGAAATCATCACCCTTATCGGAGCAAACGGCGCAGGAAAAACGACTACGCTAAACTCAATATCCAATATCATAAAAAAACAGTCCGGCTCGATTTTCTTTAACGGAAACGACATTACCGCCGTTCACCCGGACAAAATCGTCCGCCAGAATTTGATACAGGTTCCGGAAGGCCGCCGCATATTTGCAAATCTCACTGTTCTTGAAAACCTTGAACTTGGTGCATACCTTAGAAAAGACAAGGACGGAATAGAAAGGGATATGGAACGTGTATTCGGATTTTTCCCGCGCCTTAAAGAAAGAATCCGCCAAAATGCCGGAACATTAAGCGGCGGCGAACAGCAGATGCTTGCAATGGGACGCGCGCTTATGGCTCAACCGAAACTGCTTCTCCTTGACGAGCCTTCTATGGGTCTTGCTCCTATTCTTGTTGACGAGATTTTTGAAATTATCAGGCGTATAAATGCAGACGGAACGACAATCCTGCTTGTAGAACAGAATGCGTTTAAGGCACTCTCCATTGCTGACCGCGCATACGTTCTTGAAACGGGAACGGTTACAAAAAGCGGCAAGGCATCCGACCTTATCGCCGACGATTCCGTAAAAAGCGCATATCTCGGAGGATAAACGCGCGCCACCGCACCAGTTTGACTAGTTTGAATAAAGCGATGCGTACGTTTCCATAAGTTCGTCGAATTCCACCTCATTGTCTGCGGCTATGGCGCACGCAAAGTAAAGCGCCACGGCGGATTCCGTCGTAAGGTAGCCCATAGGAACTGCACCTTCGCGCCATACGTTCAGTGCCGTTACGTACTGCGAAAAATCAAGATTTATTTTCTGC
Organism: Treponema porcinum; assembly: GCF_900167145.1. Classification (GTDB taxonomy): domain Bacteria; phylum Spirochaetota; class Spirochaetia; order Treponematales; family Treponemataceae; genus Treponema_D; species Treponema_D porcinum. Next base: position 356,753 of record NZ_FUWG01000002.1, on the reverse strand, counting down.
TGGGACGTACAGTAAAAGCGTATTCCCTTGCTGTTCCCGGAAAGCAGCAGCGGCTTTAGCGAAAAGTCAGAATTTTTCATATTGCCGCTTCCTATTCCGTACATTTCAAGGAATATCGAATGGACTTTTGAGTAGGCGATTATCGACTTGTACAAATCGCTCCTAAATCCCGGATAAAGACGGCACATAAACATCTTGCCGCTTGCCTCAACTAAAAGACGTGTAATTACTTCTTTATCAAGTTCGCCAATTCCGCTGAACTGCATTGCAATCGGGCCGGTGTCGGTGTACAGCTGTTCTTTCAAATTCCAGTTGCAGAAACTTCCAGGACGGTCAAAATGCAGGTTGAGCGGAGAAAGTATTTTTCCGCCGAACGTTACATATACACCGTTTTTCTGCTCCACGGCCGTTTTTATTGCAAGCCGGAGATTGTCTGCCGCTTCGGAAGATTCTGACGGCAGGGAAGAAGATGCTGTAAGCACAACAGGAACACCTGCATCTGAAAAAAGCCAGAAAAGCAGGGCAGCCGTATAAGAAAGGGTGTATGTTCCGTGCGTTATTACAATGCCGTTTGCCGTTCCTGCGTTTATGCGGGAGGCAACTTCGCTTATAAGTTCCGCCCAGTTTGCAGGTTCAAGTTCTTCACTCAAATACTGACCGGCAGAAATTATCTGAACCGGAATATCAGGTGCAACAATTCCTGCAATCTCCTTCAGGGCAGACGAATCGCCGCTTGTAATCGTTCCGTCAGCGTGACGAACCGCAGAAATTGCACCGCCTGTCGTAATCATATAAATTACGCTGATGTTCAGTTCCTGCTTGATGAGCGCCTTTACAATCTGCGGAACAGCCTTTCCTTTTGTTTCTTTCATTACAAGACCGGTAAGGAATTCAAGCGGCGGCATTTCTCCGCTTTTAAGCGTCTTGCAAAGTTCTGCATTCTCCGAAATTACCTTTTTTACATACGGAAGAAGCTCCCTTTCAGTACCGATTTCGGAAATATTAAGAGTCTTTATAAGTTTTTCAGGATTAGTGCCGGTTTCAAAAGTCGCGCGTAAAAGCGTTTTCGCCGTGGCGCTGTGCATTTCTCCGCAATCAAGTTTTTTTATGATGAATGCAAAATTCTCCGGCTTCATTTTGGACTGGGAAATGAGAATGCCTTTCTTGTTCAAAAGGCGCGTAAGTTCGGATGCCATCCAATGCGCCGCATTAAGAGGTTTTGCCCCTAGCGCAACAGTATTTTCAAAAAAATCAGCCCTGTCCTTGTAGTCGCAAAGGAATTCGGCGCGCAATCTGGAAACGCCGTACTGCTTTTTCAACCGCTGCCGCCGCGCTTCAGGAAGTTCAACGTTTTCTTCAAGTTCAATATTCTGTGAGGCTTTTTCTATATTAAACGTCTGGCACGGATTTATCTTTTCAAAACGCGCCGGTAAATCTGTCCTTTCCTGATAGAATTCCGTGCAGGACTTATGCTCGTTCCAGATGCGGCTCTGTGCCGGAACTTCCTCTCCGCAGGAAAGCATATTTTCCTGACGCGTAAGTTCTTCATTTACTGCCTTTCGCGCAAAATTAAACGAATTTAAATTCCTGAGCTTTACGTAATAATCAGGTTTTCCGGGATACAAAGCAAGCGCAACGTACGCATTGCACCGTATTGCGCTGTCGCCGGCGCCTTCTGCCGTAAGGTGAAGGTATTGCGAAAGCCGGCGGAGTTCCTCCAGAAAAATCTGCACTTCTTCGCCAAGTTCAAACGACGGAGCAGTCTTTATGCGCATACTCGGATAGCCGGCGCAGGAAAAATCCATTCTGGCAATTCCGTTTGCGTGCGTAAGCCGGCCGGCATCTTCCTCTATGCGTACTTCTTCTATGCAAACAGACTTCTGGCGGCTGTGAAACAGAATATTCATCGAACCGCTTTCTGCAATTTTTATTGAATAGCCGGTAAAGTTTTTTTCAGTCTCCGGCTTTATTATGTTTCCGGTGATATGCTCTATATCAGACAAATCTGGAACTGTACAGCCAAGCGCCCGGGAAAGAATCAGAACTTTTTTCAGAACATCAGAATCAACCGAAATCCGGTGCGTCTTTTCGTCCTCCCTGAACACAGAATCAACAGGAGGCAACTGTATTCTGGCTTCAATATAAACAAATGACTGATACATAAAAATCTCCAGAAGATAAAAACTGTACAGACCGGCACAAGCCGAACCGCGTCATTTTTTATCTTTTTACATAAAAAACATAAAAATTATATCGTTTTTAGATAAAATATGGTATACTAGAAGAAATGTTTTGGCTTTTACCAAAAGCAGATCTTAGGAGTTTTTGTGAACAAACACGATTTCCCAAAAATCCATTTTTACGATCAGGATTTTGTAGATATTTATAATAAATCTTGGAACATGCTTTCGGATTACTGGATTGATCCGAAAACGGAAGAAAAATCTGCGGACGGATATTTTATCTATCCGGTAGACGGCAAGTTTATTATAGATCAGTTTGAATCAATCTTCTCGTCTTTTTTTCTTGTGTACTCAAACCGTAATTTTGATGCAAACAAGAACATTGATTATTTCTATGCCCGACAGGAAGAAAACGGTGCTATCCGCTGGAAGTATGACGTAAAGACAAACCAGCCTCTTCTTTCTTCTGAAAACCCGGAAGGAATCGGAATGCCTCTTTTTGCCTGGGCGGAATTCAACTTATACCACAAATCTGCAAATAAAAAGCGCATAAAGGAAGTTATGCCTGTCCTGCAGAAATACATGAACTGGATTGATGCCACGTTTAAGCAGGAAAACGGACTGTATGCCGTACCGGCAGTTGCATCAACAATGATGAACGCACCTCGCGAAAACGTATATTATCCTGTTGACTTTAATGCGGCAATGGCAATAAACGCTTCCCATATGTCTGCGCTCGGCGACATTCTGAACGACAAGGACTTAAGCTTCCAGTACCGCCGTATGTACTTCTCCATAAAGACGCGTATTAACTCGCTGATGTGGGATAATGCAACAGGTTTCTACCACGACCTTGATAAGGACGGAAACCATCTTATCGAAAAAACAATCGCCGGTTTCTGGCCGCTTCTTGCAGAAATTCCGAATGCAGACAAGTCAGAAATGCTTATTGCACACCTGAATAATCCTACAACGTTCGGTACCGAACATCCGTTCCCTACACTTTCGGCAGACAGTCCGAATTTCCGGGAAAATGGAGAAGGATTCCGCGGAAGCGTCTTCCCTATGTTTAATTTTATGGTCATCAAGGGACTTGAAAAATACCAGCAGTACGAACTTGCACGCGAATGTTCAATCCGTCACCTGTATTTTATCCTTGAAGGACTTATGCCCAACGATGATAACCAGAAAGGCGACATCTACGAGGCTTACCTTCCGTGCAAAGAAGGAAAAGCGTCCTGGTCTGAACACCCGGATTTTCCGCGCATGCATTTCCTTGCCGGCTCAGGTCTTTCTACCATTGCGCTGATGATTGAAAATGTCATAGGACTTTCAATCAGCCTTCCACGCAAAACGGTTGACTGGATTATCCCGAACCTTGAAATAATGGGTATAGAAAATCTTTCCCTTAAACGCAACCTGATTACTATCTTGAGCAACAAGAGTAATCGTGGCTGGGAAATCCAGATGGAAAGTGAAAAACTTTACTACTTTACCATCAATATTCTTGACCAGAAGAAAAAGACACTTCCGATTCCGTCGGGCAAGTGTTCTATGCTTATAGACAAACTATAGCGGTTACCGCAATTCACAATGGGAGTGCGAGAATGGCAACACCAGAAGCAGTCATTGAAATCGGCTCAACAGGTGTACGCCTGCTTGTCGCTGAGTTTACCGCTGACAAAAAACGAAATATCCTCGATAGGGCTGAAATGCCGGTTTCTCTAGGACGTGACGTATTTACGGCAGGAGTTATCAGCCGGGAAACACAGTCTCAGTGCCTGAATATTCTTCTTCATTATAAAGAGCAGCTTGCAGGTTGGGGAATTACGCCGGAACAGACGACAATCATTGCAACAAGCGCATTCCGCGAATCAAAAAACAAAGACCCTGTAATGGATAAAATCCTCATTGCAACAGGCTTTAGAATTAAAGTCATAGACGGCATTGAGGAAAACCGGCTGATGTATCTTGCCGTTGCCGACCGGCTTAATGAAGAGGACGCAAAACTGCGCTCGGAAGACACCGTTATTCTTGAAGTAGGCGGCGGTTCTACCGAAATGATGCTGATGAAAAAAGGCAAAATGGCGGGTGCGCACAGTTTCAGACTTGGAACCGTGCGTCTTGAAGCAAAAATGCGAAGCCAGTCGGAATCCCTTGCCGACATTCAGCGTTATCTTGAAGAATACACGAACAACACGAAAGGCTCTCTTGAAAGCGAGCTGAACATATCGCAGGTAAAACAGTTTATCGCCGTAGGCGCAGACGCAACGCTTGCGGCAATAAACGCCGGAAAGCCGATTTCAACATTCCTGTGGTCTATTGACCGCGAAGATTTTGAAAATTTTGTTGACGAACTTCAGGAATATTCAATCGACGAATGTGTGGCGCGCTTTAAAATATCGTATAATGACGCGCAGACGCTTCACGTAAGTCTTTTGATTTACAAAATGTTCGTCCACTACACAAAAGTTCATACAATCATCGTGCCGGAAACAAACATCCGTGACGGACTGATTATAAGCAAGCGCGAAACGCCGGGCGAAGAACTTAAGGCAGAATTCCACCAGCAGATAAAAGCGTCTGCGATGAGTCTGCTAAGAAAATATCACGGTGACGAAAAGCATGCCGAACGAGTCCGCGAATACTGCGTAAAATTTTACAATCACCTGAAAAATGAAATTTCCCTTGACGAACGCACGCTTCTTCTGCTTGAAGTTTCTGCCATCCTGCACGATATTGGAATTTTTATCCGTATGGACGAGCATAACCTTCATTCAGAATACATTATCCGTCACTCAGAGATTTTTGGAATTACGCACACGGAAAATGTCATTCTGGCTACAATTGCACGCTATCACCGCGGAAGACAGCAGCCGCAGGACAATGAGCAGTTCCAGATTCTTGCACGCAGCGACAGAATGACTATCTTAAAACTGACGGCAATTCTCCGCATTGCAGACGCGCTTGACAGAAGTCACGGAAAATCATTCTCCGACTTTACGCTCAGGCAGCAGAAAGACTCGATGATAATCAGGACAAAGGGAAGCAAGAACGTTGCCCTGGAGCAGGTTGCCCTTTCGGAAAAGGGAGATTTGTTTGAGTCTGTTTTCGGCTATAAACTTATTCTTGTATAATATATTAGCACACCGGCTGGAGGTAGAAAGAGAATGGAACCACGTTTTTTTAACCGCGAACTTTCCTGGATTGAATTTAATGCACGCGTTCTTCATCAGGGACTTAGAAAAGAACTGCCTTTGATGGAGCGCCTTCAGTTTCTTTCTATCGTTACGAGCAATTTTGATGAATTTTTTCAGGTACGCGTTGCTTCTGTAAAGCGGATGATGGCAGAATCTCCTGACGCAGTAGACATTTCAGGACTTACGCCAGAAATGGTACTTCATCAGATTTCTGCACGCGCCCATCAGGTAATACGCGCCCAGCACGACTGCCTTAAAAACGATATTCTCCCGGCTCTTGCGGCAAAAAATCTTGTATACGTAAAACCGGACGATTTTTCCGACCAGCAGAATGACTACGCGCAGAATTTATTTCGCAACGAAATTTTTCCTCTCCTTACGCCGCTCCGCACAGACACAGAAATTTTCCCGAACATCAATAACCTTGCGCTTTATGCGGCATTCCTCCTAAAACCGATTTCAGGAATAAGAAACGCAAATCAGGAATTAAAAGGCGGTGAAGAAAGTCCTCGCATTTCGCTAGTGCAGATTCCATCCTGCATTCCGCAAGTTGTATGGCTACCGTCCGAAAAAGGAAAAAAACAGTTTGCTCTGACAGAAGAAATAATCACCCAGTACGGAACGCAGCTTTTCCCTGGCTTTGCTGTAGACGAAACGATGATTTTAAAAGTTGCACGTGACGCTGATTTTGCCGTAGACGAAGAGTCCGGAAGGAATTTCATTCACGAAATGGAAAAAATCCTTGTGCAGAGAAAATCATCTTTTGCCGTCCGTATGACGTGCAACAGCACAAGCCAGACCATTATGAAATTCCTAATGGAAAAGCTGGAACTTAAAGATGAGGACGTATACCTTGTAGAAGATTTAATAGACCCGTCCGTGCTGATGGAACTGCGAAATACTGACGAAGGGGCAAAAATGAGTTTTCCGGAATGGAAGCATTTTTACCCGGCAGATTTGCCGCAGGATGAACCGTACTGGGACATTCTCAAACAGCACGACGTCCTGCTGCACGTTCCGTACGAATCGTATGACCCTGTAATAAAATTCATCTCCGATGCGGCGGACGACAAGGATGTCCTTGCAATCAAAATGACGCTTTACCGTACAGGACGCGACTCGCCGATTATCAGCGCACTTGAACGCGCCGCACGTAACGGAAAGCAGGTCATCGTGCTTGTTGAACTCAAGGCGCGATTTGACGAAGAACGGAACATCGCCTGGGCAAATGAACTTGAAAATGCCGGTGTTACCGTAATCTACGGACTTGTAAACCTTAAAGTCCACGCAAAAATCCTTATGGTTATGCGCCGCGAAAGCGACACTATAAGACGATATGCACATCTTGCAACCGGAAACTATAACCCTAAGACAGCGCGCCTGTATTCTGACCTTTCGCTTTTTACCTCAAACTACGAAATAGTGAACGATGCAACGCAGTTTTTTAATCTTGTAACAGGCTATTCAACGCTTCAAAATATGAAGCAGCTGGGAATGGCGCCTGTCACGCTAAAAACGCGGCTTCTTGCAATGATTCAGCGGGAAATTGACCGGAGCGACCCGGAACATCCGGGACTTATTATGGCAAAAATGAACAGCCTTACTCATCAGGAAGTAATAGAGGCACTCTACAAAGCAAGTCAGGCAGGCGTTAAGGTTATGCTGAACATACGCGGAATATGTATGCTCGTTCCGGGCGTAAAGGATCTTAGCGAAAACATAAAAGTCGTTTCGATTGTGGATCGCTATCTTGAACATTCGCGCATTTTCTACTTCCAGAACAGTGGTTCGCCGGAACTGTACCTTTCAAGCGCAGACTGGATGAGCCGAAACCTTGACCGGCGCATCGAACTTATGTTCCCTGTCCTTGACAGAAACGCATTTAAGGAAGTTCAGGGCATTCTTTCTACGTATTTTGAAGACAACACGAATGCCCAGTATCTTTCCGAAAACGGAATATGGCAGCCGGTAGAACGTAAAAAAGACGAAAAAGAAATGCGCGCACAGGAAATCCTGTATAAAAAATACAGAAGGCGCGCCGAATCGTCTGCAAAAACACCGAAAATAGATTTTGAAGTGCGGAGAAAAAACTAATTCGTACGGAGCCGAACTATGATTCATATTGAAACGAAGACAAAAATCCCGTTTTTGTGGGGAAAAAGCGCTTTCAAAAAAAGCGAATGGTCGCAGGTCAATCTGATTGTAGGTCCGAACGGCTCCGGAAAAACGCTTCTTGCAGAAGAACTTGCGTGCCAGTTTGAAGAAAACGGAAAAAAAGTCCTTTTTCTGCGCGCAGACCGCAAGGAACAGGATTATTTTCTTTCCATACTGCAAGAGGACGAATCCATCAGAACGCGCATAGAATCCGTGCTTTCAAATATGTTCGGAAAATCAATCCGTTTTGAAAAAACGCCGGACGGAATGTTCGTTCCTATCGTCATAAACAAGGCGCGCGGCGTAGAATACGGTCTTAAGCAGGGCGAATGTCACGGACTAAAAGAAATAATCACCCTTCTCATTGCGCTGTACAGCATAAAAAAAGGCTGTCTTATCCTTGACGAGCCGGAACTTCACCTTCACCCTCAGTTCCAGCAGTTTTTTATGAACGAAATCCGCTCTGTTGCGGAAAAAGAACCGGAGCGCATTTTCTTTCTTATAACGCATTCTCCGTACTTCATCGACCTTCGCCGCGCCGAAGATCTTACAGGCGTAATCGTATGCCACATAAACAACGTTCCCACTTCAATAGATTTTCTAAGCGAAGAAGACGAAGCTCTGTTCCGCCGTTTCCTGCCCCGCTTCAACACCTACCACAAGCAGTTCTTCTTTTCCGATAATCAGATTTTCGTAGAAGGCTACACCGACCAGCAGATGTTCTCGCACCTTCTTTGCTGCATAGACGACCGCTCAGGTTCTGCTGGAACAGGAATTATCGACGTAGGCGGAAAGGACGAACTCGGCGTATTTTTTACCGTCTGTTCCCTTCTCGGCACGGACGGACGCATTATCACCGATTTGGACGCACTTTTCTGCGGAAAGCTCCGCGACGTTGTATGCAATGACGACCGTCCTGCTTCCTGGCTTGAAAAACAGCAGGAAAAGCAGATGCCGTTCTACCGCCTGCTTTTTTCGCGCAAGGAACTTGCCGCCCCGATAACGCTTGAAAAACTCATCTGCCGCCTTGAACTGTTCCTTACCGCAATCGGAAATCACCTGTACAAAATTGACTACAGTCTTTCTGCGGACATAGATATGCTTGTGGAAAAAATAAAGGCACTGTACGACAAGTACGAAAAGCCGGAAGGGCTAGACACTTTTAAAACAGTCGTTCTTATGGGCATTGTTACTTTAAGGGAAAAACTGGCTGACATTCTGCCTGTTCCGCTTGCCGCCACCGTTCCGCAGATTATAAACCTTACGAACATTATTCTGGCGGCAATGGAAAGCGCACGCGTATATATTCTGCCAAAGGGATGCATCGAACATTTCTACACGCAGAGTACGGTGTATTATATGCCGGTTTCTGCAAAAGACCGCCTTTTCCACACCGAACTTGAACATCTTGTAGAAACAAGTCCGGCAAAACTTAAAAAAGAATATCCCGAACTTGTTTCAATACTGAATAGGGCGTGCAGGCGGAATGATTTTTTACTTCAACCGTGAAACAAGCGTATCTAAATCCGCCTGAGTAACGAATTTGCGCTCTATGAAATAATTTCCCAGTTCTTTCTGAAGATTTTGAACTTCATCCATCGGCTTTCCGAGCATTTTTTCAAACGAATACTGCAAAAGCCTGTAGTCGCGGAATTCCTTAATCCCCATCGCATTTGTTTTCTGATAGTCAGCACGGATTTCATCCCAGGAAGCACCGCACAGTGCGGCAAGCACGGCGGACGTAACGCCCGTTCTGTCAGTTCCAAGCCGGCAGTGAATGTAATACGGACCAGGATGCGTATTGATGAACGAAATAATGTCCGCCATCAGTTTTCCAAAATCAGAGCCTGTTGAATTATAGTAAACCGTGTTATACGACGTATCTATAAACAGATGATTTCCCGAATAATTTATGTTCTGGATATAAGAAGAAATCGTTTCCTTGCCGGAAATAATCTGCTCGTTACCGGAAAGCGTGATAATCGACTGAACTCCGTTATCTTCAATCGCCTTGTTTACAAGCTCAAGGCGCGTTTTTTCCGTATTGAAATTAGCGCGAGAAATCTTATACGGATGATAACCGCGAATAAGTTTTGAAGTTCCCGGAACAACGCGCACATTGGAAATCGTCGCACAGTCTTCCGGCTTTGAAAGGTCAAATTCCTTAAGTTTTTTTACCCTTTCGGAAACCTTCACGTTCTCTACCACAACGGCAGGATCATCGCCCGGAAACAAAATCAAATTGTTAGTTGCCATCTGAAAACCTGGAATTCGCGAAACAGCTGCTGGTTCCATTTTTTCCTGCCGCGTACGCGTCACTTCCTTTCCGCAGACTGTAGTTACATACTCAACATCTGCCACAACATAGAACTTAAACTCCGGAAATCCGGAATTTCCAGGAACTTTTACATCTTCCGCATCGCACGTAAGCGTCCAGATATTTCCTTTATACGGTTCAAGCTGCCAGTCAGCACTCGTTCCTTTTGCCCATCCGTTAAAAGAACCTTCAACATACACCTTTTTAGGCACTTTTATGCCGTATGCACCAGCATCAAACACAAATACAACAGTACTTCCGTCACCAGTAAGCTGATATCCAAGCTGCCGGTTTACCTTGTCCGGCGCAAATTCTTCAATAACGTACGGCGCGCTCGGCTTTTTGCTTTTTGCAAACGCACCGAACGAACAAAGCAATAGCCCCGCCGCACACACAAACGAAATATTTTTTTTCATAATGTAAATCTCCTGTTTTTTCAGTGTTAACTTTGAATTTAAGTATATGTGTATTATCATTATAATGCAAACGCACACAAAGTCTCTATGCCCCCGCTCCGCATCATAAAAAGAACGAACGTCCGCATCAAACGTTACACGCCCGCAGCACAAAGTGCGCGCCGTCTTCCACAAAATCCGCACTTTTCGTACAATAACCATATGGAAAAAACAAGTGCCGTAAATCCAAAAGAAACAACCCGTTCGCAAAAACCAGAACAGTCTGGAATTTCCGCGCCCTTTCTGGACGTCACAATCCTTTGCAAAGTAGTCGACAATTTCGGCGACATCGGCGTAGTATTCCGTCTTTCTCGCTCGCTCTCCGATTTCCCCAACATCTCGCTCCGGATAATTACGGACAATCTCCGCGCATTTTCGCTTCTTTCACCGGGCATAAATCCCGGCGCGGACGAACAGTTTTTCAACGGCTGGCAAATCTTCAACTGGAACGCCTCCGACGCCTGCCTCAGCGCCTTCACTAAAAATCCGCCGCACCTCATAATCGAATGTTTCCAGTGCGGCCGCCCTGAATGGCTGGACCATCTTCTTTTCAACATAAAAATCCCGAACATCGCCCGAATAATTATGCTCGACTACCTCACCGCCGAAACTTACGCCGAAACTTTCCACTGTCTGAAATCACTCACCAGAAGCGCACGAGTCCAGAAAGTCAACTTTATGCCCGGTTTCACCCCCAAAACAGGTGGACTCATCCTTGACAGACAGTTTTTAAAATCCTTACAGCCGGATAAAGGGGGCGCCTGCCCCTCGCTCCCAAGCAATCCGCTCCGCTCCTTTGCTTGTCCGCTACCCCCTCTCCTAGGGGACACCCCTAAAACCCCGCAAGAACCATCGTTCAACATATTATTTTTCAGCTATCCGCAAAACCACACTCCAGTAATAAACGCCATTCAGACGTTCTCCAAAAACGCCGGCTGTCCCGTAAAAGTCCTGCTTGCGCAAGGCGCAGGATTTGATTCATTTAAAAGCGCGTACAAAAGCGCCCGAGAAGAAAAAAGTCCGTCCGAAAAACCGATATTCAAACTTACAGAACTTCCGTTCCTTCCGCAAACAGACTGGGACGCGCTTATGTGCAAAACGCCACTTCTTTTTATCCGCGGAGAAGACAGCCTTAGCCGCGCTTGCCTGTGCGGAGTTCCGTTCATCTGGAATGCCTATCCGCAGAGCGACGACTACCAGCTTGTAAAAGTACAGGCTCTTCTTGACAGAATGCGCCCTCATTTTCCGCCGGAACTTTTTGAAAAAACAGAAGCCTGCTGGCTCACCTACAACGGCGCACAGGGAAACCTTAATTCCGCCATAACAAATTTCCTGCTTTCCTACGCAGAACTTCGCCCCTGCTTTAAAGATTTCTCACGTTCCCTTCTGCAAAACGGCGATTTAGCCGCCAATCTTATAGAATTTATGATTAAAATAAGTTCTCAACCTTAAAAAATAACCAGCAGAAGAATTTTCAAATACACAGACAAAATACTGAGAATATAATTCTTTTCCCAAAAGAATCATTTACAGGGAACTTCTAAAATTACCTGATGACTTTTATTCAAAAGTCGTATATAATGGAAAAAGTCAATTCTAAAACTTTTTTTGAGGTTATATATTATGTTAATGACATCACAGTTAAAAGTAGGAACTGCTTTTATGTATGAAGGCACTCCTCTTATCGTTCAGAAGATGCTCGGTCAGCGTTCCGGCCGCGCAGGTATGGTTACAAATCTCCGCGTTCAAAATCTCGTTACAAAATCAACTATGGATCTTGGTATTGATGCCGGCGAGAAATTCGACGAAGTTGATCTTGAAGCACACACAACAAAACTTTCTTATATTGACGGCGATACTTTTGTATTTATGGATCAGGAATCATACGAGCAGTTTGAACTTCCAAAAGAGAACCTTGGCGACTACGCCGGATACATCACGCCGGAAGATGATCTTGAGATAAAACTCACCTTCTATGAAGGAAAACCTGTTGGTATTGATATGCCTGTAAACGTAACAAGAACAGTTACATACTGTGAACCTGGCGTAAAAGGCGATACTTCTGGAAAATCTTTGAAACCTGCAACTCTTGATACAGGAATTGAAGTCCGCGTTCCGCTTTTCATCAACACAGATGAAAGAATTGTAATCGACACACGCGACGGCTCTTTCGTAGAACGCGCAAAGAATTAAACCAGAATGCGGTGTCCGCACCGCATCCGGGGCTGTAGCTCACCTGGCTAGAGCGTTTGAATGGCATTCAAAAGGTAGTCGGTTCAAGTCCGATCAGCTCCAGATTACAATCGAAAATCCGTTAAAAAACAATCCGTCAGGATTGTTTTAGGATTATCGAAAAATCATCTCAGGCAAAATCTGTGATTTTGCTTAAAATAGAAAATCCGTTAAAAAACAATCCGACAGGATTGTTTTAGGATTATCAAAAAAAACATCCCAGGCAAAATCTGTGATTTTGCCTTTTGTCTTAATTAAAATCATAAAAAGAACCGACTAACGCAATGAGCGCGCCGAAGGCGAAAAACGAGCAAGGATGCGAGCGTTTTTTACAATCTTACAGCGACTGCCTGTACACTTCGTACAAAAGCACTCCGGCGGCAACACTTACGTTCAGGCTGTCTATTTTTCCGCACGTCGGAATGGAAACGATTGAATCACACTGCTCTTCCAAAAGGCGCGCTATTCCCGAACCTTCGCTTCCCATCACGATAACGCTGCGCGCAGAAAACGTAAGTTCGTTCACACGGCTGCCGCCGGCATCCGCACCGTAAATCCAAAAGCCCTTCTCTTTCAAAAGTTGCACGGCACGAACCAAATTAGAAACAACTGCCACCGGAACCCAGGCGCTTGAACCGGCGCTTGAACGGGCAATCACCTCATTTTCTGCCACATCACGCGCGCCGCGTCTTTCCGGAATAATAACAAGTCCTGCCCCGAACTGGTCGCAGCTTCGGATAACTGCACCTACATTATGCGGATCTGTTACAGAATCGAGAACAACTACAGTCTGCCGCTCATTTTCCGGGCGCGAAGCTGCCTGCAAAAGCCAGGCGTCAAAATCAACAGTATTACGGGTTTTTGCGTTTTCGCCGCTTACGCACAGAACTATTCCGCGATGTTCGCGAAGCGCCTCAGGAAGATTTTTTACAAGAGCGTCAAGTTCTTCATCTCTAGCAGAGCGCACTGAAATTCCTGCTTCTTTTGCATACCCTAATATTTTTTTTACGCGCGGTCCTGATTTTCCGTAAACAATACTCATTCCGCTGCACGAATTCTGTTCCTTCGCCTTCAAAACTTTTTCTTCAATTGCGTGAAATCCCGTAATAATCCGCTCTGCCATAATCAATTCCCCTGCCTAAAGACTCGGAAAAATTCCGGTTAAAAAAAATACGGTTCTTGAACTCCGTCAAAAAACCGTATTAGACTTACTGCTGCATACCGTCTATCGTCCGCAGCATTTCTTGTATTTTTTGCCGCTTCCGCACGGACACGGATCATTGCGCCCTATTTTTTCTCCCTCACGCTTTACTGTCGTCGTAATGATGTTTCCGGCAACGTATTTCCACTCTCCGTTTATCTTCTTAAAACCGGCAACTTCGTGATGAACGTCATGCATCTGCTTCAATGTGTAGTCAGCCGTAAACTCAACTACGCCTTCGTCATCTTTTTCAGTTCCTTTTTCTGTCTTTATGATTGTAAGACCGTTCCACGTTGACTGGCGGCTCCAGTCTTCCGTTGCTTTTTTGTCAATATCGGCAAGTCCTTCGCCTTCTTCGCAGGAATTGATGATAAAATCAATTTCGTGCGTAACATACGCAGAATAGCGCGCTCTCATCAATGATTCCGCAGTCGGAGCTTTTACAGTTCCCTTGATAATCGGTTCACAGCATTCACTGTATTTTTTCCCTGAACCGCACGGGCATTTTTCAATCTTTGCACTCATTCTTCTAATATATCAGAATGCAAAACACTGCGCAATAATGACGACAGAACTGCGCTATGGTAAAAATGTAAAAGTGCTGATATACTTTTTATATATGTTTGCGTTGCAGACTTTCTTATTGCTTTTTTTAACGGAAAGAATATGACAAAACAAGACGAAATTGCGGCAAAAGCCGTACGTAATTCCACATTAAAATCCCTGAACCTGAAAAGAAAGCTCAGAATTAAGCAGATAAAAGAAGAAACCGAAGCAAAAATCCGGGAAATAAACATTCAGTATGCAGAAGACCCGGAGCGCCTTCGCGCAAAATATGCCGCGGACGACTATGCGCGCACTGAACGCGCAAAAAAACGCGCGGCACAGCGCATTGAAAAGGAAAAAAAGCACCTTGAACGGGAGCATAAGCTGCGCGCTTATTCGCTCGGAGAAGAAATTTTCAGTTCTGTATTGCAGGGAATAGGCGCGTGTCTTTTTATTGCGGCTACTGTCCTGCTTGACGTAGTTGCAATAGACAGCGTTCCTGAGGAATACAAAACGTCGTATCTTACGGTATATACCTGTTTCGGCATAACGATGATTTTAAGCTACATTATGTCTACCCTTCATCACGCCCTTACAAACTCAAGCGCAAAGGAAGTGTTCAAGCGCCTGTGCCACATCGGCGTCTTTTTGATAATCGCCTGTGCATATTCCGCATATTCGCTTGTATCCGTTACAAATGTTTTCGGATGGGTAGTAACCGGCATTGTCTGGGTAACGTGTTTTGTAGGAATTATGATGTATGCGATTGCCGGAACGCGCCTTGAACTGGTAAACATCATTTTCTATGCAGTGCTCGGCTGGGCAGGACTTTTCATCTGCAATCAGGTATATCACGCAGTTACGCCTGCAAGTTTCCGTATGCTCATTATTTCCGGCATTGTATTTACCATCGGACTTGTGTTCTGCACCTTGCGGAAAGTGAAATTTATGCACGCGATAGGTGATTTAATCCTCCTTATCGCAAGCATTTTCCTGTTCTTTTCATTCTTCTTTATTTTCTAAAAAAACAGGCTGTCCTTTTACAAAGACCGAATGTCTTTCAGGACAGCCCGCACTGTTTATTAAGCATTCTGCTATATTTTCAAAAATGCCTTATATCCGGCATACGCCTGAATTAAATCTTCCTTTGCAATGATTTCCCACGGCGCGTGCATACTAAGAACGGCAACACCTGCATCAAGCACGTTCATTCCGTATTTTGCGGCAAGATACGCAATCGTTCCGCCGCCGCCCTGATCGACTTTACCAAGTTCTGCCATCTGGTAGGAAACACCGGCCTTGTCGAATACACCGCGAAGGCGCGCAATGAATTCCGGATTTGCGTCACTTGCACCGCTTTTTCCGCGTGAGCCGGTATATTTATTCAGGACTAATCCTCCGCCAAGGGAAGAAGAATTGTCCTTGTCGTACAAAGACGAATTTTTCGGGTCGTACGCCGCGTTTACGTCGCTTGAAAGCATAATGCTGTTTGCAAGACTGCGGCGCAGTGAAAGTTCGCTGTAGCCTTCCGGAAGGCGCGCAATCACCTCGGCAACGGCATTCTCGAACATATGGGACGCCATTCCTGTTGCGCCTACGCTTCCGATTTCTTCCTTGTCAACACAGATGCAGCAATTCGTCCGCTTTCCGGCAGATGATTCAAGCATTGCCGCAACAGAAGTAAACGCGCACGAACGGTCGTCCTGTCCGTAGCCAAGAATCATCGAACGGTCAAGTCCGCAGTCACGTGCAGCACCGGCAGGAACAATCTCCAGTTCTGCGGACTTTAAATCATCCGCCTCAATATTGTATTTTTTCTTCAAAAGTTCAAGGATTGCTTTTTTTCCGTCCGCCTTCCCCTTCTTCTTTTTTCCGGAGTCCTTTCCTTCCTCATCGTCAGTTTTTCCGTCCTTTTCTGACGGAATGCGCAAACCGAATATAACGTCTAAATCTTCGCCCTTGATAATTTCCGCGCCTGTTTTTTTCATCTGATCCTGTGCAAGATGCGGAAGAATGTCTGAAATGCAGAACACAGGGTCGTCCGCATCCTCACCGATATTTACCTGAACGACAGTTCCGTCTGCCTTGCACACAACGCCGTGAACGGCAAGCGGAAGTGTAACCCACTGGTATTTTTTAATTCCGCCGTAATAATGCGTATTCAGATAGGTGATGCAGTCTGATTCATAAAGCGGATTTTGCTTTGCATCAAGGCGCGGCGAATCTATATGCGCACCAAGAATGTTCATTCCGTCTTCTATGCTGCCTTTTCCGATTTCAAACAGGGCGATTGCCTTGTTCATTTTCTGAACGTAAACTTTATCGCCTGGTTCAAGAGACTTGCAGGAGGCAATGTCTTTATAGCCGTGCGCTTCTGCCATCGCAATAATCTGCACGACACATTCGCGTTCTGTTTTTCCTGCATCCAAAAATGCCTTGTACGATTCCACAAGTTTTTTTCCTGCTACCGCAGTTTTTTCTGTCTTTTTTGTACTTTTCGTATCTTTCATTTTTTCATACTCCCAAAATGGTGCTCAATTCTCCCGTATTTTTTACCGTAATATGCGCACCGTGTTCAAGCAGAAATTTTCTTCCGCGGAAACCCCATTCTACGCCTATACATTGAATTCCAGCATTGAATGCAGTCTGTACGTCAACGTCAGAATCTCCTATAAATATGGCTTCCGTCTTATCAATACCGAGTAAAGAAATGATTTCGTTCACTGCACCGGCATCAGGCTTGTTCTTGCAGCCTTCGCGCGAACCGAGCGCAAAGTCAAAAAGTCCGTTAAAATAACGGCTGCACAATTCCTTTACGGCAAAATCCGGCTTGTTTGAATCAACGGCGCACTTTATTCCGGCGACACGAAGTTTTTGCAAAAGTTCCGGTATTCCTTCATACGGTTTTGTATGGTCGGCGCAATGTTCGCCGTAATAGGAAACAAAAGAACGGCGGACGTTTTCCCGGACTTCATCAGGCGTATTTTCCGGACAGGCGCGTTCAATGAGTTTTATAATTCCGTTTCCTACAAAACGGCGTATTTCGTCAATTGTGCGCTCAGAAAATCCGTTCTGGTGAAGCGCATAATTCGTTGCATCGGCAAGATCCTCAAGCGTATCAAGGATAGTGCCGTCCATATCAAAAATAACAAGTTTGTATTTCATTACTTTCCGGTTACGAACCCTGCAATGGCAATAATCCATCCTGCAACAATCATATAGCTACCTGCATACAATGATTTAAAAATAAATGATACTGTTTTCTTCCCCAGATTCAATCCTTTTATTATAGCAGCACCGTCTGAATGCACAAGAGAAACAACGACAAGTACAAATCCGATAATTGATACAAGCAATGCAGCAAGCTTTAAAAGTTTTGCGTTCTGTACCTTTACAAACGAAAGTACCACACCGGAAATACCGCCTATAAAAATAAGAAGCGTATAGATTTTTAATGCCGTATCGCCGTCTCCCACAAGGTCAAAACCAGTAAACTGATGTTTTCCCAAAATAGAAGAAAATTGGAATATGGGAAGAACAAAACCAAGCGCCACAAGCGCCATTCCAACCAAATACAATACATTCAATGAAGATTTCTTAGCCATACAGCCTCCTGATAATTCTATTTATTCTGCAGAACGGAACATAACGTTATTGTCCCTGCATAAATACTGTACTGCCTTACGTCCTGAAACAACCGCAATCGGAAGCCCGCCCGGCATTATCGTGCGCTGACCGGCAAAATACAGATTCTTTACGGAAAGTGATTTTATCGGCGCATTTATTGCCCGTCCACCCGGACGCCACACGGTCATCCAGCTGCCCTCATACGTATTGCAGTAGCGTTCATACGTAAGCGGAGTTGCAACGTCAATCACCTCGACGGCATCTTTTATTTCCGGCATATGCTTTTCAAGTTCCGAAATTACATCGTCCGCAAGCTGCTGCTTTTTCTGCTTATAAGTGCCGTCCTCTTTTACCTGTTTCCAGTACGCATAGCTGTTTCCTAAAAGCAGGCACGTTACCGACGTACACCCTTCCGGAGAATGATTTTCGTACTCCGCATAATTGTTTATCCGCAGTTCGTTGAATTCAAGTCCGCCTGCACACAGCGTTTTTTCAAGCGGAAAAACTATTCCGCGCGGATATTTTCGCAAATCAGCCTTTACACCAAGACACACAAACATATTCTGTTCGGTGATTACGTGCCGGCGCAATACGGAAAGCCACCGTCTGTTCAGCTGAACGTCAAAAAGCGTTTCCACAGCCTTCCGCATATCTTCCGTAACGATTACTGCATCTGACGGCACAAATTCATCGTTCACTACAACGCCGGAAGCTTTTCCTCCCTCCACGACGATTTTAGACACTTCGCGGCGATATTCAATTTTTCCGCCAAGGTTTTCAAACGTATCTGCCATATTGCGCGTAAGCCGCAGGGAACCGCCGGCAGGATAACCGCAGTCGCCGCTTGCAAAAGAAGCAAGCGTATATACAAAGGAAAGCGCATTATACCGCGTACCGATAACAGTTGCCAGAAGATGCCTGATGTCTTTATTCTTGAATTTACTTAAATAATCAATGTAGGATTGCTGCACAAGGAACGGCAGCCGGAAAATGACAATTGCCATCCGCAGAAGTTCAAAAATTCCGGGATGGACAGGATTTTTTGTCTTTAAAAACGGAATATCGTCCACAATCATATGAACGCCTTTGAAAAGACGTATGTCATCACAAAGGCGGCGGATTGCACGCTTGTCTTCCGGCGCATAACGCAGCAGTTCTTCTTCCAGCCTGTCTACGTCACGGTACAGGCAGAGTTCCTTTCCGCCGGATTTAAGGACGTAAAACGGATCGCGGTAAAACACCGGATTATTTTCTTTAAGCGCGCCGACTTCACGCCATACCTTATTAAGGAACAGTTTTTCCGACGAACCGGTAAGCCAGTGCATTCCGCCTTCAAAAAGATAGCCTTTACGCTTCCAGCTTGTAGAAAGTCCGCCTGGAATAATATGCTTTTCAAAAATTGTTACATCAAAACCATTCCGTGCAGCATATACCCCGGCAGAAAGCCCGGATACTCCAGCTCCAACGATAATCAGTTTTTTCATTTAGGTTTTACTTCCTGCGTGAACCTGTTAGTTTGGACATTGCCTCAGGATCATTTTTTATATTTTCCAACGCATTTCGTAAAAAAGCAACAAAAATTGCAATGAAGCCGGCGGCAAACGTAATGATTATACACAGTTTTCCTCGGCTTGGAGATGCTTTTTTGTCGGCAATTTCCGGGCGTTCAAGTATCTGGAACACAGGACTTTCACTCTGCATCTGAACTTTTAAAAGTTCGTATTGAGTTTTAAGCTGCTTGTACACTTCCTGCTGCGCAGAAAGTTCCATCTGTACTTTTGTCGTCGTCAAAGTGATTGACGGAATGTTCCAGGCAGACTGACCGCGCGAAACTGAAGTTGCAATATTGTCAAGTTCTTCCTGAAGTTTCTGTATTTCCTTGAACGACAAATCTATATTTTTTTCAAGGTTTTCCTTCTGAATTTTGTTCTGGTCTATGCCAAGTGCATCAAATTTATCGGAAATCCAGTCTACGGAAAAATCAACGACTTTCTGGGCAAAAACAGGATCAATGTCCGTAAAGGAAATCGTAAATACTCCGCTTTCGTCGTCCGTTTCGGCAGAAAACTGCTTCTTTACCATATCGCGGCTGTCAGAAACAGGAAATTTTGACTTTGCAAGCTCCGGTTTTTTAAGAATATTAAATTCTTTTACGATTGCATCCAGAAACGGATTTGAACTTACAAGATAGATTGCAAGCGAACTGTTTGAAGAACCGCCAGTGCTTATTCCTGCAAGACCGGCAAGGCCTCCCAAACCGGAAGAAGAAATTGCAGATGCCAGAGAACTGGAAGAAGAATCAGTATCGTTTATAAGCATATGAGCAGAAGCCTTGTATTTATTCGGCAAAAATGATTTTTCGGCCGGAAGCATAAGAGAAATGACTGATATTCCTACCGCAAAAATCATAGCAGCAACTACAATTACAACAATCATTCTCTTGTATTTCAAAAGAACGGCAAATAAATCAATCAAAGAAATTTCATCATCTTTTAAATCCTGTACTGCTCCTTCAATTCTTTCTGTATTTTCCATAATAGATAAGCCCCTTACAAATTATTCAAAGTTATCTCTAAAAATTGCAATTTTTAGAAATTCCCTTAAGAGTTCTTCGAAAACTAAAACTTTTCGAAGTTACATTCACATTATCTTGTTACTGCAATAATCGTAAACATCGTTGAAATTGCACTCAACACAGTTGTTACGACCGGTGCATACTTATTGAAGTAATAAGTAAATGAATTTGTTCTTGCAGTAATCGTATATTCCGGCAAAATATATTCATTTTCCCGGCACTTTTTATTGTTTGTATCAACAATTACAATTGAATTCAGAGTATTTTTATCTTTGTCAAAACCTCCGGCAAGTCCAACGTAATATTCCCACGTCCTGTCAGGAATATATGGATAACGACCTGGATTACGGACAGCACCGGCAACAGAAACAAAATACTGCTTGAACGGAACTACAAGAGTATCAAATTCCTGCACAATCTGGTCTGAATAAAAATCAGGATTATACAAAATCTGCTCTAAATCTATCGGTATAATGCTTCCGCCACGGCGGATATAAGCACTTTTTAAGTCTGCATTTGAAGTAAAACAAAGCTTATATTTCCGCACCAGAAAAGCATAATTTTCATCTTTTTCAAATGACACCGCCGTCTTATTTGACGTACGCAAAGTATCACTTGCAGTATCGTTTTCAAAACTAGTTGCAGAACTAATTTCGGAGTCACCTTCCTGACTATTAATTAACTCAGTTACGGAATTAACAGCTCCCTCAAAGAATACAACAGTTTTTAATTCATTATAATCCGAAATGTAGACCGAATCATAATTAAGAAGTTCATAATTATCTTCTATCGCATTTTTACCAAGATAGATTTTCCGCCCCGAACGGTCAAGTACGTCAAGAGTTCGCAGCACCTCTATTCGCGATGCGTCTGCACGGTCACGAAGTCCGCCACCATATATGTTTATCAGTTCATTTAGATTTTCGCCTTTCAAAAGTTCGTATTTTCCAGGACGTTCAACTGCACCTGTAACGGTAACTTTCCTGTCATATCGGTTTACGATAATTTCATCACCAGGACGAAGATACGGATTCTGCGATAAATCGCCGTTCCGCCTTGCCTTATATAAATCGTATGATTTTTTTACGCCTTTGTCAGAAACAATCGTAACATTTCTTTCAGATGCAAAATCTGTAAGTTCTGTTTTAAGAACAGAAGAAAGACGGGTCAATGCCGTAACTTTTTTTATCTGCGTTTCAGAAACTTCACCTTTTACAGTAACCTGAAAAACAGCAGTTTGATAGATAACAAATTGTACGCCTCCCATCGGATAGTTACGGTTTACAATATCTTCAACCTGCTTTTTCAACTGTAAAAATGTTTTTCCTTCACCGTTTATTGTTGCAAGATTTGAAATTCTTATTGTATACGTAGAATCTACAGGAATAAGATAACTGATTGCCGATGTACCTGCTGCATACGCAAGACGATAAACATCACCTGGAGTTACCGGATAGTCCTTTGAAGAATTGGCAATAAGCACATAATTTTCCATATTGGAAAAATCGAGTTCTTCTTCAGTCTGAATTTCCTTACCCTGCGTTCCATTGCCCTGAGTTCCCAAAGTATTCTTTATTTTATCGCTTGATAAAGAACTCGTCTGAGCAAAACTGCCCTGCATCATCAGCAATGCTGAAAAAGCGGCAAGAACCGTTACAACTCTTCTCATTTTCATCTTATTCCTCTGCAAATATTTTATCTATCTGTTCTTTGTATATTTCCGTCATCCTGTAGCGCATGATTTCCTGTTTTGCAGACAGTTCAACGCCGATTTCAAACGGTTTTGTAATCAAGGCGAATTTATTAATGCGTTCGTACATCTTAAAACCGTTCTTTGAATTCACAAGAGAATTTATTTCAGACTCATACAGTTTTGCAATATCCTCTGATTTCAAAAGATTTTCATACGTGTCGTACTGAATTCCATTTTCCGCTGTATAGTTTCTGATTTCTTCCTCATCAACAAGAATAAGCGCACCAAGATACCGCTGATCCTGACCGACTACAACAGCCTGCTTTATAAATCGCGATTCCGCAAGCTTCATCTCAAGCGGAACAGGTTCAACATTTTCTCCGCCGCGAAGAACTATCGTGTCCTTTTTTCTTCCCTTGATGACAATTTCATCGTGAATCGTCATCATTCCCAAATCACCGGTGTCAAACCAGCCGTCAACGGTCATAACTTTTGCCGTAAGGTCAGGACGCTTGTAATATCCGCGCATAACAGTTCCGCCCTTAATCTGAATTGCACCGAACTGTCCGCGCTTTAGGACAAATCCGTCCTCCGGAGAAACGATGCGCGCCTTTACTCCGCGAATCGGAGAACCTACGTTACCGAACACCGGCGCGCTTATCGGTCTTACGGAAACAACCGGCGCCGTTTCGGTAAGTCCGTAGCCTTCTACGATATTTACGCCGATTGCCCAAAAGAATTCGTCAATCTGCGGAGGATATGCACCGCCGCCTGCAACACCTGCTCGGAAATTCTTTCCGAGCATAGACTTTATTTTTCTGAATACAAGCAGGTTTCCAAGAAGTTTAAGCGGCCACAAAAGACACCACGGAATTAAGAACAGAAACCACCAGCCTACGGTATAATAGCGCGTAAAGCACGGATTGCGGTTGAACATTTTTCGCTGCATCCTGCTGTGCGTAATTGCAACTGCCGTAAAGAACCTGAACAGCGCGTAGACTATTCCGCCTGTCTTACGAAGCTTGCGCGTAATTCCGTCATATACTGCTTCAAAAACACGCGGAACGGCAGGCAGAAGGGCTGGATTGAGTTTTGCCATATCTGCAAGAAGGACGCTTCCTATCGGCTTTGAATAGCAGATTGAAGCTGCCTGAATTATAATTACGTATTCGCACGCACGCTCAAAAACGTGCCATATAGGAAGAACGCAGACAGCCCTGTCGCCGGGATTAAGTATAATGCGCTCAGGAAGTTCGTCCAGCTGGGTAAGGAAATTGCCGTGCGTAAGTTCAACGCCTTTAGGAGTTCCCGTAGTTCCCGACGTAAAGATAATGCACGCAAGATCGTCCCAGTTTCCTTTTTCAAGTTCTTCTTCAACTAAATTCTTGTGCTCTATGCGGTATTTTTTTCCTTCCTTTACAACGGCTGAAAAACAGGTAATTTTTACGCCGCAAGCCTCGGCTTCTTCCTTGATTGCGCCGTTCAGCTCGTCAAAAACAATGATTGTTTTCAGGTGTGAAAGTTTTTCCTTTAATGAAAGTATTTTTTTTGCCTGTGCCGGATTTTCCGCAATGCAGACTTTACATTCTGTTATTGAAAGAATTGCCTCTAAATCCTGAAGCGTTGCATCACAGCCGCGCGGAACGTCCACAGCACCGATTGCCATAATTCCCATATCGGACTGCTGCCATTCTTCTCGATTATCAGAAATCAGCCCGACAGGTTCGCCGCGCTTTACGCCAATATCAAGAAGCCCGGATGCAAAATCAAGTGAAATATCAAATAATTCACGGAACGTAACTGATTTAAAATTCCCGTCATCCTTGCGTGAATACTGTGCAGGAATTTCAGGATAGTCAGCAGCCACTTTTCGCAACATTTTTGGAAGGGTTTGTTCCATAACGCACATAACTCCCATAATATAGAGTTTAAAAAGTATATAATCTTATCATACTAAAAGCAAGATTGCAGTTTTAACACTTTAGGTGTATTATTTTTATATGGCATTTCAAAAAATTCTTTCTTCCATTTTTGAAGATTTCTGGCAGCAGAAAAAAGAACACATCAGATTTATCTCTGTAACTGAGTCTATGATGAAGACCGTTTCGACTATCGTTTCTGAAACGGAAGATGTAAAAATCATAGATCTTGCAATGAATTTTTCACCTTTAAAACCGTTCCTTCAGATATTGTCTGATCTTTCCCCGGACGAAAAACTCATTGACAGCATAGCGTATTCGCTCCAGAAAGAAACGTTCAAATCATTTTTTTCTTACGGAAATGCAGGAGAAAGAAATGACTTAATTATTATGGAAGAAGTTTTTTACGAAAAAAAACGATACAGGGAAACAATCGTTGAACTTTTAAAACGTCTGTGCAGCGGAAAATACGTTATTTTGAATGCGCAGTATCTGTATGAAGAATCCGTTGATATTCTAAAAGCACTTGAAGAAACATCCTGCAAAGGAAAATTTGTCTTCCTGTTCGATTCATTGAAAAATAACTCTGCCTCAAAAAAAACTGCTGAATACATAGACAGCATAAGCAATCAGAAGAATTTTTTTACGCTTTCAGACGATTCGAAAAGCGACATCTATACCGACGAAATATCAAGCGGCTATGACGATCTTCCCTCATACGAAACGCTTTTTAACGGACTGCATAACTGCCGTCTGTTTCTTGCCCTTGAACAGTCAAGAGGAATTTGTAACTGGCTTACCCTGAACATTGCAAAACTTGGACTTAACCAGCTTCAGACTCGCGCATTGTATATGGAAATGGGACTTATAGACTTCTACTCATTCCTACCGGACGAAGCAGCACTTTATCTGAACAATGTTTTGGAATCTCAGGTTGATGACGAAAAAAACATTCTGGCAACTATTTTCTATGCAAAAGTCCTTGCATTTAAAAATGCAAATGCCTATGCCGCAAAATGTGCACACATACTTACACAAAAATTACAGTCAAACAAGGAATCTCCGTATTATGCACTTGCACTTGCAACTGAATATAATATCACCGAACGCTCAGACTCAACTGCCTCAATAGAAACGTACAACCTTGCATTGCAGATGATGGAAAAACACGGACTTATAAACAATTACATAAACGTAATGCTGTATATTCCGTGGGCATTTGTAAATGACCAGGATAAAAGGACCATCGTTGACCCGAACATTGACAAGGCGCTTGAACTTTCCAAAAAAATTGACAATCAGTTTGCACTTTCTACTGCCTGCCACTGGAAAGGAATTCTCATTTCATTTAATGACCAGACCGACCAGTCGCTTCCGTGGTACTACGAGTGCAACAGAATACGTACTGAAATCGGAGACTTATCGTCTATTATAAAAATACGAAACGGTCTTTCATACGAAGCCCTTATCCGGGCAAATTACATACAGTCCTACACACTGATAAACAGTTTCATATCACGCATTGACGAAATCAACGATTACACGGAAATGATTATTACGCTCAAGAATATGTCGCAGGCTTTGTTCTATTCGCGGCATTACAAGGAAGCGTACGAACTACTGAAAAAAATACTTCATTTTATGCACTTATTCGATCTGGAAGATGCGTCGTACAGTTCGTTTCTTCCGGAATACAATGACATTCTCATCTACAAGACAATAATCGACTTCTTTCACGGTGACTACGTACGGTCAAAAATAAATCTCCACAACATTCTTCACAACGGAAAATCGATTACTGCAATAGACCAGCCGCTCACGAATTTTCTTCAGGCGATTATCTATGCTCAGGAAAAAAACATTGAATCTTCTACAGAAGCTTTTAAAATGTGCATAGAACGATTCGCTCAGGTAGGAAAATCACAGGAACACCGGCTTGTGTATATGTATTATGAATATGCACTCGTTCTCAGTCACTTTGGCTATGCAGAATACGGAAACCATTACCTCAAGGAAGGCTTTAATCTTGCAAAGAAAAAAAATCTTTCCTATTACACTCAGAACAAAGAATCAATTACATGCGATGACTACACAAATGCATTCTGCGAAGTTGAACCTATAAAAATTAACCTTATCTATCT
Source organism: Treponema porcinum (assembly GCF_900167145.1). GTDB lineage: Bacteria > Spirochaetota > Spirochaetia > Treponematales > Treponemataceae > Treponema_D > Treponema_D porcinum. Next base: position 330,510 of record NZ_FUWG01000002.1, on the reverse strand, counting down.
AGAAGAAAAAGCTGAAAAAGAGCGGCTTATGAACCAGCTGCACAACAGAATACATGACTATCAGTTCCTGAATAAAGTAATGCTGTACGGAACAAATCCGCCGAACATACGGACATACGTACGGAACGTTCTGCAGGCTGCATTCGATTATTCCATGGCAGATGCAGCATTCATTGCAGAAAAAAATGAATCCGGCTGGAAAATCCTTGCTTCTGACATCAGAAATGATACTCCACTTCCAACTTCAGATATGTGGGAAAAATTTACCAATGCATCAAAAAAATCGGAACAGAGTCAGCTTGTATACGAAAAAGACCATCAGCTTTTGTTCTGCAATATTTCAAAATTTGAATTTATAGGCGGAATAATAATCGTTCCGAGCAAGGCAAACGTAATTTCCACGGATAACATCAATACGCTGAACATTGCCGTTTCAAACATTCAGGCACAGCTTGTTATGCTCAAGCAAAACGAACACCTGCTGTATATTTCTTCCACCGACCAGCTTTCAAAACTCAAGAACCGCCGCGCCCTTCAGGATTTTATCATTCTTGAAAATGAAAAACTCGGAAGATACCGTACGCGCCGGAAATTTACGCTTCAGGAAACGATTGCGTTCATCGACCTTGATAATTTTAAATATTACAACGACACATACGGTCATGAAACCGGCGATTTGCTTATTACATGCTTTTCGCAGCTTCTAAAGCAGATTTTCAGAAAAGTTGATTTTATCGCCCGGTTCGGCGGAGATGAATTTGTCTGCGTACTTTCAGATACGTCCTGCACGGAAGGAAAGCGCGCGGCTCAAAGACTGTATCAGGGACTTGAAGAAAGAAATTATTTTATCACTGACATTGAAGCGTTCCTGCACCGAAAGCTTGAAATTCCAAAGGTAAAACGGCTTGGATTCAGTATGGGATTATGCTCAAACTATGACGTTGAGGACAATGCAAATCTGGACATTGTTCTTGCAAATGCAGACAAGGCGCTTTACTACTCAAAACAGCACGGAAAGGGATGCGTTTCTTCCTGGTCAGAAATAAAAGAATCTGTTTCTGAGTCGGAAGAACCACCGTGCCGTACAGGTAGGGCGGACTTAAAATAAAAATGGGCAGAAAACGTATATCCCGCGAAAAAATAATCAATGCGTTTTTATTCTGTGCATTTGATAAAAGCGCCGGTGCAACATCCCTTCAGGACATCGCCGATTTTCTGGAAATAAAGAAAGCCTCCCTGTACAACCATTTCGGAAGCAAGGACGAAATGTACGATGCAACGCTCGTATATTGCAGCGACTACCTTAATTTTGTAAATTTTATTCCTGAGGACATAAACCGCGACGGAAAAATCTATGAAGAAGACGCATACGACGGTTTTCGGAAAATAATAAAGCGGCATATCCAGCTGTATGAAAACGAACCTCTTTTCCAGATTTTTACGTTCGTTCACTCAGAAAAATATTTTAATAAAAATGCCGCTGAAATTGCCGAAAACGAGCTTATAAAAATCGAACGCGGAATTGCAGAACTTGTAAAAGGCTTTGCGGAAAAAGAAAAGCTCCGACGCCTTCCGCACGACGAACTGCGCCGGTTTTCAGAATGGTTTGCCGCCACGCTCGCCCAGCAAACAGACCTGTACATTATGCGCAAGAAAGAAATCGTACGGCAAAACCCGGAAAGCGGAGCAGGAAGCCTTTTCTCCCTGCCCACAGATGCATACGCCCTTGAAGACATTTTCAGTCAGACAGACGCGTATTTAAAGACTATTGCGCCATAGCTGCAGCAAAACCAGAACAGTTCCGCCGGCTAGTGGGCTAATCCGCGCATTTCATCAATCGTCTTAAATCCCTTGCGCTTCATAAACTCAAAAAGACCGTCTATACATTCTGTCATCGTAAGGGGATTTGCAAACGTGTTTGTTCCGATTTCAACGGCGCTTGCACCTGCCATAATGAATTCAACAACATCACGCCAGCCGGCTATTCCGCCTATTGCTATAACTGGAACCCTTTTTTCCTCTGGAAGAATGCGCATTGCCTCAACAAGTTCGTATACAAGGCGGACGGCAATCGGACGGACAGCTGGTCCTCCAAAACCGGCCTTTACCTTGTCAAAAACAGGCCGCCCGGTTTCTATGTCAATAGCCATTCCCTGAAACGAATTGCAAAGGCTTATCCCGTCAGCGCCTGCCTGAATGCAGCTGAGCGCAACGTTATTCAGTTCCGGTGATTGCGGAGTAAGTTTTACTACAAGCGGTTTTTCCGTAACGGCGCGTACTGCCTTGACGACAGTTTCCGCCGCCGTACAGCTCATTCCGAATGCCGCACCTCCGGCAGCAACGTTCGGGCAGGAAATATTCAGTTCTATAAGAGGAACAGCGGTTTTTTCAAGCAGTTTTGCGCCTTCAACGTATGTTTCAAGGGTAGAACCGCTTAAATTCGCAATCGTAACTGGCTTAAGACGGAGCATTTCCGGAAGTTCGTATTCTATAAAGTGAGGAATTCCAGGATTTTGGAGACCGATGGAATTCATAAGACCGGACGGCGTTTCCCACACGCGTATGCCTGAATTTCCCTGACGGGGCTCAAGCGTAAGTCCTTTTGATGCAATTCCGCCAAGACGGTTCACATCGAACACGGACGCATATTCCGTTCCGAAGCCGAACGTTCCGGACGAACCGATGACAGGATTTTCAAAACGCACGCCTTTTATGGTAACGCTCATATCCGGCTTAAAATCCTGAGGAACAGGCTCACCGGCTTTTTTTGCAGTACCGAAGCAGGGAGCATATGCAGGCTTAGGGAACGACAATATTTTTGAATTAAAGACAGGACCGTCCTTGCAGCAACGAAGGTTTCCTTCTGTTGTAGGAATAACGCAGCCAAGACACACGCCTACGCCGCACGCCATCCGCGCTTCCATACTTATCCAGCACTGAACGCCGGCTTCCTCCGAAATCTGCTTTACGTATGCAAGCATAGACGCAGGACCGCACGCATATACAGTACTGTAGCCGGCTTTCTTTATTTTTTCTGCATCTATTGCCACAGGAAGCATTCCGTGAATACCGGTGCTTCCGTCGTCTGTCGTAATCGTCAGATGAGATGCGCGGACGTTTTCAAGACCGTAGCTGCCGCTTTTAAAACTTGCAATAAAATCATAGGATTCGTCCGGCAGCGTTTCTGCAAAGCCTGCAACAGGCGCAACGCCTATTCCGCCGCCGATAATCAGCACTTTTCCAGTAGGGTCAGACGGTTGAGGAAATACGTTTCCGAGCGGACCGAGCAGCTGCACCGTATCATCTGCTTCAAGCACGCAAAGTTCCTGCGTTCCTTTTCCCTTTAAAAGAATTAAAAAACTGAGCGAAACGCCGTGCTTTGTCCGCTCCGAATGAAATACGCTTATCGGGCGCGCAAGAAGCCTCTCTGACTTTTCCGAACGGAGCATAAAAAACTGTCCTGCAACAGGAAGGCGCGCTTTTTCGCCGGAAATTTCAATTTTCAGTACGGAAACAGAACCTTCCGGGCGCGCTCCGTCTACGCTAGAACAATACGTTACTTTTCCTGTCGTATACACAGGATATGGAATTCCATTGCAATCAGTGACCGGCTGCATATTCCACCTCTACAGTGATTTTTTTGCATTCAGCAGGTCTTCCTTGCTGAATATAGCAGCTTTTGCCGCCGCAGAAGCAATATCGGCAAGGCTCAATGCGCCTGCCTCCCGTTTTTCCGTTAAATCACTATCTTTCTGCCAGGCGCATAAAATTCCGCGGCTTGAATTTACCGTTCCTCCGGCTTTGTCAAGAAGCGTTGCCGCAATGCGCGCCGCACCGCCCTGCGCACCGTATCCCGGAATTAAAAAGAACGTATCCGGATACATATCGCGAAGCCTGCGCGCATCCTTTTCCTGCGTTGCGCCTACAACTGCTCCTACAGCACCGCACGTCTGTTCAGGATAGAAAGATTTGAACTCTGCACCAATCCGGCTGATCTCCGAACCTACTCGCTCAAGAAGAAGAGAACCGTCTTTCAGTTCCTGATGTTCAATGTCTGTCATTCCGGGATTTGACGTACACAAAAGCACAAACGCACCCTTTCCGCCTTTTTCCGGAGAAGCGTATTCCGTAAACGGCTTAAGCGTATCAAATCCCATATAAGGATTTACCGTAATAATGTCCGTTTCAAAATCACCTGTAAAATGAGCACGCGCATACGCCCCGGCTGTAGCGGCAATATCGCCACGCTTGATGTCAGAGATAGCAGTCAGTCCTGCATCCTGCACAGCCTTGAGAGTCTGCGCATACACTTTCATTCCGGCAATGCCCATCGCTTCATAATATGCAATCTGAACTTTAAAGCAGCATGCGCTTTTATCAGCCGCAACACGACGGATAATTTCTTTGTTATAAGTAAGAACAGCCTCTTCCCGTGAACCGACCGCTTTCACGACAGAGTCAGGGATATAAGACGGATCAGTGTCCAGTCCGACGCACAAAGGACCGTACTTTTCTGCACGCTCCTGTAATTCCTGCATTTTATGTTTCGTAATCATACATTTAATATACTGATTATAAAAAGGATTTTCTACAGCACAAAAATCACATACGGAAACAGGCATACCCTTTTTTTTCACCGGAATTTACTTCTATGTACCTACTTGATAATTTACTGATAAAAAACTATTATTCGGTTATGGCTTTATCAGAAAAGGTAGCAATCCTAATTTCAGAATTTATAGACGAAAAGACAGTCCGCGCAGTAGCAGACTTCACTACCGGTACAGGCAATGAAAATGCTGACGTTGACTTGATTGCGCAGATGTTCGGCTATTCGGGAAGTTTTTCCGCTTCCACAAATGATGACCATAACAAATTAATTTTAAGTTTCAAAAACAATCTTAAACTGTTAATTCAAAAAACCTGGGTAGAAAAATCAGACGTTGCACTTAAAGAAGAAATTTTGTTCAAGCTTGACGTTCTTTTCAAAAATCCTGTTGACTGGAAAAAATCCTATACAAAATTCCTTGAGATACTGGCTAACGCCGTTTACCTTATGTTCGGACAGCAGACAAAATCTGACGATTTTGCGGAATACTCGCTGCGCATTGACCCGGAATTCGGTATTTTCTGGTGGTATATAAAAAGCCTTCCTCTTTCAGCAGAATGGCCCGAAGACAAGTGCCGTAATGCTGTTTTGCTCGGAATGTATTTCCTTGCAAATTACTAAAACGACACAACGGCGCCGGAACAATTTGTTCCGGCTTTTTTTATTCTTTTTGAACGGTTTGACCTAACGGAGAATTGATTATGGATTTAAACAGTACATACAAAACGCTGAGGAACGGAGCAGAGGTTCTTGCCTTGCAGACAGCCGTTCAGAAAAACAGGGCGCTTGAAGAAGTTGCAAAAGCGCTTGATGCGGAACGCGCAAAAATCATCACCGCAAACAAAACTGACATAGAAAATGCCCGTGCAGGAGGAATGAAAGAAACACTTGTTGACCGGCTTTCCCTTGATGACAGGCGTATTGATTCCATTATAGAAAGCCTTAGAACGGTAATCTTGCAGAACGACCCGATTGGAGAAGAAACCGCCGGCTGGAAAACGCCGAACGGTCTTACGATACGGCAGGTGCGCGTTCCGCTGGGTGTGGCAGCGATTATTTATGAAAGCCGCCCTAACGTTACGGTGGATGCGTTCTGCCTTGCGTACAAAAGCGGAAACGCAATTCTTCTGCGCGGCTCGTCTTCCGCATACAATTCAAACAGGGCAATTGTTTCTATTATACAGGATGCGCTTTCCAAAACGGAGGATGGCGTTCCTGACGCAATTGCACTTGTTGAGCCGGACAGTGAAGGTCACAACGACGTTCAGCAAATTCTTAACGCAGTCAGAAAAATAGACGTAGTCCTTCCGCGAGGAAGCGCCCGTCTCATCAAGACTGTCGTAGAAAATGCGCGCGTTCCCGTAATTGAAACCGGAAGCGGAGTATGTCATCTTTATGTAGACGAATCAGCCAGCCTTGAAATGGCAGTAAAAATCGCCGAAAATGCAAAAATCCAGCGTCCGGGCGTGTGCAACGCAATCGAATGTATTTTGGTAAACAGGCGCATCGCAGAAAAATTCCTGCCTCTTCTGAAAGAACGCTTTGCCGGAAGGGTTCAGTTGCGTGCGGATGATTTCTGCTATTCTGTTCTTGCAAAACCAGAAGTTCCAGAATACCTGCTTCACGCAACTGAAGATGACTATGGCTTCGAATTCCTTGACTACATCTGCTGTGTAAAAGCAGTTGATGACGTAGAAGAAGCAATCACCTACATAAACAGCCACAACACAAAACATTCAGAAAGCATCATCACCGAAAACCGCGCAAATGCACGACTGTTTCAGGCAAAAATAGATGCCGCCTGCGTATACGTAAACAGTTCAACGCGGTTTACCGACGGCGGCGAATTCGGATTTGGAGCGGAACTTGGAATAAGTACGCAGAAACTTCACGCGCGCGGTCCGATGGGAATAAAAGCACTTACAACAATAAAATATTTTATAGACGGAGACGGTCAAATCCGCTGAAAAGGCAGACCGGTAAAAATATGAGTGAAGCAATTTCAAAGACATTCAAAGAAGCACGAAAAATCGTGATAAAAATCGGAAGCAATACGCTTGCAAAAGAAGACGGCACGCAGAACACGGAATTTATGCAGAATTTCGCGCGGCAATGCAGAAATCTTATAGATTTGGGAAAACAGGTTATTCTCGTTTCGTCTGGAGCGCAGGTTTCCGGAATATCAATCACGAGGGAATGGGCTCGTAAAAAGGACGTGCATTTCCGGCAGGCACTGTGCGCAATCGGACAGGTAGAACTTATGAGCCAGTGGCGGAAAGCATTTTCCTTACAGAACCTGCATATCGGTCAGCTTTTGCTTACAAAAGACGACTTTAAGAACGACCACCGTTCACTGAATATCCGTAATACGATGTTCACGCTTGTAGATGAGGGCATCGTACCGATTGTAAACGAAAACGATTCTGTTTCAATAGACGAATTTTCTATAGGCGACAACGATAACCTGAGTGCGCTTTCTGCAATTCTCTGGAGCGCAGACCTTCTGATTTTGTTAAGCGACATTGACGGCGTATACTCTGACAATCCTAAAACTAATCCAGATGCACGGCTCATTGAAACGGTAGAGAACATCCAGAATTTAAGGAATTCTATAAAAATCGGAAGCACAAACTCATTCGGAACAGGCGGAATTGAAACTAAAATTCAGGCGGCGGAAAAAACAACTGTCTATGGAATTCCGCTGCTGCTTGCAAACGGCTCGACGCCTGACATCATCGACGGTCTTCTGAACGGCAGCGCAAAAGGAACTTTATTTTTGGCACAATGAACTGATAAAAAGGAAGGATAATATGAAAATAGCTTGTATAGGAACCGGGGCAATGGGCGGAGCAATTATGCGTGCCATATGCAAAAAATACAACGCCGGAGACATCACCGTAACGGATAAAAACTCTGAAATGGGGAAAAAATTTGCTGAAGAAACAGGAGCTGTTTTTGCAGGGTCAAATGAAGATGCAATAAAAGGCGCGGACTACATTTTTATTGCCGTAAAGCCTCAGTTTTTAAAAGACGTATTTGATGAAATAAAAGACAAAATTACCGGTAAACAGGTTGTCATTTCTATGGCAGCCGGCGTAAAAATTGAAAAACTTGAAAGTTTTGCCCCGAAAGCCCGGTTTATCAGAATGATGCCGAACGTATGCGCACAAATCGGAGAAGCAATGACTGCCGTAACAAGCGGCGCGTCGGTAACGGCTGAAGAATTTGAAGAAGCAAAACAGATTTTAAGCGCCGCCGGAAAAGTCGAGGCTGTTCCGGAAAAACTTATGGACTGCGTAACAGCAGTAAGCGGCTCCGGACCGGCATTCGTATTTATGTTTATAGAAGCGCTTGCAGATGCTGCTGTACGATGCGGAATGCCGCGCTCACAGGCATACACGTATGCTGCACAAACCGTAAAAGGTTCTGCCGCGCTCGTTCTTGAAACAAAAAATCATCCGGCAGTCCTGAAAGATTCCGTATGCTCGCCGGCAGGAACGACAATTGAGGGCGTTGCAGCCCTTGAATCAAACGGTTTCAGAAATGCCGTAATTCAGGCAGTAACCGTCGCATACGAAAAATCAGTAAATCTTGGAAAATAGCACAGTCCTCTGAACGGCACATTATTTTCCCAGGATAAATCCGGCGGCAAGTTCTCCAAGATACACGCATATAATTCCGGAAATCAGCGTAAGCGCAACATATACGCCGCCGGCTGATGCGTGTCCTCCGGAGAAAAGCCCTGCGCTTTCAAGTGCAAACGTAGAAAAAGTCGTAAATCCACCGCAAAAACCTGTTTTCAAAAACAAAACAAGCACAGGGGAAATCTGTCCGTCCGCCTTATGCACGGCTCCTGCGGCAAGTGCCGCAATCACACCTACGATAAAACAACCCAGAATATTCGTAAAAAAAGTCTGGAACGGAAAAACAGACTTCACCGGCACAAGCGAAATCACATAGCGAAGTGATGCACCCAAAGCTCCGCCGAATGCAACGCAAAGTATATTCAAAATCATACGCAGATTATATCACATTTCATTCGTACACCGAATACTACAATTCTTCCTGCCCCGTTCCACTTTTCATACACAAATACGGCTACAGATTTTACAAGAACGGCATCTTCTGTCTTTCATCCGGGCTGTTAATTATTGTAAAAATCAGCGTGAAATACTAGAATAAACATATTATGGAAAATTCTAAGCGAACAGTTACCTGCGGTGAGCTTCGTAAAAGCGACGCGGGAAAGAAAGTTGTATTAAACGGCTGGGTAAGCCGCACCCGCGATTTAGGCGGACTTTTATTTATACGGCTGCGCGACCGTTACGGAATCACGCAGGTTATGGTCGGCGAAAAAGCAGACGAAAAGGTAAGGCAGATTGCCGCCGGTCTTAAAAGTGAATATTGTATTGCGGTGGAAGGCGTCGTTAATGCACGCGCAGAAAAAGACATCAACAAAGATATGCCGACCGGTGAAATTGAGGTAGAAGCAACTGACATCGAAATTTTTACAACAAGTCAGGAACTGCCTTTTTCAATCGAAGAAGTGCGCCAGAAGGACGGAACTCTTGTCCTTCCGAACGAAGATTTGCGCCTTAAATACCGATATCTTGACCTGCGCCGCGACCCTATGCAGCAGAACATTATCCTTAGAAGTCAGGTTATGTTTGCAACGCGCGAATACCTTACGTCAAAAGGATTTCTTGAAATCGAAACACCTACATTCGTAAAATCTACACCGGAAGGCGCACGCGATTATCTTGTTCCAAGCCGCGTTCATCCGGGAAAATTCTATTCCCTTCCGCAGAGTCCGCAACTGTACAAGCAGCTTCTTATGGTCAGCGGATTTGACAAATATTTCCAGATTGCACGCTGCTACCGCGATGAAGATGCACGCGGTGACCGCCAGCCGGAATTCACGCAGATTGATATGGAAATGAGTTTTACAAACCGCGAGGAAGTTCTTGAAACCACAGAAGGAATGATGCAGTACATCTTCAAGAAAACGCTGAACTACAATCTGCCAGCTCATTTTGACAGGATTACCTGGGAAGACGCGTTTGACCTGTACGGAAGCGACAAGCCTGACCTTCGCTTTGATATGAAAATGCAGGACGCCGCATTTATGGCAGAGCTTGCAGACTTCAACGCATTCAAGGCAGGTGCTGCAAATGCAGACAAGTCAATCGAACGGCACAAAAGAAGCGGAATAAAGGCGCTTGTCGTAAAAAACGCTGCCGACAAATACAGCAGAAAGCACATCGAATCACTTGAAGCAGTTGCAAAAACTTACAAGGCTAAAGGTCTTGCCTGGATGAAAATTGATGCAGAGGGAATATTCGAAGGCGGAATTTCCAAATTCTATGCCGGAAAAGAAGCAGAAATCTGCTCAAAGCTAGGTGCAGAAAAGAACGACCTTATTCTGTTCGTAAGCGATGAAAAATGGCAGGTTGCCTGCGTTGCGCTCGGTGCAGTCCGAAAGCAGCTTGGAAAAGACCTGAACCTGTACAATCCGGCCGATGAATTCCACTTTGCCTGGATTATCGACTTTCCGTACTTTGCCTGGAATGAAGAAGAAAATCACTGGGAAACGGAACATCATATGTTCACCCTTCCGCAGAAAAAATACTGGGACATGCTTGAAAGTAACCCGGGCGCAGTAAAGGGCGACTTGTATGACCTTGTTTTGAACGGATACGAACTTGCTTCAGGAAGTATGCGTATTAACGACCCGGCTTTGCAGGAGCGCATTTTTGAAATCGTAGGCTACAGCCGCGAGCGCGCCGAAAAAGCATTCGGATTTCTTGTACAGGCGTTTAAATTCGGTGCGCCGCCGCACGGTGGAATTGCTCCGGGACTTGACCGCCTGATTATGCTTATGCGCCACGAAGAAAGCATACACGAAGTAATTGCATTCCCGAAGAACAATCTTGCCGCCTGCCCGATGGACGAATGTCCGTCTGTCGTAGACGAAAAGCAACTGCAGGATCTTCACATTACTGTAACTGAAAGGGAAGAATAAGGCGAAAGCCCGCCCCGACGGATATTCTGGTTTATGTTTTTCATAAACCAGAATATCTTTAAAATTAAAAAAGGAGAGTCCGCAGATGAACCGCGAAGAACTGCACGAATCCATCGAAAAAAATGCTGTTCTCACTTTTTCACGCAGCGGAGGCGCAGGCGGACAGAACGTAAACAAAGTAAATACAAAAGTCCACGCAGCAATTCCAGTAAAATCGCTTGAAGGTCTTTCTGACGAAGAAAAAATCCTGATCCGCACAAAATTACGCCCGAACATCAATAAAGAAGACTGTCTTTTTGTATACGCAGACGATGAACGCTATCAGGAACGAAACCGTGCAAACGCCCTTTTTAGAATGGAAAACATCATCGTAAAAGCCGTAAAACCGCAGAAAAAGCGCAAAAAGACAAAACCGACAAAAGAATCCGTAGAAAAACGGCTTAAACAGAAAAAAATAAAATCAATGATAAAGAAAAACAGACGGATTGAGTGGTAGGCACATACATATACGCGCCGGAGAATTTTTCACCGCGCAACTGTATGATAAATAAAAAAGGCTGGTCTTGCTTTTTCAAAACCAGCCTTTTTACTTGAGGGATACGTGATTCGAACACGCAACCTTCGGCTCCGGAGGCCAACGCTCTATCCAATTGAGCCAATCCCTCAAAAATGCCTTTATACTATACAGTTTACGAAGAAAAGTATCAATAAACTGCGCGATTTTTCTATTCCGCCTCTCCTTTGCTGAGAATCTAGCTCGGAATGTGAATGACCTCGCGCGGTTTTGAGCCGTTTGCAGGACCGACTATTCCACGTTCTTCCATTTCTTCTACAAGGCGCGCGGCGCGGTTATAACCTATCTTAAGACGCCTCTGAATGTATGAAGCACTTGCTTTTCCTGCCTGAATGACAATATCTAGCGCCTGATCATACAACGGATCTGCGCCTTCATTAAACAGGCTTGGTCCTAAATCAACGTCGTCGTCATCAACAAAAATCTCATCATCAATATATTCCGGCTCGCCGTAAGATTTTACATATTCAACGACTTTTTCAACATCGTTGTCGCTTACAAATGTTCCCTGAATACGAACCGGGAACGGATCAACGGCGCTTGCATAAAGCATATCGCCTTTTCCCAAAAGCATTTCCGCGCCCACCTGATCTATGATGATGCGGCTGTCCATTTTTGAAGCGACCATAAATGCAATTCTGGTCGGAATGTTTGCCTTGATAAGACCGGTGATAACGTCGATTGACGGACGCTGGGTTGCAAGGACAAGATGAATTCCGACGGCGCGGCTCATCGCGGCAAGTCTGGCAATCGTAGACTCAAGTTCTTTACCGGTTGTAGCCATCAAATCTGCAAATTCATCAATAATGACGACGATATACGGCAGTTTTTCCGTGCAGATGTTCCGTTCCTCAATGCGCCTGTTGTAACTTGAAATATCGCGTACGCCCATACCGTCAAGAAGGGCATACCGGCGTTCCATTTCGCACAGACAATATTGCAGTGACTGGAGCGCGCGCTTCGGCTCGGTGATTACAGGAGTCAGAAGATGCGGAATATCGTTGTACAGCTTAAGTTCAACGACTTTCGGATCAACAAGGATAAGTTTTACCTGCTGTGGAGAACGCTTGTACAAAATTGAAAGAATCATCGAGTTCACGCAGACTGATTTTCCGGCACCAGTTGCTCCGGCAATCAGAAGATGCGGCGTTTTTACAAGGTCAAGCAGCTGCGCCTTTCCAAGAATGTCTTTTCCCAAAATTACAGGAATTGCCATTTTATTGTACTCCGGCAAATCCTGCTCAATCATTTCGCGGAAACTGACTATAGAACGGTGCTTGTTCGGAACTTCAATACCGACCGCCGCACGCCCTGGAATAGGAGCTACAATACGGACAGAACTTGCCGCAAGACTGAGCGCAATATTATCCTGTAGCGTTACGATTTTGCTAAGTTTTACGCCCGGAGCAGGAGCAAGTTCAAACATCGTGACGACAGGACCTTTTTTTATGCCGATAATTTCCGCTTCGATATTAAACTGGTTAAGAGTTTCTTTAAGTTTAAGAGAATCGGCTTTTGTCTGCTCGTCAATAATCCAGTACTGGTCGTTTTCGTATTCTTCCAGAAGCGACGTAGGAATTTTATACGGTCCTTTCGCCCTTGCACGGCTTGAAGCTGCTGAATTCTGTGCAGAAAGAGAATCTGAAATCTTGTTTTCCGGCATTTCCTGGCTGTCAAAATCAGACTGCTGTTCCGGCTCGGTAAAAGTGAATTTCTTTCCTTTCAATTCGTCGCGGATTTCCTTTTCCATATCATCAAAAACTTCCACAGAGAGCGACGTTTCCGGCGTTTCAAACGGATTTACTTCTTCAACGCGCTCTTCCGTTTCGTAAGGCGCATCTTTATCATTTTCCGCGCCCTTCCCGTTCGCTTCAAATCCGCCTGTCCGCCCTTCTAAAGCGGCTTCTTCTTCCTCCTCTTCCGGAGTTTCTTCGTTCATATCTATATCAAAAAAATCGGGATCAAGCGTTGCAGCCGTATCTGATGCAGACAGAACTTCCTCTGCAAGATTTCCTTCATCTCCGTTCGCATCAGAAAAATCTTCAAATGGATTTTCCTCCAAAGAAATTTCTTCGTGGTCAGGAACGGTAAACGGTTCTTCCTTTTCTTCCGTATTTTCAAAAACAGAAGTCTCTTCCGTACCGCCGGCATCACCCTCTGATTCTGCATTTATATCTTCATCTACGACCGTTTCTGCCTGAAAAGTATTCCCGGCCTTTGCCTTTATTTCGTCCTCTTCCGGCCATTCGATTTCATCCGAAGTATCGTCATCGCCGGAGTCTTCGTTTTCATCGGAAAAATCCGTGAGCGCCGCATATTCTTCCTGCGTTATGAGAGAAGCCGGATTTTCAGGAATTTCGTCCTCTTCCGGAATATCGTCGAACACGCCGGTGAACGGATCTTCCTCTTTGGTGCTGCTTCGCTCCGGAAAATGCGCCTGCACCGTTTCATCAGCCTGTGCCGGAGAAGATGTTTCTTCTAGAGATGCAAGACTGTACGGATCTTCCGCTACGGTTTCGGATGCAGCCGTTTCGTCGTAATCGCCTGCGCCTTTATCCCAAGCGTCCGAATTTCCGTCTGCATACGGTTCGTCAGAAACAGATGCATCTTTTTCTGAAAGCTCTTCCTGAACGCCAGAACCATTTGAACCATCTGAAAATTCTGTTACGCTAAAATCGGCACCGTCAAAAACAGTTTCTTCGTCCGCATCATATTCCGAAGTGTTTATATCCTCAAAAGAAGCGTCGTTCTGTCCGTCCGGTATTTTTACCGTTCTACGTCCGCCGGATTTTTTGCCGTTTGTTGAAACGCCGCTTATTTTATCTGCAAGCATTCCGGCAGAAAGAATTTCTATAATAACGAGCATTACGCCTATAATAGACGTCAAAACAATCTTGATAAATGCAAAATTATCCGTCGTATGATTTACAATCATTCTGCAAACCTTTTCAATTCCTACAGCCGTAAAAAACGGAATAACTGCCGTCAGAAGCTGCATGGATTTTCGGGCAGTCCACCGTGAAGCAAAACAGGAAATCGCCGCATAAAATAAAAATACAGGAATTAAAATGCTTGAAAAGCCGTACACTGACGTCAGCATAGAGCCAAGCTGATACAAAAGATTTTCCCTTCCCGGACCAAAACTTCCAAAATCAAGTGCCTGAAGAATCAGAGATATAGAAAAAAAAGCTGCCACAAGCAGCAGAACAATTCCTGCCGCTATGTTTGGTTTATTAGATAGTTTCATAGTCCATTTATCGGAGAAAACAAAAGGCTGAATTAGGATTTTGTGAAAAAAGTTTATGCCATCTTGTTTTTCTAAATGGAATTATGTAAAATAGGATTACTTGACTCATTAGCTCAGCTGGATAGAGCATTTGCCTCCTAAGCAAAAGGTCGCACGTTCGACTCGTGTATGAGTCATAAAAAGCAGCACGTAGTTTTACAGGCTGCTTTTTATTTTTGCAGAAAAGGCGGCTTTTCATTCCCCGGAAAGCGCAAGTACCGGGTCAAGTTTTGCGGCTCGTGCGGCAGGATTAAGCCCGAAGAAAATTCCTACAAAAACAGAAAAAACGAAAGAAACGGCACACGCCCAGAAACTGACGACAAACGCCTGCCCTTTTATTCCCTCTACTATAAGGCTCACCGAAATGCCTATGAGGATTCCGAGTATGCCGCCAATCAGGGTGATTGCAGCGGATTCCACCAGAAACTGACGCCGTATATCAAGCGGACTTGCACCAAGCGCCTTGCGTATTCCGATTTCCTGCCGCCGCTCTGTAACGGTAACAATCATAATATTCATAATACCTATTCCGCCTACAAGCAGAGAAATTGCCGCAATTGCGCTCAGCATAACGCTCATCGTAGTAGTAATTTCATCCATCTGATTCAGCATTGTCTGCATCGACATAACATTCACCGAATACGCCGTTCCCGTAAGGTTATTGCAGTATTCTTCAATTTTGCCGACAAGTTCCGCCGCCTTTGCAGGACTTACCGCCTGAACAAGAACAGTTGCCGCAGCAGGATTAGGCGTAATTTTTTTTGCATAGAAACCGCGCGGAATGTACGCAGAATTGCTTGTATCTTCCATGCCGGACGTCTGCTCTTTCAATACGCCTACAACTTCAAAACTGAACGATATGCTTCCGTTCGTAACAAGAATGTATTTTCCGACTGCACCGCCGTCAGGGAAAAGCGCATCAACGACTGTCTTTCCCAAAATAATTTTCTGCATACCGTAATAATCTTCCGTAACGGTAAAAAAACGCCCTTCGGAAAGCTGAATTCCGTACATTTCAAGATAGCCGTATTCTACGGCACTGCAGCTCATCGTAGAACTAGTATCGCCGTAAGAAAGCGTTGCGCTCATCGAATTTTTATACCAGATTTTTTTTATGTCACTCAGATTGCCAAACAGTTTTTCCCGGAAAGATTCGTCAAACGTAATCGTAACAGCATCACGCCTGCGCCTCATAAAGCCTTTCGATACGCTTACTACGTCAAGACCTGCCGTTCCAAACATATCTTTTATTTCCTGCGTAGAGCTTGAACCCATACTCGTAATTACAATAACAGATGCAACTCCTATAATAACACCTAGAAGAGAGAGGAACGTACGTGTTTTCTGCCGCCTGAAATTTTGCAGCGCATTAAAAAAATCCTCAAGCATTTTCTTCCGCCATAGCATAAAACGGCATAACAGGAATCTGCTCTTCATCTGACTGAATATTGCCGTCAAAAATCCGTATACAGCGGTTTGCACTTGCACCGATTCCGCCGTCATGGGTAACAATTACAATTGTCGTTCCCGCACTGTTTATTTCCCTAAACAGGTTCAGAACCTGTAGTCCTGTCTTGCTGTCAAGTGCGCCGGTCGGTTCATCCGCAAGAATTATATGCGGTTTTGTGACCATCGCACGCGCAATTGCCACGCGCTGTTTCTGTCCGCCGGAAAGCTCGCTAGGACGGTGAGAAAGTCTGTTCTCCATTTCAACGCGCTCAAGCACTTCTTTTGCAAGACGTACGCGCTCCGGCTTTTCAATTCCCTGATAGCGAAGCGGAAGCATAACGTTTTCAAGAACTGTCATTCCCGGAAGAAGGTGATACTGCTGAAACACAAAACCGATTGTCCTGTTTCTGAGCGAAGCAAGTTCCTTCTCCGTCATTTTTGCCGTTTCCGTACCGTTTATCTCGACTATTCCGCCGGAAGGACGATCAAGACAGCCAATCATATTCATACAGGTCGATTTTCCGGAGCCGGACGGTCCCATTATAGAAACGAATTCTCCCTGCTTTACGCTGAACGTAATTCCGCGCAGAGCGTGAACTTCAGACTGACCGATTTTATATACTTTCGTTACGTTTTCCATACGGATGACAGTTTCCGCCATTTCACATCCTTATAAAATCAAATAAAACCAAATGATATTTGCCAAAACAAATAGCAGGGAACGCACATTAAAAAGGCGGTCTTCCCATTCCGCCGCCCATCGGTCCGCCGCGATTTTCGTTGTTTTTTGAAAAATCATTTTTTTGTCTGGC
Source organism: Treponema porcinum (assembly GCF_900167145.1). Classification (GTDB taxonomy): domain Bacteria; phylum Spirochaetota; class Spirochaetia; order Treponematales; family Treponemataceae; genus Treponema_D; species Treponema_D porcinum. The sequence goes on along the minus strand of NZ_FUWG01000002.1, from coordinate 313,758 downwards.
ACGGTCAGTTCCTGAACGTTTGGGTGCGCTCTGGGCTTTTAAGACTTCGCCGCCGGAAAGACCGTTTTCAATTTTAAGATAGCCGCTACCGTATGGTGAAACATTTACATATATCCTTTCGCCAGTTGCGGCAAGTTCCACGTATGCCCTGCCCTTTTCACGCGCAACGGCATACGATTCTACAATCACATTTTCAACCGGTTCTGTAATCTGTATTTTTCCGGTAAAAGAATAGTTCGGTAAAATTTGCGGAGGATAGTCATCAATACGAATTTTTGCCTTTACAATAGTCGCACCGCGGCTTGTAACTTCACCTATTGCCGGCCAGCTTACAACATACCCTTCAACCGTTCCGTTATATGCCGGAAAACTAAATTCAACTTTTTGTCCGGTTTTCAGATTTGAAACGTCTGTTTCCGGTATTTCAACTTCTGCAATCAGATAATCTACGTTTACGAGCGTTCCTACAGAATCCTTTGCTTCCATTGAATCGCCGACGGAAACATCAAGATCTGCAATTATTCCGTCAAAAGTTGCCTTTACTTTTCTGTCCTCAATTTTCTGAAGAAGGGAAAGGCGCTGTTTCTGCGAACCTGTAATTTTCGTCGATGCCATATCGTAGTCAAGCTTTGCAAGATTGTATTCCTGCTCCGTTGCATCAAGCTGAATGATAATGTCGCCTTTTTTTACCGTATCGCCTTTTTCAACGTATACGGCAAGAACAGTACCGTCGCTAAGCGCCTGAAGCGTCTGCTGTTCCGCCGCAGAAATCGTACCGGCAATTTCAATTACGTTTTCGTAAATTTCCGTCTTTACCGTATAAAGCGAAGCAGACGCCTTCGCCCTTCCGGAAATTTTTTTCACCGCAACAGCTACTGAAATGACTGCCACCGCCGCAATTATGCATATAGTTATTTTCTTTCCGGCAGAAACTGTTTTTTTACCCATCGTATTTTCCTATAAAATTTCTTCATCACGGCAGAACAGAAGCTTTGTCGTATTGTTATAAATAATCAGGTCAATGTCATTTATCAGAAGCTGAAGGCGGTACTGCTCCCTGTTTGCAAAAGCATTTAAATATTCACTTTCCGTAATTATCCCTGCCTTAAGGTATTCCGCCATATCCTTTTCAAGACGAACGTACATCTCATACGTTTCTGCATTTGTCTGCCTTGACCAGATAATGTCGCTCAAAGACTGCTGCTGGTCTACCACGGAAGTATCGTAATCTTCCTCCGCAGACTGAATTGCAATCAGGTCCTGCTCTTCTGAATAACCGTTTTTTTCCGTCGTTATGCGCGCCTTGCGGAATTCCGCCGGATCAACAGACGCAGAAAGCGAATACACCGGATTTCCAGGATTTTCCACCGGAAACGAAACGCCTGCTCCCAGACTCAAGCCGTACAGCCCGGCAGTCGCCCCTGCATCAACCGTATCCGACATATCGGAACGGCTGGCAGAAGAAGCCGTACTTGAATTTTTCAAGGTGTAGCCGGCATTCGCAGAAAGCGTAACGTTCTTTACTGACTTCCGCTCAAGCGAATTGTACTCGTATGTCCAGACGGCTTTTTCTATGGAAGCATACTGATTTTTTTCAAACGCCAGAATATCTACCGGCTCTACATACTGTATTGTTTTCGGCAAAAAATCTTCCGCTTTTGTGCCGGTTTTATATTCATCACTGCATTTTGAAGCAAAAACTGCGCAGTCGTGTTCAAGTTCCCGGATTTTTGTTTCTACGTCGTGGGAATCAGAAAGGACTTTTAATTCTGCCAGCCTGTATTTTGACGAAGTAACAGCATATCCTTTTGCCTTAATGTCCTCAAAATCAATTGTGTCGTCATAAAGAGTCTGCTGCGCCTTTACGATAGCATTTGCCGCAGTAAAAAGCGCTTTCAGTTCCGTGTAAAATTCTTTTTCCGCTTCAAGTGCGCGGTTCTGCAAATTCCGCCGTGCCGTTAAAAGCATCCGCTCCGCATTCATAAGCTTCAGCCTGCGCGAAAGAGAAGCACCCGAAATAATGTCTGCCGAAAGGGAAAATTTTGTATTGCTTGAATTATCTTCCCCGGACTCAACCGCAACGGATGACGAAACGGCAAATTTTAAATTAGAACGTACTGGAACAGTTGCCGTAACAGACGGCTTGAGCGTTACGTTAAAATCATCAGCGCCGCCTGCAAGCGTTATAGTTCCCGTAGAAATCTGTACGTTTATTCCGGTGTCAATGGACGTTTCTTCCGAAGAAAGCTCTGCCTTTTTTACTTCAAGCGCAAGTTTCTTAAGCTCCAGATCATTTTCAAGGTATTTTTCCAGATCAGGACTTGCAAAACAGGCGGGAATCATAAAACACATCAGCCCGAGCACTAATTTTTTCATACAAAATAAACCGTTTTTTTCTGTCTTTGTTACAAGAAAAAAATTCTCTCTCCTGAAACTGCCGCTATTCGCCGGTTCCCACTTCTTCCTCGTGGATTTCATCAGACTGTTCAGCAGCTTTTTCCGTATAGATAAGCCGGATTGTTTCAATCTCCGAACGATGTCGTGATTTCAAAAGCAGCGTGCTTCTGTCCTGACGGTATACATAGCCGGATGAGTTATAAGTTTCAAAACGATAGTCAGAACGGAATGCCATATTATAAATGTAGATTGTCTTGAACTGCTGTATTCCGCTTATGATGACATAATGCGTATATGACAGAGGGAAGTCAATGGCAAGGGTGATTGCACCTGCGTTGTCATTCTCATAGCTGATGTTGTTTGCGCACGTCCATGCCCAGACTGCCTGACCGTTATCAAATGCCATAATTTCATAATGCGGATAATACATATTTGTGTGGACTACAGCCGGATACAGTTCGCTGAGCGTCCTTAAATCAAATGATGCACTGTCTTTTAGGTATGAATGCAAAATCAACCGTCCGCCGGCAGCATAGTCTGCATTTCCTGTAATCTTACCGTAGCGTAAAAGCGCATCTCCTGCACCGGCAGCGTTTATTACGGAAAGCAGAGTTCCTTTTTCTGCGATTGTAATACGAGAATCATCAAAGCTGCACGAATTTTCTATTTTAGAAATACATTTTCCAGTAGCCCCGGAAAGCATTGCGGCAAGTTCAGAATTCTTTTCATATAAATCTGCATAGACAGAAAGTATTCCTGATGCCTGCAGAACCGTAATTCCTTCCAGTTCGCTTTCTGCCGTACTCTGAAGAAGTTTATGTATTGCAGAAGAACCTGGATGCATGCACATATAATCTGCAAGATTTTTTACGGTAAACACATCATAAGTTCCTGTTTCTGCAGCTGCCTGAATCATATCACTGTAAGACTGCATCTGCCGGAACAAAGATTCACTTGTTACTGAAAGATTGTTGAAAAACGGTGCAGAAAGATATGTTCGCGACGTACTTTTCTTGAAAGATTGAGGAACAGCATCAACTGCCTCATTATATCTGCCTTTTTCTGCCATTACCGCAACATAAGATACGGCTTCCTGCTCCGAAAGCGGCGATGTATCTGACAAAGACTGTGGGAATGACGAAATCAAATTGTTTTTCAAATCTTCAATAATATTGATGTATGCTGTTTCTGAAGCAGCATCAAGTCCGTTTGCCATTGCAAAAGAGAACGAACGGTTCTTGTCTATATGAACGTATGATGCAACAGGTTCTTTCCGGGAAACGACAAGCATATTGTCTTCTATTTCAGAAGCACTCAACTCCCACGATACTTTTTTATTTGTAACCTGAATTCTGGAATCGCTGATTGCAGTAACTGCCGAACCGACGGAAAAACTGTACGGAATTACGACAAAATCTGCATTCTGCGGTATTTTTGCACGGACATTAAGGAACGCAAGCGAAGTATCATCGCTTACAGAAAACTGAATGTCTACTCCCTGCGTAAAATGCAGAATGCAGGAAAGCGGAGATGTTTTTTCCCAGGAAACAAGCGATACTGCTCTGGAAGAATTCCCCGTCATCATACGGACTGACTTTTCATCGTTACCGGAAAAAGTAATTCCGTTAAACGAAACGGTAAATTTATTTTTTAGGCTCACGCTATTGTCGTCTGCCGCAGATTCCAGCAATACTATATGGAGCGTTCCAAGCTTTTCTGATATGATTGAATCATTCTTAAACTGAAGGACAAAAATGCCGATTATAACAATAGAATAAACTGCCAGTAAAATAATGGCTCTTCTAAAAATTTTTGCAAGCATACAGAAAGTAGTTTATCTAATGACGGCTTTTATTTCAACCGTCGGAAAATCGGTTTAATTTGGAGTATACCTATAATGAAAACAAAAATGTCTGTTTTTGCCGCTGGAATTTTATTCTGTTGTTTTTCTGCCTGCGCATCCGTACCGGAGAAAACTGCGCCTGAAAACGTACCAAAAGAAACAGCTGCTTCACCAAACATCGTATTTGTAGAAAAAATCCAGTCTGCGCTTGAATCAGGCGATATAGACAGAGCAATACGCCTTTTCGACACTGAAATGCCAGAGTCGTTAAGAAATGACGTCGACCTTGAAATTCTAAAGGCTTCACTACTGCTTTCTGCAGACAGAACGGAAGAAGCATCTGCCGTTGCAAACAGGCTTCTCCAGTCAGATCCGTCAAATCAGGACGTACTTGAACTGAGTGCGGAAATTGCAATTGCATCCGGCAACAAGCAGTCGCAGACGACAATCATAAACCAGCTTCTTAAAGCAGACCCGAACAATGCGACGGCGAATATAATTCAGGGAAACCAGCAGGCTCTTAAAAAGAAGTACAAGCTTGCCCTTAAAAACTATCAGCGTGCGCTCATCAGCGAGCCGGACAATCAGGATGCGCTTTTCGGTTACGCACAGATGTGCTACTACACCAATGACATAAATACATCGCGCGAAACGTTCAACAGGCTACTTCAGGAAAATCCGGAGAACAGCCTTGCCTGGCAGTATCTCGGAAAACTTGCCGCCGAAGACGAAAATTACAAGGCAGCCACAGAATATATCCAGAAGGCGATTGAACTTGAGCCGGAACGCTACGATTTCTACATCGACCTTGGTCAGTATATGAGAAACCGCGGTCAGTTTGCCGAAGCAGAAAAAGCCTGGTCAAAGGCAATCGAAATAGACCCGACGTATTTTCTTGGCTACACCTACCGCGCCGGCTTGTACGACGAGCAGAACAGAATTAAGGAAGCACTTAAGGACTATCACAAAATCATAGAAACAAACCCGAAGTATTATTTTGCATACGAAGAAATCGGAATTCTTGAATTCCACGAGCAGAACTGGCAGGTGGCGCGGCAGGCATTCCTTAAAGCAGAATCAATCCGCAGTTCTTCCGCCTATCAGATGATGATTATGATTACCTATATGAAGGAAAAAAAGCTTCTTGATGCAAAGAACTATGCGCAGAAATGTATGAAAACTATGAACCGTGAATCCCTTGACTATAAAATTATGCGACTGCTTCACGATCAGGGACCGATAAATGCAGAAAACGCAATCATCAAGGATCTTGACAAAGAAACAGACAAGAACAAGCGCGGAAAAATGATGTTCTATTTTGCGATGTATTATCAGCTTAAGGGAATGGATAAAATAGCAAACGAATATTTTGCAAAAATCACCCAGATGCAGACACCTCTGTTCTTTGAATACAGGCTTGCAGAATGGGCACTTCTTCAGAACTAAGGCAAAATAATTCAGAAATCCTGAAAACGATACACCGTTTTTCAGGGTTTCTGCACAGGAAATAAAATGGCACAGACACAAACCCAGACAGTTTTGACTCTGAACGGACGCACCATAACGCTTGTCGGAACGGCGCACATTTCGGAGAAAAGCGTTTCGGAAGTTTCAGAAACAATAAAAACAATCCGCCCTGACTGCGTTGCAATCGAGCTTGACCAGAACCGCTGTAATTCAATTACAAATCCGGACAAATACCGCGAACTTGACATTATCAAGGTTCTGCGCCAGAAACAGGGATTTCTTCTGCTTGCAAACCTTGTGCTTGCGTCTTTCCAGAAACGGATGGGTCAGAGCACAGGCGTAAAACCGGGCGATGAAATGGTTGCCGCAATGAATACGGCAAAAGAACTTGGAATTCCTGCCGTTATGGCAGACCGTCCTATTCAAATAACGCTGCGCCGTGCCTGGGCGTGCAATTCTAGTACAGGGAAAATCAAGCTTATTTCCGCACTTCTTGCAAGCGCTTTCAGCAAAGAAGAAATTTCAAGCGAACAGATAGAAAACCTTAAGAAACAGTCCGAAATGGATTCGATGATGAGCGAACTTTCTGAATATATGCCAGAAATAAAAAAAGTGCTTATCGACGAACGCGACGAATATCTTGCAGGGAGCATCTGGCATTCGGACGGAAACAGCATTGTGGCGGTATTAGGCGCCGGTCATCTTGCCGGAGTAAAAAAGCACCTTGAAAAAATTGCCGCCGGGGAAGAAATGCCTGACCTTGAGAAAATCAGTTCCGTTCCGCCGAAAAAAGCCGGTACAAAAATTATGGGCTGGGTAATTCCGGCAATTATTGTGGCAATGATAGGCGCCGGTTTTTATTTCGGCGGAAAAGCTAAGGGTACAGAGATGGCGCTCAGCTGGATTTTGTGGAACGGTACTCTTTCGGCAATAGGAGCGGCGGCAGCAGCCGGTCATCCGCTTGCAATTCTTGTATCATTTATCGGCGCACCGATTACTTCGCTCTGTCCGCTTATAGGAGTCGGGCTTGTTTCCGGAATAATGCAGGCTGTTTTCTGCAAGCCGAAAGTAAAAGACCTTGAACTGCTTTCTGACGATGCCTGTTCCGTAAAGGGATTTTACAAAAACAGGATTTTGCGCGTCCTTCTTGTATTCTTCCTTTCTTCAATAGGAAGTTCAGCAGGAACGTTCATTGCAGGCGCAGACATAATTACAAAAATCGCATCGCTTTTCGGAAAATAAAAAAGCGTCTGCACGCCGCAGACGCTCATCGCATAGTAATGTATTTTTTTCAAATCAATAGCCGTCGCTCATCGCGCGGTTATTGTCTTTTATACAAAGTTCATCGTATACAAGACTTCGCTTTCTGAGTTCCTGCTTGCGTTCGTTCGGGAACGGCATATTCCGCCAGAAAATACCGCGCACTTCCTTGTCAAGGCGCTGTACGCCCTCAGATTCCTTTGTCATCCACAAAACGTAATCCTCGATGAAAAATGCCTTCAGGTCACCCTTAAGCTTAAGGCGGTCGATGTGCTGATAATACTGACCGGTAAGACCTTCTTCCATCCAGTAATAGGACGCTTTTTCCTTTGCAACCTGCCAGCGTAAGTCCGCAACGGCAGTAAGAACGGCGATTTTCAAATCACGCGGATACATTGGAATAACTATTCGTCCGCGGCTTGTTACGCGGTTATAACGGTCGAACGGTTCCCAGCAGAAGCCGCGGTCACCATACGTAGGAATAAGAAGCACATAAGGAACAATGCGGTTCGGAACATTTTTATGTATACGGCAGAAAGCGCCCGGATCAACTGATTCTACCCAGCGCAGGATTTCTATGACGTTTTCGCGCGTTCCTGTTCCCCTTTCCGTACAATGGAAAAATTCACGCGTAAAAATCGGAAACTGATTTCCCTGCCGTCCGACAGTCATTTTTGCCATCTGGCGGACTGTCTGGAATTCAATGTTTACGGCATTTGAGTCCGTAGCAGCCGATATGTCCGGACCGCCGGCAAGTTTATTTTCAACGCTGGTATATACGCCTTTTGCATCCTGAAATTCCCTAAGACAGCGTGACAGTTCCTTGTTGTTCTTTGAAAGCCGGTGAAGCCTGTCAGAAATTTCTGAAAACAGCTTGAGCTGCATTTCATCATATTCGCACAAATGCGGTTCAAAACCAAGAACAGGATTATGCTCGCAAAGCTGATCCACCTTTGCCTTAAGCTCAGTTTCAAGCATTGCGCGCTCGTTTTCCTTTATGTTCAAGAGATTTTCGGCGCTCTGGAGCTTTCCGGAATTCTTTGATTTAAGCTGCATAAGCCGTGTCTGTTCGATACGCACAGCTTCTTCCGCATTGGCCGCTTTTACAGGCGTTCGTTTTTCGTCAGTCATAGAATTCGACATTCTTCCGGCGGCAATTTCCTTGAACCATTCGTCAACGTACATAACAGGCTCGCACGGACGGTTTTCAAAAAATATCCGGGAAAAGAACGTTTTTTGCTCAGGACGGAACAGCGACGGCAGAAGGACTCCGAAGCGGCACATCATACGCTTAGGCATAGGAAGATTTATATCAGCCATTTTCGGCGCCATTCCGCGGAGCAGTTCCCAATAAGCTGAAATAAGATTCTGGCGATAGACAGTCCTGTCCTTAGGATCCTGACAGGTCAAATATTTTGAAAGAAGCTGATGAACGCGCTGAGAAGAGGCATTTTCATTTGTGAGGGCTGTTTTATAATAAGATTTATCTTCAAAAACAGAAGAAGCCTCGTCGCTCAGCATCTGCTCAACAGGTTCAAATTCGTGCTGGCTTAAATCAACTTCGTGAATGGATTTTGTCTTTTTCTTCACGCTGTCTGCTTTGGAGTCAAACAGTTTTGAACGGCGCGCAAAATCTTCCATAGAAAATTTCTTTTCACCGGCTGATTCAAATTCAGAAAGATCTATATCTTCAGATTCATCAGCTGTATCTTTCACATTGCTAAGCATTTCTGCTATAGAAGGATCTAAATCAGAATAATCGCTCATTTTCAAACTCCAGGCAAACGTAAACCGGCAGAACCGCCGTAGTTATGCTTGCAGACCGTAAAATGTTTTCAGTGTCTTTAATTATAGCACGCACCGATTGTTATCGCAAACAGTAAATATCAGCTGTTTGCGTGAAGCGTTACTTCACCGCTTGAAAGCGTCTTTTCCCTTCCGTCAGAAGTCCGCACGACAAGCTGTGCGTCATCTGTAATGCCGGTTACTACAGCATCATACAGCCTTTCGCGGCTGTCTATAACGGGAGAAACAGTTACTGTTTTCCCGATAAGGGTCGAACGCGCCTTGTACTCTTCCATTGCGGAAAAAAACTCCTCCTCCCTGCCGTCAAGGATTTCTACAAGATTTTCTATGATGCGGCAGAGAAGCCTGTCTTTCATTTCCGCGTTTTTTCCGCCGTCTGCATTTTCATCACCAGCACCAGAGAGGGAAGAGCCGCAGATACCCCCGGCACGTAAAGAAAGTTCCTCCGGCATTTTGCTGCTGAAGTAAATATTTATTCCTATTCCGATGACTGCGGCTTCAACTGCTCCCGAAAGCGGATTTACAATGCCTTCCGTAAGTATTCCGCACACTTTTTTACCGGAAACAAATATGTCGTTTACCCACTTTATGCCAGCATCAACGTTAAAAACGCTTTTTATGGCGCGGCATACGGCAACGGCGGCAACGGCGGTAATTTTTCCCGGGTCAGAAACGCTCCCGGCGGCATAGACAAGCGAAAAATAAAGGCCTGTTCCTCCGGGGGAATAAAATTTTCTTCCAAGACGTCCGCGGCCGGCAGTCTGTTCTCCGGCAACAAGCACAGTTTTATGAAACAGACGATATTCTCCCGGCGGAACTGCACCAAGCCGGCGTTTTGCCTCCGAATTAGTCGAATCGATTGTGTCAAAATATTCAAGGCGGACGCCGGGAATGCACAGATTTTTCATAAGCCGGACGCGTTATTTTCCAAGAAGCGTAAAGTTTTCCGCAGGGCTTGCAAATGCAATTCCGCTTCCCGGCTTTGAAAGACACGGAAGTGTGCGCACGGCTTCAAGAATTGCATCGGCTTTTTCATTTTCTGCAAGGACAAAAATCATATCTTTTTCAGGAATAATCTCCATTCCAAAGAATTTTGCATCGCCCTCTTTAGCCGTTCCACGAGCGTTTATAATCGTTCCGCCGCCGGCACCAGCCTTTCTTGCCGCATCCATTGCATCTTCTGCAAAACCGCGGTTTACAATAATCGTAATCAATTTATGCATTGTATTTTTAGTCATCGAATTTTCCTCCTGCAAGTCTGCTGAAACCGAACCTGTCTTTATAAAATGAGAAACCTTTATTGAAAATAAAATTCCAAACGGACGTTTTTTCTCAAGACACGCGTCTGTAACTGCATTTTTTATCGTCTGCGTTTGAGCAGAATCGGTAAGAATGTACACAATGTCTTTTGCAGAATCCCCGAAACCGAGCATCTGCAAAATCGAATTAGATGCAGTTCCGCGACCCATAGACACCGTTCCGCCGGCAGAACCGGCATTCGTTGCCGTATGAGTTAAAAGTTCACCGCTGTTCTTGGGAACAATGCCCATTATCAAATCAAATGATGCCATTATTTCCCCTCCTTTTCTGTCAGTCTGTCCCTATTTTTCTTCCTGTTGTAAAGAATTCCAAGCAGCTGGATTGCAATAAGAGGCGTCATAGCAACAAGCGCAATAACACCGAACGCATCAGAACTTCCGCCGCACGCCTGACTTGCACCAAGCGTAAACGAAAGGACAAACGTTGAAGTTATAGGACCGGAAGCAACGCCGCCGGAATCAAACGCAATCGCCGTAAAAAGCTTAGGACTCCAGATCATAAGCAGAAGCGCAAGAGCATATCCCGGAATAAGAATGCGCATAATGCTGAATCCGCCGAGTGCGCGCAACATCGTAAGACCGATTGCAACGGCAGCTCCGGCAGCAAGGAATACAAGCATAAGCTTTCTCTTTATCGTACCGCCGGAAAGCGCTTCAACCTGATCAGTTAAAACCCATACCGCAGGTTCGGCGCATACAACAACGGCGCCCAGAAGAAGCCCTGTGCAGATAAGAAGAACCGACCACACTCCACCTGAACCGGCTGCCTTTCCGCCAAGAATAATTCCAAGTTCCCTGCCGGCAGACATAAAGCCGCCGTTTACACCGGTTAAAAACACAAGAAGTCCTACATAACTCCATACAAGACCGACAGCCATACGGATTATCTGGCGTGGCGGGAGTTTAAGAAGCGTAAACTGAAACACAACAAGCATAACTGCAAGCGGAGCAATGGAAAGCGCCGCCTCGTAAGCATAATGCGGAATTAAATGAAGAAAAATTCCAAGTCCGCTTTCTGCTGCAGCAGATTCTGCTGCCGTTTCCGCACCGTTCAGAGTGCCGTTTGACGAAAGCACAATGCCGTATATCATAACCGCAAGAATCGGACCGATGGACGTAACGCCGGTAAGTCCGAACGTGTCTGAATCATCGTCTTTGCCGGAAGATCGCACCGAATGAACGCCGACGCCAAGCGCAAGAATGAACGGAACTGTCATAGGACCTGTAGTAGCACCGCCGGAGTCAAACGCAATTCCCCAAAAACTTGACGGAGAAAAATACGAAAGTACGAACAGAAGAATGTAAAAGAAAACAAGGAGAATCTTCAGCGGAAGTTTCAGAACAGTCCGCAGAAGTCCAATCATAATGAAAAGACCTACGCCGGAAGCAATCATATACACAAGGTTCATTTTGTTTACGGCATTAAATATTGAATGAATCTGATCTCCGAACACCTGAATGTCCGGTTCGGCGACCGTTACAAAAAATCCGATGACAAACGAAATGCTCAAAAGCAGGAACAGGTTTCGCTTGCTTGTAAGAGCCGCGCCTATTCGTTCCCCTATAGGCTGTATTCCGATGTCAACGCCTACTAAAAATATCGTAAGTCCTGCAATCAGCAGAACTCCGCCTGCAATAAACTGAATGATAAGAGCCGAACCGATTGGAGCAAGCGTAAGCCCAAGTACGAGCACGATTGCCATAACCGGCAGAACCGACGTTACTGTTTCCTTGAATTTTGAAATGACGTTCATTTTTTTTCCTGATAAACAGCAGATTAACAGGAACGCTTATTTTAAATAGCAATTCCAACCTTTTTTTTCTATGCCGGAAACCCATTTTGCCGCCCATTCCTTTGCGCCTGCAAGGTCGTGGTCACGGTAATTTCCGCACTCTTTTTCCGTAGTTGCAGGAACAGGCTTGTCCCAGGCGGCAACTTTTTTAAGAACAGAACTCATATGCCCTGCAACGTATTCTTCGTCCCTGTCGCCGAAAATGGTAAAATAAAAACCTGTCCGGCATCCCATCGGACTGAAATCAATTACGCCGTCCATCTCATCGCGGATATATTCTGCAACAAGATGTTCAAGCGTGTGAATTGCGCCTGTCGTCATAAATTCTTTGTTCGGCTGACAGAACCGTATGTCGAATTTTGACACGACATCGCCTTTTTCCCCGACTTTTTTAGCTGCAAGCCGCACGAACGGCGCAGTTACTTTTGTGTGATCAAGATTGAAACTGTCAACCTTGTAATGACCCTCTGTATGCTCAGACATATTCACCTCTTTGAAAAATCAATTTCCGCAGGATAATTCAGCAAGCATCTCAATTACTGCTTTTGAACTTTCTTCCGCGGCGGTTTCCTCATTGAACGAGTACGTCGCCTTTACCGTATCGTCCGCCATATCTGAAATACAGCGCAGGATAACGTACGGTATGCAGTTCACATAACAGGTATGGGCAATTGCAGCTCCTTCCATTTCAACACAGACAGGACTGCATATTTCCTTTATGTGATTTTTTACCGCTTTTTCCGCTACAAACTGGTCGCCGGTCGCAACGCGTCCTGCAACAATTTTCCGTTCCCCGGACTTATTCGTCTTTTCGAAAGCAGACTTTGCCGCCTTGATAAGCCGTTCGTCCGCCGGAAATGCACTCACCTTCATCTGCGGAATTTCCGTCGGCTTGTAGCCGAATTCCACAGCGTCCATATCGTGATACACAGCATCCGTAGAAACGGCCATATCGAATATGCAGAGGTTTCCGCCCATTGCGCCCGCAATCCCGGTATTGATGACAGCATCCACCCCGAACTGAAGGATAAGCCTCTGGGCGCACAGAGCAGCATTCACCTTTCCGACGCCGCTTTTTACGACGACAGCAGAAACACCGTTGATTACGCCTTCATTGAATGTACAGTTTCCTGCCTCCGTCTGCTTAAGGCTTCCGTTTTCCTTCATTATGGAACGAAGAACTGAAATTTCAGAGTCCATCGCACCGATTATGCCGATTTTTTTTATGCACTTTTCCATAAAATGCTATTCCCCGTCTTTATTTCCGCCGCTTTTTATTGCAACGGCAAATGAAATTACAAGAAGTATGCCGCACACAACAACCGAAGCATCAGCCACATTGAACGTAGGCCATCGCTCAAGCCCGAAGAGACCGTAGAATTTTACGTCGATAAAATCGACTACGCCTTCTGCACGGAAAAAACGGTCGATAATGTTTCCAAGACCGCCGCCTAAAACTCCGCAGATTGCCCAGCGCTGAAGCGAATTGAAATCATCGTTGCGAAGATACACGACGATAACCATTACGATTACGACAAGCGGAATAATTCCAAAACATATCCGCCTTAGAATAAACGGCATAGAATCTCCCATACTGAATGCAACTCCGGTATTTGCAACATGAACAATCCGCAAAAAATCCTCGAAGAACGAATACCCGATAGTAAAAAGAGGAATATTCTTAACAATCAATGCTTTTGTAATCTGGTCAAGGATAATAACGGCAGCCGTCAGGATAAAAGGCAGCATTTTTTTTCTGTCGATAGTCATAAAACCTCTGATAAAATAAATATTTTTTAGGGTTTAAAACAAACCCTTAGAAAAAAACTAGAAAATTACTATAGATAAAGATATTAAAGTCCCGTAGGAATATCTATAAAAATAGTATCTATTTTCAATTCTTTTTCCACTTTTTCACGTACAAGATTTACACCGACCGTTTCCGTGCGGTAATGACCGCCGGCAATAACGTTAATTCCGTTTTCCTGAATGCAGTGATACTGTTCGTGCTGTACTTCGCCTGTGATAAACGCGTCAAGACCGGCGTCAGAAGCCTGCACCCAGTCCTCGCCTGCACCGCCGGAAATAATGCCGACTGTCCTGATATCTTTTTTTCCGAACGGAAGTATGCACGCAGGCTTCTCTCCCGGAAGAAGCGCGCGGGAAGCAAGTTTCTCCACCGAAACAGGAACAGTAAGTTCTCCCTTTACGCCTATCGACATTCCGCGCCATTCACCAAACGGAGCGCAGTTTTTTAGCCCGATGCGCGCGGCAAGTCCGTAGTTGTTGCCGTAAGGATTATTTGCATCAAGCGGAATGTGGCTCGCATAAAGTGCAAGGTCATTCTGCAAAAAAGCGCGGTATCTTTTGTACACGTGACCCGTAACAGTTTCGCACGCACCCCAGAAAAGTCCGTGATGAACGAAAAGCAGCTGCGCGCCTGCCTTTGCCGCCGCCAGTGCTGTCTGTTCACAAGCATCAACGGCAAACGCAATTTTTGTAACGGGAGTTTTATCCGGCGCGCTGTTTTGAATTTGTATTCCGTTACGCGACGAATCGGACAAAAAATTTTCCGGTTTCAAAAAACTTTTGAAATACACATCAAGTTCATTCAGCGTCATTCGACTGTTCCTCCGCCTGACTGTTTTTTTCCTGCGGAAGAAGCGAAAGCGTCCTGTCCGCAACAAGCTGTATTTCCTTTAAATCATTACTTTTCCCGAAGCCAAGCCGGAATGCCGTAAAAGGCTCAAGCTGGCGCACAAAGCCGAATCCCGGAGTTACGTATTCTTCAAAATCACAGAGATTAAGAAATCCGTCTGCAACATCCGGATGAAGCTTTGCATAGTCAGAAACAGCCGTGTCTGCCATCCAGTCGTAGACAATAAAAATCTTCTGGTTTTCAGAAGCATTCCTGCGTATAAAATTAACCATTGCATCAATTTCTTTTGAAATATTGAACGTGTAAAATTCTTTTTCAGCCTCATACTGATGAGGATTTTTTAGATACGCACAGACGGAGAAAAAGCGCCGGAAAAAACATACGTCCGCCGCCGAATGAAACCACTTTACGTCGCGCGCAGAAAAATCACCGGAATATACGGTAAAACCACATTTTGAAAGCATATACATATACGGAAGATAGAAATTTGTGTCAGCGCGCTTGTCCGGAATAATAAGCACGCACGGTAGTTCCGCGCCCGAACCGGCGGACGGTTGTTCTGGAACAGGCGCGCACACCGTTACAATGCCGTCTGCACTTTCAAATGCAGATGCCGTATGAAAACCGCCGACAAACGAACCGACCAGGCGCACCTTAGACTGAACTGCCTTATAATCAGAAGGCTGAACGATAACCGGGCGGAAATACAAAAGAATACCAAGAGAAACCGCAGATACAAACAAAATCAAAGCCGCACCGGTCTTAAACGCAATGCTGTAATGGTCAACGTACAGACCGGATGCAAAGCGCAGAAGCGCGCGGAAATTGATAAAAAAAGCTACCGCTGAAACGGTAAAAATCAGAATGGAAAAAAAATCTGCGTTCCAGGCAATAATCTGAAGAACAGAAAGAATAACGCACACAGGAGCAAGAACCGTAAGCGCGTCAATTTTTCCGTATTTAAGAAAGAATATCCTGCAGGAGTTGATGACCAGCAGCACCAGTATCAACACTTCGCCAAGAAATGAACTGTTCATACAAAAAGTTTAGCTGAAAAAAGCCGGCTCTTCAAGCAACAAGGCTGAAATGTCATTGCCGAAAACACTTTCCGCAGTCAGAACCGAAAGTTTTTCATATTTTTACAATGCGTTTACCTGTTCGATGGAAAGCCCCGTACATTCAGTGATAATGTCAATAGGGATATTTTTATATTTAAAGTTGCGCTCTGCAGAGCAGTATCACGTTTTCCCTCTGCAATACCGCTTCTTTTACCTCATTGACCCCGGTGGCGATCTGTGTTTAATTGAAGAACGTTAAAAAATTGCAGGAAATTTAAAAACCGGCAACCTCACCGGTTACGGCAAGGTATGTTGATTTTTACAGTCAGCCGTTTTCTGCAAGAGCTTCCAGCGCGGCAACGCGTTCGGAAAGAGCAGGATGCGAATAGTTCCAGATTACGTACAGTTTTGCCGGAAGAAGTTCGCTAAGATTTTCGCTGTTCAGCTTTATGAGGGCGGTAACGAGCGCGTGCGGATTTTTTGTAAGCCGCGCAGAGAATACATCTGCCGCATATTCATCGCGCCGTGAACCAAAGTGCATCAATGGCGAAAGAATTTCCTGAACGGAACCTGCTACAAGAGATGACAGGAACAGTCCTATAAACTGAACGGACTGAACCTGTGTCTGTGCAACTGCAAACCCGAATCCTGTGTAAAGCGCAGTCGTCTGCGAAAAGACGTACAGAAGGAACATCAAAAGGAATTCTACCGGAAGCATAATGCAAATCCGCCGTACAATGTGATGAAGCTTGTAATGCCCGAATTCGTGTCCCAGAACGGCAACAAGTTCGTCCGTCGTAAGCTGCTCCACCAGAGTATCATACAGAACGACGCGCTTAGACTTTCCTATTCCTGTAAAATACGCATTTGAATGCCCGCTCCGCTTTGACGCGTCTACCACAAAAATACCGGTCGATTTAAATCCAAGCTGTTCCATAAGTGATGTAATGCGGCTCTTGAGTTCGCCGTCTTCAAGCGGTATGAATTTATTGAAAAGCGGCGCAATTACAAGCGGATAGAGTATCTGCATAATCAGCGTAAACGCAAACAGAATGCACGTAATGAAAATCCACCAGAGTTTTGGAAAACCAGTAAGAACTGCAATCATTGCAGCAACAAGAATCGCGCTCATCACAAGCGACACAATAATGTTTTTTATGCCGTCCAAAATCCACAGTCGGAACGTCATATTTGAAAAACCGAATTTTTTTTCTATGCGGAATTCGCGGTACAGGTCAAAAGGAATTGAAAGTATGCTTTCCGGGATGGAACAAAAAACCATAAACAGAAAGGCACACGTATAGGAACTTACGAACGATCCCGGCGTTCCTGTAATGCGGCAGACAACGTTGAACAGCCACGGATAAAATCCCGTGCATACAAGCGCAAGTGAAAGCGCAGTTCCAAGAACGGACGACGGAATCCACGCAAAATATTTTGCGTTCTTGTAGGCGCATATTTTCCGGAGTTTTTCAAAATCAAAGCAGGATGATTCCGGAATGTTTTTTAGGACAGAAGGAATTTCTCCGCCGCTTCTGCACCGCTCCCGAAAATCAATCCATTCCAGAAACTGATTTATCAGAAAACTGACTATAGTTCCTGCCAGAAAAACAATGATAAATGCGTTATAAAAATCAATTCTGTTCATATTCAGACCTTTTTTCACGTTTACAGGGAAAAACCGTTCTCCATTTCAGAAACCGAAACTTTCTTCGTCTTGAAATTTCCGCGCAAAGTCCAGCCACTTCCTGTCTTTACTGAGGCAGGAACGGCAAGGATTAAATCGTCACCCAGAAAATCTGCATTTTCTGAACGTTTTGCCGTAACGTTAAAACCGTCGAGCGAAAGCTCAATCTCCGAATACGCGCCATCCTTGTACTGCTCGCTTTCTCCGTCGTCGTCATACAGCACGAACGAATTTTTTACGCCGTCAGCAGGAACTAAAAGCACGTACAGCGCACCGTCTTTTTCTGCAGGAATAACTGCTCCTTCCTTTATGTACACCGGAATATCGTCAAGCGTAAGCGGCACTGTAACAGCCGTTCCGCCTTCCGCCTTAATTTTTTTCATAGAACTGAACTCATACCAGTTTCCGCAAGGAAGATAGACTGTCTTTTCTTTTTCCGCAGCAAGCTGACGATATACAGGAGCTACAAGAATGAAATCGCCGAACATATACTGGCTTTCCATATATTCCTGCGGAACGGAACTGCTCTCGTAAAACATCGGGCGCATCATCGGAATTCCGCTCATCGTCTGCCTTGCCGTTGAGTAAACGTAAGGAAGAAGCGCAGTGCGCGCACGGATATATTTTGATACGATTTCTGTTTCCCTGTCGGTAAAAATCCACGGTTCGCGCGAATCCGTACCATGCGCACGGAATACAGGCGTAAATGCACCGAACTGATACCAGCGCACGAAAAGTTCAGGATTTGTCTTTTCCGGCGTAAATCCGCCTACGTCGCTTCCCCAGTATGCAAGTCCTGAAAGACCGGCGTTCAGTCCGTATGCTATCTGATTTTCAAGCGACGGCCAGGACACTGCAACATCTCCTGACCATACGGAAACGTTGAATTTTGCAATTCCTGTATATCCTGAACGTGACATAATGAAAAGCCTTTTGTCAGGGTGAACGGACTTCATACCGTCATAAAGCGCTTTTGTCCAGTAATAGTTGTAGTAGTTGTGAAAATCAATAAGCGCGTATTTTCCGACTTTTATATCGTCCGGAGCATTTTCCGGCTCGCCAAGGTCTGTCCAGAAGCCGTCTATTCCGTCTTCAAGCATTGCAGAATATTTTTCTGCCATAAATGACGGGGCTTTTTTTGCAAGAGGATTAAAAAGCGCGCCCTCCTTATCCCCAAGACACCACCAGTCACGCCACAGCCGGATTTTTCCCTTGTTATCCTTGCACAGCATTTTTCCGGAAAGAAGTTCCTTGTAGTTCACGCATTCAGTAGTAAAAAACGGCTCTGTAATCGTAACGAGCTTTACGCCGTTCTGTTCCATATAGTCATTCATTTTTTTTGGTTCTGGAAAACCGGCGTTCGTAAAGGAAATGTCGCCCATTCTATTGAACCAGTAAAGGTCAAGGACGACGGCAGAAAGCGGAATGTCACGCATCTTGAAACCGTCTACGAGTTCAGTCACTTCTTCCTGCGTCTTGTAGCCGTATTTTGACTGGATAAAGCCGAACGCCCATTTCGGAAGAAGGCAGGATGCACCTGATTCCCTGTAGAATTTCGCAACGCTTTCTTCTAGAGATAAATCCTGGCGTACGAAACATTCTATCCTGTGATAGGCGCTTCTGTACACCTGAAAGTCTTTGCCGTCCTGAAAATAAATTCTGTCATTTGAACCGGCATTGTAATATACGCACGTATTTGTATTCGTTACGTAAAACGGAATGAAAAGATATGCGTGGTCACCGTATTTTGAAACGTTCCATATTGCAAAGGACTGGTTACGCAGGCTCACGTTGCGGCTTGCTTCTCCAAATCCGTAGAATTCAGTTGCAGTTTTCCAGTTACGTATTTCACGCAGAAGGGAAGGTTCTTCGTTGAAAGACGACGCATACAGTTCTTCACCGTTAAAAAGCAGGGTGTAGCCGTCCGCCGCAGGAATGACCGTATAGCCGTTCCACCGGTACGAGCCATCCTCTGCCTGCACAAAATCTTCAGCGGCAGCTTCGCGCGAAAGTTCAAACTCTTTCACCGGAGCGGAAGGTTTCTTTCCAAGAGCCTCAAAACGCACCGAACCGTCAGCGCATCCCTCAAAAACAATATTTATGCCGTTATCAAGCGTAAGTCGTGTTGCTGCACCTGCAAAAAACGCAGACAGCGCAAGCATCACAGAAAAAATCAGTTTTTTCATTCTTTTTCCTCCAAAGTAAACAAAAACAATTTGATAATAGCAGACTCACATAATTTAATAAACCTGTAAGGAGTCCTGTCCTGCAATGCGTTTTCCCTGCATATTGCCTTTACCCGAAAAATACGTTAGATTTCCACTAGATTTTACGTTTGTGATGAACCACACGCTCGATTCCACGGAACGAGAATACAGCCGACGCTACGGCGCGCCCTGTATCGCACATCAACAAGTATATCAATCCACTCTATTTTATTTTTCTCATTTTTTTCCATAGGAGATTTCTATGAACAAATTTGTAAAGCGGTATTGTATTGATGCGATGAGCGGTATGGCTCAGGGACTTTTTGCATCTTTACTAATCGGCACGATTATCCGCACTATCGGTCAGCAGCTCCTGCGCCTGAACCAGAACGCAGTATTCCAGTTTTTTGTTGATGCCGGCTCTTTTGCCTGTGATGCGCACGTCGTAGGTGCTGCAATGGCTGTTGCAATCGGACTTGCACTCGGCGTTCCAATGCTTGTTATGTTCTCGCTTGCTGCCGTAGGTTCTGCGGCAAATATTACCGGTGGTGCAGGCGGACCGCTTGCCGTTCTTGTAATTGCAATTATTGCGGCAGAAGCAGGACAACTTGTATCTAAAAAGACAAAAGTTGACATCATCGTAACGCCGCTTGTAACGATTATTACAGGTGCGCTCCTTTCCGTGCTTTGCGCAAAATATATCGGAATGGCCGCTAGCTCAATCGGAAACCTTATTATGTGGGCAACAAAGCTCCATCCGCTTGTAATGGGAATTATCGTTTCTGTTGTAGTAGGAATTGCGCTTACCCTGCCGATAAGCTCCGCCGCAATATGCGCCGCATTCGGACTTACAGGACTTGCCGGCGGAGCGGCTGTTGCAGGCTGCTGCGCAAATATGATTGGTTTTGCCGTAATGAGTTTCCGCGAAAACAAATGGGGCGGACTTTTCAGCCAGGGACTGGGAACTTCTATGCTTCAGATGCCTAACATCATAAAAAATCCGCGTATCTGGATTCCGCCTGTTTTGGCATCGGCAATTACAGGTCCGCTTGCAACGTGCCTTTTCAAAATGGAGATGAACGGCGCAGCTGTTTCTTCCGGTATGGGAACGTGCGGTCTTGTAGGACAAATAGGCGTAATTACCGGATGGTTTTCGCCATCGGAAGCTGCCGTAAAAGCAGGTGCTTCTGCAATTACCCCGGGCGCACTTGACTGGATTGGACTTCTGCTTATCTGCTTTATCCTTCCGGGAATAATAAGCTGGGCAGCAGGTCTTCTTCTTAGAAAAATCGGTTGGATTGGTGAAGGCGACCTTAAGCTTGAAAACTAGCCGGTCTTAATAGATTTTTTCACCCAAAAGCCGGGCTGCCAGGCTTACTGCAAGAATAGCAGTCTGGTTCCGCACGTCAAGCACCGGGTTCACCTCTACGATTTCCGCAGAGCGCACAAGCCCAGTGTCTGCCATTTCTTCCATTAAAAGAAGCGCCTCTCTGTTCGTAAGCCCTGCCGGAAGTGGAATTCCAGTTCCCGGCGCGAACATCGGGTCAAGTACGTCCATATCAAAACTTACGTGAACAATATCCGCGTGGCTTTTGAAAAATACAATTATTTTTTTTACAATCGCCGGAAATCCGTGCCGCTCGATGTCGCTCATCGAAAACACTGTTACTCCGGCTTTTTTCATAAGTTCGCGCTCGCCTGAATCTAAATCGCGCGTCCCCACAAAGCATACATTCTGCGGCTCAATCTTTACTCCCTCATAATACAAATCCGTCAGTTCTTTAAGTCCGTATCCGCAGGACGCCGCAAGGCATTCTCCGTGGATATTGCCGCTCGGCGACGTTTCGTCAGTATTAAAATCTCCGTGCGCATCTACGTACAGAACTCCAAGCCGTTTATGCTTTTCTTTTGCAAAGCGCCCCATTCCTGCAAGAGAGCCGAGCGCGATTGAATGGTCACCGCCAAGCACAAGCGGAAAATCACCTGATTCCGCCGTATGATAGACTTCTCCAGCAAGAGTCTGGCACGCCTTTGTAATAGGCTCAAGATATTTTGCACGCGGATTACCGACGCTTTCGTATTCCTGCGGATTTATGGAAATCGGAGTCATATAGCTGTTGATTGTATGACCAAGGCTTTCAATTTTTTCGCGAATTCCGGCAAGGCGGATTGCAGAAGGTCCCATATCAGAACCGTGACGGCTTGCCCCGAAATCAAGCGGCATTTCAAAAATACTAACGTTCATACCTGTATTCTACGGCTGTTTTTTACAAGGTGCAAGCACCATTCCGTCCGGACTTTCGCTATTCATCGTTTTTGTTCTGGTCAACGCCAAGTCCGAACAGCGCAAAATCACCCTTACACGGATCATCTTGCCAGATTTCTTTAAGGGAATTAGTAACTGCGCGTGCCGTTTTAAGAGTTGCGCTGGATTTTTCCGGGATAAGCCCAAGACGTATGCTTTCCTGAATGACGTGCGTATCAAGCGGCAAAATCAAATCCGCCGGACTGTACCAGTTCCACAGCCCTAAATCAACAGGAGAATTGCGGCGCACCATCCAGCGAAGATACATATGAATACGCTTGTTCGCGCTAGTTTTTCCCTGCGGAACAACGGCACATCCGGAAAACAAATCGCTTACTACTTCCGCAAGATGTTTTTCCGGCGATGCATGCCATTCTGAATAAACGCATTCTCCGAACGTTCCGTTTTTTTTCAAAATACCGCCCATTCGTTCAAACAAGTCAATCATATCTTCATAAGAATAAAACCTGTAGAATTTCCTATTGTAATTTCCGCCGCACCCGGATTTTTCTGCAAAACTGCGGAAATCTCCGCCACAATTACCGTCCATAAGCCAGCATTTCATCCCTCCGTGCGCGTCTGCCAGTTCAAAAATCTCCTGAATTTTCGGAATAAACTGTTTTCTGCTTCCAAATGAAAGCATTGCCGCAATAAACGCTGCCGCTTCAACGTCCGCCGGGTCTGAATACCAGCGCAGAAAACGGCTCGGGTCATCGTTTAAAAAATCCGCCGTTTCATAAGTCTGTGCAAGCGTCTTCAAAGTTTCTTTTAGTTCTGAAGAAAGGCTCATTCGTGTACTTTATCCGTTTTTTTGCCGGAATACAATATTTTAATCACGGCTACTCGAATTATATTTTTTAATATGATATATTTTTTTCTATGAATAGTAACCATACGATTTTTTCTTTTGAGGTCTTTCCTCCCAAAAAAACAATGAACATAGAAACCGTATATAAAACTCTTGATGAACTAAGCGGAATAAAGCCGGATTTCATAAGCGTTACGTACGGAGCAGGCGGAAGCGCAAACTGCGGAAACACGCTTAACATTGCAAACAGAATAAAAGACGTATGCGGAGTACAGAGCGTCGTTCACCTTCCGTGCATCAATATGACAAAAAAAGACGCTTTGTTCGTGCTGGAGCAGTTTCAGGAAGCAGGAATTGAAAATATTCTTGCACTGCGCGGAGACAGGGTAGAAGGCGTTGAACAGTGCAATGACTTTGCACACGCGTCAGACTTAATCCGTTTTATCAAGGAATTTGATGCAAAGCGGACTAACGGAAAATCTTTCAAACTTTTCGGCGCGTGCTACCCGGAACGCCATCCGGAATCCCCGGACGTATTGAGCGATATTAAGGCATTGAAAGATAAAGTTGATGCCGGCGCGGAGCATCTTCTTTCACAGCTGTTTTTTGACAATGAAAAATTCTATCGTTTTGTAGAACGCGCCCGGCTTGCCGGAATTACCGTTCCTATTGAAGCCGGAATTATGCCTGCTACAAACAAAAAATCAATCGAACGAATGGTCAGTATGACAAATGCCGTTCTTCCTAAAAAATTTGTGCGGATGATGGAACGCTATGCAGACTCGCCGGAAGCAATACGCGATGCAGGAATTGCCTATGCCGTAGACCAGATTGTCGACCTTGTTACAAACGGCATAGAAGGAATACACCTGTACACGATGAACAATTCCTACGTTGCCGAACGGATAAATTCCGCAGTAAGAAGCCTGTTCAGCGAACCGCCGGTAGAAATGGAAATAAAATAGTAAAACAGTCGGGCAGTTCTAAACTCGCCTGAAAAACAAGAGGTATATATATGTTTGAAAATCTGACTCCTGGACAGGAAATTGAAACGACTGTCGTTGCGGTAAACGGTGAAACTATTTTCATCGATCTGAACGCAAAAAGCGAAGGCGTTGTCAATGCCGCCGAATTCTCCGATGAAAACGGCGTCTGTTCCGTAAAAGAGGGTGATAAAATCAAGGTTTTCTTTATGGGAGAAATCCGCGGCGAACTGAAATTCACTGCCAGAATTAAGGGTGAAGATGCCGATTCTTCTATGATAGAAAATGCATTTTCCAGCCGCATTCCTGTAGACGGTCACGTAGAAAAGGAAATCAAGGGCGGCTATGAAGTAAAAATCGGCGGAAACCGCGCATTCTGTCCGTTCTCCCAGATGGGCGGCAGGCAGAAGGAAGAAAACGAAACATTCGTAGGAAAAACACTGCCTTTCATCATCACGGAATATAAAGAAGGCGGAAAAAACATTCTTGTTTCAAACCGCGCCGTTCTTGAAGCAGAGCGCGCCGAACATATCGTTACGCTCAGCAAAAAAGTAACTGAAGGTGCAGTCGTTGAAGGAACTGTAAAATCGCTCCAGAGCTTCGGCGCATTCGTAGACGTTGACGGATTTCAGACGCTCCTTCCTGTTTCGGAGATTTCATTCGAGCGCGTAAACGACATAAGCACAGTTCTTTCCGTAGGACAGAAAATCACTGCAAAAGTTCTCCGCGCAGACTGGGAACACGAGCGCGTTTCAATCAGTATGAAAGCGCTTGCGGAAGACCCGTGGAGTTCGGTCAGCAAGAAATTCAAGGTCGGAGATAAATTCGACGGAACAATCTCACGGATTGCAGATTTTGGTCTTTTTATCAGCGTAGACAAAGGAGTCGACGGACTTGTTCACGTTTCAACGCTTAAAGACGTTGACAGGAATACAAACCTGAAGAAAAAGTTTAAGGTCGGAAATACGCTTTCTGTAGTCATCAAGGAAATTGATGCAGAAAATAAACGGATTTCATTAGTCCCAGCAACTTCTGTAGAACAGGACAATTCCGCTTCGTCCTACATTAACAGTCAGGACGACGGAGAAACGTACAATCCGTTTGCGGCGCTTCTTAAAAAATAAGTTCTTTGCTTGGTATACGAAAAAATTCCCGGTGACATTCACCGGGAATTTTTTTACACGGGGATTTTTCCTCCCCTCTACTCCTTCAACGCTCCGCACACAAAGTTTGCGGCGGAATATTGTTTATTTGTACAACCGCCTTCCCAAAACAAGACAAAGCCGCCACACAAAAAAACTCTTTGCACGGCGGCAGGAGTTGAATCAAAATCAAAAAACGCACACCCAAAATCAGTAAGCACTTTAAGAACTACCAGTGTTGCACGTAAATCCGCTGGTATTTCAAAATTCGTTAAATCAGTTTGCCCAAAGGGCAAACTGAAAGCGCAACTGAAATCAGTAATCAATATAAAATTAACTAGTGTTGCGCCTTATTCAGAATCCTGAAGGGCATCGAATCCCTGTTCAGAAGTTCTTACCTTGATTACGTTCTCAACATCGTATACAAAAATCTTACCGTCACCGATATGTCCTGTATACAGTGCCGTAGAAGCAGCCTTAACAACTTCATCAACCGGAACTTTTGCTACAACAATTTCAACCTTAATCTTAGGAAGCAATGTCATATTTACCGGAGTTCCGCGGTAATATTCGGTAGCACCTTTCTGCATTCCGCAGCCCATTACGTTTGAAACAGTCATACCTGTTACGCCGATTTCGTTCATTGCAGCCTTCAGGACATCGAACTTTGTCTGACGTGTAATGATGACTACCTTTGAAAGCTTCTGACCCTTTCCTGAAGCAGAACTTTCTACCTTTGTTACAGGAACAGCCTGGCTTACCGGAATAGAAACTCCGGCTTCCTTTGCTTCTGCAAATTCTTCAGCAGAGTACGGAGTCATAAATCCGGCATAGCCAGAATCAAGACCATGCTCAAGCTTGTCAAGACCGACAATTTCTTCTTCAGCAGAAACACGAAGTCCAACCGTTAACTTTATAACAAGGAATACAACCGTTATTGTTATAGCCGTCCATGCAGCAACTGAAACAAAACCGAGAAGCTGAATGCCAAGAAGTTCAAATCCGCCGCCGTAGAAAAGACCTTTCAATTCCTCACCGGCTGCATTTGCAATTCCGTATCCAGGAGCAGAAGGAGTTGCAAAAAGACCTACTGCAATTGTTCCCCAGATACCGTTCAGACAGTGAACTGCAACTGCACCTACAGGGTCATCAATGTGAAGTACATAATCAAGGAACCATACACCGAATACTACGAGAAGTCCGGCAACAGCACCGATTACAACAGCACCGAAACAGTCAGTAACATCACACGGAGCAGTAATTGCAACAAGACCAGCCAGTGAAGCGTTAAGACACATCGTAACGTCCGGCTTGCCGTATTTAATCCATGTGAAAATCATACATACAACAGTTGCAACTGCCGGAGCGACTGTTGTTGTAAGGAAGATTGAGCCGAGCTGCTCTACCGAAGTTGCAGCTGCACCGTTGAATCCGTACCAGCCCAACCAAAGGATGAATACACCAAGAGCACCAATCGGAAGGTTGTGTCCCGGGAATGCATGAACAGCCGTTACCTTTCCAGACTTGTCAGTCGTGAACTTTCCGATACGCGGTCCAAGAAGCTTTGCACCGATTAAAGCAGAAATACCGCCGACCATGTGGATTGCACAGGAACCTGCAAAATCGTGGAAGCCAAGCTGTGAAAGCCATCCGCCGCCCCAGATCCAGTGTGCTTCAATCGGGTAAATCAATGCAGAAATAACTGCTGAATAAATACAGTATGAAAGGAACTTTGTGCGTTCTGCCATAGCACCGGAAACGATTGTTGCCGTTGTTGCACAGAATACAAGGTTGAACACAAAGTTAGACCAGTCAAAATCAGCGTATGAAGTAAAAATATCAAATCCAGGTTTTCCGATAAAACCGAACAAATCTTCGCCGAGCAAAAGCCCGAAACCGATAAGGATGAACATTACTGTACCGATACAGAAGTCCATCAGGTTTTTCATAATGATGTTACCAGTGTTCTTTGCACGGGTAAAACCAGTTTCTACCATTGCAAAACCAGCCTGCATCCAGAAAACCAATGCGGCTCCAATCAGAAACCAGACGGCAAAAATCATACCCTGAGTTTCTTGAATTGCACTCATTACTTCTTCCATAAAATGCCTCCAAAAGGACGCTTTCGCAGCATCCCAAAAAATAAACGGCAATGATATCGAATACAAGTGCACTTTGCATCCGACACCATTGCCGTTTAAAAGACGTCCGCATTACGCAGACACCAAAAAAAAGACGTCGTGGAATAATATTCCACGACGTCTTTGCCGTATGTAGTTTTTATACACCATTCTTTATTTTATGTCAATAAAGAATTTGGATATTTTTAAATTCACTAAAGTAAAATTTAATGCAGGCTTTTCAGCGTAATTATTCAACCTGATACGTATTGTACAGTTCTTCCAGCTGCGGACGGCACTGTATGAATATTTTTCCAAGTTCAGGATCAAAATGAGAGCCAAGCGACTCTTCTATAATCTGAAACGCCTTGTCGTATGAAAAACTGTCTTTATAACAGCGCCTGGTTACAAGAGCATCAAATACATCGGCAAGAGCCATTATACGGGCTTCAAACGGAATCTGGTTTCCGCTTAATTTTTCAGGATACCCCTGACCGTTCCATTTTTCGTGGTGAAAATGAGCAACGTTTATTGCAATCTGCTTGAATTCTTCGTTTTCTACAGACTTAATTACTTCCTTTACAATTCTGGCTCCTTCTTTTGAATGTGCCTTCATTTTCTCATATTCTTCATCAGTAAATTTTCCCGGCTTTCTCAAAACGGCATCTCTACGGCAATTTTACCCAAATCGTGCATCGGAGCAGCCCGGACGACAGACTGATAGAACGAATCTGAATATTTTTTATACTGTTCCGTATTTTTCAATTTATTTACAAAAATCCTTACACATTCGCTCGTCCGCTTTATGTGTCCGCCTGGTGATTCTATCGTAGATGAAATGAGAATTCCCAGAATATTTGCAAAAATCAAAATCAGTGAATATATTATGGAAATTTTTACCGTTTCTTTTCTTGAAAATTTCATAGCAAAATTATATATACATTGCATTTTTTAATAAAGAACTTTTTTGATACTATTGCCATACCCGAATTACGGCATTTATAGTAATATCAGATTATGATAACAATAGACTTCAACAACAGGGGAACTCACGGACTCTGCGAATTCCTTTATCTTTCCCTGAAAAACCAGATTTTTGACGGAACGCTCAAGGCGGACGAAAAACTGCCTTCCAAACGAAGCCTTGCCGAACATCTGGGAATAAGCGTCATCACCGTACAGAACGCATACAGTCAGCTTATCTCCGAAGGTTACCTGTACTCCATCGAAAAAAAGGGGTTTTTTGTTACCGATATTTCAATCGAAAGTCCGTTTCTTAAAAACAGAGCTGATGCACCGGCAGAAAGCCGCACCAGAATTACGCCGTCGCCGCAAAACGAAGCAGCACCAGACGCCAGAACGTATTTTACTGACTTTACGAGCAATGCCACCAGCGTAGAAAAATTCCCGTTCAGTCTGTGGGCGCACCTTATGCGTAAAGTCCTTAATTCTTCCGATGAAAAACTGCTTCAGCGCATTTCCGTACACGGCGCATTTGAATTAAGGTGCGCCGTTGCCGAATACCTTTTGGAATTCCGGAATATGGACGTCCGCCCGGAACAAATCGTCATCGGTTCAGGAACGGAAAATCTTTATGCAATGATTGTACAGCTTTTAGGCAGGGAAAAACTGTATGCCGTAGAAAATCCGGGCTATCGAAAAGTGGCAAACGTCTTTAAAATAAACGGCGCAGAATGCATACCCGTTGAAATCGACGGACAGGGAATAAACCCTGCGCTGCTTGAAAAAGTGAAGGCGGACGTAGTACACGTTTCTCCGTCGCACCATTTTCCTACGGGAATAGTTATGCCTGTCCGCAGAAGGCTTGAACTTCTTGAATGGGCACAGAAAAAAAACGGAAGATTTATAATCGAAGACGACTACGACAGCGAATTCCGCTTCAACGGAAAGCCTCTCCAGACGCTCCAAAGCTATGACAAGAACGGCCGCGTCATCTACATAAATACATTTTCCAAAACGCTTTCTCCGTCTTTCAGAATAAGCTATATGGTTCTTCCGCCGGAACTTACAGACGCATTCAACCGCACGCTGGGCTTTTACTCCTGCTCCGTATCTGCATTCGAACAGTACACGCTTTCTGCCTTCATCCGCGGCGGATTTTACGGAAAGCACCTTATCAGAATGAAAAACTACTACCGCACGCTTCGGAACGACCTTATCGGCGCATTGCAGAAAAGCCGTCTTTCTCATATCTCGCACATAACGGAACAGGAAGCCGGACTTCATTTTCTTCTGTCCGTACAGTCTTTAAAAACAAAGACGGAACTTAACGGACTTCTTGAAAACGCAGGAATAAAAATTGCAATGCTTTCAGATTTTTATTACGAAGGAAAAAAAGAGCAGAAAGACGGTGAACATACTTTTGTAGTAAATTATTCTGGAATTAAAAAAGAACGCATTTCGGAAACAATAGCGCGCCTTGAAGCAGTTTTCCTGACATAAAAAAAAGACGCGGATACATACGTAACACGTCTATATCCGCGCCAAAAAATATACCAATTTTTTAGAGGCCCATCAAAAACAGCACCGGACGGGGTATCCGGCACTGCATCAGTTTTTATCGTACGCTGAACAAAAGGTCGCCGTAGCTTGGGAACGGCCACAGTTCCTTAGGAACGATGGTTTCAAGCTCGTCGGCACTTATGCGCAGCTCGTTCATAGACTCGAACACGTGTTCGCGGTAGAAGAACGCAGTCTTGCTTGCATCGCCTGAAAGTTCCTTTACATCGCAGACATCTTTTTCAAGCTGCTGAACTTTCTTGTAGATTTCAGAAGTCAGGCTTGAAACTTTCGTAAGCATTTCCGTTTCGTATGTAACATCAGCAGCATCGCAAACTGCTTTCTTTGAAGCAATCGTATCTGCAAGTTTTCCGGCAAATTTGCTTCCGGCAGGAAGAATGTATTTCTTTGCCATATCAAGCATAGTTTCTGCTTCAATGTTGATAACTTTTGAATAGCCTTCGTTGTGAATTTCAAAACGTGAAACAATTTCAGACTCGCTGTATACACCGTGCTTCTGAAGAACTTTCTTGTTCTTTTCGTCAAGAATATGAACAAGTGCTTCCGGCGTAGACTTAAGGTTTGAAAGACCGCGTTTTTCAGCTTCTTTTACCCAGGCATCATCGTAGCCGTTTCCGTTGAAGATAATGCGCTTGTGCTCTTTGATTGTCTTAAGGACAAGAGCCTGCATATCTTTCTGGAAATCCTTTGACTTTTCAAGTTCATCTGCAAACTGACAGAGCTCTTCTGCAACGGCAGTATTCAGGAAAACGTTTGCACACGCAATTGACTCGGAAGAACCGAGCATACGGAACTCAAATTTGTTTCCTGTGAATGCGAACGGACTTGTTCTGTTACGGTCAGTCGTGTCTTTGTTGAACTCTGGAAGAACAGTAACGCCAATCTGCATTTTCTGTTTTTCGTGAATACCGTAAGGTTTTCCTTCCTCAAGACACTGCAGGATTTCGCTAAGTTCGTCGCCAAGGAACATTGAAACGATTGCCGGAGGCGCCTCGTTTGCACCAAGACGATGGTCGTTTCCTGCACTTGCAACGGAAATGCGGAGTAAATCCTGATATTCGTCAACAGCCTTGATTACGGCGCACAGGAACAGAAGGAACTGTGCGTTGCTTGCAGGCGTTGCGCCAGGGTCAAGCAGGTTCTTTCCTGTGTTCGTTGAAATTGACCAGTTGTTATGTTTTCCTGAACCGTTTACTCCTGCAAACGGCTTTTCGTGAAGAAGGCAGACCATTCCGTGCTTTGCAGCAACTTTACGCATAATTTCCATCGTAAGCTGGTTGTGGTCGCAGGCAATATTTGTCGTACTGAAAATCGGCGCAAGTTCGTGCTGAGCCGGTGCAACTTCATTGTGTTCTGTTTTTGCAAGAATTCCGAGCTTCCACAATTCGTTGTTCAGGTCTTTCATAAATGCCTGAACGCGCGGCTTAATCATACCGAAGTAATGATCTTCAAGTTCCTGACCTTTTGGAGATTTTGCGCCGAACAGCGTGCGTCCCGTAAAAATCAAGTCTTCGCGCTTGTCATAAACGCTCTTGTCTACAAGGAAGTATTCCTGCTCAGGACCTACAGTAGTTTTTACGCTTGTAACGTCCTCGTTTCCGAACAGGTGAAGAACGCGCAGAGCCTGCTTGTTGATTGCCTGCATAGAGCGGAGAAGCGGAGTCTTTTTGTCCAGAGCCTCGCCTGTATATGAACAGAATGCAGTCGGAATGCAGAGCGTACCGTCCTTGATGAATGCATAGCTTGTCGGATCCCAGGCAGTATAGCCGCGTGCCTCAAACGTAGCGCGCAGACCGCCGGAAGGGAATGAAGAAGCGTCCGGTTCACCCTGAACAAGCTCTTTTCCGGAGAATTCCATAATGATTTTTCCGTCTGATGTCGGAGTGATGAAACTGTCGTGCTTTTCAGCCGTAATTCCTGTGAGCGGCTGGAACCAGTGCGTAAAGTGAGTTGCGCCTTTTTCAACAGCCCAGTCTTTCATTGCATTTGCTACAACTGTTGCAACGCTAGGATCAAGCTTTTCGCCGCCCTGAATCGTTTTCATCAGCTGTTTGAATGTTTCTTTTGGAAGACGTGCTTTCATCGTTGTTTCATCAAAAACCATGTCTCCAAAAATCTCTGTTACCTTTGATTCCATAGGAACCTCCTCTAAAAATTGATAAAGTTCGTACGGCAGGAAGCCGTTTCGTTCAAATTACGATGCAGCTTACAAAAAAAGGCGCCGGAATTTTTACAGGGAACGCTCCTCTGCACAAATTCCGACGCCTTTGCCGAAAAAAAAGACGTCGCAGACAAAATCCCGAAAAATCCGGAACTTTATCTACGACGTCTTTGCCGTTTGAAAGATTTATACATCACTCGAAAAAAAAAGTCAATTGTTTTAAACCAAGTTATTTTTTCTGCACTCCGCCCTTTCTTGACTTTTTTCAATTAAATAATTATACCTATAAAGTCAATGAGCAAAGGCGTTCATTTTATTTTCTGATGCTGAAATCAGTGTCGGCAAATAAAATGAACGCCTTTTTATTTTATCACACCTGAAAACTGCCATTCTAAGCAGTTCACCCTTAATTCAGAACTGACTGACGGATTTTTCAGTCAGTTTTAAAATGTTTGGAGTAAAAATGCGTAAGTTTATTTTTGTAACAGGCGGCGTTGTTTCCGGTCTTGGAAAAGGAATTACGGCGGCAAGCCTCGGAAGGCTTTTGAAAAACCGCGGGCTTAAAATCACATCGCAGAAACTTGACCCGTATATGAACGTTGACCCGGGCACGATGAGTCCGTATCAGCACGGAGAAGTATTCGTAACGGAAGACGGCGCAGAAACCGACCTTGACCTTGGACACTACGAGCGGTTCATAGACGAAAACCTTACAAAATACTCAAACCTCACTTCCGGCAGAGTGTACTGGAACGTCCTGAACAAAGAGCGAAACGGCGAATATCTTGGACAGACAGTGCAGATTATTCCCCATGTAACGAACGAAATAAAAGAATTCATCCTTAAAAACCAGAACGAAACAGGCGCAGACGTAAGCATCGTTGAAATCGGCGGAACGACAGGCGACATCGAATCCCAGCCGTTTCTTGAAGCAATACGCCAGCTTGCGCTTGAAGTAGGACGGCGGAACTGCCTTTTCATACACGTATGCCTTGTTCCGTACATTACCGGTTCAGATGAGTTCAAGTCAAAGCCGACACAGCATTCCGTCCGCGAACTCCAGGGACTCGGAATTCACCCGGACATCATCGTAGCACGAAGCGACAAGGAAATTCCAAAAGACATCCGCGAAAAAATATCCCTGTTCTGCAACGTAAGTCCTGACTGCGTTATTTCAAATACAACCCTTCCGTGTCTGTATGAAGTACCGATTATGCTCCACGAACAAAAAATGGACGACGTTGTATGTCGCGAACTTGGAATTGAAGATACAAAAGTCCGCCTTGCACAGTGGGAAAAACTCGTTTCCTACATTTACGCACGCAAGGGCGAAGTTCAGATTGCGCTTGTAGGAAAATACGTAAAGCTCCACGACTCATACCTTTCGATTGTAGAAGCGCTTAATCACGCAAGTTTTGTTGCAGGAAAAAACGTAAAAATCAAATGGATAGACAGTGACACCGTTACACCTGAGTCTGCGCCGAAAATCTTTGAAGACTGCGCAGGAATTATCCTTCCAGGCGGATTTGGTATGCGCGGAATTGAAGGAATGATTAACGCCTGTCAGTATGCGCGTGAAAATCATCTTCCGTACTTCGGCATTTGTCTTGGAATGCAGATTCTTGTAATAGAATTTGCGCGGAACGTTCTGGGACTTAAAGACGCCAATTCGCGCGAATTCAATGAAGAAGGCAAACACTGCGTCATCGACCTTATGGAAGGACAGAAAGGCGTAAAGAAAGGGGGAACGATGCGCCTTGGAAAATATCCGTGCAAAGTAAAAAAATCAACCCTTATGCACAAAGCGTACGCTTCCGACTTAATCGAAGAACGCCACCGGCACCGCTACGAATTCAGCAATGAATACAGAAAGCAGATGGAACAGGCGGGGCTTGTAATAAGCGGCACTTCGCCGGACGAACTGCTTGTAGAGGCGGTTGAACTTTCCGAAAAGGAAAATCCGTTCTTTATGGGCGTACAGTTCCACCCGGAATTCAAAAGCCGCCCGAACAAACCTCAGCCGCTGTTCGTAGAATTCGTAAAAAGCTGCTGCAAATAGCATAAAAAATGGCGGAAACGCAATCTTCTGCATTTCCGCCATTCAGTCCTTTCGTTTCTCCGGAAAATTTTAATTTTCTTCAATAATATTCTGCGCAACGGCAATGCGCTTCATACATCTGTCCATCGCTTCTTTTTCTATAAAGCGGTGCGCTTCCTGCTCCGTCATCTTCTGATTTTGCATAAGAAGCATTTTCGCCCTGTTTACGATACGGATTTCTTCCATTTTTTCCTTCAATTTTACGGTCTGGGAAGAAATCCTCTGCACCTTTGCCTGAACGGCAAGCGCAATTTTTATCATATTGTAAAAATAAAACGAATCAAACGGTTTTGTAAGGGTAAGGACTCCGTACGGTTCTGCCCTGTACGAAATCTGGTCGAATAAATGCGCCGGTGCAAGCAAAAGAACGGTAGAAAGCGTATCGCTTACGTCTATCGCAAAATCAGAGTCACTTCCGTCGCCGGAATCTACAATAATGATTTTATAGCGCATCTCGCTTATTTTCCGGCGTGCATCGTTAAAATCGGCGCAGAACGTTACGTCAAAAACCGGCGCAACAAGCATCTGCCCTATAGGAGAGGAAATTTTACTGTCTTTCGTTACAACAAGAACGCTTGTAATGTCAGCTTCCATATTTAGTCAAGAAATGCCTTCAGTATTTCTTCTCCAAGAGTTTCTTTTATAAAATCACTTTTAGCGGCTATTCTGCGCGCCTCCTCAATCGTGTCAGGAAGGATTTTCAATGCGGACGTTATTTTTTTGTCCGCCGCAAATAAATTTTCGTCAACAGCCGATGGCGGAACAAGATTATTTTTTATTCCGTCCAAAGCGGCATATATCAGAAGCGTAAACGCAAGGTAAGGATTTGCCTTAGGGTCTGGCGAACGAACTTCTATGCGGCGCTCGTTCCTGCTTGCCGGAATACGGATAAGCTGCGAACGGTTTTCCTTGCTCCAGCTAATATATTTAGGCGCTTTGCATTCACCAAGCCTGTCGTAGGAATTCACCGTAGGATTAAAAAACAGCGTCATTTCATCTACGTGCTTTATAATTCCGGCAAGAACCTGCTCCATATAATCTTTTTTATCGTTCTTGTCTACGCTGTGGCAGGACATATTGATGTGCATTCCACTTCCCGGCTGCTTCGGCAAAGGCTTAGGCGTAAAATCCGCAAAAAGTCCGTTCGCCGCAGCCTTTGTGCGCACGACCCACTTGAACGTAGCAGTATTGTCCGCACTTAAAAGTGCATTTCCATAATGAAAATCTATTTCATTCTGTCCAGGACCTTCTTCATGGTGGCTAGCTTCCGGCATAATTCCCATCTGCTCAAGGGTGAAACATATATCACGGCGGATATTTTCGCCCTTGTCCTCCGGCGCAATATCCATATATCCGGCATTGTCAAAAGGAATTTTCGTTGGTTCGCCGTTTTCATCAAGCTTGAAAAGGTAGAATTCGATTTCCGAACCGAACATCATTTCTACACCAAAATCATTTTTTGCAGTCTGAACCGCTTTTTTCAGAAGATGCCGGCAATCTTTTTCATAAGGAGTTCCATCCGGGTACTTTATGTCGCAGAACATACGGACAACTTTTCCGGCTGACGGTCGCCACGGAAGAACGGCAAGAGTCGCCGGGTCAGGATGAAGGAACATATCCGATTTATCAGGAGTCTGAAAGCCCGTAACGCTTGATGCGTCAAAGCTGACTCCATATTTGAACGCGCGCGGAAGCTCGCTTGCCATAATAGAAATGTTTTTTTGCTTTCCATTCAGGGCAAAGAAAGCAAGACGGACGAATTTTACGTCTTCTTCCTTCACAAATTCCAAAACTTCATTCTCTGTATACATATATACTCCAAATATTCCAAAAAAAAGACGCTCATTCAATATGCCGACACTACTGCCATCAGAAAATTGAATGAACGCCTTTGCTCATATACGTTCAGAATATTCTATGACGGAAAATTTGTCAATGAATATGCTGTTTCACACTGATGAAGAGGCATAAAACAAGATTTTTGATGACAAAACAAAAAAAAGATAGTATAGTATACCCATTATTGTGCGTCATCGAACGCAAAGATTTCCACTTCAGGAGGCTGAAATATGACATTCTTTAAAAATTCCTTTAGCTTTAGCAGCTTTGAGTTTTTTAGATTTTCATTTTCAGTTTTTTTTATGAACAGGGAATTTTTGTTGAAAGGAGATGACGGATATGCAAAATCAAAGTCAAAAAATACAGGCAATAACTAAACTACCCTGTTCTTCCTTACCTGTATGCCTCGTCCGCACATTGCAGTCTTTCTTCAGATATTACGTTTCCCACACCGTATGCAACTGGCAGAACGGTTATACTCCGCCCTTTAAAAGCTCCTTTCGCTGCACATAGCACTTTTTACTGACTTTATTAAACTATCCCGTAATTTTTAAGGAGCATTTTATTATGGAAAACACAGAATCACAGAAACCGTACAAACTTGCAAGCCGAGAGTATAAAAAAGAAAATACTATCGTTGAAATCCCGAACAACCGTGGACAGGTAATCCGCGTAGGCGGTTCGCGCATCGTAACAATCGCAGGACCGTGCGCCGTTGAAAGCAGAGAGCAGATGCTTGAAGTTGCGGCAGCAGTTGCAGCAAGCGGCGCAGTTATGCTTCGCGGAGGAGCGTATAAACCGCGTACGTCGCCGTATTCGTTCCAGGGATTAGGCGAAGAAGGTCTGAAATACCTTAAGGAAGCCGGAGATAAATACGGTCTGCCTGTAGTAACGGAAATCGTTGACTCCTCGCTCATTCCGATTATGGAAAAATACGTCGATGTGTATCAGATTGGCGCACGCAATATGCAGAATTTTGAACTTCTGAAAAAAGTCGGTATGCTTGGAAAACCTGTCATCCTTAAGCGCGGACTTTCTGCCACAATCGAAGATTTTTTAATGGCGGCAGAATATCTGCTTGCAAGCGGAACAGAAAAAGTCATCCTGTGCGAGCGCGGAATACGCACTTTTGAAAAAGCAACGCGTAACACCCTTGATTTAAGTGCAATTCCGGTACTCCGGGGGCTCACCCACCTTCCTATTATTGTAGACCCAAGCCACGCCGTCGGAATTCGCGATAAAATTCCTCCGATGGGACTTGCTTCCGTTGCCGGCGGTGCAGACGGAATTATCGTCGAAGTCCACTGTCACCCGGAAAAAGCGCTTAGTGACGGACCGCAGGCATTGTATCCGCAGCAGTTTGACAAGCTTATGCACGACATCGAAGCTCTTGCACCTGTTCTTGGAAAATCAATCGCACATATAAGGCTTCAACCGCTTGCGCTTTCAAAGGAAAAGACAGACAAAGAAAATGAAAAGAAACCCGGTTCGATTTTATGTGCATACAGCGGAAACCGCGGAGCTTATGCCGAACAGGCAATCGCACGGTATTTTGATTCAGAAGCCATTACGGAACTCCCGACGTCCTCTTTCAGCGAACTTTTCCAGAGCGTAACTGACGGAAAGGCAGATTTCGGAATGGTTCCGATTGAAAATTCACTTGCCGGTTCTGTCTACGAAAATTACGACAATCTTTCACGGTTTGAGGACGTTTCTATCATCGGTTCGGTAACGCTGAACATCCGCCACGCACTGCTTGGTGTAAAAGGCGGCAGGCTGGAAGACGTAAAGAACGTTTATTCCCATCCGCAGGCATTGAGCCAGTGCAAAAAATATCTTGAAAACCACCCGGAATGGAAACACGTAGATGCAGTTTCTACTGCAACCGCCGCAAAAACGGTGTCACAGCTGGAATCAAGCGAGAATGCCGCCATAGCAAGCATAGTGAATGCGTCTTTGTACGGACTTGACGTTTTATGCGAGGACATTGAAGACAATCCGGGAAATTTCACGCGGTTTGTAGTAATTTCTGCAAACAACGCAAAACCAAAGCTTAAGATGATGAACGTTACCCCTAAAACCGCAAGCATCATCTTCAAGACAAAAAATCAGCCGGGCGCGCTTTATCACTGTCTGGGAATAATCGATAAATACAAGCTGAACCTTTCAAGGCTTGAATCGCGCCCAATAGAAGGAGAGCCGTGGCGCTACTGGTTCTACGCAGATGCAGACATTTCCGCGCTAGGTGAGCAGATTCCCGAACTGGAAAATTCCGAAAAAGGAATACGCGAATACATAGAAAAAGCCGTTGAAGAACTAAAAACAATGGCCGACGACGTACGCATTCTGGGAATTTACTAACCCGTCCACCAAAAAAATTGCCGGATATTTTGCCAAGTAAAATATCCGGCCTAACCAAACAGCCAAAATCCATTGTAAAATTAAAAACTATCTAGCGTCCTACACCCATACAAAATCCGCCACCGCTTTTTCACCGCAAAGCAAAACAAGCAAACGCAACTACAATCCATAAATATAATGAACGAACAACTAGTGTTGCGTTATTAGACTTGCGCTATCGGATATTCTCCGCAGAAACAGCCTTTACAGTAACCGTTTGACTCAGGACGACAGGAACGGAGCGCTTCAAGCATACCTTCAAGAGAAATGAATGACAGGGAATCTGCGCCGATTTCCTTGCGTATCTGTTCAACATCATGTGCAGACGAAATAAGTTCTGCCTTTGTAGGAGTATCAATTCCAAGATAGCACGGGAATTTTACCGGAGGCGAAGACACCCTGAAATGAACTTCTTTTGCACCGGCACGGCGCAAAATCTGCACCAGACGGCGGCTTGTCGTTCCGCGCACAATAGAATCGTCTATAACAATAACGCGCTTTCCGTTCAAATCGCTTTTTATGGCATTCAGTTTAACAAAAACCATATTTTCGCGCTCTTTCTGAGTTGGCGCAATAAACGTTCGTCCTATATATTTATTTTTTACAATCCCCGTCGCATACGGAACGCCAGAAACGGCAGAATATCCCAGCGCCGCCCCTATTCCGCTGTCAGGAACGCCTACCACAACATCCGCTTCAACAGGATTTTCCTTCGCAAGCATTTCTCCCATTTTCAGACGCGCATACTGCACCGGAATTCCATCAATAATCGAATCCGGACGGGCAAAATACACGTACTCAAAAATACACGTTTGCTTGGAAGTTTTTTCGTTAAGATTTACAGATTTCAACCCGTCTGAAGTAATAATAACAACCTCGCCGGGATTTACGTCGCGCACAAACGTTCCGTTCATCGCGTCAATTGCACACGATTCGCTTGCCAGAACCCATCCGTCCTCAAGCTGACCAAGACACAGCGGACGAATTCCGTAAGGATCGCGCGCACCGATAAGACAGTTTTCCGTCATTACGCAAAGCGCAAACGAACCTTTTATAACCTGAATTGCATTCGTTACCGCCTGTTCAAGACCTTTTTTGTAGTTCCGGGCAATCAGCTTAAGGATAATTTCCGTATCGCTTGTAGAAGTAAACGTAGATCCTGTTTCTTCAAGCATTTCCTGAAGCGGCTCGTAGTTTACAAGCTGTCCGTTGTGGGCAAGCGCAATAGAACCAAGCTTGAATTTGTTAAGCATCGGCTGGGCATTTTCTATCGTCCGTCCGCCTGCCGTTGCATAGCGCACGTGTCCTACGGCAATATGTCCTTTAAGTTCCGCAAGATGCTGCGGTACGAACACGTCGGAAACAAGTCCCATCGCTTTCTGAATTTTAATGACTTCATCATTGCTTACGGCAATTCCGGCACTTTCCTGACCACGGTGCTGCAATGAATAAAGACCGTAGTAGGCAAGGGTAGCAGCAGAATCAGTCTTCGCATTGTTCAGAAAAACACCGACAACACCACATTCGTCGTGCAATTTATCGTCTGACATTATATGCGCTCCATAGTATCACATCATATCACTTAGATATTTGAATAGCCCATAAGATATTCGTCTATTTCTCTGGCACATTCGCGACCTTCTGCAATCGCCCATACAACAAGCGACTGACCGCGATGCATATCTCCAGCAGTAAACACTTTATCAACCGCCGTTGCATAGCTGCAATTTTCAGTCTGAACTGTATTCCGTGCGGAAAGTTCCGTGCCGAACGCCTGTGCCGTATAATCCTCACAGCCTAAAAATCCTGCTGCAATAAGAATTAAATCTGCCGGAAGATCCTTTTCGCTTCCTTCGATTTCACAAAGCGTACGCTTTCCGTCTACCATTCGGAATTCAACCTGTACTGTCTTTACTCCGCAGACTTTTCCTTCGTTCTGATAGACTTCTTTTATCGTCGTTTTGTAGACGCGCGGATCGTGACCGAATTTTTCGATTGATTCTTCTGCACCGTAGTCCGTCTTAAGGACTTTAGGCCACTGCGGCCACGGATTATCAGGCTGGCGTTCTGCCGGCGGACACGGCATCATTTCAAGCTGAGTTACGCTTGCCGCACCAAGACGGATGCTCGTTCCCGTACAGTCGTTACCGGTATCACCGCCGCCAACTACAATTACGTTTTTTCCCTCAGGATTAAAGAACTGCCCGTCCTTCAGGTTAGAATTAACAAGGCTTTTCGTAACTGATTTAAGGAAATCTACGGCAAACATAACGCCTTCAGCGTCTGCGCCAGGCGCATTAAGCGGACGGGCTTTTTTCGCGCCGCAGCAAAGGGCAACTGCATCATATTCATTCAAAATCGTATCTGCGGCTACTGTATTTCCGACATCAGCATTCGTAATGAACGTAACGCCTTCCGCCTTCATAAGATTTACGCGGCGGTCAATTATTTTCTTGTCGAGCTTCATATTCGGAATTCCGTACATCAGAAGTCCGCCTATTCTGTCCTCGCGCTCATATACAGTAACGTTGTGACCTCGACGGTTCAAAAGGTCGGCAACTGCAAGACCAGCAGGCCCAGAACCGATAACCGCAATTTTTTTATCCGAGCGGACTTTAGGAATTTGCGGCTTCATATAGCCGGACTCAAATGCCTTTTCTATGATATACAGTTCGTTATCGTGAATTGTAACGGCTTCTTTTATATCGCCGCCGTTTCCGCAGTTACAAGCCTTTTCGCAAAGAGCCGGGCAGACACGTCCTGTAAATTCAGGAAAACTTGAAGTCTTTAAAAGACGCCACGCCGCCATATCGTACTGACCTTTGTACAGCGCGTCATTCCATTCAGGAATAAAATTATGCAGAGGACAGCCGGTAACCATTCCGGCAAGCTTTATTGCACTCTGGCACATCGGAACGCCGCAGTTCATACAGCGCGCCGCCTGCTTTCTTCGCTCCTCGTCATCAAGATATGTATGGAATTCCTTGAAATTTTCTGTCCTCTTTAAAGGCGGAATATCTCCGTTATTTTTGCGCTCATATAACAAAAATCCATCATTTTTTCCCATCATCAAACTCCTGAATGTAAAAAGGATAAAAAAAAGAGGTCGCAGACAAAATAATTATGGTTATCCCATAGACTATTTTATCTACGACCTCTTTGCCGTATTTGCCCTTATAATAGCAGATTGCGCCGACTTTGACTAGTCGGCAGCCATTTTTACATCATAAGACGCATTTTTTTCTAGGAACAGGTGATTTCCCGCGCTTTTTCGGTGATTTTTTGGGAAAGCAGGTGTGCATCGTCCTTGTATTGTGCTATAAGGCGGACAAAAACACTTCCTGCAACAACAGCTTCTACGCTTGAAGCTAGTGCCGCAGACTGTTCTCCGTTTGAAATGCCAAATCCGCCGTACACTTTGCTTCCCCCGGCGCTCACGTTTTTAAGGAATGAAAGCGTATTTTCGTCAATCGTAGTGTTTGTTCCCGTAATTCCGGCGCGCAAAGCCGCGTAAATGTACTTAAATCCTGCTGCGGCAAGCTTTTCAAGCCGTTCAGGTGCCATACTAGGTGCAGCAACAGGTATATTTTCCATACCGTTTTCCCTGCACGCTTTCGTAAGCCCTTCGTCATTGTCAAAAGGCAAGTCAGGAATAATCATTCCTTTTACACCGACATCGGCGGCTTTTTTGCAGAATGCGTCCACCCCGGGAGTATAAATAAGCGAACCGTAGCTCATAATGTAAATCGGAACGGACGGAAATTCTGCGTGAAGCGTTTTTATGAATTCAAGACCGTCTGCCGTACGGTAGCCGCGCGCAAGAACTTCTGTACATGCGCTTTGAATTGCAGGACCGTCCGCGCTAGGGTCACTGAACGGAAGCTGAATTTCCAGAATATCTGCACCGCCGGCAACAAGCGCACGCGCCGCAGTAAGAGCTAGGTCATCAGTAGGATAACCGGCAACAAGATGACTCATCAGTTTTATTTTAGGCATAGCAAACCTCGTTCAAATTCTATATTTTATTTTGTCATAATTTTTGCATCGTGAATGTCCTTGTTGCTTTCAAGACGCTCAATTTCCGCATGAAGAAACTGATTCCATTCTTCAGGGCGGAATACCGGGCTTGTGATGAACACGTCCTTGTCACCGCGTCCGCTCATATTGATTACAACAGCCTGGTCTTTTGGAATTTCACGCGCGATTTTCATTGCGGCAGCTCCAGCATGTGCGCTTTCAAGCGCAAAAAGAATTCCCTCGTTTTTCGCAAAGAACTTAACTGCTTCAAGTGCCTCTTCATCGCGGATTGCGGTAAATTCAATTCTGCCGGATTTTCCCAGCGCGGCAAGCTGCGGTCCTATTCCGCAATAATCAAGACCTGCGCTTATAGAGCGCGTCGGAAGAGCCTGACCGTCATCATCAAGAAGAAAACGGCTCTTGTAACCCTGCATAATTCCGTCACGCGCCGCATCTCCTGTCATACGGCTTGCATTTTCGCCCACGCCGTTACCTATTCCGCCGGCTTCTGCACCAATAAGGCGCGGTTCTTTCTGGTCTATAAACGGACTGAAAAATCCTATTGAATTGGAACCTCCGCCCACACAGGCAACCATTGCGCCGATTTTTACGCTGCGCTCTTCGCACTGCCGCTTTACCTCGTTTCCGATAACAGACTGGAATTCGCGTACAATGTCCGGGAACGGAGCAGGCCCGAGCGCACTTCCCAAAACGTAATGCGTATTTTCAAAATTAGCCGCCCAGTCGCGCATTGCTTCATTTACCGCATCTTTCAGCGTGCGGCTTCCTGCTGTAACGGCACACACTTTTGCACCGTAAAGTTCCATTGCGGCAACGTTAGGCTGCTGGCGACGCACGTCTACTTCACCCATATATACAATACATTCAAGACCAAGTTTAGCGCAGGCGGCAGCAGTTGCAAGACCGTGCTGACCTGCACCGGTTTCGGCGATAATGCGCGTTTTTCCCATTTTCTTTGCAAGAAGGCACTGACCTATTGCATTGTTGATTTTATGTGCGCCTGTATTCGCAAGACCTTCAAGTTTTATGTAAATCTGTGCGCCGCCAAGAAGTTTTGTTGCCGTAGGAGCAAAATAAAGCGGCGTTTCGCGCCCGATATAATCACGCTGGATTATGCGCAGTTCTTCCAGAAACACCTTGTCGTTCATATAAAAATGAAATGCCTCTGCAAGTTCATCCAGTGGACGGCGCAGAACTTCCGCAACATATTTTCC
This sequence comes from Treponema porcinum, assembly GCF_900167145.1. Lineage (GTDB taxonomy): Bacteria > Spirochaetota > Spirochaetia > Treponematales > Treponemataceae > Treponema_D > Treponema_D porcinum. The sequence continues at coordinate 270,613 of NZ_FUWG01000002.1, read as the reverse complement.
GCCGTACTGATTAAAAAATCCGTCTGTTGATTTCATATTGTTCCCCACAAAAATTCTATTTTTACTGTTTACTTACCGTTTATCTTTTTCTGATTACCGTTCAGCGTTCATTGTCCGCCAGTCAGCATTCACCGTCCATCGCTCACCGTTTACTGAAGCTGACCGAACAAAGCCTTCATCTTCTGCACATCCTTTTTTCCAGGCGCAGACTCAATGCCGCTGTTTATGTCTATAAGCTCCGGCTCATAGTCCTGCACAATCTGACGGATATTTTCGGCAGAAATTCCGCCGGCAAGCCACAGTTTTTTTTTTTGCTGACTGCCGTACAAAGACTTCCCTGGACCTGCATTCCCGTACCGCCAATTTTTCCGGCGAACTGTGCATCAACAAGAATGCGCGGCTCTCCTATTTTCCGCAATTCGTCAATTTTATCAAGGTCATCTTCCGTACTGACGTTTACCGCAACATAATGCGGCAGGGAAGAAAACGCCTCTTCCTCAAAAAATTCATTGGAAGCCGTTTTTCCGTGCAGCTGAATTATATCCACAGTTCCTTCTTCTGCAAGAGAAATCGCCGCGCGCCCTTCCGCACTGTTACATTCCGTAATTACGGCAACAAGTACAGGCAGAGAACCAACATCTTTTCCGCCTGATTGTTCTGCGCGCTCCAAAAGCGCTTTTTTTATTTCTCGGACAGTTTCTGCACTTACGTTACGCGGACTTTTTGCACAAAAAATAAATCCCAAAAAATCAGCGCCGCATTCGGCAGCATTCAGCGCATCGGAAGCACTTGTAAGTCCGCATATTTTTACAAACGGCTTTTTTTCACCACCAGACAAATGTTTTTTTGCACGAACGGCTTTTGCAAACGAAAGCCATCTTTGCGCATTCTGCGAAGTCGCGGCATTTACAAAAGCGGCTGTAAGAGCAGCTGCTTCTCCGGGATTACGCGCCGCCGCCTCTCCTAAAAGCATTCCTGAAAAACCCATACTGCCTGCAAAGGCGGCGGCCTTCGGAGTACGAATACCGCTTTCAAAAATGACGCGCACATTTTTTCCTGCAATGTGCCGGATTTCATCAAGAATTCCTGCCGGCGTAAGCAGGTCGATGGCAAACGTGCTTAAATCGCGCGAATTAACGCCGCATACAAGATTATCAGTACCGGCTTTTTCCGCAATCAGTGCAAGTTTGCGTAAATCATCGTCAAGGCGAAGCTCAAGCAATGCAGATATACCAAGCGTCCGACATTTTTTCACCATTTCAAGAAGCATATCGTCATCAAGAATGCGCGCAATCAGAAGGACAACGTCCGCACCACATCTATACGCAACGTCAATTTCTTCCGGGCAAAGAATAAAATCTTTTCTAAGAACACAAGGAGCTATTTTTCCTGTGCGGACAGCATACAAATCCACCGAACGGCACACTGCCATCAAATCATTCAAGTCACCCTTAAAATACCGCTTTTCCGTAAGCACGGAAATAGCAGCTGCTCCTGCCTCCGCATACGTTTCCGCTGTTTTTGCCGCATCAAGTCCAGGTGCAATATCACCTTTACTCGGCGAGGCGCGCTTTACCTCAAGCACAGCACCCTTTTTCAAAAGGAACGGCGTTATTCCGCGCAAGCGTTTTTCCGGAACTGCCACGCCGAACGTATAGCCGTATTTCTTTATATCTTCCTTTCGTTTTTCTACAATTTCATCAAGAATATGCACTTTCTTTCCTTATTTACAGGCTGTTTGAAACGCGCTTTACTTCTTCCAGTTTTCTTAACGCCGTTCCGTCCGCAATAGATTTTTTTGCAAGCTCATAGCCTGCCTGAATGTTACGCGCCTTTCCAGAAATGTAAAGAACCGCACCGGCATTAAGGCAGACCGCCTCGACAATCGCCTTTCTTCCGCGTCCGTTCAGAACTTCAAGACCAAGCTCTGCATTTTCCTTGCCAGTTCCGCCGGCAAGTTCGTCAACGTCAACTCCGGTAATTCCGTATTTTGCCGGATTTATAGTATAGGAATATTCCTTTCCGTCCTCATTAATCTGATAGGCATAAGTCGGAACGCACGGAGAAATCTCGTCAAAACCGTCCTCGCTCGTAATTACAAGAACACGCTTTGCACCAAGCGATTTTGCCGCACGCGCAACAGGAACAAGAAGATTTTTGCTGTACACGCCAAGAACCTGATATGCCGCACCGGCAGGATTTGAAAGCGGACCAAGAACGTTCATAATCGTCTTAATTCCAAGCGCCTTTCGCACAGGAGCGGCAAAACGCATCGCGCTGTGATAGATTGTTGCCATCAAAAAGCCGAAGCCCGTCTTTTTAATAAGTTCCGCTGTTTTTTCCGGCGGATTGTCAATTTTAATTCCGATACATTCGTAAAAGTCCGCCGCACCGGACTTGCTTGAAACGGCGCGGTTTCCGTGCTTTGCCATAGGCTGACCGCAACTTGCCGCAATAATCGCTGCAAGGGAAGAAATGTTGAAGCTTCCCTTGCCGTCGCCGCCTGTTCCTACGATTTCTGCAAGTTTTGCACCATCAACGTTAAGCGGCGTCTTTTTCCTGCACAGAACGGACGCACAGCCTGCAAGTTCCGAAGCACTAGGTCCCTTTGCCGCAATTGCCGTAAGAACAGCAGCCGTAACGCGCTCGTCAAGAATTCCGTCCGTAAGGTTTTCCATAAAAAGCGCCGCCTGTTCCTGAGTCAAGTCTTTTCTGTCTATAAGCTGATTCAGGTATGCTGCAGCAGCAAAACTGTCACGCCGGTAATTAAGAAATGCACGGAAAATATCATCGCCCTGTTGTGAAGCAATCGACTCCGGATGAAACTGTACACCCTCAATAAACATGGTCTTGTGTCGCACGCCCATAATGTCGCCGTCTTTTGCACGGGCAGTAACTTCAAAATCCTCAGAAATAGTTGCCTCATCAATTACAAGCGAATGATAGCGCGTAAACGAAGAACGTTTTCCTATAATGCGGAAAAGACCGCGTCCGTCAAGTTCCATTTCCTCAACAACGCCGTGGCAGATGCGCTTTGCCTGAACAATTTTCGCACCGAACGCCTGACCGATTGCCTGATGACCAAGACAAATTCCAAGAATAGGAATCTTTCCGGCAAAATATTTAATTGCCTCAACGCTTACGCCAGCATCAGACGGCGTTCCCGGTCCCGGACCTATTACAATGTGAGAAGGATTCATCGCCTCAATTTCCGAAACGGTAATTTCCTTTGAACGGATAGTCTGCACTTCCTCGTTTCCAAGCCGCTGAAGAGCCTGCACAATGTTGTATGTAAACGAATCGTAATTATCTATAACAAGTATCATATCGTCCTGCCTTTTTCTGACTGTTTATTTTGATCCTTCAATAACTGCCCTGAGAGCGCCGAGTTTTTCGTTCGTTTCTTCCCACTCGCGGTCAGGATTGCTGTCGTACACAATTCCGCCGCCGGCCTGTAACGTCCAGGTTGAGTCCTGCTTTAATGCACAGCGAATTCCTATGCAGAAATCCAGATCGCCGGAAGCCTGAAGATAACCGATTGCACCGGCATAAAAACGCCTCTTTACGTTTTCCAGACGGCTCAAAATTTCTATTGCGCTGATTTTAGGCGAACCGCTTACAGTTCCTGCCGGGAACGCCGAACGGAGAACCTGAATTTGCTTAAGTCCGTCCTTTACCTTTCCCTGAACGTCGCTTACAAGATGCATAACATGACTGAAATATTCGCAGTCCATATAGCGCGTAACCTGAACGCTTCCGCTCTGGCAGACACGTCCCAAATCGTTACGGGCAAGGTCAACAAGCATTAAATGCTCACTGATTTCCTTGTGGTCACCGAGCAAATCTGCCTTAAGAGCTTCGTCTTCGGAAGCAGTTTTTCCGCGGCGGCGTGTTCCTGCAATCGGGCGAATTGACGCAATGCCTTCACGCACGCGCACAAGACTTTCCGGGGAACTTCCCAAAAGCTGCCTGTCGCCAAAATCGATGTATACAAGATACGGAGATGGATTAAGCGAACGCAGGCGGCGGTAAATTTCAAGCGCGCCGGATTCACATTCAAGCTGAAGACGGCGGCTAGGAACTGCCTGAAAAATGTCGCCGGCAACAATATGTTTTTTAAGTTCAACGACTTTTTCCTTGTATTCGCGCTCTGACTGAGCCAAATCAGTAATAGTCCGGCACGGACGCGGTTCTTCCGGCGGCGCAAGATAGCTGAAGTCAAGGTCACTAAGCCTGTTTTTAAGCGTATCAACTGCTTTCTGAAGGTCAATCTGGTGTTCCATATAGTTAAGCGCAAAAATATGCAGGGTTTCGGTAAAATGATCGAATACAATGTAGATATGACCAGCAACGAATTCGCTTTCAGGAATTTTAAGTTCATCTTTCTGTGGGGCAAGGTTGATTGTGTCGCACCGGGCGCAGAATTCGTAGCTAAGGTAGCCTACGCCGCTTGCAGGAACAGGAATGTTTTTTACTGGAAGTTCGTTTTCACCGGCAACATACAAAAGCGCGTCAAGAATGTCCGGCTTGTGAAGAACAGTACTTCCCGGCGCAATTTTTTCTGCTTCTGCGCCGTTTTCTGCATCAGTCTGCGCCGTAAACGGAACGCGCCGTCCGTCAATGATGAACGCAATTCCTTCATCGTCCTGCAGAATGTGAAACGCTTCTTCCGCCATAAGAATGGAATAACGTTCTTTTCCCATATTGAAGCGCGCACTTTCCAAAATTGCCTTTGCACCAATTTTCCGCGCAAGTGAAAACGGCGTGTAGCGGTCGCTAGGAAGCGTAAGATATATACCGTCTGTTCTTTTTACCATAATTACAGTCCTCAAATGAAAGCATTTATTACTATGAATAGTAACGTTTCTTTTTATAGAAACATACACCAACATTAGATTACTGTCAATAGAAACAAGAAAAATAATATCTTAGAAAATCTTGTAATCTTCCGTACGGTTAAATATCCGGACTAGCGTAACAAAATCAGCAAAATGGAAAAACATTTCCTGCATCTTACTGAGAAGTGGAAGTGAGTTTGAGAATTCCATTTTCATCTTCTCCAACTGTATAAGAACCAGAATCATAAACAGTTCCATTTACAGTTCCCAACGTTCCCGACGAAACAATATAAATGTCCGAAAGAATGTACACTGTTTTATTGCCTTCTCTATTATTTTCAAAAATGTTACCCGAATTTGGTAATACTAAAGAACTCTTATTTATATATAATGCTCCGCCATGAGTTGATGAACTATCTACTAAGGCTGTTTCATTATTCTTGAATATACAACCCTCCGTAATCGTGACTGTAGAAGAAGAATCTGCTCCAATTGCTCCTCCATTTCCACTGTCACCCGTTGCTTTATTATAATAGAATTCACAATTAGAAAGGGTTATTGATGCACCAGTAGCATAAACAGCTCCTCCACCTCCAATTGAACCTGTACAAGAATTTCCCAAGTTTTCATATTCAGCATTTCCAAAAATACAATCACTAAAAGTTGCTGTTGCAGAAGCTGCTATGTAAACAGCACCTCCATCACTACTTGACGTATTATTTTCAAATCTACAATTTTCAAAACAAACATTGTATGCTGTTTTTCCTACATAAACAGCTCCACCTTTAGGGCCTTTATTTCCTGTAAAACTACAAAATCTAAATGTTGTGTCAGAAGAAGTATAATCATCCACTAAGTAAACTGAAGCGTGACTCGATGAAGAGTTATTCTGAAATGAACAATATTCAAAAGTTGTCGTACCCCCATTTGTAATTAAGTTCGACGGTTGAGTTTCTGTTTCAGAAGTTCCGTCAAATACTATAGGAGCTGATTCCGAACCTTTAAATGTCAGACTAGCTGAATATAGAGAGAAAAAATTACTTGCATAGCCTTTTTTTCTTCTAAATGTAACGCGAGTGCCTGTTGAAATAATATTTGCTTTTCCTGAAAAACTTATTGTAGAAGCTATTTCAAAATCTCCTGATACATAAATATCACCGACATCAGTTGTCGCACTGCTTAATTTTTCAGAAAGAGTATCCCAGTCAGTAATTACCTCTACCGTCCACTTTGCGTACAAAATAATGTCCGCTGTCACACTGGTTGAAAAATTATACGCAGCCGTACAATTTTCATCTGTGTACCAACCGCCGAATGTATATCCTTCCTTTGTCGGTGCTGTAGGTGTTGTAGCAGTGCCGTTGTCTACAATCGTCTGAGAAGCAACGGCACTTCCACCGTTTGTTTCAAACGTAACAATATACGTTCCCTGTTTCGGTATTGTATATTCTTTTGTTGCTACAACTTTACCGTCAATAGAGAGAGAAATCTTAATGGTAACTTCGTTTGACTGCTGATTAACAGTAAATCCATTGTTTTCATCCAGCGTTACAATACCTTCTGGATTTATAGAATAAACAATTGTCTCATTTTCACTTGCACAGCTGTTTGTGCAAGAAAGAGTATACTCTCCTGCGTCCAAACTGCCTTCTACAGTTCCATCATCTTCGCTTTTTCTTACTTCAATAATCCACGGCTCTGTTTTTATTTCAATTGATTTTTTAACAGGCTCAGACGAAACATACCATTCAGGCTCAGAACTTGTTATTGTCTGCTCGCAATAATAAGTCGCATCATTTTCAAGATTTCCAATCTTGCTGTCTATTGTTTCTGAAGAACTGTTGTACCACGCATAAGACACGGTATTTTCAATCGCAGTTGAAGCATTATTTTCGCCGTCATACAGCATATACGCCGGCAAACTGTTAGATGCAGAAAGTGTTATTATTCCCGAATATTGTGCAATCGTTATTGTTTCATTTTCCTGTTTGCCGCCGTCTGCCGTAATTTCAAAAGCCAAATCATCTTCATCAAAAGAATATTTAAACGGAACTGTCACTTCATACGTTAAATTCTTACCGTCTGCGTCAAAAGCAGCAAGATTTGTAATTACAAGAGGAATATTTCCAACCAGCTGTTCTGGATTTGAAAGATTTTCTGCATAAGCTAATTTATAATTTACAGGAAGAGACTGAATGTTTAAAACATAACCGTCTGCATACGTTTCTGTAATTTCAAAAGCCGTAATATTATCAAGCTGTCCTGAAACTTCATATTCTCCGGTATATCGTGCGTCAAAACTTACAATCTGACCGCCGAATACATCTGTCTGCCTTGAAGCTGTTGTTGCTCCGTTCACGACAATATTTTTATTCGTAACAGTACACAAATAATAAATATAGTTGCCGGACTCATCTTTCAAAGGCAATGCAACCGTTCCGTCTGATGCAATTTCAATTTCAGAAGTACAGTCTGTTTTTCCCGCCATATCAGCAGTTTTTGCTTTTTCCCATATATAAGAAATTTCTCCGCTTGCTATTGCAGAAAGTTCAAAAGAAATTGCATTGTCTTTTACCGCAGGAATTGTCCAGGTTACTACAGGTTCTTCTGCATTCATTACAAGGGAAACCGGCTCAGAATATTTATACCCGGATTCCGTGCATATTCCGATTACGGCAAAGCGCGCTTTTGCATAAAGCGTCAAATCTTTTACCAAAGAACTTTCTGCAAACTGTTCTGCATTGCAGATATATATTTCGTAGTCATCTGGTTCAAGTTCTTTTTCATATCCGTGTATAAAATGAGCAATTATGGAAACGTTATCAGGAAGAGCAAATGTCTGTCCGACTGTATAATTTTTTGTGATTTTATCAAGAGATTCTTTAGCAATTTCTACAGATTCTATGTTTTTTATAATGTTTTTAAAAAGCGTGACTGTTTCATACGTCGTAGCGCCGGCTTCTACAACAATGCCAGATTTTTCTGCATAGGCGGCACATTCTGTTGACTTAAATGCCTTTATGACAATCGCATAAGAGCCGGGTGTAAGGCTTTCAAAAGTTATGGATTTTCCCGGCGCGGAACTTACCTTCGCAACAGGGGAACTGCCTGAATCATAAAGTTCTGCGGTAAAGGACGTAATTTCATTTACGTCATACGTTTCTGCAATCCGTTCAGAACCCTCCGGCATTTTTATGGAAATGGCACCTGTCTTTTCAGAGAGCGAACTGAAAATTTCACAGGACGACAGGAACAATGCCAGGGCGGACAAAAATAGAAAATGCTTTTTCATAACAAACTCCGTAAAAAAAAGTTTTTAAACCGTTTTATTATACGCCCCCCCCCCACAAATGTGCAAGACAAATATTGCAAATATAATAAAAATTTACAAAAAAAAGCTGTCCCTAAGGACAGCCTTTTATTACCCAGAAATGCTATTTTCCTGCCGTAACAACCTTGAATGCTTCCATAACCGATTCTTCATGGTTTAGACCTCGTGCCTCACCCTTCGCTATTTCCGTCATCATCCGCTGGTAGTCGTTCGGAATAATCTTCTTGAAGCTTGTGATGTACGTATCAAAATCTGCAAGAATCTTTTTTCCCAGCTTAGAGCCGGTTTCTTTTGTATGGCGTTCAATCAAATCACGGAGCGTGTCTATGTCGTGCTTGTCGGTAACTTCGCCCATAGAAACAAGCTGTTTGTTCAGGCGAAGGTACAGGTCATGGTTTTCATCAAGAACGTAGGCAATTCCGCCGCTCATTCCGGCCGCAAGATTTCGTCCTGTAGGACCAAGAATGACTGCCGTTCCGCCTGTCATATATTCAAGTCCGTGGTCGCCGCATCCTTCTGCAACGGCAACTGCACCGGAATTACGAACGCAGAAACGCTCGCCGGCAAGTCCGTTTATGTACGCTTCGCCGCTTGTTGCGCCGTAAAGGGCAACGTTTCCGATGATGATGTTTTCTTCTGCCTTGTACGTGGCGTTTTTAGAAGGATAAACAACGATTTTTCCGCCGCTCAGACCTTTTCCAAGATAGTCGTTTGCATCGCCTTCAAGTCTCAGCGTCATTCCCTTTGGAATAAACGCGCCGAAGCTCTGTCCGCCGCCGCCAGTACAGTTTACTACAAACGAATCGTCTTTCAGCGTTCCGCCAAAATTCTTCTGGATTTCTGAACCGAGTATTGTTCCCACGGTTCTGTCCGTAGAAGAAATTGAAATGCTGAACGTGCCTTTTTTAGCTTTCTTTGCTTTTTCAAACGCTTTCAGAAGTTCTTTTTCATCGACTGTCTTTTCAAGCTGGAAGTCGTATATGTCCGCCGGGTCAAAGTGCGATTTTGCTCCGTCCGGTGCTTTCCAGCCTATTATCCTGCTCATATCTACAAGGTTTGCACGAGGGAACGAGCATTTTTCCTTTATCTTTAAAAGCTCGGTATGTCCGCACATTTCGTCAAGCGTCCTGAAGCCGAGTTTTGCCATATATTCGCGCAGTTCCTGTGCGATGAATTTCATAAAGTTTTCAACGTATTCCGGCTTTCCGGTGAAACGCTTGCGCAGTTCTGAATTCTGCGTTGCTACGCCGAACGGACAAGTGTCAAGGTTACATACGCGCATCATTGCACAGCCCATCGTGATAAGCGGCGCAGTTGCAAAGCCGAATTCTTCCGCACCTAAAAGCGCCGCGATTGCAACGTCGCGTCCGCTCATAAGCTTGCCGTCAGTTTCAATGACAACGCGGCTTCTAAGTCCGTTCTGAATGAGCGTCTGGTGTGTTTCTGCAAGTCCAAGTTCCCACGGCAAGCCTGCGTGGTGGATTGAACTTAAAGGCGCAGCTCCCGTTCCGCCGTCGTGTCCGGAAATAAGGATAACCTGCGCGCCGGCTTTTGCAACACCGGCAGCAATCGTTCCGACGCCTGCTTCAGAAACAAGTTTTACGGAAATGCGTGCGGCGCGGTTTGCGTTTTTCAAGTCGTATATAAGCTGCGCCAAATCTTCTATAGAATAGATGTCGTGGTGCGGCGGCGGTGAAATGAGCGAAACGCCAGGTGTTGCATAGCGTGTCTGTGCAATCCACGGATAGACTTTTTTGCCAGGAAGATGTCCGCCTTCGCCCGGCTTTGCTCCCTGCGCCATTTTTATCTGGATTTCCTTTGCGCTCAAAAGATATTCTTCCGTTACGCCGAACCGTCCGGAAGCAACCTGCTTGATTGCAGAATTCCTGTCTGTTCCAAGGCGCTCCGGACGTTCTCCGCCCTCACCGGAATTTGATTTTCCGTGCAGATGGTTCATCGCAAGCGCCATACATTCGTGTGCTTCCTGACTGATTGAACCGTAACTCATTGCGCCTGTCTTAAAGCGCTTTACAATTTCGTCAACGCTTTCTACCTCATCAAGCGGAATTTCCTGCGCAGCGTCAAAGTCGAATTTGAGCATTGCCCGCAGCGTGTGCGGATGGGCGTTGTCGTCAACAAGAGCGGTATATTCCTTAAAGCGGCTGTAATCGCCGTTTCTCGTAGATTCCTGAAGCGCAATTATTGTTTCCGGCGAATACAGGTGATCTTCGCACGTAGGACCGCGGCGCAGTTTATGGTTTCCAACACTGTCAAGATGCGTGTTTACCGTAAGACCAAGCGGATCAAACGCCTTGTTGTGATGGAAGTTTACGTCGTCCTCAATTTCCTTAAGTCCTATTCCGCCTACGCGGCTTACTGTGTTCGTAAAGTACTGGTCGATGACTTCCTTGCTTATTCCCACTGCCTCAAAAATCTGCGCAGACTGGTAGGACTGAATTGTAGAAATACCCATTTTTGCGGCAATTTTTACGATGCCGTTTATAATTCCCTTGTTGTAGTCGTCAATCGCCGTGTGGTAGTCTTTGTCCAGAAGTTTCTGGTCGATAAGTTCAGCTATGCACTCGTGCGCAAGATACGGATTTACCGCACGCGCACCGTAGCCCAAAATCATTGCCGCCTGATGAACGTTGCGTACTTCCGCAGACTCAAGGATAATTGAAATTGCCGTACGCTTTTTCGTGCGTACCAGATATTGTTCTACGCCGCTTACTGCAAGCAGTGACGGAATTGCAACGTGGTTTTCGTCAACTCCGCGGTCGCTTAAAATGATGATGTTTGAACCATTGTGATATTCGTGGTCAATCGTTATGAAAAGATTATCAAGTGCTTCTTTTAGCGACGTATTTTTGTAATACAAAAGAGATACTACGGCTGTTTTAAGACCCGGACGGTTCAGGTTCTTAAGCTTGAGCATATCAACGCCGGTCAAAATCGGATTGTTTATCTCAAGGACGGTGCAGTTAGAACTTTTCGGCTCAAGCATATTTCCGTCAGAACCGACGTACACGGTGGTGTCGGTAACGATTTTTTCACGAAGTGAATCAATCGGCGGATTTGTAACCTGTGCAAAAAGCTGCTTGAAGTAATTGAAAAGGGCAGGGTGCTTGTCGCTCATTACGGCAAGAGGCGTATCAACACCCATACTAGCCGTAGGTTCAACGCCTGTTTTTGCCATCGGCAAAATCATTTCGTTTACGTCTTCGTAGTTCCAGCCGAATGCACGGTACATAATGTCGCGCTCTTCCTGCGTATATACAGGAATTTTCTTGTTCGGAATTGACAAATCCTTAAGTTTAAGAAGGTTCATATCAAGCCATTCACCATACGGATAAAGGCTTGTAAACTGCTTCTTGCATTCTTCGTCAGAAATAAGACGTTTCTGTACTGTGTCTACAAGAAGAATTCTTCCTGGCTGAAGGCGTGATTTCTTTACAATGTTTTCTTCAGGAATATCAAGAACGCCTACTTCTGAAGAAAGGATGAGCATATTGTCTTTTGTTATGTAATAACGAGAAGGGCGCAGACCGTTTCTGTCAAGCGTTGCACCAAGAACATCGCCGTCACTGAAAAGGATTGCTGCAGGACCGTCCCACGGTTCCATCATAGTTGCCCAGTAATGGTAAAAATCCTTCTTTTCAGAAGACATCATTTCGTCATTTTTCCACGGCTCCGGAATACATACCATAACGGCAAGCGGAAGCGGCATTCCGTTCATTACAAGGAATTCAAGCGTGTTGTCAAGCATTGCAGAATCAGAACCTGTCATATCTACGGCAGGAAGAATTTCGCGCACTTCTTCTGCGCTGAATACAGGAGAACGCAGCGTTTCTTCGCGTGCAAGCATTCTGTCCGCATTTCCGCGTATTGTATTTATTTCACCGTTATGAGCAATAAAGCGGTTAGGGTGGGCACGCTGCCAGCTTGGATTTGTATTCGTACTGAACCGCGAATGGACAAGCGCCATCGCAGAAACGTAATCTTCCGACTGCAAATCTTTGTAGAACGTGCGCAACTGTTTTACAAGGAACATTCCCTTGTACACAATCGTACGCGAAGAAAGGGAAGCAATATATGTATTCAGGTGCGAATGTTCAAACTGGCGGCGCAGAATGTAAAGTTTTCGGTCAAACGCAAGTCCTTTTTCAACTTTTGCCGGGCGTTCGATAAAGCACTGCATAATGCACGGCATACAGTCTTTTGCACGCTGACCAAGAACATCCTGATTTACAGGAACTGTACGCCAGCCAAGAAATTTCATTCCCTCTTTTTTTGCAAGAACTTCAAGCATTTTCATTGCCTGAGAACGGATGTACTTATCCTGCGGAAAAAAGAACATTCCTACGCCGTAATCGCGTTCGTCACCAAGCTTTATGCCGGATTCTGCTGCAGCTTTCTTAAAAAAAGTATGTGAAATCTGAACAAGAATACCTACGCCATCACCTGTTTCTCCTGTAGCGTCTTTTCCTGCCCGGTGTTCCAGCTTTTCAACAATGGAAAGCGCATTGTCCACTATTTTGCGGCTTGCAGTTCCGTCTATATTTACAACAGCACCTATACCGCAGGCATCGTGCTCAAAAGACGGGTCATAAAGAGTATTCATTACATCCTCCAACAGAAATTTTTTGTTTTGAAAACAAATTTCAGCAAAAAAAAAGAGACCGTAGATAAAATTCCATAATAATACCTATAGAATTCTGTCTACGACCTCTTTGCCGTATGGTCTTATACTATCATTTTTTTATTTCTTTTACTAGTGGGCGGACAAATCTTCTGAAATTTGCATGAAAAACTGCAAAATATATGTCAAACCGTCCGATTTAAGCAGGAGTACTTTCCAAAAATGACAGGATTGTTACTAAAAGGCGTATTTTTTCCGGAAGAATTTTTCGAAGCGGTTCTGTTTTTTCGTTTTCAGGCGTAAATCCAAGTGCCTGCGCCGTTACGTCACTCATTACAGGCGGAAGCGTTCCAAAAAGCTGCATTGTTTCTTCCATATCATATTCCCGGTGAAAAATCGGAGGCTTATGCGAAGCAAGACGGCTGTCCGGGTAAAATTTACATGGACGCCAGCACGGAAAACCATTTTTGTCTTTTACGCAACTTCCTCCAAAAAGCCGGCAGATAAACGCCCTTCCGTTATAACATGTACAATGATATGAATTCTCATTATCGAACAGAATACATGTTCTTTCCGGAGAATACGTAAACGTGCCGTCTGCAATAGAATATGCTTTATCTGTCTGATTCTGCAAAAGCCAGGCAGCAAGATAGAGGGCTTCTGCTTCAGATAAATCAGGTTCAAAGTTGTGGCAGCATTTTCCGCAACCGGCAGGACATGTAAATTCCGTCCTTGCATACCATTCATTCTGGCATTTTTCCAGACTGTAATAAATTTCTTTTATTCCTGATAAAATTTCGTATTCCCGCGTACCTTTAAGCCGGAGCAGGATTTCATCAATACCGCAAGACATTTTTTCAGAAAAAAATTATTTTCCAGAATCACCGTAATTACTAAGAACACGCGCAGACGGATCATTTACATTGCAGCCTTCCCATGATTTGTTAGGCATCCAAAAGTCTGTAATCATCTGACTCTGTCCCGGATAATATTTTTCAAAAATCTCGCGGTACAAAAGCGATTCTTTAGTAAACGGCTGTGCATGAGTGTATTTTTTGCGCAGCGTTTCAAATTCTTCGTCAGTATAAGTGTTTTCTGCATATTCCTTCAAATCATCCACCAATGAATGACCTACTGCATCACTGAACGCAGCCTTTTCACGCATAAGAATGTCATACGGAAGATACTGGCTTCCATCCTCCGCTTTCTCAAATGCATGGCGAAGAAGATATTTTCCCTTGTTATACTTATTCAGCTTCATTTCCGGATCAATGCTCATTACGTATTCTACAAAATCAAGATCACCGAACGGAACGCGCGCTTCAAGCGAATTAACGGAAATACATCTGTCCGCGCGAAGAACATCATACATATGAAGTTCGCGAATCCTTTTTGCCGCTTCTTTTTGGAATTCGGCGGCGTTCGGCGCAAAATCAGTGTATTTATAGCCGAAAAGTTCGTCGCTTATTTCGCCTGTAAGAAGAACGCGGATGTCCGTCTGCTCGTGGATTGCCTTACAGATAAGGTACATTCCCATACTTGCGCGGATTGTAGTAATGTCGAACGTACCAAGCGCGCGGATAACGTCCTCAAGAGAAGAAAGTACGTCCTCTTTTGTAATGATAATTTCGTGGTGGTTTGAATGGATAAATTCTGCAACCTGTTTTGCATACTTCAAGTCAATTGCATCTGTTTTCATTCCTATGGCAAATGTTTCAATCGGCTTTTTAAGGATTTTTGCAGAAACTGCGCAGACAAGTGAAGAATCAAGTCCGCCGGAAAGAAGGAAACCGAGCGGAGCGTCAGCGTCAAGGCGTTTTTCTATGCCGCGCACAAGTTTGTCGTGAATGTTTTTGCAGACTGTTTCAAGGTCGTCCCTGCATACGCTTTTTACTTCGGTCATATCGCGGTAACAGGTAAAAAGTCCGTCCTTGTAGTAGTAGCCCGGCGGGAACGGCAGGACTTCTTCTACAAATCCCACAAGATTTTTCGGTTCGCTTGCAAATGCAATCTGACCGTTTGAGTCATAGCCGTAATACAGCGGACGAATTCCTATAGGGTCACGCGCCGCAATCACTGATTTTTCGTTTTCATCGTAAATGATAAGCGCATATTCCGCATCAAGGCGGCGGAACATTTCAACGCCGTATTCCTTAAAAAGCGGCAGCAAGATTTCACAGTCAGATTCGCTTTTAAACGAATAGCCTTTCTGTATCAGTTCTTCCTTTATAGTACGAAATCCGTAAATTTCTCCGTTGCAGACAACATATTTTCCTTCAAAGGAAAACGGCTGCATTCCTTCTGGCTGAAGACCCATAATCGCAAGCCGGTGGAAGCCCAGCACGCCGCCATTCAGTTCTATAATCCGGCTGGAATCAGGACCGCGGGATACTGTTTTTGCAAATCCCTCATGAAAATCCTTCATCGAAATAACTTCACCAAAATAACCCATAATAGAACACATAAGCGCACCTCAATTTTCCTAGTCAGAATTGTCGTTAAATAAAAAAAGACGCCGTAGAAAAACAGACAGAATTCCTGTCTGCTTTTCTGCGACGTCTTTGCCGTATTACAATAAAGTAATGACTCGGTTACGAAATGTCAAGCGCATAGATAAATCTGGACAAAACGACAGTTTTTATAAAAACAAATTCAAAAATCATTGCCGATTGTTCATTTATGTTGGTATATTTGTAGTTACGAGGTTAGATAAATGGCGAAACATGAATTTCAAACAGAAGTAAACCAGCTTTTACAGTTACTTATTCATTCTTTGTATTCAAACAAGGATATTTTTTTAAGGGAGATTGTTTCAAATGCTTCTGACGCTTTGGACAAACTGAAATACCTTACTGTTTCAGACGATTCCTTCAAGAACATTACGTTTACACCAAAAATCGACATTTCTTTTGATGAAAAAGCAGGCGTTCTTACTGTTCAGGACACCGGAATAGGTATGACTGACGAGGACTTGCAGAACAATCTGGGAACGATTGCACGTTCTGGAACAAAAGCGTTCCTTCAGAAACTTTCAAGCGATGCGGCAAAAGATTCCTCTTTAATCGGGCAGTTCGGCGTAGGATTTTATTCTGCGTTTATGGCGGCAAAAAAGATTGATGTCTATACAAAAAAAGCTGCCGGTGACGGAAAAATCTGGCATTGGTCAAGCGACGGTACTAATTCCTACGACCTTGACGAAATTACCGCAGACAGCGACACCGCAAAAAAATACGGTCTTGACGGTGCGGACGCAAGCGGTTCTGCAATCGTAATGCAGCTGAACGACGAAAGCAAGGAATATGCATCGCGCTGGAAAATTGAAGAACTTATCAAGCGCTATTCCGACCACATCGCGTTCCCGATTTACCTTCACTACGAGCAGAATAAATATGACGACAAGGGAAACATAACTTCTACGGAAAATAAAGTAGACCAGGTAAACAGCGCTTCTGCCCTTTGGAAACGCCCAAAAAGCGAGCTTAAGCCGGAAGACTACAACGAATTCTACAAAACAATCGGTCACGACGGCGAAGAGCCGCTTCATTACGTACACACCCACGCAGAAGGAACGCAGGAATACACAACGCTGTTCTTCATTCCGCAGCGCGCGCCGTTCGATATGTATCAAGCAGACTACAAAAGCGGCGTAAAGCTTTACGTAAAGCGCGTTTTCATCACGGACGACGACCGCGAACTGCTTCCGGCATACCTTCGCTTTGTGCGCGGCGTTATTGACTCGGAAGATTTGCCGCTTAACGTAAGCCGCGAAATCCTGCAGCAAAACCGCATTCTTGAAACAATAAAAAGTCAGTCCGTAAAGAAACTTCTTGGAGAATTCAAGAAAATGGGCGAAGCTGCGGACAAAGCTCGCAAGGCTGAAAAACCGACGGACGACGAGAAAAAAGCCATTGAAAAATGGAATAAATTTGTTTCTGCATTCAACCGCCCGATGAAAGAAGGTTTGTATTCAGACTATGCAAACCGCGATGAAATTGCAGAAATCGTACGCTTTAAGTCAACAGACGCTAGCGGAACAGGCGATGACAACTGGACAAGTTTTGCAGACTACGTACAGCGCATGAAACCTGACCAGAAGGCAATCTACTACATTACCGGTTCGGACGAAAAAAACCTTCGCGAAAATCCTCTTTTAAAGGCGTACACGTCAAAAGGTTTTGAAGTACTCATTATGGCAGACGACATCGACGATATTGTCATTCCTGGCTACGGAAAATACAAGGACTTTGAACTGAAAGCAGTAAACCGCGCCGGAAGCGACGAAGAACTTGGCGTTGACAAGGAAGAGGCTAAAAAGAAGGAAGAAGAATTCAAGCCGGTTACCGACAAGATTAAAAAGGCGCTTGGTGATGAGGTAAAAGAGGTAAAACTTTCTAAGCGGTTAGGTGAAGAAAGCCCGTCCTGCATCGTTGTAGATGAAAACGATCCGTCATTCCAGATGGAACGTATGATGCGTGCAATGGGACAGGAAGGAATGTCCGGCATAAAACCTATTCTTGAAATAAATGCAGACCATCCGCTTGTTACCAAAATCCGCGAGTCAGACGACGAAGCGCTTATCAAGGACGTTTCAAACGTTCTGCTTGATCAGGCACTTCTGATTGCCGGCGTAGAAATAAAGGAACCGGCTGAATTCGTTAAGAGTCTTAACAATCTTCTTAGCAAGTAAATTTTTTTACGCTTTAATTAACCCCGGTAATTTTCCGGGGTCTTTTTTTTGCATTTTCCGTTCACACGGCGCGTTTATCATAAAAAATACCGAAATCGTTTTTTTTGTGATAAAATATTTTTTAAGTAATTTTTATGGCACAGGAACTAATTATGAAAATTACATCGTTCAGAAAGATTGTGTTATCATTGTCGGCAGTCGTTTTTGTTTCATCAGCAGCCTTTTCACAGGAAGCAGAAAAAGGCAAAAACCAGAAGAAAAATACATTCATCTGGAAATTTTACGAGCAAACGGCTGGCGCATACTACTTTAAATCAGATTATGTTTCCGGCGGCGACCATTTTGCCCCGATAACCGGCTTATTCAACAGTTTTGAATTAAAAACGACTTTCAATGCAGAATGCAGTATTCCTGCTCCGCTTGGCAAGCACTTTCTTTTAAAGGACTCAAATGTCAGGATAAAAACAGCCTTTGAACTGTGTCCTGTAACAGTACGTCCGCTTGTAAGCGTCAGTTTTACGCCGCTTCCGTTCCTTGTTTTCAGCACAGGCGCGTCAATCGGAACAGGCTGGTCAGCACTTGGATTTAAAGGTCTGTGCAAACTTGACGAAGATGCTTTTTATTCCAATAAATTGAAACACTTCTTAAACGATTTATTTTCTAATCCAATTGCTTTTTTGCCAAGGTACAAAAAAGAATACAAAGACTTCATAGAATACGAAAATCTTACGCCGTTCGGAAACTACTACTACGATTTCTGGTTTTCCGGACTGTTCCAGTTTGACACCGGCGCAATTTTTCAGGGCAACTGGACTCACGCCGTTATGCAGGCTTCCTACACGGTTTCCTATGTGGGAGTTACCGGCGTAGACGACGGCAAAATCTGGCTGTGGCAGCTTGTGGGAAACAACTGCAACGGCTGGCGGTATACTGCAAATTTTGTGCTCGGCTACCAGATGCCGCTTCCGCTAAGTATGATTGCGGTAAACACCGATGTATATGCGCTTTTCAATTCAGACGACTACGGAATATACAGCAGCAGATACAACGGCGATTTTACGAACGTAACTATAAGTCCTATGCTCAAATTTGACTTTTCCAAAAAAGACAGCCTGTTCGTCCTGTTTGAGTTCAAAAAACGCAGGAGTTTTGAAGAAGAACATTCGGACTCAAAGGAAGAAATTTTCCTTACCTACAGCGGCGCAGAATGGTTCTTCAACCGTATTGCATTCAGCTGGACGCATGTATTTTAGGAAAGTGCTGATTAACACTTGAAGCGATTACTCAGCACTTCCCGTCAAATTGCCGTAAGTTATTGACTTACGGACAATTAGCTAAATTCAAGGTTAACACTGAAAAATCCTCAATAGGATTTATTCAGTGTTTCCTTAGCATATTCTTTTTATTCCAGCCCTATAAATGCCGTTACGCTTTTTTCCGGTGCCATAATAAGCGTATCCATAAGCGAAAGACCAATTTTTTCACAAGGGAGCAGGCGGAAAAATTCTTTCTGCATTGTAAGCGGAACATCTCCATAACCCGGACTGAAACGCGGATGGGCGCGCATTTTCCGTGCTTCAGTATCTTTCCGTATTTCATCATTCAACAAGTCAACAAACGATTCTATGAACATTGCGCCGCACCCCTGCATAACTGCTGCGTCAGCGCTCCCGGAAAGCTGCGCCCTTCTGATAATCATATCTGCCTGCGCCCCGATTGTTGCGGCAAAAAGAACGACTTTTCTGCAATTACGCAAGTTTCGCGCCAAATCTTTTGAACGGAATGAAACGTCTGCAAAGGAAATAGTTTCATCTTCACCGACAGAAAGTTCATATTCCGCATACACCGCCTGCGGAACAAGAACAGGCTGCATTTTAAGGCAGCTTTTGTGAATAAGTCCGGCAACGTCGTCGCCCGGCGGATTGATTTTTTTATAGCCAAGATAATACGCCGCTTCCGCCTCATCACACGGAATTTCAGAAGCCGCACTCTTATAAAAAAATGGTGTCATAGCGCAATATTACCACAAAACTGCACGGCGGAGGAAGTTCCCGCAAAAAAGGCAAAATGACGCGCGCGCAACTGTTCTTAAATGCATACCTATTTTAAATCAGCGCGTTTTGTGATATTGTATCTGTAATCCTGCAATGCAGATGGAGTCCGCTTGAAAAAAAATAAGTCCCAAAAGAACAAAACTATTGATTTTCCGCTTGAAGAAGCCGGCGCGTATCTTGAAAAATGCGTGCGTCTGGATAATGAAACGTCCGTTCCAGCAGACAAAATTCAGGATTCAATCATAACAGGGGATTTGTTCGACATAATTCCAAAACTTCCGCATAATTTTGCAGACCTTCTCATCGCCGATCCGCCGTACAATATTGAAAAAAATTTCAACGGCAGTCAGTTTCACCCGATGAGCTTTGACGACTACGCTTACTACACCGAAAAATGGCTTTCACTTGCAGAACCGCTTTTAAAACCGAATGCCTCTGTCTACATCTGCTGTGACTGGAAATCAAGCACGGCAATCGAATATGTACTCAGCCGCCATTTTACCGTCCGCAACAGAATTACCTGGCAGCGCGAAAAAGGACGCGGCGCAAAACGCAACTGGAAAAATGCAATGGAAGACATCTGGTTTGCAACAAAATCTTCCGGCGACGATTACACGTTCAATGTAGACGCCGTAAAATGCCGGCGGAAAGTCATTGCTCCGTACACGGCGGACGGAAAACCTAAAGACTGGGAAGAAACTTCCGACGGAAAATTCCGCGACACTTTTCCGTCAAATTTTTGGGACGACATTTCCATTCCGTACTGGTCAATGCCGGAAAACACGGCGCACCCTACTCAAAAGCCGGAAAAACTCCTTGCAAAGCTCATTCTTGCAAGTTCAAATAAAGGCGATATGATTTTCGATCCGTTTATGGGTTCTGGTTCTACGGCGGTTACTGCAAAAAAACTGGAACGTCATTTCTGCGGAACGGAACAGAACGAATTATACTGCGCCTGGGCGCAAAAACGTCTTGAAACGGCAGAAAAAGATATGTCAATTCAAGGCTATACAGACGGTGTATTTTGGGAACGGAATACAAGTTCCTTTCAGAATAAAAAGAAATAGGAAAGACAAATGGCTTCATTAAAATCACTGTTAGGAAAGCAAATATTATTTTTTGACGGCGGAACAGGCTCTGTCCTTCAGGCACGCGGTTTAAAACCCGGCGAATTCCCGGAAAAATGGAACGTTACTCGCCCGGAAGAAATAATCTCCCTTCACTACAACTATTTTTCAGCAGGTTCTAACATCGTAAACACAAATACCTTCGGTGCATTCAGTACAAAATTTTCAGATTTAACAACGTACAAAAAAAACTTTAACGGCACCCAAAATGTAAAAAACTCCGCAATGCGCGTAATCTCCGGAGAAAACGCTGATTTTTCCCTTAAAAACATCATTCAGTGCGCCATAGAAAACGCAAACGAAGCGCGCAGACGTTACATCTCTGACTGCAAAGCGCGTTCCGTAGAGCCGCAGCCGTGTTTCATCACCTTTGACATCGGACCTACGGGAAAACTTCTTAAGCCGATGGGCGACCTTGATTTTGAAGATGCCGTATCGCTTTTTAAACAGACATTCCGCCACGGTTTTAAAGGCAACATAGATGCTGTTCTTATTGAAACAATGAGCGACAGCTACGAAACAAAAGCCGCCGTAATCGCCGCAAAAGAAGTGCGCGAAGAAACGGGAAGGGCGGACCTGCCGATTTTTGTATCAAATGCATACGATGCAACCGGTCATCTTTTAACAGGCGCATCGCCTGAAGCAATGACGGCACTTCTTGAAGGACTTGGCGTAGATGCGCTCGGCTTAAATTGCAGTCTTGGACCAGAACAGATGAAAGAAACCGTACGCCGCCTTACTGCCGTATCCAGTACGCCAGTCATCGTAAAACCGAATGCAGGTCTTCCGCACGATGAAAACGGCTCTACAGTTTTTGACGTAAAGCCGCACGATTTTGCGCTTTCTATGCAGGAAATTGCAAAGTCCGGCGCAGTAATTCTGGGCGGATGTTGCGGAACAACACCGGAATATATAAAATCGCTTACTGAAAACCTGAAAAATACAAAACCTGCTGCCGTTCTCCCTAAAGAGCGCACCGTCATTTCATCATATACGCATACCGTACAAATCGGCGGAGAGAATGTTCCTGTCCTTATCGGAGAAAGAATAAATCCAACCGGCAAAAAGAAATTCAAGGAAGCTCTGCGTAACGGTGACATTCCGTATATCGTTCATCAGGGACTTGAACAGGAAGCCTGCGGCGCGCACGTTCTTGACGTAAACGTAGGTCTACCTGAAATTGACGAAAAGCAGATGATGGTTCGCGTTATGACGGAACTCCAGTCTGTTACAAATCTTCCGCTCCAGATAGACACGTCAAGTCCTGACGTTATGGAAGCCGCACTGCGCCGATACAACGGAAAAGCGCTTGTAAATTCCGTAAACGGTAAGCAGGAAGTTATGGACGCAGTGTTTCCGCTCGTAAAAAAATACGGCGGCGTTGTCGTAGCTCTTACGCTCGATGAAAACGGCATTCCTGAAACAAGCACCGGAAGAATAGAAATCATAAAAAAAATCTACAATAATGCAGAACGCTATGGAATTCAAAAAAAAGACATCGTAATAGACGCGCTTACAATGGCAGTCAGTTCAGACATAAATGCAGCGCTTGCAACGCTCCAGACTGTACGCGCAGTCCGCGACGAATTCGGCGGAAACACCGTTCTTGGCGTATCAAACATTTCGTTCGGACTTCCTGACAGGGAATTCGTAACGTCAAGTTTTTTCACGCTTGCAATGCAAAACGGTCTTGGCGCCGCAATTATGAATCCGCTTTCTATGGAAATGATGAAAGCGTGGAGATGTTTCTGCCTTCTTGCCGGAAAAGACAAGGACTGTCTGAACTATATTGATTTTGCGCAGAAGTTTGACGAAAAAAAAGAAGCTGAAAGGAAGGCACTCTTGCAAAATGCCGGCACTCTGGGTGAAAACGTAAAAGCCGGTGAACAGGCTGAACATAAGGGAAGAACAGCGGAAATCGGCGAAACGGCAGATAAATCTACGCTCCAATACGCCGTCATTCACGGACTGAAGGAAGATTCCGCCGAACGCACGAAAAAACTGCTTGAAGCTTCCGTTGAACCTGTTGAAATAATCGACGGACACCTTATTCCCGGACTTGATTACGTAGGAAAACGTTTTGAGCAGAAAACAATGTATCTTCCGCAGCTTTTAATGGCGGCTGATGCGGCAAAATCTGCGTTTGACGTCATAAAAGATTACCTTGAAAAAAGCGGAAAAAAGGGTGAAAGCAAGGGAACGGTAATTGTAGCAACCGTTCACGGTGACATTCACGACATCGGAAAAAATATAGTAAAGGTGCTTCTTGAAAATTATGACTTCACCGTCATTGATTTAGGAAAAGACGTTCCGCCGGAAACAATCGTTGAATGCTGCGTAAAAAATCACATTGAACTTGTGGGATTAAGTGCCCTTATGACAACAACAGTCCCTGCAATGAAAGAAACGATTATCCAGCTCAGGAAAAATGCTCCGTGGGCAAAAGTTTGCGTTGGAGGAGCTGTAATGACGCAGGAATACGCAGACAGTATCGGCGCGGACTTCTACGGTAAGGATGCAATGGCAACAGTAACATTCGCGCAAAAAACGTTCGGAGTAAAATAGACTGTTTACAAGTTCTAAATCTTACCGCTATACTGTTTTTGAATTTAAAACTTTTTATATATTGGAGAAAAAATGCTGAATTACATTATCAATCTTTTAAAAGCTCTTAATTCCAATTCTAAACCGAGCCAGATTGCAAATTCATTCTGCATCGGTTTGATTCTTGGTTTTATGCCGAAAAACAATCTTTTATGGTATATTCTTCTTGTGTTTTTTGCATTCGTAAGAATAAACAAAACCGGCTATCTGATTATGATTCTTGCAGGTTCTCTTACCGCTTCGTTCCTTGACCCGCTTTTCGACACCGTAGGATACGCAGTTCTTACCTTCCCTAAATTCCAGTCGTTCTTTATGTGGCTTTTAGACGTTCCTTTTGTTGGATTTACAAAATTCAACAACACGATTGTATGCGGTTCTCTCGTTCTTGGAATTCTCTGCTACATTCCGCTTTTCTTTATTATGCTGGGAATAATTCATCTGTGGCGCAAATTTATTGCTCCAAAATTCAACGATTCAAAACTTCTGAAGACAATCTACAAACTTCCGCTTCTTGGAAAAATTGCTTCTAAAATATAGGCAGGATTTTTATTATGGAAAAGAATACGTCAAAACTGAACGAAACTGCAAAAACTCCGGCAAAAAAATCAAAAAAGCCGGCAAAATCTAAGAAACCGGAAAAAACTGTATCTGCAAAAAAATTACCGGGAATATTTAAAAAAACATATAAGGAAAAAGCATACAGTAAAAACCTTCTTAAAAAATTTTATATCGAAGCAGATAAAAAATTTGTAGAAAAACTGTATTCTCCGTCACAGGATAAAAAGGGCAGAAACATAATGGTCTGCAACAAATCGGCAGAAATTACAAAGGCAGACTTAAAGCGATATAAGCTTATTGCAAAGCAAATTAAAATGCAAAAAGGCGGAATAAAACTTGTTCCTCTTATTGCCGTAGCAGTTCTTGTTGCTGTTCTTTCAGCCGGAGTATCGCTTTTCAAAAATATAATTATTGAAAAAGCCATTACGTCTGCCATGCAGGGTATTTTCGGTGCAAAAACTGACATTGCAAAAGTCGATTTTCAGTTTTTCAACGCATCGCTTGAAATCAACGGACTTGAACAGGCAAACAAAGATTCTCCAATGAAAAATCTGTTTCAGATTGATTCCATAAAAACATCTTTCAATCTTACTGATTTACTACGCGGAAAATTCCATGCGGAAAACCTTAGTGTTGAAGGCGTTGCTATAGACACTGAACGCAAAAAATCTGGCGAACTACCGATAAAACCGGCAAAAACAAAGGAAGAAAAGCAGAC
The DNA here is from genome assembly GCF_900167145.1 of Treponema porcinum. Taxonomy (GTDB): domain Bacteria; phylum Spirochaetota; class Spirochaetia; order Treponematales; family Treponemataceae; genus Treponema_D; species Treponema_D porcinum. Next base: position 246,057 of record NZ_FUWG01000002.1, on the reverse strand, counting down.
GGAAAGCGCACTTTCTGCAAAAAAACAGGAACTTTCAGAAGAAGCATCTGCAAAACTCAAAGAAATGTTTGACAGCTACAATCCTGAAAAAATGCTTGAAAATCTTCAGAATGAACTGAAATCCCCTGCTGTTGCATCACAGATTTCTACAGATGTTCAGCAGAAAGTTGAAAAATGGAGCTCTCTTCCAGCAGAACTGCAGGAAAAAGTCAACGCCTTTTCAAAAAACGTCAACGATATTGCAAATACAGATTTTTCAAAAATAAATGACGTTGCAAAGCTAAAATCTACCCTTGAAAAGATAAATTCCACCGCAAAAAGCGGCGAAGAACTTAAAAAACTGATTGAAAAATCAAATTCAGACCTCTTTTCTGATTCAAAGGCAATAGCAGACTATTCAAATAAAATACAGACAGCCATTAAAAGCGACTATGCTTTGGTAGATTCAAAAATTTCAGAAATGAAATCTGTTCTTTCTCCTGCCGGACTGAATGAAATTATGACAAATGCCGTGCAATCCGTCCTATACCAGATGTGCGGCAAATACTATCCGTATGTCAGCAAAGGTCTGAATGCAGCCCTTTCTGCACAAAAATCTTCTTCTGAAAAAGAAACAGAAAAATCCGCAGAAAAAACTGAAAAAACGGTAATGACGCGCCATCCCGGAAGAACTGTTTTCTTTAAACAAGATACCGTTCCAACTCTATTTATAGAAAATGTAACTGCATCTGGTTATGAATACAAAACAGATAATCTACTGTTCAAAGGAAATGCAAAAAATATTGCAAATAATCAGAACATGACTGGAAAACCGACAGATATTTCTGCTGATTTTAAAATTGCAGACAACCCGAACAATGCTTCCGTTAAAATTGACGCTCGTACAAATACAAATTCACCGCTAGTTACTGCATCCTATACCGGAAGCGGCATTCCAGTAAATGCAGACGCACAGGTATTTGCATTTACTTCAAAATCAACAATAAAAGCAAAAATGACTGCCGATACAAACGGAAAAGTATCTTTAAACGGCGTTCTTGATATGAACATTTCCGAAATGACAGGGATGCAGTTTGACGTAGAAAAAATCTCCGAACTGTACAATACTGCTCTATCAAACATCAGCCGTCTGACAGTAGATTTTTCTATCGGCATAAATGAAGACAAAACAATGACTATTTCGCTGAATAATCTTGATTCTCTTGCAAGCCAGCTTACAACGCCTGTTGTAAAAACGCTTACGGCTGAATTAAATTCAATCGCCGCAGACGCACGCAGCAGTGCAGCAAAACTGCTTTCAGAAAAAACAGGAGTTGCTACCGAAAAAATCGAACAATTTACGAATATTAAAAATAGCGTGAATTCTTCAAAAGAATCTGTCAATAATCTTCAGAAAAAACTTGAACAGAAGAAAAAGCAGATAAATGACCAGATTACAAACTCAACAAAAGCCGCAGCAGGAGATGCAGCAGGAAACCTTATAAAAAAACTGTTCTAGTAAAAATATGTAAAAAAAGCTCCGGTCAAACCGGAGCTTTTTTTACGCCGCACATTTTTATCCAAGCTGTAATATACCCTTATCCAAAATTGTCCGCATAGAACCGTCTGCGTAATTCAGCACTATTGTAGGGTTTCGTACAACACCGTCCAGATGAATAAGGGACGGCGCATCGTTATCATAATTTTCACCAATGGCAAAATGACATGTTGTAAAAGCCTTTTCATCCTCAAGCATATTTCCTGTTATTATAGCTGCAGGATTAAGCCCTATGCCAAGTTCTCCGATGTTGCGCGCATTCTGCCTGTAGACCGCGCCCATTCCTTCCGGCAAAAGGCCTTCTTTTTCCATAGTAACTGCGCGGTTTTCCGCTTCGGTAATTGTCTTTAAAAGACGCTTTGCTTCTGCACCGCCTGTTATTTCCTTTACAAATCCGTGTTCCACCGTACAGCAAACAGGCGTTTCTATAATTGAATCTCCGTCACTAAACGTCATCGAACCGTCATAAACAATTTTTCCAAAGCAGCCGAAATCAACGCCGTTTCCTATAAGAGGACTTATAAATACTTCTCCGGCAGGAATGTTTCCGCCGCATCCTGCTTTTGAAAAATCACCGTCATCAAAAAGAAGTTTCCGTCCGTGCACTGGAACTGTTAAATCAGTTCCGGAAGGTGCAGTAACATTCACGGTTTCTACGTCCTTAAAATACGTTCCCAAAATCCGGCAGCGCTCGGCAAGTTCCGCATAATTAATATTCACCGTCCGGCTGAACATATCCTGCGTAATTCCAGGCGTCCATACGGCGCGCATAGTTTTTTTACCTTCAAGAAGATAGTCAAAAATATGGGTGAATTTTTCGCCTGTTTCAAGGATATACGGTTTTGCAGATGCACCGGCGTCTTTTCCAAGTTTGCATGCAGACACGGAAATACACACATCAGGATTTGTTGCAATTGCAGCAATTACTTCCGGTTCTGCATTGTCAAATGACGTTTTTTCGCTTTGGAAAATAAGCGTCGTCCGCGCCCCTGCATTACTTGCAGAAGTATATAAATCCTGAGCAATGTCTGCCGTATGCGGATTTGCAATTATCAAGACTCGCTCATTTTTACGTACTTTGCAAACGTTCTGAATTACAGTATCAGAAGGAGAAAGTTCTTTTTTCATTTTTATGCCTGTCTTTCCTTTTGTTTATTTTTGCTCCGCCGATTTACGCTGGTAGGCAGCCCGAATTTCATCTGCAAACAGTTTATTCTGGTCATTACGTTCCTGAACGGAGAACTGTGGCTTTCCGTCTTCCGCAGAAATACGGTAGATATGACGCGGAGAAGTCATATAGGCAGGACTTTCCGGATTGTTTATCCACCAGTCAAGAACGGAAATAATGCATAGCGTATATTTCAAAAGGTTTGCATTATTAGCATTTGTGTTTGCACTTTTGTTCTGCGCGCCCAAAAGAATGTCAATGCGCTTTGAAATTTCATTCGGAATGTCGAATTTGTAATGTTCCCACGGATTGCGTACACAAGTAACGTCACCGTGCGTTTTTACAAGCGAATCACACTGCGAAACGACAGACGTAAGATATTTCCGCACAAAATCAGTTCTTTTGAAAAGCGGCGGATATTTGCTTTCGTCTGCCGGACGTTCAAGAATAAGCTGTTCAAACTTAAAGTTCGGAAGAAAATGATAGTTTGTCTGCCACAAAAGCGATGTAACAAGTTTTTTACCGAACTGAGAATCTTCAAAATCTTTCTGCGAATAAATCTGATTGACCAAATCATTAAGCGGAGAACAATAAAGACGTTCAAAAACGCTTTCGCGGTATGCAGACCAGTCATCAAGGACTTTTAAAATAGAATCGCCCTCATCTTTTTCTGATGCGTCTTTTATATTTATAAAATCAATATTCCTGCATCCCTGAAAGAAATCCTCTATAATTCTCAAAAGTACAACCGTAACCTGAAGAGGATTTTCCGGACTAAGTACGTTAAATCCGTCTGCAAATTTATATAACGGCTGAAAATACGGATATAAGTCAGGATGATTTTCCAGATTATCAAAACCAGCCTGCGGAAACAATTGATTAAGAAGAGAAATTCCCGTAGTAACAAGCGCATCCTTTACGCCTTTAGTCGGAACAGCGGCTTTTCGTTCCTTTGCTTTTTCTTCAACTGGCGGCTCTTTCGATTTTTCCTGCAAAAGTAAATCGTATTTATGAAGTCCTACGAATTTAAGGATATCTGCAACTTTCACCTTGAAAAAATCCGGGAATTCTTCAAATGTATTTGAACACATACGCATAAGTAGCGGATACATCTTTTTTATAATTTCATTCTGAATGTAGAGCCACTGTGTGATTGCTTCTTTTGCAAGTCCGGAAAGCTTGTCTTTAGGTGCATCCGGATATGCCGCTTCATCTGCGTAAATTTCTTTTATCAGCTTAGGAATTTTTGATTCTCCGTAATAATATACCTGAATAAGAAGCCTGTAGACGCTTCTTGTATATGGAATTAAATCGGTTACGTAATACGGCTGCGTAAGATTCAGCAAATCCATATACGTCAGTTTTATTCCCTGGAGTGTCCAGCCGGCAACCATACGCAGGAATTTGAATTTCGGCTCTGTTCCGTTTGCAATTTTTGCCTTGTAGGAAGCCGGTGCAATCTGGATAAGCGTTTTTACAACGGTAATAAAACTCTGGAGGTTTTCAATGTGCATTTTCATCGTAAATGTACAGAATTCGCTGATTATCTGCTCGTGGCCGTTTGTCTGAAAATATTTTATAAAATTAAACAGACCGTAATCAGGTTTTATTCCATATTCATCAGACATCATCAGCTTGTCTATCAAACTGTTTACTTTTGCAGGAATAACAATAAGTCCTTCCTGATGCTTGCGTCCTTTCCCTGAATTCTGCGTCTGCGTATTCATAACATCCTTCTGCACGGAAGATGCTGACTGGCGCATCAGTCTTCCCGTTCCTTTTATTTTTTTTGATGAAGAAGGATTACTTGTACGCTCATACATAATCTCTCCACCAAGCACTTTAGTCATCTTTTCTGCTTCAGCTTCATCTATATTGCCGATAGCCTTTCGCGTTCTGTCAAGAGTTCCTGGAGCCCAGTCTGCTGTTTTTGGTCTAGAATTACCCATAAAAAATTCCTTGCCTTTTTACACGCGCTGCACGCCTACAATCGAAGCATACTTTTTTTTACAATGCCGGAACAGTTCTTCAATACTATTTTTTCGCCGTTTTTAGTAAGAAGAACACCCTCAAAATTACCATATATCGTAGTATACGCATTCCGCATAACAATGATATTCAGCGTCCTGCTTGAACAGGATACCGGCATAAACGAAAGGTCTACCATACTTTCAGTATCCTGAACAATCCACTTTTTCTGAATTCCAAACGGATGTGTTATGCACACAGGAGGCATTGCCGTAATATCTCCGTCAACGGAAAGCATATTCTCATTGTATCTGTCGCCGTCAAGAGCCGCCTGACTTGTACTTGAAAAAGTAAACGTTATCTTTTTTCCTTCGTATTCAAAAAAACCGACCATCAGTTCGCTTGAAGAATGAAAACGAAGATACGTTCTGTTTACAAGCATAAGCGCCTGTCCCTTTGTCTGCGGAAGTTCCTTTATCTGCCTGCGGTGTTTAGCCGTAGCAATTCCGCCTGTAATATTCATAGGAACAAACCATGTAGCAGAACAACGCTGATGAATTGGAGCAGGGCATACGGTAAGAAGCTCCGACTGTTTGTCCGGGCTTATGTGCGATATGAATTTTCCCTTCGATGCAGGGCGGAATTTATCACCGCGGACTGTAAACGAAAGAACGGATTTTGCACGCTTTCTGTTCCAGTTGACTTTTATGTATCGAGTTTTTGCAAAACTTATGCAGGCTGCCGCAGACGTATTTACAGGAACAAACCTTCTGCGCGGTCCCATAAACGTATGATATGCAAGCTTCTGATTAGTTTCCTTATTCCAGTAGATGACTTCCGCAAGACCAAACGCCTTGTCGTCAAAAAATTCAACAAGTCCTATATAATCAGGCAGTGAAAAAACGTATGTAAGCCTGCTTTTTATCCTGAAATTTGAAAGAAACCGGGAAGTAGGAATTCCAGCGAACGGAGCGCGAACACCCCGAATATCAAGATAATCTGTAACTCCAGAGAAAGTACCGAATTGTATTTTTCCATTATGCACAATCTTTTTAGGGACTTTTTCCAATAACCGTGTGTACACAATATACCTCAATGATATTTCTACGTCTTTGAATTATAGTAGAATTAGTCCGATGTGGCAAATATTTTTCTTGTTAATTAGCAAAAACCGTTTTAAACTTAGAGAAAGAACTTTTGCAAACAGAATGGAGCAGTATTATGATTACAATGTATTCTTTAGGAGCCGCAGAAGAAGTAACAGGCTCAAAGCATATTCTGGAAATAGACGGACATCAGATAATGATAGACTGTGGTGCTTTTCAGGGAAAGCGCCAGCTTTCTGATACAAAGAACAGGGATTTCGACATTGCTGCCGACAAGCTTGATGCAGTCGTTCTTACGCACGGACACTATGACCACTGCGGACTTTTGCCTGTCCTTACAAAAAAAGGATTTACCGGAAATATTTACGCAACTCCGGCAACGCGCGACATTGCAAATCTTGTTATGATGGACAGCGCGCGTATTCAGGCACGAGATGCTGAATTCCTTGCAAAACAGGCGAACAAAAAAGGCGAAAAATTTACCTGGCGTCCGCTTTTTAATGAAGATGACGTTGTAAAAACAGCAAACCAGATTATATCGCTTTCCTACAACAGGAAAATGTACATCGCGCCGAACGTTTCGCTCGAATTCTATGACGCTGGACACATTCTCGGCTCAGGATTTGCGTATCTTACAATAACAAACGGCTCGGAAGAAACGCGCGTTCTTTTTACCGGCGACATCGGACGAAAGGAAAAACCGATTATCCGAAATCCTGCCGTAAATATGCCTCCACCGGACTATATCGTTCTTGAAAGTACGTACGGCAACCGCAAGCACGAAGACGCTGAATTCGCAATGAAGGAACTTGAGCGCGTTGTCCGCGACACCTGTTCCAAAAAAGGAAAAATCATCATTCCTTCGTTCGCAATCGAACGCGCGCAGGAACTTGTTTTCTATCTGCACCTGCTCACCGACAGAAAAAAAATACCTGTCGTTCCGATTTACGTTGATTCTCCTATGGCGGCAAATGCAACCAGCGTTTTCCGCGTCCACCCGGAATGTTACGACGAATCTGTAAACGAAGCGTTCCTCAAACATCATAAAAATCCGTTCGGTTTCGGTTCACTTTCCTTTACTACAAGCGTAGAAGAATCAAAATCGCTCAATGACAAGGAAGGACCGATGATTATCATCAGCGCCGACGGTATGTGCGAAGCAGGAAGGGTATTGTATCACCTTGCAAACGAAATCGGCAACGAACGCAATACAATTCTTATCGTAGGATATATGGCGGAAAACACGCTTGGAAGAAAAATCCGTGACGGCGAAAAGGAAGTAAAAATTCTTGGCGATATGTATCACGTAAACGCAAAGGTTGAACAGATAAACGCATTCAGCGCCCACGCGGACTATACAGAAATGACGGACTGGCTCAAAACGATAGACACAAGCCGCCTGAAAAATATTTTCCTTGTCCACGGAGAAAAAGAAGCGCAGGAATTCTTTACTGACTATCTGCACCAGAACGGCTTTCCGAACGTTACTACCGTAAAATACGATGAAACGTACGATTTGAAATAGCTTTCTACTTTCAAAATCCGCGCTGAAACTGTATACTTTTTTCTATGCAAGACTTGACCCGAAACTCAAAGGCTCAGAATATCCGGGACGTTATCCGGTATATACAGCGCTTTCAGAACGCCGTAATTGTCATTTATATAGATGATGAAATTATCGACTCGCCACTGTTTTCAAGCCATATGCGCGACATCAGCCTTATTCACCAGGCTGGTTTAAAAGTCGTTATTGTTCCGGGCGCTCGCCGACGCATTGACCAGGTCCTTACGGAATCCCACATAGAATGGGAATTTAAAGACAATACGCGCATCACTTCGGAAAACGCAATTCCACAGATAAAAATGGCTGCTTTTGACGTATCAAATATCGTTATGACAAGCCTTGCTGCCCACCAGATTACCGCAACAATCGGAAACTGGGTGCGCGCCCGGGCTAAGGGTGTTTTAGAAGGAATTGATTACGGTACTGCCGGCGAAATAGACAAGCTTCAGGCAAATGCAATCCGGAATACACTGGACAACGGTTTTATTCCGATTTTTCCGTGTATAGGGTGGAGCAGTACTGGAAAACCGTACAACATTTCGTCAATAACGCTTGCAGAGGAAATTGCCGTAGAACTGAAGGCAGACAAACTTTTCTTCCTGATGAAAGACGCCGAGATAAAAAAAGGAAATTTCATTATCCCGGAAAAAATAGGACTTTCTGAAGAATCACAGGTTCCTGCAATGAATTTAGAGGAACTCGAACTTTTCCTTCAGGCAAATGAAAATTCTCCCGACAAAAAAACACTTTCCCTGCTGTCTACGGCAGGAAAGGCGTGCCGGAACGGAGTAACGAGGGCGCACATCGTAAACGGTTCGTCAGACGGCGCGCTTCCGTGTGAAATTTTCAGCGAACTCGGTTCAGGAACAATGATTTACTCACAGAATTACGGCAGCATACGCCAGATGACTCAGCAGGACATTCCTGCCGTTCTTACAGTAATGCGCCCGTTCGTCGAACAAAAAATACTTCTTCCTCGTACCGATTACCAGCTGCTTGAAAAAATAAACGATTACATTGTCTACGAAATCGACGGCGGAATACGCGCCTGTGCCGCACTCCATATTTATTCTGACAATCAGGCTGAAATTGCCGCAGTAGCCGTTGACGAAACTTTTTCCAATCTGGGAATAGGTCCTAAAATGATTGAATTCCTTATAAAGCGCGCAAAATCCCGGAACGTAAAAAGCATTTTCATTCTTACTACGCGGACATCAGACTGGTTTGAAAAAATCGGCTTTTGTCCGGACAAAACAGATTCTATGTCGGAAGAACGCAAAGCGCTTTGGTCTCCGGAAAGAAATTCAAAACTCTTCCGACTGAATATATGTCCGTAAAAAAAACTGCTTTTGAAAAGGAAAAACATTCCAATCCAAAAGCAGTTTTTATGAAATTAAAAATTCAGTAAATACAGAACTTAGTTTTTCAAAAGCGTAACATCAAATGCAAGGTAGGAATTTTCCGGAATTGCACCTGGAATTCCGCGCTCTCCATACGCCATATCAGGCGGAAGAACCATTGTCCTTGTTTCGCCTTTTTTCATATCCTGAACCATAATGTCAAATCCCGGAATCATCATACCTGCGGCAGTCTTAAAATCAAGCGGACTTCTTCCTGCTGACTGGTCAAAAACTTCGCCGGAAACAAAATAACCTTTGTAATCAACAGAAACGTTCTTTCCTTTACCTGTCTTTTCGCCTGAACCTTCTTTCGTAATTTTATAATAAATTCCGTCTACTGTTTTTGTAAATCCAGGAAAAGCTTTTTCAACTTCTGCAATTTTTGCCGCAAGTTTAGCTTCTTTTGCAGCCAGAACTTTTTTTGTAGCTTCCTCAGCATACGCATTCCAATCAGACTGTTCCGTTTTGAATGCTTTTGCTTCCGCACCATTACGTATAATTGTTACGGATTTTATTTCATCGCCCTGTGCAATCGCATCAACAACATCCTGACCTGTTACTACAGAACCAAAAATCGTATGCTTTCCGTTCAGCCACGGAGTTTCTACGTGAGTGATAAAGAACTGGCTTCCGTTTGTATTAGCTCCTGAATTTGCCATAGCAAGAATTCCAGGACCTGTAAACGTATACTTATCTACAATTTCATCAGCAAATTTATATCCAGGACCGCCTGTTCCATTACCGCGCGGATCTCCTCCCTGAATCATAAAATCCTTTATTACTCGGTGAAATTTCAGTCCGTCATAAAATTTTTTTCCTTTTGCTGCATCAAGAGTTCCTTCTGCAAGACCAACAAAATTTGCTACGGTCAGCGGAGTATCCTTGAAATACAGCTCAAGAATAATATCACCCTTAGAAGTGCTCATTACGGCGAACAAACCGTCTTTTCCCTTAATTGCGTCCATACCTTTTCCTTTAGAGCTGCAAGCTCCGTTCATTAAAATAGTAAATCCAAACAAGATTGATAATAGAACTTTTTTCATACTGTTTTTCCTCCAATAAAAAGAAGCCAGAAAAATTTTCCTGACTTCCAATATTACTACAGCAGATTCAAGAACCATCTGTATACTGCTTCCATACGGACTGTCATAGAATCTTTTATCTGTTTTCTGACATTTGCCATAGCAATTTTTTTTGCGGCAACATCAGTGTTCAGATAAAGTATATAACAATCATCACATTCAATTGCAATAATATTAATTTTCATATTCCCTGTGTCAACGGCTTTTATTCCAAGATAAGACATCGGAATTGCAAGCAGAAAATTTGCAAAAAGCATATTATCTGACTGTAGATATGACAGTTTGTATTTCATATCACCGTATGTATGATCGTCCTGATAGCAGTATGCTACAAGACCGTCTGCGCTTCCTTCAACAGGATCTGCAACCGGCTCGTCAGAATCTACGCTTGCAATCATATAAGCTTCTTTGTAAAGAGTTTCCGGCTTTGATTTTTCAAAATGATATTTCATTCCCTTCATTTTGCTTATGGAACGGAAAAGAACCGAAACATCATCAATAGTTCCCTTTATTCCCGGAACGACAGAATCATCACCGTCATTTTTAGGAACTAAATACAAATATTCTGCCACAAACGGAACCTGTTTTGACGTCTTTACGATTTTTTCCGCTTCAACAGCCGCTCCGTATTTGCAGTCCGGAACAAGATTTAAATTTGTATCATCTTTTTCGTGAATGAGCTCTATTTTTCCGTCTTTTTTCAACAGCTCAAGATATTCCGCAGAAACAAAATCTTCCGGCTTTGCACCTTGAGCAAACAAAAAAGATGCAGAAATTAAAACTGCAATACCTGCACTGATTTTTTTCATAAAAAACCTCACCTTTATTATCTTGCAAATCCTTTATAACTGATGCGAACCTGCTTGTACAATCCTTCGCCTTCAGATTTTGTATCAATATCAGGAATATCGTTCAACGTCGTGTGAATGAGACGACGCTCAAACGGATTCATCGGCTCAAGCAGAATTGACTGATGTGTCTGGTGAACTTTATCTGCCGTCGTATAAGCAAGGCGGACAAGAGATTCTTCGCGGCGGATTCTGTAGTTTTCTGTATCAAGAATTACGCGGATTTCTTCGTGACCAAGCCGTCCTGCATAAATGTTTGCCAGAAGCTGAAGAGCGTCAAGATTTTTTCCCTTTCTTCCTATGAGGATCGAAGAATGTTCGGAATCAAGTTTTATGCCGAGCTTTTTTTCCTCGCGGAACACAATTCCTGCCTTTACTTCATATCCCATCTTTTCAATAACGTTCTTGATAAAATCAACGAGTTTTTCTTCAAAAACGCCCTGCGGAACAGGATCAGCTATTGTTCCGCCTGATGCAGCGGAAGATTCAAATTTAGAACCTCTTGACCTTGGTTCATCATCTGCTGTATGAACACAAATCTTAACATATCCTTTTTTGAATAAAGATGTTTTTTGTGTTTCAAGAATTTCAACATCAAACTGGTCGCGCTGAAGTCCTAACTCATTTGCGGCAAGTTCAATTGCTTCTTTTTCAGTTTTACCTTCAAATTCGTATGTCATTTATATAACCTCTAAAAAATATTATTTTCGTTTTGCCATTTCAATTTTTTTCTGCTTCATCGTATTGTTGATGATTATCTGCTGTATCATCTGGAAAATATTGCTTACTGTCCAATACAGAAGGAGTCCTGAAGGCGCATTGTAAAAAATAAAGAAGAATATGACAGGCATTCCGTACATCATCATATTCATCTGTGTTTTTGTAGAACCGGCAGCAGCCGTTCCGCCGTTACCCGTAATTTTTCCGTAAAACAACTGTGAAGCAAGATAAATCATCGGGAGAATGCGCAGCTGGTTGCCAAAGAAAGGAATGTTTCTTACAAACGTATGAACCGTATCTCCAGTAGAAAGATCTGAAATCCATCCGTCAATGAAACTTGCTCCGCGGAATTCAAAATAGTTATTGAACAGATTGTACATTGCAAAAAGAATAAGGAACTGAACAATCATCGGAAGACATCCGCTCATCGGATTATATCCTGCTTCCTTATAGATATTTGCCATTGCTTCCTGCTGTTTCTGCGGATTATCCTTATATTTTGTCTGAATTGCCTGAATTTTCGGCTGGATTTCCTGCATTTTAAGCGTTGAAAGCGACTGATTTTTTGTGAAAGGGAACATAATCAGCTTAATTAAAATAGTCATCAAAATAATGGAAACTCCCCAATTTTTGGTGAATTTATTGATGATTTCCATAAGCCATTTAAGTATTGTTTCAAGCCAGCCGAGCCAGCCGTTTGACTGAAGGCACTCTGAAAGACGCTGACCGCTTAAATTCCAGCTGTTGTTTTCTGCAACATTGTATATTTTCAAATCTTTTTCGTTGCGCGGTCCAAAATACATATAGTATGTATCCTGTACGTCCTGCGCTTTTACAGGCTTTCTGACCATAATTGCCTGCGCATTCGCATAATCATCCGTTTCTATAAGGGTGGAATAATATGTAAAATCCATACTCTGGGATTTTTCAGGAATGGCAAGCTCTACAAAATACTTTCCGGCAATTCCGTTCCATATATATTCTTTATTGTAAGATTTAAACTGTTTTGAACCTATAACCTGTCTTTTTGCCTTATTACCGTTGAAAGAAATAAACTGCCTGTTTTCATAGCGGTTTATTTTCGGATCAAAATGCGGTCCTATCTGCGGAGAAGTCCTGAGCGTATAGCCGGCATTTCCTACATTTATTACCGTATTTTCATTTTCTCCGTGAATAAGAATATCCAGCCTGAACATATATTCATTTGGAACAAACGTATATCTCTTTCCAAGTATAAAACTGCTTTCTGAACCGTCATCATTCCTTACAGTAAATTTCTTTGAAAAAAGAACTGTATTTTCGTCTTTCTGGTCAACGTTGAACAACGAATTTATAACCGGAGAATCTGCTTCTCCAAAACTCATTGAACACGCCCTGTTTCTGTCAGTAACGTTATCAACCATCTGGACGCCTTCCTGAGTATCAACGTCAATATGATCGTTCAATTTGTAACTTACAATATCGCCTCCGCGGTTTGTAAGTACAATTTCTGCTTTTTCTGTCTTTATTGTAATCTGTTTTTCACTTACAGCTTCGTCAGACAGAATTTCTGAAAAAACAGCTTCTTTTTTATCTTTTTCTTCTGATATTGCTGCTGTCTGTTCCGTTTCAGAATATCCTTCATTAACAGGCTGCTCCGGCTCATATACTCCCGGAAACAAAATTGGCTGAAGAATAAATGATACGGCAACTACAACAGTAGAAAGGATTATTGCGATTAAGGTGTTTTTATTCATCCTTTTCTCCGTATAAGTTTTCTTTTCTAATCAATAACCCCGGCACAGTTAATCGGGGCATTAAACTCCCTGCACGAAAAAATTACGGTACAGGGTCGTAACCGCCTTTAGAATATGGATTACATCTTATTATTCGTTTTATTGCCAGAAAAGTTCCTTTACCAGAACCATATTTTTTTATTGCCTCAATAGCATACTCGGAACACGTCGGAGTGAACCTGCAGCATCCAGGAAACAACGGAGAAATATATTTTTGATAAATACGGATAAACAAGCAGAGAAAATTTCCTAAAAAATTTTTCACTCTTTTAATAATCCTACTTTAATAAACAATGTACGAAATTGAACACATCGCGTGCTGAACGAATCATTCCCCGGATATACCAATAACAATATGTCATAACCGGTGTTCAAATGTGCTTTTAGTAAACGATAGACTTCACGGCTGTAACGTTTAGACAAGTTCCTTTGCACTGCGTTACCGTAGCCGCGTGGCAAAGGAAATCCAACTCTGTTTATTTCCAGTGCATTTTCAAGAATGAAAATTTTAGCACCGGAAATACTTGCCTTTTTTCCGTTTTTAAACAGGCTCTTAAATTCAACAGGATTTTTTATACGTTCTTCCCGTTTAAAAAAGCCTGTCTTAAAATCTTTTTCCATCCCTAGTTAATTTTATCAATAAGGCTTCTTTTCATCAGAAACAGTAAGCTTCTTGCGGCCCTTTGCGCGTCTGCGTGCAAGAACTTTGCGTCCGCCTTTAGTAGCCATACGTGCTCTGAAACCAAATTTTCTATTGCGCTTTACTTTACTAGGTTGATATGTCCGTAACATAGAACTATACTCCTTAAATTAGATTCAATTTATTTACGATTTAAAAAATCTTCAAAAATGACAGTATGAAAATATATCATTTATTTTCATTCTTGGTCAACACACTGCTTTTCATACTTTCAAATTTTGAAAGCAATTCAGGCGGAAGTTCGTATAAAGTACATTCATTTTCGACTTTTCTGACAGTATCTTGAATTATTTTTTCATCATTTTCATATTTTTTTCTCATAATCTCTTTTTCTTTCGACATAACTTCGTCATAGTCAACGTTATGAAGCAGGGCATTACTGCCTTTCAGCCTGAATGCAAGAGATTTTACGTCCATTTCAGGAGCATACATTGAAATTCCCTTTACAATAAATTTTGAATTCATCTGAAAAAGCTGTATCCAGCCGGGATGATCTGCTTCAATTAGAAGTATTCCGTTTTTTATTTCTATCAGCGAAGAATGTTCATAAAGTTTCTGACCGCATCCGTTTATTTTTGTAACTACTTTTTTCCACACAGAAATGAACTTTGTATTTTTATTGAACGCTTCTTTTTCAATCGAAGAAAACGTATTTAATATCATATCTGTGCAAGAAATTACTTCACTTTTGTTCATTCCATTCTCCGTTTTTTATAGTATAAATTTTAGTCGACTCTTTTTTATACCGTTCGTACGGTTCTCCGGGTAAAAAAGTGCAGAAAAGCTGGTCATATTCCGGAAGCATTGCCGTAAGTTTCTGTCGTTTTTCAGGGTCAAGTTCAAGCATAACGTCGTCCATTAAAAGAACAGGTTTTATTCCTGTTATGCGCGTATAGTAAACAGCCTGCGCAACACGCAGTAAAAGAGAAATAAGGCGGCATTGACCTGTAGATGCGTTTGGAACAAATTGACTTCCGTCTTTTACAAAAACAATTTTATCACGATGAGGACCGCTCATTGTAGTACACATTATTTTGTCCTGCTCTCGTTTTTCAGAAAGAACGGAAAGAACGTCATTTACATCAGGAAATTTTGTTCCTATTTCCATTTTTATTTCTTTCCAGGACGGAATATACTGAATGAAAACGCCTTCTATCCCAGAAATCTGTTCATAAAGTTTCCCGAATATTTCATTAAACTGAAAAATGGCATTTTTCCGCTTTTTTTGAATTTCAAGTCCTTTCTGGGCAAGCTGAACATCATAAATATCAATCATTGAATAATTTTTTTCTTTCAACAAAAGATTTCGTGTTTTTAAAATTTTTCTGTAATTCCGTAAATCGTCTATATACAAACTGTCGTACATAGTCAAAGACTGGTCTAAAAAAAAGCGCCGGTGTTCCGGTTCTCCTGTAGCAAACCTCATATCGTTATGACAAAAAAGAACACAAGGAATAGTATTTATAAGCTCTTTTCTATCGTGAATTTTCTTTCCATTTTTTTCAATCTGCTTTTTACCTTTGTCATATATAACGCGTATCTGTTGCGTACTTTCGCTGCTGTTCGTATAAAAAGAAGATATGCTGAAATTCTGCTGACCGTATTTTATTATCTGTGAATCAATATGAGTCCTGAACGAAGAACCGTATGCAGAATAGTAAAGCGCTTCCAGTAAATTGCTTTTTCCCTGACCGTTTTCACCTGCAAAATAAACTTCTTTAAAAGCCAGATTTATGATGTCATTTTTTAAATTGCGGAAATTACAAAGATTTAAAGAAAGAAAAGGCATATCATAAAAATACAAAAAAAAAAGCGTTCTGAACAGATATTCAGAACGCCTGTTTATTTTTTATTTTAATTTGTAAGGTTCATAGGCATAATTATGTGGAAATAATAATCTGCCGGTTCAGGACGCATAGTAACTGCTCTCATCGCTTCTGTGAATTCAAATACAATATTTTCACTTTCTATAGTTTTAAGAGGGTCAGACACATATCTGTCATTCAAAGCGATTGAAATTTCTTCTCCGTCGTAACGGCACGGTATTTCCTCGTCAGCTGTTCCCAATTCTGATTCAGGAGAACTGAGGCGAAGTATGCCTGGAGCTATTTTAAATACAATTCTTCCGACTTTTTTATCAATCATAATTTCTATGCGCTTTAAGGCAGATTCAAAATCAGATTTGTTTACCTGAAATGAATGAACCTGTGACTCAGGAATTACTTTCTGATAGTTAGGATACTGTCCGTCAATAAGTTTTGAAGAGAACTCATAATTTCCGAAACGCACGAAAATCAGTTTGTCTACAATAGCAAGAGATATGTTTCCTTCGTCAGGAGCATTTTTAAGAATACAGCGCAGGATTTTAGTAGGAACGATTGCAGAAGAAAAATCTACTCCCGGAGCAAGTTCTTTTTCGCTGTAGGAAAGACGGCGTGCATCAGTAGAAACCATTACGAATTTGTCGTCTTTTTTCGTAAAATAAACGCCTGTCATAAAAAAGCGGTTCTGGTCTTCCGATACGGAAAAAATAGTCTGCTGAATCATCTGCTT
The DNA here is from genome assembly GCF_900167145.1 of Treponema porcinum. GTDB lineage: Bacteria > Spirochaetota > Spirochaetia > Treponematales > Treponemataceae > Treponema_D > Treponema_D porcinum. The sequence continues at coordinate 229,636 of NZ_FUWG01000002.1, read as the reverse complement.
GAATTCTTTTGCAGGAACTTCAAAGAAAGGAACATCTACAGCCGTCGGAATGTCAGCAAATTTTTCACTTGCAATGCTTTTCAGCTGGAATTTTATTTTCTTTGCAGCAGGTTTTATCGTAACTTTTATATCACTTTGGTCAAATTCAATTTCACCGGACGGAGAAGCTGTAAGAATGCTCATAAATTTATCACAGAAAATCGTAGTGCTTCCTTCTTCAATTACATCTACAGGAATTTGAGTCATATAATTGACTGAAGTATCAGACGCCTTTATTGTCAGCGTATTGTCCTGTGCAATAAGAAGAATATTTGAAAGTATTGAAATAGGACTTTTGTTTGTAATAATTTCTTGTGCAATTGAAACTTCTTTAATCATTGCATCTCTGTCGAAATTAAATTTCATAGATGTCTCCTTACAATTTTATGCATACTTATGAATTTACTAAATTTAGTAAATTTAATAATGATAATAATAAATATGTGTTTAAAGTGGAAAACTTTTTAATTCTTTATGTTATAAATAAATTTAAAGTTCATAAAAGAATGTATGTTTTTCACTTTAAATTAACTTATTCACTTAACTCACTTTAAAGATGGTTTTATGTACAAGTTATCCACTTATTTTAGCACATTATTAACAATAATGTCTTTATTTTTTATATTCTTTTATCTCCTTTATAAGAATATTTATTTTCTGATTAAAAATAGGGTCTGTTTTTATCTGTTCCTTTACTTTGTCACAGGCATGCATAATTGACGAATGATCTCTTCCGCCGAATTCATTTCCTAAATCAGAAAATGTATATTCCGTAAGTTCTTTTGCAATGTAAAGGGCAATATGACGGGGATGAACGAATTTTTTATCGCGCTTTTTGCTTTTTAAGTCAGCAATAGAAATCTGATAGTTTTTTGCAACTACTTCCATAATGTTTTTTATTGATATGTTTCCTACGGCAGGAGAACTGTATAAGTCCTGAAGCTGCTGCTGCGCGATTTCTGCCGTTATTTCCGTTTCAAAAATATCTGAATAGTTAATGATTTTGTTAAGAGCCGCCTCAAGATCACGTATGTTTGTTTCAACAGATTTGGAAATTACATCTACAACATCATCAGAAAGTGTTTTTCCTTCATTTTCGAGTTTTTTATAGATGATGGCTTTTCTTGTTTCAAAATTAGGCGGCTGAAGGTCAAGGCTCATTCCCGAACCAAGGCGGCTTACAAGACGTTCCTCCATTTTTTCAATTTCTTTTAAAGGGCGGTCACAGGTAAAAACCATCTGTGCCTTGTTTTTATGAAGAGCTTCAAATACATAAAAAAGTTCCTGCTGTATTCCTTCCTTTCCCTGAAGAAACTGGATGTCATCAATTAAAAGAACGTCAAGTTTTCGGTATTTATTTTTGAATTTATCCGCTGTTTTTGTTAAAAGGGAATTTGTAAATTCATTCAAAAAAGATTCTGCCTGAATATAGCATATTTTTTTTGAAGTTCCGTATTTTTCATAAATCCTGTTACCTATTGCCTGCATCAAATGGGTTTTTCCAAGACCTACACCGCCGTATAACAATATAGGATTTGTTTTTGTGCCGGGATTTTCCGCAACTGCAAGGGCAACTTTATAGGCAAAATTACTGGAACTTCCTTCACCGGTAATAAAATTATCAAAGGTAAAGTTTTCATTAAGTGTGTTGTTTTTTATTTCTTTTGAGTCTAACTGTTCATAATCATATTTCTGTTTTTTTTCTTCTTTTTTAATTTTTTCCGAAAGATTTTCAGTTTCCTTTTCTTCTGATTTTTCTGAAAAAATCATTTCGTTTTTTATTTCTGGGATAATTTCTATATGAGGAAGCCCTGATATTTCCTTTATTTTTTCGATTACTTTATCTACGTTTCCCTTTGATTTCATTGAATTCCACATAAACTGATTAGGAACGGAAACTTTTATAGTATCTATGTTATCTTCTATATAATTCATATTGAACCACAAAGTGAATTCTTTTTCTTTTTCTTCACCCTGTAATTTGTATTCATTTTTCAGCTGATCCATTGCAAACAGCCATACTTCTTTCAGATTATTGTCGCTCATATCCCAAATTATAAACAGTCTTTACTTTTTTTTTCAATATAAGTATACTTTAAAAAATAATTTTACAAGTATTTTCTATATAAAGCACCTAAAATTATATGTTTTTTCAAATCTATGATTTTCAAAATAGTTTTCAGGTGGATGATAGAACAAAAATCAAGGATAAATAAATGTCTGCTACTTATGATGCTGGTAATATTCAGGTATTAAAAGGATTAGAGGCTGTTAGAAAACGCCCGGGAATGTACATCGGCTCAACAGGTCCTAGAGGGCTTCATCATCTTGTTTATGAAGTTGTAGATAACAGTATCGATGAAGCAATGGCAGGATACTGCGACACTGTTACAGTAGCACTTGAAAAAGACGATATTGTACGCGTTGAAGATAACGGACGCGGAATTCCTGTTGATATGCATCCTACGGAACACGTAAGCGCCCTTGAGCTTGTTCTTACGCGCCTTCACGCCGGCGGAAAATTTGACAAAGGTTCTTATAAAGTATCAGGAGGTCTTCACGGAGTAGGCGTTTCCTGCGTAAATGCACTTTCTACCTGGATGGAAGCAACCGTAATCCGTGACGGTCATATTTACCGGCAGAAATTTGAAATAGGCGTTCCAAAAACAAAAGTAGAAGAAATCGGAAATTCTGATGCACACGGAACGACTATACGCTGGAAAGCAGACAAAACAATTTTTACGGAAACAACAACGTATGATTACGATGTTTTAAAACTTCGCCTTAGGGAACTTGCCTTTTTGAATAAAGGAATAGTTATAAAATTCAGGGATGAACGCCTGGAAAATACTAAGGAAGAAATTTTAAAATATGAAGGCGGTATAAACGAATTCGTAAAGGATTTAAATGAAGGAAAGCCTGTCGTTCCGCCGGAACCTATTTACATAAATGAAGAAAAAGACGAAGTCATCACAGAAATTTCAATTCAGTACAATAATTCATATTCAGAAAATATCCATACTTTCGTTAATGACATCAATACACGGGACGGTGGAACTCATCTTGACGGATTTAAAAATGCACTGACATACGTTTTGAATAAAAGTCTTGATGCCAATGAAAAACTCAAGAAAAGTTTTGAGAAAGACGAAAAGCTGATGGGCGAAGATGTCCGCTCAGGTCTTACAGCTGTTATTTCAATGAAAGTTCCTGAACCTGAATTTGAAGGTCAGACAAAAGAAAAACTTGGCAATACAGAAGTTCGTACAATAGTTGATCAGATTGTAAAAGAAAAACTTACGATTTTCTTTGAACAAAATCCTGATGTTCTTGAATCTATCCTTAAAAAAGCAATGGATGAAGCAAAAGCGCGTATTGCTGCCCGAAAGGCAAAGGATAACGCTCGTAAAAAGTCGATGTCAGACGGATTTGGGCTTCCGGAAAAACTTGCGGATTGTTCTTTAAAAAATCCTGAAATGTGCGAAGTTTATATCGTAGAGGGAGATTCTGCAGGCGGTTCTGCAAAAAAAGGACGCGATCCAAAAACTCAGGCAATTCTTCCTTTGTGGGGAAAAATGCTCAATGTTGAAAAAGTCCGCCCTGAAAAAGTAATGAACAATGACAAGCTTGAACCTGTAATTGCTTCTTTAGGAACAGGTTTTGGAAAAGATTTTAATATAGAAAAACTGCGTTATCATAAAATTATCATTATGGCAGATGCCGATGTAGACGGTTCTCATATCCGTACGCTTCTTCTGACTTTCTTTTTCAGGTATATGCCTCAAATAATTGAAAAAGGCTATGTTTATCTTGCAATGCCTCCTCTTTTCAAAGTACAGCTTGGAAAAAAAGAGCCTGTTTACTGTTATAGCGATGCAGAACGAGATTCCGCACTTGAAGCACTGGGAGAACAGAGAGACAAGGCTGACGTTCAGCGTTACAAAGGTCTTGGTGAAATGGACGGAAAACAGTTGTGGGAAACTACAATGGATCCTGCGCGCCGGAAAATGCGTGTCGTAACAATTCCAGATGCAATTGCAGCAGATAAAATTTTCAGCGTATGTATGGGCGAAGAAGTAGAGCCGCGCCGTCGGTTCATTGAAGAAAACTCAAGCTATGCTAATCTGGATATATAACCGTAGAAAAACAGGAAAATAGAAATGGAAGAAATAACAACACCAGAAGGTGGAAAAGTAATAAAAATATCAATTGAAGATGAAGTAAAACAGGCATACATTGACTATTCAATGTCCGTAATTGTTCAGCGTGCTTTGCCTGATGTCCGCGACGGACTTAAACCTGTTCACCGAAGAATTATGTATGCAATGGATACTCTTCATCTTGCATCCAGCGGAAAAACAAAAAAATGTGCTACGATTGTAGGTGAAGTTTTAGGACATTATCATCCTCACGGAGATGCTTCTGTTTACGATGCACTTGTCCGTCTTGGACAGGATTTTTCGCAGAGATATACGACGGTTACTCCGCAGGGAAACTTCGGTACGATTGCAGGTGACCCTCCGGCTGCATACCGTTATACCGAAGCAAAAATGTCTAAGATTACGGAAGAAATGGTTGCTGACATCAGTAAGGAAACAGTTGATATGATTCCTAACTTTGATGACAGCACAAAAGAACCTTCTGTTCTTCCTTCAAAATTTCCTTTCCTGCTTTGTAACGGAACAACAGGTATTGCAGTCGGAATGGCTACAAATATGCCGACTCATAACCTTCGTGAAGTTTCTGCTGCAATCTGTGCATATATTGAAAATAATGATATTTCCATAGAACAGCTGATGACTCACATAAAAGGTCCTGATTTTCCGACAGGCGGAATAATCTATGGAAAGGACGGAATAAAAAAAGCTTATTCTACCGGACGCGGAAAAATAACCATACGTTCAAAATTTTCCATTGAAACAGACAAGCACGGTCGTGAGTCCATTGTTTTTACGGAAGTTCCGTACGGAGTTAATACAACTAATATTATCCGCCGTATAAAAGAACTTATCCGTGACAAGCAGATTGACGGAATTGTAAATGCAAATGATGAATCATCTGACCGTTCCGGAATGCGTCTTGTAGTCGATTTGAAAAAAGGTGCAATAACAAAACTTGTACTGAACCAGCTTTTTGCAAAGACAGACTTGCAGTCAAATTTCGGCGTCATCAATCTTGCTCTTGTTCCTGTTAAGAAAGACAACGGAATGCGCTATCTTAAACCGGAAGTCCTTACCCTAAAACAGTTAATTCAGTATTTTGTCTCTCATCGTGATGAAGTCATTACCCGAAGAACGCAGTATGATTTAAAAATTGCACAGCACAGAATGCATATTCTTGAAGCTCTTATTACTGCAATCAATAATATTGACGAAGTCATAAAGATTATAAAAGCAAGCCGTGATACAGAAGATGCAAAAAATCAGCTTGAAGCCCGTTTTTCTTTTGATGATGAACAGGCTCAGGCAATAGTTGATATGCAGCTTAAACGGCTTACTCATTTGCAGATTGAAGATTTGCAGAAAGAAATCCGTGAGCTTCAGGCATATATTGATTATCTGAAAGATTTGCTTGAACATCACGAGAAAATTCTTGACCTTATTAAGAAAGAAACAAATGAAATGGCAGAAAAATACGGCGATGACAGAAGAACAGACATCGTTGCCGATGAAGTAGAAGAAATAAACGTTGAAGATATGATTAAGGAAGAAGACATGGTTGTTATGATTTCTAAACTTGGTTATATGAAACGTGTTTCTGTTTCTGCATATAAAAAACAGGGTAGGGGAGGAACAGGCAGCAACAGTACAGCCCTTCTTGAAGACGATTACATCAGCCAGCTGTTCATCGGTTCTACCCACGATTATATTCTGTTCGTAACAAATGCCGGAAGGGCATACTGGATAAAAGTTCACGAAATACCAGAGTCTTCCAAGAACAGCCGCGGAACTCACATAAAGAGTATGATTGCTATTGGTGCTGACGAAGAAATTACGACTGTCGTTACCTTGCGAGAATTCAGCGATACACAGTATCTGTTTATGACTACTTCAAACGGTATTGTAAAAAAAGTTCAGACAAGTGAATTTGCAAATGCAAAGACTCGCGGCATTATCGGATTGAAGCTTAAGAACGGCGATAAACTTATCAGTGCAATTCCTACAGACGGAAAATCTGAGGTACTTCTTGTTACGCGACGCGGAAAGGCGCTTCGTTTCAGCGAGAATACTGTCCGTGAAATGGGAAGAGCCAGCTGCGGTATCCGCGGAATGAAACTTTCTGAAGGTGATGAAATTTCAGGAGCAATTCAGGTAAAGGAAGGAGAAACTATACTTCTTCTTACTGAAAAAGGATACGGTAAGCGCGTAAGGTTTGAGGATTTTAATCCTCACGGACGTGGAACAGGTGGACAGAAGATTTTTGGAAAAACTGAAGAACGCGGCGAAATTATCGGACTTCTTACTGTAAAGGACGACGATGAAGTTGTATGTATGACAAGCCAGGGTAAGACACTGCGCGTTCTGGCAAATACAATAAATCAGCAGGGAACTGGCTCTACGGGCGTAAAGGTAGTAAAAGTTTCTGAACCTGATTTCCTCGTAGGAATTGATAAAGTTCCGGGAGAAGATAATAAAGAATAGTTTAATTTGTTATAATATATAGAAATAAATAAAATGAAATATTATGCATTTTTATCTATAAATATGATGACAAAAAAAATTTATTCTATTATACTTTTAGAAGTGGGAAGCTGAATTATTTTCAGCCGGGAAAAATAAATACATCATCAGGCAGGACCAGTCAATTTTTATTGACTGGTCTTTCTTTTTAACGAGAAGTTCCACGTGAAACTATTTTAATAAAATAAAATTTTTTGCTTTTATAAAGTTATCCACAAATTGTTAACTAAATGTGGATAACTTTATACAGTTGTTTTTATATTTGTTTCACGTGGAATATATTGTTCTATAGTGATTTTTTTATTCTTGCGGATGAGCAGTTTTTATGGAAAGGCAGTAACTATTCTAAAATTTTTACCCGGTGGATTTTATAAATTATATCGTACAGGAAATTTTATATTTCAGAAAAAGTAACTGCACATTAGCAGTTATTTGATTAGAAAATCATTGAAGCTTTTTTAATTATTAAATGTTCCACGTGAAACGTTATATGCAGATTTTATGACTGATTTTTATTTGCTGTATAAGGTTTGAGTAATAATGTTTCTCGTGAAACAATCTATGGTTCTTACAACAATTTTATTTAAGATGAAAATATAATTCGTCTGATTATTTTTTTTATTCATCAAAAATAAGTTAAAGAATAAAGGTAGTTTGTTTTCATGTAAATCTGCTTTATTGTTCCACGTGAAACATCAGTTTATCCACAAATTGTTAACTAAATGTGGATAACTAAAAAGTTTCTCGTGAAACATTATTGAAATTATCATCAGTCGTTTCAAAATGGAAGATGATAAAAATAATTAACGAATGAATGTTATTTTTGCGGATAAGCTAAATTCTTCGAAACTGTAAATATTTCTTCTGTGCTTTATTCTGGGTGTTGATTAAGAATAGTTTATTTTAACAAACGAACGGTTGTTTTTATATTTTGCCGTAATGCATCGTCAGCACTGTTAGTTAAAAACGTCTTTTTTATTCGTGCGGAAATATTTATTTCTGGATGTAATTATTTTTCTGCGCGCTGACTTAATACGTTTGATTTTACCGAAGCAGCGTTTTTGTCAGTTTTTGATTTTTAAAGTTCATTAAATAAAGTTCCGATAAAAAATTATGGACAGTACAAAAACTCTTTTAATTATGATTTTTTTTATAATATTCGGAATTGTTTTTATTGCCACAGGACTTTTCTTTATGTCAGACGGTTATTTGAAAAAATTATCACAGTCTGTTGAAGATGTAAAAAAATCAAGACATCTTGTAAAGGCAGGAAAATTATGCGGTTCTGTTTCTATGGGAATAGGCGCTTTTACTGTTTTCTGCGGTATTATTGCAAAATTCTTTCCGTCTGTTTTTCCGTTTTTTGCATTGCTGTATGTAATTATTCTCATAATAAGTTTTTCGCTTATTATTTTTTCACTTAAAATGAAATAAGTTTTTACCTTGGGAATTATTTGTCTGAAAATCAGAAAGTACATTTTATTCCGGCCGATGCGGAAATTCCGGGCATAGGGTAGTCTGGAACAGCCTCGTAATCTGCATCAAGTATGTTTTCAATTCTTATGTAAGGTTTTATGTGTTCCCAGAATTGAAATTCCATTGAGGAATTAAGCAAAAAGTACGGGTCTGTGTATGATGTATTTAGATTGGAAATATATTTTTTCCCTACATAATTTGATTCTACGGAGATGAAAACATATTTTGCATTCAGCGAAACTATAAGAGATCCGACAAAATCCGGAGTCCACATTATGCGGTTTCCGTATGTAAGTTTGTTTGATTTATCCAGAAGCTGATTATGCAGATATTCGACATTGCCTTTTACGGTAAGAACAGAGAAAAATGTTTTTTCAAACGATACGTCAAGTCCAAGATAAAAGGCGGAGGCAACATTCTGCGGCATCCATTTTCCGGAAGAATTTGATGACCACTGTATTTTATTTGTGTAATAATTCGTAAAAACGCAGATTGAAAACGGAATGAATATATTGTGAGCATTTACCGTACATTCTGCGCCCCATCCGTATTCCGGCGTTAAATCCGGGTTGCCGCAGGCGTAGGAAGAATCTCCCCAGTATAAATCGTCCATATTTGGAAACTGAACCATACGGTAGCCGTTCAGCATAATGGCTGCATATTTGAAAGATGCGCGTATTCCCAGCTTTGGAATGAATGCGATGTTTTTTCCGCTGAATTTAATTGAAAGCGGAACTGTAACAGAAAAAATATCGTTCAGAAAAAATCTGCTTGTTTCTTTGAATGTTCCCGAAAAAAGAGTATGAATTCCATCGTCCGTGGAATTTAAATGCGTTACATTCAGCGTAATTCCAGCCGCCTGCTGGAAACGTTCGTATTTATAAAAGTCTGCGGCGGAAGAAAGAATGAAACTGTTTACGTAGTGGCGGCTTTCCGTTTGTTCCTCGTAGAACCTTGTGTTTGAGAGCCAGGCGGCATTTCCGTCCAGTTTAAGTGACTGATTTATGGACGGAAAGGAAACGTTAAAAGAAAGGTTGTTGTCAAAGTCTTTTTGAATTCCTGTTGTAAGGGAAGTTTCAGGACCTGGAATTTCTTTACGGGCGGCATACGTTGAATTTCCGATATTCCAGTTGTTTCCGTTTCCAAAAAAGTGCGAAAGTTTTATGTCGCTGTTTCCGTCATATACTGATGAATGTTCGCGGACGGACGTTTTGTTTTTATAGTTGATGAACGGATATTTATTCTGCGCCGCCGTTCCTTTTATGTTTGTTTTGAGGAACGTATTTTCTGAAATCTGTCCGCTGTAGCCGAATTTCTGGCAGAATGTGTCGAACGGAGAATTTTTATTGAAAAAAGTTTTTACCGATGAGTCTGCCGAAAAATGATGTCCGAGCGTCTGTTTTTTGGTGGTGATATAAATAGCGCCGCCTACAGCTCCTTCGTCCGAAACCTGCTCGGTAAATCCGCCTTTTACGATTTCAATTTTTTCTATGTCTGCGGTGTTTATTGTGGAAAAATCGAACGTTCCGTACTGGGCGTTGTTTACGCAAATTCCGTCTATGACGATGCGGACTGTTTCATCTGTAAATCCACGGACGGACGGTTTTGACTCCAGACCGTATGCGCCGTACGAAAGAATTTGAATTCCTGCCGCCTGAAAAAACGAAGTAATGCTTTCTGCATTTGTACGTTCAATCTCTTCACGTGTGTACGACTGCCGCTGTTCAACGATGCCGGAATTGATGTAGGTGTACAGGTGCGGTAAAGAGACTTTAGGATTTTCGGGCGGCTCTGTTGTTTCGTCTTGGGTATCATCTGATGATGAAAAAGCTTGCGGCTGGCGCATGTTTCTATTTATAGAAACATCGTTATTCTGGGAGATTGCGGAAGTAGAAAAAAGAAAAGCGGACAGAAAAATTATGCCCACTTTTTGTGAAGAAAGTTTCATCAGTCGGAAATTTTTGAAAATTCTGTTGTAGATAGACTTCCAAAATATCCGTTGTCAATAGTGTATAAAGATATGCATTCTTCTAAAGAATTCTGAAAATCATATTTTGATTGGGAATTATATGCGTCACACATATTAACAGATGTTGATTTCAAATTGGAATATGCAACAGCAGACCATTTACCTTTGCATTCAATTGTATAAGGTTGATTTGAATTATCGTAGCCTGTGATATTTGTTGAAAGTTGATAATAAATATATCCGGAATAATCATCAATTTTTCCTATATAGATTTGACCCTCGTGTTTGTCATAACTAGATGTTTCAATAAATGATGTTGATATTTGTGTGTCATAAGTACCGTAAGTATTATAACTATCATAAATATCTTTCCATTTTCCGATGAGCGGACTGTCTGAAGAAAGTTCTTCAACTCCTTGCGGAAGGGGATTATCATCATCCGCCGTTTTACAAGATGCAAGAGAGAATGATAATGATACAACAATTAAAAGTGCGCCTAAGAATGTGGCGGCGCTGCCAAAAGAGAAGCGTGTGCTTTTCATAGAAATGCTCCGAAATCCAGGGACTGCGTAGATTTCTGTGTGTTTGCCGTTCCATACGGAAGGCATAAACTTGTAAAAAAGTTTAGCGTGTACCAACGTTTCCTGACTCCGGAAACTGTTTCCGCCTTCCCGCAGAATGCAGTGACATAATCAGCAGAGTTTGAAAAATGCTGATGATTTTTGAAAACAGCTTTTTTTTCCGATACAGTTGCGCACCCAGCTCAAGCTTTGCCGGCAGTTCGCAGACCGCCGCCGTACTTGATTCCATTGAAATACACAGACATAAGATAGCGTAATAAAAAGCAAAACGCAATATTGTTTTCTGTTACTTCAAGAGCGAGCGCAGTGCAGAAGCAAAGGCAGCTTTTTCCGTTTTTTTGGTGAACGCGGCATCGCATAATGCCGGAAGAGGAGCGCCAGAGGCGGCAACCCAGTAGCGTACGTCGTCCGATTGTTTATCTGGAGTACTGCAATTTGCCTGTGCAGGAGCAAGACCGGTCTGCGAGCAGAGCGACGGCTGAAGGGTGTTTGCCATAAGTTCAACTGAATTGCGGGCAATTTTATTTTGGGAAAGCGGAACTGCAAGAACGACAGGCGCTGCAAAATGACGTTCGTTTGCATAGCTTAAAGACGGATAGTAAATCGAGCTGTACTGTGAAATCGTCTTGTATTCTATAGTGCGGTGCTGTGAAAGAGTCATAAACGTAATGGCAGTAAGGTTCGCCGCCATATAGGCGTTTATATCCCTGAACGTTATCTGGGTTATATTTTTTGGAATGAGCCCGGAGTCTTTCCAGGAAGAAATCATAGAAAGAGCTTTGTAAAGTTCTCCGTCCTCCTGTGCCATCTGAGAAATAAGCTCGGTGCAGGAAGAAACGGTTATGTTCCCGGAGTCAGAAAGTGCTTTGAGTTTTGACGTCATACTGTTCCACGCCTGTACTCCGGAAAGCGACTCCACCAAAGCGCCGAATACGTTTATGAGCATTTCATCATTTCCTGCGGAAAAAAGAACAGGAACTACGGATGCGCTTTTTGTTTTTTCTGCAAGGCGCTCAATATCGTTCCAGAAATTGACGGCTGGAATACCGCTGTTTTTAAAAGCATTCAGGTTTACGTCTATTTCGTAGTTGTCTATAAGAAGCGGAACGCCGGTGATTTTTCCGTTTGCAGAATATGCAGTCGCTTTTACGGAAGTCGTCATTCCATTAAGAATCGAAGAGTCAAAACCAGTTTTTTTGGAGGCGGCAAGAGAAGCTGCATATTCGGCGTTCCTGCCGTTGTATATAAAAAGAATGTCAGGTTTTTTGGAATTTTTTATTGCAGACTTTAAATCAAGCGTGTCATTCAGAATGACGATTTCGTACGGCAGGGATTTTTTGTTCCGGCGGGTATGCGTTTTTTGAAGGACGGCTGTAATTCCTTTTTGCGTGTTTTCTGGAATTCCGTAGAATGCCGCTACCGGCTTTTTGTTCAGCAGAGAAAGAATGACAAAAAATAAAATGAAGAAAAGAATTATTGCAGCTGAAATTGAAAATATAATGCTTTTAAAAGTAATTTTTGTTTTCATTCATTTATTTTATCACAATAAAAATAAACTGAACAGTTTTAGTTTTTGGAGTAGACACAGCCGCAATACTGCTGGCGGTAAAGACCGTATTCTGCGCTCAGTTCAAGGCTGCGCTTAAATCCGCCGAGTTTTTTAAAGTCTGAAGAAAGGAAGATTGGACCTGGATTTTCTTCAATCTGTTTTCCGAGAGTGTTTATTTTTTCTGCGTCCTTGAACGGACTGATTGAAAGAGTTGTGGTGAACCATTCAAAGTTATTTAGATAAGCGTATTCATAGGCACGGCGAAGGCGGAACGCGTAACAGCGGCGGCAGCGTTCTCCCTTTTCTTTTTCCTGCGCCATCTCCGGGCTTTCGTTTATTCTGATTGCTGCATAAAAGTCCTGAGGATTATATTCCTGCACCACAAGATGAACGCTGTTCTGTACGGCAGGCGGAAATTCCAGAAGAAAATTCTGAAGTTCCAAAAGCCGCCGCTCGTATTCTTCCTGCGGATAAATGTTCGGGTTATAGTAAAGAATTGTTATGTCAAAATACGCAGAAAGATATTCGATGACGTAGGAAGAACACGGCGCACAGCAGGCGTGAAGGAGAAGCTTAGGTTTTTTATGCGCCGTTTTTATCTGTTCAAGGATTTTTTCAAGCTGTTTCTGATAATTTATTTTTTCCATGATTTTAACTTTCGTATGTTTTAAGAATGCTCTCTGCCGTCTGTATTTTTGACTGGCGCAGGTTCATTGACTGCCGTTCGATGTAGCGGTGAGCCTGCTGTTCCGTCATATTAAGGTATCTTCCAAGAACGGTTTTTGCGCGGGCAATCAGCCTTTCTTCCTCAATCGTCGCCCGTTCGGCAGAAAGCTGCGTTTCTACTGTAAGAATTCTGCGCTTATTTGCGGCAAATACGATGAGCGCTTTTTCCACGTCATCTGCTTTTATCGGAGAGGTAAACACAATTACTCCGGCTTCAGAAAGTTCCATAACGTCGTTTTTTTCAGCAGAGTCTGCAAGCAGTAAAAGCGCAGAATTAGTTTTTTGTGCCGTGCGCAGAAAAAACTGTTTCAGTTCGCCGGAAATGGAATTTGCTTCTGCCGCAATGCAGTCAAACTGTTCAACATCAATATATTCTTCCGTCTGCAGAATGTCGTCCGTAACGATTTTTTTTGCAAAGGCGGACTCCAGCTGTTCTGGAAATAAAGAAAGAGAAAAATCGGTCTGCTTAAGAAAAAGAATGGAATTCACAGTACTTGCGTACTATATTAGAATTCTTTTTTGATTTTTGGAAGTTCTTTTTCCCAAATGCCTGCCATATATGCGTAGCCGTCTGCGTTCGGGTGAATTCCGTCGCGGCACATCAGGTTTCTGTAGTTTTCTGACTCAAGCATTGCAAGGCGCATATCGACAAACTGCACGTTATTTTCATAGCAGAATTTTACGATGTGCATATTGTAAATTTCGTGGTTGCGGTAAAGGACGTCCGGCGTATTTTTTGTAAATGCATTTACTGCGTCCGCATTGTAGCTGTTGCAGATATGCCCGTACCACCAGTCAGGAACAAGAGGCGGCATTGTCATAAGGACAGGCGTGATTTTGTTTTCGCGGCAGGCGTTCACCATTTCGCCGATAATCCGTATAAAATCGCCAAGGACAACGCGCGGCTGGTGAAGTGCGCCGGGATTTTCGCAGACAACGTTCCAGTCGTAGTCGCAGTCGTTTCCGCCGGACTCGATTATGGCAAGCTCTCCGACGACGCCTTTTTCGATGTCCTTTGAAAGACGGCGCTGGGTTTTGGTGATGATGCTTCCGAATACGCTTTGGTTGTTCAGCTCAAAGCCAAGTGCGCGGGAAGCAAGGGAAAGACTGTTTTCTTCGATTATGTCAAAAAGATGACCCGACCCTGTTCCGGTAACTGCACCTTTCAGAATAGAATCTCCGTAGACTGATATTTTTTGTACGTTGTTTTCCATATATAAAATAAGACAATCGAACGGAAAAAAAGTTGCAAATTTTTCTGAATGAGCCGGAGGTTTTGACTGTCCACCAAATGTAATTTTATCTGTGGGATTTCATTTCTTTTAAGAGAGCGATGACGGATTTTTTGTCGTTTTCGGAGAGGGTGTTGAAGGTTTCTGCGACAAAGCGTGTTTCTGCCGGAATTTGCGGTGTTTTTTCCGTTCCGCCTGTTACAAGGTATTCCACCGAAACGCCGAGGGCGCGGGCGATTTTGTATGTGACATCTGCCGGTGGCATAGATGGATTTTTAGTTGCAACATACGTATATAATGCCCGTTCGGCTACTCCCGATTTTTGAGATAGTTCTTTATAAGATAATCCTGAATAATCAATTTCTGATTTGAGATGTTTACTGAAATCCATCACTTTAGACTACAAGATTGTGAAGTTTTCTTGTTTGACAACAACTAAAAAACGAAGTAATATTTCAGAATAACTGCGTAATATAGTAGTTATAATTAAAAAATACTGCTTTATTTTTCAAAAAGGAAACCGCTCTCAATGTCCCTTTTTTCAGAACTTCAGAAAGCATCGTCAGAAGAAGACGTAAAGGACGCGTACATAAAGGCACTGCACCTTAAAAGCTATCAGAAAAACCTCATCGACATTCAGACAAAGGAAGTATGGTTTGAGGCAAAAGTCGGGTGCAAAGTTTCAACATACGCAATGTTCACGCAGCTGTGTTTTTACGTGGCGCAGGCATTAAAAGAGGGCGAGGAAATTCCGCCGTTTCTGTGCGTGATAGACAGCGTAAAAGCCGCCATAATGGAAACGCAGACAGTCTATTCGCTTTTAAACGATAAGTCAGTCAAAATAAAATGGGGAAAGTCTGCAAGCGACGTAACCCAGGAAGCTCTTGAAGTCGTTTCGCAGTACATCGGTACGCATTTTGTTTCGTTCAGAATTGAAACGCAGGAAAAGGAATTTATAGACACTGTTCAGAAGGCGATTGCCACAGGCGAAATTATCCGCACGCAGATTACGCCGGACAACTTAAAGCAGGTTTTTGACCGCTGGGTAGAAATGATCGGGCGCGAAATCCGCGGAATAGAGCCGGAAAACTACTGCCTTCTTTTTTTTGCAGACATTATGAGCGACGGAACAGTAAGTACGCACGAAAACCTGCCTGCAGAACTTCTGCACAGGAACAACCGCCCGACTTTTCTTCTTGACGGCAAACTGTACGAACTTGGAAACTATGACGGCTACAGGAAATTCTGGGCAATCTACAACCGTCCGCCGGAAGTTGAATACCGCAACTATCTTCTGGAACGGCGCGACAGCCTTATTCCTACGGACGAGCGCAGTTTTAAGGGCGCATACTTTACGCCGCTTCACGTTGTAGAAAAAGCCTACGAACTTTTGAACAGGACGCTCGGAAAAAACTGGCAGCGTGACTTCATCGTGTGGGATATGTGCTGTGGTGTGGGAAACCTTGAAACAAAACATTCCAATCACCGCAACATTTTTATGAGCACGCTTGATCAGGCGGACGTAGACGTGATGAAAGCCGCAAAAACCTGCCGGGCTGCTACAAGGTTTCAGTACGACTATCTGAACGACGACATCACCGACGACGGAAAAATCGACTACACGCTTACGGAGAAAATTCCGCAGAGCCTTCGCACCGCCATTGCCGAAGCTAAAGCCGGAAAAGATGCCGCCGGAAAACCTGCGAAGAAAATTTTAGTGCTGATAAATCCGCCCTATGCGGAAGCGACAAACGCAGATAATACGGCAAAAGGTGCAGGAGATGCGGAAAATAAAACAGGTGTTGCAAAAACAAAATTTGCTTCTGTTGCAATGGAAAAATATGGAAAAGCAAGCAATGAACTTTTCACACAGTTTTTTGCTCGTATTGTACAGGAAATTCCAAATGTAACCATTGCAATGTTCAGTAAATTGAAATATGTAAATGCACCGAATTTTGAAGAATTTCGGAAAAATATAAGTATAAAATATTTAGACGGTTTTATTGTTCATTCAAAAAGTTTTGACGGTTTAAAAGGTGATTTTCCAATCGGATTTTTAATTTGGAAAACTTTCAAAGAATACACGGAATTCCCTTCTGAAATTTCCTGTGAAGTTCTTGATAAAGATGCAAAACCGATAGGTCAGAAATATTTTTATAATATTCCGAATGACCAATACTTAAATGTGTGGATAAAAAGACCTAGAGCAAATAATCAGGAAGTTATCCCTTTGTCAAATGCAATTACACCGACTCCGGGAAAAGTAAGAGTGAGTAAATGGTCTGATGATGGAATTGCCTATATGTACGCTGGTGTAAATGATCCTCAGCACGCCGGGCAGCAGACTGTTTTATTTTCATCTCCGTATGGTGGCGGAAATGGGTTTTATGTCACTCCTGAAAATCTCTGGCAAGCCGCCGTTGTTTTTACAGTCCGCAGAATAATTCCGCACACCTGGATAAACGACCGAGACCAGTTCCTTCAGCCGAACTGCGAACTTTCCGACGAATTCAAATCTGACTGCCTTGTGTGGATGCTTTTTAACGGCTCAAACCTTACCGCCGGCGCAGATAATCTTGTGTGGGATAACCGGGAATGGAGCATTACAAATCATTTTATTCCATACACCGAAGACGAAGTAAACGCGCCCGACCGTTTTGAAAGTGATTTTATGGTACGTTACATAGAAAAACAGCCGCACCTTTCCGGCACAGATTCGCCGTTTTCTCCCGAAGCGCGCGCCGTTCTTGAAGAAGGCAAAAAACTGTGGCGCGCGTATTTTTCTGCCACCGACGAACGGGCCGTCCGCGACAAATACAAGCTGAATCGCAGTGATGCAGGCTGGTACCAGATAAGGGGCGCGCTCAAATCCCGTAGCGAAAGCGGCGATTTTCCGCCGGTAAGCTTTACCGCCTTTGAAACCGCATACCGCACCCTCACTGAAAAACTGCGCCCGCTTGTGTACAAATACAGCTTTTTGCGGTAAGGACGGCAGAAAATCGCCTTGCAGAAAAACCAAAAGCGATGTATATTAAATAAAGAACGCACCCGTTGATAAACGGGCTGTCTTCACGATTAGCAAAAAACCGCCAAAGGTGTTCCAGCACTGGCGGTTTATTTTTTACTCTTTATCTTTCTTATTAAGGAAAGAGAGCAACGTTATAATAGTTGTAATTACAGTGGCAATACAAGTCACCAGAGCGATAATCAAATCTATCATACCGTAAGCCTCCCTTAGTCTATTATTCAGGCACAAGCCAGTAGAGTTCGGAAGACGCCGCCAAATCAACGGGTGCGGTTATGAGTATATACTATAATCTACAAAAATACAATATTTTTGTAGAGTGAAAAAATAATTATTCCTTCTTATTTATCGCAAATTCATCGCGGACGGTGCCGTCAAGGTCTTTTACGGTGATGTGTATGCTGTCTTTTGTTACGGTGCATAAAGCATATCCGCGGAATTCGGGGATTGTCTTTCCGTAATAGCCAGAGTTTTCGTTCACCTGTATTTTTGTCATTGAACCGCTCATACACGGAAGGGAAACGTATGTTATGCCGTTTATCGGGCTTGTTCGGTCGTAGAAATGGTTGTGTCCGTTTATGATTAAATCTGTGCCGTATTTTTCAAGCAGGGGAATTAAGTCGTCGCGGACTTTTAGGAACGATTTGTCAGGCACGGAAGAAAGGTATGCGCCTTTGTGGAATACGGCGACTGTCCAGCGTGATTTATTTTCCGAGAGTGTTTTTTCAAGCCAGGCGTACTGTTCGGAGTCCGGGCGGACGGGAATGTTCGTATTTATCATCAAAAAGCGCGTATTTCCGTAAGTGCAGGAATAGTAGCGGTCTTTAAGTCCAAGATATGATTTGAACAGTTCAAATCCGGTGTCGTTGTTGCCTTCTGCGGCGGCAAACGGAATTCCGTTCAGAAGAGGTATTTTCTGAAAAAAGTTTTCGTTCCAGTTCTTTACTTTTCCGTCTTCAAGCATATCTCCGGCAGAAATAATGCAGTCCGGCTTTTCTGATGCAACGCAGTTAAAGCCTTTTTCGGTCAGTTCCGGGAATGTCTGGTGGTCGGAGATTGCGGCAAAAGTAAACGGTAAATCTTCGGACGGAGCGGTGAACGATGCTTTTTTGTGTCCGCTTATTTTATAGGTATATGTTTTTCCGGGCGTGAGATTTTCAAAATCTGCATAAAAGCCGGAATCTTTGCCCGAAACAGTGCCTGTAACCGGCAGAATTCGGATTGTTTTTGCGCCTTTTTCCGTGAGCGTAACGGCGGCTGACGGTTTGTTATCGTTCCATATAAGGCGGAAGCCGTTGTCCGTTATGCGAAGGAGAGGCGGTCGCTGGAGCTGTTCTGCTTTCAGCGGCTGTTTTTCCTTGCCTTTTGCAAACAGCGCAGAAAACGAAAGTGTAATGATTACGGCAGAAATGACCGCCTTTTTTATAGATTTCATAAAAAGTTTCTCCTGTAAAAATAATCAGGGCTGTTCAAAAGAACAGCCCTTTTTACTGTTATATTTTATACTATTTTATACAATTACGCCTTTTGTTGAGGGAATTGAGCCGTTCCGCCGGGGGTCTATTTCAACTGCACTGCGGATTGCGCGCGCCGCCGCTTTGAAAAGTCCTTCCATTTTGTGGTGGTCGCTTCTTCCGCGGATAATGTCCAGATGAAGGTTACACTGCGCGCTGTTTACGAACGCCTGCCAGAAATCTTCAAAACAGTCCGTCTGAAAACTTGCTTCTACGCCGTTTGCGTTAAGGGAAACAAGCGGAATTCCTGAAAGTCCTGCGTTGCACACAAGAAAAGGACGTCCGCCAAAATCAACGGCGGCCTGTGCAAGAGTTTCGTCCATCGGGTAGATGAAACTGCCGCTCCGGAAGATGCCGGCGCAGTCACCAAGCGCTTTATTAAAGCACGCGCCAAGTACGATGCCTGTGTCTTCGATTAAGTGGTGCTGGTCTACGTTCAGGTCGCCCTTGATTGAGCCGCTTAAATCAAAAAGACCGTGCTTGCAGAAGGAGCGCAGCATATGGTCAAAAAAACCAATTGGATTTTCGATGCTGCATTTTCCGCTTCCGTCAAGGTTCAGTTCAAGCGAAATCTGCGTTTCGCCTGTAGTACGTTCTATTTTTGCTGTTCTCATTAAAGCATTACCTTCCGTAATTCATATTCAACGATGTCCGTTGCACCAAGACTCTGGAGTTTTGGTAGAAGTGTTGGAACTTCACTTTTTGTTACGGCCGTTTTGATTGCATAGCCGTTTCCGCCGAAAAGCGGCGAAACTGTAGGACTTCTCATTGACGGCAGACCCTCTACAAGCGCTTCGAAATTTTCTTCGGAAACGTTCATTTCAAGCATAACGCGTGTGCGTGCGTTTAGGACGGCTTCAAAAAGCATTTTAAGTTCAAGGATTTTCTGCTTTTTTTCTGGGTCATCCATTGCCTGTTTTGAGGCGTACATTCTTGTTGAGGACTCCATAAGCGTGTCCACGATTTTAAGGCGGTTTGCCTTAAGGGAAGAACCGGTTGAAGTGTTGTCGATAAGAATCTGCGCAAGGGCGTCCTTGTTGTCCTGCACGAAGCCTTCGCTTGTTCCCCAGGTTCGGAAAATGGAGCCGTTTATTTTTTTTGCATCAGCCCATTTTTTGCTGAGCGACTGGTATTCCGTGGCGATTGTAAGCGGTTTTTTTACGAGTTCATCGTAATTGACTGTTTCCGGGATTGCGGCAACGATGCGCACCGGGTCAAAGCCTAAGTCCATAATTTCTACAACGGAATCTTCTACGCCGTTTTCGTAAACCCAGTCTTTGCCGGAAAAACCGACATCGGCTTTATTCTGCGCAAGAAGTGCGCTTGTAATCTGCGGTTTTACTACCTGAAACGCCAGGTCTTTCTGGTTTGTCGTTGGAAAATACGTCCGTTCCGGCAGATGGATTGAAATTCCTACGTCATTTAAAAGTTCATAGACAGATTCATAAATTCTGCCTTTTGCCAAAAGAATTTTCAATTTTTCCATCTTAATACCTCGCACTTATAATTAAGTATGCGTTTATCATATAGAAGAAACTGCATAAATTCAATTATAAATACATCAAGTCAAGGCGCATTCGCCTTCGGCTCATTCAAGACCTTTACTTCGCCGTTTTTAGGGTTTGTTTTAAACCCTAAATAAAATAGGACAGTTATATTGCAAACTGTCCTATAAAAAAGTGCTGCTAATTTACTGAAAATTAATTTTTACTTATGCAGTTTTTAGAAGGGATTATGAGCACCTCGAAAACTCGTCTTTGACGACTATTTCGAGGTGCTGACGAGTTCTAAGTCGCTATAATATTGCAACTTAGAACATCGGATTTTCAAAGTTACCTCTAAAAATTGCAATTTTTAGAGGTTTCCTTATGTTTAATGTAGTCTAATTCTTCGTCAATAATGTGCATATTTTAAAAATCGGCAGATTTTGCCTTGTGATATATCGTAATATATCCCATTCCGGCAGTTAACTCAAATGAACACATACTGTTTAATGTACAGATTGTAGCAATTTCCTCTGAGTCTGTAGAAAGAGCTGTAAAAAACGTTCCAAAAAATACAATACCGCTAACAAGTGTCATTACGCGCCAGAATTCAGCTCTTTTCATATAACGCTTGCTGTCAGGATAACTGTACATCAATGACCTGAAATCACCGAACGACAGTTGTTCACCATCTAGAAATTCATAGCCGCTTGTATTTTTTAGGTTTGCCGTGTTCCTTATAAGCGGCAAACGAGTCATTTGTTCACTAGGTTGATTTTCACTGCTCCGTTTATAGCCGTCAGTAATTTCTTCAGAAAAAGAATTAGCACACAGGAACAATAAAAATAATATTATTACTTTTTTCATATTTCTCCCATAAAAAGTCAAGAAGATTGTTTCAACAATCGATTGACTTTTTATGCCGCTTCGCAATGAAATGAGAAGCGGCAGTTGATAAGGAAGTTCGCAATGCGAACTTGTGAATACGTCGAGTCAAGGCACGCTGTCACTTAAAGCCTTGACTTCTCTGTTTTTAAGGTTTGTTTTAAACCTTAAATAAAAACTTTGACGCTATTTCTGGCAAAGTTTTTATTACACCCTCTTAATAAACATCTATAAAATATTTTTTTTGTAAAGTCAATATTGTTTTTCTACAGGCAGTTCTAAAGGCAGAACGGTTCTTTTTGAAAATTCAGCCGCATAAGGATTGGAAGGGGTGCGAAGCACGTATTTTGAGGAGCGAAGCGGAGCAAAATACCGGACGCGAGTGCAAGCCCTGGAAAGCCGATGGGTGGAGGCGTTCTGCCCGTTTTTTTTCATTGATAAAATGCTGTAAAAACGTATAATTTATTGTATCTAATTTGTGAAAAAAGAGGCTTACGTATGGAAGAAATTCTTGATTTGTTGCGGCAGAATGCGCGTCTTTCGGTTGAAGACATTGCGGCGATGACTAAAAAATCTGCGGCGGAAGTGAAGGCTATCATCAAAAAACTTGAGGATGACGGAATTATCTTGAAGTACGCTGCCATTATAAATCCGGAAAAGGACGTAGAGTCAAAGGACAAAGTTCGTGCTGAAATTCAAATTCAGGTAACGCCGGAGCGCGAACACGGTTTTGATGCGATTGCGGACAGGATTTATCGTTTTCCGCAGGTGAAGTCCGTGTACCTTATGAGCGGCGGTTATGATCTTAAAGTTATTATTGAAGGCGATTCTCTTCAGGAAGTGGCATTTTTTGTTTCAGGAAAGCTTTCTACGCTTGAGGGCGTGCGTTCTACAAAAACATGCTTTATTTTAAAGACGTACAAAGAAAACGATATTGTTTATGTTGAAGACGACCGTGATAACCGTGAAGGAGCGATGGCATAGTCCGGCAGTTTGCGGTTATTCGTGTGAGGGGAAGACGCCAGATGCGTTTTTTTCTTTGCAGAACGGGGTGCGCTTTTTGTTTTTACTGGAGTTTTACTATGAATACAAGGGAAGATAAATTCAGTTCGGCTATGATGAGGACGCCGCCGAGCGGAATCCGTAAATTTTTTGAGATGCTTATCGGGCATGATGATGTTATTTCGCTTTCGGTGGGAGAACCTGATTTTCCGACGCCGTGGTGCATAAGGGAGGAGGCGTTCTACCACCTTGAAAAGGGGCACACGAGCTACACGAGCAATTGGGGTTTGATAGAACTGCGCGAAGAGATTGCGAAATATATGGAACGGTACGGAATGTACTATAATCCAAAGAACGAGATTTTGATTACGGTCGGCGCAAGTGAGGGTGTTGATGCTGTTCTGCGCGGCATTCTTAATCCTGAAGATGAGATTATCGTGTGCCAGCCGTGCTACGTAAATTATACACCGCTTGCGGAACTGTGCTTTGCAAAGGTTGTGCCTGTTGATACGAGTCTGAACGGTTTTTATCCTACGGCGGAGCAGATTGAAAAGCTTGTTACGCCTAAGACGAAAGCGCTTATGATTTGTTCGCCGAACAATCCTACGGGTACGATGATTCCTAAGGCGGAGCTTGGAAAGATTGCGGAAGTGGTGAAGAAGCACCAGATTTGGGTGATTTCTGACGAGATTTACTGCGAGCTTGCATACGAGGGCGAAAAGCACTGTTCTATCGGTAGTTTTCCGGGAATGAAGGATTATACGATTATTCTGAACGGTTTTTCAAAGTCGTTTGCTATGACTGGATGGCGAATTGGTTATATTGCCGCGCCTGCGGAACTTCTTGCGCAGCTGGTAAAGGTTCACGGATACAACACAATCTGTGCGCCTATTTTCAGCCAGTATGCGGCGGTGGAAGGGCTGCGGAACGGATGGAAGGAAGTAGAAAAAATGCGCGTAAGCTATCAGCAGAGGCGTAATTTAATGTACAAGGCTTTTTGTGATATGGGACTTCCTGTTCCTGAGCCGACGGGCGCATTTTATATGTTCCCGGATATAACTTCTACAGGGCTTACAAGCGAGGAATTTGCGACGCAGCTTTTCCAAAAGCATAATGTTGCTGTTGTTCCGGGAAGCGTGTTCGGTGCCGGCGGTGAAGGTCACATTCGGTGCTGTTATGCTACGGCAGTTGATAAGATTAAGATTGCGCTCGGCAAAATAGAAGAATTTGTTGAGGAATGCAGAAAAAATAAGGCGCGCTAGAAACGGCGGCAGACGGCTGCGGTTTTTGCCGCGACAGGCGAGAAGAGCGAGGAACAGGTAAGTATGATAGGAGTTTTGATTGCCATTATTACAGGTGCAGGTCTTATTTGTATTTTAATGGCAGTTTCCGGGCTGCAGAAAAAAAGTGCGAACGTGCAGGGTAAGGGAAGGTCTAAGAATAATCTTGCCGTTATCCGTGACTGTACGAAGAAAATTTCAAAAGATCCTCACAATGTAGAAGCGCTGAAAACGCTTGCTGACATTTATTACACCGATTTGAACTATGAGAGGGCTTTTCCGCTGTATCAGACGCTGTTCAAGCTGATGGGCGTTCACGTGGAGATTGACCAGCAGGTTGTTTCACAGAGATATGGTGTCTGTGCTTTTAAGCTTGGAAAATTTGACGAAGCGATGGCTGGTTTTTCAAAGGTTTTGCGGCTTAATCCTAAAGATTACGAGGTTAATCTTTACGTTGGAAAGATTATGCTTGAGAAAAAGGATTTTGAAAAGGCTCTTTTATGTCTTAAGCGTGCCGTATCTATCCGTCCTGATTCTAACGAAATATATGAACCGCTTGCCTTTGCTCTGTTTGAGGCTAAGAAATACCGTGAAAGCCTTATGTATTTGAAAAAAGTACTTGATGAAAATCCTGAAAACAAACAGGCACTGTTCTATTTTGCAAATGCAATGGAAGAATGTTCAATGAACGATAAGGCACTGAAAATTTTTATGCATCTTCGTCCTGATGCAAAATTCGGTCCTGAATCTTGCGTTGAAGCTGGACGCATACATGAAAAGATGGGGCAGTATGATAAGGCAGTTCAGGATTATGAAATTGCTCTGAAACTTGAAACTATCAGTCAGGAAATTAAGGTGACTGTTTTTTATAAACTGGCGCAGTCGTATATTGCACAGCATAATATTGCAAAAGCACTGTATTATTTAAAGCAAATTCAGACGGTAAGTCCTAATTACAAGGACGTAAATGCACTTGTATTGCGCTATCAGGAGCTTAACCAGAACAATAATTTGCAGGCGTACCTTATGAGCGGAACGAGTGATTTTGTCGTTCTGTGCCGTAAGATTGTAACGGGATTTTATCCTGATTCATTCGTTAAGATTGAGGACGTAAACGTTGCGGCGGAAAGCATTGAAGTTCTTTGTACGGTTGAATCTATGAAATGGTCTGACTCGGAACTGTTCCGCTTTTTCAGGAGTACCGGCTCTATTGGCGAACTTTATGTGCGCGACTGTCATTCAAAAATGCGCGATATAAAATGCGACCGCGGTTTCTGCATTTCTGCCGGTACGTTTACTGCCGAGGCAAAAAAATATGTTGAGGGAAGACCTATTGATTTAATCGAAAAGGCAAAACTTATACAGATTTTGAAAAAAATTGACCTTTAGTACAAATACCAGTTATTTTTTCTGAATAATTACGAGGTTCCGTTCGCGCGGATTTTTCTGACTGTCTGTGAGGAACGGAACGAAAAGCGGTTCTGCTTTGTATTCCGGGATTATGTCAGAAATTGCGTTCATTTCTTCCGTAATGCTTTCTTTTTTTGCCTTGTATGCTGCAAGAAAACCATTTTGAGCGGTAAGATTAAGCAGGGTTTTTGCCATTTTTTTATCGAGCGGGCGGAATGCGCGGAATGTTGCGATGTCAAACGATTCTGGCGAAACTTTTTCTGCTTCTGATTTTAGGACGATAACGTTATTAAGTCCGAGAATTGCTGCCGCATTTTCCAAGAAGGCGCAGCGTTTGTCCATTCGTTCTACAAGGGTGAAATTGAATGTGGGAAGAGCCGCCGCAAGAGGAATGCCCGGTAGTCCTCCGCCAGAACCGATGTCTCCGATTTTTATGCAGGCTGATTTTTTTTCAAGATGTCCGGCAAGAATGCAAATCTGCTTTACGGCGGAAAGGCTGTCTAAAATGTGGTTTACGGCGATTTCATCGAAGTCGCTTGTGTTGGTAAGGTTGTATGCGGAATTGAAAAGAATAAGTTCTTTTATGTAGCGTTCCATTTTAGGAAGAAGCACGGTGATTTCTTCTGATGAAAAATTAAGTTTTGTAAGTCCGTCTTTTAAAATGTCTGCCATTATTCACCTATATCCAGTAATAAATCAAGATTCCAGTCCGGTGCTGTTGAACGCAAGGATACAAGATTTCCAGCTTTTGAGGCCTTCAGGTTCTTTTTCTGCGCAAGCTGGTAGACAAGCGAGTAATCATTCTGGTAATCCTGAACGACTGCCGGCTGAACATCGTAGCCTTTTGAAGCACCGCAGTTTCCGTCTGCCTTGAAAAGAAGGTAGAATGTTTCTTCCCTGACTGTGTTGTCTGAAATATACCTGCGGTCTGCCGTAAGGAGAAATGAACCGTCCTGTTCCTGCCTGCTGAAATAGACTGTGCGGCAGGTGTCAAGAATGTTATAGCCGTTTATGACGAACCGCAGGATTGCAGGGCGCTGTGATTTGTCCGGCTGTATATAGGGCAGGGCGGCATTTTGAGAGGCTGTATTTTTTCCGCTTTTGTCTGTTTCGTCGGACTGTAATTTTTCGTCCTGTTCTTTTTTCAGTTCGTTCAGCTGTTCAAGGATTTTTGTAAGCAGAATGTCTGTATTGGAAGAAGAGTTATAGGAAGATGCGTTTCCGGCAAGTCCGTAAATTCCGTTGAGAAGTCCGTTTTGACCGAGCAGGGTAACGTCTGACGCTGTAAGCCGGGAACTTTCCAAATCAGAAGAACTTTCTGATGAAAGAAGCGCGGAAAGAAGGTCAGTTTTTTGCGTTTCGGACTGCGTGGCTGCGGTATTTTTCTGCGCGGAAGACTGTGCCGTTCTGCTGTTTGATGCAGATTTTTTTTGTGAATAGGCATTGTTTCCCGGTCTGTAGAACGGACTTCCGATTGTCGGGGCAGAGATTGAAGGCATTGACGGCGCATCAGAAACTGCCGGTAATGACGGCATAGCAGGCATTGCCGGTGCGTCGGAAGAGCTTTGTGCATTTACGGAATGCAGGGAAAACAGCGTAAAAAGGCACTGCAATACAGCCGCATAAACAGAACGTTTATAAATTTGCAAGCGATTCCTCCACCAGTTCAAGGCGTTTTGAAAGCTGCTGAATTGTTTTTTCAAGGCGGCTTTTCTCCCGTTCAAGCTTTTGCTTGGGGTCAATTGATTTTGCCGCCATTGCTTTCTGGCGCATCATTTCTCGTACGCCGACGGGGCTTTTTCCGTCCAGAAATTCTTTTTCAACTTCTGCGCGTTCGTCCTTTTTATGCACGGAAGCAACGAGTTTCATATTGTCAAAGCCGATTGCCGGATTTACCGGAACTGCGGCAACTTTCTGGATTTCCTTTGCTGAATTGCGCGGAAGGCACAGGACGCGGTCGATATAGTCTTCGTAGCGGATGTTTGCCGCTTCGCAAAGTTCGTGCGCTTTCATCAAAAGTTTTCCGAATTCCTGCATAAGGCGTCCGTTTTCTGCAAGATATTCTTTTTTGATTTTTTCCGTTATTTCTGCAAGTTCAGGCGATTCTTCTATTGAAAGCTTGTAGTAGCCTTTTTCTTCCGCAATTGTAATGAGTTCGTTGAATCGCGCCCAGAATGCCTGATTATGAACTTTTGCATTGTATACGGCTGCTACTCCGAGAGTATTTAAAAGGTTTTCTGCATTAAGATGATGGGTGTATTCGTGTACGGCTGTGTAGATGAGCTGGTTATCCGTCTTGAAATTCTTGTTATGAAGCAGGATTTCATGCGTGTCCGGGGAATATAGTCCGTTTACCCGTTTGCTTTCCTTTCCTGTCTGGGTAACGGTAAAATCAAGTTCCGTTGGGGCTATATCCATCAGTATTTCTTTTATGCGTGCGTTTTCCATATTCTCAGTATATCCTTTTTTTGTTATTGTAACCACCCGCACTCTGCGGAAATGACGGCGGCGGAAACTGTTGCGGCTGTTTCGGTGCGCATAATGCGTTCGCCCATTCCGCAGCGGATGAAGCCGTGTTTTTCAAGAAGGGTTCGTTCGCTGTCTGTCCAGCCGCGTTCGCTTCCGATTGCGGCGATGACGTTTCTGTCTGCTGGTGTTACTGCACTTTCCGAATTGTATTTTTTGAGTGCGGAAACAAGCGTTTCTTCCGGGCATACATTGTCAAGCGCAAGGAGAAGCGGTTTTTGTTCCGGCGGACAGTTTTTGTCCTGCTCTTCTTCCATTTTTTCAAGGCATTCTTTTAAATTTTGATGCATAAAAAGCGCCGGAATGTGCGTTCCTGCTGCCTGAACGGTTCCGTCAAGGAGCATTTTATATGCTGTACTCGGTTCTGCAAGCGAAGACTTAAGGTATGATTTTTCGCCAAGTTCAGTTCCGGTAAGGCGGATTGTGCATACGCCCAGAGCAGCGATGTCGCGGAGGAGGCGCTTTAGTTGAATTGGTCTTGGAAAGCCGATAATCATTGTAAGAGGGTGGAGAGGCTTTCCGCCGGATTTCGGGGTGAATGTGTATTCTATAGAGTCCGCAGTTATTTTTGTGATTAATGCCGTTCCTGCCATTCCGCCGATAATTCCGGCAGAAAAAACGTCGCCTTCTTTTTTATGAAGGATTTTTATAATATGTTCGCCGCGTTCGTCCTTTATGGAAAGTGGCTTTTCTATTTCATCTTTTGAAAAAAGGCAGATATTCATAAGAAAAATATATCAGAATATTTTGATATGTACTATGATTTTTTTCCGCGGTGCAATGCGTGTTGATAAACCTTTTCAAAACCTTTATACTGTGCCCCTATGAGTTCAGAAACACGCCTTTTTGAGCGTTTTGATGATATTGGCAGAGTTGAATCGTCAGAATTGTGTCCGCTTTCCGGAATTCTGGATAATGTCAGCCGGGAAGGTTGCAAAGTTCACTACAATTTTCCGGTTGTCGTCGACCTTGATAACGATTATGAAATAAAAATGACTTTTGCCCGAAATGCTTCTGAAGGAAGTTTGCAGTTAATTTGTCATCCTCAATGGGTACGTGAAGAAAACGGCTGTACGGAAATCGGCTTTAAAATCCTTCCGTCAAAAGAATATCCACGGCTTGTTGAATATATTGAAAAGCTCGGTCTTGAAGCAAAAAGCGAAGATTTTGGAAGCGAAATCAACAGTTCAAGCTGTCAGTTTATCTAGTCATAAAATGAACGAACATACGTCGGAAATAAAAACAGAAAATCTGAAAGGTGCTGCTTTTTTATCATTCCCGGAAATGCAGGGAATGCTTCTTTCTGAATTGCGCGGCAGGCTTAATTTTAATTCAAAACCTTCTGCGATATACGGCGATTTGCTTTATTTCGAGGACTTTCCTGTTTCTTCCATCAAAAATCTGAATGACATTCCGTATTGGGCGCGGACGGTAATGCTTGAGCCGAAAATCATACATTTTAACTCAATAGGCGAGGCGGCATCTTCCCTAAAGTCTGTTCAGAGGAACTGGGCGCCGTATCAGTATCAGTTTTTCCGCCGTGCAAATTTAATTCAGGAAAAGCTGCCGTACGTTAATTTGAAGGTGCGGAAGTTTCCGGCGCGAATACCGAATTCTCCGATAGGGCTTTATACGCTTATAGATGAAAAAAAGATGATTGCTTCTGCGCATACGTCCAGTTCACTTCCTGCAGGGCAGATTGTATTTGAGGAAGATCACGAAAATCCGCCGAGCCGCGCGTATCTTAAAATACAGGAAAGCCTTACGATGGCTCAGCTTTTGAACGGAACTGCGCTTCCTAAGGAAGGAGAACGCTGTTTTGAGGCCGGAGCGTGTCCGGGAGGGTGGACGTGGGTTCTTGTAAATCTTGGCGCTTCTGTGTACGCAGTTGACCGCGCGGAACTTTCTCCGGAACTTATGCAAAATCCACTCGTAAAGTTTCAGGCGCACGATGCGTTTACCTTAAAGCCTTCAGAAGTCGGACGTTGTGACTGGGTTTTTAGCGATGTAATATGTTATCCAGAGCGATTGTACAAATGGGTCTGCGAATGGCTTGAAAGCGGTCTTGTAAAAAATATGATTTGTACGATAAAAATGCAGGGAGAAACCGACTGGAGCATTATAAAAAAGTTTGCGGATATTCCGGGAAGCAGGATAGTCCATTTAAATTACAACAAGCACGAACTTACCTGGATTCATACTACGTCATAAAAAAATACGAAGAATTTGCTGCAATGCTTTCTTTTATTTGATGAATTTAAAAAATGTTGATATAATATATGAAATCTTGGGTATATCGTTATGAATGAGAATTTACCAGTAGTAGACGTTGCCAAAATAAGAATGGCAATAAACGCAGAAGCTCCGTTAACTATAACAACGTATACATTGCCGCACAGAATGGAGCTTTATATGAATGCAGTACTTACCACTTTTTTTAAGGAACTGCATCAGGAATATATGATTCAGTATCTGATTTACTGTCAGAACGAGCTCGTTACAAATGCAAAAAAAGCGAATACAAAGCGCATTTATTTTAAGGAAAAAAATCTTGATATAAACAAACTTTCTGATTATGAAGAAGGAATGAAGACTTTTAAATCAGATACGCTTGGGAATATTTCTTTTTATCTTGCAAAGCAAAAGGAAGCCGGACTGTATGTAAAGCTTGTCCTTCAGGTGAAGAACGGTATGATTCTTATGGAAGTCGACAACAATTCGGAACTTACCTATTTTGAATTCAAGCGCATTCACGACAAGCTGTGCCGGGCGCAGCAGTATACTTCTGTGGAAGATACGATAAATCAGGTTCTTGACGATTCGGAAGGCGCCGGTCTTGGTCTTGTAATAATGATTCTTATGCTTAGAAAACTCGGAATGTCAGAAGATAATTTTAACACATTCTGCGAAAACGGCGTAACAAAGACGCAAATTCTTCTTCCGATGAACAAGGAATTTGCGAATGAAGTTTCTGTCATTTCAAAAGAACTGGAAAAAACTATAAACGATCTGCCTCAGTTTCCGCGCAACATTATAAAATTAAGGGGAATGCTTGATAATCCGGATTCAAACATCAGTGATATAGCAATGCTTATTTCGCAGGACGTTTCCATCACCGGTGAAATTCTGAAACTTGCAAACTCTTCTGCGTTCGGACTTTCAAATAAATGCGGAAACGTTACTGATGCCGTAAAACTTATAGGTTTTGACGGAATAAAAAAGCTTCTTTTTTATTTAGGTTCTGCGCAGGTTCTTTCCAAACTTCCGGGAAATGCAGAAATCCTTTGGCTCCACGCGTACAGGGTTGCGTTCATTTCGTATAACATTGCAAAAAATTATTTTCCGTCAGATAAAGAACTTGTCGGAGATTCTTATGTCTGCGGTCTTATGCACGATATGGGACGGATTTTGTTCGAGGGAATTCATCCGTCGTATCTTGAAAAAGTAAAGGATATTTGTTCAAAGAAGGGAATAGATATCAATATTTTTGAAAAACTGCTTTCTGGAGTAAACCACGCGGAACTTGGTGCACGGATTGCGGAAAAATGGAATTTCCCTCAGGAAATCGTTGATGTTGTTCGGTATCATCATACGCCTTCCGCTGCACCGGAAGCTTCTGCCGTTCTTGTAAAGATTATTTTCCTTGCGGACATTATGGTTCATTATATTTCACAGGAAATTGACTATTACCAGATAGATAAAGATATTCTTGCGTACTTCAAATTTTCTTCGCAGAAACAGTTTGACGAAGTAATTGAAAAACTGAAGTCCGGCTATGACAGCATAACGTTCTAAAAGCAGGAAGCCGTATGCTTAATACCGTAATTATCCAGCCTCCTCTTGTACAGTTGAATACGCCGTATCCGTCGGGTGCTTATTTGCGCGCGTTTTTTACTGCACTTTATGAGGAAACAAAAACAGAAGGTGCGGTGGAATGGCTTGATTTAAGCAATGCGCTTTTCCACCGTATTTTCTGCCGGGCGGGACTGGAATTTATTTTTAAAAAGACGGCGTTTCTTGCCCTTAAAAAAGCTGATTTTTTTGAGCGAAACGGCGATGACAGTTCGGCATTCCAGTTGCGGAGATTTGTTTCGTCAGCGGAAAACTGGTGCCGGTGGATAGATACTGTTATTGCGATTGTCTGCCGCAGTAAAAATGTTTCTGGCAGGGAGTTCGTGCACGAATTCGTACGCTCCGCACATTCACCGCGCGGAAATCGTATGGAGCAGTATCTTAGCGGTCTGAACCGTGATGTTACGGCTGATGACAGTCAGATTCTTGCAAGCCTTGCCCTTGCGGATTTAGCCGACTATATTTCGGTCGTTTATGACGAAAGTTTTTCATTGATAAGATATGCGGAGCATCTTGCGGTAAGTACGGCGGATTTTTCTCAGGCGGTGGCAGGTCTTTCTTCCCCTGTATTGAACGATTTTTACAAGCCGCTTCTTCAGGAAAAACTGCGTCCTTTTTTAGGCGGACGGGCGCTGTTCTGCATATCAATTCCTTTTCCGGGAACGTTTGAGGCGGCACTTTTTACGGCAAAGGAAATACGCGTGCAGTTCGGTAACAAGGCGATTGTTTCGTTTGGCGGCGGCTACGTTAATACGGAACTACGGACAGTAAAGGAAGCGAGCCTCTTTGATTTCTGCGATATATTGAGCTACGACAAAGGTTACGGAAGTTACGTTGATTTTTTTGAAAATGACTGCGCGCTTAACGGAAAGCAGCTTTATAAAATCAAGTACCGTTTTAACGGTTTGGTGATTGAGCCGCTCCATCATTCTGAGCGTCTTGAGATGCGCGAAAAATCGTATATAAAAAAAATCATTCCTGATTTTTCGGGAATAGATTTTGATTTATATCCGCGCCTTGCCGACGATACAAATCCTATGCACCGGATATGGAATGACGGCGCCTGGCTTAAGGCGTATATGGCATACGGCTGTTACTGGCACCGCTGCGCGTTCTGCGATACGTCGCTTGACTATGTAAAAGGCTATTGTTCCACCGATATTTCTGCTTTGTACAACGGACTTCATAATCAGGCGGAAAAGACAGGCGTTTACGGAATTCATTTTGTAGACGAAGCGTGTCCGCCGGCAGGAATGCAGCTTTTCGCGCTTAAAAATTGCGCCGTGCCGCTGACTGGTGCGGAAAAAAAACGCCTTACCTGGTGGGGAAACATCCGGTTTGAAAAAACTTTTTCACGCGATATGGCAGATTTGCTTTCGTACGGCGGACTTACGGCTGTTTCCGGCGGAATTGAAATTGCGACAGGAAACGGACTTAATTCGGTGAACAAAGGCACGAGTCTTGAGCACATCGTTTCTGCCTGCTGTGCGTTCAAGGAAGCAGGAATTTTAGTTCATTCGTATATGATTTTTGGCTTCTGGAATCAGACGGAACAGGATTTGATTGATTCTATGGAAACGCTGCGCCAGCTTTTTGAGGCAGGACTTTTGGATTCTGCGTTCTGGCATAAATTTTCGCTTACGCTCCATTCAACAGTTTACCGCGAATGGACGGAAGGAAAACACACGGATTTAAAACCACTTCCGCTGAAAGAAGGGCAGTTTGCGGAAAATGCTCTTTCGTTTGCAGGCGAAAACCGTTCGGAAAAATATGCAGAAAGCCTGAATTTTGCGCTTGACTGCTGGATGCACGGCGAAAAGCTTAAGAAAAAGGTAGAAACTTATTTTCCATTCAAAATGCCATCGCCGTCTGTTCCTGCTGATTATGTAGAACGCCTGATTACGCTGTATGAAAAAAAACGCGATGCGGCTTTCAGTACCGTTCCTGATAGCCGTGCAAAATTTGTGTGGATTGGTGGAACGCCTGTTGTTCTTCCTGCAAAAAACAGTTTCCGGCTCTGCTGGTCGTATATGGGCGAGCTTTTTTACGCCGAGTCTGAGCCTGGCGCAGATTGCGGAAAAGCTGATTTTGTCGTTTCTTTTCTAAAAAAAATAGCCGCAGAGCGTTTTTCTGACAGTTCAGAAGCGTTTTCTGCGGCGACGGTTCTTTCCTCTTTGGGAAAGGCGCTTTTCTTTCAGCTGCGCGGAAAAGGACTTTGCGCCCTTTTATAGAACTACAGCTGTTTTATAACGTTTACCATTTCGATTGCGCCGAGCGCACAGTCGTATCCTTTGTTTCCTGACTTTGAACCGGCGCGTTCGATTGCCTGTTCGATGTTTTCAGTAGTAATTACGCCGAACATAACAGGAACTCCGTTTTTCATACTTGCCTGTGCAATTCCTTTTGAAACTTCCGAGCAGACATAATCGTAGTGGGTTGTAGAACCGCGTATTACTGCACCAACAGCGATTACTGCATCGTATTTTCCGCTTGCAGCCATTTTATCTGCAATGACAGGAATTTCAAATGCGCCTGGTACCCAGACAGAAGTAATGTTTTCTTCTTTTACGCCGTGCCGGACAAGACCGTCGACTGCACCACCAAGCAGTTTGTTTACGATGATTTCATTGAAACGTGACGCAATGATTCCGACTTTCATTCCTTTTGGAGCTACAAGATTTCCTTCAATAGTGTTCATTTTTTTCTCCCAATTTATTAAGTTTGAAATTTAACTCTGATAATTCAGTTATATTTTTTCGGTAAAAAGATGACCCATTTTATCGCGCTTTGTTTTAAGATAGAATGAATCATACTTTTGAGCCGGTATTTCAATTGGTATTCGTTCTGTAACTTTCAGTCCGAAGCCGTCCAGTCCGTATACCTTTCCCGGATTGTTTGTAAGCAGATGAAGGCTTTTTACGCCTAAATCGCGCAAAATCTGCGCTCCTATCCAGTATTCGCGCAAGTCCGGCTTAAATCCAAGCTTTACGTTTGCTTCTACCGTGTCATAGCCTTCTTCCTGAAGCATATACGCCTTTAGTTTGTTGATAAGTCCTATTCCGCGTCCTTCCTGACGCATATACAGAATTATTCCGCGCCCTTCATTTTGAATTTTCTGCATTGCGGCTTTTAGCTGAGGACCGCAGTCGCAGCGCTGTGAGCCGAACACATCACCTGTAAGGCATTCTGAATGAACGCGGCATAGTACGTTTTCACCGTCTCCGATGTCGCCTTTTACAAGCGCAACGTGATGTTCTCCGGTGATGTCGTTTACGTAGCCGTAAATGTCGAATTCGCCGCATTCTGTAGGGAGTTTTGCCTTTGCTTCCTGCGATACGTGCTTTTCGTGGATGCGGCAGTAATCCTGCAAATCTTTTATTGTTATGAATTTGAAGTTATATTTTTTTGCAACTTCCCATAGTTTCGGTGTGCGCATCATAGTTCCATCGTCGTCCATAATTTCACAGCACAAACCGCACTGCTTCAGTCCGGCAAGGCGGCACAAATCAACAGTTGCTTCCGTGTGTCCGTTGCGCACAAGGACTCCGCCTTTTTTTGCAATTAACGGAAACATAT
Organism: Treponema porcinum; assembly: GCF_900167145.1. GTDB lineage: Bacteria > Spirochaetota > Spirochaetia > Treponematales > Treponemataceae > Treponema_D > Treponema_D porcinum. Next base: position 194,830 of record NZ_FUWG01000002.1, on the reverse strand, counting down.
GACCCGGACGGCGGAAATCCGTAGGAACAGAAGAATCGTCAACGCATTTTAGGGCGGTAACCGAGCGTTCTGCTGCGCTTATGCCTGTTGTGGTGGAAATGTGGTCTATGGATACGGTGAATGCCGTTTCGTGATTGTCAGTATTTTCTGCAACCATAGGATAAAGTCCCAGCTTGAGGGCAAGTTCTTCGCTCATCGGCGTACAGATAAGACCTTTTGCGTGGCTTGCCATAAGGTTTACATTTTCCTGAGTGGCAAATTCCGCGGCACAAATCATATCGCCTTCATTTTCGCGCTCCGGGTCATCAGAAACAAGGATAATCCTTCCTGCCCGGAGTTCTTCCAGTGCTTCTTCAATCGTATTGTATTTATATTCCATTTTTTCCTCCATAAAAAGTCAAGAAGATTGTTTCAACAATCGATTGACTTTTTATGCCGCTTCGCAATGAAATGAGAAGCGGCAGTTGATAAGGAAGTTCGCAACGCGAACTTGTGAATAAAAACTTTGACGCTATTTCAGGCAAAGTTTTTATTACACTCTCCATAAAAAAGTCTGATGTTGAAAAACTAGCTCAGCCAGTCCAGTATTTTTTTATCGCGTTCGCTCTGGGTTTCTGAACTTTCGTTTATCTGCGCCGTTCCCGTAAGTTTCTGCACGTATTTTCCTATGATATCGTTTTCCAGATTCACAACTGCGCCTGTTTTTTTGCCGGAAAGCGCCGTATTTTCGCGCGTGTGCGGAATGACCGAAACGGCAAATTCTTTGTCAGAAACGGCGGCGACTGTAAGGCTTATTCCGTCTACGGCGACAGAGCCTTTTTCGACAATCAGATTAAGGATTGATTGAGGGGCGGATATGTAAATCCATACGGCGTTTCCCTCTTCTTTTATGCGCGATATGATGCCTGTTCCGTCGATATGACCGCTTACGATATGTCCGCCGAACCGTCCGTCCGCCGCCATTGCACGTTCCAGATTTACGCGGCTGTTCTTTCCAAGATTTCCCAGGTTAGTGCGGCGGAACGTTTCTGCCATAACGTCTGCGGTAAATGACGATTTTGTGAGTTTTGTAACTGTAAGACATACGCCGTTTACCGCAATGCTGTCGCCGGTTTTTGTGCCTTCAAGAACGGTACTTGCCTGAATCTGAACCGAGCCGGAAACACCGTTTTTCAAAACGTCAAGAACCGTTCCGCATTCTTCTACTATTCCTGTAAACACGGCTGTTCTCCTGTGCAAGTTTTTCCGCTTGCGTTTTGCGGAACGTTGTATTCCGCAAGAATATCGTCTCCGATTTTTTCAATTCTTTCAAGTTCAAGCTGGAAGCAGTTTTCCGGAAAATCTATCCCTTCGCCTCCGACAGGCGTTTTTGCGTTTCCGCCGAAAATTTTTGGCGCGGTAAAAGCGTAGATGTGCTGAACAATTCCGGCTTCCAGCGCGCTGTAATGAATTTCCGAGCCGCCTTCAATAAGAATGCTGTCAAGCGAGCGTTCGCCAAGCGTTTCCGTCAGTTTTTTAAGATCTACGCCGTTTTTTCCCGGAAGGCATAATATTTCGCAGCCGCTTTTTTCAAGGGCGGATTTTTTTTCGTTTTCATTGCAGCAGGCAATAATCGTAGGAATTTCTTTTGCCGTCTGGACGATGTTGCAGTCAAGCGGAATGCGCAGTTTGCTGTCGCAGATAATTCTTACGGGATTTCTTCCGCCAGGAATTCGGGATGTTAAAAGCGGATTATCGGAAAGAACTGTTCCTATTCCGGCAAGAATGCAGGAATAGCGGTTACGCAGCTGATGTACGAAAAGGCGTGATTTTTCGCCGGTAATCCATTTTGATTTTCCTGTTTTTGAAGCAGTTTTTCCGTCAGCAGTCATTGCATATTTTAGCGCAACGTACGGAGTCCGCGTGGAAATGTAATGGAAGAAAATTGGATTAAGCGCATCACATTCGTCTTTAAGGAAATCTTCCGTTACTTCAATTCCTTGTTCACGTAGAAAAGAATTTCCTTTTCCGTGGACAAGGGGATTAGGGTCGCGTGAACCGACTACAACACGGCGTATTCCTGCTTCAACAATTGCCTGAGTGCACGGCGGCTGCTTGCCGAAATGACAGCACGGTTCCAGCGTAACGTAGAGAGTTGCGCCTTCTGCGGAATTTCCGTTTTCTTTGCAGTTTTTTAATGCTTCGCGCTCTGCATGAAGTCCGCCATATTTTTGGTGAAAGCCTTCTCCGATAATTTCATTATTTTTTACAATGACAGCGCCTACAAGCGGATTAGGATTTGTCCGTCCCTCGCCGTTTTTTGCAAGTGTGATTGCGTGGAGCATATATTCGGATTCTTTTGAAACTGTTTCAGGCATAAAAAAACCCCGCTTGAATTCGGGGGCGTTCTGCACAGGCAAAAGAATACGGTCGTTTCTTTCTGCCGATGAGAAAACTTCTTCCATCCAGACTATACTGTCGGCTACGGAATTGCACCGTATCATGCCCTGCGGCTCGCTGGCTCGTATTTTCATACACACAGCCGGTGGGGATTTACGCCCCGCCCCGAAGTTTTCTAAAATTAGTTTATGCTATCATACTGCGTTTTTTTTTGCAATACGACTGAAATGCAGGGAAGGTTTTTCTTTGCCAATCCTGTACTTACAGACTGATATGAACATTGTTTTATCGGAATTTTTGTGCTAAAGTATTCTATATGCAAAAGAGTATTATGCTTTTTACAATCGTTTCATTTCTGGTGAGTGTCTGTCTTATTCCGGTGATTATTAAATTCTGTAAGTTTTACAGTCTTTACGATACGGTTAATTCACGGAAAATTCATTCCGGGGAAATTCCGCGGCTTGGCGGTGTGGGAATTGTTCTATCTTTTATTATCTGTGCTACGGTGTGTTTTTATTCTGATAAATCTCTTTCTTTTTTCAATGCAGCACCGCTTCTAGCCGCCGGATCGCTTATTTTTCTGTTTGGAATCCTTGATGACATCGTAGAAATGCGCGCCGTTTTCAAGCTGCTTGTCCAGATGATTGCAACGGCAATAGTCGTTCTGAACGGCTACTGTTTCCGCCAGATTTTCGGTCTTATGCTGCCTGAACCGGTTGGAATTCTTCTGACTTTTTTCTGGCTTTTGGGAATGATAAATGCATACAACCTGATAGACGGACTTGACGGATTGTGCGGAACGCTTGCCCTTACGGCGCTTGTAAGTCTTGGAATTATGCTTTACGGTTCGTTCAATGAAGGAACGGCCATCTGCTTTATTCTTTCTGCATCTATTCTTGGATTTTTAGTGTTCAACTGGCCTGCACCTAACGCAAAGATTTTTATGGGTGACGGCGGAAGTCAGTTTCTTGGCTTTATGATTGCGACAATTCCCTTGTATTCTTCAAACGACAATTTTGAGTACAATAAATTTCTTATAATGCTCGTAATTGTTTCGTTCCCTATGCTTGATACAATTGCAGCTATCTGGCGGCGCATACGTGATCACCGTCCTGTTATGAGCCCTGACCGTCTGCATCTGCATCATAAGCTTTTAAATCTTGGCTTTTCAAAGCGGAATGCGCTTATAATGGTTCTTTTAATTCAGATTTTGATTTGTACGACAGTCGTGCTTTCTTCTTATATGGAAAAGGAAAAAGGAATTATTCTTCTGGCTGTGGCATATCTGTTTATGATAAGTTTCTATTGTGTAATTCACTACACAAACCGCGCCGTCCTGCAAAAAATTCGCCTTGAAAACGAAGCAAGAAACAGCGGAATAACGCCGAAATTGTAAAAGTAAAAACGATTGTGTAAAAAAACCGCTGTTATTACAGCGGTTTTTTTAGTTGAAATTTTTGTGTTATGGGAACCTCTAAAAATTGCAATTTTTAGAGACCCTTATATCAAAAGCAAAATAACAGGCGCAACTAAAATACGTAAGCGGTATAAAATTGAACTAGTGTTGCGCCATCTCCTCCAAGTCAATTTCTCCGCCTACGCACGGAACGGTGATTGACCAGTTTTCCAGAACCTGCGGATGAATTTCGCCGAAGATGCCGATTTTTTTGCCGTTTGCAAGAACAGCGGCCTGTCGTCCCGGAATGAAGCGCGGATCGTCGCTTTCCGTAACTTCGTATGTGTGGTCAAGGAAATACAGCAGTGCCGAAACTTCACTTGCCGCATCATTGAAGTTTGCATTGTTTGCAGCAGTAAGAAATCCTAAATTCTGGCGCGTTCTTGTGCCGGTGTTTTCTTCTTCGCAAAGGTAGGCAACTTTACCGATTTCAAAGATTTTATGAGGGAAAATTGCATTTGCAGATTTGCTTTCCGCACGCAGCAGGGAAGAAAGAATGTCTGAACGGACAAACTGATAGTTTTCGCTCATCGGATTTGCAATTTCAATGACGTGCTTCGGGTCTATAAGCATATTGTCGATGTAGTCTTTCTTGCTTCCGACGTAGTTAAAAATCATTTCCTGATAGCCAAGACCAACCATCAGCGTTTTTGCCTTGCGGCTGAGATACGTTATCGGAAGAAGGCGACCGATTGTAAAGTCAGACGGTGTTTCCGGCTCAAAATTTTCAAGACCGGCGCCAATCATTACGTCTTCAATAATGTCGACTTCGTGAAGAAAGTCGTTTCGGTACGGAGCAGGGAAAAGCGTAAATTCTACGTCATCTCCGTCTTTCAGAGCAGTTACGGTACTGCCCATCCTTGTAAGCGCGTCAATGACTTTTTCCTGTGTAAAATCAGTACCCAGAAGCTTGTTTATTCGGCTGAGTTTTGCCTTTGTAGACGGCTGATAATAGAAAGGAACTACGATATCTTTTCCAAAACCAGTTTCATACGGGTGCTTTACGCAGATTGGTTCAATTTTATATCCGCAGTCAGCAAAATCGCACGCAACGATGTTTGCAGAAAGGATAAGGTTTTCCATATTGTCACCGGTAAGTTCAACCATAAGTCCCTTGTCGCCTACCTGAACTGCACCGAGCGTTGCACTGTTAATAATCGGTGCCATTGAAAGCACCTCATTTTTTGCGTCTGAAAGGAGCGGAAATTTCTTTTTGTCCTGTAAAATCCAGCCGAAATCTTTTCCTTTCGGGTGTTCGGTAAGAATCTGGCGGCAGGTCATCGGTTCTGTGCATTGAAGCGGAACGAACGATGTTTTGTCCGGATCTACGGCATGATATTTTACAGGGAAAGAGATGTCTGCAATGCGGTAAACGCCCATAGAAATGGACTTGCGCTTGCGTCCGAAGTTCCAGGCAAGTTTTTCCTGCGTCTGGATTATGTCTTTAAGCATAGGGTCGTCAATCGGCTTTCCGGAAATAACGAACGCTACCATATACGGACGGATGTCTTTAAGTTCTGCGTCTACATTGACAATTCTGTTTCCGAAATCTTTAATGTCACCCTTACGAGACATAAACGTATTGTAATCAACCGTTTTTCCTCCTTCGTGCAGTTTCAGCTGGCGGGCAACGCCGTTTGTAGACCACAAGTCAGGGCGGTTTGTGTCGTTAAGTTCGATTTTAATTACGCGCTCGTTCTCTGGCTTTGACATATCTGGCTTTTCGTCAAGTTCTGCCTTTGCGTATGTGAGTTTCTGCTCCAATGTATCATAGTCATATTTTTTATCAAGAAGATTAAAAAAGAGCTTTTCGTTTACTTCAATTTTTGGCATTGTTTTCCTCTGTCTGCGGCTGGAAAGCCGTAAAATGTACTAATAAGTATAATTCATTATATAGAATATTTCAATTATTGTATTTCTTCTATTGCTTTGTAAAATGTCCTGTAAAAACGTAAAATCAGTTTTACGGGCTGTCTGTTCAAAAGGCGTAGAAATGCTTATAATCACCGTATGCTACAACAGAAAGAGTTTGATATTTTAACCGCCATTGAATATGCAAAAAAAACGATGACACAGCGCGGACTTGCAAAAGAAACCGGCTATTCTATTGGAACGGTGAATTCTACGCTTCTTGTGCTTGAAGAAAAAGGTTTTGTAAAAAACGGAACGGTTACTGCTTCTGGTCTTTCTGCGCTTGAGCCGTATCGCGTAAAGCGTATTGTGTTTATTGCGGCAGGATTCGGAACGCGCCTTGTTCCAATTACGCTGAATACGCCAAAGCCGCTTGTGCGCGTAAAAGGTATACGCATTATAGATACGATGCTGGACGCGGCGGTTGCAGCCGGAATTGAAGAAATCATTATCGTACGCGGCTATCTTTCTGAGCAGTTCGACCAGCTTCTGTATAAATATCCGAACATTAAGTTTATTGAAAATCCGGCGTATAACGAGGCGAACAACATTTCTTCTGCAATGTGCGCCCGATATTATTTCGGGAATTCATATATCTGCGAGGCGGATTTGATTATTCATAATCCGAAAATGATTTCTAAATATCAGTATCATTCAAATTATTGCGGTGTAAAGTGCGACAGGACGGACGACTGGTGTCTGTATGCCAGCAAAGGCAGGATTACGGGCGTTTCTGTAGGCGGAACGGACGGCTACAGGATGGTAGGAATTTCTTACTGGACGGAAGAGGACGGACGGAAACTTGCAGACTGCATTCAGAAAGTGTACGGAATGCCCGGAGGAAAGGAAAAATACTGGGACAATGTTCCTCTTGATGTCTGCAAGGACGAGTTCAATCTTTCTGTAAGGGAATGTTCGTTCGATGATTTTACGGAAATCGATACGTTCAGTGAACTGAAAGCACTTGACGGAGTTTACAACGTATAAAATAGAAGAGTAGAGTGAGTTTTTTTCCTGTCATATAAAATTACAAGAAAAGTAACATATTTTTTCTCTTTAAGTGTTAAATTTTCATAAATCTTTCTTGAAAATAATGATTTATGTTGACATTTAATGTAGATTTCTGTATTTTCAGAAATAGATAATCTAATTTTGGAGTAATTGATGAAGCTTCTACAGGAAATGGCAACGCTCTCGCAGCTGGCTGTCATGCAGAAAGAGATTTTTTATGAAAGGCTGAAACCTGTCGTAAAAAAGTACAGGATGAAGAAGTCCGAGGTAATTCTTTTGTTTCTGTTGCATCTGAATCCTTCATTAAAAACAGCAAAAGAAATCTGCAGGATTTCCGAACTAAAGCGCGGCAATGTTTCAATTCTTGTTGAAGCATTGACATTGCGTGGTTTTATACGTCAGGAAACAGTCCTGAGTGACAGGCGTTCACGCAATTTGTACCTTACGGACAAAGCGAATGCATTAATTGAAGAATTCGAAGATGAGATGGAAAAAATGCATAATGATATGCTGGCAGGAATATCAAAGGAAGAACTTGAACTTTGCACAGGCGTATTCAAGAAAATTTCTGAAAATGTAGAAAAGCATTCTTCCAAAAATAAGAAAAATAAATCAGAGGAAGAAGGTAATTCTTATAACGAAGAGTCTGACTAAATATAATAAAATAGGAGCATAAATGAAAAACACAAATGTAAAAACAATTGCCGTCTTTTTTATGTTGGCGGCAGCAAGTGTTGTTTTCTGCCAGGAAAGCGATGCTGTAAATCAGGACGCAGCGGAGAAAGAGAAAGTTGTTCTTACGGTTGATGATGCTGTTGCATACGCGCTGGAAAACAATAAGTCGCTTAAATCTGCAGCAATTGATTTGGAAATGAAAAAACGTGCAAATATGTATTCATGGAATACGTTTTTGCCGAGTCTGGGTGTAAGCGCAACGGCTTCCAGAACAACGGAAAATTCTACGTATGATACAATCCGTTCGACTATAATCAGTGAAGCGCGTCTTGGTGCATTGGAAAAAGGTGGATCATTTCCGTCATCAAAATATGATTTGGCTGTTTCTGAGGCTGGTTTTTCAGACGAGGAAAAACTGCATTGGGCGGTAATTGCACCGAACATTTCTGCGCAGTGGAATTTCAATCTTGCCATGATAGAAAGCATCCGTGCTGCAAAAGCAAGTTATGAAGCAGGCGAGATTTCCTGGGAACAGACAGCAAAGGAAATGGAAATAAACGTAAAAAAGATGTTCTACGGACTTCTGCTCCAGGAAGAAAGCCTGAACATTCAGCGTGACAAGCTGAATAATGCAAAAGCACGTTACGAGCAGGCTTCAATCAACTATAAAAACGGACTTGTGCCGGAACTTTCCGTATTGAATTCTCAGGTAAACTACGAAAACCAGAAGCCGGAAGTTCTTTCTGCGGAACAGTCTTTCAAGCAGCAGAAAGATATGTTCGTGTTCCTTCTTGGACTTCCGTTCGGAACGGACATTGAACTTAAAGGAACGGTAGACAGCAAATTTGTTGAAGTAAATGCAGACGAACTTGTTTCAAAATATCTTGAAAACAATGATGAAGTACGTTCTTTGAAAAAGAATATCGAACTTCTTAATATTTCTTTGAATGCAAGCCGCTTTTCCACCTTTACGCCGAGCCTTTCTGTAAATTACGGATTCCAGCCGATTGTATATGCTGGCGGTGAATGGAATTCGCTGGGAGATGCAACCGATAACGGAAGTCTTTCGTTCACACTTGTGTATTCAAATTTGATTGATATGCTTCCATTCAGCGCAAACATGCAGAAAATGAAGGATACAAAACAGCAGATTGCTCAGGCAGAACTTGGACTTGAGCAGCTTGTTCAGAATACGGAGATTGAAATTCATACGCTTGTGGACAATCTGTATAAGTGTCAGGCGAACATTGAAGCAATGATGCGTAATGTGGAACTTGCACGCAAGGCATATAATTCAACGCTCCGTGCATACAACAACGGTACGCAGGAGCTTCTTGAAGTTCGTGATTCCGAGAATTCGCTGAATCAGGCGCGTCTTGGACTTATGAACGAAAAGTTTAACTATATTTCAGCACTGCTTGATTTGGAAAGCAAGCTGAATTTGAACCTTCACTGATTTTATGCAGGGAAGAATAAACTGAATTTTTGAGAACAGGTATAGGAGTAAGATATGAAGATGAATAAAATTCTTGCTGCAGGTGCTGCAGCTGTTGTTCTGGCTGGGTTTTCCGGCTGTTCTAAGAAGGGCGGCGCGCCTGCTGCTGAAGAAAAAGTAGAAACGGTTTTTGCAGTAAATGCATATAAAACAGTGCCGCGTACGCTTGATGATTATCTTGAGTTCGGAGGAAACGTTCAGGCTGCTTCAAGCGTTGATATATTCCCGGATGTTCAGAGCGGTAAGATTTCAAAGCTTTACGTAAAAATCGGTGACAAAGTAAAGAAGGACGAAGTTGTTGCAGAAGTTGATGCAAGCCGCCCTGGTATGGATTACAAGAGCAGTCCTGTAAAGGCACCTGTTTCAGGAACAATTACAAGTTTTCCGCTTAACATAGGTTCTACAGTTTCTGCATCTACTTCCATCGGAAAAATAAGCAGCACAGGAAAACTTGAAATCAAGACGAACGTTGCAGAACGTTTTATTTCTCGTATTTCAATGTATCAGAAAGCAGAACTTACGTTTGATGCATATCCGGGAGAAAAATTCCCTGCAACTCTTGTAGAAATTGACCCGGTTCTTGATACGACATCACGTACTTTGGGAATAAAGCTTATTCAGGAACCTACAGACCCGCGTCTTCGTGCCGGAATGTATGCCCGCATCAAACTTGTTACAGATTCAAAGAAAAATACAATAGTCATTCCTAACAACGTTGTTGTAACAAGAAATGATGAAGATATCGTATATATCATTGATCCGCAGACAAATACCGTAAAGGCAAGTCCTGTAAAAAAAGGAATTCGCGTTGATGACAAGCAGGAAATTGAAATGGGTATTACTCCGGGTGATTTGATTGTAATCAAAGGTCAGGCACTTCTTACAGACGGTGCTAAGGTTAATATCGTAAGTATTACTGAGTAGGAAATCTCCGTAAAATCATGTTTCAGAGATTCTAATAGAACAAGGGGCTGTTATGTCTTTATCTAAATTAGCAGTTAGAAAGCCGACGACAACATTGATTATTTTTATTCTGTTGTCTGCGCTCGGCATTTATTGTACAACTTCGCTTCCGCTGGATTTGTTCCCTGATATGGATATTCCGTATATGGTTGTCTATACAAGTTATTCAAATGCAGGACCTGAGGAAGTTGAACGAAGCGTTACGAGAACAATGGAAAGTTCTCTTTCAAGTGTTACCGGTCTGAAAAAACTGACGTCAACATCTTCTACCGGTTCAAGTATGGTTATGCTCGAATTTGAGTACGGCACAAATCTGGATGTTGCCGCCAATGATATACGCGATAAGATAGATTTGGTGCGCAATTACCTTCCTGATGATGCGGATTCACCAATTATATTCCAGATGGATCCATCTATGATGCCGATTATGGCAATTGTCGTAACAGGTTCACGAACGCCGGAGGAATTGAGCGGCTATGTAGATGACATTATCCAGCCGCGTCTTGAACAGATTGACGGTGTTGCTTCTGCAAACGTAAGCGGTGGTCGCGAAAAGGCAATTCTTATCGACGTTCCGCGCGACAGGCTTGATGCATACGATTTAACTATTACGCAGATTGCGCAGATGATTGGCGCGCAGAACATAACAAGTTCCGGCGGTTCAATCGAAAGCGGCGATTCAAACTATTCCATCTCTGCAGAAGGAACATATAAATCTATAGACGATATCAAAGGAACTGTTGTTTCATACAAGCAGAAATCTACCGGTGGCGGAAAACCAGAGATGGTTTCCATTATGCTCCGCGATATAGCCGATGTATATGAAGGTTACAAAGAAACAACTTCAGAAGCATATCTTGACGGAAAACCGTCTGTTATGCTGATGATACAGAAGCAGAGCGGAAAAAACTCCGTTACTACGGCAGAAAAAGTACGCAAGCAGCTTAAGTTGATTGAAAAGGAACTTCCTAAAGACGTAACGCTTATCGAAACGTACAATACTACGGATGACATCAACAATACTATTCATCAGGTTGTTGAATCTCTGGTAGAAGGTATTATTCTTGCCGTTATCGTTCTTTATATCTTCTTGAGAAGCTTTAAGAGTACATTTATCATTGCACTTTCAATGCCTATTTCGGTTTTGATTACGCTTTGTCTTATGTATTTCTGCGGTTTTTCAATCAATATGATGACGCTTTCAGGACTTCTTCTGGGTATCGGTATGCTTGTAGATAACTCAGTTGTTATTCTGGAAAATATATTCAGTTACCGTGAACGTGATGCTAAGCCTGAGGTTGCGGCAGTTCTTGGTTCTGAAGAAATGATAAGTGCAATTACTTCATCAACTCTTACAACAGTCTGTATCTTCCTCCCTATGATTATGTTCCGTAAAATGCTTGGAATGATGGGAAAGATGTTCGAAGCATTTGCGTTTACAATTGTATTCTCCCTGCTTTGTTCCCTGATTGTTGCAGCCGTTCTTGTTCCGGTACTTTCTTCAAAATATCTTAAGATTGAAAAAGTTTCTGACCGCAAGCAGACAGGATTCCTTGGTGTTTTTGACAAGGCAATGACACGCTTTTTCTCATGGCTTGATAAATCTTACGCAAGGGGCGTTGCATTCGTACTTCACCACAAGCGTATTGTACTTGGCGGAATCGGTGTTCTTTTCATTTTGAGTATTTTTGCAATCAAGTTCATCGGCTTTATATTTATGCCTGCACAGGCAGAAACATCTGTTTCCGTTTCTCTTGAAATGCCTAAGGGAACAACGCTTGAAGCAACGCGGGAAGTTATTCAGCAGATGGAAGCAAACGTTCTTAATGATTTGAAGGGTGTAAAATATTCAACTGTTGCTGTAGGCGGTTCAATGTTCTCAAGCAGTTCTTCAGATTCAAATACAGCAACTCTTCGCATTACGTTGTACTCAGAAGATGAGCGACAGGAAGGCTGGGATAACGATGTTTCTGCAAAGGAAAAAATCCGTAAGTATTTCAACAGTTTCCCTGGAGCAGAATTTACGTTTGGTTCAGGTTCTATGGCTTTTGCAAATTCAGCTATTGATATTGTACTTAAGACAGATGACCTTGACCTGGCGCGTGCAACTGCAAAGGAAATTCAGGCAGTTATCCGCGACAAGGCAAAAGATTACGTAAATGAAACAACTATGGATCTTGAAGACGGTCTTCCGGAATTGAAAATCAATATGGACAGAAACCGTATGTATGAGCTTGGAGTAACTGCATATACAGCAGGTTCTGAACTGAATGCGGCTATAAACGGAAAAACTGCAAGCCGCTATGATGACCACGGTACGCAGATAGATATTGATATAAGTCTTGATGACAAGGATAAGCAGACATTCGGTGATCTGGAACAGTTGTACGTAACAAATTCAATGGGGCAGCGCATTCCGTTTGCAAGTTTTGCGCGCTATGAAGAATCACTTGCACCTGTTGCAATCAACCGCGAAAACCAGACTCGTACAATCCGTATTTCTGTAGAACCTAAAGACGGTATTTCACTACAGATTGTTCAGGCAGAAATTGAAAAAGTTATCCGTGAAAACGTCGTTCTTGATGAGAATATTCTTGTTTCATACGAAGGTGCTTTTGCAGATATGCTTGAAACTGTCGGAAACTTCTCAATCATCATTCTTATGGCAATCATTCTTGTATTTGCTGTCATGGCAAGTCAGTTTGAATCATTCAAGGATCCGTTCATCATTCTGTTTACAATGCCGTTAAGTTTCATCGGTGTAATTATGATTTACCTGCTTGCAGGACAGATGCTGAACGTCGTTACAGTTATTGGTATGCTCGTACTTGTAGGAACAATCGTTAATAACGGTATCGTTCTTGTAGATTATACGAACCTGCTTCGTAAGCGTGGTTATCCGTTATACGAGGCTTGTGTTGAGGCTGCAGGAAACCGTCTGCGTCCTATTTTGATGAGTACGCTTACAACTGTTACTTCTTTGATTCCTATGGCATTCTTCCCTGGAGAAACAGGCGGTATGACGCAGCCTATCGGACTTACAGTTCTTGGCGGACTTACATTCGGTTCTTTGATGACGCTGTTTGTAATGCCTTCAATTTACTACATTTTCAATACAAATGCTGAACGCAAGGCTGCAAAAGAACGCCGTAAAGCTGCAAGAAAAGAGCGCGAGCTTCCTGAAATTATAAAGCGCCATAAACGTGCTGAAAAGAAAGCGGCTGAAGCTAAAGAAAAACCGGTCAGTCTGGATGCATCAAAAGAAGCAGAAACTGCTGAAAATGAGAATGCCGGCGATTCGGATAAGACAGAATAATGTTTTATATCGGGCTGTCTAATAAGTTCAAAGCATAGATTCCGGATTTATTTCAGAATCTATGTACCATAATATAGTGTAGATGCTTAAAGCTAACTTCAGCATGACACCTTTTTGGACAGACTGATATTTTGAAAGATGGTGCAATCAACAACCTGGCTTCAAGAAGCAAGGTGTGCTGGTTCTTAAAAAGTTTGCGTTGCAAACTAATTCATTGATTTTTTACTGGAGAAATATGTGAAACGAATTGAAGTATTTCTGACACAGGCAATTGAAGAAGATTTTATAGATTATTTTGAAAAAGCCTGCAAGGAAGAAAATGAAAAGTGCAAGTTCACTAAAATAGAAAACATAATGGGGCAGGGAAATACATCACCAAAAATGGGTGACCCTGTATGGCCTCAGCTGAACGTTATGATTATCATCTATTGCAATGAAAAAATTGAAAAACGCGTTGCAGGAATTATGGATGTCCTTCATAAGCAGTACGTAGGTGAGGGTGCAGCAGCCTTTGTCTGCAACGGCGAAGAACTTAAATAATTTTATCAGGAATTTTCCTACACGTTGATTTCAACGGCACCTGATTTTTTATCTTTTGGCAGAGTGTCTATGCTTTTAAGCATAGACACTTTTATTTTATCACCGCTGATAAGTTTTTTGTGCGTCATATTAACTACGACTACAAGACCGTGCCGGCTGCATGCGTAAAATCCCTGCCTGTTTTCTGGGAGCCATATCGGATCTGATGCAATTCTAAGCGGAAGGATGGTTTTTCCGTCTGGTGATTTTGAAATGCTATTTTCATCCCGCACAATTTCTTTTTTTACAAAATTTTCTCTTTTTGCAAAAATAAATGTTACTACGGCGCGTTCTTTTGGAATGCCGGCATCTTTTGAAAGTTTAAGCAGTTTTTGCGGTGCATCTTCCGTGGTGAACGAAAGGTTACACCATTTTGCGCTTCCGCCGAACCGGGCGTGAAGTCCGCTCATTGCGCAGTCTTTTTCGTGCGGACACGGAGAAATAATATGAAAATTATTTTCAAGAAGTTTTCCGCGCATAAGGCTTACAAAATGCGCCGCTACAGGCATTCCCGGTTCTGCAATAAAAAACGACGTATTTTCGTCTGCGTAGGAAAGAAGCGTTTTCACCTGTGCCTGAGCCAATTCGTCCGGGCGGCTTTCCGAATTTTCACGGATTTCGTTAAACATATTTGCACAGGAAATAAAGGCCGCCTTGCGTTTTATAAAAGTTCCTGCGCCGCCTTTTACTTTTATGATATTCCAATGGGCATCTGCATTTTTATCTTTTGGCGGTGTTTTTGCCGCCACCGAAAGATAGATGTTTTCTCCAAGCGAAAGGGCGCTCTGCGACAAATCCATACAGTAAAACGTAAGTTTTTTGTTCCGAAGTTCCGGGCGCGAAAGCCACAATGCAGTAACGACGGTGAGAGGACCGCTTCCAATGTCAATACAGGCATCTCCGTCTTTAAGGGAAAAAGCATTTTCGGGAAGATTTGAAAAAATCCGCGTAAAGCGTACAAGGTTCCACCAGGAAAAATAGCGCACATAAGCGGAAAGTTCTTCTGCGGCATTCATATATCCTACGCGCCGGACGCTGCGTTCGTCTGTAAGCTGATGCGAAAGGACTCGGATATCTTTAGGCAGTTTAAGGATTTGCCGGCTGTTCAAAGGGCGGACGTTCTGGATTACGGAGTCAAAATTGTTCAGTATTTCAACTGAATCTTTGGGCAGGGAAGAAGCGCTGAAAAGGTGTTCTGTTTCGGTTATAATTCCGTCAATCTTGCAGGAAACTTTTTTCTGAGAAAAAGACGGATCCTGATGTTTTTCCAAAGTCTTTTTGCGTTTTGCTTCAAAGAATTTGTCTCGTTCTTTGTTGAATTCCTTGCGTTTGTTTTTTGAGTCTGCAACTTCAGATTTTCTGTTGAATTTATCGTACCAGTTTTCTTTCATAATGAGCGGTGTTTTTTTATAAGAGTATATAATTCAGTGAGCTCCTTACGGAGTTCGTGAATCTGTTTTACGGTATCTGCCTTTTCGTTTACGGCGTCTGCGTCTGCAATCAGCTGGTTACGCGCGCCTTCAATCGTGTATTTTTTTTCGTAGATAAGGAATTTCAGGCGCATGATAATTTCAAGTTCACGCTGCGTGTAAGTTCTGCGTCCGCCTATGTCTTTTTGAGGCGCAAATCCGGGAATTACTTCTTCCCAGTAACGCAGAATATGAGCTTTTACTCCTGACAATTCCTCAACTTCACCAATAGAAAACATCACGAATCGAACCTGTCTTCCCATTTCTGGCGGCTTGCTTTCATTTCCAACTGTACTGGAATTTTATCAAATCCTAAATCTTCGCGGATGCGGTTTTTAAGGAACGTTATGTATGTTTCCGGTACAACTTCCGGGCGAGTTGCAAAAATCAGGAAATTAACCGGATTTGTACTTTTCTGCGTCATATAGCGGATTTTAAAATGCGCCGTTTTGCTTGCCGGCGGCGGATATTTGAAAAGCCAGTCTTTTAGTGCCATATTAAGGGCAGCCGTTTCTACCTTGTGATTGAGCTGTTTGTATATTTCGATTGCTTCGTTAAGTAAATCTTTTATACCCGTGCCGTTAAGCGCAGAAAGAGGAAGAATCGGCGCATATTCCATCTGCCCGAACATAATGTTTATCCATTCGCGGGTTTTTCTAAACGTCTTTCTGTCCTGTTCCTGCGTATCCCATTTGTTCAGGATAAAGATTATTCCGCGCCCGCGTTCAAATGCAAGGCTGCATATTTTTTTGTCCTGCTCGGAAAGCCCTTCCTGGGCATCTATCATAAGGAAAACGATGTCGCAACGGTCAAGAGTCTTTATGGCGCGGTTTACAGAGTAATATTCTACGTTTTCGTGAACCCTTGCCTTCCTGCGGATTCCTGCCGTATCAAGTACGATGAAATTCTTTCCGCCGTAGGAAAAACCGCCTTCTATCGTGTCGCGCGTAGTTCCGGCGTAGTCGCTTACAATCGATGCATTTGAGTGAGTAAGCCTGTTTGAAAGGGTGGATTTTCCGGTGTTCGGCTTACCCATAAGGGCAATTCTGATAGGAATTTCTTCTTCAGTAATTTCGCGGACGTTTGAAAAATCCAGCTTTGACACAAGGCATTTTGAAAGGTCTGCAATGTTATCGCCATGTTCTGCGGATATGAAAAACAGGTTTTTAAATCCGAACTGTGCATAGTTCCATGAAACGCTTTCGTTCTTTCCGCCTTCAGTTTTATTTACGGCTGCAATTACTTTATTCCAGTGCGGACGAAGCTGGATTATGAATTCTTCGTCTTCGCCGGTAATCTGTCCTGCTTCAAGAAGAAGAAGGATGACATCGGCTTTTTCTATCATTTCAAGCGAACGTTCTACAACAAGTTCGTCAAGGACTGCTTCCATTGTTCCTTCATCGCGCTGAAGCTTGTATCCGCCGGTATCTACGATATGAACAGGTTTTCCGTTTATCATCGCAGTTCCTTCTACAGGGTCACGCGTAACGCCCGGCGTAGGGTCAACGATGGCAAGACGACGCTGCATAAACCGGTTGAAAAGCGTAGATTTTCCTACGTTTGGTCTTCCGGCAATGACAAGAAGCGGCAGTCCTTCATACTGTTTTTTTGCCGCACCGTTTACGCGTTCTTCCGTGTTTTCAAGGAGTTCCTGAATTTTACCGGCGTTTTTCGGTTTTGAGAAGTCGGGTTTTGCCTTTTTTTTAGCCATTTTTTCCGCCTGAAAAGATTACAGTTTGTTCAACCGTTTTGAAGAAATTGCCTGAAGTTCGGCAACCGTAAATTGCGAAAGCAGATGCTTTGTCCGGGAAATAAGGTTCGGACTCATGCTTAGCGAACGTATTCCAAGTCCGCCCAAAACAAGAATGCTGTCGTGCCTGCCTGCCATTTCGCCGCATACAGACAGGTTTATTCCGTATTTTTTTGCGTTTGTTATTGTTATTGCAATCAGCCTCAGCACAGCAAGATTAAATTCATCATACAGTCCTGAAACGTTTGAATTTTCGCGGTCAACGCCCAGCGTATACTGGGTAAGGTCGTTTGTTCCAAGTGAAAAGAAATCGCTTATTTTTGCAAGACAGTCAGAGGTAAGGGCGGCCGCAGCCGTTTCTATCATTATTCCTACAGGAACTTTATCGTCAAACGGAATATTCTCCGCGGCAAGCTCTTTTTTTACTTCGTCTACAATTACAAGGCTCTGCTCAACCTGTTCTGCCGATGTTATGAGCGGAAGCATAATCCTGAGCTTTCCGTAGACGCTTGCCCGGTACAAAGCCCTGAGCTGCGTTTTAAGAACCTGCGGATAGGCAAGGCTAAGGCGGATTGCACGCATTCCCATAAGCGGATTTTTTTCATTAAACGAAGGAATGTCCACCGAGTTTATAAGCTTGTCTCCGCCTGCATCAAGCGTCCTGATTGTTACAGGTTTATCTTTCATAACGGTAAGAACGTGCTTGTATGCTTCAAACTGTTCGTCTTCGTTGAACGAACGCGCCGCTGCATGGTGGGAAGTGTCTGCTTTTGCCATATAAAGAAATTCCGTGCGGAAAAGTCCTATTCCGTCTGCGCCGGCTTTAAGTGCCGTTTCTGCTTCTTCCGGCGAACCGATGTTTGCATAAAGCGTAAACCGTTCTCCGTCTTTTGTAAGAGCCGGCTTATCAAGGTATTCGGTAAGGAATTCCTGTTCTTTGCGGCGGATTTCTATTGTCTTCCGGTACTGGGCTATCGTTTCTTCGTCAGGGTCTGCAAGAAGTTCTGCGCACTCTGCGTCAACGATTACCATCTGTCCGTTCTGTACTTTTTTGCGAAGGCTTGTGCCGTGAAGTCCTACAACCGTAGGAATTCCGTAGTTTCTGGCAAGAATGACTACGTGGCTTGAAATGCCGCCTTCTGTAAGGGCAAGACCGGCGATTTTCCTCTTGGAAAGAATGATTGTTTCCGTAGGGCTTAATGACGATGCAATGATTACGCTTCCGTCAGGAACTTCGTTTATGTCGAACGTGTGTATTCCAAGCATTTCATCAAGGACGCGCCCGAAAATATCGGTGATGTCCTGTGCGCGTTCTGCAAGATAGTCGTTTCCGGCATTGCGAAGACGCGCCGCATATTCTTCTGACTTAAAATTCAGCGTGTATTCAATATTAAAAAGTGTAGTTTCGTATTCTGTGCGTACTTCCTTCAGGAAAACCGGGTCGCTCAGCATAAGAATGTATGCTTCAAAAATTTCCCTTTGGATTGCAGTTGATTTGTCAACAGGAAGTTTTGACAGTTTTTCGGTGATGTCTTCGGCAACGGCTGTTTTTGCACTTGTAAATCGTTCCCATCCTTCTTCAATATCTTCTTTTGAGATTTTTGTCTGAGGAATTGCTCTTTTTATCTGGTCGGGAATTAAAAATGCAGAACCTATTCCGGCTCCGTCTGCCGCTGAAACCCCTAAAAATACTTCCATAGCCTTACAATTATAACAAATGGATTTAGTATGGTCAAACGCATTGAATTAGCCTGAAAACCTTTCGGTATGGTTGAAAACAGTATTTTTTTTCGCAAAAAATATTGACAGAAAAACTTATAGGCTATATAACCGTCTGTAATGGTAACGGTGCCGATTTTTGTCGGTGCCGTTTTTTTTTGTCCGGAGAGAGGCTGGAGTTTTTTATGCAGAATATGGTTGATGCATTATGGGTTGCGGTTTCCGGCGCACTTGTTTTTTTCATGCAGCCGTGATTTCAGATGGTTGAGTCCGGACTTACAAGGGAAAAAAACAGTATAAATGTTGCAATAAAAAACCTTACTGACATAGGAATTTCACTTTTTATATACTGGCTTATTGGTTTTGCACTGATGTTCGGAAAATCAGCAGGTGGTATTTTAGGCTTTACGAATTTCATTCCGGGTGCAATGGGAAACGTTGAGTTTAATATGTGCAACTTTCTGCTTTTGATGGCACGCATTCTTTCGCGTGACAAGACAATTGCACTCAAGGAATTTCTGGAACGCCTTTATAACCCGGAATTCAAGCAGTCTGCACTTGAAAGCGTAATCCATTGCCAGATTTCCGGGTCTTCCTGTCCTATACGCCAGAATGCTGCAGAGGAGATGCCGCGTGAGGTGTACAGGCGCAGTTTTTGTACGGTAGAATACGCATCTTCAAACCAGCATGTAACGTCTACTTTCATTTTTATTCTGACAGTAGGAATGTCATTGATGTATTCAACTTTATCGGAGTCGTACTGATCTATAATTCTGTTTATGCCGGAAAAATACCAGCCCTGCGCCGTTTTTTCATTTGCCCAGGAACGTCCGTAAAAGGGAAGACCCATTACAAGTTTTTCAGGCGGAATGACTGTAAGTGCATAACCGGCAATTTTTTCGCACCAGGAAACAGAAGCAATCGGACCTGGAAGGCTTGTTGACCAGTGTTCGTCGTAAGCCATAATCATTACGCGGTCAGAAAGTTCAGCAATTTTCGGGTAGGAAAACGTATCGTCAGAAATTGTTTTTACGCGCGCCGGAACGCATACGGAAAAAAGCTTGCCTTTTTTCCGTGCTCCTGCGGAAAGCAGTTTTAGAAACGTCATAAAATTATCGGAATCTTTTCCGGGAATAAGTTCGTAGTCTACCTGAATGCCGTCAAACGGTTCTGATGCTGCAAGAATATCTGCAATCAGCCTGTCGCGAAGACCAAATGCCGGGTCAAGGATAAAATGCGTAAGCGATTTACTGTCGCACACAAGGACAAGGTGAACGCGTCCGGGAAATCCGCCAAGGATGTTTCTGTCAGGAATGTTATCAAGTTTTCCGTAAGTGTCTACGTCAGCGGCGAAATAGCCTATGTCTGTAAGCGGAAAGTCAAAGTCAAGTTCCGATTCCTTTCCCTGCATAACCCAGCCCCAGACTTCCGAAAGCTGAACCGGCTCTCCTGAAGGCATTTTTTTTCTGTAGGAAGGCTTGATTACGGTCGTTTTTACTGTGAATGTGTCTGTTTTTTTATCCTTTTTTCCGCCGGCACAAAGCGGAATGCATGCTGTGAGGGCACAAAGAAAAGTTAAAAATCGCTTCATATCTGGCACTTCCCTAATCCTTATTTTTTGATAATTCTGTACATCGGGTCTGCATTCGGAATAAGCTCCAGAATGGAATGTTCACATTCAAGAACTTCACTAGGTTCATGCGTTACATGAAGAAGAGTCGTCGTTCCGCTTTCTGCAATAATCTCAAGAAGGTCAAGGATTTTCTGGCGGAACTGTTCGTCAAGTCCATGGCACGGTTCGTCAAGAATAAGAACAGGCGGACACTTTACTGCGGCACGCAGAATAAGTATTGCCCGCTGTTCGCCGTAACTTATGCTTCCGAACGGTTCTCCGCCGCGCCCTTTAAATCCGCCGAGCGAAAGCCATTTTTCCGCCGCGTCCGTTTCTATATCGCTTGCAGCCTGATACAGTCCTATTGAATCGTGAAAACCGCTCATGATGACATCGCGAAGCGGCGTTCCGCCAAGCATACGGTATTCAACGTGAAGGCGGTAACTTACTATTCCAAGCTTGTGCTTTATGTCCCAGATTGTTTCTCCCGAACCGCGGCGGTTTCCAAAAAGCTTTATGTCGTTACTGAAAACCTGCATATTGTCGCCGGTAATCAGTTCAAGAAAAGTCGTTTTTCCAGAGCCGTTAGGACCTCGTATAAGCCAGTGTTCGTTTTTGTGGAGCGCCCAGTTAAGATGACGCAGAACGGCATGACCGTCCCAGCCGACATTTACGTCGTTCATTTCGATTAGCGTATCTGGAAGTTCAATCGCCGTATCTACGCCTAAAACGTTGTCTACCTCCGCACTTATTTTTTTTACGGATTCAGCAAATGCCTTTTTTTCTGCCTCGCGCGTTTCAAGCGTTTTTTCTGCACGAGCCTGTACTATTTTTTCAAAATCAGTACGCGTGCCGCAAAAGGAAACCGCGCCCAAGGAGAATTCCAGGACATTGGTGATTGATTCAGGGATTTCTACATAGCGTTCCATTGCAAGAATAATGCGGGGGAACGTTGCATCTGATTTTTCGTCAGAAAGCTGCTTTGAGGCAATTGTGTTGAAGAAGTCAAGAAGAATTGCGCGGCTTTCTGCATCAAGACCTGCGAACGGGTCGCTTAAAATCAAAAGCTGTTTTTTTGAGATAAGGGCGCGTGCAAGAAGGGTGCGGCGGATTTCACCGGTAGACATATATTTTAGTCCGCGGTCAAGGATTTTTTCTACGCCGCACAGCTTTATTTCCGGGAACGATTCAAGCCGTCTTGCCGTTTCTGGAAGTTCTGCGCCTTTTTTTATAGGACCGGTAAGTGCTTCTGCAATAAAAATGCGCCCTGTCCGCCCTATGTCAACGCCTCCTTCAATGTATTCGCTTTCGTCAAGGTCGCGCTCTTCCTGAATAAGGCTTGCGGCACGTTCCAGGGAAACAACTTCTACTGATTTTTCAAAACGGTTTGAATAAAGCGGTGTTTTTCCGTCAAAATCCGCCGTATTCGGAACGAATTTCAAGTTGCCGGAAAGTGCATTTATAAAGTCAGCCTTTCCGCCGCCGTTCGGGCCTGTAACAAGCCACGCTTCGCCAGTCCTCATTTCCCAGGAAATTTCCTGAAGGACAGTACCTTTTTTGTTTTCTATATGACAGTTGTGTATGTTAATAAGAGAATTTGTATTACCTTGCATATTTTTACTATATCATAATGACAATAATATTGTAATATTTTGCTGCTTTAATGTTGATTAACATCTTTATTCTATTTAAAATGTTTTTCTATTAAATACTTATAAATACTTATTGACTGGAGAACTTATGTCTGCTCAGATTGTTGCCAAGATAATTGCATTTGTACTGTATCTTGGTTTTATGGTGTACATCGGATTACGGAGTGCAAAAAAGAACAACAGTTCTATGGATTTCTTTTTAGGCGGAAGAAAAGTAGGGCCGTGGATTACTGCACTTAGTGCAGAAGCGTCCGATTCGTCTGCATGGCTTTTAATGGGACTTCCGGGACTCTGCTATCTTGGCGGCGTAAAGGAAACATTTTGGACGGCTGTAGGTCTTATTGTGGGAACATACCTGAACTGGCTGTTTGTAGCAAAGCCGCTTCGCAAATGTACTATTTCATTCGGCGATTCAATTACAATTCCTGAATTTTTTACGAACCGCTTTAAGGACAAAACACATCTTCTTACTATTATATCAGTTTTCTTTATCGTACTGTTTTTTACGATTTATACTGCATCCGGTTTTGTTGCATGTGCAAAACTGTTCAATTCGGTATTCGGACTTAAATATCATATCGGTCTTGTAATAGGGCTTGTAGTTATTCTTTCCTACACGATTTTAGGCGGTTACCTTGCCGTATGTACTACTGATTTTATACAGGGTGCGCTTATTTTTGTTGCATTCGTATTTTCTGCCGTAATAGCAGTAGTTTCACTTGGCGGACCTGCTGAAGCAATGGCAAAAGTTTCTGATTTCAGCGTACGTGCTGTAAACGGTCAGTTCGGCGCAGAAATGGCAGAAAAGTTTATAGCTAACAAATCGTTCAGTGCAATGTCAGTTATTTCTGCACTTGCCTGGGGACTCGGCTATTTTGGAATGCCGCACATCATCATCCGCTTTATGGGAATACGCTCGAATGCAGAAATTAAAACTGCACGCCGTGTAGGAACAGTCTGGATGGTAATTGCATATATCGGAACATTTATAATCGGTTCTCTTGGTACCGTTTATCTTGCAGGCGGCGATCTGGCAAATCCGCTTATGATTCTTTCCGGCGGTGCAGAGGAAACTGTTTTCAGTGCAACAATGCAGCAGATGTACCCTGCGTTTATTGCAGGTCTTTTCCTGTGTGCAATTCTTGCCGCTTCTATGAGTACGGCGGACTCCCAGCTTTTAAGTGCATCAAGTGCAGTAAGTCTTGATATTTACAAAGGATTGATAAATAAAAACGCAGACGAAAAGACAGTTATGAATGTAAGCCGCATTACCGTTCTTGTAATTGCAGCAATTGCATTTGTACTTTCACTTAATCCGGCAAGTTCAATTTTTGGTCTTGTAAGCTATGCCTGGGCAGGATTCGGTTCTACGTTCGGACCTCTTGTAATTCTTGCACTGTTCTGGCGCGGAATGACAAATAAAGGTGCAATAGCAGGACTTATAGCAGGAGGCGTAACGGTCGTTCTGTGGCATAACCTTAAGGGCGGAATTTTTAACGTTTACGAGATTTTGCCGGGCTTTATTGCATGTCTTGTATTTGCAGTAGCAGTAAGCCTTTTAGACCGGAACAAAAATCCGGAGATGCTTGCTGAATTTGATGCATACAAAAAAATGGAAGACTAATCCGGTATTTTTATAAAAAAAGGCAGCCGTTTTACGTAACTTTTTGAAGTGCGTTTAGGGCTGCCTTTTTTGTTTTTAACTTTTCTATTCTATTTATTAGAACGGAAGATATTTACAAAATTATCTTTTGATACATCATCTTCTTCTGCTCCGTTTTCAAATGCATCGTCGGCATCACCCAGAAAAAGAATCATAAAACCTGTTCCTGCACCTAAAAGTGCTACCGGAGCAGTAAACATTCCGCCTGAAACAAGCGCTTCTTTTACGGTTGAATAGCCGATAGTCAGGTTTACAAGAAACACAGTTACAAACATCACGGCAATGATAATGCCGTATAGGATGAATACCTGTTTTTTTGTCATTTTTTTCATAAATACCTCCTAAGAATCAGGTTTGTTTTAAACCCTTGCTGTAAGCATATCGTATGTGCATGAAAGCAGTGCTTCAATTTCTTCTTCAGATAGGATGCACTGACCGGAAGCACATAGTGTTGCAATTCCATGACTGAAAATCCACATATTTTTATAGAGCGTATCTGCCTTTTCTATAGATACGCCGCATGTCCGGGAAATCATTTTTACAGTTTCCTCATAGTTTGAATCAAGTTTGTGCATATATTCGGATAGCGAAACTGTTTTTTCGCGCGGCTTCATAAAAATAAACTGGAACAGATTAGGCTCTTTGATGGCAAATGTGATGTATGTCTTTCCGCATTTTTTAAACGGATTCGGTTCGTAAAAATTTTCCTGAAACGCAACGTAAAGCCCCAGTGCACTGTCGAACACGGCTTTTTTAAGTTCGTCCATATTTTCAAATGCTATGAAGACAGGCTTTGAAGAAGTTCCCAATTCTGCTGCAAGTTCGCGTGCAGTAAGCTTGTCGGCGCCTTCCCTCTTAATAAGGCCGATTGCTTTTTCTATTATTTCCTGCCTGGAATATTTTGCTCTTGGCGGCATACGATAACTCCTGTAAATAATAAAGTTTACAAAAAAAATTAGTTTTGGTTGCGCAACACTTGTTCCGCAACAACTGTTTCTTTATAACACGAAACACTCAGACCTGTCAAGAAAAATATGCGGCAAGTTATGTCGATTGACAATACATATCATGGTAGAATAATCTAAGGAAACAGTGAATAAATCTTATTGAGATTTTTTAGTGTTAACCTTAAATGTAAAAATACTTATTCAAGGAAATAAAAACTAATATGCAATATTTAGAACGGAAGAAATTATCAGATTATCTGCATAATGCGCCGTATTCAACGGAAGTGTTAGAACTGTATAAAAGCAGAACCGACTGGTTTACAGAAAGGCGGCTTAGAAGGCTTGTGTTTCATACGTCAGAAAAAAACGACCATCTTACGCTTCCTTGTAAAGAGCTGTGCTTTTATGCCAGCCGCCTTATATCTATGGAAGAAGCATTCCTTATCTGGTTTAAAGACCTTCCGGAATCCTACCGTAATCTTATTAAGTTTCTGGTAGAAAAACCAGTTCTTTCTGAGGACTTTGCATACAGGATTTCTGGAATAATGCCGGATGCAAAAAACAATAAGGATTATGCGGAACATATAAAAAAAGAAATTCTATGTGATATTGACCATAAAGAAAAATATATTCTGGAAAATATCGCAGTATATAAAAACGGATTTATATTTTCGCCGGCAGTAATCAGGCGGTATATGGCTTTTCACCTTTCATCCTTGAATGAAAACAAAAAAAATACTGCACCAAAACAAAATACAGAAGCAAAATTTTTTTCAAGCGTTCCAAAAGAAAACGTTCCCGTTCTTGAAAAGGCGGATTTAGGCATTGCAGAAAAGCTTCTTTCTGCAAAAACAATACATGAAGCCGTTGATATTGCAGCACATGCGCCTAACAGTTTTGATGCAGCCGTTCTTGTTCCCCACCTTAATTTGAACGCCCGGTACTGGAATTCTCCTAAAACAACGCAGGAAAAAATCCGTCAGATTGATTCTGTATGTGATTTTCTGCAGGGCGAACTGTTTGAAAACTGGATTGATTTTTCAGAAATTGAAAATTCATTTTGCAGTGATGTCATTGATTCCATTCCTTCTTTTTACATACCTGAACTTGGAAAAGGCTGTTTTATTCAGGTTGTCACAGACAGTCCTAAAACAAGGCAGTCCGGTTTCGCCGGAAGAATACCTGCCGTAAATTCTTCCTGTTTTGGAAAACGCATAGAGATAAGCGACAGTGATTTTTTCTACAGTTTTGTATCTGTTCCGGCATTTCACAATCTTCTTTTGATTTTATGCCGTCTGGGCTTTTTTGAATGTACGCTGGAAAAAGACATTACAGACAGTTCCTGTAACGCACTTTTGTATACGCACGGAAAAATTCATTCACTAAGGAAACACTGAATAAATCCTATTGAGGATTTTTCAGTGTTAACCTTGAATGTAGCAAATTGGCCGTAAGTCAATGACTTACGGCAATTTGACGGGAAGTGCTGAGTAATCGCTTCAAAGTGTTAATCAGCACTTCCCTAAGACGACTGTAAATTGCTCCTATGTTTACGATTGTTATACAGTAATGTAACGGCCTTGTTTATATCCGTATATGCATTATGAATATATCCGCAAGACTTTCTGTAATATTTCCGTAAGATATGCTGTAACCTCTCCATATAACAGACCCTTTTCTAGTCTAGTAAAGGGTCTGCTTTCTAGTTTAGGACGTGGTATGCTGACTAGACTAATCAGTACACTGCTGATTAACTAATCAGTGGTCTGCTGATTAGTCTAGCAAGCGGTGTGCTGATTAACTAATCAGCATTATGCTGATATACTAGTCATACAGGCAAATTTTCAGAAAAAAATACGGAGAAAAAAAATGAAAGAAGAACTCGGAACGTTTGAAAATCCAAAAGGCAAGGTTTTTGTTTCAATATATCCTTCAAACCTTAAGGATAAAGACGGAAACAAAATCGGCGGATATATAGGAAAAATCAAGAAGCGGACACGTACTGTTGAACAGCTCATTGCAAAAGCAAAAGACAGGGGCAGTACTTTGTCGCCGCAGACGCTTTTTTATGCAGCACAGGTTCTTTCTAATGCTGCCAAAGAAGCACTTGCCGACGGTTATGCAGTTGACCTTCTGGGGCTTGGAACACTTGGATTTGCAATAGACGGAAGCCTTGACAGCTCAATGAGTTCCCGTGAAATTTCAGAGCATTTCAAGTTGCAGTTTACACCGTCAAAATCAGCGGAAAATCTCCTTAAAAACATATCACCGTCTAATATTTACGTTCATAATTCCAAAATATCCATTACAGAAGTAAAAAGTTTTTCTGCAGGGCAGACAGACATGAACGTTGTCTATCAGGGGCGTCCTCTCTGTATAAAGGGCAACGGCCTTAAACTTGGCGGAGATGTCTGCGGTGTGTTTCTTGTTCCGCTTACAGAGCAATATGTTTATGCACCGCGCTCCGAATGGATAAACCTTCCGAATCCGTACACAAATACACCTAAAAAACTCGAACTGTTTTTTCCGGAAAGCCTGAACATAAGCTATGATGCCGAAAAAGGAGAAGAAGAGCCTCTTTTCTGCATTGCAGTAGTAACAAGCCTGAACCAAAACGGCCGAAAACGCACAGAGTGTATAGAAGAGTTTTCAATGCCGTTCTATGTACGGAAAGTTGAATAATACCCAACGGTTCCTTAAAAATTACTTCCGTTCCAGCCCCAAAAGTCCGTTCCCCAGTAGCTGATGTATACCGCATCTTGCGGGATTCCTAAAATGCTTTCAAAAACATCGCACAGGCGGGCGGTCATTTCATTTGTCTTTGAATGGTCAGCCTTTCCCAGAACTTTTACCTCAACGTAAGCACCTTTTTCAAGCTTTTTTCCTGCAAAATACAAGTCCTGCTTGTCTATAAGGTTTATCATAAGATAGCTTTCCGGCTTTCCTATAATGGTTATTGCCTTTCCTAATTCGGCTTTCAATACATTTCTTTTTTCTTCCGGCAGATTTACCGTTACTTTTGCTTCAATCATCGGCATAAAAATTTCCTCCTGTAACAGCTGCACCGTTATTTGAGGCGCAGACAGTCTGATATGTGTATTATGGCAAACGGAAAATATTTGAACAAGAGAAATTACAAGATTCAATGTGACGACATCTGCCACAGGCATCCTGAGTTTTGGTCTGTGCCTTCCGTAATACAGCACAAGATTCTTTTTTTCCGTGGAAGTTTCAAGAAACCTATGGATAAAATTATCCACTATGCAATATAATGTAATCAGGCTCTCTTCAGTTATGGCATTTCTCCGTATTTTTGTCTGTGGTTATTCAAATTTTACAGAGACTGCCTTTTTTTGTAAATTTATCTAAAACTCGAAATTTGACCTATTAATTTACTTATTTTATAAATCAAATAAAAAAATTAAAGTTTGAAATGGAAACTTATAGATTTCAATATGAAGTTGCAACAAAGTTGTTCCCACAGACAATAAGCAAAATGGAACTACAGGATGCTGAAAATAACTTTAATAAGTCAAAAATCGAGTTTGAAAACTTCATTTCAGACAATCTGGTTAAATATTCTGAGGAATTAGATTATAATAATTCGGTTGTTTCAGAAATTGAAGCAAATATAGAGAGATTAAAAGTTCAGTTAAAGCAAACCGTTTTAAAATCGACTTGTGAAGGATATATAGAGGAACTTCAGGTAATAAATTCGGGAGAATCAATTATTGCTGAATCAAAAATAGCTCGTATTATTCCTGAAAATAATGGAAAACTTAATGTTTATATTAATGTAAATGCACAGGATATTGCAGAACTACATGATGAAGATGAATTTACTCTTTCTTTAGAATCAAGGGCTGACCATGTGCTGTAAAATTCTTCAAAAGTCGGGAAGAAATCTTCTGTATTTTTTTTGACGCAGCTTTCAACTGATTCTTCTTTTACAAGATTCATATTTTCATCAAGGTATCTGACTGTTAGGCGGCGCCCGCATTGGGGCGCAAAAATCTTTGTATAGAATTTTTTTTAGAAATTTATTAGACTATATATATATATGGATAAGCAACTATATATAGAAATAAAATCTCTTTCAGATAAATACGCTTCTGAATTGCATTCAAAAATTGATGAGCGTACTGAAGAAATCAAATCTGATGATAACTCTCATTTTCTGATTTATAGAGTTTTAGGTATATCTGAATCCGAAGGTAATCTCATTGATATTTATCAAAATAAAGGACGATTCGTATATAAATATGCAGGTTCATTTCTTGAAGAAGCAGCCGTTTTATGCCTAAAACATAAATTTCCAAATGGTAGTAAAACTCGTATTCCAAATACTCTTGGAAAAAAGCCAGCTACTTATGAAATAGATTTTCTGAATAAAAGCGATGCATTGGAAATAAAATGGAGAGATGCAACAACTGATGGTGACCATATAACAAAGGAACATACTCGAGTAAAGGTTATTAGCCAAAAAGGATACAAACCCATTCGTGTTATGTTTTATTATCCACAACGAGAACAGGCAATACGTATTCAAGAAACTTTAAAGACTTTATATGAAGGTATAAAGGGTGAATATTATGCAGGTGATGATGCATGGAATTTTATAAAGAATTATACTGGATTTGACTTAAAAGAAATTCTTGAAAAAATTGCAGATGAAAGGACTCCTGTGTATGAATGATAATATTATAGATACGGTTATCTGTGGAGACTCTTGCAAAGTATTAAACTCTATTTCCTCTAATTCAATCAATCTTGTTTACTTGGATCCGCCATTCTTTTCACAAAAAGAACATGAACTATCTTCCAGAACTGATGGAAAAAAATATTCATTTGATGATAAGTTTTCTTCAATAGATGAATATATTACTTTTATGTCTTCAGTACTAAAGGAAATAAAACGTGTATTGACAGATGATGGTTCTATATTTCTTCATTGTGATAGATATGCCTCACATTATTTAAGAGAAGAACTAGATAAAGTATTTGGCGAAGAGAATTTCCAAAGTGAAATTATATGGTCATACAAAAGGTGGTCTAATTCAAAAAAAGGGCTTTTAAATGCCCATCAGAATATATATTTTTACAGCAAAACAAAAAATTTTAAATTTAATCAGTTTTATACAGATTATTCACCTTCTACAAATATAGACCAGATTTTACAAGAAAGAGTAAGAAATTCAAAAGGAAAATCTGAATATAAAAAAGATTCAAAAGGAAATGTTGTACTTTCAACCGTTAAAAAAGGGGTTCCTTTGTCTGATGTATGGGAAATCCCTTTTTTAAATCCTAAGGCTAAAGAAAGATGCGGATATCCAACTCAGAAGCCTGTAAAACTCCTTCAACGTGTTATTGAATTAGTTACCAACGAAAATGATATTGTTCTTGACCCATTTTGTGGAAGTGGAACTACTTGTGTTGCAGCAAAATCATTAAATAGAAAGTTTATAGGTATAGATAAAAATCCCGATGCTATATCTCTTTCAAATAAACGCCTTTCTGAAATGATAATTTCAGAATCAGGGGTTCTTTCAAAAGGTATAAATTCATATATTGAAAAGAATTCTTTTGAAACCAATCTATTAAATCTACTTAATGCAATTCCTGTTCAAAGAAACAAAGGAATAGATGGCTTTATTAAAAGTGATAAAACATTAATTCCTATAAAAATTCAAAAAGAAACGGAAACTATAGACGAAGCTATATTCAATTTAGAAAATTCTGTTAAGGGAAAAGAGTTCCCAATAAAAATATTGATTCAAACAAATGAAAAGCATGATTCTAATTTATTTGAAAGAAACACAGATATAAAAGTTGTAAAATATGTTGATTTACAAATAAAGAATCTGTTAAAAATCGTATAACATGCAATAAACAACGGTTTGTGCTTTTTTTATTCTTACTTCCGCTCGGACAGGAATTACTTTTTTCTTTCATTGTTTTATTTTCCTGTATTCGCTATAATTATTTGTTATGCAATTAGATAATCCGTTGATTGTTCAGAGTGACAGGACGCTTCTTCTTGACGTGCACGCACCGCTTGCAGACAAATGCCGTAACGAGCTTATTCCTTTTGCCGAACTGGAGCGTTCGCCTGAGCATCTTCATACATACAGACTGACTCCGCTTTCTTTATGGAACGCATCAAGTGCAGGCTTTATGCCGCAGGATGCAGTAAACGTCCTTCAGAAATACGCGCGCTACGACGTTCCTCAGTCAGTTTCTTTATGGATTACGGAAACGGCCGGACGGTTCGGAAAGCTTCGTATGATTCCAGGACCTTGCGTAGAGGTAAAATCTGCAAAAAAACAGGATGGAACAGCTGTTTATGAGCAGTATTTGTATCTTGTTACAAAATATCGCCCGGTTTTTCTTGAAATAAAGGCAAATCCTCAGGCAAAAAAATATCTTGTGCCGTGTGCATATGACGAAAATGCCGTTTCAGTAAAGACAGAACTTTCTAGCGAAGAAAAAAATTATTGCTTTTCCCTTAAACTTACTGACCGTGGAACTGTTAAGCAGCTTCTTCTTCAGTCGCTGTGGCCGGTAAAAGATGAAATTCAGCTGGAAGACGGCGAACCGCTTGATTTTCAGCTCAGGAGCGTAACGGCTGCCGGAAAACCGTTTGAAATACGCGAATATCAGAATGCGGCGGCCTCTGCTCTTGTCGGAAATAAAGGACCGGGAACAGGATTTGGAACGATTGTCCTTCCTTGCGGTGCAGGAAAAACGATTGTAGGAATGAAGATAATGGACTTGCTTAAAACAAGTACGCTCATCATCACTACGAATATTTCTGCCGTCCACCAGTGGATTCAGGAACTGCTTGATAAAACAAACCTTACGGAAGAACAGATTGCCGAATACACCGGCGAGAATAAAACGATAAAGCAGGTAACGGTCGCAACATACCAGATTCTTACCTGGCGTCCGGAAAAAGACGGACCGTATCCGCATTTTTCTATTTTCCGCGAACGTCCGTGGGGACTCATTATCTACGACGAAGTGCATATGCTTCCTGCTCCTGTTTTCCGCGTTGTAGCGGAGCTTCAGGCGATAAGGCGCGTGGGACTTACTGCTACTCTTGTACGCGAAGACGGTTGTGAAGGCTACGTGTTCAGTCTTGTAGGCCCTAAAAGGTATGACGTTCCCTGGAAGGAACTTGAACATTCCGGATGGATTGCAACGGCAGAATGTGTTGAAGTTCGCCTTGATTTGCCGGAAGAAAAGGAGATTGAATACGCAGTTTCCGAGGCGCGCGTAAAACACCGGATTGCAAGCGAAAATCCACGGAAATTTGAAGTTGCTCAGGAAATTATAAACCGTTATCCGCAGGATAAAATTCTTGTAATAGGTCAGTATCTTGAACAGCTTGCGGATTTTGCAAAGCGTCTTAATGCGCCCATCATTACCGGAAAAACGCCTAATGCCGAACGTGATAAAATCTATGGTGATTTCCGCAGCGGAAAAATCCATGTTCTTGTTGTTTCTAAAGTTGCTAATTTTGCGATTGACCTTCCGGATGCGTCAGTTGCCATTCAGGTTTCAGGAACGTTCGGAAGCCGTCAGGAAGAGGCGCAGCGTCTTGGTCGTATTCTACGTCCTAAGGAAAGGATGTCGCGCTTTTTTACGCTGATTACGCGCAGTACCGTGGAAGAAGATTTTGGTTCAAACAGGCAGAAATTTCTTGCGGAACAAGGATATTCATACAGAATAATACGGTATACGACAAAGGACGATTTGAACGAACTTCAGGAAGGAATCGGAGCGTGCAATGAATACAAATAACAGAAAAACAGCTGACCCTAAGGTTGAACGGATAATCCGCTGGCGCGAAAGCCTTGCTACAATGCCGGACGAGCGTTTTTTTGAGATTATACGCATATATCTTGGAGAAATTCACACTCCGTTCAATAAAGACAGGCTTATCGAACAGCTGAGTTCCATTTTCCGCAAGGAGCAGACAAAAAAAACTATTACTGCATTTCTTTCGGAGTTCGACATAAAAATGCTCTCTGCAATTTCGATTGTGCCGTCTGCTACGCAGGAAAAACTTGCAGAATTCTTTTCGGGCGAACATTCACTTTCAGATATTTATTCAGAACTTTTGAATTTGAACGAGCGGCTTTTAATCTACACTTATAAAGATTCGGAAGCAAATTCTTCCGTAATTGCAGTAAATCCGCTTTTGGAGGAAGTCCTTTCTCCGTTTATAGGCGTACAGCACCTTTTCCGCCGTCCTGAATGTATAAGCCGTAACCTTGACGTGCATTTTACGCTTTCTCCGCTGTTTCTGGCGTCATTCCTTTCATATATTGAATCTTATCCGGATTTGTGCCGGAACGATCTTTCCATAAAGAAAAAGGATATTGAGCGGCTTGGAAAGTTTTTTCCAAAAAAAGAAAAATGCCTTTCGCTGATTTTGAATGCGCTCATCAATCTTGGAATTGCCCGTCTTGGTGAAAAAGGACTTTCTATTGACGAAAAGCGTCTTGCAAAATTCGCTTCGCTTCCGGAATGCAGGCAATATGCGTATCTTTCCGTTGCGTCCGCCGCGCATTTCGGGCGTGAAAGCCTGCGTTCGCAGGCACAGCTTCTTCTTGACATTGTGGCTACTGTTCCGCCGGAAGGTTTTTCGCGTTCCAGCCTTTTGCGGACGGCTTTTCTCCTGAACAATACGGCTGAAATCCGGCGTCCGGCACAGAGTACATTTTCGCGAATTCTTGAAGCGCATACCCGTTCGCTTTCAGATGCAAAAATTACTTCAGGCACGGCGGACGCAGTTATTGATTCTGCGATTGAATTCGGGCTTTTTGTTCCTTACGGTACTGATGAGGGCGGAGAAAATATGTATGTGCAAAGCGGCGTTATGCAGGAAAACGAACCGCAGCAGCCAGGCTCAAAGCGCGGTCTTTTGAACATAAACGCCGGAACAAGCATTACAGTTATGCCGGGACTTTCCCTTACGGAACTTATTCCGCTTGTTTCGTTCATGGATGTTACGGCTTCCAGCACGGTTACGGAATTTGAAGTTACGAGAAAATCCGTGAGCCGCGCATTTGACAAAAACAGCACTCCGTCGGACATTTATGCGCTTCTTTCCTGCTATTCTGCGTATGAAATTCCGCAGAGCCTTCAGATGAATATTGAAGAATGGTACAGTTCGTATTCATCGGCAATTCTTTACAAGGGTTACGTGCTTAAAGTCAATGAAAAAAGCGCACGCGTAGTTGAAAACAGTCCGGGAATTGCGCCATACATTCAGGCAAAGCTTGCAGACGGAATATACGTTATGAACATTCCGCTTGACGATGACGCAGAAAAATTCATCCGTTCCTGCGGACTTGATTTTATGGGAACAGTGCGGACGCCTAAACGAACGGACGACGCAATTGATTTTCCTGTTTTGCGAAGCGGCAGGAATGTTCTTGAAGGACGTTTTGCGACGGAAGCACAGACGAACTGTGACGCAGAAAAAACGGAGGATGGAACTAAAATCAAGGAAGGATTTTATAAAAAACTTGATGAACTTGAACTTACGGAACAGCAGCGCGAATGTCTTGCAATGCGGATTGAGCGGAACGTTATCGTAACGGAGGAACAGCTTAAGCCGGAAACAGTGCGTCTTGAAATACTTGAGATAGACGGAATGAATTATGCCGGGAAACTTCGTCTTATAGAAAATACGATAGATTCCGGCGATTCCATAGAACTTACAGTTCCTGCGGATAATGATTCTTCGCGTCTTTTAGTGTATTTGGGAAAACCGCTTATGATTTCAAAGCATACAAACGACGCACTTGTGCGTATGCAGCTTGAACCTGACAACGAGATTCGCTTTTTTTCCGTGAGCAGGGTGAATAAAGTAAAAATAATCAGAACGTCAGTCTTTAAGTGAAAAATTATTTTCCTACGCAGAACCGGCTGAAAATTGACCCGAGTACATCGTCGGCAGAAACTTCGCCGGTAATTTCTCCAAGGTAATTAAGCGCGTTCTCTAAATCTTCAACTACTGCATCAAGTGTGTAATCGTCCTGTGCAGCGCAAATGGAATGGCGGACGCTTTCAAGCGCTTCTTCAACAGCCGCTTTCTGGCGTGCAGAACCAAGTCCTGCCTGAGCGCGTTCAGAAGGAATTCCGTCTGTGAGGACGTTTTTTACTGCCGCATACAGTTTTTCAAAACCAAAGGCGTTTTTCGCGCTTATTTCAAGAACGGCGTGGATTTTAGGGTTGATTTCTGTTATTGGAGGAAGCGGCGTTTTTCGTTCCGTCTTGTCGCATTTGTTCCATATGAAAACGACCGGCTCCGTACATTCGGAAAGAAACGCCGTGTCGTCCTGCGTAAGACCTGCTGATGCGTCCGCAAGATAGAGGATGACGTCTGCATCCTGGCTTAAATTTTTTGTAAGTTCTACGCCGTGTGCTTCTATAACGTCATCTGTCTTTCTAAGTCCTGCCGTATCAAAAAGCCGGACAGGAACTCCGTCAAAATCTACCCAGCTTTCAAGCCAGTCGCGAGTTGTTCCTTCTATGTCGGAAACGATTGCCCGGTCTTCTTTAAGGATTGCGTTGAACAGGCTTGATTTTCCGGCATTAGTGCGGCCGCACAGCACGACGCGCGCTCCGTCCTGATAAAGCTTTTCTCCCTGCCAGGTACTTCCCAGCGCTTCAAGCCGCCGCTCTGCCTGCTTTAAGTTCTGCATATCGAACGAATCTGCGATTGTTTCTTCATCTTCCGGGTATTCGATTTCTACTTCAATAGAAGCAAGCGTGTCTATAATCAGTTTTTTTATCGCGTCTATTTCTTCAAAAAGATTTCCTGCAAGACGGCCGGCAGCTCGGCTTCGTGATTCTCCGGTGCGGCTGTCTATGATTTCCTGCACTGCTTCTGCCTTTGTTAAATCGGTTTTTCCGTTTATAAACGCTCGGAATGTAAATTCGCCGCGTTCTGCCTGACGGAAACCGCTGTTTAAAAGAAGCGAATGGATTGCCATAACTACACCGGGACCTCCGTGGCAGGAGATTTCTATCATATCTTCGCCGGTAAAGCTTTTGGGCGCGCGATAGACGCTCACCATAACTTCATCTATTTTTGCGCCGCCGCTTATAATCCATCCGTAAACAAGAGTGTTGCCAGAGGCGGCGCGCAGTGCGTTAGGGCGAGAGAAAACAGCGGAAACAAGTTCAATGCAGTTTTTTCCAGAGCAGCGCACAATACCAAGCGCCGCCGGTGCAAGTGCCGTAGCAATAGCCGCAATCGGCTCTTCCGGCGCATATTTTACGTTCGACATACGCACATTATAGCAGTTTTAGGCAGGGAAAAAAAGCGTGAAATATTTTTTGCAGGAGGAGTAACTCCTTATGGAAAAACAGTCTTTACAATTCCCGAACCTGCTCCAGGGAAAGACCTGTACATTCAGCGATTATATCATTAGAAATGTTTTTAGCCTTCATTTTTCTGGCATTTTCCAATTTATTTCTTTCATATGCTTCGTTTACTGCCTGTTCTTTCTCTTGCAGGGCTTAGTTTATTGCTTCCTTAACTGCTTCTTCCCTTTCTGCGACGGCGACTCTGTAGCCTTCTGCATAGCCGTCTTCGCGGGTGTGCTTTTTGATAAAATACATTTCCTGCTCTAAAGTTATCTGTGTCCTCTATTGTTCGGCGGGGATTTTGGCACGTATGACTTTTTCCTCAAGCGATTTTGCAAAACTTGAATTGTCGGTTTTGTTTTCAAGAAGATATCTGAAAAAAGTCCTGAGCCTTTCTGTCGGCATTTTATCATATTTTCGGGCGTTGCAAAAGAATTTTATCGTTCCGTCATTCAGTGGCGTCTTTCCGTCTTCTGCGCAGACATTCCTGAACGTGTAAATCGGAAGTCCTTTCCTGAAAACGTCGTCAAGGCACAAAAAGATTATGTAGCTTTCGTGAAGTTCCTCGTAGTCAAAGCCCTGGTTCAGGTTTGAGATGTCAAGAATTCCCTGATAATAGCGTGCGCGCTTGGGAAGGTTCCTGCGGTCTGTGGTCTGCATTTCGATGTCGAAGCAGCGCCCTGTTCCGTCCTTTACGTAGACGTCAAAGCGCACGCCTTTTGAAAGGAAGTCTACGTCGATTGTCTTTTCCGCCTCTGAAAGTTCCAGCCGTTCAATCTGAATGTTTAAAAGCATTTCAAGAAAGTCCTTTTTCAATGTGCCGTTCTTTTAAATTATCTAAAAAAAGCGGTAAAATATGCCAATAATAAGAATATGGATACTGCTAAAATTCGCATTCGCTTGTTTTTTTGTGTTGGAATTGTCCTTTCGCTGCTGCTCCTTCCGGGGCATTGTTTTGCGTCCTCCGGAATGTCGGAGGCGGAAATCCGCGTGTGCAGGGAAAAACTTATAACCGAAGCAAAAAAATATGTCGGCGCTCCGTATGTGCGCGGCGCAACCGGACCGGACGCGTTTGACTGTTCCGGGCTTGTTTATTTTGTTGCGCGCGAGGCAATTCAAGTTCAGCTTCCGCGCACGGTAAAGGCGATGTACGGCTATTCGCAGATTATTCCCGACAGTAAGCTTGAGCCGGGCGATCTGGTATTTTTCAGGACGACAGGCGACGGTTCGATTTCCCACGTAGGACTGTATGTAGGGAATATGCAGTTTATTTCTGCTGCAAGCGATGGACCGAACACTGGTGTAATTCTTTCTTCCCTGCGTGAAAACTATTGGAAAACTCATTATGCCGCCAGCGGAAAATTTTTGGGTGATTCCAGGCTGTATGAGGAAGACACAGCTTTGATTTCCGGTAGTTCTTCTTCCGGAACAGGAAATGCTTTTTTGGACAATCTGTTCTTTGATGCGAACCTTACGTTCGACTGGTCTGTTTTTACGGAAAAGCGTTTTATGCCGAATTTCCGCGGTCTTTCCACACAGCTGAACGTTGTTTACGAGGGAAAAACTCTCTCTCCAGGACTGGGAACTATGCTCCGCTGGAATTTCGGCGTAAAGTCGTTCCAGATTCCGCTTTTGTTCTCGCTGTATTTTGGCGATTATGTGCGCGCTTACGCCGGTCCTGTGTTTACAGTCGGAACTTCCTATGCGCCTGACACGGACGATGAAATCAAGGCTTCTATATTTCCGGGAATTATAGGCGTTTCCTTTATGACGCCGTCGCTTACAAAAGGCGACGTAAAAGTGCGCATTATGCAGGACATAAACTATTCGGTTTTTAATAATACTGACGGTGCGGCGCTTTCTCCGATGCGCTCTGCAGCCAGCGGACTTGAATTTTCTACAGGAGTAAGCGTAACTTTACCGTTCTGGATGTTCTTTAAATAGTATGATGAAACAAATAACTGTCTTTCTTTTTCTTGCTGTTTCGCTTTTTTTTACGTCGTGCAAAAGCAGCGTATCGGTAAAACCGTCTGCCGTTGGTGCGGACTTTGATGTTTCGATTTCATTCGGTTCTGCGTTCTGCGGACTGTTTTCTGCGGTGTTTCCGTCAGAAAAAGGCGGCGAAACTCGTTCTTTTTTTGATGATGCGCAGATAGCGCAGGTGCTTACGGCTACAGGAATTCAGAATGTACGCGTAAAAAGTAACGGTCAGACATCACTTCAAATTTCCGGGTCTGCCGCCGCCAGCGGAAATCCTCTTGTTGATTCAGGAATTATCGTATTTTCGCCGGACGGAAACGTAAGCCTTGTGTTCAGTTTGCAGAACCTTCAGGCGCTGTACGGGCTTCTTCCGTTTGAACTTGCGTCATACATTGATATGCTTATGGCACCGGCTTTCACCGGCGAGGAAATGACCGACGGCGAGTATATAGATTCAGTGGCGACAGTTTACGGCAAAAACGTTGCAGACGAACTGAACGACGGTGAAGTAAAATTCAACATACACGGAACAGATGCCAGGACGAATTCTTCAAGCCTTTCTGCTGTAAAACTTTTGAATGTAACAGGAACAGTCCGCTTTTGCGGTAAAAGAGCAGGGGAAAATGACTGAGATTGAAGAACGGCTTACGGCAATTGAGATGAAACTTGCCTTTATGGAAGACTTTGTACGGCAAATTCAGGAAGTTGCCGTTGAGCAGGCAAAGACGATTGATATGCTCAAAAAAGAGAATAAACTTATTTCGGACAGACTACGCGATATGTCCGATTATCTTGAGGGTGATGTTCCTAACAGAAAGCCGCCGCATTACTAGAGCCAAAATAGTTAGATGAAGATAACTATAGTCTTTTTTATATAAATTCAGTATATTGAGCGCAGGAAAAGACTATGGGAAATATATTAGTTGCTGTAATTCTTATTGCGCTGCTTATACCGGCAGTAAAATCTTCAATAAAACATTTTAAGGGAAAAGGCGGCTGCTGCGGCGATTCTACCGGTTGCGGTGACTGTCCTTCTGGTTCTGCATGTACATCCGGTTCATGCTGTGCGTGTACTACATCTACCTGTTCCGGTAAGTCTAATGATATTTCTGAAATAAATACACAAAAAAAGGATTCATTACGTATGACAAAAACGATTAAAATTGAAGGAATGATGTGTGCCCATTGCGAAAAGCACGTAAAAGATGCGCTTGAAAAAGTAAGCGGCGTTGTGTCTGCGGCTGTAAGCCACGAAAACGGTTCTGCCGTAGTAACGCTTTCTTCACCGGTGGATGATGCGCTTTTAAAACAGGCTGTTGAAGGCGCGGACTATACCGTTACTGCAATAGAACAATAGAGGGTTAGGGAAGTGCTGATTAACACTTGAAGCGATTACTCAGTACTTCCCGTTATTTTCTGGAACGCTTTTCGTCCAGGGACTCCTTAATGCGTTTTTTAAGGTGAATGAGCGAATCTTTGTACTGCGCGCTTTTCATAGTCGGGAAGCGCCTTACAAAAGACTCAAGATGACGGTTGTGCCTGTTTACGCTTTCAATTTTTTCAAGGAGCGCGCTGCTGAACTTTTCTTTTTCTTTTAGTGAGCGTTCCCTGATGGAATCGAACATTTCCGAAAGGCTTTCACCCTTAAACCAGGCTTCGTTCTGATAGCGGTCTTTCAAAGATTCTCCCAGTTCCTTGAGTTTTGCAACATGCACGCTGAAATCGACCATTTTGTTTACGGAAACTACAATATCAACCAGAAAAATTACAAGAAGGATATTTGATATTGTAATGATGGCTGTGTCCGAAAAATATGCCATCGCTTTTTCTATAAGCGGCTGAACGAATTTTATTACGATGACAGTTAAAAATCCGAAAAGAATTGAATTTTTAAGGCAGACGCGGCCGTGAAGGTGAAGGGGAATGATGTGTCCTTTTACGGTAATCGTTTGGTCTGAATAATCCCACCATTTTGTGTGGAAGATTTTTTCAAGCCCGAATCCGACGGCGTATTCTACGAACGAACAGAAAAATACGCCTGCAAGATACAAAACCCACACAGGATTTTGCAGCTGCTGCGGAAGTGAAAGAATGAGAATTCCGCCAGTTCCGTAGACCGGGCAGACAGGTCCGAACAAAAAGCCGCGGTTTACGAATTTATGCTCAAAGAATATGCCGACATAAGCTACTTCGCACAGCCAGCCGATAAGGCTGAAAAGCAGGAAAAAAAGGAATGCCTTTGAAACTTCCACCGACTGAAATGCGATATGCGTAGAATTTAACCATTCGAAAAAAGAATTAAGCATATTTTTATTCTAATCGATTTTCTCTTAAAAGAAAACACGGCAGTCATCAGCCGTATGCATAAAAAAAGGACTGCTCTAATGAACAGTCCTTTTTCCATCTCCTAGCAGAATTGAACTGCTGTTGTCGGGATGAAAACCCGATGTCCTAACCACTAGACGAAGGAGACATAAATCGTATGTAATTTATACTATTTTATTGCTCCTTTTGTCAAGTGGTTAATGACTAATTTGCAAAACAAACTCAACAATTTTTTCTGACTAAATCGTTATGTCGCCTTCGTACAAAAGTTCCGTGTTGCCGGAAAGATATACCGAATCACCAGTGTATTTTACAATCATCTTTCCGCCTCGGACATTTACAGTAATGTTTTCGTTCATCTTGCAGTAGCCGTTTAGAACGGCAGCAATTACGGCAGCACACGCACCGGTTCCGCAGGCAGGTGTTTCGCCGTTTCCGCGCTCCCAGGTACGCATTTTAAGTTCATTAGGACCTACGACGCGCACAAATTCTGTGTTAGTACGTTCCGGGAACACAGGATTGTTTTCGAATTCCGGCCCGATTTTCTGAAGGTCAACTTTATCTACAAATCCGCAGAATACAACGCAGTGAGGATTTCCTACGGAAACGCACGTTACGTCATAATTCATTCCGTCTACCGTAAGCTGTTCGTTCACGATTGCTTTTTCCGGAAGTCCCGGTACGTTCAGCGGAACTTCTTTTAGCGTTGTCGGGAGGCTTTCTGCGGTGAAACTAGGTTTTCCCATATCTACCATAACGGAAGATACTTTGCCGTTCAGTTTGTAGGCAGTAAGCATTTTTATGCCGGATGCAGTTTTTATTGAAATTGAAACGGTCGTATCATTCTTGTCGTGCTTGTCGGCAATGCCGTTTATGTTGTTGTCGTACAGATATTTTGCAACGGCGCGGATGGCGTTTCCTGCCATTTTTCCTTCTGAACCGTCAAGATTAAAGAATTTCATGGAAGCATCTGCTTTTTCCGTTTTTCCTACAAGAACAAGTGAATCAGCACCGATTCCTGAGCGGCGGTTACACAGGCGGACGGCAAGTCCTCCAGGGTTGTTTATGAACTGCTCGCGTGTATCAATGATGATAAAGTCGTTTCCGGTACTCTGCATTTTTGTGAACTTGATAGTCTGCTTGCTAGTGCGCAAGTCGTTTATGTTGATAAGTTCAACGTTTTCTGCGCTGTAGTGGCTTGCAAGACAGTTTGCCAGCGCATTTGCCGTATCAATAGCCGTAAGGCACGGAATGTCGCGTTCTACTGCGTGACGGCGCATTTTTACGGAATCGGCGCGAGGGTCACGTCCTTTTGCAGACGTTGAGATGACGTAGTCGATTTTTCCGGAATCAAGGAGCGTAAGCAGATTGTCGTTCGGATTTTCGTGGATTTTGTTTACGACAGTTACTTCCATTCCAAAGTCCTGCAAAGTCTTTGCGTTTCCTTCCGTCGCATATAGCTTAAATCCCATATCGTAGAATTTCCGCGCAAGTTCAGGAAGTTCGTAGCGGTCTGTTTTCCGCACGCTGAAAAGAACTCCGCCGGAACGCTTCATATTGTAACCTGCGCCTATAAGTCCTTTGAAAAGCGCTTCTTCCATAGTAGAGGCAATTCCCAGAACTTCACCGGTTGATTTCATTTCCGGCCCAAGATGCGTGTCTACGTCCATCAGCTTTTCAAAACTGAATACAGGAACTTTTACCGCGAAGTACGGCGGAATGCGGTACAGACCAGTTCCGTATCCCATATCCTTAATTTTTTCGCCAAGCATTGCGCGGGTAGCAAGTTCAACCATCGGAACGCCGGTTACTTTTGAAATGTACGGAACGGTTCTTGATGAGCGCGGATTTACTTCAATGATGTACAAATCATTGTTGTAGATAAGGTACTGAATGTTTACAAGACCTTTTGTGCCGAGCTTGATTGCCAGATCCTTTGACTGGCGTACGATTTTTTCTCGCAGGACATCGTTCAAATTCCAGCTTGGATAAACAGCGATACTGTCGCCGGAGTGAATGCCGGTTCGTTCGATATGTTCCATAATTCCTGGAATAAGGACGTCCTCTCCGTCGCAGATACCGTCGACTTCAAGCTCAATTCCCATCATATACTGGTCAATCAGTACAGGA
Source organism: Treponema porcinum (assembly GCF_900167145.1). Taxonomy (GTDB): domain Bacteria; phylum Spirochaetota; class Spirochaetia; order Treponematales; family Treponemataceae; genus Treponema_D; species Treponema_D porcinum. Next base: position 152,413 of record NZ_FUWG01000002.1, on the reverse strand, counting down.
TTTTCAATTCCCTGTGCAAGAATGATTTTCATATATTCTTTTACGTCGTCGTCGTTGAATGCAACAATCATATTCTGTCCGCCAAGAACGTAACTCGGGCGCAACAGTACCGGATAACCAAGTTTTGCTGTTGCTTCAAGAGCTTCCTGTTCGGTGAATATCGTAAGTCCTTTCGGGCGGTTGATGTTAAGCTTTTCGCACAGTTCTTCAAAACGCTCGCGATCTTCTGCAAGGTCGATTGAGTCTGCGCTTGTACCAAGAATGCGTATTCCCTGACTGTCAAGGAATTTTGTAAGCTTGATGGCAGTCTGTCCGCCGAACGCAACTACAACGCCTATAGGCTTTTCCGTGTTAATGACGCTCATTACGTCTTCCGGCGTAAGCGGTTCAAAGTACAGGCGGTCGGCAGTGTCAAAGTCCGTAGAAACTGTTTCCGGGTTGTTGTTGATTATAGCAACTTCGTAGCCCAGTTTTTTAAGCGACCATACGCATTGCACGGAAGCATAGTCGAACTCAATTCCCTGACCGATTCTGATAGGACCGGAACCAAGAACGATAATCGTTCCTTTTGAACTGCGCTTTTTGTTTGCTTCCATATCTTTAAGGAAGGAAGCCGCTTCGTTTTCTGCATCAAATCCGCCGTAAAAATACGGTGTTTCCGCGTTAAACTCGCCGGCGCAGGTATCTACCATTTTGTATGTTGCAGGAATATGTGCAAGTTTGCCTTCTGCGCGAAGCGTGGCGGCTTTTTCTGCTTCCGTAATTATTCCCGTGCTTCCCGGAATGGAAATGCCGGTCATTTTTTCAATTACTTTGTCCGGATAGCCGTTTTTCTTTGCTTCAAGATATAAATCCGCAGAAAGTTCAGCCTTTCCATCCTTTACAGAAAGAAATGTTTTTTCCATAGAAACAAGCTTCATCATCTTGTTCAGGAACCATTCGTCAATCATTGTAACGGCGTGAATTTCATCTACGCTCATAATGTTTCGCTTGAGTGCCTGGAACACGGCAAAAAGTCGCTGATCAGTACATTGTGATACGCGTTCTTTTATTTTTTCGTCACTTTCTTCTTCAAAAACAGGAAGATTAAGCGACGTTACGCCGATTTCTGCACCGCGTACGGCTTTCATAAGCGCTTCTTCAAACGTGCGTCCGATTGCCATAACTTCGCCGGTTGCTTTCATCTGCGTGCCGAGTTTTCGCGCCGCATAAACGAATTTGTCAAACGGGAATTTAGGGAATTTTACGACTACGTAATCAAGGACAGGCTCAAAGCAGGCAGCCGTTTTCTTTGTAACGAAGTTTGGAATTTCATCAAGATTGTAGCCTATGGCGATGAGAGCCGCTACTTTTGCAATAGGGTAGCCGGTTGCCTTTGAAGCAAGGGCAGATGAGCGAGAAACGCGCGGATTTACTTCGATTACGGCGTATTCAAACGTTTCCGGGTTAAGCGCGAACTGGCAGTTACATCCGCCCTCAATTTTAAGTGCGGAGATGATGTTAAGCGCGGCGGAGCGGAGCATCTGGTATTCTTTGTCCGCAAGGGTAACTGCCGGCGCAATTACGATAGAATCGCCTGTGTGTACGCCTACCGGGTCAAAGTTTTCCATTGAACATACGGTGATGACGTTTCCGCTTGCATCGCGGATAACTTCAAACTCAACTTCTTTCCAGCCGGAAATACATTTTTCTACAAGAATCTGGTGGATAGGGGAGCGGTGAAGTCCGTTGTGCGCAATTTCGTCAAGCTCTGCGTCGTTGTGGACAATTCCGCCGCCTGTTCCGCCAAGCGTAAATGCTGGACGGATAATGGCCGGAAAACCGATTTCATTGTGAACGAAATCGGCTGCATCTTCGTATGTAGTAACGACTTTTGAAGGAATGCACGGCTCTCCTATAGAAAGCATCGTATCCTTGAACATCTGGCGGTCTTCCGCCTTGTCGATGGTTTCCGGGCGCGCACCTAAAAGCTGAACTCCGTGGCTTGCAAGAAATCCTGATTTTGCAAGTTCCATACTCAGCGTAAGACCGGTCTGTCCTCCCAAAGTAGAAAGCAGGCTGTCCGGCTTTTCTTTTTCAATAATGCGCTGGATTGTTTCAGGAATAAGCGGCTCAATGTAGATTGCATCTGCCATTGAATGATCTGTCATCAGCGTTGCAGGGTTTGAGTTTACAAGAACAACCTCAAGTCCCTGCTCTTTAAGAGCCTTGCACGCCTGCGTGCCTGCATAATCAAATTCAGCAGCCTGTCCGATAACGATAGGACCAGAGCCGATGACCATTACCTTATGTATGTTTTTATTAAGTGGCATAATGTTACTCCCATAAAAAGTCAAGAAGATTGTTTCAACAATCGATTGACTTTTTTACACTGTTCCGCAATGCAATGAGGAACAGTATTTAATAATACAAGTTTGCAACGCAAACTTAAAAATAAAAACTTTGACGATATTTCAGGCAAAGTTTTTATTATTCCTCCCGTAAAAAGTCGATTGTAAGGTGTTATTCAGACGCTTTGCCGGCGGCTTTTGTCTGCTTTATGGTACTTTGAAAATATGAAATTGCGTCTATCCGTTCAAACTCAGGCTTAAAATCCTTGAACAGCGCAGGATTATTTATAAGGTTTACAAAATCGTCGAACAGAAAGTTTGTATCGAGCGGACCTGCGCTTGCTTCCGGATGGAACTGAACGCTGAATGCCGGAATGTCCGTGTATGTAATTCCTTCGCACGTTCCGTCATTTGTATTTACAAAGCTGAGTTTTGCATTTTTCGGAAGGCTTGCGTTGTTCACTGCATATCCGTGGTTCTGGCTTGAAATGTAGACGCGTCCTGTGGAAAGCTGCTTTACCGGCTGATTTCCGCCGCGGTGTCCGTACTTTAATTTTGAGGTGGAAGCGCCGCGTGCAAGAGCAAGCATCTGATGACCAAGGCAGATTCCGAAAATCGGTTTTCCGCTTGCGCAGATTTTCTTGATTTCTTTGATTATGTCGACGTTTTCTGCCGGGTCGCCCGGACCGTTACTGAGCATAATTCCGTCCGGGTTCATTTTAAGAATGTCGTCTGCCTTTGTGTCGCACGGAACGGTTACTACTTCAACGCCGCGCTTTAAAAGTTCCCTTCGGATATTTGCCTTTGCGCCAAAATCCCACAGGACGACTTTTTTGCCCCTGCCGTTTTTCATTGCTTCGTTCTGGTCGTTTACTTTTAATCCGTCTTTTGTAACCGGAACTGCGCGGTATTTTGCGCTCGTTTCAAAAACGGCTTCTGCACTTTCTTCTATTTTAGAGGCACTTCCCGTGACTGATTTTACGGCATTTTTTATAGTATACGCCTTGATTTCTTTCAAAAGCTTTTCTTTTTCTTTTGGATTTTCAAGCGCGGAAAATGCGCTCTGTGCTTCTTCAGAATTGCCGGAAATAATCATACCGTTCATAACACCGGCTTCGCGCAGGATTTTTGTAAGCCTGCGAGTATCAATACCAGAAAGTCCTATAATGTTGTTTGAAATAAGAAAGGAATTAAGGTCTGTTTCACAACGGAAGTTTGACGGAGTATCGCATAAGTCACGTACGATGTAGCCGCGCACGTGGCTTTTTTCGCTTTCAAAATCCGGATGAATTACGCCGTAATTTCCGATTAGCGGAAATGTCTGCGTTACAATCTGACCGAAATAACTTGGGTCTGTAAGTGTTTCCAGATAGCCGGTCATACCGGTTGTAAAAACTGCTTCACCGACAATTACGCCGGAAGCTCCAAAACTGTTTCCCTCAAAAATCTGTCCGTTCGCCAGGACTAGGCAGGCTTTAGTATTCATACTAAAGCCTTATTATATAATTTTTTTTATCCTGTGAATAGTACGGCGGCAGTTTTTATCATTTCTGTTTGAAAAATAAAAATGCTATCGTTCAAAATTCAGTTCGATTTTCTTTACGCCGGGTATAAAGTGCGTTGTTTTTACGCCTGCGGAAGAAAGCATTTTTTTAGAGGCGATTGTTTCCTTTGAGTCGGCATATTTATCGTATAAATAGATGACTTCCTTTATTCCGCACTGAATTATTGCTTTTGCACATTCATTGCACGGAAAAAGGTCTACAAAAATCCGCGCATTTTTAAGGTCTTTACCCTGTGCATTAAGAATGGCGTTCAGTTCTGCGTGAACTACGTACTTGTATTTGGTGTCCTCGCCGGTTCGTTCCCAGGTATATTCGTCGTCGGAACAGCCGTATGGAAGTCCATTGTAGCCGGTTGAAAGGATAATGTTGTTCTTGTCTACGATGCACGCACCTACCTGCGTGTTCGGGTCTTTTGAACGTTTTGACGCAAGAACTGCGACACCCATAAAATATTCGTTCCAGGAAATGTAGTCTGTTCGTTTCATAGTGTGAATAAACCTCTGTTACGCAATTCTAGCAGATAATATACCGTTTGACAAACTGCTGTTTTCAATAGTATGCGATGGTGTAGGAGCAGACAGGAACGAATCGAAGTGACTTGTAAAGGGCGAATGCGGCGGCATTCCTGTTTTTTACGAAAAGGACTGGCTGTTTTTTCATCCGGCAGATTTTTCGGAGGATCGCGTACATCGTGTTAAAGCTGTAGTGGCGGCGGCGGAAGGGCAGGGCGGTAAATACTCCTCCAATCTGTACGTGCATAAAACCGATTGCGCTTGTCGCCGCTTTTGACACAAGCTGACCGTTCAGTTCAAGTGCAAGAATGTACTGCGTGCGCAGGGCGTTTGCAAGGCGCAGGCGGCAGGAATCTTCGCTGAACGTCATACAGTCCGGGACAACTTCTTCTTTTTCGTACAGTTCCTGGAGCACAAGGAGTTTTTGTTTGTAAATTGCAGGAACGTCTTTTTTGCACCGGACAAGCTGTTCGCCGTGCATAAACGGATAGGGCTGAATAGCTGAAAACGCGGCGGTGTCCAGTTTCATAAGGGTGTATTCGTTTGTCTGGCGCGGATTTTTTCCTATTAGCCGGAATGCCTGCATAATGAGTGCGCTTCCTCCGGCAGTACCGTTTACGCATTCCGGGAGAGGCAGCTTTTCTTCCTGCCTTTTTAAGAGGAAAGAAGCAAGCAGCTTTACAAAATTTTCCTGCAATGGTGCTGCTGTTTTTACTTCGGCGAACGGCAGACAGTGAAGGACTGTTGTACCAAGCCGCAGAATACCGTAGATTTCCGAAGGTTTTTGTTCGTCTGCAAATACGGCGTATATGTCGCCGTCTGATTTTCTGAAATGCGCAGAAAGCTGGACGCAGAGAATTTCGTTTGTTACGATAAAGCGGACGGCTGCCGCATTGAGTTTTTTTGAAAGTTTGCCTAGCGGAATAAACTGCATTTTTTTCCGGCAGGAATTTAAAATCCTGCCCTGTCTCCTTTATCTACCACGATTTTATATCCGGCTTCTTTTACCGCTTTCTTAAGCGCATCCAGTTCCTGCGCAGACTCCATTCCGCCGTGCGCTTTGTTTTCGTACAACTCGTATTTTTTGCGGACGGTGCGCGGCGAAAGGTTAGGCATAACGACGTTTGCGCCGGCTTTTAGTCCTAAAATCCGTCCTTCTGGGCAGAGCGTTGCAAGCGCGGTGGTAGACGGAATAAGCGCTTTTGGGAATATAAGGCGCAAAATTGCAATGAGCCTTAGCGTAAGGGAAAGCGTACCGTCCGGGCAATGCGCAAACGGTGTGGTGCGGTGATGAATGAACGGACCTATTCCTATCATATCAGGAGAAAGCGCCTGCATAAAGCGTATGTCCTTTACGATATGATGCGCCGTCTGGAAAGGTGCGCCTGTCATAAAACCGTCTCCGGTCTGAAAGCCGATTTTTTTAAGGGCGGAAAGGCATTTCATTCTGTTTTCAAGACTCATAGATGAAGGGTGGAGTTTTGCGTAGTGGGCAAAATCAGCAGTTTCGTGGCGCAGAAGGTAGCGGCGCGCACCGGAACTGTACATTGCCCGGTACGAACTTTCCGGGCGTTCGCCTAAAGAAAGCGTTATTGCGCAGTCAGGAAATGCATCGTGAAGGCGCGCCGTTACTCCGCATATAAATTCATCGGTGCATTGCGCGTCTTCTCCTCCCTGCAGGACAAACGTCCTGAATCCCAGAGCGTATCCTTCCTGACAGCAGCTGAAAATCTCATCAGCGGAAAGCCTGTACCGTTCCGCCTGTTCGTTTGAGCGGCGTATTCCGCAGTAATAGCAGTCGTTCCTGCAATAATTTGTGATTTCTATAAGTCCGCGGATAAAAACGCGGTCGCCGTAAACGCTCCGCCGCACTTCGTCTGCCGCAGAAAAAAGTTCTTGGTCGTATTTATCGGTAGACAGAATGTTGAGCAGCTGCGAGTCAGAAAGAGTGCAGGTCGTTTTCAGTTCTTCTATAACAGAAGAAACTGAATTAGCACCGCATACAAAATATTTATCAGAGCCGGAAGTCATAGTCTGCTTCCAGTTCAGTTAGTTTCTGAACGAATGGATAGGAGCAGGAATTCGTCCGCCGCGGTTTATGAAGTCCGCACAGCTGAATTTGCTTACCGGAAGAACCGGGCATCCGCCAAGAAGACCTCCGAATTCAACCCATTCACCGGCTTTTTTACCCGGAGCAGGGATAAGGCGTACTGCCGTAGTCTTGTTGTTCACCATACCGATTGCAAATTCGTCAGCCATAATGCCGGAAACAGTAGTTGCAGGCGTGTCGCCCGGAATTGCAATCATATCAAGTCCGACGGAACAGACTGTCGTCATTGCTTCAAGTTTTTCAAGGCAAATTGAACCCTGCTTTACGGCGTTAATCATTCCTTCGTCTTCAGAAACAGGGATGAATGCGCCGGAAAGACCGCCAACGTTCGTACTTGCCATTACGCCGCCTTTTTTTACCATATCGGTAAGCATTGCAAGTGCCGCTGTTGTTCCCGGCGCTCCTGCACCCTCAATGCCGCATTCTTCAAGAATACGCGCAACAGAATCACCTACCGCAGGAGTCGGTGCTAAAGACAAATCAAGTATGCCGAAATTTGTATTGAGCCGTTTTGCCGCTTCCGAACCGACAAGCTGCCCCATACGCGTGATTTTAAATGCCATTTTCTTGATGCCGTCCGCAAGTTCGTTTATCGGTTTTCCTTTGTATTCACGTGCGGCGGCAAGAATTACGCCCGGTCCTGAAACGCCTACGTTTATTACGCTGTCGCCTTCTCCCGGTCCGTGGAATGCTCCTGCCATAAACGGATTGTCTTCCGGGGCATTGCAGAATACAACAAGTTTTGCACAGCCGTTTACGTCGCATGATTTTGACCGCTCGGCAGTCTTGCAGATGATTTCGCCCATCAGTTTTACGGCATCCATATTTATGCCGTTTTTCGTTGTTCCAACGTTTACGGACGAACATACAAAGTCAGTTGTGGCAAGCGCTTCTGGAATTGATTCAATCAAAATTCTGTCCGTCGGAGTTATGCCTTTCTGAACGAGTGCGCTGAATCCGCCGATAAAGTTGACGCCAAGTTCCTTTGCGCAGGTGTCGAGCGTCTTGCAGTAGTCAACGTATGAAGTCGCGCTGCTTGCGCCGGCAACAAGGGCTATCGGCGTTACGGAAATACGCTTGTTTATAATCGGCACGCCGAATTCCTTTTCTATATCCTGACCGACCTTTACAAGGTTACCGGCTTTTTTCATAATTTTATCGTATATTTTAGTACAAGCGCGCTTAGGGTCTTCAGAAGCGCAGTCAAGCAGGCTTATACCCATCGTTACGCATCGGATGTCAAGCTTCTGCTTCATAAACATACTTACTGTTTCTTGAATTTCTACAGGTGAAAATAACATATAAATACCTCGCTTTCATTCTAGTGAAAACAGGCAGTGTTTGCAAACGGGCAGATGTTTTTACCTTCTGTCCGCAGGGATTGAAAAATCATTCTATATACTATATTTTTTAATGTATGATGAAAAAAACGGACAGTTCTTATTTTAATATGGATTCTTTTAGGGAAGATAATATCCGTGCAGTAGATGCGAAATTTGAGGCTCAGAAAATTGCGTTTGCGCCGCTTTGTTTTCAGGCAGTACGTGCGATGCTTGAGCTTGGACTTTTAAAGGCAATTGAAGATTCTGGTGATGACGGAATTTCACGTAAGGAGCTGGCGCAGAAAACAGGCGTTTCTGAGTATGGTGCAGGCGTTCTTTGCGAGATGATGCTTGGAATGAACGTCATAAAGCTTGCAAAACAGGCGGATGAAGAACGTTTTGTTATCGGAAAAACAGGCTGGATGCTTCTGGAGGACGATTTAACAAAGGTAAATTTCTGGTTTACTAACGATATATGCTATCAGGGTGCATGGGATTTAACGGCTTCCGTTAAGAACGGAAAGCCGGAAGGTCTTAAAGTATTCGGCGACAAGTGGACGACTGTCTATGAGGCGCTTTCTACGCTTCCTGAAAAGGCAAAAAAATCTTGGTTCGAATTTGACCATTTTTACAGCGACATTGCCTTTCCGGAAGCGCTTCCGATTGTTTTTGCAGAAAAACCGCGTACTATGATAGATATAGGCGGAAATACGGCAAAATGGTCGATTTCCTGCTGCCGCTACAATCCTGACGTAAAGATGACTATTGTTGACCTTCCTGGACAGACTGCCGTTGCGGAAAAAAATGCCGCCGCCGCAGGTTTTGCAGACAGAATAGGTTTCTGCACGGGTAATGTTCTTGACGCATCTACAAAACTTCCGTCTGCACCTGATGCAGTATGGATGAGCCAGTTCCTTGACTGCTTTAGCCTTCACCAGATAACGAAAATTTTGAAGAAGGTGTACGAGGCGGCAACACCGGAAACTAACGTCTACGTCCTTGAACCGCTGTGGGATAAGCAGCATTTTGAGGCAAGTTCATACTCTCTTATGGCAACGTCGCTGTATTTTACGTGCATTGCAAACGGCAACAGCAAGATGTACCGCTATGAGGAACTGGTAAATGCAATTTCTGAGGCTGGTTTTGAGCTTAAGACTGCTCATCACAATCTTGGTTCAAATGCTTATTCGCTTCTTGTATTTAGAAAAAAATAAGATAAAATGAAGATAGCAGTTTCAAACGTACATATATGGCATCCTGCAGAAGAAAATCAAAAGGAAAAGCCAAAACTGGAATTTGCAGACCCGCTTTTTAAGCGAAGACTCAGCCAGATTACCAGAATGACCGTTCAGGTTCTGCACGACCTTGTTGAAGAATTTCCTTCTGCAAGGGAATACAAACAGGTGTTCGTTTCATTCCGCGGAGAGATTGAGCGCGAATTTACAATAAACCGGGGAATAATTCAGGATGGAGAGATTCTTCCTGCCGGTTTTAGCCTTAGTGTATTTAACGCTCCGATTGCGGCGGCTACATTATGCCTTAAACTGAAAAGCGGATATTCGGTAATTTATCCGTCAAAAGAAAATTTCCGGGATGCGCTGTATGCTGCTGCAAGTCCTGTACTGTGCGGAAGCGAAAAAAACGTCGTTCTTGTGTATGCAGATGAATATGTGCCTGACGAATACGGCGCATTGCAGCCGGCACAAAACAAGCCGTTTGCGTTTGCCTGCGTACTGGGTGAGGGTGCCGGCAAGGACGGAACGCTAGTTGAAATTGACGGTGTAGAAACCGTACTGGATTTTGTGTCGAGAGTTAAGGGAAAGAAAAATGAGTAAAGAGTCAAAAGAAGAACTGGATGCAAAATATAATCACCGCGAACTTCCAAAAGTAAAAAACTGGTTTTCCTACACTTACCGCGCGTTTATGAAACTGTTTTTCTATGTGTATTTCGGAATTGGAAGCGTTTTCCTTGCGCTGTTCGTTTTTCCCTGGATTCGCGTATTCGTTCACCCTAAAGAACAGTTTAAGATTGCGGCGCGCCGGTTCGTTTCTGCTTCATTCCGCGGTTTTATCAATTTTATGCAATTTACGGGAACTGTAGGCGTAAAGGTAAGTGACCGCGAAAAGTTCAAAAACCTTCACGGAAAAGTAATTATTGCAAACCATCCGTCTATGCTTGATTTTGTATTCATTATGTCGCTTGTGCCGAATGCAAACTGCATTGTGCGCGGCGGACTTACGCGGACTGTTCTTGCCGGAGTAATAAAGCAGTGCTACATTGTAAATTCGCTTGATTTCAACGAACTCTGCGGTCTATGCAAGCAGACGATTGATGAAGGAAACAACGTCATTATTTTCCCGGAAGGAACGCGCACTCCTAGGCACGGTTCAAATCCGTATAAAAAAGGTGCGGCACGCATTGCTTATTATTCAAAATGCGGCGTTCAGCCTGTTTTAGTCGGCGGAAACGACAAATACGGTCTTGGAAAGCACGACCCGATGTGGTCATACAATCATACGGAAAAATACGTTTATGATTTTTCGCTTCTACCTGAAATTCCGATTGACGAGTACAAGGATTTGCCGGAAACGATTGCTGCAAAACGCCTGACTGACAAAATGGAAGAAGTTATTTCTGCCGCGGTTCAGGAGAATGCAAAAAAATACGTTACGAATAAAGTAGACTGAAAAAGAAAAAGGACACAAAAATGGAACAGTACAAAAAAGAATTCATTGATTTTATGGTTGAGTGCGAAGTTCTGAAATTCGGTTCGTTCGTGCTTAAAAGCGGGCGCAAGTCGCCGTTTTTTATGAATGCCGGAGCGTATATTACCGGAAGCCAGCTGTTCCGTCTGGGTGGCTTTTATGCAAATGCAATACACGATAATTTCGGCGATGATTTTGACGTTCTTTTTGGCCCGGCATACAAGGGAATTCCGCTTGCCGTAGCTACGGCGATTGCATATTCCAGGATGTACGGAAAGGAAGTAAAGTACTGTTCCGACCGCAAGGAAGAAAAGGATCACGGTGCGGACAAAGGCGCGCTTTTAGGCTATAAAATCAAGGACGGCGACCGCGTAGTAATTATTGAAGACGTTACGACTTCCGGAAAATCGATTGAAGAAACGTACCCGAAAATAAAAGCGCAGGAAACAAAGCCGGGCGCAATTAAAATTGTGGGTGAAATCGTAAGTCTTAACAGAATGGAGCGCGCTCTTGATTCGTCTAAAAGTGCGCTTGACGTAATTACCGAAAAATACGGATTTCCGGCAAAAGCAATTGTTTCTATGAAAGACGTTGTTGATGCGCTTTATACAAACGGAGATAAAACGTACATTACAGACGAATTGAAAAAAGAAATAGATGATTATTACAGTCAGTACGGCGCAGGTTTTTAGGAACTTGCGGTAGAATTACCGTCCGTCTCTATTTCACATTCAACTTCCTGAACAAAAGAATGCCCCCAGTATTCGCACAGAATATTGCGGGCTTCTTTTTTTAGTTCCGGGGTTACAAAATCCATCTGCTGAATGTTTTTTCTGAGCATTCCACGGCATTCTTTTTTTACGGCGTACATTTCTTCCGGCAAAAAGCTGTCTTTTGGAAGCTGGCTTATTTCGTCAAACAGCGCGGTGAAAACAGAAGCAGCGGAGCAGATATGCTCCCACTGCGAAAGGGTTGTAATGCGGGTGCCTGTTGAAATTCCGGTGTTTATTGAATAGTTATAAACAGTTGCATCTATGGAAACGTATTTTTTTGCTTCAAATGCAATGAAAAAATACTGGATTGTATCTTCAAGCATCGTGCAGAAAATCGGAGGAATATGCTCCAGCGCATTAAGGTAAGTTTCGCGGAGGATGAGTTTTCCCCATAAAAAACCGCTATGATTTCTAAGAACGGTATAGCCTTTGAGAATGTCTTTTCCCAGAAGAGGCTCTTTTGAGGTGATGTTAGCCGTTTCCTGCTTTTTTTCAGCCGTTTTTTTTACGGAAGACTGTTCATCTTTAGAAAGGAAACTGAAATCCGGCGGAAGAACGGCGTTTGCTTTTCCCTGAACAATATCTGCACCGGTATTCTGTGCCGCTTCGTACAGAAGGCGCAATGCACCCGGAGTAAGCCAGTCGTCACTGTCAACAATGCAGATATATTCACCTTCTGCCTCGCATATTGCCGTGCGCCGCGCTTCTACCAGTCCTTTATTCCTTGTGTGGCAAAAAAGTTTTATGTTCCTTTTATGCTGTTTTTTAAAAGACTTTACGATGGCGGCGCAGTCGTTTCCGTCTGCATCCGTGCCACAACTTGCATCATTTACAATGATAATTTCCGTCTTTGCGCCCGGAAAATCCTGCGCGGCAATACTTTCCAGACAGCGCATAAGATACGGCTCGCTGTTGTACACCGGAATGCATACAGAAACAAGCGGTTTTGAATGAAAAAACATACTCCGAGTATAGCGGAAAATACCGTTTTTTTCATCAGGCGGAAAGCTGTTTCTGCCGCATTTTGTAGACAAATGCAATAAATCCGCTTGAGATGAAAATTGAAGAATAGCAGCCGCTTACAAGACCGACGTTCAGCGCACCTGCAAAATCGTGAATGCTTCCTGTTGTAAATACAAAAAGGGAAATTGACGCGAACATCGTCGTAACCGTAGTGATGACAGAACGGCTGAGCGTTTCGGAAAGCGATTTATCTAGTATAAGAATAAAATTCTCTTCCGGAAATTTGTGAATGTTCTCACGCAGTCGGTCAAGGATGACAACCGTTGAATTTATCGAATAGCCGATAATCGTAAGAATTGCTGCAATTGTAGTTGTAGTAAATTCCATTCCAGTCCAAACGATGAATGTAAGGATGATGAACGTATCGTGGAGAAGCGCGATAATTGCACCCAGTGCGTAGTCCCACCGGAAGCGAATCAGCGCGTACAGCCAGATAAGGACAAGTGCACCGGACACAAGAAGAACCGTGTTTTTTATAAGAGAAGCCGAAAACTGCGCACCGATAAAATCAGTGCTGATTTTGCTTACGTTTTCCATTCCGTAAGCCGTGTACAGTCCGCGCATAATTGCGTCGCTGTTTCCGGCGTTTTCCGCGTCGTTTGAAAGCGCGGTTTTTATCTGGAAAACCTGTTCGCCCTGCATACCGCCGCCTGTTGCCTTTACTTCCGCACCTTTTACCGCCGTAAGGGCAGTGCGCACATCGTCTGCCCGGAGCGGTTTTTCCGCGCGGATAGAAACAAGTTCCATCATTCCCGGTCTGAATTCAAGACCAAAATTTATTCCCTTTATAAAAAATCTCGCTATTCCGCCAAGAATAATAAGGATGCTGACTGCTGTACAGGCGTTGAAAAACCTGCTGAACCTGTATAATTTTTTTGTTTTCATAAATCTGTCTGTTTCCCGAAATGTTTTAAAATATTCTTGATTAGCGCAATCACCAGTTCCGGCAGTACAATGCACAGGAAAATACCGGCGATGGCGAAAATGAAGAACTGTGTAAAATTAATGTCTATAAAATTACTAAAGGAAGAAAACTTCAGTTTTCAAACTGCGTAATTCGTCCGCATAAGCGGACAATCCGAAAGTACACGTTTTTTGCAAACGTGCGGCTTTGTGAGATATAGCAATGAAAATGGAAAACAGACTAAAAGAGAGTCTGCGTCTTTACGACGGAAGAAAGGTATTTATTTTGTACGGAAAGCCGGCGCATTATTGCACCGATGAATTCTGCTTTTTTAAGGCGCGGAACGCAGGAAACGGCGTTTTTTATGTATAGAATGAACGCGCCGGCGTTGTTTTTTTTAGAAAACGCCTGTGTGTTTTTCTGAATGTCGTTCAGTTCGTTAAGTTCCGTTTTTTGGACGGAAGTCATATTTCCGTCGGTGATGACGGCGGTTCTTCCGGCAGCAGACGCAAGGAAAACAGCATCGTTCTGTACAGTACAGGCGTTCCGCAGCAGTGCAAACGAAGCCGCGGACAAAATCGAGAAAGTCAGAAAAATCGCCGGAAAAATTCTCTTGCGAAACATAGCGTAATGATATGCAATAAACAAAAAATATTCAATAAAACGCAAATAGATTGACATATTAACAAAAGGAAAGTATCTTTAAATTGTAAAAACTGTACGTTTTTTAGTACATAAAACAGTACTTTTTTGCTATGTAATCTAAAGTTTGCGTTGCAAACTTTCTTAATTGATTTTTTACTGGAGGTATAATATGACAGTGGCAAAACAGATTGACATTCGCGCAAACATAAAAAAATATTTTGATATGGCTTTTAACGGCGAGCCGGTAATCGTTCCGCGTAAGGAAAACAAGAACGTCGTAATTGTTTCGGAAAAAGACTATAAAGAACTTGAAAAAGCACGGAACAATGCCGCATATCTTGCCCGCCTCGATTTGGCAGACGAGCAGATTAGACAGGGTAAAGTTGTCGTAAAGACAATGGAAGAACTTGAGGCGATGGCGGCTGAATGAGCGAAATTACTTTTTCAGAAGAAGGCTAGAACGACTATCTTTACTGGCAGACTCAAGACAAAAAGACTCTTCAAAAAATTAACAAACTCTTAAAAAGCATTTCCCGTGACGGTGCACTTGAAGGCGAAGGCAAACCTGAAAAACTGAAGCACAAGGACGGAGAATACAGCCGCCGTATCGACAAAGAAAATCGTCTTGTTTACAGTATGGCAGAAAATAAAATACTGATAAAAACGTGTCGCGGTCATTACGAAGATTAGAAAATCTTACCTTTTCACTTTACCGGGCTTTGGACAACATCAGGATTGAGCGTCTTTGGAGAAGCCTCAAGTACGAGGACATCTACCTTAAACGCTATGAGACAATGAAAGACTTGAAGGCCGGCATAAATGCCTGCTTCAACTTCTACAACACAGCGAGGTTTCATCAGTCTCTGGATTACAACGGCCTGATGAAATGTATAAATGCTTCCAGTACAATGAACTGGAAAGAAAACGGGCTGCATAATTTTTTACACCTTAAACCTGTGAAAATTTTGTGTTGACTAAATAGCGCAGTTTACTTCTCTTTGAGACCGAATTAAAACACGGAAATCTCTGAAAATTTCAGCTGCATTAAGGGGTTAAATCAACCCCTTAGAGATGACCGCATTTCTTCAATTACATCATATTAAAGAAAAAAAACAATGATTCTGAAAAAGAATTTATTGGAATTTAAATTATTTTAAATGAACTGATTTCCGAATTTCAGGCACTTTTTTAGTAAAGCCCGAGCCGTTTAAGCATTGCGATGTCTTCGGCGGTAGAAGAGCCTGATGTCGTAAGAAAGTCGCCGGAAATCAAGGCATTTGCACCGGAACGGAAGGCACGTTCTCCGTTATTGCCAATGGTTTTTCGTCCTGCGGCACACCGTATTGTCTGCGACGGCATCATGAAACGGAAAACGGCAAGCGTGCGGAGAATTTCTTCTGTGGAAACCGAAGGGATATCATGAAAGGGTGTGCCGGCTATTGGCGTAAGAATGTTTACCGGTACGGACTGAACGTTAAGGTTTCGGATAGCGGCGGCAAATTCAATTCTGTCTTTGCGAGATTCGCCCATTCCGATGATTCCGCCGGAGCATATTTCAAGACCGGCATTCTGCGCCGCGCGTATTGTGTTTATTCTGTCTTTATATGTGTGCGTGGTGCATATTGAAGGGAAGAACGATTCGCTTGTTTCAATATTGTGATGATAGCGTGTAACGCCGGCGGCTTTAAGCTGTTCCATCTGTTCCGGCGCAAGTATTCCAAGTGACGCGCACAACTTGAGTTTTTTGCCGCATTTTCTGCTTATTGTGCGGAAACATTCAAGGGCGGTGTCAAAGTCTTTTCCAGAAAGTGCGCGTCCGGCAGTAACCAGGGAAATGCGCGTAATGTGTCCTGCCACCGCCTTTTCTGCCGTAAGAGTCGCATCTTCCGGCAAAATCATTTGCGTTGATGTGCAGGATGTTTTCCAGTGGGCAGACTGTGCGCAGTAGCGGCAGTTTTCAGGGCATCTTCCCTGTTTTGCATTTATAATAGAACAAAGTTCAGCTTTTTTTGTACAGCAGGACTGAACAATCTTCTCTGCCGCACTAAAAAGTTCTTCCGGGGCATCTGACTGATACAGATCCATCGCATCGTCTTCCGAAACAACGTAACTGTCGTGAATTACTGATTCTGCAAGTTCCAAAATGGTATTTTTCATAAGATTAATCCTGATTATAAAAGCATTTTCAAAGTTACTTCTAAAAATTGCAATTCTTAGAGGGTTCCATTACTTTATATCTCTGTTCAGTATTGCTTTCCGGGTTGTTTCTGCCTTAAAAAGCAGGCAGGAAAGAAGCGACTGAAGTTCCTGATATGTTATGCGCATTGTCTGTACAAGATTTTTTTTCCCAGTATTCGAACGGGCGCGCGCTGCGGTGTGGACGCTGTTCCAGGTGTCAAAAATCTGCGGAATAAAATTTATTGCAAGTGAAATTACGAGAGCCGGATTCCATTTTTTTAACGGCGGAACAATATGCGCTGCGGCATTCTGCACGGTTTCTACTGCGCTCTTTATTTCAAGCGAAGAAGTAGTTTCAAAAACTGTCTGTGCGGTGAATGTCGTTATAAAAAATCGGACGGTGTACAGAATTCCTGCGGCACAGCCGTTCAGATTAAGAAAAACTCCCGGAAGGACAGAGATGATGTATTCTTTCTGAATGTCAGTCGGTTCGCCTGGAATGCCTAAAGTACGGAAAATTGTAACTGCCGCACCAAGCACAAGGACAAACGAAAGGTTTTTGAGCGACCGCCAGCTGCATCCTGCAAAGAAAAAAAGAATTATGCTTATTGCAAGGCACGTAAGCATACGCGCGATAAGCGGGCGCGAAAGAACGGAAGGAACGTCATCTGGTGAACCGCCGTAAAAAGTTACGATGCACAGTGCAAAAAGCAGAACAAGTTTTACGAGGGCGGGAAGGTTGTGCACGGAGGTGTTTCCGCGCCGGTATGCGAACAGTGCAGTTTTTGCTAAAGCCATACCAAATCCTCAAGCGAATGATAAGCTGTTACTGGATTACGTATGCTCCATTTTTCAAGCGGTTCTTTTAGTCCTTCTTCCGGCGTTCCGTCAAAGCGGATTTTTCCTTTGTCAAGGATGATGAACCTGTCTGCCATTCCGATGATTTTTTCAAGCTCGTGCGTAAGGACAATAATCGTTTTTCCTTCCTCTTTAAGCTGCTTTAATATAGAACAGACTGTTTTTACTCCCGGCCAGTCAAGGTTTGCAAACGGCTCGTCAAAGATGATTAGCGAACGGTTCATCGCAATAATTCCTGCTACGGCAAGACGGCGTTTTTCTCCGCCGGAAAGCATCCGCGCAGGTGCATTTTTTTTGTGAAGAAGACCGGTATGCATAAGTGCGTTTTCCACACATTCAGAAAGTTCCTGTTTTTTTAACCCGCAGTTTTTCGCGCCGAATGCAACGTCCTCTTCCGGCGTTTCTCCAAGAATCTGCGCGTCTGCGTCCTGAAAGACAAGCCCTGCCTGACAGCCGTTAAGCGTAATTGTTCCGCAAGTTGCTTCGTCAAGACCGGCAATAAGCGACATAAGGACGCTTTTTCCGCTTCCGTTTGACCCGGCGATGACGGCGAATTCTCCTGCGTGAATTGAAAATGATACATCGTCAAGCGCAACAGTTCCGTCCGGGAAGATGCGGCGCACGTTTTTTACTTCAAGTGCGATTGTGCTGTCTTTCATACGTTATGCTGCGGTGTACTGCTCGATTACGGGGCGGAACGTGCGAGTAAGCGGAACCATCAGTACGATTTTAAGAAGGTTTCCCGGAATAAAAGGAATAAGAACGGCGGCAAGGGTTTTTGAAAAGTCCGAACCTGTAACGTGCATAAAACCGATTATTCCGCAGACAAATACAATTACTGTAGCAAGAACTGCTGCCGCCGTAATCAGAATGTAAGTTTTTGCCTTTCCGTGCTGGCGTTCTGCGCTTGCAGGAGGAAGCAGGAATTTAAGGAAAAGACCGGCGGCAAGTGCGCCCAAAAGATAGCCGATAAGAAATCCGCCTGTCGGTCCTGCCGTAATCACCTGAAGTCCCGCTTTTCCTGAAAATACTGGAAGTCCTATGCTTCCAAGTACCAGAAAAACAAAAACGGCGATTGAACCGTAGAGAGGTCCTAAAAGCATTCCTGAAAGCATTGCAAGCATATCCTGCAGGATAATCGGAATTCCGCCTGGAAGCGGAATTTGAATAAAGCAGCCTGCTGAAATAAGTGCGGCAAAAAGTGCGGCAAGGATTGTTCCTGTTGATTTTTTCTTTTTCATAATTTTTTCCTTCTATAAATAGATGTATCTTTTAAAATTTTGTTTTTACAAAGCTGACTGTTCCCGGCGGAAAAATGCGTGTTTCCTTGACGAAAGTAAGCGAGGCAAAGCCGAGCGCATTCACTCCGTTAAAAACGGCCTGTTTTCCGGTCGGTAAGCCGTCTGCGTCTGTAAGGCATACAGTTTTTTTTATATCGCAGCACAGGCTGTTCCACCGGTCAGAAAGTGCGGCGGAATCTTCAAGTGCAAGCGTTTCCAGCACTTTAAATTCTTTCCAGAATTGAAAAAGAAGCGTTTTCCGTGTAATAGCCGTTCCGTCTGGAAAAACGCAGTCCGAAACTTCGGAAAAACGTTCCGGTTTTTCCGTAATGTTTATTCCTATTCCAAGATTAAGCCAGCGGCATACGCTTGCTGATGCGGAAAGTTCATCAAGAATTCCGCCTGTTTTTCCCTGTGCCGTCCAGATGTCGTTAGGCCAGCGCACAAAAAATTTACGCCCTGCTGACTTTTCAAGTACTTCTGCCCATGCAATTTGTGCCGCCATCATAAGGCGCTGGCTGTGCGCAACCGGAATACGGTTTTTTGTGATTATAGTACAGGCAAGGCTTCCTTTAGTCGTTGTCCAAGGCGCGTTGTTTTTTCCGTGTCCGTCCGTCTGGCTGTCTGCCGTAACAATCCGGGCATTCTGCCGTCCTTCTGCTTCTTCACATTCTGCAATGCGCCTTGCTTCTATCATAGTTGATTTTGTCTGCGGAAAATGTGCAATCAAATTTTCCGACGCGCCGAATTCCCATGGATAAAGACTGTCGCAAATATCTTTTGTAAGGGTGTAGCCGTTCTTGCCAGAAGAAATATCGTAGCCGGCTGCCTGAAGAGCCTGTACAGCTTTCCACACCGAAACGCGCGAAACGCCTGTCTTTTGCGCAATTTCTTCGCCAGAAACCGCCGCCCTGCTTTCGCGCAGGATTTCAAGAACAGTATGTTTTGTGGATGTTTTACCGTTACCCATGTGCAAGTATAGGGTAACAGTAACGGGCAGGGATGTCAACAGGGGCTGTCGGCTTTTGCTGGCAGCCCTCTTGTTTTATGAACAAGAATAATCTACATTTTAGGTATGAAAGTTAGATTGTATGTTTGCGTGTGTGCTCTGCTGGCTGTCTTTTCCGTGATTAGTGCGTGCAGGAAGGGAGGCGCTTCTTCCGTTCCCCAGACGCCGGCCGCCTTATCCGCACCGGAGCGTATTGTAACGCTTTCTCCGGCAGCTACAGAGATTGTGTGCGCCGCAGGCGCTTTTAACCGGCTGGCAGCAAGGTCTGATTTCTGTGATTTTCCGCCGGAAGTAAAAACGCTTCCTTCTGCCGGCGGTTTTGACGGAAAAACTATAAGTCTTGAAACAGTCCTTTCGTTTTCCCCGGATTTTGTGTATATGACAAAAGGCATTCACGATCACCTTGTGCCGCTTTTACAGGCGCAGGGAATACGGACGTATCTTTCGGATGCAGATTCTGTTCAGTCTGTTCTTGACGAAATTTCTTACATCGGAAAAATTACCGGTAACGAAAAGACAGCGCAGTCTGTCTGCAACGGAATTCTTTGCGACATTGAAAAAATCAAGTTGTCCTGTACAGGCAAACGTCCGTCAGTATACTGGGAAGTGTGGTCACAGCCGTATATGAGTGCAGGCGGAAAATCTTTTATAAACGAACTGATTTCTATTGCCGGCGGAGAAAATATTTTTTCTGCCGTAGAACAATCATATCCTGTTGTGAGTGAAGAAGCGGTGATTATGGCAAATCCCGAAATTATTTTTATTTCCGACGCGCAGAAGGACGGCGTTCTTGCGGTAAAAAGCCGTAGCGGCTGGAAGGAAATTGACGCAGTAAAAAACAACAGGATTTACAGCCTGAATGCAGATGTTGTAAGCCGTCCCGGTCCGCGCATTGCACAGGCGGCATCTCTTTTGCACGAAAAAATTTATTCTGTAAATGCGCAGGTGCAGGTTGAATAGCAGAAAATGAAAAACCGTTTTTTTGCCGTAAAAACTGCGGTCGCCATATTTGTTCTTCTTGCCGCGTTCTGTGCATCGGTCGCATTTGGTGCGCAGAGCCTTTCTGCTGCGGATATGCGTTCGGCATTTACGGACAGTTCTTCTTTTTTCCATATAATACTGTTTTCGCTTCGTTTGCCGCGCTCAATTCTTGCGCTTTTTACCGGCGCACTGCTTGCTTCTTCCGGTGCATGCTTTCAGCTGTTCTTCCGTAATGCGCTTGCCGAACCAGGGATTATCGGCATTTCTTCCGGTGCAACGCTTGGCGCGGTAATTGCGCAGACTGCAGGTGTTTCAGCCGTTCTGTTTGGTGCTGTTGCTCCGGTAAATATGCTTGCGTTTGTCGGAGCAATTGCTGCCGGCGCGGTGGTTACGCTTATCTCCGGAAAAGCCGGCGGACGTTCCGGCGTTACGCTTTTATTGTGCGGAACGGCACTCGGTACGCTTTATGCGTCCGTTTCTTCTGTAATTCTGCTTACAAAAAGCCGCGAACTTCACGGCATTTATACCTGGATTTTGGGAAGCTTTAACGGACGCGGCTGGACTGAGGTGCGTTTTATTGCCCTTCCGGCGGCACTTTCGTTCATTCTTATGCTGATTTGTGCATCTCGCCTTGATATTATGACAGGCGGCGAGCAGACGGCAATGTCGCTTGGACTTGAGGTGGCACATTTAAGAATTCTTGTGCTTGTTTCAGGAAGCCTTGCTGTTTCTGCCGCAGTTTGCGCCGGTGGAACGATACAGTTTGTTGGGCTTATTGCGCCTCATATCGTGCGCAAAGTTTACGGCGAAATTTACACAAAAGCAGTCCGCCTTATTCCGCTTTCTGCGCTGTTCGGTGCAATTCTTTTGCTTTTAAGCGATACGGCGGCGCGTCTTGTAATTGCTCCGTCTGAACTTCCGGCGGGGCTTATAACGTCGCTTTTAGGCGCACCGTTTTTTATCTCTCTTATTTTTACAGGGGAAAAACGAAGATGATTTTGTCCTGCCTGAAACTGTGCGCTTCTTACGGCACAAAACAAGTTTTGAAAAATGCATCTCTTGAGGTAAGGCCCGGCGATTTTATCTGCGTCTGCGGAGCGAACGGAAGCGGAAAGTCGACTTTTTTAAAGCTTCTTTCAGGACTTGAACGCGGAAAGTCAAAAAAATCTCCGTCTTTTTTGCAGATAGACAGTGCTGAAAAAATGCCTTCATTAACGGAGGATGACGGCTCACGCACCGTGTTTTTACTGGATTTACCGCGCAGGGAGATTGCCCGGCGCATTGCCTTTCTTCCGCAGTCAGAATTTCCTGCCTGGGATACAACTGTTTTTGATATGATTTTAACTGGACGTTTTGCGCCGTCCGGAACATCGTATACGGCAGAAGATTATTCGCGCGTTAAAGAAGCGGCGCGCTTCCTTGAAATTACGCCTCTTCTAGAACGAAGTGTTTTTACCCTTTCAGGCGGTGAATTCCAGAAGTGCCGCATTGCGCGTGCCATTGCACAGCAGGGAGAATTCCTTATCCTTGACGAGCCGTGCGCCGGGCTTGACATAAACGCCGAGTCCGCGCTTCTTAAGAAAATGCGCATTCTTTCTGACGGCGGAAAAACCGGCGTAGTCGTTTCAATTCATAATATCAATGCGGCAGTCCGTTTTGCCAAAAAAATCGCGCTTCTTTCTGATGGCGGAATTGTATGCGGTTCTGCGGAAGAAGTAATTGTGCCAAAAAATATTACCCGTGCTTTTGGTGATGGGATTTCTGTTTTTACTCATCCGCTGTGGAACTGTCCGCAAATAGGCTAGGACATTTCTTTTTTATAATAGCGTACAGCGGTTACGTCCGTTTTCTTTTGACTGGTAAAGCGCATCATCTGTGCGCTTGATTATCGTTTTTGGTGTTTCTGACTTGTCAGGTTTTATAAAACTTCCGCCGATACTGATTGTTACTCTAAGGCGGACGTCTTTTTCAAAAACTTCCATTTTTTCAACTTCTTTACGGATTCGTTCCGCTACGGAAAAAAGCGAAGGCGGATTACATTCTGAAAGAAGAATGACGAATTCTTCACCTCCAAAACGTGCTACGCAGTCTTCTTCGCGTACGGAATGGCGGAGCGTTTTTGCAAGGGCTGCAAGAACTTTGTCTCCGGCAAGATGACCGTATGTATCGTTGAAATTCTTAAAATGGTCGATGTCCAGCATAAGGACTGCCGGATGAGCATTGTAACGCCGCACGAATGCGATTTTTTCCTGAATGCGGTTTATAAAATAGTCATACGTATACAATCCGGTTTTCGGGTCAGTGATTGATGTTTTGTAATTTATTTCATTCTGAAGCGAAACAGCAAACACGGCAAACATATTCTGAATGTAGAACAGTTCCGTCGTGTCGTACTGGTGACCGGTGATTTTGTTCGTGAAGATTACGATTCCGTATGTTCCTTCAAGTCCTATAAGAGGAATAATGTATTTTGGTTCTATTGAAAGAAATTCCTGCGAAAAAGTATTGCTGCTGAAATCATCCATAAGTTTTTCAAAAGAAACAGCTTCGCCGCTCATATAATAGTTCGGGTTCGAGTCAAAATAGTCTTTTAAAATATAAAAAAGATCGTTGTTCAGAAAAGCATCTTCCTTTATAAGCTTGCGGTAGCAATATTGGGTAATTTCATTTGAACGCGGCTGCCGTATCATAAAGACAAGCGTTTCCGGCACAAGATAATCGAGAAACTTTGAAATGATGAACTTCATCATAGATTTTGCGTCCGAATATGTAACAAGCACAGACATATCTTTTATGGTACGCTGAAGCTGTCTGTTTTCCTTTTGAAGCTGCTCAAGGGAATTCAACATTCCCGATTTTTGCAGAAGTTCGAACTGCTCTAATGATGAATTATTAGAAAATTCCACCATACGATAATTATAACACCGTTTTATTTTTTTTTGTGCAAAAAACATTTGTAAACCTCTGAAAATTGCAGTTTTCAGGAAAAAAAAAGTGTTTTAGGGAAATTCACTGTTTCCTCAGTTCGTCAAAAAAAACTGTTCTTGCGTTTTTATCATAATCTGACTATATTAAAAAAAATTACAGGAACGGAGAAATCTAAATGGCTTCAATTATCTGCCTTGTTATTGCAATTCTTTCAAATATTTATTTTATTGCCCTTCAAATTGCATCGCCGGGAACACTGGCAGGAACATTTTTCAGCTTTTCTTCCGTATGGTTCTGGATTTCCGTTGTCTGCATCATTCTGTTCATTTTCAGAAAACACCATTTTTGGAAAAATCTTTCGCGGAAAGTAAAAAATTTCGTTCTTGTAATTGTTTCTGCCGGCGCAATAATATCTTTTATAAACCTTATGTTCATTACGCATCCGCGCCTTGTAACCGGTTCTGAAAAAGTAAAATATGTCATTGTTCTTGGCGGCGGAATTACAAAGGATGCTGAGCTTACAACTTCCGTAAAGGCGCGCATTTTACACGCAGCAGATTATCTTAAAAAACACCCGGAGGCAATTGCTGTTGTTACAGGCGGAAAAGGCCGTTTTTCTCCCTGTCCGGAATCAGACGTGCTGAAACCTGCGCTCTGTGCGCACGGCATTGAAGAAAATCGCGTTCTTGCGGAAAACATGGCAAAAGATACAATCCAGAATTTTGAGTACAGTGCAGCCCTTCTTGCAGAACACCAGAACGTTCCTGTTTCAGAAATTCTTTCTGCACCGGTAACCGTCATTACAAGCGACTTTCACATTGCGCGTGCAGAACGTCTTGCCAGCCGAATGGGCTTTACTGACGTATACGGCACTGCCTCAAAAACACCGCTTCTGTTTGTTCCCACAAGTTATGCTCGGGAAATATGCAGTTACATAAAACTGAATCTAAGAATCCTTCTTACAGGAAAACCGCAGAAAATAGAATGAAAACAAGTCGTATTAAGGGGTTGTTTTACCCCTTAATATTTCTTCTGCTAAAATCTGCCTGTTCTTTGCTTCTGGGTTTCTTCCGCGGTATAAAAACAATATGCGGAACGAGCCGCGCGTTTCTTCCGGGGCTTCAGCCATCGGGTTTACGGTGAACGTATCTAAATCGGAGTACGCAAAATCAAGCCGTGCGTTTCGTATTCCGCCGTTCTGCTCAAGTACGGAACGGTGCGCGTCTTTGCTGTAAATATGCGTATACCAGGGCGGAAAGCCGCCTTTTTTTCCGGCGGAGATAAAGTCAAAGCGCAGAAGTTCTTTTGCAACATCGGAGTGCATTTTGCCGGCTCTATTCGTTAAAATGGCGGCTGTTTCTCCGTCTGCGCCGCTCAGAATATGTGCCAGAAATTCAAACCAGAACTGTTCCCTTCGCGGCGCGGAAAATACGCCTGTGCGGCGCGCGTATTCTGCCATACCGCTGAAACAATTCCAGAAGCCTGCCGTTCTTCCGATGTAGGCTATTGTTTTTGAAAATGCGCCGCTGTTCCAGTACGCGTCTACCAGCGTTTCTACGTCCTTTAAGTGAAGAATGTCTTTGTACGGAAGATACGGCGTAGAAAGCGTTTCGTACGGTGGCTGTTCCATCCAAGTCCAGCCGTTCTTTTTTGCATACTGTTCCATCTCCGTTCCGTGAAGAATCTTAAGAAATCCCAGCTGAAGCGCATCCGGTTTAAGTTCCATTGTAAGATCAAACGATTTTCCGAATGATTTTAAATCTTCAAACGGAAGCCCGGCGATTAAGTCAAGGTGACTGTGTATTGTGCGCGGAATTTGTGCAATATTTTCAAAAAGCGTTTCTACATTCTGCGAACGTCCTACGGCACAAAGCGTTTTTTTATTCGTGCTCTGCACTCCGATTTCAAACTGCATTACGCCCGGCGGAACGGTTTTCAGGAACAAAAGTGCTTCATCCGTAAGAAATTCCGCCTCTATTTCAAAATGGAACATCGTTTTTTTGTTGTGGTGTGAAAGAATGTACTTCCATATTGAAATGTATCGTTCCGGCTTAAGGTTGTACGTGCGGTCAACGAATTTTACAAGACGGACGCCAGCATCTAAAAAACGCTGGATGTCCTGAAAAACGCGTTCAGCCGGCATAAAGCGCACTCTCCTGTCAAGGGAAGACATGCAGTAAGCGCACGAAAAAGGGCAGCCGCGGCTTGATTCATAGTAGTAAATTCTATTGTCCGGGTCTGTAATTTCAGGATAGGGAAAAGGCAGTAAAGAAAGATCTTTGATGAGAGACTGTTCTCCTGTAAAAAGCAAGGAATTTTGCGAACCGTTTGCACCGCGCATAAAAATTCCGCGTACGGACTTCATCTCCAAAAGAAAATCTTTTGCAAAAAACGAACCGTTTTTTTCCATATAAAGATTATACGCACTGACGATTTCTGCCACCGTTTTTTCGCCTTCACCGTAAATTATGAAGTCAAGCGCGGGATTTTTTTTAAGGAAGTTCTGCGGATTAAAACCAGCTTCCGGGCCTCCTGCACCTATAATCACGCCCGGAAGAATTTTTTTGATGTCGGGAATAATATTTTGTATTACGGCGGCGTTCCAGATATACGTTGAAAACAGCACTATGTTAGGCTGTTCTTCCGCAATTCCGCGCAGGATTTCTCCTGCGCTCTGGTTTATCGTCCATTCGCGGAAATCTGCCGTCCTTTTGCCCGTTCCTGCTGCGTACAGCGCAAGCGAGCGGACGGCAAGATTCGTATGATTGTAACAGGCGTTTACCGCCGCCAGAAGAACCGGAATCATTTGCCGTTAGTTTCTGTAGAAATTAATCAGGCAGCCTGCAAGAATGATTTTGCGTTCATCATCAGTAAGCTCTCCGGTAGAAAGCTCGAATTCCGTAACGGTGCTGTCCGCCTTAACTGCATAGGCTTTTACGGATGCAAGTTTTTCTTCTACCATCTTCTTTACGTCCGGGATAAATACGTAGTCGCCGTTTGCAAACGGAAGGTTTTTGTCTCCGTCTTTGTACAGGAACGGAAGCATTCCCCAGTTGATGAGGTTTGAACGGTAGCGTTTTGTTGCGTATTCGTTTGCAATGTTCGCCCATCCGCCAAGTACTTTCTGACAGGAAGCAGCCTGTTCGCGTGCAGAACCGTCGCCCGGTTTTACTGCAAAAATCGTTGAACCAAGTCCGGCTTTCTGAACGCGTCCTGCAAATTCAGGCTTTGCGCTTTCAAGAATCTGTGCGGTTTTATTTACTTCTTCCGTTACTTCAGCCGTTCTGTCGCGTACGGCCTTTGCTTTTCCTACATAAGCAGGGTCTTTGCGGCTGAGCGTAAATTCCGCAAGCCCAAGCGGATTTGAGCGGAACGAAGAAGTTTCGCCTGACGGAATAAGCTCGTCTGTTGTTGTTACCGGGTCGTGGATTTCAGAAACCACTTTAAGAAGAAGGTCGTTCGTAAGGGCAGACATTTCCGGCCAGTCCTTGATGTTCGGGCCGAACTGAATCTCAACTTCCGGGTGTGCAACGCCTTTTGAATCGTAAACTCGCTTTTCGTAAATTGTCTTGTCAAAGAAATATTTTTTGCCGCTGAATTCCGTGTCGAATTCCGTAGCCGCAGTAAGGAATCCCTTGTTTGCAGCAGTTGCGGCGATTGAGCGTGCGTCCATAAGCGCAACGGAAGAAAGCTGACCGTTCTGGATTTTTGAACCTTCGCGGTTCGGGAAGTTGCGTGTTGAGTGGCGGATAGAAAGCGCGCCGTTTGCCGGAGTGTCGCCTGCGCCAAAGCACGGACCGCAGAATGCAGTCTTTATGATTGCGCCAGCGTCAACAAGCGAAGCGAATGCGCCGTTTTTCATAAGTTCCATATAAACAGGCATTGAAGCTGGGTAGACGTTAAGAAGGAATTTTCCGTTTCCAGTGTCTTTTCCCTTAAGGATGTCTGCCGCAGCGCAGATGTTTTCAAAACCGCCTCCTGCGCATCCGGCAATTACGCCCTGGTCAACGTAAAGTTTTCCGTCAATTACCTTGCTCTTAAGGGAGAACTGAACTTTGTCTCCAAAGCTGACCTTTGCGCGTTTTTCCGTTTCGTCAAGAAGGTCAAGAAGGTTTGCGTTTACTTCGTCAATGGTGTATGCACATGAAGGATGGAACGGAAGCGCAATCATCGGACGGATTTCTGAAAGGTCGATTTCAATTGCGCCGTCGTACCAGGCATTTTCTGCAGGAGTAAGTTCTGAATAGTCGCCTTCGCGTCCGTGGATTGCGTAGAACTCGCGGATTTTTTCGTCAGTTGCCCAGATTGAAGAAAGGCATGTTGTTTCCGTCGTCATAACGTCAACGCCGATACGGAAATCTGCCGAAAGATTTTTTATTCCCGGGCCTACAAATTCCATTACCTTGTTTTTTACATAGCCGTTGTTGAAAACTTCCTTGATGATTGCAAGGGCAACATCCTGAGGGCCTACACCCGGAACAGGAGAACCTGTAAGGTAGACGGCGATTACTCCAGGCATATTAACGTCATAAGTTTTTCCTAAAAGCTGCTTTGCAAGTTCTCCGCCGCCTTCGCCGATTGCCATTGTACCAAGCGCGCCGTAACGAGTGTGGCTGTCAGAACCTAAAATCATATCGCCGCAGCGGCTGAGCATTTCGCGTGCAAACTGGTGGATTACAGCCTGGTGAGGAGGAACGTAAATTCCGCCGTATTTCTGTGCGCATGTAAGACCGAACATGTGGTCGTCTTCGTTGATTGTTCCGCCTACTGCGCAAAGTGAGTTGTGGCAGTTTGTAAGAACGTAAGGAATCGGGAATTTTTTAAGCCCGGAAGCACGGGCCGTCTGGATAATTCCTACATAAGTAATATCGTGTGAAGTAATTTTGTCAAATTTGATTTTAAGTTTTGAAGCATCCGCAGACGTATTGTGTTTCTGCAAGATGCGGTACGCAATTGTGTTTTTTGCGCAGTCAGCCGCATTTGCTCCCTGCACAGATTCAACAAGTTTTCCGTTAGAAAGGAAAGCACCCTTTTCCCAAAGTTTCATAGAGTCCTCGCTTTTTATAAGTTATGCAAAGAATATCAGAAAACAGCAATGTTCACAATGTTACAGAGAGACTTGTTTTAAAGCTTTGCAGAAATAAAGAACGGTATCCGCCGTAAAAATCAGCTGTTTTTAAGGAACGTTCCCAATTCTTCCGCTGTTTTTATGATGTAATCAGCGCCTGCATTTAGGAATTCTTCCTGATTTCCGTAGCCGTAAAGGACGGCGGCCGCCTGTATTCCGTTTTTGTGCGCACCGTCAATGTCATTTTTCCGGTCACCGGTCATGATGATTCTGTCTGCATCTTTTTTTGTAAGTCCGCATTTTTGCATTGTGTATGCAATGACTTCCGCCTTGTCGCTGCGGGTTTCGTCAATGTTGCTTCCGCAGATAAAGTCAAAATAATGCGCAAGTTCAAAATGCTCAAGGATTCTTACTGCAAGAATTTCCGGCTTTGACGTTGCTACTGCAAGATGCTTTCCGGCATTTTTCAGAAGTTCAAGGACGGCTGGAATTCCGTCGTATACGCGGTTTTCAAAAAGTCCTTTTGACTCGTAATATTCGTGGAAAGCTGCGACTGCCTTTTCCGTCTGTTCAGGAGAAAAGTGCATTGTCTTAGAAAACGATTCTTTGAGCGGCGGTCCGATAAAAACGCGCATTTCATCATCCGTAAGATTTATGCCAAAAAGCGAAAGGGAAATCCGCAGGGAGTTTAAAATGCCTTCCTGCGAATCGGTAAGCGTTCCGTCCAAGTCAAAAAAAATGTAGTCCTTCATAAAAAGGAATTATATAGAAAAATCTTGTAAACGTCTTGTGAATTGCATTGAATTAACGCTTGTAATATGGGCTGTGTACTGGAATGTTATTCATGCTTATAAATCCGTATTCGTGATGAAAACAAATCAGTGAACAGGTCTGTAATAAATCCGTTATGCAGGCTGTAAGTTCTCCATATAACGCACCGCTTTCTAGTCTAGTAAAGGGTATGCTGATTAGACTAGAAAGCACCCTGCTTACTAGTCTAGTAAGGGGTCTACTGATTAACTAATCAGCGGTGTGCTTATCAGGTTAATAAGCACCCTCGTGATTAACCTAATAAGCAGGGTGTTTATTAACAGGTAAGAAGCAGTTTTTTTTGAGGAAAAAATGGTTGATGAAAAAAAAATTCTGGTGATGCAATGTGCCGTAAAAACGGTGCTTTTTAAAGTTACTTCATGTTTATAAACATCTCTTTCATCATAATTTTTAAAGCCTTATGAGGGAGCTTATATCTTCACTTCGGCGATGCATGTTGATTTTAATACCAGGGAAGCCGTTATCAATGCTTTTGTGCATAATGATTATTCTGATTTGATGAGTCCAGCTTTCTATATTTATTCTGACAGTCTTGAAATAGTGTCGTATAGCGGTCTTATATATGGAATGTCGCAGGAAGAACTGGTGACAATCAGTGCCAAAATTGCATTTACAGTGTCATTTACAGTGTCATCTTTTTGAGCAACAAATATCATATTCGCCTTGAACATCATCATAATGTCGTTAGGATGAACTGTATATTCAGGCTCAGAAATTCCAACCATAAAATATATTTTTTTCATCAAAATCCCGAATCTCTGAATTTCTGATATAGTTAGAGAATACTCCTAGATTCTTTATCTTGTTTATTCGCTTTATCATGCCTTATTTCCCTTCCACAATTGCAATTTCGTCTTCCGTCAGTCCGTAGAGTTCGTAAACTTTATGGTCAATCTGTTTTTCCTATTCTGTTGTGTCGGCTGATGAATCCGCTTTTTTTGCGATGAGGATTTTATCAACGAGAGAGATTGAAGAGTTTTTTGCTAGGAAAAGTATGGCCTCTTAATTATAATGCCCCTTACAAGAAACAATCTGTAGTATTCCTCCCTCGACTCTATAGACTAGACGATTAACTTCATCAATACGTCTGCTCCAAAGTCCGTTGAGATTTTCTTTTAAAGGCTCTGGTTTTCCTATCCCTTTATCAAAGCCATTTCGCTCAATATCTTGAATCAATGCATTAATCCGTTTGATTGGCACGACACAACGCACCTGCTAGTGTCGTGTGTCCTGTCCTTGCCAATAAAGGTAATCGCTCCACGCTTCATCAAACCAGATTTTTTTCATTAATCGACCTCAATAAGCTCGTGCTCTACACCTTTCCCTTCGTTTAAGGCTTTTACTCCACGTTCAAGATGGGCAATATTACTTTTTGAATAGAATAAATCTTCGTTTTCATCTTTGGAAGTCCAGTTCTGCAATGTTTGAGTAAGTCGTGCCAAAAGTAAAACACACTGATTATACGAAAAAGAATCAACATCGTTCAAAACCGCATTAAAAGCTCTGTCACTCATATCGCTACCTCCATCTCTTATAATATACCACAATTTAAAGGAAAAAAACATCTATTTTTCTTCGATAATCGCGATTTCATCATCTGTTAATCCGTAAAGATTGTAGACCAGTGTGTCAATTTCTGCTTCTTCTTTGCTTGTGTCTGCCATGACGTCAGCATTTTTTGTAGTTAGAATTTGCTCTGCTAAGGAAATAATCGTCTTTTGCAATTCTGCATTATCTTCTGAAAGTTGAGGTAGTGGCAGAGCATCTACTTCATAGCCATTCACATTACTTGAGGTGCTTGTTGCCTTGAAAATAAAGTTAAGCAATTTAGAGTTAAACAATGCAAGAAGAAGTTTGGGCGGATAATTCGTTTGATAAGTCAAGTTATTCACAGAATTAGCAATATAAATATTTTCAGGAATTATTGTCGCCTTTAATCTATATTTTTCATTTATACCAGTTAGTCTTTGAAATACTATTCTCTCATGAGAGGCATTTAAAATCTTTTCAGCTGAACAAACTGAATTCAACTTTTCAGTATCGATAAATTCTATATCGCCTTGTGAAATTTCAGATGAATCTGTTTTATAATACCATTTTGCAATTTGTGCCCCTTTCAAAAATTGAGCTTTTGAAGAATCGCTCGTAATCGCAGGTTTACACTTTGTCATATGAACTTCACCTTCAATACTTGGTGCAATATCTCCAAATTTTAGCAAATCCCTTCTTGAACGCAAATTCATCAATAAATTAAATGTATCGCGGTCACACATAGGAATTTGCATCATTTCTGGACTGAAGTCTCTTATATCCTGTACAGAAAAACTTGCCCTTTTTTTAGGAATTATTTTCTCAAATGTAACGCCAATTGTCATTTCCGCTTCCTTTTTTTCATTTGAAGAGAGCAATATTGCTGTTGACATCTTGGCATCTTCAAAAACACGACGGGTCGTTGAATCTCTTTCAGGGAAAGCATCTACACGCAAAAATGAATGATTTTCAAAAATTGAATTTCGAATTTTAACAGAACTTGTATCTGCAAGAATTCCAAACGGAATAATCATGCATAAATAACCAGATTTTGCCATTAATCGGAAACCGAGTGCATAAAAAACTTTGGCAGCGTTTATCATTCCTTCATCAGCTTCTGCATATCGTTCACGAATAAGTTCAATAGCAGTATCATCTGTAGTCAGGCTTATTTTCTGATTTTGCTTTTTATTAAATATTCCATACGGCGGATTGCCAATCACCGCATCAAACCCAATAAATCTTCCGTCATCGTCAAGCAGTTCTGGAAACTCGAACATCCATTCCAGCGAATTTTTGAAAATATCGTTCTTTAGAGCCTTTTCATTGGCTTCTTCATCAAATAAATCGTACTGAATAACCCCGCGAATCTGGCTCTTTACTTTTCTAATTGCCTCATCAACAGTTCGTTTTGTTTCTTTATTATTCTCGTTTTTGTATGCAGAGACAGCCTTTTTGTATTCATTCACAAGTTTCTTAAACTCTTTTGATTTTGTCTCATCATTTTTCACCTGTTCAATGACAGAA
Source organism: Treponema porcinum (assembly GCF_900167145.1). Lineage (GTDB taxonomy): Bacteria > Spirochaetota > Spirochaetia > Treponematales > Treponemataceae > Treponema_D > Treponema_D porcinum. The sequence continues at coordinate 120,333 of NZ_FUWG01000002.1, read as the reverse complement.
CTTCCAGTACGTACGTCATATTTTGAAATTAATGAGTTACCACATTTTATGTTGATATCGATATTCGGCAAAGTTTCAAGTTGTGTATAACTGCTCTCTTCGGTATAGTATGTATTCTTTAGAAGTTCTATCCAAAGCCTAAGTCGGCAAATATACACACTGGCAGGGTTTATATCTACACCAAAAAGACAGTTTTCTATTATTGTTCGTTTTTCGGCAAAGATTGTTTCCTGTACACGTTGACGTTCACTGTTTGTGGTATAAACAAAAGGATTTCCATCTTCATCAAGAATTGAAATTTCATCGTTTTCAAGTCTAAGCTCCCAATCTCCCCGTTTTATACGTTTACCATTTTTATCCAGCAAAATATCCAAATATGATTTTATAAAAAGAAGTCTGTTCAGTATAGAAACAAGAAAATGTCCACTACCGACAGCAGGGTCACAAATCCTTATTGTATTAAAGATTTCATTTGCTTCGGCTCTGTCATCAATTTCATCTGCAAGTTCATCAAGATTTTTGCACTTCCATCCTTTTGCATCATTGAATTTTTGAATTACGGCTCTCTCGACAGTTTCTTTTGCCATGTATTCAGTTATAAATCCCGGAGTAAAGAAAGATCCGTCTTTGTAACCGTTGATTTTTTCAAAAATAAGACCAAGAACGGAAGCATTTATCAATGTTTTGGAATTTTGTGTAATTCCGCCAGCAGAATCACTTGAAAAATTATATGCATCAAGAAAACGGAAAATATATGCAAGATTATCGAGCGTGCCTGTCAGACGATTTCCTTTTTCGTCTTTCAAAACTGTCTTACTGTAAAGTTTAATCGGCTTGTTTTTGATACCACGAATCTGAAGCCGACTTTCTTCTTCGCTGATTTCAAAAAGAGAGCTGTTCAAGTATGGTACGAACTTGTATTTTTCGCGGACTTCGCTGTCACGATTTTCAATCTTGCGCCCTAAAACCTTAAAAAAGAGAATATTCAACTCATCAAAATCCGGTACAAGCTTTTCTGTAAGAAATTTATAATCAATATTTCCTTTTTGATATGCAACTTGCTGACTTTCTACAAGTTTTAGGAATAAAAGTCTGTTTACCCAGGTAATAACCAGATGCAAAGCTATTTCGAAGCATTTTTCTTCGTTAGAAATTTCTTCTTCAAGCTGATAAATTGCGCTTTCAATAAGACTTGCGCTGTCTCTGCTGTCCGCTGATTTGCGCTGAATAAGTTTTTTGCCACCGTCTTTTATTTCTTCCAAACCGATTATATGCAAAAGCTCCGCGTAAAAGTTACGGTCTAAACTGTTTGAATCATTTGCAAACGGTTTTGCAAGTAAATGCTCCGGTGAAAAGATTTTATAAAGCGGAATAAGAGATTCTGCGCCTTTTCCATAAAAATCTTTAGGATTAACATGAGTGACATTGATATTTTCGCACTCAATCCATTTTTCAATTGCAGGCTTTGCGCAATTTTCATAAAAGAACGAAGTTTTTGTGTCAACAAGTTGTTTTGCCTCAAATTTATTGAACTGGTCAATAATGGGATTTGTCTTTGCAAGGAAGAATCTTGAAAAATCTTTCGCATCAAAAATATAAAAATCTTCATAATTTGTAATGATGATATGCTTTATCTCGTTGTTACCGAATTTAAGATTTTCCTGTAAGAAATAATAAACACATTCCTGCAGGGCTTTACAGTTCTGATTATTTTTAGAGAACATCTCTGCCATATTAGTTGGTGATTTTGCCTCAATTATAACAGCAGGTTTTGAAGCTGTATCATTACCATTAAAAATGACTAAATCTTCCCGGCCATTTGTGTTTACTGAATAACTTGGCGAATACCATGTATTTGCAAAAAAATCTTTTATCAGCCCCTTGTGATATTCTTCATATTCTCCATCTTTTGCAGAATTAATATAGATTTCAAGATTTTTTGAAAGTTTTTGAATTTCAGATTCAAGAACTGGAAGTTTAAAAAATGCACTATTTAACGCTTTTTTAGCTGAAATGAAAGTTATGCTCATAAGGTTCTCCTGTTGTCTATTTTATTACTCGCTAAAGTATTTGATTAAAAATCTGTGCCATTTACAAAGCCCCCTCATCTTCAATAAATCTATCAAAGTCACTCTTGTATAATCTATCCTGCACAATTCGGTATTTTTCAAATTCTGTTTCCGCATGAAGCTTCGCTATTTCTGCCGTCACTTTTCCTGCATCCTGCAAAAGTCCGTATTCAAACATTTGCTCTTCAATTTTATAATTTCGAACATCAACATTATCAGAGGTAATAAAAGTAGGTTCACCAAAAAGGAATTTCATACTCTTAATAGAATCAAGTTGCTCATGCAAACCATAATAAGCAAAGATTGTAAAATAAGCAGAAACCACAGAAAGTTCCGAACCTTCCTTTAATACATCTTTTAAGAATTCCCCGACGCTGCCGTAATCCTTGTTGTCACGTATTAATGTATCTGCCTTCTTCTCCATCCATTATAATAGAACATTATACCACAAATCCGCATTTTTGTTGTGGAAACACCATGATTTCACAAAATACTTGCACCTTACAACTCTCCACCCATCCACTACCCCAAGTAAGTCCATTCCACAGTCCGCAGAACCGCTCGACTCTGAAGGCAATGTGAGCAAAGATGAATCTACATGGATTGAAGTAGCAAAAGAAACAATCAGCTGCAACAAACCAAAAACACTCGAATTTTATGTTCCAGACAGCATCGCACAAGCCGATTACAAAATTGTAATCCGCACCCGTTACTGCTCTGGTGAAAAGCAATTAAAGTCGCTTCTATCAACATTCAGTAAAACTGTTAATGTAGCAGCATAGTTCTGATTTTCAAAAAAAAGTTACCCCGGAAATTTTTGTTTTTTGGGGTAACTCTAATCCTATTCCGTCAAATCTACCCTAAATTATTCTATCCATTCACCTCGCATTTTAAAAGGGGTAATCTCAATATTCCAGGGAAGCAGTTTATTCCAGTCTTCGTTGGTCTGGGCGTAAGGAGCTTTTTCAAACAAGCAGCGAAGGTAATCTTCCGGATTTTTATTATTGGTTTTTGCGGTTTCAATCAGTGTGAAAATAAAGCAGGTGCTTTTGACTCCAATTCCACTTCCAGAAAATAAAAAGTTTTTTCTGGCCATTACAAATGGTTTTATCGCGCGTTCTGCAGAGTTCGTATCAGGTGTCAAAAATGGGTTTTACTTTTCCTGCCTAAGTCTTAAAAAATCAGTTTCAGGGATTTTCTTTTTCCTGAATAAATCGCGAAGTTTATTTTCAGCTGTAAAAATCTTCTCGTAAATCTTAACTGCTTTTTTTGCTATTTTTATGTCATTCCTACTTGACAAAGTTCATCTGGGGGGGGGGTATAATAACTTCCATATATTATTTTTTCACGAAAAGGAGAGTGTAATAAAAACTTTGCCTGAAATAGCGTCAAAGTTTTTATTCACAAGTTTGCGTTGCAAACTTCCTTATTTACTGCACATTCGCGTTGCGAATGTATTTAAAAAGTCAAATCGGAAATTGTTATTTCCTCATTGACTTTTTATGGGAGAATCGTTATGAAAAAATTATTAGCTGTGTTGGTTGCGGCAGGTGTTGCTGCAAGTGCTGCGTTTGCAAATGTGGAAATGACGCTCAATCTGTATGGAACGCCGTTTACAAGCTTTGTTATGGATGCAGAGTTTGATCCTGAACTTCGTCCGCAGGGTGCATTTGGTTTTGAAGATCAGTTCGGATTTTTCTTCGGCTCACCGGCAAAGTTCGTTGACATCGGAATGACACTTTCATACGGACTTGATTTCTTTAGGGATGCAGAGTTTTATGCTAACGGTGAAAAAAAGGAAGACAATTCTACTGGTTTTGGTATGAACACTTATCTGACTTTAGGACCTGCAGCACGTTTCAATGTTGGAGATATGCATTCTTTCCTTGTATCTCCCGGATTAGGTGTTAATTTACTTGCTTTGACAGGTGATATAGATGTTATCGGTTTCACATGCGACTTTAATCTTGACCTTGGTTACAGAATCTGGATTGTAAACAAGACAGGCTTTCACTTTGGTTTTGACGTAGGCTATGACTTGAGCGTTCCTCTAGCTGGTTCGGCAGCTCTAAATGGTGATTATGTGGATGATACTTATGATGTAAAAAGCGGAAGCAGAAATAAAATCTACTTTGGCGTAGCATTCAACTTTGGAGACAAAAGTCCTGATAAATTCCGCGCAGAATAATATTTGAAAAAATCTGCAAATACGGGCTGCCTGAAATGTTCTTAGGGCAGCCCTTTTTTCTCTTATTGAGTACAATTCTAAAAACCAATATAATTATCCCCTGTTATGAAATATGGTTTTGACAACGACAAATATCTGAAAATTCAATCTGAACACATAAAAGAACGTATCAGTAAGTTCGGCGATAAGCTGTATCTTGAATTCGGCGGAAAACTTTTCGATGATTTTCATGCATCCCGCGTACTTCCGGGTTTTCAGCCGGACAGCAAGCTTAGAATGCTTATGCAACTTGCAGACTGTGCAGAAATCGTAATTGTAATCAGCGCAGTTGATATTGAAAAGAACAAAGTTCGCGGCGATTTGGGCATTACTTACGATATGGATGTTCTTCGCCTTCGCGATGAATTTCAGAACCGTGGTCTTATGGTGGGAAGCGTCTGTATTACGCATTACAAAGGTCAGCAGGCTGCCGACATTTTCCGTGCAAAACTTGAAAAAATGAACATAAAAACTTATCTTCACTATACGATTGAAGGTTATCCGTCAAACATTGCGCTCATAGACAGCGATGACGGTTACGGAAAGAACGATTACATTGAAACGACACGTCCGCTTGTTGTTGTAACTGCACCAGGACCGGGAAGCGGAAAAATGGCAACGTGTCTTAGCCAGCTGTACCACGAAAACAAGCGCGGAGTTAAAGCCGGTTACGCAAAGTTTGAAACGTTCCCGATATGGAATCTTCCGCTCAAGCATCCGGTAAATCTTGCGTATGAGGCTGCTACTGCGGACTTGAATGACGTGAATATGATTGATCCGTTCCATCTGGAAGCTTACGGAAAGACGACCGTAAACTACAACCGCGACATAGAAATTTTCCCTGTCCTTAACGCTATTTTTGAAGGCATTTACGGTTTTAATCCTTATAAGTCGCCTACTGATATGGGCGTTAATATGGCAGGCTACTGCATTTTTGACGACGAGGCATGCTGCGAGGCTTCCAGACAGGAGATTTTGCGCCGCTATTATGCCGCCCTTGACCTTCTTGCGGAAGGAAAAGGCTCAGAAAACGAAGTTGATAAAATTGAACTTTTAATGCGGCAGGCAAAAATTACGACGAACGACAGGAAAGTTACTGTTGCGGCAAAAGAGCGCGGTCAGAAAAGCGGCGTTCCTACTGCGGCAATTGAACTTTCTGACGGCACGATAATAACTTCCGAAACTACCTCGCTTTTTGGAACAAGCGCGGCGCTTCTTTTAAATGCCACAAAGCATCTTGCCGGCATTGATCACAGCGTAAAGCTTATTCCTTCAAGCATGATAGAGCCGATTCAGAATATGAAAGTATCATACCTGCGCGGAAACAATCCCCGTCTTCACACGGATGAAGTGCTTGTTGCCCTTGCAATGCTTTCCAAGGACGATGAAAACTGTCGCCGCGCAATCGAGCAGCTTCCAAAACTGTCTGGCTGTCAGGTGCATACTACCGTTATGCTGAGCGAAGTTGACAAAAAGATTTTTAAAAAGCTTGGCGTTGACGTAACAAGCGAGCCAATCCGCAAAAAGTCAAAGAGCCTGTAGCTATGTTCAGTGATTCTTTAAAAAATGCTGAAATCTGAATTTTTTTCTTGACAAAATTCGGGGGGGGGGGCGTACACTACTTATAAATACAATTTTATAGGAGTGTGCTTATGAAAAAGCTCGCAAAGATTATGGCAGTATTTGCTGCAATTATGATGGCACTTGCATTTGCAGGTTGTAACAATGATGACGATGATGATCCGTCAACAGTTGCTGTTTATAACGGAACAGACGAAGATGGGGCAGAATATGTACTTACGTTCTATGACGATAATACATTGGTTGCTGTGATGAAGAGTTCTGACTGGTCAGGTACAGGTATGACAGGAACATATACAGGTGATCCTTCAAAAGACGAAACGATTGCTATTACAGTAAATAAGCTTGCCGACGAAAACGGTAAGCTTGCTGATGTTCCTGCTGATGCAAAAGAGTATTTAGACGATGATTATGAAATTAAAGATGGAAAAATTACAATTATGGATATTGAGTTTGCCCGTCAGTAAATTTTTCCTGTAAATTAAACATTACAAAAAGCTGTCCGTGTTCGGGCAGCTTTTTTTGTCATTGAGCCTTTTATGGATATCCGCTAATATAAACAGGTATATTTTTGTTACATATTATAGGAAAGATGAATATGAAAACAGTAAAAGGCGAAAATCTTACGATTGAAGATGTATGGGACGTTGCATATAAAAACGAGGCAGTGCAGCTGCCGGAAGATAAAGCTTTCTGGGATACGATGGAAAAATCCCGGAAATTCCTTATGGATTATATACAGACCGGCGTTCCTACTTATGGCGTTACGACGGACTTTGGCGATTCATGTGCAAATCAGATTAGCGTTGAAAAAGCCGGCGAACTTCAGCGCGATATCGTAACTTATCACGGAATAGGGCTTGGCGCAAAATTTGACCGGGAAACTGCGCGTGCCGTCGTCCTGTGCCGTTTGAACGGAAACGTAAAAGGCGGTCACAGTGCAATCCGTCCTGAACTTGCGCATATGCTTGTTACTCTTTTAAACAAAGATATAATTCCAGTAATACCACAGCTTGGTTCAGTAGGTGCTTCCGGGGATTTAACGCCGCTTTCTTACCTTGGAGCAGTCATTATGGGGCAGCGCGACGTTTACTACAAGGGAAAAATTGTTCCTGCTTTAGAAGCGTTCAAGGCAGAAGGAATTACGCCGCTTCCGCTTGAAGCAAAGGAAGGTCTTGCAATTATGAACGGAACTTCCGTAATGACGGCGGTTGCCTCCCTTGCATGGAAGAAAGCGGAACGTCTTGCAAAAATTTCTGACTTTCTTACGGCCGTTACTTCTGAAATTACACGCGGAAAAGATACTCCGTTCGTTGCAAAGGTAAGCGAAATAAAAAATCACGCTGGACAGTGCCAGAGTGCATCTTATGTATATAACATTGTAAAGGATTCAAAACGCGTTTTCAGATACGAGGAATTCCTTAAAAGTCAGATTGAATCGCTTGGCGGAAAAGGTTACAAAAAACAGGAAAACAAGATTCAGGACAGATATTCAATCCGTTGTGCGCCTCAGATTAATGGTGTTTACCGCGATACGCTTTCTGTTGCTCGCAGCTGGATTACGGAAGAATTGAATTCTGCTAATGACAATCCGCTTGTTGATATTGAAAGCGGCCGTCTTTACAACACCGGCAATTTTTACGGAGGACACATTTGCGCCGCCTGCGACTATTTGCGTACTGCACTTGCTAATATTTCTGATTTGAGCGACAAACAGGCAGAAGTAATTATTGACGGTAAATTCAACGGACTTACGGAAAACCTTATTCCGTTTACGAAAGATGATGACCCTCGCGCGGGGTTAAGGCTTGGCTTTAAGGCGGCGCAGATTACGATTTCTGCAATCCGCGGCGAAGTTATGAGCTACTGCTTCCCTATTTCGCTTACAAGTCAGCCTACAGAGGCTCTTAATCAGGATAAGGTTTCGATGGGTACGATTTCTGCGCGAAAGCTTTCCGAGCAGATTGACCTTGTGTACCTTCAGTTTGCCGTTCACTTGCTTGCCGCAATGCAGGCGGTAGATTTGTGCGGCGCAGAAGATTTTGCGCCTTTTACAAAAAAAGTACATAGTGAGGTGCGCCGCATGAGCGCATTCGTTCTTGATGACCGCGCTCTTGATAAAGAGGCAGAAGCCGTTGCTTCCTGGCTAAAGGCAACGGAACTTTTTGCGTAAGGTGAAGGCGTAAATACGCATAATGATACGTAAAAAGCGCACCGGTGCGGAGAAAAACACTTCTCCATGCCGCTGCGCTTTTTTTGCGTCATAATTGGTCTGTGCCGGAAGATTTTCCGTAAATTGCGCTTACTTCTTCCGTGTATACGCCTTTTTCTTTGTAAATTACAAGCGGTTTTTCTATTGAAAGCTGCGGTTTCATAGCTTTTCGCGCTTCAACAAGAATCATTGTGGGTGCGCTATCTGTATACGGTTGGACAAAACGCATTCGTTTTGGATTTACGTTATGTTTTGCAAGAAGTACGCACAGGTCAGAAAGGCGTTCGGGGCGGTGAATGATGTAGAACCGTCCCTGCGGTTTTAAAAGATATTTTGCCGCGTACACAACGTCTTCAAGACTGCATAAAAGTTCGTGCCGCGCAATCGCAATGCTTTCGTTCTGCTGAACGTCTGCCTGTCCGCAAATGTACGGCGGATTACACGTAACGGAATCTGCGCATTGTGCAGGAAAAATCGTTCTGGCATTTTTTATGTCGCCGTGAATTACGGTGATTTTTTCCTGTAAATTATTCAAAAGAACGCTCCGTTTTGCCATGTCTACTGATTCTTTTTGTATTTCAAGAGCACTGAAACTTCCGCCTTTTTTGTCTGCCGCCATTAAAATCGGAATGATTCCGGTGCCTGTGCCAAGGTCGATTACGTATTCCGTTTTCCGTGCCTTTGCAAAATCTGCAAGAAGAACGGCGTCTATTCCGAATTTAAACCGTTTGCCGTCCTGAATTATTTTAAATCCGTCCTTGTGCAGGTTTTCAATCTTTTCTGTCTGTTTGATAAGTTGTTTTTCCATGATTTTGTTCATGCGGAAGTTTTTATCCTTAAAAGGCTGTCAGGAATATATGATGTAAAAAAAATACAACCTGCACGTATCGGTATAAAATCAGATACATTATGCAGGTTGTTTGCTGCAATAAAGCGAAGAGTAATAAGACGCGATGTTTTTTCTCGTCCCGGGAACGTTCAAAAAGCAGTAATTATTTTGCTTTTGTTACGACAACGGAATTGTCGGCATTTGAATACGGAGCAGGAATGTATTTGTCAGCTTTCCAGTCGTTTTCCCATTTATAACCGTCAAGAAGATAGCGGAACTGGTATTCTTTGTCTGCATCAAGTTCAAGTTTTACAGAGAAAGAACCGTCTTTTCCCTGTTTTAACGGAGTATCAGTGCTGCTCCAGCTGTTAAAATCACCGGCAATGTTGATTTTTTTTGCACCCTGTGCTGCTTCTGCAGAAACAGTGAATGTTACGGTGCATTTTTTTTTGTCTTTTGAAAATGTCTTTTTGAGTGCCATACACTCCTCCAGAACGTTTTAGAAATAATGCGTATAAAACTACGTATACTACGTAAAATAATATACTATAAAACCATTGATTAGTACAATACTTTCTAAAATTTGAGTAATTTTGTTGTAAAAAAATGTTTTACGATGTGTTCTTTCTGTTCCTGTGGTGCGGTTTTGTTGCAGTTTTTTGATAATTGATATATATTTGTTGCACATAAACCATTCCGCCGATTTATCCAAATTGCAGAGCGGTGTGCGATTTTTTAATTGCATAAATTCTTGCTAAACAGGGGGTCTGTTATGGGGCTTTTCTCTTCAAAATCAAAAAAACATTATTTATTTACTTCTGAATCCGTAGGCGAAGGTCATCCGGATAAGCTGTGCGACCAGATTTCAGACGCAGTTCTTGACGAATGCCTGCGTCTTGATGCCAATGCGCACGTTGCATGCGAAACGTTTGCAACAACCGATTTTGTTCTTGTTGGCGGTGAAGTAAAATTTACAAAAAATGCCGAGGAAAACGCAAAAAAACTTGCGTCTGAAGTTGAATCAATTGCGCGACGCGTTGCATGCGACATTGGCTATACTGATGAAAAATTCGGCCTTGACGGAAACAAGATGGAATTTATGAACAGAATTCACGCACAGTCTTCCGACATTGCACAGGGGGTTGAAGGAACTGGTCTTGAAGAATTCAAGGGACAGCAGGGCGCAGGTGATCAGGGAATGATGTTCGGTTTTGCGTGCAGCGAAACGCCGGAACTTATGCCGGCAACGCTTATCTATTCGCACAACATTCTGCGTCGTGCAACGGAACTTCGTAAAACAAGGACAATTCCGTGGCTCCGCCCGGATGCAAAGAGTCAGGTTACTATCGAATACGAAGGATTCAAGCCGGTTCGCATAGATACAGTTGTCGTTTCTCATCAGCATGACCCGGAAATTTCGCATGAAGAAATTGAAAGCACGATTATTGAAAAGATTATTAAGCCTGTTCTTGAGCCTACAGGTCTTTTGGACAGTAATACAAAATTCTTTATAAATCCTACCGGCAGTTTTGTAAAGGGCGGACCTGACGGAGATGCAGGACTTACCGGCCGTAAGATTATTGTTGATACTTACGGCGGAATGGGACGTCACGGAGGCGGTGCATTCAGCGGAAAAGATCCTAGCAAGGTTGACCGTTCTGCGGCGTATATGGCGCGCTACATTGCAAAAAATATTGTTGCGGCAGGACTTTCTGAGCGTGCGGAAGTGCAGCTTGCGTATGCAATCGGCGTACCGTTCCCGGTTTCTGTAATGGTAGAAACGTTTGGTACGGAAAAAGTTAAGGTTTCTAAGATTGAAGAGGCGGTTAAAAAAGTATTTGACTGTACTCCGGCAGGAATTGCACGCACGCTTAACCTGCGCCGCCCTATTTACCGCCCGACCGCCTCTTACGGTCATTTTGGAAGAAGCGAATTTCCGTGGGAGCAGACTGATAAGACAGCAGAACTGCTTGCTGCTGTAAAATAATCTTCCGGGCTAAAACTGATGGAACTGTTAAATCAGCAGGAAATTGAAACTGTTTTTGAACGTTTCAAAAGCCGTAATCCCGAACCGAAGTCTGAGCTGAACTGGACAAGTCCGTTCACCCTTTTGGTAGCGGTCGTTCTTTCTGCGCAGGCTACGGACAAAAGCGTGAACAACGCAACGAAGTCACTTTTTGCTGTTGCTGATACTCCTGAAAAAATGCTTGCGCTTGGCGAGGAAGGCTTGATTCCGTATATAAAGTCAATCGGACTTTACAGGAGCAAGGCTTCACACGTCATCGGGCTTAGCCGTGTCCTGCTTGAAAAATTCGGCGGCGAAGTTCCTGATTCCAGAGAAGAGCTTATGATTCTTCCCGGCGTAGGAAGAAAAACTGCGAACGTAGTTTTGAACGTCGTGTTCCATAAGCCGGTTATGCCGGTAGATACGCATCTTCTTAGAATAAGCCCTAAAATCGGACTTGCGGAAGGAACTACGCCGGAGCAGGTGGAATCTTCCCTTGTTGCGCGAATTCCTGAAAAATATATGGAGCATGCCCATCACTGGCTTATCCTGCACGGACGATACGTATGCACTGCAAGAAATCCGCGCTGCAAAGAGTGCTTTATAGGCGATATATGCAGGCATAATGAAATTTAGATTAAGACATAATGATTTTTATGAGAGGTGTAATTTATGGAAGAACAGGGGATTTCTGCGGCATTGCATACGGTTGAGGAAGCTGCTGTAAGCGCGGCAAATCAGACTGTAGGGAAAGTTACGTCAGGTTTTGTTTCGTTTTTCAGGGGACTTTTAACCTGGGAGAATATGTTTAAAGTAATCGGCGTAGTGCTTATCCTTCTTTTTATAACGGTTGTATTCCGTCTTTTAAAAAAGGCACTTTCAAAAGGTCTTGCTACACGCTTTGACACCCACCAGATGCTTCTTGTTCATAAGACGGTACATTATGTTTATTATATTACGGTTATTTTTTATATTCTGAGCGTTTTTGGTGTAAAACTCAGTGCAATCTGGGGAGCGGCTGGAATTGCCGGTGTTGCGCTTGGTTTTGCCGCACAGACTTCGGTAAGTAATCTTATAAGCGGACTGTTTGTATTAAGCGAACGGACTATGAAAATCGGTGATTTTATTTCTGTAGGCGGAGTAAGCGGTACTGTTGATTCGGTGGGACTTCTTTCCGTAAGAATACACAATACGGACAATCAGCTTATCCGTATTCCTAATTCAACGATTATAAATACGAATTTTCAGAATAATAATTTTTACGAAGAACGGCGTATGAATTTCAGCATTTCAATTGCTTATGATACGGATATGACGCTTGCTCTTGAAACGCTGCGTAAAGTTCCTGAGATGTGTCCGACTGTCTTAAAAACTCCGGCTTCTGCCGTGTGGTACGACGGATTTGGTGATAGCGGAATAAATATGACGCTTGCCGTATGGTTTAATCCGTCTGATTTAATTCAGACAAAGAACGACGTTTTTATTTCCATGAAAAAAGTTTTTGATGATGCAGGCATTGAAATTCCGTTCAGCAGGATTGATGTCAGTATTCTTTCTTCTGCGGCGCAATAACATTACATTTAATGGAGATTGCATCGTGATCAGGACGAATATATATGACAGTCTTGACTGGAACACAATGCTTAGGACTTATCCTGAAGGGCAGAATTTTGATGTGGCGGAATATCATAAAATTCTTTCGCCGGATTTTCCGTCTTTTTTGAAGGAATATTCGTCCGTTCCGTCGATGAAGCGGCTTAAGGGAGTAGGGCTTTTGTGCGGTACGGACTGGACTAGTCTTTATAAAAACCGTTTTTATTATTCCCGTTTTGACCATAGCATAGGTGTTGCGCTTATTGTGTGGCATTTTACCCGTGACAAAATCCAGACTCTTTCAGGACTGTTTCACGACATTGCAACGCCGATTTTCAGTCACGTTGCAGAATTCAGAAAAGGTGATGCACTTACGCAGACAGATTCGGAAACTGGAACGGAACGCGTCATTCGGAGCGATGATGCGCTGTGCGCGCTTTTGGAACGCGACGGAATTCCGGTAGAAAAAATCTGCGACTATCATTTATATCCTGTAGCAGACAACGAACGTCCGCAGCTTAGCGCAGACAGACTTGAGTATATGTTTCCGAGCGGTGCTGCCTTGCAGGGAAGCTGGACTTTAGGCGAAGTTCAGGCAGTTTATGAGGACATCCGCATTTTGAAAAACGAGTACGGAATTGACGAACTCGGCTTTTCTTCCCTGCCTGCCGCTGAAGAATACTGCCGAAAATTCTGCGAAACCGGGCATATTCTTCAACTGAACGAAAATAAACTTACTCTCCAGCTTCTTGCGGATGTAGTTTCGCTTGCGGTGAAATACGGCATTATTTCGGAAGATGAGTGTTTTTCTTTGAGCGAACGGCAGGCAATCGAACGGTTTGATGCGGCGGATGGCTTGGGTTGTGCAGACTTTATGTGTCTTTACCGGACGTTCCGCACGATGACGAAAATCAGGCATACGGATGCGCCGCTTAAAGGTCACTATTGCGTAAATCTTTTGGTGAAACAACGGTATATAAATCCGCTTGTTGCGGTGGATGGCGGTGAAAAGGGAAGGCGGCTTTCTGACGTTTCGGAAAAATCTGCGCGCCTTATAGAAGACTTTTTGAATTATAAAGACAGCGAATACGGCTGCGTTCCGCTTGTTACGGAGAAGTGACTATAAAAGAATTTTCTTTAGTTTCAAAATGCGCTGGTTTTCAGAGCCGCGGAATTTAAGGGAGATGTTTTTCTGTTCTTCAATGAACGGTCCGTCTACCAGAATGTCTATGTACTTCAGCATTTCGCCGGTTGCTTCGCAGTGCTTTCTTCCGTCTTCGGGGAGCAGGTCTTTTTCAAGAACGTAGCCTGTGTAGCACCATATTGTTTTGGAGGGATAAGTTTCCTTTACTTTGCGCAGAAAAGGGGCAAGAATGCGCTGGTTTTCCTCTTCAAAAGGTTCTCCGCCTAAAACAGTAAGTCCGCTTATGTAGGATGGGCGCAGAAACTCCAGAATCTGATTTTCCGTTTCCTGCGTGAATTCCGTACCGTATTTAAAATCCCACGTTTCCGGCTGAAAGCACCCTTTGCAGCAATTCCTGCAGCCTGAAACAAACAGCGAAACCCTTACACCGTCGCCGTCTGCAATGTCGGTTTTTTTTATGTTTCCGTAATACATACGATTTATCCTGCATTTCCTGCGTTTTTTTGCAGCGGTTTACAGATGAAGTACGCGTTCCTTGATTTCCTGCGTCCTTCCCTGATTCCAGTACTGCGTTCCGATGTAGCCGCACGTGCGGCGCGCAACATTCATTGTTGACTGGTCACGGTTCTTGCAGTTCGGACATTCCCAGATGAGTTTTCCGTCCTGGTCTGCCACAATCTGAATTTCTCCTGTATAGCCGCACTGCTGACAGCAGTCGCTTTTTGTGTTCAGTTCGGCATACATAATGTTTTCATAAATATGCTTGAGGACTGACATAACTGCCGGAATGTTCTGCTCCATATTCGGAACTTCAACGTAACTTACGGCTCCGCCCGGCGAAAGTTCCTGGAACTGCGATTCAAACGACAGTTTTTCAAAAGCGTCTACCTGTTCTGTAACGTGGATATGATAGCTGTTCGTGATGTAGTTTCTGTCCGTTACTCCCTTTATTATACCAAAGCGGCGTTTCAGGCATTTTGCAAATTTATACGTTGTGCTTTCAAGAGGCGTTCCGTACAAGGAAAAATGAATTGTCGTTTCTGCGCGCCATTTTGCGCACGCTTCGTTCATATGGCGCATAACTTCAAGTGCAAATGGTGTTGCAGTCGGGTCTGTGTGCGGTTTTCCTGTCATATAGCGTACACATTCACAAAGTCCTGCGTATCCCAGCGAGATTGTTGAATATCCGTTGAAAAGCAGTTTGTCGATTACTTCGCCTTTTTTAAGGCGTGCAAGTGCTCCGTTCTGCCACAAAATCGGTGCTACGTCGCTCGGTGTTCCCAAAAGGCGCTTGTGTCGGATAAGAAGCGCGCGGTGGCACAGTTCAAGGCGCTCGTCAAAAATCTTCCAAAATTTTTCTGTATCGCCGCCGGAAGAGCAGGCAACGTCAACAAGATTAATTGTGACGACTCCCTGATTGAAACGTCCGTAGAATTTCGGCTTGTTTGTTTCCGGATCGCGGTATACAGTCAGGAACGAACGGCATCCCATGCACGGATAGCAGTTTCCTTCCTTAAGTTCAAGCATTTTCTTTTCCGAAATGTAGTCTGGAACAAGACGTCGCGCGGTGCATTTTGCAGCAAGTTCCGTAAGGTAGTAAAAGCGTCCGCCTTCGGTGATGTTGTCCGGTTCAAGAACGTAGATGAGTTTAGGGAACGCAGGGGTTACCCAGAAGCCTTTTTCATTTTTTACGCCCTGATAGCGCTGTTTCAGGACTTCTTCTATGATCATGGCAAGGTCTGCTTTTTCCTGTTCGTTCTTTGCTTCGTTAAGATACATAAATACAGTTACGAACGGACTCTGACCGTTTGTGGTCATAAGCGTAACTACCTGATACTGGATTGTCTGAACGCCACGCGTAATTTCTTCTGAAAGGCGCTTGCTTACGATATAGTCAAACTGTTCCTGAGTGTAATTTATTCCTGTAAGGCGAGCCGTTTCTTCTGTTTCGCGCTTGATTTTCTGTCTGCTTACGTTTACAAACGGTGCAAGGTGTGAAAGCGAAATGCTTTGTCCTCCGTACTGTGAAGAAGCTACCTGTGCAATAATCTGTGTTGCAATGTTGCATGCCGTTGAAAAAGAGTGAGGCGTGTCGATTTTTGTTCCGCTTATGACAGTTCCGTTCTGAAGCATATCTTCAAGGTTTACAAGGTCGCAGTTGTGCATGTGCTGTGCAAAATAGTCTGCGTCGTGGAAATGAATGAGTCCGTCTTCGTGTGCCTGAACGATATCTTCATCAAGAAGAAAACGTTTTGTGATGTCTTTTGAAACTTCTCCTGCCATATAATCGCGCTGAACGCTTACAACAGTTGAATTTTTATTTGAATTTTCCTGTTTTACTTCCTCATTGCAGCATTCTAGAAGACTTAAAATCTGCTTGTCCGTGGAATTTGCCTTTCGCATAAGTTCATGGCGGTAACGGTAGGTGATGTACAGTTTTGCAATGGAGAATGCTCCCTGCTTCATTATTTCTTTTTCTACTAAATCCTGAATTGCCTCTACGTTCATTTCTGTTGCAGACTGGCTGCATACGTCTGCAATACGTCCGGCGATTGCCTGAATCTGCTCGCGTGAAAGCTGTTCGTTCAAAGGTACCTGATTGTTTGCCTTTGTAATTGCTGTTGCTATCTTGCTTATATCGAAAACGGCTTCTTCACCGTTGCGCTTAATAATCTTCATTTATAGAGGAACCTCCCGATTTCCATTTTGCATAAAAAATGACACTAGATATAGTGCCGTTTTCTTTTTTAGAATACTACTAATAGCGTTTTATGGTCAATAATCAATTGGTCAAATTTGTCATGATTTTCTAAAATAATCTTCTTGATTTTTTGCCAAAAAGTGATATTTTTATTGTATATCAACAATCAGCAGGAGATTAATTTTTATGGAATTGAAAGGTTCACAGACAGAGAAAAATTTGCAGACTGCGTTTGCAGGTGAATCACAGGCCCGCAATAAGTACACATATTTTGCAAGCAAGGCAAAGAAAGACGGATACGAGCAGATTGCAGCTATTTTTGAAGAAACTGCAAACAACGAAAAAGAGCACGCAAAAATGTGGTTCAAGCTTTTGAACGGCGGAATAGGAACTACGGAAGAAAACCTTAAGGCTGCAGCAGAAGGCGAAAACTACGAATGGACAGATATGTATGCCGGTTTTGCAAAAACAGCACGCGAAGAAGGATTTGATGCTATTGCAAAACTTTTTGAAGGCGTTGCTGCTATTGAAAAGCACCATGAAGAACGCTACCGCAAACTCCTTAAGAACATCGAAGACAAGGTAGTATTCAGTAAGGACGGAGATGCAA
The DNA here is from genome assembly GCF_900167145.1 of Treponema porcinum. Taxonomy (GTDB): domain Bacteria; phylum Spirochaetota; class Spirochaetia; order Treponematales; family Treponemataceae; genus Treponema_D; species Treponema_D porcinum. The sequence goes on along the minus strand of NZ_FUWG01000002.1, from coordinate 103,362 downwards.
TCTGGCAGTGCCGCAACTGCGGTCATATCGTAGTCGGAAAAGAAGCTCCTAAGGTCTGCCCTGTATGCGCTCATCCGCAGAGTTATTTTGAAATTAACAAAGAAAACTACTAGAGAAGTGCTGATTAACACTTGAAGCGATGACTCAGTACTTCCCGTCAAATTGCTATAAGTCATTGACTTACGGATAATTAACTGCATTAAGGGGGTAAACCCTTAGACATTCTGCCGTGCCTTCGTGCATGGCAATTTGACGAACCAAAAATACCGTACAGGAAACTGCTTTGTTTTCCGTGCGGTATTTTTTTTATGCGGGGAGTTTCGGATTTTTCGTGTTTTTCCGGTAAAAATCTGCTATACTGTTTTTCTATGAGTGAAAATCAAACGCAAGAAACGCAGAAAAATGCCCTTGTTGCTATTTTGGGCAGACCGTCTGCTGGAAAATCAACTTTTTTGAATACCGCCTGCCAGGAACCTGTAGCAATTGTTTCTCCTGTTCCGCAGACAACTCGCAATGCTATCCGTGGAATTGTAAATACATCGTTCGGACAGCTTGTTTTTGTAGATACGCCCGGCTATCACGAGTCGGAGAAAAAGCTGAACCTCCGGCTTAAGTCCGTTACGGAAGAAACGCTTGAAGGCGCGGACTGCATTCTTTACATAATAGATACGACGCGTCCGACAGGCGGAGAAGAGCAGATGAATGTTTCTCTTGCCGCGCGCTATTCAGACCGCCTTGTAGTTGCGCTGAACAAAATAGATTCAAGGGACTCGCAGCCTGCTCCTGCGCGCCAGTTCGTCAGGGAATTCCTGCCGGACGTTCCGGAGTCCCGGATTTTTGAGATTTCTGCGCAGAAAGACGAAGGAATAAACGACGTTCTTAAAGCGCTGTATGCCATTGCGCCGGAACAGCCGCCGCTTTATTCCGAAGATTTGTACACCGACCAGAATATTGAATTCCGCATTTCGGAGATTATCCGCGGCGAAGCGATAAACCGTCTTTCACAGGAACTTCCGCACTGCCTTTACGTTCAGATTGCCGATTTGGAACGGCGCGGCGACGGCGGCAGGCTTTGGGTGCGCGCGTTTATCTGCGTTGAGCGCGAAAGCCAGAAAGGCATTGTCATAGGAAAAGGTGCATCCATGATAAAGGAAATACGCATTGCGGCGCTCAGGAAAATCTGCGATGTCTTTCCATACAAGGTAGAACTTGACTTACAGGTAAAAGTTGACAAGAACTGGCGCCAGCACGATACGACTTTAACTCGTCTTATACCGTAAGAAAGCCGTTTTTTGTCTTGTTTGAAAACGGAGGCAATGACGCGCAGACCTATAGAAACTAAGTTTCTTTTGTGCTAGTATAACGCTTATGAACTCTTTACAGTTTCTGGAAGGAAGTCCGAGAAATCTCGGTGCTGTAACTTGTGGTGACGGCGTGAACTTTGCTGTGTTCAGCAAGAATGCAGAGCGTGTTGTTCTTGATTTGTTTGACACTCCGCAGGACAAGCAGCCTTCTTTTTCATTTGAATTCGACCCTGTAAAAAACAGAACGGGAAGCATTTGGCATGTTTTTGTAAAAGGTCTTTCAGCAGGAGCTTTGTATTTATACCGGGTAGACGGACCGTACAATCCGCCGCAGGGACATCGGTTTAACTTCAATAAATTTCTTTTTGATCCGTATGCAAAGTCTTTTACAAGCGGTTCTGTCTTCCGTTCGTACAACAAGCAGCGTGCGCTGGGACTTGCCGGCGTAGAAAACGGCAGGCTTTCTGACCTGTCTGATTTTCCAAAGTGCGTTGTTGTTGACGACAGTGATTTTGACTGGCAGGGCGACAAGCCTTTGAACTATCCGCTGTACAAGTCAGTCATCTATGAAACTCATTTGAAAGGATATACGGCTTCTCCTACGTCAGGAGTGCAAAAACCGGGAACATACAAAGGATTTATTGAAAAAATCCCTTATTTAAAAAATCTTGGCATTACGGCAGTTGAGTTTATGCCGATTTTTGAATTCGACGAAGACGAAAACAACAATATAAATCCAAAGACAGGCGAAAAACTTTCAAATTACTGGGGCTACAGTTCTGTGGGATTTTTTGCGCCAAAAACGACTTATTCTTCCGACCGTACGCCCGGCGGTCCTGTGCGCGAGTTCAAGGAACTTGTGCGCGAGATGCACAAGGCCGGTCTTGAGGTAATTCTTGACGTTGTTTACAACCATACTGCCGAAGGGAACGAGCAGGGATATACGTTCAGTTTCCGCGGCTTTGAAAATTCCGTTTACTATATTCTTCCGCCGGGGGAAAAGCAGTATTATATGAATTTTTCCGGATGCGGAAATACGATGAATGCAAATCACCCTGTAGTTACGCAGTTTATCATAGACAGCCTGCGTTACTGGGTTATGGAAATGCACGTTGACGGCTTCCGTTTTGACCTTGCTTCTGCGCTTTGCCGTGATTCTGCCGGTGCGCTTCAGATGCAGGCTTTCCTTGTAAATGCAATTGCAGAAGATCCGGTTCTTTCCAATACAAAACTTATTGCCGAGCCGTGGGATTGCGGCGGCGGTTATCTTGTTGGCGGTTTTCCGGGCGGAAGGTGGAGCGAATGGAACGACCGCTACCGGAACGACATACGCCGCTTTATACGCGGTGACGAAGGTGTCGTAACTGCGGCGGCAACGCGCATTGCCGGAAGTTCCGACCTGTACAACCACGACGGAAGGCTTACTACCGCGTCAATAAATTTTATCACCGCACACGACGGCTTTACGCTTAACGATTTAGTCAGCTTTAACGGAAAGCACAACGACGAAAACGGTGAAAACAACCGCGACGGAACTGATGATAATAACTGTTATAACCATGGTTTTGAAGGAATTACCGTTAATCCTAAGATAGAAAAGCTCCGCCTTAAGAAAATAAAGAATTATATCCTGTGCCTTATGCTTTCGCAGGGTGTTCCGATGATGCTTGCCGGCGATGAATTCCGCCGTACGCAGAACGGAAATAACAATGCATATTGTCAGGATAACGAAATTTCCTGGATAAACTGGAACCTTGCGGAAAAAAATGAGGAGCTTGTAGTTTTTACGCGGCGCATTATTCAGCTGCGTAAAAATCATCAGGTGTTCCACCGCGAAACGTTCTTTTCGACAAAAACGCCGGAAATCGAATGGTTTGACTTTACCGGAAAAAATCCTGACTGGTCAAATCCAAGCCGTTTCCTTGCGTTTATGCTGGACGGTTCTATGTGTATGAACGGCGACGGAAAGTACGACAATGATTTTTACGTTGCGGGAAACACCGACATTTATGACGTAACAATTACATTGCCTTCACCTCATAAGGGGAAAAAGTGGTATCTGGCGGCAGATACTTCAATCGAGGGTAATGATTGTATAGCAGAACCAGGAAAGGAGGAATGTCTTTCTGAACAGAAACGGTATATTCTTCCTGCCGGAAGTTTTGTTGTTTTAATGAGTAAATAAAACTCGTGTATGGTTGCAAAATATTCAAATATTTTGTACGGTCTATCTATTGTAATAACCTGGAGGTTACGAAATGAAGTTTGATGCCGATCGTTTTAAGGAAAATCTTTCTGCTCGCCTGAAAAGACAGTATGGAAAAGATATTTCCCAGGCCAGCAAACATGATTTATTTGACGCTGTATCTGCGTCCGTTCTTGAAATTATTATGGAGAACTGGATGGCAACACGTCATGAGTATGAAAAAAAGCCTGTTAAGCAGCTTTATTATTTATCAGCAGAATTCCTTATGGGACGTGCCTTGAGCAACAACCTTATCAATGCGGAAATTTCTTCGCAGGTTAAGGAAGTCCTTAAAGGAATGAACATTGATTATGATATGATTGAGGATCAGGAACCTGATGCAGGTCTTGGTAACGGAGGTCTTGGCCGTCTTGCAGCCTGTTTCCTTGATTCCCTTGCAACGCTTGACTATCCGGGACACGGTTACGGAATCCGCTACCGCTACGGTATGTTCGAGCAGAAGATTGAGAACGGCTATCAGGTTGAATATCCTGACAACTGGCTTGCTCACCGCGACCCGTGGGAAATCAAGCGCAGCGATCTTTCCGTAACGGTAAAATTCGGCGGAAACATTGCTTACGGAAAAACTCCTGACGGACGCGACCGCTACTACATCGAAAATGCGGAAGAAGTTACAGCTACTCCGTACGATATGCCTATCGTGGGATTCGGAACAGGCACGGTAAATACGCTTCGCCTGTGGCAGGCATCAAGCCCGAACGGTTTTGACTTGCAGCTGTTCAACAATATGGAATACAACCGTGCCGTTGAACGTCAGAACAGCGCGGAAAACATCAGCGCCGTACTTTACCCGAATGATTCAGGTCCGAGCGGAAAAGCACTCCGCCTTAAGCAGCAGTATTTCTTCTCTTCTGCATCTCTTCAGGATCTGGTACGCCATTATGTTGCTGATCACGGAACTGATTTCAGCAAGTTTGCTGACCTTCACGTAATCCAGCTTAATGATACTCATCCGGTTGTTGCTATTCCTGAACTTATGAGAATCCTTATGGATGAATACAACGTAGGCTGGGACGATGCCTGGAACGTAGTAACTCACACATTTGCTTATACAAACCACACGATTCTTGCAGAAGCACTTGAAAAATGGCCTATTGAGATTTTCCAGGGACTTCTTCCGCGCATCTATCAGATTGTTGAAGAAATCAACCGCCGCTTTATGATTCAGCTGCGAGAAAAATATCCTAACGATTATGCAAAACACGGTCGTATGTCCATCATTAATGACGGAAAAGTATATATGGCATGGCTTGCAATTCACGCAGGTTTCAGCGTAAACGGTGTTGCAGAACTTCACACTCGCCTTCTTAAGGAGCAGGAGCTTCACGATTGGTACGAGCTGTATCCGGAAAAATTCAACAACAAGACTAACGGTATTACACAGCGCCGCTGGCTTCTTTCTGCAAATGAAGAACTTTCTGAGTTCATCACAAAGAGAATCGGACATGGCTGGGAAAAAGACCTTACCAAACTTAAGGGACTTGAAAAATTCACCAGCGATAAAGATTTGAATGAACTTATTGCAATTAAGGAGCATAACAAGCGCCGCCTTGCAGACTATCTGAAACATGCACAGAATGAAATCATTGATGCAGACAGCATTTTTGACGTGCAGGTAAAACGCCTTCACGAATACAAACGCCAGCTTATGAACATTCTTCACATTATGTATGTATACAACAAAATGCTTGAAGACCCTAACTACAAGCCGGCTAAGAAGACATACATTTTCGGTGCAAAATCTGCTTCAGGCTACCGCCGTGCAAAGTCTATCATCAAGCTTATTAACACTGTTGCAGAAAGAATTAACAACGACCGACGCGTAAACGACAGGCTTCACGTTGTATTCGTAGAAAACTACCGTGTTTCTGTTGCAGAAAAAATCTTCCCGGCAGCAGATGTTTCCGAGCAGATTTCTACAGCAGGTCTTGAGGCTTCCGGAACTTCAAATATGAAGTTTATGGTAAACGGTGCGCTTACAATGGGAACTATGGACGGTGCTAACATTGAGATTGTTGAGGAAGCCGGAAAGGAGAACGCATTTATTTTCGGTCTTCTTACTGATGAAATCCTCAAGATTGAAAGGGATCATTCATACAATCCGCAGGAATATCTTGAGCGCAATCCAGGACTTGCAAAAGTTGTGGAGCAGCTTGTTGACGGTACTTATGACCCGACACATCAGCTTTTCAAAGAGTTGCACGATTCACTTGTGTACGGCGTAGAAGGAAACCGTGCGGACGTATATTACGTTCTTGCGGACTTTGATTCCTACTGCAAGGCTCAGGACGAAATGGAAAAACTGTATGCAGATAAAAAAGCATGGGCAAAAGCTTGTCTGATGAATATCGCAAATGCAGGAAAGTTCAGTTCTGACCGCACTATTGAAGATTATGTACGCGACATCTGGCATCTTAAAAAGTTGCCTCGTCCGGTAGAAGGTTCTGCTTTGACAGAGAAAAAATCTGCTAAAAAAACTGCTAAGAAATAATAAAAAGCAGCAGTAGATGGAAGCCGGTCTTTTTAAGGCCGGCTTTTTTTTGAGGTGTATATGATTCAGGTATTGTCCGGCTTGTGCTGCCTGATTGCGGCGGCTGTGTGGGGCTTTGCGTTTGTTGTCGTAAAAGACAGCCTTGCGTATATAAGTCCGCTTTATATGGTTGCGTTCCGCTTTTCGATTGCGGCAGTTGTAATGATGATTGTATTTTTCCAGAGGCTTAAGCGGATTAACAAGGCGTATCTTCTTAAGGCCGGCCTTGTGGGTGTATTTCTGTTTCTTGGGTATCTTACGCAGACTGTAGGGTGTAATTTTACTACGCCTGGAAAGAATGCATTTTTCACGACGGTATACGTTGTGATAATTCCGTTTTTGTGCTGGGCGGTTATGAAAAAGCGACCGAAATGGTTTGTGTTTGCCGCCGTTTTCATTCAGATTGCCGGAATTGGTTTTCTTTCGCTTGGTGAAGATATACGCGACGGAATACGCTTGAATGCCGGTGATGTACTTACTCTTGCGTGCGGTGTTTTTTTTGCGTTACAGATGTTCTGGCAGGGTGCTTTTTCAAAGACAGGCGAAGAAACTGATCCGTTTTTGTATGCGCTTATAGAATTTGCCGTAGCGGCATTGCTCGGCTGGCTGTGCGCGCCGTTCTACGATATGAAGACCAGCGCTTTCACCCTGCAAATACAGCCTTTCCCTGTGGAACTGATGCAGAACACAAGATGCATCGTTTCGGTTCTTTATCTGGGGCTTGGAAGTACGGCGCTTGCATTTGCAATGCAGAATATCGGTCTTAAATACCTTAATCCTTCCCTTGCAACTATTCTTCTTAGTTTTGAAAGCGTATTCGGTATGCTTTTCAGTATTCTTATTCCTGTAAACGGAGTTCGGGAATCTCTTTCTCCGTGGGGCGCAGTCGGCTGCGTACTGATTTTCATAGCCGTGCTTCTTGCGCAGAAAACGTCGTAGCAGTGTTACAAAACCTTTCTTTCGTGTTGAAAAATCTGCAAAAAAAGCGCATTATAGACAAAATTACATAAAATGTCAGGTTGGAATAAAATGAGCTATAAACCAGAATTGCTGAACACGCTGAAAGGCTATGACGGAAAAGCCTTTGCGCAGGATTTGATTGCAGGTATTATTGTCGGAATTGTGGCATTGCCGCTTTCCATTGCGTTTGCCATTGCTTCAGGATGCAGTCCGCAGACAGGTTTGTACACGGCGATTGTAGCCGGTTTTTGTATTGCGGCATTCGGCGGAACACGCGTTCAGATTGGCGGACCTACCGGCGCATTTACGGTACTTATTTACGGAATTGTGAACAACCCGGAACTTGGAATGTCCGGGCTTGCCACCGCAACGCTTATTGCCGGCATTTTCCTTATTTTGCTGGGCGTTTTTAAGATGGGTGGACTTGTAAAGTTCATTCCGTATACGATTGTCGTTGGATTTACTGCCGGCATTGCAGTAACGATTGCAACCGGGCAAATAGGTGATTTTTTCGGACTTACGGCTGATTTTTCAAGCCCGGTTTCTGTATGCGGACGGACGTTCGGGAAAATGCCAGGAGATTTTGCCGGAAAAATTTTAGTCTATGCGCATTTTTTCAATACGATAAACTGGTATTCATTTGCAATGGCGGCTGTCTGCCTTGTAATAATCTTTTTGTGGCCTAAAGTTACAAATAAAATTCCGGGTTCGCTGATTGTCATTATTCTTGCAACGGTAGCAAATCTTGTAATTGCAAATACCTGTGGCTGGCACACGGACATCATCAAGGACAGATACGTCATTCCGTCAGGACTTCCTAAGCCGTCACTCCCTGACTTAAGCATTTCTACCATCACAACTGTTTTTCCTACGGCAATTTCAATCGCGGTGCTTGCCGCAATCGAGTCCCTGCTTTCTGCTGTTGTTGCAGACGGTATGATTGGTACAAAACACGATTCCAACACCGAACTTATCGGTCAGGGAATTGCAAATATTTTCAGTCCGCTTTTCGGAGGGCTTCCGGCAACAGGAGCAATTGCCCGTACTGCGACTAACATAAAGAACGGAGGTCGTACGCCTGTTGCAGGAATGATTCACGCTGTCGTTCTTCTTGTAATTATGGTTTTCCTTGGAAAATACGTCGTCTATATTCCGATGGCGGCTCTTTCTGCCGTACTTATGAGCGTTGCCTGGAATATGGCGGGCATTCCGGCAATCAGAAAACTTTTGAAAGGGCAGAAATCCGACATCTGCGTGCTTGCCGTTACGTTCCTTATCACCGTATTCATTGATTTGACGGTAGCGATTGAAGTCGGACTTGGTTTTGCGGCGTTCTTCTTTATCAAGAAAATGATTGACGTAAGCGAAGTTCAGGCTAAGCGCGATACGCTTATCGGCGGTATTTCCGGCGACGGAACGGCGGAACAGCTTGAAATTCCGGAAGGCGCGCTTGTGTATGAAATTGAAGGTCCGCTGTTTTTCGGAACAGTCCGCAAGTTTGAGATGGCGTCTGAGCGCGCCGGTGCAGACTGCAAGTCGATGATTTTTTATATGCGCAATACAATTTATCTTGATGCAGGCGGAATTCAGGCGCTTGAACAGTGTAAGGCGGCGTGTGACAGAAAAGGAATAAAAATCATCCTTTCGGGAATTCATACGCAGCCGTATATGCTGCTTGAAAAAACCGGCATCGCTGAAAAACTGGGACGCGAAAATATTTTTGAAACAATCAATGAAGCGCTGGCACGCGCAAAAGAGATTGTGAAGGAAAAATAACGCCTGTCCTGGAGCGCGGAGGGAGTTTTTTTGCCCTTCAAGTGCGGCGCTGACCTATTGTTTTTTAGCCATTCATAAGATATTCTTTAACGGCTATGAATATTAGGATTTTACAGAATTCCGGACGCCGCTGTGCCTGGACAGACCGTAAGAACGGGTATTTTGAATTTTTATGCGCCGCTGACGTAAAAAACAGCGGCTATTACCGCGAAACAAAACGGTACTGCAAAGGTTTTGCCGCAGCCGGTCACGCGTGTAACGAAGCAAAATATATTGATGTATATCCTCAGGGATTTTCCGCCTGCTATGACAACGTAAAGCTGAATGTATCGCTTTTGGTCGATGAGCAGGCGTTTTTTATTTCAGGAACGAAAAATCCGGGAATTCTTGGAATTGTACCGTTTTATGAAAAAGAAAAGCAGGACAAGGCAGAAAATCTGGCGTTCCTGCAGGAAAACGATCCTGAAAATGAAGCGGCTTCTGCTTCCGCACCGGCTGTTTCTGAGAAAAAAACGCCGTCTGCCGTTATTCCGCCTGTCTTTGAATGGAAAATGGTGTCTTCCGGCGGAATAACAGTCCTTTCATCTAATACGGGAATCGCCGTTGCCGCTCCGTTCGATTTTTACTTTAAAATCAATGACGATATTCTTGAACTGTATGCGCTTGATGAGTCGCTTTTTCCTAAAAAAAATATGAAGGACGAATTCGTGCCGGACGAAAACGGCTGGTACGTTGTTTTTGAGGCGGACGAAAAAACTGCTTCCGAAAAAGCCCTGCGTCTTGTAAAAACCGGCGCAATTTATACGCACTGCAAGACAGTTCAGGCGTTCCTTGATAAATGTTCGTTCCGTTCCGGTGACGCAAAATTTGACGAATCAGTGCAGTGGGCGCGTTTCAGTGCCTGGATGCTTGCAACGATGGATCACGATTCTTCATACCGCGGAATATGGGCTGGTCTTCCCTGGTTCCGCGATAACTGGGGGCGCGATACGTTCATCTCCCTGTGCGGTACGCTTCTTGTTTCCGGCTGTTTTGATGAGGCGCGGGACGTTCTGCTTGGTTTTGCGGGATTTCAGGATCTGAACAAGGAAAGTCCGAGTTACGGACGCATTCCTAACCGCTACCGCAATGCTGATGACGTTATTTACAATACGGCGGACGGTACGCTGTGGTTTATCCGCGCACTTTGGGAGTACGTTCAGTATTCCGGTGATGTTGAAATTATAGAAAAATTAAAGGCGACGGTGGAAACCGCGCTTGATGCAGACATTCAGCGCACCGACAAGCGCGGCTTTTTAACGCACGGTGATGCAGATACCTGGATGGACGCGCGCATAAGGGGAAACGAACCTTGGTCTCCGCGCGGAAACCGTGCAAACGACATTCAGGCATTGTGGTTTACCGCGCTGAAACTTGGCGCGTATTTTATGGAAAAATGCGGGGATGAGCAGAAAGCCGCGCATTATAACTCACTTGCAGAAACTGTAAGGCAGTCGTTCAGGACGTATTTCTGGAGCGCGGATAATGATGCGCTTGCAGACCATCTGCTTGAAGGCGAGTACGGCGAATGGGCAAAAGATATGCGCGTCCGCCCGAACCAGCTTTTTGCAATTACAGTTCCGCAAATTCTTCCGGGCGCATATAACGAGGGAAAAAGTAACTTTATAGAAGAAACGGCTGCCGCTTCCGTGATGAAAAACGTAGAGCGTGAACTTGTAAGCCCGTTCGGACTGTTCAGCTTGAGTACGGAAGATCCGCTTTTCCACCCTGATCATGAAAATCCTGAATTCTATAATAAAGATGCCGCCTATCACAACGGTACAATCTGGGAATGGAATTCAGGCGCGTATATTTCTGCAAGCGCTTTGTACAGCAAAGGAACGCTTCCGCAGAAAGCAGGCGCAATTTTGCAGAATGAATCAAAAATGATTATGGATTTCGGATGTGCCGGTTCTTTAAGCGAGAACATTCACGCGCGCCCGGACAGTGACGGAAATCCGGTGCTGTCCGGTACGTTCAGTCAGGCGTGGAGCGTTGCCGAATTTGCGCGGAATATCTGTCAGGACGTTATCGGTTTTGTGCCGCGTCTTGCGGAAAACAAAATTTCTCTTCGTCCGTGCCTTCCTTCCGGCTGTAAGGAATTCGGCGCCGTTCTTCCGTTCGGACGTGGCTGGTCTTTGGAAATTAACGTTATTCGGAAAAACAGGCAGTATGATTGTACGGCGCTCTGGCATTTAAACGGAAATACTGATGCGCTTCCGGAACTTTTGATAAATGACGTTCCGCTTCGTCCTGAGGAAACGGCGCATATTTCCGTGCGTGCAGAAAAAGTTTCGTCTGTGGAAAAATTTGGATGCCCTGCAAAATGGGTGAAAGCACCGTTTGCTGCCCGTACGTTTGTAAAAGGGTGGACTGGCTCTGTCCATATGAAAGACTATCTTGAAAAATTGATTTTAAGCGGACGTATGAAAAGCAAAACGTGCGCCGGTGAAAATACTGCGGCTCTTGAATGGTATTTTGATTGCGATGAGTTTAAGAAAAATTATCTTACGGACGTTGAACTGGGCTCACTTTATTCCAGAAATAGTACTGTGTTCCGCCTGTGGGCACCTACAGCGCAGTCTGTGAGCGTTATTTTGTATCCTGACGGCAACGGTTCTTCTGCGGAAAAAATAATTGAAATGCACCGTATGAAGGACGAAAATGCCGGCGGTGTCTGGGAAGCCGTCGTTTCAGGCGATTTGCACGGCACATATTATGAATACGGTCTTTACGTTCACGGCGTTTACAATCACAGTGCCGATCCGTATGCCCGTTCGTGCGGCGTAAACGGCATTCGCTCTATGGTTATTGATATGAAGCGCACTAATCCTGACGGCTGGGAGAATGTGCGCCTTCCTTCGGTGGAAACACCGTGCGATGCTGTCGTATACGAAGCGCATATTGCAGATCTTACTTCATCTCCGTCATGGAACGGTTCTGAAGAAAAACGGCGGCTTTATACAGGAGCTGTTGAACCGGGAACATCATTTGACGGCGTTCCTACCGGTTTTGACCATATCAAAAAGCTTGGTGTAACGCACGTACAGCTCCTTCCTGTGTTTGACTTCAGCACGGTGGACGAAGCGAATATGCATAACGAAGAGTACAGAAAACGTCCTGTGTTCGGCACGTTCAACTGGGGATATGATCCGCAGAATTACGGAGTTCCGGAAGGTTCTTATTCTTCCGACCCGTTTAACGGCGAAGTGCGCATAAAAGAATTCAAGCAGATGATAAAATCTTTTGCAGACAGCGGAATAGGCATTGTAATGGACGTTGTGTTCAATCACGTGAACAACGGACTTCATCAGGCGCTGGGAGTCTGCGTTCCGGGCTATTTCTTCCGCGTGGAAGGATATTCCGGCGCAGGAGAAGACACCGCAAGCGAACGCGAGATGTTCCGCAAATATATGATTGATACGCTCAGTTTCTGGCTTTCTGAATACAAGCTTTGCGGATTCCGGTTTGATTTGATGGGTCTTCACGATGTAAAGACGATGAATGAAATTGATAAGGCACTTCATAAAATTAAAAAAGACGTTCTTATTTACGGCGAAGGCTGGGATATGTACCGCGCCGGAAAAATGGAAAGTGCCTGCCAGAAAAATGCTTCAAAAATGCCGGGAATAGGTCATTTTAATGATGCGGTGCGCTGTGCAATAAAAGGACCAGTTTTTGACGACAAAGAACCGGGATTCATTCATAACGGAAACCGCCGCGAAGCAGTGAAGTTCGGTATTGTCGGTGCAACGGCTCACCCGCAGGTAGACAACAAAAAAGTTGAAGGAACGGGAAATCCTGAACCGTGGGGAAAAACAACCTGGACGTCCGTAAACTACACGGAAATCCACGACAATATGACGTTGAACGACAAAATCCGTCTTGTAGAGGAAAACAAGCCTGAAGCGTATTACGAACAGCTTGTGAAAATGGCGCTTTCTTTAGTCATTCTTTCTGAGGGAATGCCTGCACTTCATGCCGGAATGGAATTTATGCGAACAAAAGAAATTCCGCAGGAACTTCTTGATTGCGGTGCGACGTTTTACGATGTTGCAAAAACTTCTGACGGAAAAAAATCGTATTTCCGGAATTCATATAATGTCTGCGACAAAGTAAACGGACTTGACTGGCAGCGCTGCGCCCTTAAGCAGGATGTTGTCTGCTATGTGCAGAAACTTATTGCCCTTCGCAAAAATCATCCTGTTTTCAGGATTGCAGACGGAAAAACGGTGGAAGAAAACCTTGTGTTCATCGACAACCGCAAGGAAGGGCTGCCGGAAGAAGTGCTTGGCTGGAAAATCAGCGGTGCGCACACCGGCGACAGCTGGAAAAACGCTGTAATTATTGCAAATCCGCTTAATATGGACGTAAAGTATAAGCTCCCGGAAGATGAGAAGTGGTCGCCTGTTACTGACGGAATTAAATTTTTCGGCGGTGAAGGCGGTACTGCGGAGGGCGGAACGGTCGTCTGCCTTAAGCCTAAGACTGTAAGCGTTTTTGCGGCAGAGTAAAGATTTACCTGTAATATGCCGATAAAATACTGTGAGGTTTTTATGAAAAAAATTCTAGGATTTCTCTGTATTTTACCGGCAGTTTTTTTTGCGCTGACGTCCTGCAAGTCTCAGGATGATGAGGAAATTCAAAAACCGTATATAACTATAGATAACGCGAACAGTTCAATTGACGTTTCTTTATATTTAAAATCAGATATTTCGTATGCTAATTTGTTCCGTAGGAAATTAAACAATACAACCGGAGAGGAATTAGATGGTAGCGCAGAAAATATTGCTCAGTTTTTTCCGCTTGGTAATTCATTGCCGGCTATTACTTTTAATGACAAATTGATTTCAGATGAACAGATGTATGCGTACTGCGTGCGTTACTTTAAGGACGGAAGATATGAAATAACCGGCTGGTCAGACTGGCCCAGGGTCAATTCTGAGGAGAATGCGTCTTTTATTCCTGCTCCTACAACCGGCTATTCTGACGCTGATTTTAAATACATTATTCCTGACGGCTGTTATCTGGAATTTGACAAAACGTATTCCTGGCTTACAGTGAAGGGCGGAACGATAGAACTTCCTGCGTCTGCTTCCGTGCTTTTTGACGGATATACGCCGTGCCTTGTTGTTTCTGCCGGTTCAAAAACGCGTCCGTTCAGCATAAAGAGTTCTCTTGAAAATCTAGAGGAAGATTTTGTTATTGATTTACGTAATATCCTGCTGAAAGATTTTTTTGATGTTGATATAAAAATAGAGGGATTTGTTTTTGAAAAGACTGAAAAAAAGCCGTCCGGCGCGCAGTTTAACCAGATAAAGTGGTCGCAGATTGTACCGATTACAGTAAAAGATTTGGATGGCAAGGAAGTGGAGTCTGCTAAAATTTCTCTTGGTGCGTCCTCCGATGAAAATCACGATTTGTCCGGCTACAGCCGTTTTGCCTCAAGCACAGCTGATGATACTGATAATGCGGAAACTGCGCCGGATTTAAGCGCGTATTCACGGTAAGGGGCGGTTTTATTTTCTTGTAATTCCGTCGATGGCAAGATTTATTGCAGATTTCATTTCCTGTATGTTGTTCTGATTAAGGATTACAAGCCGAAAAATTGCCGATTCAATAAAACTGTACAGAAGTTCGTTCGTGTCTTTTACGTTTATGTTATTGAATTCACCGTTCTTTATTCCCTGAATTACAAGAAGCGAAAGCAGATGGCGCAGTCGGATTACCCTGCGCCGTACCCGTTCGCCGGAATCGATGCCTGCTTTCTGTAATTGCAGAAGATATGGAAGGAGAACGCTGAACAGTTTTTGGTTTTCCTGACATTCGTCAATTATTTTTTCAAGCATAGAACGCAGGGCTGTTTCTGCGGAAACAGACTTGTTCTTTACAATGGAAACAAGTTCTGCCTCAAGTCGTGACGTAAGCTGCTTTATGCTCCACAAAAAGATTTCGCGCTTGTTTTTAAAATAAATATACAACGTCGTGCGCGTAATTCCGCACCTGTCCGCGATTTTCTGAAAAGTTACGTCTTCAAATCCTTCTTCAATAAAAACATCGAGTGCTTTCTGCAAAATCTCGTGTTTTCGTTTATCGTGTTCTACGATAGTCGCCACCTCTTTCCTCTCTGTTTCTGTATATGTATAAAGTCGTGTCTAAATTTCCTGCCTTAAGGTCTTTAAGAAGCGAAGCATACGCTCCGAAATTTTCCTGGAACTTTTTATGCGCGGTGATTACGCCGAAATTCCACCCGGAAAATTCATCGCGCAGGCACTTCATTTTTCTGTACAGTGCTTCGGCTTCTTCTTCATCGCCAAGACGTTCTCCGTACGGAGGATTGCACAGAATAAGCCCGGTCGGGTATGGTGCGGTAAGTTCGCTAAAGTCTGCCTGCACAAAATCCGGGCGCGGAACTTTTGCATCACTTCCTATAGACTGAAGGGCGCGTCCTGCCATAACGCAGGCATATTCTGCATTCTTGCGGCTTCTTTCTACAGCCGCGCTATCAATATCGCTTCCGGTGATGCGGACTTCTACGTCCGTGCGGATAAGGGATGCTTCGTTGCGGCGTATTTCTTCGGCGCGGCGCGCATTGTAGATTGGTAAATTTTCAATTGCAAAACGCCTTCCGAATCCCGGCGCAACGTTAAACGCATACAAGGTGGCTTCGATTGGAATAGTTCCTGAACCGCAGAAAGGATCGTGCAGCGGTATTTTTCTGCGCCACATCAATTCCTGAAGCAGGACGGCAGCAACCGTTTCACGAAGCGGCGCAATTCCTCCGTCTACGCGGTATCCGCGCTTATGAAGCGGAAGTCCTGAAAGATCAAGCAGGATGAGAGCGTTGTTTTCGTCCAGATAGACGCGTACATTTGATTCCGAACCAGTTTCTGGAAGGGAGGACATATGCCACCGTTCGCCAAGCTTCTGATAAATCGCTTTCTGTACAATTCCCTGAATTGCGTGTTCAGAATTCAGTTTGGATTTATAACAGCGAACTTTATCAACGGTAACTTTCGTGTCCTTTTTAAAATAATTCTGCCAGTCTATGCTGTGTACTCCGTCAAAAAGCTGGTCAAAATCTTCTGCCGGGTATGATGCCATCTGTAAAAAAACCCTGTCGGCTGTCCTGAGGCAAAGGTTTGCACGGTAAAGAGAATCGTCGTCACCGGTAAAAAAGACGCGTCCGGGAGCGTTTCCGGCAAGCTTATAGCCGAGGTGCTTTATCTCATTGCCAAGGATTTTTTCTGCGCCGACTGCGCATAGTGCAACTAATGTATTCATAATTCTGTCAGTTTAACATCTTAACAAAAAATGAGCAATTGTCGGAAAAAATCTGGAAGTTCCCGGAAATTTCTGTTTATCTGGCGGTTCTGTTGTTCTTCAGATTTTAAAAACAAATTGTTTGACGGCTTGTTTTTTTGGGGATATGATAGAACCGCAGAGAGATTTCAAAAAAAGAGGGAAATCTATGAGAAATAAAAAAGTGTTTTTCATTTTGCCGGTAGTTTTTTTTGTTCTTCTGATTGTTGCTCTCAGAAGTCTTAATTCAAAGTCGAATGTATTGCAGTTCTATCTTATGGATTCGGGAAAAAAAGATGTGTTTGAATATCTGACACAAAAATTCTGTGCTGAAACAAAAAGCAGGTATAAAATCAAAATCCTTACGGCTGGTGATTCGCGACTGTATCTTCGTGCCCGGATTGAAAAGAATGACATTCCTGATGTCATTGCAATGGATGGAAATTCTATTTATACAGAACTTGCTGAAGGCGGATATCTGATGAATCTTGAAAAAGAAAAATTCATCAAATCCATAAACGAGCATTACATCAATATGCTTTACCAGATAAACGGCAGTAAGGGACGTGAAATTTTAGGAATTCCGTATGCGGTGAATGCGTCCGGGCTTATGTATAACAAGGCGATTTTTGAAAAATACGGACTTATTCCGCCTAAAACCTGGTCTGAACTGATGAATGTCTGCACCGTGCTTAAAGAGGCCGGTATTCCTGCGTTTGCAATGTCTTTTGGTGAAAACTGGACGGCACTTCCTGTGTGGAACAATATTGTTCCTGTGATTGTTCCAGATTCATTTATTGAGCAGAAAAACAGCGGAAATACGTCTTTTTTGCAGACGCATCGCGAAGTTCTTGAAAAGTATGCAGCACTTTTGAACTATACGAAAGGAACGGAAGCAATTTCTTCCGTATATCTTGATGCCGTAAATGATTTTGCAAACGGAAAAATTGCGATGATGATAAACGGCATCTGGACAGTTCCGCTTGTAAAAAGGGCTAATCCTGATGCGCGTATTGATACGATAGTATTTCCGTCAAGTGACGTTGAGTCTGAAAATACGGTAAATTCAGGAATTGATATTGTTCTTACAATTTCAAAAACTTCTGAAAAGAAGCGGATTGCAAAGAAAATCGTGCAGTTTCTTCTTCGCCCGGAAAATTCCCAGATATATATTGACCGCCACTATTCATTTTCTACGGTGAACGGCGTAACGCAGAATGATCCGTCGTTTGCAGGTCTTATAGAAATTATGAAGGAAGGACGGATTTCTGATTTTCCGGATCATTATTATCCGGCAGGGTTTGACCTTGCTTCTATCCTGACAGATTTTGCACGCAATAAAGAAAAACGCATTCCTGATGAAAAAAACATTACCGCAACGCTTGCGCGCTGTGATTCAGAATACGAACAATGCCTTAAACTTAGGTAAGGAAAACGATGACGGCAGGCTGATTTTTTAACAGTCTGCCATTTTTTTATTTTCTTTTTTCCGTGTCAAGCCCCCTGATTTTTCTCTTTTTCTATAGTCATTAAATTTTACAGTAATTATAATATCCGTAGAATGAATATTTTTGATATTGTGGGACCTGTTATGGTCGGGCCTTCAAGTTCCCATACGGCTGGGGCTGTAAAAATCGGGTATGTTTCGCGGAAACTTCTTGCAGAGCCTGTAAAAAAAGCGCAGATTCTTCTGTACGGTTCTTTTCTTGCAACGGGAAAAGGTCACGGAACTACGCTTGCGCTGGTGGGCGGGCTTCTTGGTATGCAGCCGGACGATGAACGCATTGCGCGGAGTTTTGAGATTGCCAGGGAAAACGGGATGGAATTTTCATTCGGCAAATCTTCCCTTAAAAACAGCCATCCGAATTCCGTGCAGCTTATTCTGACCGGCGTAAATGGCAGGACGCTTGAGATTGTTGGAGAATCAATTGGCGGTTCTCTCATAAATATTGCAAGTATTGACGGTCTTAGTGCGAATTTCAGCGGTGAACGTCCTACGCTTATAGTGCATAATCTTGACCAGCCCGGTCACGTTGCCGAAGTAACAAGCATGCTCAGCCATAAATCAGTAAATATTGCTGCCATGCAGTTGTATCGTTCCAGCCGGGGCGGAAATGCAGTTATGGTGATTGAGTGCGATCAGGAAGTTCCGCCGGAATCGGTAAAGTGGCTTTCTCATCTTGAAGGTGTAGAAAAAGTAACGTATTACAGTTTGCTTGACTAGGAAGGATGCTGTGAGTTTTGGAAAATTATCAGAGATAACAAAGATTGCGGAGAAAAAAGGCTGTCCGTTCTGGCAGATTATAATAGAAGACGATATGAAGGAACGGAATGTTTCGTTTGCTGAGTCATTCGGAACGATGGAAAAAATGTTCCGTGCAATGAAGGACGCTGATTTATCATACGATGCGTCGCTTCGATCGGCAAGCGGTTTGAGCGGTGGCGACGGCGCAAAACTTGAGGCATTCAGAAAGCAGCCGAACAGGCTTGTGGGTGATTTTATTACGGAAGTGATGGAAAAAGCGGTGAAGATGGGTGAGTCGAATGCTTGTATGAAACGTATTGTAGCCGCACCTACCGCTGGAAGCTGCGGCATTATTCCGGCTGTGATTCTTACGTATTTGGAGCAGAAGGAGTGCGGCGAAGAAAAAATAATTCAGGCGCTGTACGTTGCCGCAGGAATAGGAGGAGTGATTGCAAGTGCGGCAAGCATTTCCGGCGCAGAAGGCGGATGCCAGGCGGAGATTGGCTCTGCAAGCGCGATGGCGGCAGGTGCAATCACGTTTTTGGAGGGAGGCACGAACTGGCAAATTCTAGATGCAGTTGCGCTTTCGCTGAAAAATATGCTTGGTCTTACCTGTGATCCAGTTGCCGGGCTTGTAGAAGTGCCGTGCATAAAAAGGAATGTATGCGGCGCGGTGAATGCAGTCGTGTCATCGCAAATGGTAATGGCAGGCATAAAAAGCGCCGTTCCTGCTGACGAAGTAATAGAGTCTATGGGAAGAATAGGAAAACTTCTTCCTTCCTGCCTGAAAGAAACAAGCGGCGAAGGTCTTGCCGTAACGCCTACTGCCGCCGCAGTAATGGAAAAGATGAAAGGTTAGCGGTAGGTGATCAGTCCGGCTTGGGAAGATGCCATTTAAAAAAGACTGCAAGCAAGCGGAGAAGTACGGTCAGCGCCGTGCCGGAGATGAGCGCCGCTGTTTCTCCGAGCAATGAGCGCATTGCGATGCACAGAACTGCGCCTAAAACGGCGGCACAGGCATAAAAATCTTTTACAAAAACAGACGGAATGCGGCAGGAAAATACATCTCGCAGAACGCCTCCGCCGACTCCAGTTACAGTTCCTACGAATACGGCAAGAAATTCCTGTTGTTCTGGAAAGCGGTTAAGGCTTGTAATTACGCCGGCTGCCGTAAAAATACCGAGTCCTACAGAATCCATTATTAATAGAAGAAGGGAGAAAAATCGCCTGTGTGCCGTGCGGAATGCGGCGCTCGACCAGGAAATGTTTGCTTTTGGTGCGGTGATGAAAAATAGTATTGAAACGAATGCCGCACAGGCGGCGTATACCGGATGCGTAAAGGCAGATGGCGGCGTTATTCCAAGCAGAAGGTCGCGGATAATGCCGCCACCGCAGGCAGTCGTCATTCCAAGAATGACACAGCCGAAAATATCCATTTTTTTATGAACGGCGGCTGCTGCGCCCGAAAAAGCGAACGCAGCAGTTCCGGTCAGTTCAAAAAGAAAAAGCATATTATCCGCCCAGATAAGCTTTTTTTACGTCCGGGTTTGACGCAATTTCTTCGCTTGTTCCGCTTGCAATTATTTCGCCTGTTGCAAGTACGTATGCGCGGCTTGCAAATTCAAGGGCGACTTTTGCATTCTGTTCTACAACAAGAATAGTCATTTTTTCCGTGTAGTTAAGGCGTTTTAGTGCGCGGAACATTTCAAACATAAGTTTAGGCGCAAGTCCCATACTCGGTTCGTCAAGCATAATGAACGAACAGTCTGTCATAAGTGCGCGTCCTACTGCAAGCATCTGCTGTTCTCCGCCTGAAAGCAGTTCGCTCCGCTGCTTCCGCCGTTCGTACAGGCGCGGAAACAGGTCATACACAAGGTCGTAAAGTTCTGCCGAGCGCGAATCGCGGTCAGGACAGTTTTTCCGTCCGTATGTTGCCATCTGCAAGTTTTCCTCAACGGTGAGGTTTCCGAAAATGTGCCGTCCTTCAGGAACAAGACACATCATTCTTTTCTGAATGAGCGCGTATGGTTCTGTTTTAAGGATGCTGTTTCCTTCAAAAAGAATGTCTCCGCTTTTTACGACAGGAGCTTCCGGACGTCCGAGCCGTGCAAGACTCATAAGCGTCGAGGTTTTTCCCGCGCCGTTTGCTCCGATTAGCGTAACGATTTCTCCCTTGTCAACGTTGAACGAAATTCCGTGAAGCGCTTCTATGTTTCCGTATGATACCTTTAAATCCTTTACTTCAAGCATCATATATACCTCTTCTATCTTAAATTTTTAATCAGCAGTTCCGGAGAAAGCACCGAGATAACGGTACAAAACCGGATGGCGTATTTTTCTGGAACTTCATACCCTGACGCCAGCATTTCGGCTAGTGATTGAACGGCGCCTTAAAATTCTTAAGTTCCTCGTCAATTTCTGCATTTCCAAGATATGCATCAATGACTGCCTGATTTCCTTGAATTTCTGCCGGCGTGCCTTCTGCAAGTTCTTTTCCAAAGTTGATTACCTTGATGTGGTCGCACAGTGACGTTACTACCTGCATCTGATGTTCAATCATCCAGATTGTTACGCCGAACGTATCGTGAATCCATCTGATGTAGGAAATAAGACCGTCAAGATCAGAGGTAGAAAGACCTGCCGCCGGTTCGTCCAGAAGCAGAAGTTTCGGTTCAAGGCTGAGCGCACGCGCAATTTCTACGCGCCGTTGAATTCCGTACGGCAGGTTCTTCGGGTAGTCAAGCGCACTGTCTGCAAGGCTGAACTTGTCAAGAAGTGTCCATGCTTTTTCGTGAATTTCTTTTTCTCTCGCACGGTAGTTTTTTGTTCGCAGAAAAGCATCTTTCAGGTTAAACCCGAGCCTTGAATGCTGGGCAATGCAGATGTTGTCAAGGACGGTCATATCGCTCCACAAACGTATGTTCTGAAACGTTCGTCCGATATGAAGGTCTGCGATTTTGTGAGGACGAAGCCCGTTCAGTTTCTGCCCGTCAAAAACTATGCTTCCTTCAGACGGAACATAAAATCCGCTTACAAGATTAAATACTGTAGTTTTTCCGGCTCCGTTCGGTCCGATAAGTCCGTTTATAGAACCTTTCTGAAGGTCAACGTTTATGTCTGTAAGTGCCTGAAGTCCGCCGAAACGGTGCGTAAGGTGTTCTATTTTAAGCAGTGTTTCACTCATGCAGCTCCTCCTTCCTTGGAAAGCGCTTCAGGCTTCTCAAGGTTCTTGTTTGCAGGAAACAGTTTTTTCAGTGCAGGGAATACCTGCGTAAGTTCGCGTGAACCCATAATTCCTTCCGGGTGGAATTCCATAATCAGGATAAGAATTAACGGAATGATAACCCATTTTAAAATCTGTGCCGGGCGTAAAAGTTCAAGCAGGAACGTAAATACTACTGCAGAAATGACTGAGCCGCTCAAAGAACCCATTCCGCCAAGGTAGACCATAACAAGGCTTTCCGTTGACTTCATAATTCCAAAGCTTGACGGATTTATAAAGCCAAGAAGATGCGCAAAAAGTCCGCCTGCGATTCCTGCAAGGAATGAACTGAACGTAAACGCAATCAGTTTCATTCGGTTTGTGTCTACGCTCATAATTTCTGCAGAAATTTCATCGTATTTTACTGCGCTTATTCCTTTTCCAAGCGTTGAGTTCATAAGAAAATGAATTGCAACTACTGCCGTTATTGCAAATATAAGCCCCCAGACAAGAATCCATGGAATGTCGATGACGCCAGCCATTCCGTTCATTACGGATTTCATCCCCATTAGTCCGCGGCTTGCGCCTACTGCCGGGATATTATTAATTGCCGTAGTAACGATGAAGTTTGCCGCAACGGTAATGATTGCAAGATAGTCGTCGCGCGTTTTGAAAGACGGGATGGCGACTATAAGGCTTACCAGCATTGATGCAAGTCCTCCGATTATAACGGCAATCGGAAACCCAAGAAGCGCCCAGCCTTCCGGGAGAAGCGCATGACCTGTAATGGCGTTTCCGTTTTTGAACAGAACGAGCGTTACTACGGAAGAAACGTATGCGCCTGTCGCCATAAATCCGCCGTGTCCGCAGGAAAATTCTCCCATATAGCCGTTTACGATGTTCAGGCTGGCGGACATAATTATGTTTATGCAGATAGTTACGATAATTGTCTGAAAATAGTTATTGATGATTTCAAACTTTGCCAGAACGGTAATTATAAGAATCATAATGACAGTCGTTACAGGCATAATGAATTTTCTTTGACTGTTAGAAAATTTGTCCAGTATCATATTTACCTCTGTTTTTCTTCGGCTTTGTTTTTTGTACAGCTAGATTTTTGTAGATTTTGCAACTCCAAAAAATCCGGTCGGCTTGAGCGTAAGGATTACTAGCAGAATTACAAATGAAATTAAATCCTTGTAGCTGGATGGAAGAAATGCAGTTACAAAAATTTCTACAAAACCAAGAAGGAATCCTCCCAAAAATGCTCCCTTGATGTCACCAATTCCTCCGACAACAGCTGCAATAAATGCCTTCCAGCCGATAATCATTCCCATATACGGATCCATAACCGGGTAGCTCATTCCGAAAAGAATTCCAGCAACGGCGGCAAGCGCAGATCCAAGCCCGAACGTAAAGGTGATGACCGTATTTACCGGAATTCCCATAAGCGGAATGGCGAATTTGTCGTAGGAAATTGCGCGCATACTCATTCCGAGCGTTGTTTTCTGTACGATGAACTGAAGAAGTCCGAAAATGACGACGGCGCTCACGATTACAAGAACTTTAAGGCTGGTGATGGTAACCGGACCTACGTTCCA
Source organism: Treponema porcinum (assembly GCF_900167145.1). Taxonomy (GTDB): domain Bacteria; phylum Spirochaetota; class Spirochaetia; order Treponematales; family Treponemataceae; genus Treponema_D; species Treponema_D porcinum. Next base: position 80,137 of record NZ_FUWG01000002.1, on the reverse strand, counting down.
TACATATTTAGGAAGAATGTCCGGGAAGCTGCGTGCGCTTGCACCGAGCAGAGCAAGGTTTCCGTTTTCAAGGATAAATCCTATCATCAGCGCAGTAATTACGACGTACAGACGGTTTGCGCCTTTTGTACGGAGCGGACGATAGGCAATTCGTTCTATTCCTATTCCAAGAAGCGAAGTTAGCGCCATCGTTACTACAAGCGTAATTATGAAAAGCGGAACACCGGAAAGACTGGCAAAATGTGCCGCAAGAAACGCCACTACAAAAAAAGCAATGTAGCAGGAAGTCATAAAAATATCGCCGTGGGCAAAGTTGATGAGGCGCAGGACACCGTAAACCAGGCAGTAACCCAGTGCAATCATCGAGTAGAAGCTTCCCCATTGCAGCGCATTGAATACGTTTTGAACAAAGAATGTAAGCATATATACTCCCGTAAAAAATCAGTAAGAAAGTTTGTAACTCAAACTTGTATAAAATGTCTGGAACGAAAAAATTGAAGGACAGACAGAACGGATAAAATCAACCACCTCAACGCAGGCGTCGAGGTGTTGTTCTTAAAGGTATCGCAGTCGGTTTTTACGCCTTTTTTATGACGCACGGCGTCCTGGCATAAAATCTTCCGCACGAATAAAACGACTGTCCGCACAAGCTTCCTAAAAGGAACAGGAATTGCAGGACAGTCTTTGAAAAGGAAAGCTCGGTTACGGCTGTAAAGACTTAACGAACTCAAATTCGCCGTCTTTTGTAACCTGAACGACAACAGCTTCCTTTACAGGATCTCCGTCTGGAGTGAACTTCATATTTCCGGTTACGCCGGCAAAGCTTGAGATTTTTCCCATTGCGTCCTTTATTGCAATGCGGTCTTTCTTCAAGTTTCCTGTAAGACCTGCGTCCTGAATTGCCTGCAGAACGATGTATGTTGCATCGTATGTAAGTGCTGCAACGTCATCAGGAACATAGCCGTATGCCTTCTTGTATTTGTCGATGAATTCCTTTGTTTTTCCTGTTGCACCCTTTGCAGCGTAGTGAGTCGTGAAGAAGTCACCTACAACAGCACCCTTTGAGAGCGGGAACAAGTCTGCCGAACCCCAGGAGTCAGAACCCATAACAGGTTTTTTCCAGCCCAAATCCTTTGCCTGAGAAGTAAGCAATCCTACAAAGTTGTAGTAGCATGGAAGATACAGGAAATCTGCGTCTGAGTTTACGACTTTTGTAAGCTGAACGGAAAAATCCTGGTCTTTCTGACCGAATGATTCAAATACAACTGTTGAGCCGTATTTTGCGTTCCATTCATCGCGGAACAGTTCTGCAAGTGTCTTTGAATAGTCGTCCTCAAGATTGTAGATGATTGCAACTTTCTTTGCCTTGAACTGCTCGCTTGCGAATTTAGCTGCAACTGGAGCCTGGAACGGGTCAAGGAAGCATGCGCGGAAGCAGAACGGACGGTCTTTTGTTGCAGCCGGGTTTGTTGCCCACGGTGTAATCATCGGAACTTTTGCATCGTTGTAAACTTCGCCCGCTGGAATGGCACGTCCGGAACCTTCAGGACCGATGGAAGCAAGAACTTTGTCAATGTCGATGAGCTTGTTTGCAACGTTAATTGCGGAGTCTGCCTTAAGTTCATTGTCTACATAAATGAATTCCAGCTTGTATTTGGTGCCTTTTACGTCAAGACCGCCGGCTTCGTTGATTTCGTTTTTAATAATTTCACCGGCAAATTTTGCACTTTCACCTACTTTTGGTGAATCACCGGTCAACGGAATGTTGAATCCGAGCTTGATTGTTTTCTGCTTTGGTGCAGAAAAAGCACTGGTTGCTGCGATTCCAGCAATAAGACCAACTGTAACAAGATTTTTTAAAGCTTTCATATTCGGCTCCTTGTTTTTGTAGCAAAGAGCCGCAAAGCCCTTTGCTGAATAAAAATGCCATACGGCATTTTATGCAACGGCTTTGTTGCTTCCGTGTTTTTAACTTAGTATGAATGTTTTTTTTGTGCAATAGACTTTGAAATGAATTTTTTTAAATATTTTTCTTTAAAAATCAGTCAAAATCTATTGACAAAAACTGTTTTTTATAAATTCCGAATTTACGCCAGCCGGAGCCTGTCGTAAATTGCAATTATGTCTTCTTTTATAACAGCCTTCCGCGTGTTTGCAGGACTTCCTGAGGCAAGCGCATCGGATGCCATCTTTTCTTCGCTGACTGCAAATTTTTCAAGGTCAATTCCGTATTCGCGTAAAGAAGGAACTTCGAGCGTTTTTGTAAGGCGTTCAAGCGCGCCAAGAAATTTCTTTGATGCGCAGGAAGGGCTGTCTGTTTTTTCTGCCTCGCCGATTTCTTCTGCGATTTTTGCAAAGCGCTCTTCTGCGCCCTCGCCGTCAAGTGCAAAACGCAGGCATTCAGTGATGAGCATTGCGTTTGAAATTCCGTGCGGAACATGGAAAAGCGCGCCTATCGGACGGCTCATTCCGTGAACGAGCGTAACGCTTGAATTGTTTATGCACACTCCGGCTTCGTATGCAGCAAGCGCCATTTGTTCGCGGGCAGTTTTATCGTTTCCGTCTTTTGCAGCCAACGGAAGATATTTGAAAATCTGCTTTATTGCATCAAGGCAGTAAATGTCAGTTACGGGATTTGATTTTTTTGAAGTATACGCTTCAACTGCATGAGTGAGCGCGTCCATTCCCGTTGCTACTGTAATTGAAACAGGCGAACTTATCGTATACGTCCAGTCGATTACGGCAAGCTTTGGCAAAAGTGCATCGCCTTTCATCAAAAGTTTTGCATCGGTTGCAGTGTCAGTGTAGACAAAAAATTTCGTTGCCTCACTTCCTGTTCCTGCCGTCGTAGGAATAAGAACAAGCGGCGCAAAATCCCCGGACATTTCCTTTCCTGCATAGTCAGAAAGTTTCCCCGGAAGGACAGTCATCGCCGCAACAGCCTTTGCCGTATCAAGAGAGTTCCGCCTCCAAGCCCTATAATAAAATCGCATTTTTCTGACTTGAACACAGAAAGAGCTGCGTTAATCATCTTGTCGTCAGGTTCGCCCGGCAAATCGTTAAAAATAACTGACGAAATGCCGCGCACAGAAAGAACGTCCTGCACTTTTGCGGCAAGCCCCGTCTTTGTAATAATCTTACCGGTTACGATGAGCGCCTTCTTCCCGAAATCCGCAATATACGGCGCGGCAGTTTTAAGCGCTTTCTCGCCAAAAATCGTGCGTGGTGCGCAGGTAAAGTTGAATGACATAATATTCTCCCATAAAAATAGAATTTGAAGCACAAACTTACAGACAAAAACAGTACTGCAATTTCAGCCAGCGTTTTTTCCGGTTCTCCGTCAGTTTTCTCTGTACGTTCAGAACTATAAACGCTTTGCCCCGCTTTTGCACTGTCATTTCCAACAAATTATTTTATTTTTTATGGGCAGAATGGATAAAACGATGTGCATTGTGCAAGAGAAAATGTATCGTTAAATTCCCTTATCATCACCCACAGTAAAATCAGTCCATTCGATGTGGTTGTATTCCATTACTTCCGTTGATTTTGTCATTCCGAGTTTTTGATAGAACGGAACGGCGTTTTCATTTGCAACAAGATACAGCGCGATGTCTTTTTCGCCGCCGGCAATTTCGTGCGTTTTTTTTATGAGCGCCGTGCCTATTCCCTGTCTTTCATAATCGCGGTCTACTCCTAAGTCAGTGACGTAAAGCCAGTAGCAGAAATCAGTGAGGGCAAAAAGAACTCCTGCGATTTTCTTACCGTCGCGCGCTACAAGACTGATTGAAACATTTTTTACAAGTTTTTGAATTCTCTGTTCAAACCGTTCTTTTGGATATTGCGAGCCCAAATCAGTCCGCGAAAGAAACTCGATGTATTCTTCTGCCGTAAGTCGTTCTTCTTTGTATTCAATGCCCATAAAAATCTCCTGCAAGATTACGTTTCAATAAAATTATACTGCTATACTACACTGCATATCATTTGCAGGTCGTACGGTTCGTCATCCGCAAATTCCCTGATTGGATTTTCGGTAATTTCTGCGCCCATCGCCTTGTAAAATGCTATTGTTTCTTCGGAAGAACAGGCGGAAATGTACAGTACTTCTGCGCCGGCTTTTCTTGCTTCTTCTTTTCCTCGTGCAAAAAGCTGTCTTCCTATGCCTTTTCCGCGATAGTCCGCAGAAACGTGCATCATATTCAAAATCATATATGAACCGTACAGCTTTTTTTTCAGCCCGATAAAACCGGCTACTGTACCGTTTTCAAGTGCCAGATACGCAATGCATTCACTGCTTCTTAAAAACTGTGCTTCCAGCCGTTTGCGTTCAAGCGTCCAGTCTTCAATGTACGGCATATCGACAAGCGCATATTCTCCGTTCTGCCGGCGGTACACCCTTTTTACAATCTGCGTTCTGTTATAAAAATCAAGTGAGTTCGGTGTAAAGTTTTTTTCTGTCAGAAGTTCAATGTTCAACTACAGGCTTCTCCCTGTCATCCTAAAATTTCAATTTTGTCTGCCCTGCCGTTCCTGTCTTTTCTGGACGGGGCGTTTTCATCGGGGGCTTTCTGCACGGTGAACCGGACATTCATTCCTTTTTTAAGCTTGATGCCGTGGAATTGCTTAAGTACATCTCCGGCATAGAAGAAATAGTCAGTGCCGTCGCTTGAGCGGATAATTCCGTAGTTCCGGACGATTTTGTGTATTCTGCCTTCAAGCGTTTTGTCTGTGTCCCTGATTTCCTTGCGTTCTACCATAAATGACGGATGCGGTTTTCCGTCATCGTAAATTTCATATTCATCCGGGAAACTTTCTATCATCGCCTTGAACGATTTGTAGCCGTAGTCGTGGTAGTCAAAGTCCGGCTTGAACGATTTTATTGATTCTGAAAGGCGCGAAAGCATTATGTCGCCGTCCTTTGTCTTTGGTGTTGAGTCGTATGCCTGCGAAATAAACCGGGAAAGGGAAAATTTCGCCATATCAGGCGTTTCCTTGTCGTGTTCTTCGTCATTTGTATCAAGCAGGATGTTTTCGTCGACTGTTTTAAGGTTTTCTATATACAGGAATTCGTTGCACGCATTTACAAGAAGCGAATCCTGCTTTGTCTTTTTTTCCTCGCCTATTCCCAGTACGTATTTTCCAAGTTCGCGCAGACGCAGTGCAAGGTTAGAATACCCTTTGTCCGACGCAACAATGCAGAACGTGTCGATTTCCGGATGTTCAATTGCAATTTGAATTGCGTCCATAATAATCGTTTTGTCTATGACCTGCGTTTCGCCGTTATGAAACTGCTGGTACACGCTTATCGGCTGTTTTGCTACAAGATTTTTCCAGGAACTTGTGTTCGGAATAGACCAGTCCGCGTAGGCACGCTGGATAAGAATGTCGCCGTAGCTTTTTACCTTGGCAAGAATTGATGTTACGTGATTTGCGGAAATGTTTTCCGCATCAAAAAAAATTGCTATGCGCTCAGACATTCTGCGTATCTCCAGTTTTTGTGAATATAACAACATCGTACAGTAAAAATAGTGCAATAACAAGAACGGCGCGAAAGGGAAGGGGGCGGAACGGACGGGAATGTAAGTAAGACTTTTGTTTTTATTGTTGCTTTTTGCGGAAAACGCGTTAAAATAGTAAATAGCGTAATCAGTAGCCTCGTCGTATAGTGACGGGGGGGGGGCAACTCTCCGCGCGAATAAATGAGGGCAAACGTCTAAGGGGATCGTGCTTATGTTTTAAGCCGTGGGGGAAGGCGGATTTGCCGTTACACGTTTTTTACGGTGTTTTTAATTTTCCGGGAGGTGCAAATGGAGCTTTTAGACAGTCTGATGTATACCGCAATGCAACGTCTGATTCTTCTCCATTATCAGAAAGTTCTATACGTTGATTTAACTGAGGATTTTTATTCTGTCCTTAAGGTTTCCGATACGGAATGGAATATGAAAGTGGGCGGAACGGAATCCCTTAAAATCAGCGAATGGTTTAAATTTTTTGCAGAAAGCGCGCTCTGTTATGACGCTGACAGGGAAACGTTCAGGATGTTTTCCAATATAGATAACTTAAGGGAAATGTTCCGTAAAAACGGCGAAAAACCTGTTCGGTGCAGTTACAAGCGCAAGAATAAGCCCGATGATTCCGAGTTTCATCAGTGCGTGATGGAGCTTTTTCCGTATACAGACAAAAACGGTCATCTTATTGTATTTCTGTTTGTCCGCGAAGCGACTGAAAGAAACGACTATATTCCGCAGTCATCGGTGGAACAGCTTGACGAGAAAAAACAGCTGATTGAACGGCGGAGTAACGGCGGAAAGCGCAAGATACTTATTATCGAAGATAATCCTATAAGCCGTAATATTCTTGTTAATTTTCTAAAGGAAGACTACGATATTGTCGAGGCGGAGAACGGTCTTGTCGGTCTTGACGTGCTTTTCTACAATTACCGTGATATTTCCGCCGTCATTCTTGATTTGTATATGCCGGTGATTGACGGTTTTGAATTCCTGCAAAAAATTCAGTCAAATCCAATACTCGCCGCAATTCCTGTTCTTGTTGCTACGTCCGCATCTGAAGGCGATGATGAGGAGCGATGCCTTGAACTTGGCGTGTCCGATTTCGTAACGAAGCCGTATAATGTTGCTGTCGTGAAAATGCGTCTTGGAAAAATTATTAAGATGCGTGAAGATGCAGCGCACTTCTTTATTTCTGAGTATGATTCCCTCTCTGGCCTTTATACAAAAGATGCGTTCTGCCATCACATTGATATGACGATAAACGGAAATCCCGGAAAATCGTTTGATCTGGTCGTTTCAAATATAGACAATCTTCATTCTATAGAGCAGTTCCACGGCAGGGAAGCCGGCAGAAAAGTCGTTGTGCAGATGGCAGAGTCCATCAAAAACTGCGAAATTTCTGCTTTGTTCTACGGAAGAATTCGTGACGATATGTTTGCAGGATTTGGATTTCACACGAAAGGCTTTAGCGATTCTTATTTTAGCGGACAGGCTTCAAGAATGGCTGAATCCTCCCCGATTGCGAACCTTCAGGTGAAATTTGGAGTGTACCGAAATGTAGACAAAAATGCTCCTGCATCCGTGCTTTTGAGCCGCGCTGTATCTGCTATGGAAACAATCAGCCGGCAGTATGGTGTAAGCGTTGCCTATTATGATGAAAAAGTCGTTGAAAAACAGGAGCGCGACGATGCAATAGAAAGCGCCTTTGAGTCTGCCATTGAAAAAGAGGATTTTGAGGTATGGTATCAGCCAAAATATTCTGCAAAGACAAAAAAAATTATCGGTGCAGAGGCGCTTATTCGCTGGCGCGGAAAGGACGGAAAGCTTATTCCGCCGGGAGAATTCATACCGCTGTTTGAAAAAGACGGACTGATTCCTGTGCTGGATGAATACGTGTTCAAGAAAGTCTGCTGTTACCAGAAAAAGCGCCAGTCGGACGGCGATGAGATTATTCCGATTTCAGTAAATCTTTCGCGCGCAAGTATGTTCCGCAAGGATTTTGTAAAGAACTACATAGGAATTGCAGGCAGGGTAGGAATAGAACCGTCCGTTGTTCCGATTGAAATTACCGAGTCTATGGCAGTAAAGAGCATTTCGGTCAAGACTTTTGCGGAAGCCCTTATCCGGGAGGGATTTTCGCTCCATATGGACGATTTCGGCTCGGGCTATTCTTCCCTGGCAAGTCTTCAGATTTTGCGTTTTGACGTAATAAAACTTGACAAGTCGCTCATTGATTTTATCGGTACTCCGGGCGGAGAAAGCCTTATAAGGCATACCGTTGCATTTGCAAAGGAATCTGGAATGAGCGTTGTTGCAGAAGGCGTTGAAACGGAACAGCAGCTGAAGTTTTTGCAGAGCATAGGCTGCGATTCCATTCAGGGATTTTATTTTTCTCCGCCTGTTTCGCAGGGTGAATTTGAGCAGCTTTTGAAGAAATGCTAGCTGTTCTTTCCAAGAAAAACGGCAATCAAGTCTTTTCGTCCGGCTTTTTCAAGTGCCTCTTTTACAAGAGAACGGTTTTCCGGCTTGGAGAATTGAATCAGGCTTCTCTGAAGACGGCGTTCGTGCGCACCGCGGGCAACGTATATTTTTTTCATCGTGCCGTCCGGGTTCTTTGAATACGGATCAAGACCGGTATAGTACTGGCAGGTGGAAAGACTGCCCGGTGTAGGGTAGAAGTCCTGAATCTGGTCTGGAACAAAGCCCGTTTTTTTAAGATAAAGCGCCGTTTCTATCGTTTCTTTTAATCCGCAGCCGGGGTGCGAGGCAATATAGTACGGCACAAGATACTGTTTCATTCCCAGGTTTCTGTTCATTTCTGCATATTCTTTTGAAAACGTTTCATAGACTGAGTGCGTACTTTTTCGCATAAGGCGAAGGACGGAATCGCTTACATTTTCCGGGGCGACTTTAAGCTGTCCGGAAATATGATGTCGGCATAAGTCTTCAAGGAACGTTTTGTCTTTATCCATTACAAGATAGTCAAATCTGAGTCCGCTTCTTATAAAGATTTTTTTGATTTTAGGGAGTGCGCGAAGTTTTTTTAAAAGTTCTGCATAGTCTGAATGGTCTACAATCAGATTAGGACACGGATCTGTTCCAAGACACTGGCGTTTCTTGCAGACGCCGGCGTTCAGCTGCTTTTTGCACGCGGGTTTTCGGAAATTCGCCGTAGGTCCTCCCACATCGTGAATGTATCCCTTAAAATCAGGGCGTTCGGAAAGCATTTTTGCCTCGCGCACAAGCGATTCGTGGCTTCGCGCCTGTATCGTCCGTCCCTGATGAAACGTAATTGCGCAGAATGAACACGCACCAAAACAGCCGCGCACGCTCGTAAGCGAAAAAAGCACTTCCTGTAACGCCGGAACGCCTGTTTTTCCGTTTGCCGCCTTCTTGTCATACATCGGGTGGTATTTCCTCGTGTACGGAAGTTCCATCACCGCATCAAATTCTTCTGTAGTTAAAGGAAAGGCGGGCGGATTTTGCACCACAAAGCGCGCGTCTGACTGCTCCACCAAAACGCAGGCGTTAATCGCATCCGTATTTTCTTCCTGAATTACAAACGATTCTGCAAATTTCTGCCGGCCTTTATCGGTGTTTTTAGAAATTTCCTGAAAAGACGGCAGACGGATTACGTTTTTTCCCTTAGGAACGTCATCTTCCTTTCCGGAAAACCAGCACGAGCCACGGACAGAACGTATTTCGCGTATTGGAATACCGCTGTTCAGTAAATCAGCCGTTTCTATAATCGAATGTTCGCCCATTCCGTAAAGCAGAAGGTCTGCCTTGCTGTCCAATAGGATTGAGCGACGTACTTTGTTTGACCAGTAATCATAATGGGAAAAACGGCGCAGGCTTGCTTCTATTCCGCCGATGATTACGGTCACGCCTTTGTATGCTTCGCGGATTTTTGATGTATAGGTGATGAGTGCGCGATCCGGACGATGGCCGGCTTCGCCACCGTGCGCATACGCATCGGAAGAACGAGGCTTATTGTTTGCCGTATAGTTTGCAACCATCGAATCCATTGCGCCGGCACTTATTAAAAATGCAAGGCGCGGTTTTCCAAGTACGGTAAATGCGGAAGGATCGGAACAGTCCGGCTGTGCAATAATTCCGACTTTGTAGCCGAGTGACTCAAGCAGCCTGCCCAGAAGCGCTGCCGCAAACGAAGGGTGGTCAACATACGCATCCCCGGAAACAAAAACAAAATCGCATTCACTCCATCCGCGTTCGTCCATATCGGCGCGACACACGGGAAGGAACGGATTTTTAGCGGCAGAACCGTTTTTTTTAAAGGCAGATGCGTTGTTCATTCTGAAAGTATAACAGGAATTGCAGAAATTGCACATAGCAGGCGCATTTTTGTATAAGACACGATAAGTAGCGGAAAAATGCGCCGGTGTAAACAACTGTTTCTGTCTGAAAAACGCTGCGCGGTGTATCGTACAGTCATAGATTGACGGGGAAAAGATTTCTTTGTTGATTTTCACAGGAGGTATTATGACAATATACAAGTACAGACCGGGACGGTTTTATCTTATTACGCTTGCTTCAACGTGGGTTCTGTGGTTTGCGGCGGCTTTTGCAAGCCGCAGGGAGAGCGGTTTTGTGGCGGCAATGGTTCTTATGATGCTGGGACTTTTTGTGCCTACCGTAACGGCGTTTTTATTCGTGCGTTTTTCGGGAAGTCCTGTGCTGCGACGTGACTATAAGGAAAAACTGTGCGGCTATTTCAGGATAAATCCGCTGAATATTCTTGGCGGACTTGCAGTGTTTACTGCGCTGATTTTTGCGTCAATCGGAATATCACTTCTTTTTGGCGAACCGGTAAGTCAGTTCGGCTTTGCAGGCGGTTTTTCTTTTTCTATCGGCGGAATGCCTACGCTTTTTGTTCTTCTTCTGACAGCCGTTTTTGAAGAACTTGGCTGGCGCGGCTATGCGGAAGATTCAATTGCGCAGTATCACAGCTGGTTTTCCGAGTCAATTATCTTCGGATTTTTGTGGGCTGCCTGGCATATTCCGCTTTTCTTCATAGAAGGAACGTATCAGGCGAATATACTGGAAATGAGTCCGCTTTATATGATAAACTTTTTTGCAGGAATGATGCCGCTCGGATTTTTCTTTACGTGGATTTACGTCGGGAACAATCGCAGTATTTTTGCCTGTTCAATCGTTCATTTTGCGGTGAATTTTCTTCAGGAGCAGATTAATCTTACGCAGAACACAAAATGTATAGAAACGGTGCTGTTGTTTTTTGTGGCGGCGGCAATAGTTGCGCTGAACCGCGATATGTTTTTTGAAAAACGTCACGTGGGAAATATTATTCCTGCTGATAAACAGCCGTAAAAGGAAAGTGAAAACTTCATTATTGATTTTTACAGGAGAATTTGATTATGACATTTGCAGATAAATTAAAGGAATTACGAAACGGCAAGAATATGAGTCAGGAACAGCTTGCAGAAAAACTGTACGTTTCCCGTCAGGCGATTACAAAATGGGAAACCGGCGCAGGACTTCCTGATATTGAGAATATCGTTGCGATTTCCGCACTGTTCAACGAATCGCTTGACAGTCTTTTGAGCAACGAAAAAAGTCTTTTTTCAAAGCACGAATTTTTATACGAAAGCCGGACGGAATACGATCTGGATGAAGAAAAGCAGATTGACGTAAAAATCGGTGCTGCCCGCGAAGTGATTGTGGAACGCACTTGTGAAGAAAAAATCCAGATTTTGCTTGCGTCAAACAGGCTGAATTATCTTAAACAGCAGGCAAAAGTCAAGATTGACGAATGTTCGCGCCGAATGGACGTTCTTGTAAAGCACAGTCCTGATTTTACTGATATGAGCGCAAAGGAAGATTTGTTCGTGTTCGTGCGCATTCCTCAGCGTTTTGTGGCTCATCTTGAACTTTCCGGAATTATTGATACGCTTCGCGTTCGCGACATTCATCTTGATAATCTTGAAGTCGGCGGAAAGATGAAGAACGGTATTTTTACAAATGCAAGCGGTCATATTGAACTTGATGTCTGGAGCGATATGACGGTTGACGTTGATTCGTTCAAAGGGAAAATTGATTTCAACCAAATTCACGCGACTTCCGTACTTAATGTAAAGTCCGGAAGCTGCTACTTGCGGCGTGTCGGTACGCGCAACCGCTTCATTGACAAAAACGGCGCGCCTATTGAACTTGCAAAAAGCCGCCGTAATGACAGCACTGAATCAGAAAAAATCAAGGAATATGATTTTATTGCAGAGATTGCCGGTTTTGGAAGCGAACTGAAAGTCTGCCGCTGACAGAACGTTTTGTAATGCAGTGCGTTTTTGCACCGCTGCATCGTTGTTTCAATCGCTATTCCAGTATAGTAATTTCTACGCGGCGGTTTCGTGCCTTTCCTTCGGGCGTTGCGTTGCTTGCAACCGGTTTTCTTCCGCCGCTTCCTTTGCAGATAAATTTATCTTCCGCAATGCCGCGTTTTGAAAGTTCCAGCGCAATGTTCCGTGCACGCTCTTCCGAAAGCCGCTGTTCGCCTTTTTCATTGCCGGTACTTGCGGTATGTCCTTCCACCAGAAACTGCGACTGCGGCGCTTCCTTTAAAACAGCGGCTATCTGGTCAAGACGTTTTGCTTCTTCCGGGAGAAGTTCTGCGCTGTCTGCCTTAAAGCGCAGGTTCTGCATTGTAAGGCGTATTCCTGCCTCCGTGTTCTCAACCGTAATCGGTTTTTCTGCCTGCGCCGCCGTTTGTTTGATTTTCTGCTGCGTATCTGCCTTTGACGGAAGCTGTTTCTGCACCGGCTTCGTCTGTTCCGCATTTCCGGATGCGGCTTTCTGTGTTCCTGCACCAGATGTTCCTACGGTGTTTTTAGTTCCGCCGGACGTTTTTGGTTCAGCACTGCCGTTAAGTCCTCCGGAAACATTCGTCCGTGTTCCGGTATTTTTTGGTGCTGCGGCAAGCGCGTTCGCCTCGTCCTTTGTAATCAGGGATGCGCGCTGCAATGCCGGAATAATCCTGCTTCTGTCTACTGCCGGCGGATATTCCGTGAACAGCGAGATTGTTCCCTTGAAAGAAACATTCGAACCGTCCGCATAAATAAATGTTTCATCAACAGAATCGCGCACGACAACTGCATTTCCTGTATTTTTACTGATATACATTGTGGCAGAATGCTTGCCGTTTGCGCTTTTCAGTTCCAGATCGCCGCCAAAATCCCAGTAGGAAATTCCGTAACGGGTTGCCCACTGCGCGCTAAGAACATATACGTCCTCTCCGTGGAACATTTCGTCGCGCAGGTACGTATATTCTACGGTCATCGGGATTTTCGTGATTTTTCCCTTGTACAGCGGATCTACGGCGCGTTCCGCCTTTGAAACCCATTTGTCGCCTTTTTTTATTGCATCTGCCGGAAATGACGGAAAACTTCTGAAACTCGGATATCCGTTGTCCTCAAGCATAAAAAGCTGTCCGCTCCGCGTAATTCTAAATGATGACGGAATTGACGTATGAATTCCGCTTCCTATTCCGCGTGAATCGCGAATCGTTCCTTCCTGAACAAAAAAACTTCCGTCGTAGTATGCGTCGCCGGGTGCGCTGCTTTTCGGCGGAACTGTACGCGCAATGAAAGAGCGTACTTCGCGACTTACAAGACCAGTGTATTTTCCATTATCATACCGGCGAAGGTCTGTCCGTTCTACAAGATAGTAGTTTCCGCTTCCGTTATAGGAAAACTGTACGTCCGTATCCTGAGCGCATAAAAGCGCCGCCGCAAAAAAAAGCAAAAAAACAAAGGAAAGCTGTTTCATACCGTCCATTATATCATATAATAGAGAATATGGGTCAGTTTGAAAGAACAGAGCTGCTGCTTGGGGTAGAAAATCTTTTGAAAGTAAAAAAGGCACACGTTGCGGTGTTTGGTGTTGGCGGCGTCGGCGGATACACCGTAGAAGCACTTGCACGCGCAGGGGTTGGAATTCTTACTGTCGTTGATAAGGATACTGTAAGCGACTCTAACATAAACCGTCAGATTATTGCGCTTCACAGTACGGTCGGAATGCCTAAAGTGCAGGTGATGAAACAGCGGATTTTTGATATAAATCCCGACGCCTGTGTAAATGCGTTTGAATGTTTTTTTCTGCCTGATACGGCGGAACAGTTTGATTTTTGTGCTTATGATTACGTTGTAGACGCGGTGGATAACGTTACGGCAAAAATAGAAATTATACGGCGCGCAAAAGAAGCCGGCGTTCCGGTGATAAGCAGTATGGGAACTGGAAACAAGTTTAATCCGCTTGATTTTAAGATTGCTGATATTTCAAAAACATGCGTCTGTCCGCTTGCCCGTGTAATGCGCCGGGAACTGGCAAAGCGTGGCATCAAGGGTGTAAAAGTTCTGTATTCGGAGGAACGGCCTGTGAAAACCGGCGTTCTTGATGAAGAAACAGGAAAGTCCGTTCCGGGCAGCGTTTCTTTCGTTCCGAGCGTTGCGGGGCTTGTGATTGCCTCTGAAGTAATAAAAGATTTGATAAAATAATTTTTCCATAAAAAAAGCGGAGCCATTCCTTTTTGGAACGCCCCGCTTTTTTATAAGTCTAAGCTGTTTTTAGCTTATATGGCTTATTTATTTGCTAGCTTTAATAACAGCCTGAGCACGTCGCAAACCTTGCGGTTTGCTTACCGAGTTTCCGCTTGCGCAGAAACTCGCAGCTTCAAACTTATTTGCTAGCTTTAATAACAGCCTGAGCACCAGCAAGACGAGCAAGTGGTACACGGAATGGTGAACATGAAACATAGTTCAAACCATACTTGTAGCACAATGCAATAGATGCAGGGTCTCCACCGTGTTCACCACAGATACCAAGGTGAAGGTCAGCTTTTACGCTGCGTCCTTTAGCCTCTGCGATTTCCATCAATGCTCCCGGACCATCTGCATCAAGAGTAGCGAACGGATCGTCCTCAAGAATTCTCTGGTCAAGGTAAGACTGGATGAACTTACCGTAGTCATCGCGGCTGAAACCGAGCGTTGTCTGTGTAAGGTCATTTGAACCGAATGAGAAGAAGTCTGCATACTGAGCAACTTTGTCAGCGCTCAAAGCAGTTCTCGGGAATTCAACCATAGAACCAATCTGGAATGTAAGGCTTGTTCCAAGCTCTTTGTTTACGGCAGCGATTACATCTTCTGCCTGAGCACGAATCTGCTCTACTTCGCGGTATGTTACTACGTTCGGAATCATAATGCGGACATCATGTTTAATTCCTTCTTTATCAAGCTGTGCTGTTGCGCGTGCAATAGCTTCTACCTGTGTTTCGTAGATTTCTGGATAAGTGATTGCAAGACGGCATCCGCGGTGTCCGAGCATAGGGTTGTGTTCGTCAAGAGCAGCAACTTTCTGTGCAAGAACGTCAGCTTTTATACCGAGTTTTTTAGCAAGTGCTTTCAGAGCCTTGGCATCTTCTGCCTGAATGAACTCATTGAGCGGCGGGTCAAGAAGACGGATTGTTACAGGGCGTCCTTCCATAGCCTTGATGATTTCATAGAAGTCTTTCTGCTGAAGTGGAAGAATAGCCTTAAGGTTCTCCTTGCGTGCTTCTGTTGTTTCAGAAACGATCATCTTCTGGAATGCTGTAAGTTTTGGTTCATCAAAGAACATGTGTTCTGTGCGGCAAAGACCGATACCCATTGCACCAAAGCGGAATGCGTCTTTAGCGTTCTGTGGTGTATCACCATTTGCAAGAACATTGAATCCCTTAACTGTTTTGCCTGAAGCAGTTGTGCGAACAGAAGCAGCACGAACTTCATCAGCCCAGCCAAGGAATTTTTCAAGGTCACCAGAAATAGCAGCTGGTTTTACAGCTACCTGACCTTCGTATACTTTACCAGTTGCACCATCGATTGTAAGGAAAGCGCCCTTCTTGTAAGATTTTCCGTTTACAACGATTGTGTTAGCATCTTTAAATTTAACATCAGCACAACCACAAACACATGGAGTACCCATACCACGAGCTACTACGGCAGCGTGTGAAGTGCGTCCACCAGTAGAAGTCAAGATACCCTGTGCAACAGCCATACCTGCAATGTCATCTGGAGAAGTTTCTTTGCGAACCAAAAGAACCTTCTTTCCGTCTTTTGCCCAAGCTTCTGCTTCGTCAGCTGTGAATACAATCTGACCGCATCCTGCTCCAGGAGAAGCGTTCAAGCCGCTTGCAATTTCAACTGCCTTTTTAACAGCATCTTTGTCAAGCTGCGGAAGAAGAAGCTGGTTCAGCTGTTCCGGCTCAACGCGGAGAAGAGCCTGCTCTTTTGTGATAAGTCCTTCAGCGACCATATCAACAGCCATCTTAACTGCTGCTGCACCGGTGCGTTTACCGTTGCGGCACTGAAGCATAAAGAGTTTTCCTTCTTCTACAGTGAATTCCATATCCTGCATATCGTGATAGTGTTTTTCAAGACGATCGCGAATCTGGCAAAGTTCATCATAGATAGCTTTGTTTGTCTGCTCAAGCTGAGCAAGCTTCTGTGGTGTGCGGATACCTGCAACAACGTCTTCACCCTGTGCGTTCATAAGGTATTCGCCCATAAATACGTTTTCACCTGTTGACGGGTCGCGGCTGAAACATACGCCGGTACCAGAAGTATCGCCTTTGTTACCGAATACCATTGCCATTACAGAAACGGCTGTACCCTTCAAAGCGCCTTCCTTGATGTTGTTCAGCTTGCGGTATTTGATGGCGCGCGGGTTCATCCAGGAACCGAATACGGCACCGATAGCACCCCACATCTGTGTTTTTGCATCCTGAGGGAAGTCTTCTCCCTTTTCTGCCTTGTACATTGCCTTGTATTTTTCAACGATTTTCTTCAATTCGTCAGTAGTAAGTTCTGTATCTTCCTTAATTCCGCGGATTGCTTTTACTTCGTCGATGATAGCTTCGAATTTATCGTGGTCAACGCCCATTGCAACGTCGCCGTACATCTGGATAAAGCGGCGGTATGCATCCCAGGCAAAACGCTCGTTGCCTGTTTTGTTTGCAAGACCGATAACAGCTTTGTCGTTAAGACCAAGGTTAAGGATTGTGTCCATCATACCAGGCATTGAAATTGCAGCACCTGAACGTACAGAAACCAAAAGCGGGTCGTTCTCGTCGCCAAGTTTTTTACCCATAGCTGCTTCAAGTTTTCCAAGATATTCATCAACCTGTTCAGCCAATCCTTCCGGATAGTTGCGGTTCAATTTGTAGAATTCCTGACAAACATCAGTTGTAATTGTGAATCCTGGTGGAACAGGAAGACTCAAAGGAGCCTTTGCCATCTGAGCAAGGTTTGCGCCTTTTCCGCCGAGTTCAGCGCGCATTGACTCGTCACCGTCTGCGTCGCCGTTACCAAAAAAGTAAACATACTTTGTAGCCATTGATTTTTCTCCATAAAATAGGAAATTAGATATAATAGAAAATAATAACTTCTATCAGAATTATAGTCAATTGCCGTAACCGCAGGCTTTCAGGTAAAGGTGAATTTCATTCAAAAATAAATCTTGCTAAGGTGTTTGCTGCTGATATATAATCAGTAGTATGAAAAAGACAGCAGTAAAAACGGTCGGTATTCTTACAGCCGGTGGTGATGCTCCGGGACTGAATGCCGCTATACGTGGTGTGTGCCGCTCTGGAATGATAAACTACGGAATGAAATTTGTAGGTATCAGAAACGGCTATCGTGGACTGGTTGAAGGCGACTGCTTTCAGATAAAAACCGGTGATGTGGCAGGAATTCTTACCCGCGGAGGAACAATTTTGGGAACGGCACGCGACAAGCCGTTTAAAAATCCTGTTCCTGATGCAGATACAGGACTGCTGCCGATTGAGGCAATAAAGAAAAACTACAAGAAATGGAAGATGGATGCTCTTGTCGTTCTTGGCGGAAACGGCACGAACACAACAGGAAGCCTTCTTTTTGAGGAAGGACTGAACGTTGTCGGTCTTCCAAAAACAATAGACAATGACATTGTAGGAACGGATATTACGTTCGGATTTCATACGGCAGTTGACGTTGCTACGGAAGCAATCGACAGAATTCACACGACTGCGCACAGTCACAGCCGCGTAATGGTTGTTGAAGTTATGGGACATAAGGCAGGATGGCTCGGCTTGTATTCCGCAATTGCCGGTGGCGGCGATGTCTGCCTTATTCCGGAAATTCCGTATGACATAAAATCTGTTTCAAAGGAAATTCTTGCCCGTCGCGATGCAGGAAAGAATTTTTCCATCGTTGTTGTTGCCGAGGGTGCACTTTCAAAGGCAGAAGCAAAAATGACTAAAAAAGAGTTCAAGAAAGCCCGCCTTGAAATGCCGCAGTCAATAGGTTATCGCGTTGCGCACGAGCTTGAAGAGGCTACAGGACTTGAATCCCGTGTGAGCGTTCTTGGATATCTTCAGCGCGGCGGTACTCCTTCTCCGTATGACCGCGTTCTTGCCAATCAGTTTGGTGTCGCGGCCGCTGATTTTCTTGCGCGCGAGGATTTCGGAAAACTTGTTGCTATGCAGAACAATAAGATTGTCGGAGTTCCGCTTTCTGAATGTGCCGGAAAAGTCAAGAATATTCCGCTTGATGATCCGATTATTCAGAGCGGCCGTTCAGTAGGAATTTGTTTTGGCGACTAGTCCGTCTTTTGCCGGAAAACCAGCTTTTTCCTGCGATTTCAAATGCCGCTTTTGCACGGTGTGCGCAGGGTACGGCTGCACAGGTCAGCTTCCGGGAATGGGAGGCGTTGACGGCAGCCGCACTTTTATTTTAAATTGCGCCGCCTGGAACGAGTGGTACAAATCTCATCCGTCTTTGCAAAATTCCGTTGACTCTGTTGTGCTTTCTCCGTCTGATATTGGAATTGCGCCGGTTACAGGTGCCGTCCAGAACATCGGTTTTTCAAACGAAAAAGATTTTTACCTTCCATATGTGCGCGCTGCTTCCGAAAGTGGCATCCGCATCTGCATAGGAGACGGAAGCCCGGACGAAAAGCTTGCATTCGGAATACAGGCGGTATCTTCCCTTAAAAAAACGGCATATTATTTTTTAAAGCCTTATCCTGATGACATTCTGTTTAAGCGAATTGAGAGTGTTCGTCCGACTGCTGCCGCAATCGGAATGGATATTGATGCGTATAATATCGTTACGATGCGGAATCAGGCGCATCTTGAACGGAAAACTTCTGTGCAGATACAGGAATTCCGCACGTTCTCTGGGCGTCCGCTCATGCTGAAAGGTATTTTTTCGCGGGATGATGTTGCGCTGTGCCGGGAAGTTAAGCCGGACATTGCCGTCGTTTCAAATCACGGAGGACGAGTTGATACTCCGTATATGAGTACCGCTTCTTTCCTTGAAACGTATGCGGCAGAACTGCGTAATTACTGCGGAGAGGTGTGGGTTGATGGCGGAATACGTACTTCCCAAGATGTGCGGACGGCGAAATTTCTTGGTGCAGATGCCGTTCTTGCTGCGCGTCCGTTCATTTCTGCCCTGTGTTCTGGTGGTGAACTTAAAATGTCAGAAGTAATTAAAAATATGTTAAACTAAAAAAAGGCGGAAACTTCCGCCCTTTTTCAATCAGGTAACTTATTAGAATTTAGCTTTTCTCTGGCGGACTTTTTCAATGTCCTCGCAGAAAAGTTCCCTCAGGTCGTTCAGACCAAGAGCCATAAGCGCCATACGGTCAATTCCAATTCCCCAGGCAAGAACAGGAACGTCAATTCCCATTGCTTTTGTAACTTCCGGTCTGAAAATACCAGAGCCGCCAAGTTCAAACCATCCCAGAACAGGGTGCTTTATGTGAACTTCAACAGACGGTTCCGTGAACGGGAAGTAGCCCGGCACGTATTTTACTTCTGTTGCACCGGCAATTTCCGTAGCAAACATTTTCAAAAATCCCAGTAATGTCTTAAGATTTGCTTCTTCACCTAATACGATGCCTTCCGTTTGGTAGAAATCGCTCAAGTGCGTTGCGTCTACTTTATCATAGCGGAAACAGCGCGCAATACCGAAATATTTTCCCGGAATTTCTGCTTTGTGCAGCTGGTGCGCAGAAAGAACCGTTCCCTGACTGCGGAGGATAAGCCGGCGCGTAAATTCGCGGTCAAAACTGTAGTTCCAGCCACGGCTTCCAGAATCTCCTCCGTTCTCGTGAACGCGCGCAATATTTGAAAGATACGGTTCTTCTATTGATTTTGCGTGCGTCGGATTTTTTATGCGGTATACGTCGTGAATGTCGCGTGCAGCGTGGAACTGCGGCATAAACAGCGCATCGCCGTTCCAGAATTCCGTTTCTACGAGCGGACCGTCAAATTCTTGAAATCCGAGCGAGCATAATTTGTCTTTTACGGATTCAAGAAACTGTACATACGGATTTGTACGTCCCGGAATGATGCGTGCCGGAGGAATAGTAATGTTATATCCTCTGAACGTACCGTTTTTCCATTCGCCAGTGGCAAGCATTTTTGGAGTTACTTCGCCGATTTCGTTTCCTGTAACACCGGCTTTTTTTAGCGCTTCAGTAATTTTTTTTGCATCAGCAGTAAGTTTGTATGTAACTGTTTCACGTTCGATGATTTTAAAAGGACTGTCTGTGGCACCGCGTTTTTTTGCGAGTCCTGCCATTGCAGACTGTTCTTCTGCACTAAGATCTGCATTGTCAAGAAGTCCATTCTCCGTTCCTGAAGCTTTTTTCAGAAGCTCTGCCGTTATGGCAATCCGTGAAGGAAGTGCAGAGCCTGTGTATTCTGCCCTTTTTTCTGCGTTCATTTTAAGTACGCCTTCTTTAGAAAGCATACCGAACGCACTTCCGATGTCTTTGTTTTCAATGGAAAGAGCCGCTGCAATTTCCGGAAGGGTTTTTGCACCGTTTTCCTTTACAAGCGCAATTACGCGTTCTTCAACTGTACCGGTTTTTGAAAGTTCGCGGCCTGTTTCCGTAATTTCAAAATAGGTGTGCGGAGTACGTCCTGTTTCCTTCAACAGTTTCTTTCCGGAAAGCCAGGAGAACGCCTGATTTGCGTGACCTTCCTTGTAATCAAGTTCCTTGATAAGTCGTTCAGACGTCAGTTCATCCTTGTCTGAATAATGCAGAAGCACCTTGATCTCAAGAGGGTGCAGGTTCTTTGTGATGTTTGAAATGTCCATTTAAAATTTTACCTGTAAGACTACCGAGTGAATTTTACATGAGCGGTATATTCTGCCCATTTAATGCCACGGCTGTCTTTATAATATCTTTCTCTGTCTTTTTCCATATACTTGTAGTGATAATAATTATTATCCTTTGTAAAATCTTCAAGACAGCCAAGAATAGCGTTCATTGCTTTTCCCTGCTCGTACAGATTGTACATACATGTATAAGAAATGCGGACTTCATCGACCATAGGAGTATATTCGATGATGACTTTTCCTGTTTTATCCTCCGGGTCAAGATGCTGATTTTTCGGAGTGATAGTCTTTTTTGTAAGATCTACTTTGATTTCATCTTCAGGCAGTGCAGATGCTTCTGACTGCGCAAATGCAAATCCTGCAGCAACATACAGTGTAAGGATAACAGCTATAATTTTTTTCATAGTAAACCTCCAGATTGTACAGCTCAAAACCGAGTGTACTTTACTATTCTATCCGTTTCTAGAAAAAAATCAAGTTCAACTACATATCGTCCTGCATTTATTCCGATTTGAGGCGTTCCGCGGATAATGACATGGCCGTCAATTTCTTTTGGCTTGTTTTTCAGTATTTGTCTGTAATGTTCACGGATAGCGTTTTTCAGCGCGTCATTTGTCGCATTCGTAATGCCGTCAAATCCGTCTGCAATCATTCCTGTTCCGCGTCCTTGAATTTTTTTTGACTGTATTGAATTCCAGGCTTTCAGAGTCCATATCATCTGCGGAGTGCGCGTAAATTCTACCCAGCAGTAAACGCGGTTGTTTTCGAACCATGGCTTTGTGTATGTAATAGAACCGTCCTCTTCCTTTATCGTGTTGATTTCTTCTACGTTAAAATATTCTGCAACGCCGCGCAGCCTGTCTGACGGAGTATATTCAAAGCGCCAGCCGTAAACCATTCCGTTTAAAAGAAAAGGTGCTGTTTTTTTTAGGCGGCTTATAGGATAGTCAAACTGCCCGGATGAAGTGTCCTGCGCTTCTGCAAGTTCCGGGTATGCATCAAGTTCTGCCCACAGCGGAATTCGTATTTTTTCCGTAAAGTCCGGAGTCTGTGCAAAAACGCGTAAAAAGAAAAAAAATATTATGATTATGCAAATTCGTTTCATATTTTTGACTTCGCCGGTTCGTGCAGGGCGTTTAATGTTCCGTCCTTTATTTAAAGGCATTCTTCCATATTTTTATCGGGTTTATTCCCATCCGTATGATAAAATACAGGAACGCCGCCAGAAATCCGAAAAGGTGGGTAAAGTGCGCAATGTTCGATTTTATTCCGTAAAACTGGCTGAACAGTTCAATTCCTGTGTAGATGAGCACAAGTATCGGGGAAGGAATAGGCAGTATTCCCCAGATGTAGATGTTTGCTTTTGGAAATGCCGTTGCAAAGGCAAAAAGAACTGCATACAGCGCACCGCTTGCTCCGATAAGGATTGCGGCATATATTCCGGTAGATACGTAGAATGCAAACGAACACAGTCCGCTTGCAATTCCGCATACAAAATACATCAAAAGGAATTCTTTTGAACCGATTGCCTTTTCAAGCGGCATTCCGAAAAACAGAAGTCCTATCATATTTGACAGAAGATGTGAAAGGCTCCCGTGGATGAACATATATGTAACCGGCTGCCACAGCATTTTGTATTTTATGATGAGCGCGGGGCATAAGCCAAGATACAGCTGGATGCGCGGAAAAAAAGAGGTGGCTGCAAATATAATGCAGTTAATGATTATGAGGATGATGCTTGCCGAAAAAAATGAATATTCAAACGGTTTTCGCAGCGGATTTTTTGTCATTTTGACTCTTCGTCGTCAAGCGAAACTAGCGACGGCGGCGCATAGGTAACTCTGTTGCGTCCGTTGTGCTTGGACATATAAAGTCCCTGGTCTGCCTGATTTACAAGCTGCTTTGCTATGGTAACCGGGTTTGATTCGTGGTCGAATACAGCTACGCCGCAGGAAATCGTTACGTGCATATGCTGATTGTTGAATACAAAGTCGTGGTTTTCAATGCAGGATCGAATTCGCTCGGCAACGGCGATTGCGGCGTCTTTTGTAGTTTCGTTCAACAGAACGGTGAATTCTTCGCCACCGTAACGGCTTGCAAGGTCTTCTTCGCGCAGATTCTGCTTTATGAGAAATGCTACCTGCTTAAGGACGTAATCTCCGCATTCGTGACCGTATGTATCATTAAAATGCTTGAAGAAGTCGATGTCGAACATAATTACCGAAAGCGGCTTTTTTTCCGACATTGCGTTATCCAGCTTTTCCGTAAGGACGTTGAAGAAAAAATATTTCAGCTTGAGCTGCGTCATCATATCGGTAGACGACCGTTCAATGAGGGTTGCATTGTTGATTGCGATTGCCGCAAGCGAGCCTATGGAAAGGACAAGATTTTTTTCGTATTCCGTGTAGTCTATTCCTGTTTCCGCATCAAAATAAAAGCGCTCGCCAAGGAAAAGAATTCCGCTAAGGTGATTTTTCTGGAGCAGCGGAACGATAAGGGTAGGATTAAGCTCCTGAAAGATTTTTATTGCGGCACTGTCCGGACAGTTTTTCTGCAAAATGTCCATCGTTATTGAATTCTTGTTTTCCGTAAGAAAAGAAACAGCAGGATCTGAATATGCAATCTGATAATTCTTGTTATTGTTCGGATCCATAATATTCTGTTTTGTTTTCAGAATAAAATTGTCAGAGTTAAGCGAATCAAGAACGAATATGCCTGCATCCGCAACGTGCAGTTGTGCCATACAGGAAAAGACAATAGATTCAAGAAGGGTGTTCGTATCTATTGTAGAACTGAATGAGCGTGCAATATCAATTAACTGCTCAAGATCATAAATACGTCTTTCGTATTGAGCGATGCTGTCATCTTTCTTACAGGTTCGTTTTGCCATTTTATTACTCTCGTTTTTCCCCTTCCCCGAAATTACGCTATCAGGCGGTTATTATAACATAATTCTTCATTATTTTAAAGAAGATTTCCCATTTCTGATACTGCTGTTCAAGCAAATCTGTATTATCTTTATTCCTTGAGGACAAAAGAAGAACTTTCAGATTTGAGATTATTTCGCTTGTTGGCTTTTTTGCATCCTGTATTAAATCTACAATATGCTTGTAAATTCTATTCAGGGAGTTTGTTTCTGCGGCGATGATTTTGCTTGCCTGATTGTTTATGTCGGTTATCGTCTGGTCAAGCTTTTTTAGGAATTCAGGATTGTTCCTGCTATCCTTTATGTAGCCTTCGATTGTCTGAAGTGATGTAGAACTTTTGTTTGCAAAAGATTCTTCAAAGTTCTTGATTGTCATCACTGCTTCTTCAGCGGCATATACGTCTGCGGAAAATTCTGTTTTATATGTCGGATTATTGAAAAATCCTTCGATTACTATGTCATTGAGAAGTGAACGGACGGCTTCCGTATAATAATTTGCGATAAACGTCTTTAAAATCTGCATCGGAAGAATCCACAGGAATGACGATGCAGTATTTTTTAAAAGGCGCGTATTTATATCAGTATTGTAGCCGTACAGCGTAAGAAGCGGTGTTGAACCGAACAACTGCGACAGTTCCGAGCGTATGTTTTCGTCTTTCATTTCCGTCTTTATGCGCTGTTCGTCTGACTTGAACTTTGCCTGCATCATTTTTTCAAAATTCTGACAGGCAGACTCTTTATATACGGCAGATTTCGGGGTGTATGAATTATCTTGCCTGCAATAGCAGATGAGCTTTTTTAATTTTTCTGGAGTAAGGATGTGATTTATTACGTATGCGATTTCCTTAATGTTTTTTATGAGGGAATCTTTTGTTTCCTGTAAGGCAGAACCGTTTGAACGGAGCTGTTCAAGGGCGCAGACAGCATTTGCCATTGCATTTGTGAATTTCAGTCCGTTTATCTGGAAATACAGTTCTTCCAGCGTGCCGGAAAGCCTGTCTATAGGAGTGTCTTTGTAGGATGGCGTATATTTTAAGTCTGCGGAAATGTAGTTCGGGTCAAATACCTGAAGTATAGTTACAAAATTGAACCGGCATAAATCGTTCAGCTGTGCAAGCGAGTTAAGGGTCAGGTCTATGTTCTTGAATGCAGATGTTCCGAGTTCCGTCATAATTTTATCGATTTTTTTATGCTGACGGTCAAAAATCTGCGAAGTAGTCATATTCGGATTGTCAAGGTCGTTTTTTCGCTCTTCGTAGGAAAGTGATGCAATTATTTTCTGTTCTTCATTCGTGAATCCTGTAAGTACAAGCTGAGATTCAAACCGGCGTGCGCGCTGTCCGTTTGAACTTCCGATAGTGGTGGAGAATACTTCCAGCAGAGGTTTTGTGTTTATGTAAAGAATTCTGATTGCTTCTGCAAAATTCGGCAGAAGGCTGCCGTTCTTGAAAAGTGCCGGCTGAAATGCCCGTATTTCATTTTCCATTTTCCGTATCTGAAGCCGCTTCTGAACTTCGGGAGAATTTCTATTGAAAATGGATTCAAAAAATTCTGAAATAGCCTGAAAAATTCCCATAACGTAAGTTTAATAACAAAGTTTGCGTTTGACAACTGCCGTAAATCCAAAGAAACGGCAGATTTACCTTTTTGCGCGTCTTTCAATCGTCAGAAATTGAGATTTTTATTATTTTTCCTGTTTTCATAAGTTTTTTCGTAAGCTCGTCAAGCTTGAATTCTCCAGGCGCTTTTACGGAAAAACGCAGGACGGTACGTTCTTTTTCTATTGATTCAGACATATTTAAGTCACGCTGGATAAGTCCTGCTTCTGCAACTTCCTGTTGTACTTTCTGAATGTCGATGTCATGGTTTTCATAAACAATCGTAAGGTTTTTTGATTTTTCCGCCGGGAACAGATGGAATTCCACTTTTTCAAGGATTATAAGCGATGCAAGCGAAACGGCAAGCGTAATTCCTGCAAGAAAATACTGTCCTACGCCGCACGCTATTCCAAGAGCTGCTGCCGTCCAGATAATTGCGGCAGAAGTAAGCCCCTTTATGTTCATTCCCTGCCGCAGGATTGCTCCTGCGCCCAAAAAGCCTATTCCTGTAACTACGCCTGCCGCAACTCGTGTAGGGTCGCCGCCAGTTACTCCGGGTTCAAGCGTTATTATTGAAGAAAGCATTGCAAGAAGCGATGAAGAAACGCTTATAAGGATAAGGGTGCGCATTCCCACAGAATGCTGGCGCGTTTTCCGCTCAAATCCAAGAAGCAGTCCGCAGAAAAAACTTGCGGCAATTCGTGCAGAATATTCTATATAAATATTGCTGAAAATCATCGGCTGTCCTTTATCCTTAAAATTACTGCCTGAAAAGTGCAAAACCGGCTGGTGCTTTTGCGCCGGCTTTTATCCAGGAAGAAGATTTCTGTGCATCTTTTTTTGCATCCAGCGCGTCTATGTAGCCAGAAAGCCATTTTGCAAGCGTGCGGTCGTTCTGCATCGTTTCATTCTGGCTGTTACCTGTAACAAGCAGGATAGAAACATACTGGCTTTCTTCTGTGACGGCGGCAATGTTTTCGGCAAATGTTGCAAACGATGCTTCTGCTGCTGCTACAATGGCGTTTGCCGGCGAAGAAACTGTCTTTTTAAGGGATGCTGACCGGGATGTTTCTGCTGTCGTCGGACAGGTTTTCAGAAGAAAAATAATCCTGCTTTTTGCCTTGTGCTGCTCAATTCTGTTCAGAAGTTCAATAGTCAGATACTGATAGCCTAAAATCATTGCATCAGCTGCCGGTGCGCAGGAATCTGACGTTAGCGAGCCGAATTGTGCGACAAACTGCGGCGCGTCAAAATAAAGGATTGCGTCGTCTGCAAAATTATGGAGCGTTTCCGCCTGAATGATGACTGAGCGTGCGGAAATTGCAGAGGATTTGTTCCAGGATACTGCCTTTACCTCTGACGGAACTGATGATTCCGGGGAATCTGTTTTTCCTGCCGCAACGACATTGCATCCAGAAAGCAAAAGCTGCTGTGCAAAATCAGAGCAGAACGGAATGTCTTTTCCTGCAATTAAAATATTCTTTTCCATACGTTTTTCCTATGGGGTATTATATCAGAAGGTTTTGTTTTTTTGTAGAGATTTTTCTACGCTTTCAAAAAAGAATCAAAAATCGTATGATAGTCTCTTATTGTGGCTGCGTGAACTGTCTGCTCCCGGCGTGCCGCTCCTCCGGGAATTCCTTTTGAGTATGCGCAGAAACGTTTGCGCATTTCGCGGCAGGCAGCTTCTTCTCCTGCGTCAACTGCAAGCATTTCAAGTTCCCTGAATCCCGTTTTTATCCGTTCGGAAACAGGTATGTCCTCGTAAGAGCCGGTTTTTAGCAGCTGGATTGTCTTTGTAAAGATAAACGGATTTCCCATTGCACCGCGCGCAAACATAACGCCGTCGCATTTTGTTTCTTCCAGCATTCTGAGCGCATCTTCCGGCGTAAATAAATCTCCTGAACCGAATACAGGTACCCTTCCTTCTGCGAGTTCTACAAGGTCGCGAAGCTTCTGCCAGTCTGCTTTCCCTTCGTACCCCTGCGCTTTTGTGCGCGCGTGAAGGGTGATTGCGTCTGCACCTGCATCAAGTGCGGCGAGCGCTGCCTCCCTGTAGGTGATGTGGCTTTCGTCCCAGCCGGAACGTATTTTTACGGTAACAGCGGCTTTTCCGTCCGCCGCCTTTACTACGGCGCGAACGATTTTTCCAAGCCGCTCCGGGTCTCGTGTAAGTGCCGAACCTGCACCGGTCTTTACGATTTTCGGGACGGGGCAGCCGCAGTTTATGTCTATACATTCGCAGGCAGTTTTTTCAAGGACGATTTCAGCGGCTTTTGCCATAGTTTCGCTTTCTCCGCCGAAAATCTGAACGGAATATGCCTTTTCGTTTTGTGCACGCCGCATAAGGGAAACTGTCTTTATGTTGCCCCGGGCAAGTGCTTCTGCGGAAACCATTTCTGTGTAGGTGAACGAGGCGCCGTGTTCTACGCATATCGAGCGGAACGAGCGGTCTGAATAGCCTGCAACCGGGGCAAGAAAAATATTGCCCTCAAGCTGTACTGCGCCTATTTTTACCGGATGAAAGTACATTATGATTCCGGCAGGTTGAACACTTTACAGCTGTTCTTCCACAGCTGTGCGCTGAGTTCTTCTTCGTCCATCTCAAGCATTTCTGCAAGGAATTTTGCAGTTGAGGTGATGTATGCCGGCATAGTGCGTTTTTTCTCGCGGTATTCTGCCGGAACCATAAACGGACTTTCCGTTTCAATAAGAATTCTGTCCACCGGAATGTTAAGTACCGTTTCGTGAAGGTTACGCGCATTGCGGTACGTCAAATTTCCTGCAAAAGAAAAATAGACGTTCATATCAAGGCATTTTTTTGCGTAGTTTGCATCCTCTGAATAGCAGTGGAATATAGCACCTGCGTCAGGAATGCGCTCTGAAAGAACGTCGAATGTGTCTTTTCCTGCATCACGGTTATGAATGATTACAGGAAGATTGTGTTTCTGCGCAATTTCAAGCTGCTGGATAAAAAGTTCAATCTGCGAACGCTTGTCGCCGAACTGCTTGTAGTAGTCAAGACCTGTTTCGCCTACGGCTACGACGTTCGGATATGTGAGGTACTGCTCGATTTTGTTAAGGTAGTCTGTTCCCGGATTTGTAACTTCTGACGGCGCTATTCCTACGGCGTGATAAATGCCCGGAATTGCCTTGAGGTTAGGGTAGACCCGCTCAAAGTCGTGCAGACTGTTGTTAATGCTTACAATGCGTGATACGCCGGCCTGTTTTGCCTGCTGAATAACGCGTAATTGTTCTATAGGGTCATCGTAAATCAGCCCGATGTGAGCGTGAGTATCAAAAAATTGCATGGCTTAGCTTCCAAATGATAATTATTAAGACAGAGTCGTCTTGAAACATTCCGTTATTTTTTCAGCGTTTCTACCGATAAAGATAATATAGTAATCTTTTGTTGTCAACTTTATTCGTTCGGGGAATATTTCAATCTAAAATTTGACATCAGAATATTTACTATGATATACTTTTTCACTGCTATAAACTGGCAGTGTTTTTGTTGTGCCGTTTGGAATTTCTGCCGGCACATTCGTTCGGAGTATCCGTTCGTTTTTGACAGTTCTGCATAACAGGAGAATAACATTGGCGAGAACGCAGAAATATAAAAGAATAGAAAAAAAAATTGCTTCCAATGTGCATAATGGATTTGTCTCTTCATTTAAAGCAGTAAAACTTTTCTTTGTAAAAATATTCAAGGTATTTGACAGCAAGCTGACTGTTATGATTGTTCCCCATTCACAGGGAAAAGTAATCAATATCCAGACTAATGTGTTTGCGCTTTCGTTCGGAATGGTTCTTGTAATAGGAATTGTATTTTCATTCTTCTATTTTAACCGCAATGCCGTTTCTTCATCTATTGAAATAAATTCATTGATGAACCAGAACCGCGAAACTCTTGCAAGCCTTGACGAGCTTCGCGACGAAAACGCAAACCTCCTTCAGGCGGCAAAACGTTTTCAGGCTTCGCTTTCGCAGTCACTTTCTCTTTTGGGAATTGACCGCGGAAACAACGTTTCCCAGGCTTCGGTCAGTAACAGCGACTTGTCATCGCTTTTCAGTTCCCGGGATTCTGTAAAAGGTTCTGTAAGGGAAACTTCCGATATACGTTCGCTTACTTCCTATCTTGAAGATGCCGTTCAGCCGATTGAACAGGTTGGAAAAATGCTTGAAAATCAGAGTTCCCTGTTCAAGGAAATTCCTAACATCTGGCCGGTAACAAGTCCTAACGTTCATATTTCAATGATGTTCGGACCGAACCTTCATCCGATTACGGGGCAGTGGTATATTCACAAAGGCATTGACTTTTCTACCTGGCGGCAGGGCGATCCGATTATGGCGACTGCAAACGGACAGGTCGTAACGTGCGGCTATGATGCAAGTTTTGGAAATTACATTGTTATCCGCCACAAGCACGGTATGTATACACGCTATGCGCATATGAGTGCGTTCCGCGTAAAAAAAGGCGAATACGTAAATCAGGGGCAGATTATCGGAAACATCGGAAATACAGGCGTAACGACAGGACCTCATCTTCATTATGAGGTTCATATCGGTTCGGATGTAGTTGATCCGAGTAAATATATCAACGTAAAACTTTCAAAGTAAAAAGCAGAACAGGCAGTATGGCATTTCGTTCAGATGACATTTCAATAAACACTCTTGTAGGAAGCGGCTCCTTTGTAAAAGGAGATATGAAGGTTAACGGATTTATTCGTATTGACGGTGATATTGACGGAAACCTTGAAACAGACGGAGCTGTTATCATCAGCGAAAAGGCGCGTTTCCGCGGAAATCTTACGGCAAAATCCGTGATTGTGGGCGGAATTATAATCGGTGACATCACTGCAAAGGAAGGGGTGAAGCTGCTTTCGTCGTCTGCTGTTGTAGGAAACATCATTTCACGCAGGGTGCAGATGGAAGACAAGGTTATTTTTCACGGACACTGCATTTCCATTGAAGAAGAAAACAGGTATGCAACTGCGGTAGATACGTTCCTTCAGGTAAAGGCAATCAGGGATAAGGCTGTTATTTCATGAGTTCCATAGATCCGCTAAGCTCATCAATGTATTTTTCTGCGGCGGCTACAGTTTCCAGGGAAACGCAAAAGCAGAAAGGCAGCACTAAAACCGATAAAACAAAGAAAGCGTCATTTTCATCTATGGTGGAAAAGCAGCAGGAAATTGAGGAGCTTGCCTCTGCCGGTCTTCCGCCGGAACTGGCAGGTCTTTCCGAGGAAGAAGCCGTTTCTTTTTTGAAAGATGCGGTTGATGTTGCCGGCGATGAACTGGAGGAAAATATGACTGCGGAAAATTTTGCAAAATTCCGCCGGTCTGTGAGCCAGTTCCTCAAATATATTGAAAAAAGTAATTATGAAGTTGCAAAAATAAAACGCTTCGGACGCGAGCGTATGTATCGCGGAACAAGTCCGTTTTTTGCGGAAAAACGCAAGCCTGAGCCGTATGTGCAGGTTCAGGTGGTGAACAGGCGGCTTGATGAACTTGCAACGATGATTCTTCAGAATCACACTGAGAGGATTGAGATGCTTGCAAAAGTAGACGAAATCAAAGGTTTGATTGTAGATTTTTTTGCGGCTTAGCAGTTATAATAAAGAGCAGGTATTTATGAGTGATATTTTTGAAAACGATATAGATGAAGAAAATATGAACCTTGATGCGCTTGAGGATTCATATTCTGAAGAAGAGTCTGTTGTCGGCTATGAATTTGACCAGCCGCTGTATTGTCTTAAACTGTTTTATTCTTGCGAAAGTCTGTATGCAAAGAATGATAAAAAACTTGACCTTAATCCGGGTGATTATGTAATTGTTCCCACAAGATACGGACGTGATCTTGCACGTGTTCTTGGTCAGTCAAAAAAGCCGATGGGCGTAAAACCATCGGACGTAATTCAGATAGACCGCAAGGCATCTAAGGACGATATAGCAAAGGCTGACGAAAACAAAAAGCGCGAGGCAGAAGCCTTTAAGGTATTTAAGGAAAAAGTTGAATATCACAGGCTTGATATGAAGTTGATAGCCGTTCATTTTCTGGTAGATGAGCCAAAGGCACTGTTTTTCTTCAGTTCTGACAACCGCGTGGATTTCCGCGAACTTGTAAAGGATCTTGTAAGCGTGTTCAAAATGCGCATAGAACTGCGCCAGATTGGTGTGCGTGACGAAGCGCGCATTACCGGAGGACTGGGCGTGTGCGGACGTCCGTTCTGCTGCCATGGAGTTTCAGACAAGCTCCGTCCTGTTTCTATAAGAATGGCGAAAGACCAGAACCTTTCTTTAAATTCAATGAAAATTTCCGGTCAGTGCGGAAGGCTTCTCTGCTGCCTTTCTTACGAATTTGACTGGTATAACGAAGCTCGGAAAAAACTTCCGTCCGAAGGTCTGCGCATTTATTATGACGGAACGAATTTTAAAATTACGGAAGTCAATCCTTTAACGTCAATGGTAAAAATGCTTGGTGAGGACGGAAGGCTGCTTGAGGTAAATGCAAAGCGTTTTGTAAAAGACGGAAACCGCTGGAAGATCAATTAGGCGCGCTATTTTATTATGCACAAAAGATTTTCAGAATCGTCCGTGAACGGAGCAAGCGAAAAGCCGGAATAAAAGCTGAAATCCCTGAATCCGGCTTTTTTTCCGAACCGTATGATATCCTTGCGCACAAGAGGATATACTTCTTCGTCTACCATAATCGGACGTGTTTTTCCGTTGCCTGTTTCAAGAATTTGAGTTACGGCAACTTTTCTATCATTGCGGACGTGAATGTCCGTAGAAAGAGTTGCGCGGATGCTTTTTCGCGGAGAAAGCATGATTTTTTCTGTATGTGAAAGTTTTTCGTAATTATGGACGTGCAGTACTACAGTTCCGCCGTCTTTTAAAAGTTCCCGGCAGTCAAAAAAGAATTTTTCCATATATTCCTGATTTCGTATGTAGGTAATTCTGTTGTTCAGGCAGTATATGATGTGATAAAAATCTTTTCCAAGAAATTTGTTCATTTCAATAGTAGAAAGCTGGAAAAAACGAATGGACATAAGCTGCGTCCGGCGTTTTAGAATTGAAGATTCCAGAAGCGGCTGTGACACTTCTATTCCTGTAACGTCACAGTTATTGCGTGCAAGTGATATTTCAAGTGTTCCTGTGTTGGATGCAATGCCTAGAATGCGTACAGGAGAACGGTATGAGCCGGTAAGCTGCAAATAGAAATTCTGTATGTCTTCTGTTACAGGGAAGAGTTCATCATAATATTCAACAATGTCTTGTATACTTTCCATAATAATTCCATTTTAAGTCATATTTTCGAAAATGCAAGAAAAACTTGCGGTTGTCTGCAAATTCGGATTGGGTGATGAATTTACGTGCAATAAACCAATGTTATGGAAAGAGAATAAATCATATTATTCGTTCAAGCTTCAATTTACAATATTTGACAATTCTTATTTTTACAGTAAAATGAGAAGTTAAATAGGGTGTAGTATTGTGGATACGTCAGAATTATGTTGTTTCCACTTCTCATTAGGCAGAAAATAGGATGTTTTATGAAAAAATATTTTTTTATTTTTACAGCCTTAATTTGCGTTTTATTTCAATCTTGTGATACGTCAGTAAATCAAACAAATGCTTTAGATTTTGAGAATAAAATCAATGTTGGGACGGTAGAAACTCCTTCAATAATTGGAAAGTGGTATTATAATTCAGAAGATGATAGATATTATTATCAATTTATATCCAATGGTACGGTATATTATCAATATTATCAAAATATTGGGGCAGAAACTTCAGCATTAAATACATTTATAACAAAAACTGGTAATTGGTCATACTTGAACATTGAAAAGAATAGTTTTTCGATTAGTTGGGATGATAGCATTGCGTGTTGGTATGATATAATAAGTGAAGATAATGAAAAGCTTGTAGTAAAAAGAAGGGAAGATGGACCAGTTGGATTAGGGCTTGGCGATGTAACAAATTTATTGAAATCTGCAAAAACTGTTGTTTATACAGTTGATGAAGAAATAAAAGGTTTAATTGGAACTTGGTATTATGATGAAACAAAAAATGGTAAATCTATTAAATTTCAAGTAGATGGAATTTGTTATTGTAAATATTATCAAAATTATGGATCTGGAACTTTTAGTAACTTAAATGGTTGGGTTACAAGAAAAGGAGTATGGCATTATTCGAAGGAAAATAAACTGTTATCAATTACAATGGATAGTGAGATATCATATTATTATGATATCTCAGATTTATCTTCTACTACAGTAACATTAAAGCTTTCGAATGATAGTCCGGCAGGAACGAGTATAGTTTATTCTGCTAATCCTTTATATAAATAGAACACCTGATATTCTTTTCAAAGTTGATATAGCGGTCAAACCGAAAAATGTTTAAGCATATAATTAAAGATAACAGACAATTTCGTAAGCTTGAAAAGGCTTTCTGTTTATTGCGCTGTAACTTCATCATCTTGACCAAATGTGCTGTTTTGTGATATAGTGCACTTCACATCGATTCGGGCCATTAGCTCAGTGGTTAGAGCAGGGGACTCATAATCCCTTGGTCCTAAGTTCAAGTCTTAGATGGCCCATTTATGAAATCCATTCAGCGATGAATGGATTTTTTTTTATTCCTGCTGAATTTTGTGGCATAGCGGACTCTTTACATTATTTTTTCTGCGCAATACATTCTTTTATATGAGCGATATATATTCCCCAGAGGCGGAATTTTTCGGGGCGGATGTTGTGTTGAAGCCGGTTTCAGGGACGGACGGTGCGCAAAA
The DNA here is from genome assembly GCF_900167145.1 of Treponema porcinum. Lineage (GTDB taxonomy): Bacteria > Spirochaetota > Spirochaetia > Treponematales > Treponemataceae > Treponema_D > Treponema_D porcinum. The sequence goes on along the minus strand of NZ_FUWG01000002.1, from coordinate 46,128 downwards.
GCGTGCGCGCTGGGCTGTTTTTGAAAGGCGAAGCGGTACTGATTTTTGTGCAGAGCCGTTGGGAACGGTGGAGGCGTTTCGCCGTAATGCGCGCGATTTTCCGGGTCATTCGTGCAGTATTTCCGTAGAACTGGCGGATTTTGTACCTTCTGAAAACCGTCCGGCGTTTTTTGCCGGCATCCTGCGTATTGCAGAGCGTTATTTTTACTCCGTGTTTTCCGCCGCTTCCCTTTCTGTGCGCCAGCCTGATTTACCGGAATTTGAGCGCGTCATTTTTGAAAACGGCTTTGTCCGCGCGGAAAAAACTTCTTCTGAAAAAAGCTGCTGGTTTGTAAAATGCGCTTCTGACAGCTGTTTTACGGTTTTTCCTATGTCGGAGCATATCCTTCATATTTCAGACGGCACGGGTTCGTTCTGTACGCTTGTGCGCGGAAATGAGCGCGCGCTTCTTATTGATACGTCCTGGGGAACGGCAAATCTTCCCGAACTGGTAAAAAAACTTGTGCGCACGCCGTTTTCCGTAGTAAATACGCACGGTCATCCTGACCACTGTTTTGGTAACTGCCTTTTTGACGAAGTCCTTACGCCGGAGCACGACCGCGACGTATACGCTGAGATTTTTAAGTATTCTGCGGAAAGGGATGAGTATTTTTCATCGGAAAAGGCGCGCGCCTATTATACGTCGCTTCCGTTCCCTCCGTTCAGGCCACTTTCTGCCGGAACTGTTTTTGATTTGGGCGGAGTGACTGTGCGGACGGTGCCTTTGTACAGCCACACTCACGGTTCGCTTGGTTTTCTTGTGGAACAGGACAGAATTCTTGCAGCAGGCGATTCTCTCGGAAGCCTTGTGTGGCTGTTTATGAAAGAAAGTATGCCGCTTGAAGAATGTATCAGGATATACGAATCGCTTTTTTCGTTTGAGTTTGACAGGATAATCGGAGGACACGCCAAAGTGATGTGGAAAAAATCGATTGTCAGGACGATTATTAAGAATATCCGGCAGACGCTTCTTCCCGGCTATGAGTTTGGCGGTGATGACGTTAAGGAAATTATGGGCTATAAAACAGGCGCATCTTTTTTCTGCGACGATGAAAATTCCAGCTGGGTTTTAGTCAGCGTCCGCCGTTCGGAAAAAAACTGAAGGCAATTAGCCCTGAACTGCGGCATACTGCACTTGCGGATTTGATTGATTGCAGATATAATGACGTTGTGTCAACGTTGTATATTGTAGGTACGCCAATCGGTAATCTTGGCGATATTACTTTTCGTGCTATAGAAACATTCAAGAATGTCGATGTCATTGCCTGCGAAGATACGCGTCATACGCTTCAGCTTTTAACGCATTTTGAAATACGCAAGCCTCTTGTTTCCTGCCGTTCCCAGAACGAAGAAACTGCCGCCCGGAAGATTATAGGGTTACTTGACGAAGGAAAAAACGTTGCGTATGCAAGCGATGCAGGAACTCCGGGAATAAGCGATCCGGGTGCTGTTCTTGCAGGGCTTGTACGAAAGTCCGGTTATACGGTCGTTCCGATTCCTGGCGCGAGTGCATTTGCTTCTTTGGTAAGCGTTGCAGGTGTCGGCGGAAAGACGCTTGTGTTCGAGGGATTTCTTTCTCCGAAACCCGGACGGCGGCGGAGCAGGCTTCGGGAACTTCTTGTTTCCGGGAATGCTGTTGTTTTATATGAATCTCCGTTCAGAATTGTAAAGTTGCTGACGGATATTGCCGATATTTATAGTGATCGCACGATTGTAATTGGACGTGAATTGACAAAATTGCATGAGGAAATAATTGAAGGAACAGCGGCTGAATTGCGCGATGATTTTGCCGGCAGACCTTCAATAAAAGGTGAGTTTGCAGTTTTCATTTCAGGTACAAAAAAAATTCAACTTTCTGATGAATCTACCGATAATTAAGGTAGAAGGCAGGACGAAAATGATGATAGACAAAATTGGTGGAATTAATCCTCTAAACAATGTTCAGAACACACGTCGTAGTAACGGAGCAGCTCAGGTACGTTCGGATGCAGATTCCATTTCTGTTTCTAATGAAGCAAAAGAAAAGGCTGCCGTTTATTATATGAACCAGGTTGCTGCTGAAACTCCTGATGTACGTGCAGACCGCATTGCAGAAGTAAAGGCAAAACTTCAGAATCCGAATTATTTGAATGATTCTGTGATTGCTTCTGCTGCCGACAAGCTGATGCAGAGTTTCGGACTGTAGTTTTTGAAAAAATGCATCTAAAATCTTTATGAAATAGAGAAGACGGAATAGAAATTCCGTCTTTTTTATTTTATAGTTATTTAGGCAGAGGGTTTGCTGACTGAAGGAAAGCCGGTAAAAACGATGCTGCTTTATTATAAACAGGATTGAATATGTCAGATTTGATTTTTAGGATTTCGCAGAATATTGTACTGGGATCGTATACGATAAGCAGGCTTCCGCAGAACGTAAAGGTGTGGGGCTCGCGCTTTATGATTGTAATGGATCCGGTTCTGAAGGAAGTAGGACTTCAGGATAAGGTGCTGCAGCCGCTTCTGGAACGTAAGATTGAATATTTTATTTACGAGAACATTACTGACGGCGCAAATACAAAGGAAATTGAACAGGCGCTCATGCTTGCACAGCAGGGGCGCGTTCACGGAATTATAGCTGCCGGCGGTTCAAAAGCGCTTCATCTTGGAGCAGCAGTCGCCGCTTTGTATAACGAAAATCATTCCGTGTATGATTATATGGACGGCGCAGTTCCTACGACGGCATCGCTTCCGCTTATATGCATTCCTACTACAATGCGCGCGCCGTACGTTTTTACGCCGTTTGTTCCTGTAGTCGATTCGCGCAGCCGCCAGACAAAATTATTGAAGGTTCAGTCCGGGCTGTGCAAGCTTGTACTGTGGGATTCTAACCTTGCGATGACGCTTACTGACAACCAGAAGGCTTCTATTTCCATAGAAACGCTGTGTCTTGCCGTTGAGGCATATATTTCCCAGAAAGCAACTTTTTTCAGCGATATGTTTGCGGAAAAGGCGGCGGAACTTCTGAGCTATGGAATGGACGGCGCAAAGTCGCTTGAAATAACTACTCCGCCAGAAATTCTGCTTGCGCAGGGTGGATGCCTTGCGTCTGTTGCGGCGGCTTCAAGTTCTGCAGGAGTGGCGAGCCTTCTTGCAATGACGATAAATTCACGTTATTCGATTTCACGGTCGCTTGTTGCGGCAATTCTTTTTCCGTATATTCTTGAGGATGCAAGGCAGTTTAAAGCGGAGCGCGTTGAAAAAATCGGCAGGCTTATGGGTGTAATTCCTGAAGGGGTAGAAAATGCAGAAGCTGTAACGGCGTTTGCGGATAACATACGCCAGCGGCTTGCAAAGGCAAACCTTCCTGTGCGACTGAAAGATTTGTCCGTTTCGGTGGATCAACTTGCGCTGGCCGCAGAAGATGCCGGTCAGCTTGACATAGTAAATTCTCTTCCGCGCAGTATGACTACGGACGACCTTTTTGACATTCTGAAACAGGCGTTCTAGCGTATGATAGATCCAGAGCGAATAAAATCCGAGCAGTGCCGCAGGATTTTAAGAGCGTATAAATAGAGAAATTGCGGAGCAATTTTACATGATAGAACCAGCAAAATTATTTCAGCTTTCCGGAGGGCAGAAAAGGCGCAAGCTTGCGCTTACGTTCGGGGCGCTGGAGCGCGACATTGCAGGTATTGCAGAAAAGGGTACTGAGTATTCCTTTAAGAATATGCCGCGCGCTGAATATACAAGAAAAATAACGGAAATTCTCCTGCAAGATCCAAAGCTTGATAAAGCCGCTTCGGACGAATTGCGCCGTCTTCTTGATGAAAAACCGTTTGACGAGCTTCGCGTATGCAACTGTGCAAGAAACCATCTGCTTGCGCTTATCGGGACGTTTCCGGCGGAATGGGATCTGGTGATTGCGCCGCACGAAAGTCCGGTTGATGAAAACGGCGTTGTAAAGGCGCGGCGTTTCTACCCTGGCATATGCGTATACGCAGAGGATATTCGTTCGCCGTTCAATATTGGTTCGATTTTCAGGACGGCGGAGGGAATGGGTGCAGAGAAAGTTTATGTTTCCCCGTTCTGCGTTGATCCTGAACAGCCGCGTGCCGTGCGGAGCGGTATGGGCTGCATTGAAACGATGGGCTACGAGCGCGTTCCGCTGGAGGCACTGCCGGAAGATATGCCGGTTTTTGCGCTTGAAACAGGCGGAACTCCGATTGAAGAATTTAAGTTTCCCGAACGCGGAATATGCATTATCGGTTCGGAAGAACTTGGTGTAAGTCCGCAGTCACTTTCGCGTGCAGATTACGGACGCGTTTCCATTCCGATGATAGGGCTTAAGGCAAGCCTTAACGTTGGTGTTGCATTCGGTATTTTGATGCAGAAGTGGGTTGAGTCGCTGATGCGCGGGGAGAGGGGCTGAAAAAAGGTCTGGAAATGAGTTTCCGGCGCGGTTAATTTGCCGGGGCGTTACGGGGCAGAGCCCTGTTTGAGGGGGCAGGCGAAGACGGACGTGTTGAGCTTTGCGAAATACGGGCGGCTGAGCCGAGGGGGAGACTTCCCCCACCCTGATGAATTTTATATAATGAGCTACATTCAAAGTTAACACTGAAAAATCTTCGATGGATTTATTCAGTGTTTCCTTAAAAATAATTTATTGTGATCTTTGCGGGGGTTTCTATGTGCGGAATAGTTGGTTATGTGGGAACGGAAAATGCCGTTCCGTATTTGATAAATGGTCTGAAAAAGCTTGAGTACCGCGGTTATGATTCGAGCGGAATTATTGTTGGAAAAATTGAGGGCGGCGAGCCGAAATTCTATTTGTATAAAAAGGCAGGGAAACTTTCTCAGCTGGTGGGTGTTCTTCCTAAGGAACTGAGCGGTTCCTGGGGAATCGGGCATACAAGATGGGCGACTCACGGTATGGTTACTGACCTGAATGCGCATCCGTTTTATGGCAACAGGAATAAGGTTGCTGCGGTGCATAACGGAATTATCGAGAATTTCCAGCAGCTTCGTGCGGATTTGCAGAAAGAGGGCGTTGAGTTTTCAAGCGAAACTGATTCTGAAGTCATTCCTAATCTTGTGGAAAAGCATTATTCCGGAAACCTGCTTGATGCTGTTCAGAAGGCGCTTAATGAGGTTATCGGAACGTATGCGCTTGCGATTACTTGTGTTGACGAGCCTGACAAGATTGTTGTTGCAAAGCGCGGCGGTCCTCTTGTCATAGGGCTTTCGGACAATGCGTATTATATTGCTTCTGATGTTAATGCGATTGTGGGTAATACTACGCGCGTAATTTATCTTGAGGACGGCGATATTGTTGAGGTTACGAAAGACGGTCTTAAATTCCCGAATGTCATTAACAATGATTATGCTAAACGCGTTGAGGAAATTACGATAAATGCCCACGAAACGGAAAAGTGCGGTTATGAAACGTATATGGAAAAGGAAATCAACGAGCAGCCGGAATCGATTGAGCGTGCGTTTGCCGGACGCATCGATATGGAAAATGCTACGGCTAAGATGAGCGGATTTGAGGACGATATTTTCAAGCGGACAAAGAAAATCTGCTGTATGTCTGCCGGAACGAGCTGGTATGCAAGTTACGAGGGCTGTCTTTTGTTTGAGCAGATTGCGCGCATTTTTGCTTATACGGAATTTTCAAGCGAGCTGCGCTATAAAAATCCGCTTGTTGGTGAAGATGACGTGTATCTTGCGGTTAGTCAGAGCGGCGAAACGGCTGATACGATTTATGCGATGAAGGAAATTCAGGAGAAGGGCGGAAAGGTTTTTGGAATTTGCAATGTTGTAAGTTCGACTATTGCGCGGCAGAGTAACGGCGGTGCGTTCATTCACGCCGGGCCGGAGATTGCCGTTGCTTCTACCAAGGCTTTTTCAAACACTCTGATTATTTTCTATCTTCTTGCGCTTAAGTTTGCCCGGCAGCGCGGTATGAGCAAGGAGGACGGTCTTAAGTTCATAAAGCAGATTATGCAGCAGCCGCGCCTTGTGAAAGAGACGCTTATGAACAGGGAGAAAATTCATGCAGTTGCCAAAAAATATTGCGGAGCAAAGGATTTTTTGTTCCTTGGACGCGGTCTTATGTACCCGATTGCGCTTGAAGGCGCGCTTAAGCTGAAGGAAATTTCGTATATTCACGCAGAGGCTTTTGCTGCCGGGGAGATAAAGCATGGGCCTATTGCGATGGTTAATGAGAATGCGCCGAGCGTGTTCCTTGTTCCTGATGATTATCTTCGCGAGAAGGTTATTTCCAATATAAAGGAAATTAAGGCGCGCAAGGGGCCTGTTATTGCAATCGGTGTTGAGGGTGATACTGAGCTTGAAGCGATTGTTGACGATTTTATTGCCGTGCCGAAGGTGGAAAATCCTGTTTTCTATGCAATTCCGATGGTTGCGGTGTGCCAGCTGTTTGCGTTCTATTGTGCGCGCGAGCTTGGCAAAGACGTTGATCAGCCGCGAAATCTTGCAAAATCGGTTACGGTAGAGTAAGGAAACTGTATGAAACTTTGGATAAAATATCTTATTGGGGCGCTGTTCGGAGCGGCGTTTGCATTTATTCTTCCTTTGGGAAATGAACAGGTGGCGGCTGCCGTTTCGTTCGTAACGGAAATTATCGTAAGGTTCGGACGGTATATGGTTGTGCCGGTGGTGTTTTTTACTGCCGTCATTGCGTTCAACCGTCTGCGCGATACGAAGATGCTTTTTAAGACCGGCATCTGGACGGGAGGAGTGATTGTTGCTTCTTCGCTTATTCTTACGGTTACGGGACTTCTTTCTATTTTGATTGTAAAGCTTCCGCGCATTCCGATTACGGTTGAAACAGTTTCGGAATCGGCATCGCTTGGCGTGGGTGATTTGATTAAGAGCCTTCTTCCGTATTCTGCGTTTGAAACGCTTAATAACGGTTCGTTCATTCTGGCGGCATTTTTCTTTGCAATGCTTGTGGGAACGGCGTCTACTGCTGACCCGGTTCTGTTCAAGCCGGTGACGCAGCTAGCTGATTCGCTTTCAAAACTTATGTACAACATAAGCGTTATTTTTACGGAATTCCTTTCCGTGGGAATGGTGGCGGTTCTGTGCAGCTGGACTATTCAGTTCCGCGGAGTGCTGACAAGCGGAGTTTTTGCGCCGCTTATCCTTATGCTTCTTGTTGATTTTATTTTCATTGCCGGCGTTGTTTATCCGCTGATTATACGGTATCTGTGCCACGATCCGCATCCGTACCGGATTCTTTACGCTTCAGTCTGTTCTGTTGTTACGGCATTTTTCAGCGGCGATACAAATCTTGTGCTTCAGCTTAATATGCGCCACGGAAAAGAAAGTCTTGGAGTGCGCCGGCGCATAAACGGTGTTGTTCATCCGCTTTTCAGCATTTTTGCACGCGGCGGTTCTGCACTTGTTACGGCGATAAGCTTTATCGTAATATGGCGTTCGTATTCCAGCCTGAGCATTCCGTTTACTGATATTCTGTGGATAACGGCAGTTTCTTTCGGAATTTCGTTCCTGCTCGGTGGATTTCCTGCCGGAGGCGCGTTCGTTTCAATATCCGTTCTGTGTATGCTTTACAGCCGCGGATTTGAAAACGGATTTCTTCTGCTTAAGCCTGCTGCGCCGATAATCTGCTCTTTTGCGGCAGCTTTTGATGCGCTTACGGCGATTTTCGGCAGCTACATAATTGCGGTAAAGACAAAACTTGTCGAGCATCACGGAATTAAACATTATATCTAAAATTTATATTCTTTTTTTGTCATTCTGTATTATAATAGATTGTCGTTACGTTGCTTGGGGGTGATTTTTGGATAATCTAGTAGACGAAATTATCAAGGGTCGAAAAACTTTTTTTATAGCGCCTGACAGGTCTTTACTTCCGCAGGGACTTCTGGAAGAATGCCTTACGATGGGCTATGAATGTTATTTCATTGATAATGATATTTTTCTGTCAATAGAAACAAAAGTAGAAATTATACTTTCTATATTCAAAGATTCTATCCTTTTTTTCAATATAGATTTCCGCATTCCTAATTTGAATTGGGCACAGTTTATTCAGCAGATGCACGTAAAATATCCTGAGGCTTTGTTCGGCGTTGTTTATGCAAAGAGGCAGTCGCCTGCGGAGCGGACGGCTATAGAAAGGCAGTATCTGTACACAATCGGAATTCAGTGCGGGTGTATTCAGCTTGAATATCAGAAAAAAAACAATTTTGACATTATTGAGAAAGTTTTGTGGGCAAATCAAGCAATGGGACGGCGAAAGAATGTTCGTGCAGTATGTACTTCTTCCTGTAATTTTCAGCTTGTTACGGATGCAAAGGAAGGGCTTTCCGGAAAACTTAGTGATATAAGCATAAGCCATTTTTCATTCTGTGTTGATGAAAATGCCCTGACGCTTGCCGAGTATGAGAAAGTTCACGACGTTGCGCTTTCCATAAAGGGACTTCATATCCGCTCTGATGCAGTTCTGTATATGACGCGCAAAACTGATGCCGGAAAATTATTTGTCTTTGCATTCGTCAGCAAAAGCGGACAGAGCGGTCTTGATCCGTTGAACAAACAGCTTCTTATTCCGAAACTGTATGAGATTATGTCAGAAAACTGCAATGATTTGCTGGACAAGCTGTTCAATGCCGCAAGCAGAAAGTCATCTTCTTCCAGCGGAATAGTTGAACTTGAGGCTCTTGACGGAAACGAACTGTAATTTTCTGAAATTCCCCTTCTGAAAACGAAGGGAAAGCTGTCTTTTTTTTCTTTTTTCAAGCGATTATTTTTTTTGTCTTTACACGCATTTTGTTTTTTCGTAAAATTGATGTCCTATGGAATTTACAGAAGAAACGATTGAAGCGTTACAAATCAATGAAGTTGATATTATGAAGAAAATTGCTGACGAATTGCAGATTCGCGTTCAGCAGGTAAGTGCGGTCATCAGTCTTGTTGATGAAGGGTGTACCATTCCGTTCATCAGCCGTTACCGCAAGGAAAAGCACGATAATTTGAATGAAGTGCAGGTTCGTGACTGCGACCATCTTTTCAAAACATATAAAAATCTTGAAGAGCGCCGTCTTGAGATTGTAAAGGGTATTTTCAAGCAGGGAAAACTTACTGAAAGCCTTTACACTGCGGCAATGACGGCTTCTACGCTTACGGAGCTTGAAGATTTGTGGGCACCGTTCAAGAAAAAGAAGAAGACGCGCGGTATGGTCGCTATAGAAAAAGGACTTGATGCGCTTGCAGATGCAATGCTTGAACTTGACGACGAGGCAATCCGGGAAAAGGCAAAGGAATTCATTAAGACTGATAATGAGGATGCTGCGCTTAACGTTGAGAGTGCGGAAGATGCGCTTTCCGGGGCAAAAGATATTCTTGCCGAGCGCGTAAGTCAGGACACGAATAACCGTACTGCAATCCACGATTTGTATATGGCGGAAGGCAATATAAATACAAAAGGAATTGTTCCGGAAGGACAGGACGAAGAGCAGGTTGCCAAAACGTCTACATATCAGATGTACTGGGACTATACAGAACCGCTTAGTCAAGTGAAGCCGCACCGTATTCTTGCCATAAACCGCGGCGAACGTGAGGGGGCGCTTGACGTAACTCTTGATGTAAACGTTGATTCAGCCGTTGATTTGCTTACGCGCCGTACAAAAGTAAATAATTCATATCACAAGGAAGCGATTGAGGACGGAGTAGTGCGGCTTTTAAGTCCGGCTGTTCTTCGTGAAATACGCAGCGATGAAACTGATGCAGCAGACGATCACGGAATCGGAATTTTCAGCGAAAATCTGAAAAATCTTCTGATGACGCAGCCGATTAAGGGAAGCCGCGTTCTTGGTATTGACCCTGGAATCCGCACCGGTACAAAATGCGCCGCGCTTGATGAAACGGGAAAATATCTTGGCTATTTCAAGATTTTCCAGGTACAGGATCCTGACGGCGCATACAAGGCGCTGAACGATGCAATTGACAAGTACGATATTCAGGTTGTTGCAGTAGGAAACGGAACGGGAAGCCCTGAAGTTCAGGCTGTAGTTTCAAAAGTAATTACGGAAAATTATGCGGATGCGGACGTTCGCTATACTGTCGTTGATGAGTCCGGTGCGTCGGTGTATTCTGCAAGTGAAGTTGCCACAAAGGAATTCCCGGAACTTGATCTTACGATACGCGGCGCAATTTCTATGGGACGAAGGCTTCAGGATCCGCTTGCAGAACTTGTAAAAATCGATCCGAAAGCTATCGGCGTAGGTCTTTACCAGCACGATGTAAATCAGAAAAAGCTGAGCGAAACGCTTGATGAAGTTGTAGGTTCAGTTGTAAATCAGGTCGGCGTTAATCTTAATACAGCAAGCTATATGCTTTTGAGTTACGTTTCCGGCATTACGATGAGCACGGCGAAAAAAATCACCGAATACCGCGATGCAAACGGAAAAATTACAAACCGCGAAGATTTGAAAAAAGTTCCGGGACTTGGTCCTAAGGCGTTTGAACAGTGTGCCGGATTCCTTAAAATTGCAGAAAGCGATGATCCGCTTGATAATACCTGGGTTCACCCGGAAAATTACGGTGTTGCGCGCGAGGTTCTTCCTGTTGTAAAAGCCGGCGGAAAAATCGACAGTGCAAAGCGCAGGGAACTGTGCGAAAAGTACGGCATCGGTGAAACGACTTTGAACGATATTATAGAAGAATTGCAGAAGCCGAATCGTGATCCGCGTGACGGATATCCTGCTCCGATTATGCAGAAAGGCGTTGTTCAGTTTGAAGATTTGAAAGAAGGAATGAAAGTTACCGGAAAAATCAAGAACGTCGTTGATTTTGGTGCATTTGTTGATATTGGTCTGCACGAAACAGGTCTTATCCACGTTTCAGAATTAAGCGATTCGTTTGTTTCTGATCCGATGGAAGTCGTAAAGGTAGGCGATATTTTTGAGTTTACTATTCTTGCGCTTGACAAGGACCGCCGCAGAATCAGCCTGAGCCTTAAAAGCGATGCGGCAAGCCGCATAGGGCAGAACAATGCCGGCAGGTCTGCCGGAAACGGAGAAGGCACTTCGTCTGGTGGTGCGCGTAAAGTTGTTGTTGTAAAGAAAGGTTCTGCCGGAGCAAAAGGCGGTTCTGACAAAGGAGGATTCCGCCAGGACAAGGGAGCAAGACAGTTTGCAGGCGGAAACCGCGACGGGCGCGGCAGAGGCGGCTATAATTCCGGAAGTGATGACGGAATGAGCTACAATCCGTTCGCCGATCTTCTGAAAAAATAGCGTACGCATTACAGTACGAAACAGTAAAAAAGGCTGCCTTGAGTGACGTTTTATATAAAATGAGCTTAATGGGCAGCCTTTTTTATTTGCAATATCTTGTTTTTAATGTTAACCTGTCTGTGATTTATTTTTCCTGCATTTTATTTGTGTGAATGTTTTAATTTTTTTATGGGAGGGTGTAATAAAAACTTTGCCTAAAATGGAGTCAAAGTTTTTATCCACAAGTTTGCGTTGCAAACTTTCTTATTGTCTGCACATTCTCATTGCATTGCGAATGTGCGTAACAAGTCAAATCGGAACTTGAAACTTCCTCATTGACTTTTTATGGGAGAGCATATGAAAAACATAAAGCTTTTTGTTATGGCAGCGGCAGTTCTTCTTATTGTTTCCTGCAGCTGGAAAATTCCAGAGTCCGTTTCTGTAAAAACGAATGCCGAATATAACTTTACGATAGGCACGTTTTCCGAAAAACTGTCGAAATATCTTTCTGTTGATACGCTTTCGGAACAGATAAAATCGTCTTCATCTGAACTTTCTTTTGACGTGTATGATTATTATCCAGATGAAGACAGTCAGAAAGTTGCTGCCGGCGGAAGTGCTATGCAGCAATTTCTTGTTGATTTTTCATTGCAGGAAATTCCGATTGATATAGGTTCTTACCTTGATAAAATGGATTTTGCAGACAAGTTGAAAGGAATGTCTTTTGACCAGACGTTCGATGTTCCTGATTTGTCTGTTTCTTCTTTTGAAGAACCGATTAATTTATCAGACATAAATAAAAAAATCCGTGAAAACGCAGATTTGAATTTTGGTGCTATAACAATTCCTCATGGCATAAACGGTACTCTTTCTGAAGAGCAGTGTCCGTTGCAGAACGTAACTGTGAATGCGCCTGAGTTTAAGGCACTGGAATTTTATTCCGGTTCGCTTGTGTTGACGATAATATGTAATCAACCGCCGGTTGTTTCTACAAATTTAAAAATCTTTCTGCTTGACGGTGACGACAAGGAGATAACGTCTGTTTCCAATGTAGATTTGCTTACCCAGTCGGAGATTTTTCTTCCCCTTGCCGGAAAAACTCTTGTTCCGAAAATGAAACTTAAAGTGTCCGGTACATCATCAGGCGGAACTTCAGGTAACAATTCCACCTACAGCATTTCTGCAAGTTTTTCCGATGATTCAACAATCAGCCGCGCAACCGGTCTTACAATGAGTATTGATCCGGTATCTATAAATCAGGCAGTGAAGATAGGAACGGAAGATGCGTTTGTAAGCTGTGAAATCGGCGATAAGAGTGAAACGGAAAAAAGCATTCTTTCCATTACTACAAAACTTCCTGACGGATGGACTGGCGTTACGGCAACCCGCGAAATTAATTTGAGCGGTGCAATTACGGCAGCTGATGCGGAGTTTAATAAAACAAATGAGTTCGGGGAATATCTTATAAACCGAAATCTTGCTTTGAACGGCAAGACATATTCTAAAAAAGAAATTGATGGCGTTGTGAGCGGCGATATTGATGTTGGCGGAACGATAAATATTTCTTTGAAAAAAGCGGATATTGTCCTTCCGAATGGTGAAGCACCAAAGATTATGATAAGCACTTCGTGCAGCATTACAAAAGTAACGTCTATGACGATTGACTTGAGTAAATATGAATCACCGATTGAAACAAAAGTTGAAGTAAATGAAGATTTGCCTTCCGAAGTTTCTAAATTTATAGAAAAAATACAGCTGAATCCGTCAGGACTGAACGTTAAGTATTATAATATGCTTCCGGAAGGAAATGATATTGGTTTTACTGTTAATTCAGGTTTCTTTGGAATAACAAATGAAACAAATTCAATGAATGGCGGAACAGGCACGGCTGACGCACCTTCGGAATCTATGAAATTTCTTGGATCAGAAAAAACAGTTATTACCGCTTCCGAAAAAATCATTGATTTTTCCGCAGAAATGGGGTTTCCGGGAAAAACGGCGGAAAATCCGGATTATGTAACGCTTACAAACATTGAAATTGGTAAAAGTTATGCCGTTGGTGTAACAGTTGAGCCTGTTTTTGACTGGGAATCTATTAAGCTAAAAACAGCAAATACGGCAGTTGAAGGAAACGTAGATACAGGTCTTAATGTATCAGAGATTTTTAAATCTTTGACAGATGAACTTGGAGATGATTCTTTTATAAGCCGTATTAAACTTAAGGAAATACCGCTTTATTTATACAGTATTGTGCCGGAAATTGTACAGGATTTTACTTTTACCGGAAATCTTACTGCGGCGGCGTATGATGCGGAAGATAAGCGTGTTGGTGATGAAATAGAGATAGAGGATAATTTCGTTATATCTGATTCTGTTCTTCCTGCGCTGCAGAAAGCTGTTGGTTCTGATTCTATAGTAACAGGCTTTGGTGATGCGTCACAATATACGAATATTGCCGATTTGTTCAATGTTCATGCATCAGGAAACATCAAGATTGACTATAATTTTAATCTTGGAAAAAGTGATGCAGGAAGTAGTGACCCGACTATTGAAATAAAAAAAGCTGATTTGGATGAACTTGGCGAAGATTCCGTCAGCATAATGCTTCACGCGCGTCTTATCCTTCCTCTGGAATTGAGTGTTGCAAGGCTAGATGGGAATTCTAATGAGCCTGTTGTTATAGACATTATGAAACTGATGGATCTTGAGCCGGGCGATGATTTATTCAGCAGAAACGAGCCTACAGACCTTGATGACCTTGAAAAATATATTGACGCTATTGAAACTGCTGGAATACGCTATTCAGTTAAGAATAATGTTCTGCAATCAGATAAAGTGCCACACATCGAGCTTGATACTCAGGATGACAGTTTGCAGAATGAAAAGTATAACATTAGTTTTTCGACCGGAACGCTTAATATAGAAATTGATGATATGAAAGACATTCTGCGCTCCTATCCGTTCAGTCCGACGGTAAAACTGAAAATTCCGGTAGGAACATATAAAATTCCGCGTAATGCCGAAGCCGGCGTAGGATTTTCCGTTTATATAAAGACGGACGGTACAGTAAATCTGTTCGGAGGAGATGAATGATGAAAAATTTTATTGTTATATTTTTTGTTTTATTCTTCTGCGCTGTTTCTGCATTTGCACAGGGAATGGACGGTGCTCCTGTTGTGTTTTCTGATGAACAGCCGGATGTCATACAATCAGATGAAATTTCCGGTGAAGAACAGGAATATGATGAATTTTCTGACGAAGATTTCATTCAGGATTTTGAAGAATTTAATACTGTTTCGGAAGAGGAAACTGTCCGCTCTGTGCGCAGTCACGTAGGCTCTTTGCCGCACCGCATTTTTGAGATGGGCTTTTCTTTTGACGTGGATTTTTCCAATAATTATTTTAATGCCAACGATTTTCTTGTAAAAGATTTAGTCATCGACCTTCGGAAAATGGCAAAAGATATGCCTAAAGAGGGGTTTAAGCTTAATATGAATATGACTCCGGATTTCTTTCTGAATTTGAACCTTAAGAACGGCGTTCACGTAGGACTGAATTTTGGTGTAGAGTCATACGGAAATTTTACGATTTCAAAAGATTTGTTTGATTTTCTTGGCTACGGAAATGATCTTAACGAAAAAATTACGCTTGACGGAAAAATGAACGGCGATGCGTTTATGTTCGTTGACTGTGCCGTAGGTTTTGATTTGTTTGGTTTTCATCTTGAGCTAATTCCTGCGGTGTATCTTCCTTTCATTCACGCAACTGCGGAAAATTTGCACGGTTCGTTTGTTAATGATGAAAACGGCGGACTCAGGGCAAATGCGTCGGCGGATATTGTAATGTACACGTTTACTGATATGCAGCCGTTTTTTGACGGTGATGTTGACGTAAATCAGGTTGTTGAGGCGATGAAAGACGGCTGGGGTTTTGACATAGAATCATCTCTGGAACATAAAATCTTTAATACGCTTGACGGCGCCGTTTACAGCCGCATACCGATTGTTCCTGGTCAGCTGAATTATTCTACAAAGATGACGATGACTGCTTCTATGGAAGTTGACGAACTGAAAAATATGTTTGAGGACGGAGATGACGGTCTTCAGAAAGATTTTGATGTTTCTGACAAGGAATACAGTACTGCAAGCTATAATCTGCATCGTCCGATGCGTATGGGTGCACAGGTTGCCTGGCGTCCGTTCGGAAAATGGTGTACTTTCGGCGGACTTTTAGGTTTTGGCGTAAAGCAGCCGTTTACATCTGATGCTTACGGGTATCCGGAATACACGCTTTCCATCGATATTGATTTGTTCATCAAAAACTGGAATATGCTCGGCCTGCGCCTTTCTTCCGCATACCTTGACGAAGTTTTCAAACATAATGCCGGGTTTATCTTTAATTTAAGGGCGTTTGAACTTAATCTTGGCGTTTGTGCTTCCGGCGGTTCTTTTACAAGCAGCTTTAAGGGTGCCGGTGCGGGCGCTTACTTTATGGTTGCATTCGGCTGGTAACTTTTTACGATGACAGATTTTATGGTTTTGTCAAATAATTGACGGTTTCACCATATTGCAGTAGAATAAATCTTAATACCGATTTTAGAGGATTAAGTATGTTTAAAATTCTTGAGAAACGCAAGTTATCTGATATGTCCGAAACGTGGTATATGAAGGTAACTGCTCCTGAAATTGCCCGCAACAGAAAAGCCGGACAGTTCATTATTTTACAGGTTGATACAGAATTTGGTGAAAGAATTCCGCTTACAATTGCGGATGCAAATGCGGAAGAAGGCTGGATTGCACTTGCTTTTCAGGCTGTAGGAGCGACTACTTATAAACTTTCGCAGAAAAATGTCGGTGACGAACTTCCGGCATTGCTCGGTCCGCTCGGTAATCCGTCCGTTATAGAAAAGAAAGACGGTCCTGTCGTTGTTGTAGGCGGCGGATTCGGCGTTGCGCCTTGCTATCCGATTGTGCAGGCTCATAAAGCTGTCGGAAATAAAGTTATCGTCGTCATTGCGGCGCGTACAAAAGACCTTCTTATTTATGTTGATGAAATGAAGGCAATTGCTGACGAAGTTATAATTATGACTGACGACGGTTCTGCCGGCCGTCAGGGTGTTTCTACCGTTCCGCTTAAGGAAATGTGCGAATCGCAGTGTCCTCCGTCAGAAGTCATTGCAATCGGTCCGCCGATAATGATGAAATTCTGCGCGCTTACTACAAAGCCGTATAATGTACCTACAACAGTTTCCCTGAATACGATTATGATTGACGGAACTGGTATGTGCGGCGGCTGCCGTGTAAGTATCGGCGGAGAAACAAAATTCGTATGTGTTGACGGTCCTGAATTTGATGCCCACCTTGTAGACTGGGACAATATGATGATGCGTATGAAATCTTTTAAACCGCGCGAGCAGGAAGATTTCCATAAATGCAAGCTTCAGGCACAGGCAGACGCACTGTCAAAATAATTCTGATTTAGGAACAGAGAATGAATACAATAGAAGAATTGAATGCAATAGCCAGAGAGGAACTGGCAAAAATCAAGGGAAAAGAACTTGGTAATAAAGAACGGATGGCAATTCCGCAGCAGGAAATGCCTAGCCGCAATCCAAAGGAGCGCGCGCGCCAGATGGCGGAAGTTGCACTTGGATATACGGAAGAGCAGGCTGTTGTTGAGGCGAACCGCTGCCTTCAGTGTAAGAACAAGCCGTGTATTTCCGGTTGTCCGGTAAACGTTCAGATTCCTGAATTTATTGCGGAAATTGCAAAAGGCGAATTTAAGAAAGCCGTTGATATAATCAAGCAGACAAGCCTTCTTCCTGCAATCTGCGGACGCGTATGCCCTCAGGAAAAGCAGTGCCAGGGACAGTGTACTGTAGGAAAAGTTTATAAATCTGGCGAGAAGGCTGTTTCAATCGGACGCCTGGAACGTTTTGTTGCAGACTGGGAGCGCGAAAACAAGAAAGTTACGATGCCGGAGATTGCGCCAAAGACAGGAAAGAAAGTTGCCGTTATCGGTGCTGGTCCTGCCGGTCTTACAGTTGCGGCAGACTGTGCGCGTGCCGGTCATTCCGTTACTGTGTTTGAGGCATTCCATAAAGCCGGCGGCGTTATGATGTACGGTATTCCTGAATTTCGTCTTCCAAAGGCGATTGTTCAGGAAGAAATTGATAACCTTAAGAAAATGGGCGTTGATTTTGAGTGTAACTTCCTTGTAGGACGGACTGATACGCTTGACCAGTTGCTTACGGAAAAGGGCTTTGACGCCGCCTTTGTAGGTACGGGCGCAGGTCTTCCTAAATTTATGAATATTCCGGGTGAAAACCTTATCGGCGTGTTCAGTGCGAACGAATATCTTACCCGCGCAAACCTTATGAAAGGTTACGATACTGCTCACGCGGCAACGCCTATTTACGAGGCAAAAAAAGTATGTGTCGTTGGCGGCGGAAACGTTGCTATGGATGCTGCCCGTATGGCATTGCGTCTTGGTGCGGAAGAAGTAAACGTAATTTACCGCCGTACACGCAATGAAATGCCGGCGCGTATTGAAGAAATCGCACACGCGGAGGAAGAAGGCGTTGTATTCCGCTTCCTTGAAAATCCTGTTGAAATCCTTGGAAACGAGGAAGGAAAAGTCTGCGGCGTAAAAGTTTTGAGCTATGAACTTGGCGAGCCTGACGCTTCTGGAAGGCGCAGTCCTGTTGCAATTAAGGGAAGCGAGCACATCGTTGAAACTGATGCAATGATTATTGCGCTTGGAAACGGCTCAAATCCGCTGCTTGTAAAGACAACGCCGGGTCTGAATGCGGATGCAAAAGGTCATATTTCGGTAGACGAAACGCAGGCAACTAGCCACGCAAAAGTCTGGGCAGGCGGCGACATCGTTCTTGGTGCGGCTACTGTCATTCTTGCAATGGGCGAAGGACGTAAAGCTGCTGCAGGAATAAATGCGTATCTTGCAAAATAAAAATCCAGCGGATTTTTCCGCTTTCTGATTTACATAAGCTGCTTCACCGGTAAGTGCCGGGCGGAGCAGCTTTTTTATTGCTAAAAAAACAAAAAAAAATGCCGATATATTGAATATGAGCAGTGATAAGAAGAAAAATACAGGACTTTTTGTGGCAGTGTGGTTTTTACTCCTCCTGCTGTTATTGATAGTTTTTTTTGTAAAGAAAGATACGATTGCCGGTAATCTTCAGAAAACCGATTTTTTTGAAAAAGTATTCGGAATGACTCCGGAATTTGTAAAAAATCATAAAGATACAAAGCTGTCTGCACAGGAAAAGGAAGAAACGTTCAGTTTTGACTTGCTTGAGTCCGGCAAAACGGCGGAACAGACTCATAAAAATACGTATGAAGAGGCGACCGGTTCTGAAAGCATAAAAGCAGTAAAGGAGAATGCAGACGTTATTTTACCGGAAGATGATGCTGCTGCGGAAGAAAATGCTTTTTATGCGGAGAATGCGCTTGCAGAAGCACTGAAACCGGCGGAAAAAGAAGCGGAAAGCGGTAAAAAAGATGCTGTGGCGGCGGAAAAGCCTAAGGAGAGCATAAAAACGCCGGCTGCCGTTCAGACGCGGGAGGTGTCGCTTTATTTTGTAGTGATAAATTCTGACGGAACGGTTAGCAGAAAGGCGGTGAAGCGCACTCTTCCAAAATCAGATTCTCCGCTTACGGATGCCGTTAATGCGCTTTTGTCCGGACCGTTGCCGGATGAGAGAAGCAAAAATTGTATGAGCCTTATTCCTGAGGGAACGCGGCTTTTGGGCGCATCCGTAAAAAACGGTGTTGCAACGCTTAATTTCAGCGAGGAGTTTGAATTCAATCCTGTTGGAGTGGAAGGCTACATTGCACAGCTGACGCAACTTGTCTTTACGGCAACGGAATTTTCTACCGTAAAAAGCGTTCAGTTCCTGATAGAGGGCGAGAAAAAAGATTATCTTGGAAGCGAAGGACAGTGGATTGGTTCTCCGCTTGCGAGAAGTTCGTTCTAGGGAAACACAGAATTTCCTGGTTTCTATTGAAGCAGCATCTGGTCGTTTACAATAGACTGCTTTTTAATCTGACGGAATTTCTCTACAATGTTGTCCATTGTAAGGCGTTCTTTTTCTTCCCTGCCTATATCAAGGATGATTTCGCCGCCGTCCATCATAAGAAGGCGTGTTCCGTAGTCAAGCGCGTGCTGCATATTGTGCGTTATCATCATTACAGTCAGATTATAGTCCTGTGCGAATTTACGCGTAAGTTCCATAATGATTGCGGCATTAGTAGGGTCAAGGGCGGCAGTATGCTCGTCAAGAAGCAGAAGCGACGGTTTTGACATTACCGCCATCAGCAGGGTGAGAGCCTGACGCTGTCCGCCGGAAAACTGTTCTACATTATCCGTAAGCCTGTTTTCAAGTCCCATATTCAGGACGGAAAGCTGTTCGCGGAAATAGGCGCGCATTTTATTGTTCAAAGTTATTTTAAGTCCCTTAAAGCCTTTTTTATGGGCTATTACCATATTGTCTTCAAGAGTCATTTTTCCGGCAGTTCCTAAAAGCGGATTCTGGTAAATTCTTCCGATGTAGTTTGCGCGGCGGTATTCCTTGTCGTGCGTTATGTCTCGCCTGCCGGTTTCAGTATCAAGAAGGATTGTACCGGAGGTGGGCGTATGGCTTCCGGCGATGACGTTGTACAGAGTAGATTTTCCGGCACCGTTACTTCCGATAACAGTTATGAAATCACCTTTATTGATTGTAAGATTGATGTTTTTAAGGGCGCGGTTTTCGTCCGGTGTGTTCTGATTGAACGTCATACAGATGTTGTTAAGCGTAATCATTTTGTTCCTCCGTCCTCTGAATTCTGCGCATTGTTCTTATTCCGTACGCTTTTCCATTTTTTGAACCGTTCTACACAGTCAGTTCTGGTGATGATGAGGCACAGAATGATAAGAAGTCCTGTGGCAAGCTTAAGGTCGTTAGGCGTCATGTGGATTTTGTAGCCGTAGCTTCTGGCAAGCATCATAAGCGCACGGTAAATGATTGATCCGATAAGTACGCGCGTTGTCTGCACTGTAATTTTGTTGGAACGCAGTATGAACTCTCCAAGCATAAGCGAGGCAAGTCCGCTTACAACGACTCCTGTTCCCATTCCTACGTCTGCAAAACCGTTGTACATTGCGGCGAACGCGCCTGCAAGAGCGGCAAGTCCGTTGCTTACGCAAATTCCGATTCCGCGTACGACGTTGGGATTTACGCCCTGCGAGATAATCAGCTGAGGATTTGCGCCGAGTGCACCCATCGTAAGTCCTAAATCTGTATGGTAGAACAAGTCAATCAGTCCTTTTAGGATAAAGACGAAAATTACAAGAAAAATAAGTATTCCCCACTGCGAATCCAGATTTGGAAAATGGTCGTAGAAAAATGCGTCTAGCCGGGAAAAAAGCGTAGGGATTTTAAGGAAAGATACGTTTGCCTTGTTTGACATAATGCGCAGGTTTACGGAGTACAGCATTGTCATTGTAAGAATTCCAGCAAGAAGATCCGGGATTTTAAACCGGGTGTAGATGACTGTCGTTATAAGACCGGCAAAAAGTCCTGCACAGAATGCAAGAAGCAGGGCGATAAACGGCGGAAGTCCGCTTGAAAGGCATGCTGCAAGGACGCAGGCTCCCAGCGGAAACGAGCCGTCTACGGTCATATCACAGAAATTCAGAACGCGGAACGTGGAAAAAACTCCAAGAACCATTATTCCGTAGATAAACCCTTCGATAAGAATTGATGAAATCATACCGCCCTGCCTGTGCTGTTATTTTTCCGTAAGTTTTCCGTTCTGGAAAATCATATTTGCAGAATCAATGTATTTTTTATCAACTGTAATTCCGCATTTTTTTGCTACATCAAGGTCAATGAGAAAGTCGCTGTCAGACGGATCTGTCATAAATCGTACAGGAATTTCTGTGCATTTTTTTCCGTTAAGAACCTGAACTACTATTTCTCCTGTTGCGCGGCCAGCTTTGTAATAGTTAAAGCCGCTTGCCATAAATATTCCGCCTTCTTTTGCCGCCGTTACATCACCAGAAAAAATCGGTTTTTTAGCTTTTCCGAATACGTTTACCAGTGAGGCGATTGCGCTGAACACTGTGTTGTCTGTTGTGAGGTAAATGCCGTCTACCCGGTTTACGATTGCTTCTGCTGCCTGCTTTACTTCATCAGACTTTGTAATGCTCTGCGTTACAAGCTCTATTCCTGCTTCGCGGCAGCCTTTTTTTACCAGCTCAAGTGCGCTTGCAGAATTGTCCTCGTTGCTTGTATAAATATACCCCAGCGTCTTTATTCCTGCAACTTCTTTAAATAACTGAATGTGCTGTTCCGTCGGAATTGCATCACTCATACCGGTGATGTTGCGTTCTCCGTGTTCAAGCGTTGAAACAAGTCCTGCGCCTACCGGATCAGTTACCGTTCCGAAAATTACAGGCGTAGTTTTAAGGGTAGTTGCAAGCGCAACCGCAATCGGCGTTGCAATACCTACGGCTGCGTCAACTTTTTTTGACTTGAACTGGTTTGCAATCTGCGCAGCAGTTCCTACATCGCCGTTTGCGTTCTGCAGGTCGTATTCTGCTTCAATTCCTGCATCCTTAATTGCATCTATTACTCCGCGCTCTACGTCGTCAAGTGCCTGATGCTGTACGATTTTTGCAATTCCGATTTTTACCGGCTTTTGCTTTTTGGGTGCTGCGTAAGAGCCTGCTGCAGCAAGCAGTAAAATTGATGCTGAAATAACTGTTATTTTTTTCATACGTTTTTTTTGCAGGGCGGATTGTCCGTTCCCTGCATTCCTCCTGAAAATAAATTTTCATTTCTGTATATAGAAACATTACTGTGATTAAAGGGTCTTGACAAGGGGGGAGGGGTGATATTCTGTGAATATGAATTTTGAAGATTTTAATTTAAATGATATAATACAGCGTTCTTTTATAGATATTACAGGGAGAATTGATTTTATGGAATATTGCAAGCTGCAGATAGGGTGTCTTGCCGTACTGTTTTACATATTGCTTTCTTATTTGCGTGGATATAAGTCATACAATTGGAGTCTGAGGGAATCTTTTTTTGATGAACTTCTTGTTCTTGCAATTTTATGCGTTTCTTTTGACTGCGCAACTGCCTACACTGTGAACCACCTTGATACTGTAAATCCGTTTTTGAATCTTATGCTTCATCTTTTGTTTTTGCTGTGCATTGATTCTGTCGTATTCGGACTTTTTGTGTATGTGCTGCACATAACGGACGTGCATCCGCAAAGGCGAATTGTAAAGTTTCTTGTACTTCTGCCGTTTGTGGTGAATATTATTGCAGTCGTATTAAACATCGGTTCGCTTGAATATATTCATGGCGTATATACAAATTATTCCATGGGAATTTCCGTATATACTTGTTTTTCAATGGTAATTCTTTATACGCTTATGACGGTTATTGTATTTTTTACGCGCATCAGGCACATTGAAAGCCACAAACGAAGATGTATTATAATTTACGTTCTGGTATCCCTTACAGGAATGACGATACAGTTTTTCAATCCGGAATATCTTATTACAAGCATAGGCGTTACCGTAATGATTCTGGGGATTTACCTTAGCTACGAAGACCCTGCGCTGAAGGAACTTTCTGAATATTATTCTGAAACGGTTATGAGTTTTGCAAATCTTGTAGAAAACAGGGACAGCAGTACCGGCGGTCATATCAAGCGGACTACGCAGTATGTGCGGCTGATTGCGCAGAACCTTCAGAAACGCGGATATTATAAAGACATTCTTACAAAGGATTTCATTTCCGATATGGAAAAAGCGGCGCCTCTCCATGACATCGGTAAAATTTCTGTGCCGGATGCCGTTCTTCAAAAACCGGGAAGACTGACGGACGAAGAATTTGCCGTTATGAAAAAGCATGCAGAAAACGGCGGAACTATAATCCGGGAGTCATTCGAAAAACTTGGGAACGATGAATATACGGAGATGGCGTATGAAGTAGCGCGTTATCATCACGAAAAGTGGAACGGCAGGGGCTATCCGGAAGGGCTTTCCGGGGAAAAAATTCCGCTTTGTGCGCGGATTATGGCCGTTGCCGACGTATTTGATGCTGTTTCTGAAAAAAGGTGCTACCGTGATGCAATGCCGCTTGAACAGTGCTTTGACATTATCCGCAAAGGTACAGGAGAAGACTTTGATCCGCTTATTGCAAAGGTATTCCTTGAAATAAAAGATGCGGTGGAAGAAGTCCACCGCAGTTTTGCACAGAATAAATGAGGTAATTTGTTGAGGGGGGCTATGGAGAGTCGTTTATCCTGTTTTTTATATCCGACCGCCGGTAAGCAGAAAAAATAATTTAGGGTAGATTTTACGGATGGATGCCCCGATGCAGACAAGAAGCACGATGCACAAAAGCGATGTTCCGAAAAACTGAATGAGTATCAGCGCACCGTGCATTGGAAAAAATTGTACGCTCAGTTTGCTTACTACTGCACTGATAAACGGAGCATGAGCGGCATAAATCCAGAAGGAATATGCAGAAAGTCCTGACAGGATAGAATACGCTTTTTCATTTTTGCATGCATTTCCAGCAGCTTTTACCGCAAGAAGAATTGTAAGGATTGTGTTTAGAAAACCTATTATTACGGCAGCAGGATTTTCTGTGAAGGATAAATACATACAGACGGCGGTAAAAACTGCATATCCCGAAAGGGCATCGCGCCACCGCAAAGAGTCAAGGGCATTCAGAACTCCTTGAATGTGCCGGACGGCGTAAAACCCCAGCGAAAAGTAAAACAGCGCAGGGAAAATCCAGAACGGGTCGGGGAAAAGTCCTGCAAGCCGTAAAATCGTTGCGCTAAGAATTAAAGCAAGATAGAAAAAAGGCGTTTTCTGTACGGCGATTTTTATAAGCGGTGAGATGCAGAAAAATACAAGCAGATTTCTAAGATACCAGAACTGATATACAAGAGGATGATAGTAATCAGCATCTGGCTGGGTTCTTCCGAAAAACGCTTTTATTACGTCAACTGCTTTCCAGGAACGGATAATGTTCTGTTCCTGCGTAAAATATGGACGTGTAAACGCAAATGACTGAGCTGCAAAAAATAGTGCTGCTGTAATCAGCGTCCATAAAATGTACGGAACGACAATTCCTTGAAATTTAGATTTTACTGTTACTTTGGCAGGCTTTGGCTTTGCGGCAAAAAGGTAGCCGGATATAATGAAAAACAGCGGAACTGCTATTCCACCCCATACATTTGCAATAAGATGTCTGATAATTTCGACATATAAAGGTGCTGTTACAGCCATCGTTTCTCCGACAAAATTGACTTCCGTTACTTTGAAATGAATGAAAATCACAAAACAGGCAAGCGGAAATCTGATGGCGGTAATTCTTTGTGAGAAATCTTGATTGATTTTGTTCGGCTGAAAATTCTCCATGTATTAAATCTGCTACAAAAAGATTTTAAAAGTGATTATATATAATCACTTTTTTGTAATTTAACGTCTTATAAGATTAAAGTCAAGTGAATTTCAGTCTGATTAGATTACATTTAACAAATGAGTTTTAAGGAAAATCTGCGTGATGAAATGGAATTTCAGGATGTAAAGCCGAAGGAACTTTCGGAGAAAACAGGTCTCAGCGTGAACACAATCCGAAATTACATAAACGGGCACAATGCGCTTCCGAATGTGGAGGCGGCAGTAAAAATTGCGCAGGCGCTGGATGTTTCAGTGGAATATCTTGTGGAACGTCAGAATGTGCGGTCAAAAAATAAATCTCCGAAGATTTTTACAATAGAAAAAATGCTTGCAGATTTTTCTGAGGAAGATATTTCCGCTGTGCTTGGAATAATAAAAGCAATCAGCGGAAAATATAATGAATTGACCTGAAAACTTTGTGTTTTATGCAAGCCGCCGCTGTTACCGTTCTTCCCGGAAATAGCTTTTGCCGAGTGCGGCGGGGCCTTGATTTTCTTTTTTGAAGCGAAGTCCCATTACTACAAGCACAATGATTGTTGCAAGGTACGGAATCATATCAAGAAGCTGCGGCGGAAGGGCGATTGCGTGCGCTCCTATGAAAAGATTCTGGCATTTGAACATAAGTCCTTTGAGTGCGCCGAATGCCCAGGCGGCAAGAATTGCTTTCAGCGGATTCCATGTGCAGAAAATGACGAGCGCAACGGAAATCCAGCCGGCGCCGGCGGTGATGTTTTCCTGCCAGCGCGGAACGAATACAAGCGAAAGATACGCGCCGCCAAGTCCGCAGACAAAGCCGCCGCCAAGGACGTGAACGTATTTATACAGCGATACGTTTATTCCTGAGGCATCTGCCGCCGCCGGATTTTCTCCGATGGCGCGGACATTCAGCCCAAGGCGGGTAAATCTGTAGTAGCAGAACAGAAGGACTGCCAGAAGTACGGAAAAATAAATGTACGGACTCTGGTCAAAAAGCATCGGGCCGAGAACCGGTATTTTTGAAAGAAGTGGAACTGCGCAGTGCGTAAACGGCTGGGTAACGGCTTGTGGAAGCGGCGTTGCGGTGAGCGTTTTTCCAAGATAGCTTGAAATTCCCGTGCCGAATGTCGTAAGCACAAGACCTGTAACAACCTGATTTCCGCGCAGTGTAACCGTTATGAATGCGTAGATAAATGCTCCTGCCGCGCCTGCAAGTCCTGCTGCAATGACTGCCGCCGCCGGATTTCCGGTAGTTATTCCTGTAAAATATCCGATGGATGCGCCCATAAGCATCATTCCCTCTGTTCCGAGGTTCGTGTTTCCGGCTTTTTCAAACAGAATTCCGCCTAGAATTCCAAAAAGAATATGCGTTCCTGTCTGAACGGCAACCTGTAAAAATAATCCTGCTGCAATACAAAATGTCATTTCTGAATACCTCCGTCGGAAAGCGGCTTGTCGGTGTTTTTTTTCGGAACAGTTCTTTTTGAAAACGAAATTTTGAACCTTACGAAAAATTCGCTTCCAAGAACAAAGAAAATTATGATTCCCTGAAGGATCTGTGCCATTGACGCAGGAATTTGCATTGAACTTTGAAGAAAGCTTCCACCCTGCAAAAGCATGCTAAACAGGAACGATACGGCTATCATCACAAGCGGATTGAGCTGTGAAAGCCAGGTTGTGATGACGGCAGTAAATCCAAGTCCGTTAGACATATTGTCCGTAAGTGAATTTTCTATGGCGGATGCCTGCATCATTCCTGCAAGACCGCACAGTCCGCCTGAAATAATGACTGCAATAATCATCGTGCGGCGTACGTTTATTCCTGCGTATTTTGCAGTTTCAAGGCTTTCTCCGATGACGGATACTTCGTAGCCGAATTTCGTTTTTGAAAGCAGAAAGAAAAGAAGGACTGCAAGAATAATGGTAATTATCCAGCCGATATGAATTCCGAACACGTTAGGAAGAATTGCATTTGAGTCAAAGCGTGCAATGCGCGGAAATCCGTTTCCCTTAGGGTCGCGCCACGGTCCGTACTGAAGATATCCTACCCATTTTTGCGCGATGTAGTTAAGCATAAGCGTAACGAGCGTTTCACTGGCACCCCATTTTATTTTAAGAGCAGCAGGAATAAGGGCGAAAAGTCCTCCGAACGCAAAACCGAAAGCGGTCATAAGCGGAATAAGCACGGGCGCGGGCATTTGCGGAAAAAGCATAACTGCCCAGGTTGCGCCGAACGCACCCATATAAAACTGTCCTTCTGCGCCGATGTTCCAGAATTTCATTTTGAACGCAATTCCTGTTCCTAAAGAAAGGACTGTAAGCGGAATTGCCTTGTTTACCGTTTCCCTGAACCTGTAGGCACTTCCGAGTGAACCGGTGATGATTTTTCCGTAGACCGTGAGCGGATTCATTCTCATAAACAGCATAATCATCATTGATGCCGCGATTGCCGCAGCCACAGCCGCAATGTTTACAAGAACAGCCTGTTTTGCAGAAAGCGCCTGCCGTGCAGATTTTCGTATCATTTTGAAACTCCGTCAGAAGTATATTTTCCCATCATCATAAGCCCGATTGTTTCTTTTGTGGTGGATTTTGGATCGATTATTCCCATGTTTTTACCGTCATGCAGAACCATTACGCGGTCACAGATTGCACAAATCTGGTCAATGTCTTCTGCTATCAGAAGGATTGCAATTCCGTGCTTTTTCTGTTCGTTGAGCGTTGCAATTATTGTATTCGTTGCGCCTACGTCAAGTCCGCGGAACGGATATGAAACGATAAGGAATTTGGGATGCATTTCAATTTCACGTGCAAGAAGGATTTTCTGAATGTTTCCGCCGGAAAGCTGTTTTACGGCATTATGGATTGACGGCGTTGCAATTCCGTAGCGTTTTACGATATCTTCAGCGTGTTTTCCGCCGGATTTTCTGTCTATGAAAATACCTCTGGAACTGTCGTAAGAGCGCAGGAGAATGTTGTCCGTTACGTCCATTCCGGCAACAAGTCCCATTCCAAGCCTGTCTTCCGGAACAAAATTCATTCTTATTCCAAGACGCCTTATTTCAAGTGGAGACATTTTAAGAAGTTCCGAGCCTTCAAAGATTGCAGAACCGCTTGCCGCGCTTATTCCCGTAAGGACTTCGCACAGTTCTTTCTGCCCTGAACCGACTATTCCTGCAATTCCAAGCATTTCTCCGCCGTGCAGGTCGAACGTAATATTGTCAAGCCGTTTTGCGCCGGACTTATTTACGAAAGAAAGTTTTTTTATGCTTAGGAGCGGTTTTTCCGAAAGCGGAACTTTTATATATTCATAGGAAAGATTGACTTTTTCACCAATCATCATTCCTGCAAGTTCTTCTTCAGAAGTGTCTTTTGTGCAGACTGTTCCTGCGAGTTTTCCCTTGTGCAGGACTGTTACGCGGTCGCTTATGCTCATAACTTCGTTCAGCTTATGCGTGATGATGATGATTGAGCAGCCTTCGGAGCGCATCCGGCGCAGCGTAGAGAACAGGTTTTCCGTTTCCTGCGGAGTGAGGACTGCGGTCGGTTCGTCAAGAATTAAAATTCGTGCTCCCTGATAAAGGATTTTTACGATTTCCACAGTCTGCTTTTCACTTACGGACATTGTGTAGATTTTTTTATCAAGGTCGATTGCAAAGCCGAACTGTTCTGCCAGCTGCCTGATTTTCTCTGCTATTTTGTTTTTTTGTATAAAAAAGCCGGCTTTCCGTTCGCCAAGCGTAATGTTTTCCAGCGCAGACATAACTTCCACCAGTTTAAAATGCTGGTGAACCATTCCTATTCCGGCAGCGATTGCGTCCTGCGGGGAAGAAAAATGCTGTACTTCTCCGTTGATTGAGATTGTTCCTGATTCCGGCGTGTAAATACCGGCAAGCATATTAACGAACGTGCTTTTTCCGCTGCCGTTTTCTCCGAGCAGCGCCAGAATTTCGCCTTTTTTTACAGTAAGGCTGATGTTCTGGTTTGAGCGAACCGTTCCGAAAGATTTTGACAAGTTCTGAACTTCTACCGCGTTATCCATTTGCATATACTACTCTATATGAAAAAAAAAGTCATTTCCGCGTATGGTGTTTCCATAAAAAAAAGACCGCCTGTTTTACCGCAGAATGATTTTTGCGGGATTTCAGGCAGCCTTTTTTAAGAAATTGAGTCTGTTTTAGGGAAGTGCTGATTAACACTTGAAGCGATTACTCAGCACTTTCCGTCAAATTTCCGTAAGTCATTGACTTACGGACAATTAGCTGCATTAAGGGTTTAAAACAAAACCTTAGAACTGTTTTTTTAGTTCTGCGGAATGACGCCGTTTACGCCTTTTACGAACCAGCTCATATTCCATACGTCGTTATCAGACATTACTGTTCCGGCAGGGACTTTTTCAGCACCAGTCTGATCGAAAATCGGGCCTTCGAAAATCTTGAGGGAACCGTTTTCAATTGCAGTGCGTGCTGCATCGATTTTTTCCTGAGTTCCTTCTGCGCAAAGGTCAGAAAGCGGAGCTAAGTCAACCATACCGGAAGAAAGTCCTTCCCAGTAAGCGCGGCTCTGCCACGTTCCGTTAAGGATTGTGTTTACGTCATCGGTGATGAATGTTGCCCAGTGGAAAATCGGAGCGGTAAGGTATGCTTTTGGTGCTGCATTCGGTGTAGGAACGTTATATCCAAGGCAGAATGCTCCTTTTTCCTGCGCGGCAATCTGAGGTGCCGTTGTGTCCTGATGCTGTTCGATAATGTCGCAGCCTTTGTTCAGTACTTCAAGAGCAGCCTGTTTTTCTACAGTCGGGTCGTACCAGGTGTTTGTCCATACAACTTCAATAGTTGCATCCGGGTTTACGGACTGAACGCCTCGCGCAAAACCGTTTATTCCGCGGATACATTCAGGGATAGGGAATGCTGCAACATAGCCGATTTTGTTTGTCTTTGTTTTAAGACCGGCTGCAATGCCGGCAAGATAGCGTGCTTCATACATTTTTCCGAAGTAGGTAGAAACGTTTTCTGCGCGCTTGTAGCCGGAACAGTGACCGAATTTTACGTTCGGGAAATCCTTTGCAACTTTGATAGTCCAGTCCATAAAGCCGAAGCTTGTTGTGTAGATTACATTACATCCCTGGTCAATAAGGTCACGGATAACTTTTTCACAGTCCGCATTCTCTGGGACATTTTCTACGTACATCGTCTTTATTCCCTGCTCTTCAAGGGCAAGACGTCCCTGATCCTGTGCCGTCGTGTAGCCTTCGTCGTGGATAGAGCCGATGTAGACAAAACCTACTTTCAGGTTTTCCTTTGTGATTTTTGCATCAGCGGCATTTTTCTTTGAACATCCGGTGACTGCAAGAACTGCACCTAAAACTGCGATTGCAATTTTTTTCATATTATTTTCCTCCAAAAGGTTTATGCTCTGAATGTAATTGTTCCGTCATCAGTCATTTTGTCGACGATGGCAAGGCTTTCTACGCGGTATCCTTTTTCGCGGAGCATTTTTCCGCCGTTCTGAAATCCCTTTTCAATGGCAATGCAGATTCCCTGCACGGAAGCGCCTGCTTTTTCTACGATTTCTATAAGACCGTTCAGCGCGTTGCCGTTTGCAAGAAAATCGTCTACCAGAAGGATTTTATCTCCGGGATTGATGTATTTTTTTGATACGACTACCGTATAATTCTGATTATGGGTGAACGACCATACGCTTGCGGAATATACGCCTTCGTTCACGTTGCTTGACTGGTGCTTTTTTGCAAATACGAGCGGAACTCCGAACTGCCGGGCAACGGCGTAACCTACGGCAATTCCGCTTGATTCGATTGTAAGGATTTTTGTTGGTTTTGTATCTTTGTAAAGCCGCGCAAATTCTGCGCCCATTTCGTCCATAAGCCGGACATCTATCTGATGGTTCAAAAAATTACTTACTTTCAGGATATTTCCCGGTAAAACTTCTCCGTCTTCAATTATACGCTTTTCAAGTAATTCCATAGCATATATTAGAAAAAAAACACAATGAATTCAAGTTATGTTTAAGACCCGGTACGACTTCGTATGGCTGTGCGTAAATATTATTGGACAAAAAGTCTTAATTTCATTATGTTTTAAGAGGTAGGGAGAACTAAGGGGTTAAAACAAACCCTAATTTTTATGCGAGGGAAAGATAAAAACCGCTGAAATAGCGCGGCTTTTTACTGGAGGTAACTATGAATCCAAAGGTTATGAATAAACTCAGTTACGGTATTTTTGTCGTAACTGCAAAAGACGGCGATAAGGACAACGGATGTATCATCAATACAGGAATACAGGTGACTACAGAGCCTAATCAGATTGCGTTTGCGCTGAACAAGAACAACTACACCCACGATATGATTGTTAAGACAAAGGAACTTAATCTTTCAATCCTGAGCGAAAAGGCGACTATGGCGACGATACAGAATTTCGGATTTCAGTCCGGACGGACAGCGGATAAATTCGTGGAATTTCCGTTTGAGCGTTCTGCCAACGGCATCACCTATGTTGCTAAGGAATGTAACGGCTACATTTCTGCCAAAGTGACGCAGACGATCGATTTGGGAACGCATACGCTTTTTATCGCCACTGTAACTGACGGCGACGTCCTTGACGATTCTCCGTCTGCAACATACGCCTATTATCACGCGCATATTAAGCAGACTTCAAAACCGGAGGCAAAAAAAGGCTGGATTTGCACCGTCTGCGGCTATATCTACGAAGGTGAAACGCTTCCTCCGGATTTTATCTGTCCTATTTGCGGTCATCCTGCATCAGACTTTGAGCCGCTGAAATAAGCTGTTTATTCCGTTAAATCATGAAGCCACTTTCCTGATTTCAGCCGTATGAAACCTGCAGTGGCTTTTAGTATGTCTTCCGTATGGACGCACAGGAACAGTGCCCAATACGGCCAGTGGAATACAAGAACTGCGATAAATCCGAGCGGCAGCGCAATAAGCCACATAAAACCAGCGTCTATGAAAGATGCAAAAACGGTGTCGCCGCCGGACCGGCATACGCCTACAATCATGCACATATTGAATGCGCAGAACGGATAAAAAAATATGACCAGATACAGCATTTGTGCTGCCATTCTGGTTATATGCGGCTGGACATTGAAAAAATACGGCAGCATAAAAGAGAGGGGGATCATCAGAGGCGCAAGAACGGCAGCACAGCAAGGCATAAAACGCGCCATTTTGTTTGCAAGCAATCGTGCACCGTCGTAGTTGCGTTCTCCGATTTTTTTTCCTATGAGAATTGCTGCTGCATTTCCTGTTCCTATAAAGAATACCCATACAAGATTATCAATTGTTCCGCGTATATTGAACGCTGCGATTACATCTGTTCCTGCGTGTGCAAAAATTGAATTCTGCATCGAAATTCCAAAACCCCACAGGCTTTCGTTAATAAGGACAGGAAGGCATATCCGCGCATACTTTCCAAGAAAACTAAAATCGGTAAGCAGATAACCGCGCAGTTTTCCGATAATTTCATATTTTTTTATGACAGGAACGGCTGTGAGTATGACTGTTTCTACAATGCGCGAAAAAACAGTTGCAGCTGCGGCACCTTGTATTCCCATAGTCGGAATAATCTGTGTGCCGCCGATGCTTACTCCAAAAATAAAAGCTGCATTTCCTATGGCATTTACCAGTACGGAAATTCCTGTAGCCGCCATCGGAAGATTTACGTGTTCGGTGCTTCTCAGGGCGTGTCCGAATGCCATTGATATTCCGAAGAAAAAGTAACAGGGAGAAACAACGCGCAGGTAACTAGCACCATGCAGAATGACGGAAACATCATTTGTGTAAACGGAAAGACATTTTTCTGGAAAAAAAGCTGCAAGGACAGTGAACAGCATTGAAACGGCGAATGCAAGTGCCACGGTGATGCCCATTGTCTGTCTGAGCCTGCTTATATCTTTTTTTCCCCAGAACTGTGACATAAAGATGGAGCCGCCGGATACTACGCCGAACATAACTGTGTTCATTACAAAAAAAATCTGGTTTCCAAGTCCTACGGCGGCAATTTCTACGGCTCCAAGCTGTCCGACCATCACAGTGTCAATCATATTTACAAATGAAGTAAGGAAATTCTGCATGATAATCGGAAGGGCAATTTTAAAAACAGTTCTGTAAAAATCCATGATTATATACTAGCTGATTATCAAATGATTGCAAAGCAATGGACTGAATGTTTTTTTTATGCCGGAAAATTTCATTTTCTTTCTTGAATTTACAAGAAATTTACATTTTTCATTTGTTAAAAATACACTTCTTACTTATTATATGAAATATGATTTACCTTTTGGAAGATGACGACAGTATCAGAAAACTCGTAGTGTACACGCTTAAAAGCCAGCAGATGGAATCTGAGGGATTTGAGAAGCCCTCAGACTTTTGGAAGGCAATGCAGGTTCATCTGCCGGAACTTATTCTGCTTGATATTATGCTTCCCGAAGAAGACGGACTCAGCGTGCTTAAAAAACTGCGTTCTAATCCAAAAACGAAAAGAATTCCTGTCGTTATGCTGACTGCAAAGGCGACTGAATATGATACGGTTACGGGTCTTGATACAGGCGCGGATGACTATATTACAAAGCCGTTCGGAATGATGGCACTTGTTGCACGAATCAAGGCGGTAAAGCGCCGTTATGAAGCAGGAAAGACTGCATCGCCGGGAACTGAACTTACTGCCGGTAATATTGTTGTGAGCAAGGAAAAGCACTGCGTTTGGGTAGACGGAAAGCAGGTTTTCCTTACGCTGAAGGAATTTGATATGCTCGTCCTTCTTCTTGAAAACAAGGGAAACGTCCTTACGCGCGAACAGCTTTTGAATTCCGTGTGGAATTACGAGAACGACATTGAAAGCCGGACTATCGACGTTCACGTGCGTACGCTTCGGCAGAAACTTGGTGCAAGTGGCGAACTTTTGGAAACAATCCGCGGCGTAGGATACAAAATTGGAGAATAATATGAAGAAAAACGTTTCCGCTGGAAAAAAGAAAAGTATGGCATTCGAAATTTTCAGAAATACGTTTCTTGTGGGTGCGCTTGTATATTTTGTATGCTCAGCGGTTTTTATCGACCAGCTTTATAAATATTTTGAACAGCAGATTTTCCGGGAACTTGAAACGGAGGCAGAACTTGCCATTCAGGGTTACAGGAAAGGCGGAATTGATTTTGTGCAGGGAATTGACATCCGCAACCGAATTACGCTCATAGACAGCGGCGGAAACGTTCTTTTTGACAATCATGCTGATTATGCTGAAATGGAAAATCATCTTGAGCGCGAAGAAGTTTCTGAAGCGTTGAAAAAAGGCAAGGGCTATTCTTCGCGCTATTCAGTTACGTTGATGAAAAAATCGCTGTATGCGGCAATCCGTATGGATGAAAATACGATTATGCGCGTTTCGTGCGACCAGCATACGGTGGGAATACTTGTGTTCGGTATGAGCCAGCCGCTTCTGCTTCTGTTTGTAATTGCGCTCATCATCTCCGGCGTGATTGCTACTCTGCTTGCAAAACAGATTACGGAATCAATCAATAAAATCGACCTTGACAATCCGCGTGACTGTCAGGTTTACGAGGAACTCAAGCCGTTTACCGAACGGATTGCCGATGAAAACTACGAAAAGTCACAGCGCGAGGAAATCCGTCATCAGTTTACGGCAAACGTAAGCCACGAACTGAAAACGCCGCTTACAAGCATCAGCGGATTTGCCGAGCTTATGAAAGACGGTTCTGTTGATAATCAGACGATGATGGATTTTGCCGGCGACATCTACAATGAAAGCCAGCGCCTGATTGTGCTTGTAAACGATATAATAAAATTGAGCCGGCTTGATGAACAGTCGATTTCCCTTGAAAAGACGCGGATAAATTTAAAGGAAATTGCGCAGTCCGTGTGCGAGACGCTTCATCAGGCGGCGCAGAAAAAAGACGTTACGGTTAATCTTATTGGTACGGACGGATTTATAAGCGGAGTACCGCAGGTGATTACGGAAATGGTATACAATCTGTGCGACAATGCGATAAAATACAACAGGCAGGGCGGAAGAATAGACATTGCCGTTTCTGTAAATGCCGCCGACGGAACGGTAACTCTTTCCGTAAAAGATACTGGCATTGGAATCCCGGAGAATGCGCGCGAGCGGGTTTTTGAAAGATTTTACTGCGTTGACAAAAGCCGCTCTAAACAGGTAGGAGGAACAGGGCTAGGGCTTTCAATCGTAAAGCACGGCGCAAAATATCATAATGCGCGCATTTATCTTGACAGCACGGAAGGTGTCGGCTCAAAATTTACGGTTGTTTTCCCGGCTGAATAGAAATTTTACAATAATTTTACATTCGGCAGGACACGCACCGTTCCTTATCCTGTATGATAACATGAATATGGGGTAGTTATGTTGCTTTCAATAATTTCTATTGTGTTGAATTTTGCAGGCGCACTCGGTCTTTTGCTTTTTGGAATGGATATGCTGAGTGCGGGTATCCAGAAGGGTGCAGGAAAAAGCCTTCAGAAACTGTTGGGTATGATTTCAAGCAACCGTTTTACTGCGGTTCTTACAGGCGTTCTTGTTACCGCCATAATACAGTCATCCGGCGCGACTACGGTTATGGTCGTAAGTTTTGTAAATGCGGAAATTCTTTCATTAACGCAGGCAATCGGAATTATTTTCGGCGCGAACATTGGAACTACAGTTACCGCCTGGATTGTTTCGCTTTTCGGCTTTAATTTCAGTATTTCAAGCGTTGCAATTCCGATATTCGGAATCGGCTTTGCGATGAAATTCCTGAAAAAATGGAAAGTTCATAATTACGCCGACGTTTTTATGGGATTCGGACTTTTGTTCTGGGGACTTGACCTTCTGAAAGGTACGCTTTCCCTTGATGCAGGTTCAATGATATTCCTTCAGAAATTCGCCGGTCTTGGAATTTGGGGAATTATTGTAAGCGTGATTATCGGCGCTGTCCTTACTGCGCTGGTTCATTCTTCAAGTGCGATTACGGCGATTGTAATTACGCTTGCAACTCTGAATGCAGACTGTTTTCCATGGGAGATTGCCGCCGCGCTCGTTCTTGGAAGCAACATCGGTTCTACCGTAGATGCAGTTCTTTCGGCGATGGGTGCGAACATCAACGCAAAGCGCACGGCGGTCGTTCATGTTGGCTTTAACGTTCTTGGAACGGTGATTGCCCTTATTTTATTCCGTCCGTTTCTTTCTCTTGTTGACTTTATCATTCCGGGGCTTCCGAAAGACAATATGTCTGCCCACATTGCAATGCTTCATACAGTCTTTAATGTCTGCGCAACGCTCCTGTTTCTTCCTTTTGTAAACCAGATTGCCGGTCTTGTAACGAAAATCGTAAAAGAATCCGGAAAATATGATGACAAACATTACCGCCTTCCTGCAATTACGCCGGTCATGCATTCTTCCGTTGATTTGTACACGGTTCAGATGGAACGTGAAATCGGGCGGATGGCAGGACATGTTATGATTATGCTTGATGAAGTTGCAGCGTGTCTTTCCAATCATAATAAAAAATCTGTAGAGGAAATTAAGGCATTCGTTTCAAGTCAGGAAAATTACGTTGACGAAATGAACGAGGCGATTACTCCGTTCCTTGTAAAATGTACCCGTATGAGCAGTGCAAATCACGATAACCGCGTTCAGCTTTCAAAAATGATGCAGATTACGGACGGACTTGAGTCACTGAGCGACGAATGCTGTGCCGTTATGCACACGGTTGCAAAATACATAGGAAGCAAGGGACTGGACATAAAGTCAGAGTCGTTTGCAAAAATCGTTTCATATATGAATCAGGTTCACGATTTCTTTGAATACGTTTCCCAGCATATCGTTCTTGGTCTTACGGAAGGTGAACTTGAGTTTTCTTCCAGTATTGAAGAAGAAATTGACAGGACGCAGAAAGTCCTTAAAAAAATGTCGCGTAAGCGCATTGAAAGCGGCGAAAACGTCAAGACTGAACTTCAGTATATTGATATTGTACGCCGCATAGAAAAAGCTGGCGACTGTATTTATGGAATTGCGAAGGTGCTGTAGATGAAATTTACGTTTGAAGATATTAAAAAAGACCCCAAAATCCATACTTATATCAGTATGGCAGACAAGTCTCTTGCATCGCTGGGGTATACGGAACATAGTTTTGGTCACGTGGGAATTGTTGCAAAAAATGCCGGCTATATTCTGGAAACGCTTGGCTATCCGGCAGATGAAATTGAACTTGCAAAAATCGCGGGCTATATGCACGACATCGGAAACATAGTAAACCGCGTAAATCATTCGCAAAGCGGCGCAATTATCGCGTTACGGCTGCTTGATAATCTTGGAATGGACGCCGCCGACGCTTCGGAAATTGTTATGGCCATCGGAAACCACGACGAAGGAACGGGAACGCCTGTAAGTTCAATTGCGGCGGCTCTTATTATTGCGGATAAAGCTGATGTGCGAAGAAGCCGCGTCCGTAATCAGGACGAATCGACGTTTGACATTCACGACAGGGTTAATTATTCGGTGAAGGAATCG
Organism: Treponema porcinum; assembly: GCF_900167145.1. Taxonomy (GTDB): domain Bacteria; phylum Spirochaetota; class Spirochaetia; order Treponematales; family Treponemataceae; genus Treponema_D; species Treponema_D porcinum. The sequence continues at coordinate 8,821 of NZ_FUWG01000002.1, read as the reverse complement.
GAACTGAAAATCAACAAGGAACATACGCTCATAAAGCTTAAACTTTCGATAGATACGCATTACTGTTCGGTGATGGACTTTTTCGAGATTTTTATGGAGCGTATGGTTATGTGCCGCGCCGCCGCAGAAAAACTTGCTCTTCGCTTTAAGCTTATCATAAACGAACAGCAGCTTATGTAGTTTGTGCAGTTTAGTTTATGTAGAGAACGGCTGTTTTTCGCAAAGTTTCCAGCAGGTGATTTTATCCTGCGGTTCAAGAACAGCTTTCATCCGGGCAAGGCACAGTTCGGAAATCGTACTGAACCGTGACTTTTTCTGGATTTTTTCAGGCTTTTGAATTAGAATGCATTTTCTTTTTCCGCCGTCAAGTCTGTTCTGCCGCACGACTGCTTCAAATGTAGTTCCGCTTCCTGCAAAAAAATCAAGAACAATGATGTTTTTTTTCATATTAGCAATCTGAATGAAACGCTGGATTAGTCCGACCGGCTTTGGATTGTCAAAGCACTGTTTTTCCCTAAGAATTAAATCTACATAATTCTGCGCATTTCGCGTGCTTTCTGCGCCGTCGATAATGTTTTTTGGAATAATCTGTGTTTCTTCCCCATTGAATATTTTTTCGCGCGGAACGTTCCTGTATTCTGGCTTTGTTCCCCAGTAGATTTTGTCCTGCTTTATGAGTTCGTCCATTTTTTCCTTTGGAATGAGCCACTGGCGCTTCCATTTTACTCCGGACGGAGATGTTATTTCGTAGTAGTTCGGGTGATTTGGATTTGAGCGTTTTTCGTCAAAACTTATGCTTCCTGAAAACCAGTTTCCGCGCGGATCGCCGTCTGTGTTTGTCTTTGCCCAGTCCGTTACTTCAACATCTTTAAACGAACGTAGTTTTCTGTAATTTTTTGCATAGCATAAATTTGACTGCTGCATTGTCCGTGAAAAACGGTCTTTTTTTCCTTTTCCGTGAAGCCACATAAAGTCGTTTATGAAATTTTCCGCACCGAAAATCCTGTCGCACAAAAGTTTAAGCACGTAAAGCGATTCCTGCCCGATTGAAATAAAAATGCAGCCGTCCTCCGAAAGCAGGTTTCTTGCACATTCCAGACGGCGGCTCATAAAACTAAGCCAGGCGCTGTATTTGTCCTTTGAAAGCCAGGCTGATTTATTTTCTATATACAGGGAATCATTGTAGGTAAAATTCGTTTTTCCGGTGTTGTACGGCGGATCAATGCAGATAAGGTTGATTTTTCCGCCGTGCGTTTTTTCAAGCAGGCGAAGGCAGGGGTAGTTGTCGCCTTCTATAAACGTATGCGCAGCATTTTCCGGCAAAACTGCGTCTGTTCCGCCGCCGTCAGGGATTTCTTCCGTTCGTACAAGTTCAAAATGATGCTGAATGTCCGGCGTATCTGCGGCTTCCGGAACGTCCGTCCAGTTGATGGAAAAACTCATAGGAACAGTATATCAGAAATCTTCAAAAAGTCATTGAAAATGACATTCAGAGGTTTTCATAACATTTATTTATGTATATATTTAAACGTATGAAAAAGAAGAATGAACGTGGGGAGGGAGTTGAATCAGATTTTAAATCTCCGTTGAAATATGCGCGTTTTTTGAAGCCGTTTGTCTATTCAAAAATGCTTCTGATTATTCTTTTGCTGCTTGCCCAGTTTGCAATTTATCTTACGCTTGTTTTGAGGTTTGAACGTTTCATTCCGTACTTAGGATGGACAAACCTTGCGCTGAGCATTCTTTTTCTGAGTTATCTTGCAAACAAACAGGGAAAAAATGAATTTAAACTTGCCTGGCTGTTTCCGATTTTGATTTTTCCGTTCTTCGGAATTGTGCTGTATTTTATGTGCAAGGTGAATTTTGGCGGACGGCGGCTGAAAAAAAGCCTTCGCCTTATAAAAAAAGAATCCGAACCTGTTATGATTACCGGTACGGAAGATTCGTCCGCCGTTTTTGAGGAATACCCGAAAGTTCGCGACATTGCAGAGTATTTGCGCAGGACATCTTCCTATCCGTCGTATACAGGCACGAAAGAAACGTATTTTCCAAGCGGCGAAGAAGCATTTGCTGATATAAAAGAACGTCTTAAGGCGGCAGAACATTTTATTTTTATCGAATATTTTATTATTGAACCGAGCCGTATATGGCATGAAATTCTTGATATTTTGCGTGAAAAGGCTTTGCAGGGCGTTGACGTGCGGATTTTGTACGACAGTCTTGGCTCAGGTGCGTATTCTACAAGAAGGTACGAGCGTTACCTTGAACGAAGCGGCATTAAGGCAAAGATATTTATGCCGTTCGTCCCGGTGTTTGATACAGGACTGAACAACCGTGACCACCGGAAAATCCTTGATATTGACGGAAAGACTGTCTATACAGGCGGAATAAACATTTCTGACGAATATGCAAATTATGAACATCCGCGCTTTGGTTACTGGAAAGATACCGCAATCCGACTTGACGGACCGGCAGTCCGAACTTTTACGATTATGTTCCTTCAGCTATGGAACGTAGCAAATAAGACGATGGAAGAGGCGTCCGGGTACAGGAAATTTGCTGATGTTCCGTGCGAAAAACATTCCGGGCAGGGTGTTACGATTCCGTATGGTGATGATGCATTCAACGGGGAGGATGTTGCAGAAAACGTCTACAACTACATTCTTGCAAAGGCGCACGATTACGTCCATATTATGACGCCGTACACAATTCTTGATAACACGATGATAAATGCGCTTTCATTTGCGGCAAAGCGCGGTGTGGATGTTTCTGTAATTGTTCCAAAGCATTATGACCATTACATTACATTCTGCGTGGGAAGAACGTTCATCAAGACGCTTATTGAAAAGGGAATACGCGTTTATGAATATAATCCGGGCTTTATACACGCAAAGTCGTTCGTTTCTGACGGAAACAGGGCGACGGTTGGCTCAATCAATCTTGATTACCGCAGCCTGTTCCACCATTTTGAATGTGGCGTTTTTCTCTATAAATCTCCTGAAATCGGGCATATTGAGGAAGATTTCCAAAATACGCTCAAGGACTGCCGGCAGATTACAGCGGAATCTTACAAGAAAATTCCGCTTATAACCCGGATTGTTGGCTGGAGTTTCAGGATTTTTTCACCTTTGCTGTAGCGCGCATTGCGTTCAAAATTGCAAGGACTGCAACGCCTGTATCTCCGAACACGGCAAGCCACATATTTGCAATGCCTGCTGCTCCCAAAACCATAATTGCAATTTTTACGGCAAGCGAGAAAATTATGTTCTGCTTTACGATTGAAAGCGTCTTTCTTGACGTGCGTATTGCCGCCGCAATTTTTGAAGGTTCGTCGTCCATTATTACAACATCCGCCGATTCTATCGCCGCGTCTGCACCAAGTCCGCCCATTGCAATACCAACGTCTGCACGCGCAAGAACAGGTGCATCATTGATACCGTCTCCGGCAAATGCAAGTGCACCGCGTTTTTTCCTGCCGTCATTCAATTGTGAAATAAGTTCTTCCACCTTTGTAACTTTATCCTGCGGAAGAAGATTTGAGTAGAATTCATCAACGCCTGTTTCTTTTGCAACTGCTTCTGCCGTAGTCTGATTGTCGCCGGTAAGCATAACGATTTTATTCACGCCGAGCGAATGAAGTTCTTTCACTGCCTGTGCTGCATCTTCTTTTGTGCGGTCAGAAATGATGATGTGTCCGGCATATTCGCCGTCTACCGCAACGTGAACGACCGTTCCTGCGTCCGTCATGCTGCATTTTTCATATCCTGTTACGTTTTGATTTTGCATAAGCTGTTCGTTTCCTGCAAGAACGGTCTTTCCGTCAAGGCATACCTTTATTCCCTCGCCGCTGATTTCCTGAGCATCTGTTACTTTTGCAAGCGAACAGCATTCTCCATGGTGTGCTGCCTTAAGTGATTTTGCCGCAGGATGATTTGAATAGATTTCCGCGTGGGCTGCGATTGCAATAAGTTCATCTTCAGGAAATTTTTCCGGGTGAAGGCAGTGAACGTCTGTTACGACAAATACGCCTTTTGTAAGTGTACCGGTCTTGTCAAAAACAGCAGTTTTTATTGTGGCAAGAGTTTCAAGAGCTCCGCTTCCCTTTACAAGAATTCCCTGACGGCTTCCGGCTCCTATTCCTCCAAAGAACGTAAGCGGAACTGAAATTACTATTGCGCACGGACAGGAAACTACAAGGAAAATAAGCGCACGGTAAATCCAGACGTTCCAGCCGTATTGTGCAAACAGCTGCGGAAAACCGAATTTAAGGACAAGCGGCGGAATGACAGCTACTGCTGCGGCAAGTGCGCAAACAATAGGTGTATAGACTTTTGAAAAACGGGTGATAAACCGCTCGGACTTTGCTTTTTTTGCAGCAGATTCTTCAACAAGATGAAGTATTCGTGTTGCGGCAGATTCTTCTGCAATGCGGACGGCTTTTATTTCAATTACAGACGCTGTGTTTATTGCACCGGAGAAAACTTCGTTTCCTTCAAATACTTCAAGCGGTACGGATTCGCCTGTAAGCGCGGAATTATCGATGAAAGTTTTTCCCTTTGTGATGATGCCGTCCACCGGAATACGCTCTCCCGGTTTTACGACAACCGTTTCGCCTGTCTTAACGTCGCATGCGTCAACGGTTACCGTTTTTCCGTTACGAATGACGTCCGCTGTGTCCGGGCGTATGTTCATAAGCGCCTGAATTGAATCGCGCGATTTATCTACCGCATAATCCTGGAAATATTCTCCCACCTGATAAAACAGCATAACTGCAACCGCTTCCGGGAATTCGCCGGTGAATACTGCACCCAGCGAAGCGATTGTCATTAAAAACTGTTCGTCTAAAATCTTTCCCTTAAACAGATTTTGGAGCGCGCCGATGACAACGTTTTTTCCGCAGACAAGATACGCGGCAAGGTAGATGACGCCGCTGAAAATCCGGGAAGCATCCGCGCCGTTTCCCAAAAAACTCAGGTATTCGTTCAAGAACGCAAGCGGAATATGCTCAACCGCAAGCCCCAGCGCAAACAAAACTGCCGCAATAATAATTTTTTTAAGGGACATTTCTTCTTCGTGTTCCTCAACCTCGTTTCCGCCTGTATGGCAGTGTTTACATTCTTCCATAAATAACCCCCTATTATAATTACGCCTCAATCAATTTTTTAATTTAGGACTCCATAACCGCAGTTTTGCGTTGCAAAACCGCGAGGCGCAGGGAAACCAGTTTTATGATGAACAATAAGTTTTCCCTACGCCCTCTCCTATATGCTCTAGTCCCTGGCTAAGGATTGACGTTACGTGTCCGTCCGCAAGCGAATAAATCAGAGATTTTCCGTCGCGGCGGAATTTTACAAGACCGTTCGTTTTCAAAATTCTGAGCTGATGGCTTACCGCCGACTGCGTCATTGAAAGAAACGCAGAAAGTTCATTTACTGCCATTTCTTTTTTAAAGAGTGCAAACAGGATTTTTATCCGCGAAGAATCTCCAAAAATCTTGAACAGTTCCGCCAGATCAAAGAGAGTGTCCTCGTCCGGCATAGTGCCAACAGTCTGTGAATCCATAAAGCCTCCGTTATTACTAATATATGAACATTTGTTCATATATTAGTAATAACGGAATGGTTTGTCAAGAACCGTAATGTAATTTTATCAGGCGGACTGAGAAGGGTGGCAGTCAGAAGGGAATTCTTTTAACAAATTTTTTTTGCAAGGCAGTTTATTATATGAATGAGAAAGTTTGTTGCCTTGCAAAACAATTAAAAAGAAATAAAACAGTTGTTTATGAAAATTACAAGGGTTGTTTTATGCTTATTTCATATCCTTTTGTTTTTTTCCAATAATAAGCATCAAAAGAAAAAAGACTAGGTATATTGCTGTTAGAATTATATAAAAGCTAAGTAAGAATTTTATAGAGAATTTCATATAAATCAGTGATATCACTGATACGACTATATTAATAAGAAAATAGAGAAATGCAAGTCCTGTATTTACAACAGTAAATAAATACGGAGATTTTGATTTTCCTATAAAAATAGGTGTGAAAATTATCATTAAAAAAGAAAAAGTTGTAAAGCTATAGGCAAGCCATGTTTGAGCAATAGATTCTTTTAAATTTATAAAAAATATTGCATTGAAACATGCCAAAACGATTAAGTCTATTATAATTATAAAAAGTGATTTTTTTTTCATTTTCTAGCCTCCAATTTTTGTACCGCAGCCAGAACAGAATTTTGCACCTGATGTAAGTTCTGTTCCGCACTTTGTGCAGAAACATTTTTTCTCTATAGGTGAACCGCAGTCTGAACAGAATTTTGCGTCAGTTTTGTTTATTGCACCGCATTTTATGCATTTTATACCGGATGAAATATTTGGACTTGTTGAATTGATTAAAGTATTATTAAAAAGTTCTTTTCCGGCTCCTGCAAACATATTTCCAACGCCTCCTGCAGCGTTCATTCCTGCTCCCATAACGGCAATGCCTGCTGCGTTATCGTTTTTAGAAAGATTTGTAACAACTTCCCGGGCAACAAATTTTTGATACTCATCTCCATATATTTGGGATTCCCTTTTTGTTGAATAAGCGGTTTCAAGTTTTTGTCTGTTAGGGTCATTTTCTGGAATATCAATTGCAGAAATAGAAAACTTTAAAAGTTTAACGCCATATTCTTCAAGAACTTTGTCAATTTTAGGTTTTAATTTTAAAGAAAGCTCTTCCTGTTGTGAACAGATGCCTAAAATTTCTTCTCCAGATTCTTTTATATATTTTGCAATCTGACTTTTGATGTGTGCCATCATTTCGTTTCTGAAAAACAGGACAATTCCATCTTGTGTTAAAAAGTTTACATTATTTCCTAACAGTTTTGAAAGAAAAGTTTGTCCGTTGCATACAGAAATTTTAAGAGATCCTCGTGCACGCAAACTTGTCATTATCATCTGAACAGGATCACGTACTTGAATAGGACTTGCAGTTCCCCAAAGAATTTCCATGGAAGAAGCTGTGCGTACAAAATAAACTTTGCAATTAAAAGTGCTGATTCCGCCAGAAAAGGCATTTACGATTCGGCTTAAAAAAGGATAGTTATCTGTAGAGAGAACATGTCTTCCGGCATCAAAAACATTTTGAGTAATTCCATCCTTTAAGAAAATTGCCTGTTCGCCTTCCTGAACAATTAATGTAGAACCTGTATTGAAATCTTCTTCCGGACATTGATATACAAGCAGATTGCCATTACCAGAGTTTTTGATTACATCTAGAAAATGTTTTTTACCGCCAGTAAAAGCAGATTCATTTTGATTTTTTTTGAATAGGGACATATTTTACCTCTCGTATGTTAACATTACTTCTTTTGTGCGTTTAAACATTACTTTTGCAAGTCTTTTAATTTCGCTAATTTGTTCTGAAGAAAGATTTTTATAGTTTTTGATATGTTCATTAAAAATTGCATCCGAAAAACAATCTTTATTAATCATTTTTTGTACAATATCTTGTGCTATTTTATGTAAATCTATAAAAAACTCTTTGTCAAATCCAGAAAAATTCATGCTCATTTAAAAATAAAAATATAATAATTAAGATAAATAAAATTATTAGTTTAAGAGTCACACGTACGATTTTTTCAGAGTTACTATTAATTTCATAATCTAATGAATAGATGGCCGCATATAAATTAAGAATTCCTAAAGTTATCAGCGAAAGAAAACCCCTAAAAGGATGAGATGTCTTATATAGTAATGCTATGCCGGCAATAGATAATAGTGCTAATAAGGCAGTTGAAAATTTGCTGAACCATGCTCGTCGCTTTTTAGCTTTTGTATGTCTTTTTTCAGCATTATATTTATGCAAATTTTTTTTAGCAATTTTTTTTACTTCATCTGTTACTGTATATGATAAGCAAAGTTCATTTATTCTGGCTTCTATGTACTGTATACTTGCAGGTTTTAATCTATCTGCACATTCTTCAATAAGCCATTTGTAATATTTCAAATAAGTGTCCTTTTTATCTTCCTCAGATTCGAATGACATATTTATTTTTTCAATATCAGTTTCGGCGGATTTTATTATATTTACACATTCATCATCGCTTGCGTAAGTATTTGGTGTTGAATAGGCAAGAGAACGATATGTTTGAATAAATTTAGAATAAATGCTGTCATTCCTGTTCAAAATTTCAAAATAGAAATTTTCTCGTTTATACATAAAATTAGTTAAATACATTGCATGTTCAATGACAGCTTCATTTTTTTCATTAAAAAAACGCATTAAAAAATTGTAATATAACTCATTATCTTTTAGCGGAAAGGGCTGTTCTTTATTATAGAAAGAAAAGTTTATTTTCTTAAAAAAGTTATATAATGTATCTGCTGCTTCAATTTGCTTTTCCTGCTCTAATTTAAAAATCAAATCTTCTGCAATTTTAAAATAACTATTAAAGTTTTTTTCGTTTTCAAACCAAGCGTAAAAAAAAGTAGCCTCCCAATCATTAGGATTACGTTCTTGTAATGCCTAACCGCAACTTGGACTAAAACAGCAAAGCTAATAAGGTGTATAATACAAAGGAAGGACACCTTATGGGAAGAACGCGAAGAACTTTTACGGCAGAAGAAAAATTGAAAGTTGTGATGGCTGTTATTCAGGATGGAAAAGCGGTCAGCGATGTTGCAAAGGAAAACAACATTCATCCAAACATGATCCTGAACTGGAAGAAAGAATTCTTGGAAAATGCGGCAATGATATTCAACCGTACCAGACCGGACATTACAGAAAAAGCCCAGCAGAAGAAAATCGATGAACTTGAAGCAAAACTTCAAAAGAAGGATGAAG